>DATMFR010000027.1:0-139125 GCA_035556695.1 Roseomonas sp.
GGTCACCGCCAGCTACAACCTGGCCGCCGCGGTCGGCCGCCTCACCGCCCGCGACCTCGCCCTCCCGGTCGCCCAGTACGACATGGAGGAATACTACAACGCCGTCCGCTCCAAGTGGTTCGGCACAGGAAACCCGCTGGAGCAGAAGGGGAAGTGACATGGCGGAACCGCCCTCCAACCCTTCTGACCCCTCCATGGAGGAGATCCTCGCCTCGATCCGGCAGATCCTGAACGAGGATGAGCGGCACAGCTCCCGCGACCAGCCGCTGGAACTGACCGAAGACATGCTCGTGCGGCCCACCCTGCCCGCGCCGGAAGCGAACCGCTCTCCGGAGGATCGCGCGGTAGAGCGGGCCGAGGCCACGGTGCCCGCCGCTGCGGTGGTGACGGCGCTGGAAGGGCTCGCCCGGGCCGTGGCGGGCAACCCGCAGGCGCCAGTCCGGCGGGAGGCAGGACCCACCATCGAGGACGTGGTGCGCGAGGAGCTTCGCCCATTGCTTAAGGCTTGGTTGGACGAGCACCTGCCCGCCATCGTGGAGCGGCAGGTTAAGGCCGAGATCGCCCGTCTGACGGGCCACAGCCCGGGCTGATGCGGGCCGTGCGGGCGATCCGCGCGCGAGCCTCTTGACGCGCGGGCGGCTCCCGCCCAAGCGTGCGCCCATGCTCGACAAGACCCTCTCGCCCGCCGCCTTCGAACAACGCCTCTATGAGGGGTGGGAGGCGAGCGGCGCCTTCAGCGCCGATCCCGGCAGCAGCGCGGCGCCCTTCACCATCATGATCCCGCCGCCCAACGTCACGGGCAGCCTGCATATCGGCCATGCGCTGACCTTCACCATCCAGGACACGCTGATCCGCTGGCGGCGCATGCAGGGGCGGGACGCGCTGTGGCAGCCCGGCACCGATCATGCCGGCATCGCCACGCAGATGGTCGTCGAGCGGCTGCTGGGCGGGCAGGGCGTGGATCGGCGGGAGATCGGGCGCGAGAAGTTCCTGGAGCATGTCTGGGAATGGAAGGCGCAGTCGGGCGGCAACATCACCCGCCAACTCCGCCGCCTGGGCGCCAGCCTGGACTGGCCGCGCGAGCGCTTCACCATGGATGCCGGCCTTTCCGAGGCGGTGCGCGAGGTCTTCGTCACGCTCCACGAGCAGGGGCTGATCTACCGCGATCGCCGGCTGGTGAACTGGGACCCGAAGTTCCAGACCGCCATCTCCGACCTGGAGGTGGAGAGCCGCGAGGTGAAGGGCAGCCTCTGGCACCTGCGCTACCCCGTGGAGGGCGCGCCTGGACGCTTCATCGTCGTCGCCACCACCCGGCCAGAAACCATGCTGGGCGACACCGCCGTGGCCGTCCACCCGGAGGACGAGCGGTTCCGCGACCTTGTCGGCAAGTTCGCCATCCTGCCGCTGGTGGGCCGCCGCATCCCCATCGTGGCGGACGAGTACTCGGACCCAGAGAAAGGCTCTGGCGCGGTGAAGATCACCCCCGCGCATGACTTCAACGACTTCGCCGTGGGCAAGCGGCACAACCTCGCCATGCCCTCCGTGCTGGATGCGGACGGCCACGTCTTCCTTGGCGAGATCGAGGCCGATCTGGCGGCCGTCGAAGGCGTGGCGGAGCCGGAATTCGTCCGTTCCCTCGCTGGGCAGGACCGCTTCGCCGCGCGCAAGGCAATCGTCGCCGAGCTGGAGCGGCTGGAACTGGTCGAGACCATTGAGCCGCACACCCATGCCGTGCCGCATGGCGACCGCTCGGGCGTGCCGATCGAGCCGCGCCTGACCCTGCAGTGGTACTGCGACGCCGCGACCCTGGCCAAGCCGGCCATCGAGGCCGTCGAGACCGGCCGCACCCAGTTCGTGCCGAAGCACTTCGAGAACATCTTCTTCTCCTGGATGCGCGACATCCAGCCCTGGTGCATCAGCCGTCAGCTCTGGTGGGGCCACCAGATCCCGGCCTGGTACGCGCCGGATGGCAGCGTCTTCGTCGCGCGCAGCGAGGAGGAGGCGCTTGCCCAGGCCCGCGCCAAGCTCGGCGACAGCGTGACGCTGGAGCGCGACCCGGACGTGCTGGACACCTGGTTCAGCTCCGCCCTCTGGCCCTTCAGCACCCTCGGCTGGCCGCAGCAGACGCCGGAACTCGCCAAGTACTACCCCGGCGACGTGCTGGTGACGGGCTGGGACATCATCTTCTTCTGGGTCGCCCGGATGATGATGATGGGCCACCACTTCATGGGCGATGTGCCCTTCCGCACGGTCTACATCCACGGCCTGGTCCGCGACGAGAAGGGCCAGAAGATGTCGAAGTCGAAGGGCAACGTCATCGACCCGTTGGAACTGGTGGAAAGCTTCGGCGCCGACGCCCTGCGCTTCACCATCGCCTCGCTGGCCACGCCGGGCCGCGACGTGAAGCTCGGCCGCAAGCGGGTGGAGGATTTCCGTTCCTTCGGCACCAAGCTGTGGAACGCCGCGCGCTTCTGCGAGATGAACGGTATCGCGCCAGACGCCTCCTTTGACCCGGCGGCCGTGCAGACGCCGCTGGCGCGCTGGATCCTGGATGCGGCCAACGCCGCCATCCGCGAGGCCACCGAGGCGCTCGAAGCCTACCGCATGGATGACTATGCGGGCGCTTGCTACCGCTTCGTCTGGAACAGCTTCTGCGACTGGTTCCTGGAGTTCGCCAAGCCCGCGCTCAACGGGCCGGACGGGGCAGAGAAGGCAGAAGTGAAGGGAGCGGCCCAGCATGTGCTTGGCACCATCCTGCGCCTGCTCCACCCGGTGATGCCCTACATCACCGAGGAGTTGTGGGACCGCTTCGGCTATGGCGCCGAGTTCAGCCTGATCCGCGCCGCCTGGCCGGAGCCGGTGGCCGTGCCGGGCGCCGAGCAGGCCCGTGCCGAGCTGGACTGGCTGGTGAGCCTGATCTCCACCGTGCGCGGCGTACGTTCGGAGATGAACGTGCCGCCCTCCGTCACCGTGCCGCTGCTGCTGCAGGGCGCCTCGCCGGAGACGCTGGCACGCGGTGAGCGCTGGATCGAGGCGATCCGCCGCCTCGGCCGCGCCACCGAGTTCCGTGCCCTGTCCGAGGGCGAGGATCCGAAGGGCGTGGCGCAGGCGGTGGTCGGCGAGGCGACCGTGCTGCTGCCGCTGGCCGATGCGATCGACCTTCCCGCCGAGCGCGCGCGCCTCGCCAAGGAGCGCGACAAGGCCCGCGCCGAGGGGGCAAAGGTGGCGCAGAAGCTGGCCAATGCCGACTTCGTCGCCCGCGCCAAGCCGGAGGTGGTGGAGGAGAACCGCGAGCGCCTGGCGGCCTTCGAGGCCGAGGTGGCGCGGCTTGAGGCGGCGCTGGCCCGCATTGGCGGGTGAGGTCGCTGCGGCCTTCCGCCTGAGGGGCGGAGGAGCGGCAAACTGATAGAAGAAGGATGGGGGTCTGGGGGAATTCTTTCCCCCAGCCTTCCTGCCCGCTCTCGGTTGCCCACGGCGGAGTGCTGCGCGATACCTGTTGCGGGACGCAACGACGAGAAGGGTACGCCGGCATGGCCGAGCATCAATGGGACAAGTCGCGCCTGCCGAGCCGCCATGTGACGGTCGGCCCGGAGCGCGCGCCGCACCGCTCCTACTACTATGCCATGGGCATGACCGAGGAGGAGATCGCCCAGCCGCTGGTGGGCGTCGCCACCTGCTGGAACGAGGCGGCGCCCTGCAACATCGCGCTGAGCCGGCAGGCGCAGAGCGTGAAGCTCGGCGTGAAGCACGCCCAGGGCACGCCGCGCGAGTTCACCACCATCACCGTCACCGACGGCATCGCCATGGGCCACCAGGGCATGAAGTCCTCGCTGGCCAGCCGCGACGCCATCGCAGACACGGTCGAGCTGACCATGCGCGGCCACTGCTACGACGCGCTGGTTGGCCTCGCCGGCTGCGACAAGTCCCTGCCGGGCATGATGATGGCCATGCTTCGGCTGAACGTGCCGAGCGTCTTCATGTATGGCGGCTCGATCCTGCCCGGGAAGTTCAAGGGGCGGGACGTCACGGTGGTGGACGTCTTCGAGGCGGTCGGCCAGCACGCCGCCGGCAACATGTCGGACGAGGACCTGCACGCGCTGGAATGCGTGGCCTGCCCGAGCGCCGGAGCCTGCGGCGGCCAGTTCACCGCCAACACCATGGCGACCGTCTCGGAGGCGATTGGCCTGGCGCTGCCCGGCTCCGCCGGCGCCCCCGCCCCCTATGAGGATCGCGACAAGTGGGCCGTCGAGTCCGGCAAGGCGGTGATGGAACTGCTGAAGCGCAACATCCGCCCGCGCGACATCGTCACGAAGGAATCGCTCTACAACGCGGCGCTGATCGTTG
Organism: Roseomonas sp.; assembly: GCA_035556695.1. Classification (GTDB taxonomy): domain Bacteria; phylum Pseudomonadota; class Alphaproteobacteria; order Acetobacterales; family Acetobacteraceae; genus Pseudoroseomonas. The sequence goes on from DATMFR010000027.1 coordinate 4,345, forward strand.
GCGCTACCGGCGGCTCCACCAATGCCGGCCTGCATCTGCCGGCCATGGCGCACGAGGCCGGGATCAAGTTTACCCTGCAGGACGTCGCCGAGATCATGCGCAAGGCGCCCTATATCGGCGACCTCAAGCCGGGTGGCCGCTATGTGGCCTATGACGTCTACAAGATCGGCGGCATCCCCGTGATCGTGAAGGCACTGCTCGATGCCGGCCTGCTGCATGGCGACTGCATCACCGTCACCGGCCAGAGCCTGGCGGAGAACCACCGCGAGGTGATCTTCCCGCGGGACCAGGACGTCATCCGCCCGGTCGCCGAGCCGATCTCGCCGACCGGCGGCGTGGTGGGCCTGCAGGGCAACCTCGCGCCAGACGGCGCCATCGTGAAGATCGCCGGCATGAAGAACCTTCGCTTCGAGGGCACGGCGCTCTGCTTCGACTGCGAGGAGGACGCCTTCAAGGCCGTGGACCAGCGCGCCTACAAGGAAGGTGACATCATCATCATCCGCTACGAGGGGCCGAAGGGTGGGCCGGGCATGCGTGAGATGCTGTCCACCACCGCCGCCATCTATGGCCAGGGCATGGGCGACAAGGTGGCGCTGATCACCGACGGTCGATTCTCCGGCGCCACGCGCGGCTTCTGCATCGGCCATGTCGGGCCGGAGGCGGCGGTCGGCGGCCCGATCGGCCTGCTGAAGGACGGCGACCGCATCGTCATCGATGCCGAGAAGGGCAGCATCGACGTGCTGATCTCCGACGAGGAGATGGCCAGGCGCCGCGCCGCCTGGCAGCCGCGCAAGACGGATTACAATTCCGGCGCGCTGTGGAAATACGCGCAGACCGTGGGCCCGGCCCATCTTGGCGCCGTCACCCATCCTGGCGGCGCGGCCGAGACGCATTGCTACGCGGATATCTGACACCGCTCTGTGTTACCGGGGCGGTAACATGCTGCCCCGGTTTGTCACGCTTCCGCCCTGGCTTCGCCATCCTTCCCGATGAAGCTTCCTGCATCGCCGGTGCAGCCTTCGGGCCGTGGCCGACGTTGCGGAGGGAGACGGCAGTGCCGGCCGCGCAGACCCCCATTTGTGGGACTGGTCTGCCTCCCCGCCGCAAGCCTTGCAGCAGTGTTCCGGGCGCCTGAGGCGGCCGGGGAAGGAGAACGCGTGATGCTGAACCGGCGCAGCCTTCTGGGCGGTATGCTGGCGGGTGCTGCTACCCTGCCGTTCGCTGTCCGGGCCGAGGCGCAGCCCTATGGCCCGCCGCCGGGTGGTCCACCGGGGCGCGGCCCTGGCTACGGCCCGCCGCCGGGACGCGGCCCTGATTACGGCCCGCCGGGCCGTGGACCGCACCGCCCGCCTGCGCCACCGCCGCCCCGCCCGGAACGCCGGCCGGGGCCGCCGCCGCGTCCGCAACTGATGTGGCAGCCCGGCCACTGGGTCTGGCGGGCCGGGCGCTATGACTGGGCGCCAGGGCGTTGGGTCGAGCCGCGCCGTGGGCGCTGGCGGGAAGGCCGCTGGGTGGAGCGGCGCGGCGGCTGGGTCTGGGTCGAGCCGGGTTGGCGCTGAGATGACGGGCCGGTCCACAGCACTGCTGCTCCTGGCCGGCACCGGGTTGGGGCTGGGCGGCTGCACCGTCCAGCCTGTGCTCGGCGTCTATGCCCCGCCGCCCTACTACTATGTGGAGCCGGCGCCGGCTCCGCCGTCACCCACGCCCTGGGTTCCGCCATCCGCCCCGCCGGCTCCGCCGCCCGGCTGGTGAGGCAGCGCTCAGTTCAGGTCGATGACGACGGGGGCGTGGTCCGAGGGCTGTTCCTGGGCCCGCGTCGCCGTATCCACCGAGGCCCCGGCCAGTCGCTCCGCCAGGTCCGGCGAAAGCAGGGCGTGGTCGATCCGCAGGCCCCGGTTGCCCTCGAAGGCGGGGCCATAGTCCCAGTAGGTGTAGATCCGTTCGCCGGGATGCAGCGCCCGCACCGCATCGGTCAGGCCGAGATGCAGCAGCGCATTGTAGGCGGCGCGGCTCTCCGGGCGGACCAGCGCATCGGTCGGCGGCATGGCGCCGGGCGGCGAGTCCAGCGGGCCGGGGCAGACATTGAAATCCCCCAGGATGGCGAAGGGCAGGAAGCTGTCCAGCCGGTCCGCCGCCAGGGTGCGCAGCCGCTCCATCCACCGCAGCTTGTAGGCGAAACCCTCGGCGCCGCCGGAATTGCCGTTGGGTAGGTAGATGCCGGCGAAACGGCCACCTTCCGCCGCCACCTCAATGTAGCGGGCATGTTCGTCGGCGCTCTCGCCCGGAAGCTCTTCCGCGACCACCTCGAAGGGCACCCGGGAGAGCACGGCCACGCCGTTCCGGCCGCCGGGCTGGCCGACAGCATGGGCGCGATAGCCCAGATCGGCCAGCTCGCCGACCGGGAACTCCTCCGTGCGGCACTTCAGCTCCTGGAGGAACAGGAGGTCGGGCTGAGCGGTTTGCAGGAAGCGGCGGAGATGCGGCACGCGCTTGCGCACCGAATTCACGTTGAAGCTGGCGAGGCGCACGGGAGCCGCGCTTGCCTCAGCCGATGGAGAAGGAAGCGCCGCAGCCGCAGCCCGAGGCCGCCTGCGGGTTCCTGATCGCGAAATGTGCGCCGATCAGCTCGTCCGCCCAGTCCAGCTCGCCACCGGCGAGAAGGTCCAGGCTGACGGGATCGACCATCACGCGAGTCCCGCCGCCCTCCAGCACCAGGTCATCCTCTGCCGGGCTATCCTCAAGCTGAAAGGAGTACTGGAAGCCGGAGCAGCCGCCGGCCTGCACGGCAACGCGCAGCCCGGCCTGCGGGCGGCCCTCACGGGCGGCGATCTCGGCCACCTGGGCAAAGGCGCTCGGCGTGACGCGGAAGGCGGGGGCGGTCGTGGTGCCGTCGGGCATGGCAAAAACTCCTCGGCTCGCAACATAGGCGGGGCAGGGCGGGTTTCCAACCGCCGGACCAGGGTTTCAGCGGCGTTGCGAGCCGGCGGAGCGGCTGGTAAGCCGCCGCGATCATGCCTGACCTCGCCCCCTTCGCCGTCCGGCCCGAGACTTCGCGGGGCCGGCTCCACCCGGAGCCGGCGGACGGCGTGCGCTCGCCCTTCCAGCGGGACCGGGACCGCATCATCCACAGCACGGCCTTCCGCCGGCTGCAGTACAAGACGCAGGTCTTCATCTACCACGAGGGCGATGCCTTCCGGACGCGGTTGACCCACAGCATCGAGGTGGCGCAGCTCGCCCGTTCGATCGCGCGGCGGTTGCGGATCGACGAGGATCTGGCGGAGGCATTGGCCCTGGCGCACGACCTCGGCCACCCGCCCTTCGGCCATGCCGGGGAGGAGGCGCTGAACGGGCTCATGCGCCCTTATGGCGGCTTCGACCACAACGCCCAGAGCCTGAAGGCGGTGACGGTGCTGGAGAAGCGCTATGCCGGCTTCGACGGGCTGAACCTGACCTGGGAGACGCTGGAGGGGCTGGCCAAGCACAACGGCCCGATCCGCCGCCCGTCGCCCTTCATGGCGGAGTACGATAGCCGGCACCCGCTGGACCTCGGGAGCCATGCGTCGGTCGAGGCGCAGGTTGCCGCGTTGGCCGACGACATCGCCTATAACAACCATGATCTCGACGATGGCCTGCGCGCCGGGCTCTTCAGCCTGGACGATGCCGCGACCCTTCCGCTGGTGGGCGACGCGGTGCGCGAGGTGCGCAAGCTGCATCCCGACGCCTCGCCCGGACGGCAGGCCAGCGAGTCCATCCGCCGCGTCATCAACGCCATGGTGCAGGACGTGATGGCCGAGGCGGGACGACGCCTTGCCGCGCTGGCGCCGAGGAGCGTCGAGGACGTGCGCGCCGCCGGCCGGCCGATGATCGCCTTCAGCGAGCCGATGCAGGCCGCCAACCAGCAGGTGCGCGACTTCCTGCGCGGCCGCATGTACCGCCACTGGCGGGTCAACCGCACCACGCAGAAGTCGAAGCGCGTCGTGCAGATGCTCTTTAGCCTGCTGCATGGCGGGCCGGACATGCTGCCGCCCGAGTGGCGCGAGGGCGCCGGCGCGCCCGGCACCGCGCGCTGCGCCGCCGTGGTCTGCGACTACATCGCCAGCATGACCGACCGCTTCGCGCTGGAAGAGCACCGGCGCCTCACCGACCCCCACATTCCCTGCTGAACGGACACCATGGAACAGAACCCCGCCGCCCCGCAGGATATCTTCGCCGCGCTGCGCACGGAGGTTCTGGCCTGCCTGCGCCGCATCCTGCCCGAGTTGCCCGAGGAGGCGCTCTCCCGCGTCGCCGTCGAGCCGCCGCGCGACGCGGCGCATGGCGACATGTCCACCAACGCCGCCATGGTGGTGGCCAAGGCCGCGAAGCTGCCGCCGCCGAAGATCGCCGCGCCGCTGGCCCAGGCCCTGGCCGAGCTGCCGATGGTGGCCGAGGCCGCGCCGGCCGGCCCGGGCTTCGTCAACCTGCGGCTGGCTGAATCCTTCCTGCTCGGCCAGGTGCCGGTGGTGCTGCGCGCCGGGGAAGGCTACGGCACCAGCCGGGGCGGCAGCGGCGTGCGGGCGAATGTGGAGTATGTCTCCGCCAACCCGACCGGCCCGATGCATGTCGGCCATTGCCGCGGCGCCGTGGTGGGCGACGCGCTGGCCAACCTGATGGCCAAGGCGGGCTACGACGTCACCAAGGAATACTACGTCAACGACGCCGGCGCGCAGGTGCAGGCGCTCGCCTACGCCGCCTACTGGCGCTACCTCCAGGTGCTCGGCACGCCGCTGACGGAGGAAGAATATGCCGCCTCCACGCCGAACGGCCTGCAGTATCGCGGCGAGTACCTGATCCCCGTCGGCGAGGCGCTGAAGGCGCAGCATGGCGAGGCTCTGGCGCCCGGTGCGCGCCCGGCCGATCCCACCCTCTGGCTCGACACGGTGCGCGAGTTCGCCGTCGCCCGGATGATGGACGAGATCCGCGAGGACCTCGCCGCGCTGGGCGTCGAGCATGACGTGTTCATCAGCGAGGCTGCCCTGGTGAAGGCTGGGGTGGCGGACCGCGCCATCGCCGAGCTGGCGGCGAAGGGGCTGGTCTATGAGGGCGTGCTGGAGCCGCCCAAGGGCAAGCTGCCGGACGACTGGGAGCCCCGCCCGCAGACGCTCTTCGCCTCCACCCGCTTTGGCGACGACGTGGACCGCCCGCTGCGCAAGAGCGACGGCAGCAACACCTATTTCGCCAACGACATCGGCAACCACGCCGACAAGATCGCGCGTGGCTTCGACGAGCTGGTGCAGGTCTGGGGTGCCGACCACGGCGGCTATGTCTCGCGCATGAAGGCGGCGGTCGCGGCGCTCTCGGGCGAGAAGCCGGTCGGCTTCGAGGTGGTGCTGACGCAGATCGTCAAGGTGATGAAGGGCGGCGAGCCCGTGCGGATGTCGAAGCGCGCTGGCACCTACATCACGCTGCGCGACCTGATCGATGAAGTCGGTCGCGACGCCGTGCGCTTCACCATGCTGACGCGCAAGTCCGACGCGCAGATGGACTTCGACCTCGACAAGGTTGTCGAACAGTCGCGCGACAATCCAGTCTTCTACGTCCAGTACGCACACGCCCGCTGCCGCTCGGTGCTGCGGCAGGCCGGTGATCCCGCGACGGTTGAATTGTCCGGAGCGCCGCTCAATGCGCTGCGTGACCCCGCCGAACTGGCCCTGATCCGCCGCATGGCCGCTTGGCCGCGTACGGTGGAGGCCGCTGCTGCGGCGCGGGAGCCACACCGAATTGCCTTTTATCTCCAAGACTTGGCCGCCGACTTTCATATTTTGTGGAACCGAGGGCGGGATGATGCGACACTCCGCTTCATTCGCGCCGAAGAGCCGGAAGCCACGCGGGCACGCCTCGCGCTGGTGGCCGCAACGGCCGTCGTCATCCGCTCGGGCCTGCGGGTCATGGGCGTCGCGCCAGTTGAGGAAATGCGGTGAGGGAAGTTCAGGTCCCGTCCTATCGTGTGCGGCAGGCCTCCGCAGAAAGCGGACCGCCGCGCCTGTTTCTTGTGGCGGGCGGCCTTGCAGGGCTGCTGGCCGTCGGCGGCCTCGTTGGCTGGGCCGTGACGCGGTACACGGACCATACCATCCCCGTGATCGAGGCCGACTCGCGCCCGGTGAAGGTGAAGCCTGAGGATCGCGGGGGGCTGCGCGTCCCCAACCAGGACGAAATCATCTTCGAGCGGCGCAATATCGGTGGGGCCTATGAGCCGAGCGGACGTCTCGGCCCGGCGGCCGAGACGCCGAACCTCGACGCGTTGCGGGCCGCCACCACGCCGCCTCCTTCCGCCACCCCGCCGGCTCCGGCTGCGATGCCGGCGGCTCCCCCGCAGCAGGCCGCCGCCGAACCGGCCCCCGCCGCGGTGCCGCAAGCCGCGCCGCTGCCGAGGGAGGCCGCTCCCGCGGCTCCGCCGAGTGCGCCGGCACCTGTCGCCCAGGCACCGGCCGCGCCTCCGCCCGTGAAGACGGTCGTTGCGCCGCCGCCGGCTCCCGCGCGTGTGGTCGGCGGAGTCATGGTGCAGCTCGGTGCGCTCGATTCCGAGGATGGAGCCCGTACCGAGTGGGAGCGCCTCGGCCGCCGCGCGCCGGACCTGATGCAGGGCCGCACGCCGCACATCATCCGCTTCGAGCGCGAGGGCAAGCCGACCATGTGGCGGCTGCGGACCGGCGGTTTCGAAAGCCGGGATACGGCAAGCACCTTCTGCGAGTCGATGAAGAGCCGGGGCGGCGCCTGCGCCGTCATCGGCGGCTGAACAAGGGCGCTTTCACCATGTCCACGCCGCGCGCGGCCATCGTCGGCCTGTCCGGCCCCGTCCTGCTGGCGGAGGAGGTGGCGATGCTGCGCCGCCTGCGTCCGCTCGGGGCGATCCTGTTCGCGCGCAACGTGCAGGAGCCGGCGCAGCTCGCCGCCCTCACGGCCGCCATCCGCGAGGAGTTGGGCGCCGAGGCGCCGATCCTGATCGACCAGGAGGGCGGCCGCGTCGCCCGCCTGCGGCCGCCGCACTGGCCGGCCTTTCCCCCAGCCGCCACTTTCGAGGGGCGCCCTGCCGGCGCGGCAGAGGCCAATGCCACGCTGCTCGGGCTGGAGTGCGCGGCCATGGGGCTGGACGTCGTCTGTGCGCCGGTGCTGGACCTGCGCCTGCCCGGCGCCCATGACATCATTGGCGATCGCTCCTTCGGCGCCACGCCGGACGAGGTGGCCCGCCTCGGGGCGGCCTGGATCGCAGGGCTGCAGGCGGCGGGCACCATCCCGGTCATCAAGCACATTCCCGGTCATGGCCGCGCCCTGGCGGACAGCCACTTGGAACTGCCACGCGTCAGCGAGGCAAGCGAGGTGCTGGAGGTCGACCTGGCGCCGTTCCGTGCCCTGGCATCCCGCGGCGCCTGGGCGATGACAGCCCATATCCTCTATCCCGCCTTCGACGCCGAGCTTCCAGCCACCCTGTCGCCGCGCGTGATCTCCGAGGTGATCCGGGGCGCCATCGGCTTCGATGGTGTGCTGGTCTCGGATGACCTCGCCATGCGCGCACTCCGGGGAGTGCCGGGCGAGCTGGCGGCCGCGGCTCTCGCAGCCGGCTGTGACCTGGTGCTGCACTGCACGGGCGATCTGGCGGAGACGGTTTCCGTGCTGGAAGGCAGCGCGCCGCTCACCGACCGCGCCGCCGCCCGCCTCGCCGCCGCGCGCGAGGCCACCCGACTGGCCAGCCAGGGCCGCGCCGACGACCCCGCCGCGCTGGCCGCCCGGCGGGATGCGCTGTTGCGGGAGGCGGCGTGATCGGCTGGCTGCCCGAGCTTGCCGTCGCCGTCCTCGCCTCGGTCCTGGCCATCACCCTGCATGAGGCGGCGCATGGTTATGCCGCCCTTGCGCTCGGGGACGACACTGCGCAGCGCGCCGGCCGCCTCAGCCTGAACCCGCTGCGGCATGTCGATCCGGTCGGCACCATTCTGCTTCCGGGCATGCTGCTGCTGGTCCAGCTCCTGACCATCGGCAGGGTCGAGGCCATGTTCGGCTGGGCGAAGCCGGTGCCGGTGGATGTCCGCCGGCTGCGCGATCCGCGCTCGGGCATGGCGCTGGTGGCCGCGGCCGGGCCGGCGATGAACGTTTTTCTCGCCTGGTGCGCGGCGATGCTGGCGCACCCGCTGGAGAACCTTGGCGGGGTGCTGCCGCCGGAGGCGATGGCGCTTGGCATCCGCTTCATCATCCTCTCCATCCTCGCGAACCTGCTGCTCGGCCTGTTCAACCTGCTGCCGATCCCGCCGCTGGATGGCGGGCGCATCCTGGTGGGCCTGCTGCCGGCGCCGCTGGCGATGCGGGTTGCACGGCTGGAGCGCGGCGGGTTGTTGATCGTGCTCCTGCTGATCTTCGTGCTGCCGCGCATCTCGCCCTCGCTCGACCTGCTGGGCTGGCTGGTCGATCTGGTTACCGGGCCCGGCTTCAACCTGATCCTGTGGCTGGCCGGGCAGGGGTCATGACGGCGCCTGAGACACTGCATGTCAGCCTGGACGGCTATGAGGGGCCGCTCGACCTGCTGCTGGAGCTGGCGCGCGCGCAGAAGGTGGACATCGCCCGGCTTTCCATCCTCGATCTGGTGGACCAATACCTCGCGGTGATCGAAGGGGCCCGCCGCGTCCGGCTGGAGCTGGCGGCGGATTGGCTCGTGATGGCCGCCTGGCTGGCTTGGTTGAAGTCCCGCCTGCTGCTGCCTGAGGACCCGCAGGAGGAGGAGGATGCGGAGGCCCTGGCCGGGCAACTCGCCGAGCGCCTGGCCGAGCTGGAGCGGATGCGGGCCGCTGCCCAATGGCTCGCCATGCGGCCGCAACTCGGCCAGGAGGTGCTGGAGCGTGGCAATCCGGAAAGCTTCCTGCGGCAGGATCGCAGCGGCCTGAACGCCGACCTGCCGATGCTGCTGCGGGCCTATGTGGAGGCGCTGCGCCGCTCGTCCGCGAAGCGGCCCTATCGCCCCAAGCCGCGTCGACTCTGGACGGTGCAGGAGGCGCTGGAGCGGCTGGCGCGGCTGGTCGGCGCCCTGCCGGAATGGGGCGAATTGCAGCGCTTTCTCCCCGAATCGCTGGAGGACCCGGTGGAGCGGCGCGCCGCCCTGGCCGCGACACTCATCGCGGGGTTGGAGATGGCGCGGGGCGGCAGTATCGAGTTGCGCCAGGAAGCCGCCTTCGGCCCCATCCTGCTGCGGCGCTGCGCGGCAGCCGAGGCGGCGCTGGAGGGAGCCGATCATGACGCCGCTGCCGCCTGACGAGGACCCGGCAGGCATCGCCCAGGTCGAACACGCGCTGCGCCTCGCCGAGGCGCTGGTCTTCGCGTCTGATCGCCCGGTGCCGCCGCAGCGCCTGCAGGACCTGCTGCCCGAGGGGCTGCGCGCGGACGCCGTGCTGACCCTGCTCGCCTCCCGCTATGCCGGCCGCGGCGTGGAGCTGACCGAGGTGGCCGGCGGCTACGCCTTCCGCACCGCCCCGGACCTGGCGCCGGTGCTGACCCGCGTGGTGGAGACGCCCCGCCGCCTGCCGCGCGCGGCGATGGAGGCGCTGGCCATCATCGCCTATCACCAGCCCATCACCCGGCCGGAGATCGAGGAGATCCGCGGCACCAGCCTTTCCCAGTCCACGCTGGAGACGCTGCTGGAGCAGTCGCTGATCGCGCCGCGCGGCCGCAAGGAGGTGCCGGGCCGGCCGACGCTCTGGGGCACCACGCCCCGCTTCCTGGAGCATTTTGGCCTGCGCGTCCTGGCCGACCTGCCGCGGCGCGAGGAGCTGCTCGTGGGCGAGGGGCAGCCAGGGCCCGGCGGCGCAGCGGGGGGCAGCCTCCTGTGAACGCTTCTTCAGATGGGGCTACCCGCCTTCGTCTTTTCGGCAGGAAGTGCCTAGATAGACGGAATGGGTAAACGGGAAGCAAGGCGGCCGATTGGCGCTGTCCTCCGTTCCTGCTAACGGAAGCGGCCCCCGGCTGGGGGAGATGGGAAGCACATGTTCGATTTAGCGTGGTCCGAACTGGCCTTGATCGCCGTGGTGGCGGTGGTGGTGATCGGGCCAAAGGACCTGCCGGACGCCATCCGCAACATCGCCAAGGGCATCCAGAAGCTGCGGCGCATGGCCGCGGAGTTCCAGTCGCATGCTGACGAGCTGGTCCGCGAGGCCAAGCTGGAGGATGTGCGCGACCAGATTCGCGACATCCGGAACTTCGACCTGAAGGGCACGATCGAGCGTAACCTTGACCAGGACGGCTCGATCCGGCGTACCTTCAACGACGACCCGTTGAAGGATGCCTGGAAACCCGAGCCGACCTCCTCCGCCACCACCAGCCCGGCGACGCCCGCGGCCCCGCCCTCCACTGCGCCAGAGCATGTGGAGACGAGTGCGGCCCCGGCCTTCATCCCGCCTGCGGTTGCGGCCGAATCCGGCCCCGCCCGCCCGACCGCCCCTGAGCGGCCTGCCGAAGCCAGCGCCGCGGCGCCTGCCGCCCAGCCTGCCTCCGGCACCGTTCAGACGGTCCCGGACAAGCCCGCAACCCCGAACGTCTGAGCAAACCATCCGTGCCCCGAGAACCGGAAGATACGATCGACGACAAGCCGATGCCGCTGATCGAGCACTTGCTCGAACTACGGACCCGGCTGCTATGGTCGCTCGGCGCGTTCATCATCGCCTTCGCGCTCTGCTACTATTTCTCGGCGCAGATCTACGGCTTCCTGGCGCGCCCGCTGGCCGACATCCTGCAGCAGCAGAGCGGCGGCGAGCGGCGGATGATCTTCACCGCCCTCTATGAAGCTTTCTTCACCTATCTGAAGGTCGCGCTGTTCGGCGCCGTCTTCCTCAGCTTCCCGATGTGGGCGACGCAGCTCTGGCTGTTCATCGCGCCGGGCCTTTACCGCAGCGAGAAGAAGGCGCTGCTGCCCTTCCTGCTCGCCTCGCCGGTGCTCTTCATACTGGGCGCCGCGCTGGCCTATTATTTCATCTTCCCGCTCGCCTGGAAGTTCTTCATCTCCTTCGAGACGCCGCCCGGCGGCGGTGTGCTGCCAGTGCAGCTTGAGGCCAAGGTCAGCGAATACCTGAGCCTGGTCATGCACATGATCCTGGCCTTCGGCGTGGCCTTTCAGCTGCCTGTGGCACTGACGCTGATGGCCAAGGTGGGCATCATCTCGGTCGCCGGGCTGAAGAAGGGGCGGCGCTACGCGATCGTCGGCATGTTCGGTATCGCGGCGGTAATCACGCCGCCCGACATCATCAGCCAGATCGGGCTCGCCGTGCCGCTGATCGCCCTTTACGAAATCTCGATCCTGGCCGCGGGCTGGGTGGCGCCGAAGCGCGACGACAACAGCTGAGTTTCCGCCATGCATGACATCCGCATTGTCCGCGCCGATCCGGCCGGCTTCGACGCCGCGTTGGCCCGGCGCGGCCTCGCGCCCGTGGCCGAATCCCTGCTGGCCCAGGACGCGGCCCGGCGCGCCGCCCAGACCGCCGCGCAGGAGATGCAGGCCCGCCGTAACCAGCTCTCCAAGGAGATCGGGCAGGCAAAGCGCCAGGGTGGCGACACCACGGCCCTGGAGGCCGAGGGCGCGGCGTTGCGCGAGCGCATGGAGGCGCTGGAGGCCGAGGCGAAGGCTGCCGAGGCCGCGCAGACCGCCGTGCTGGAGACATTGCCCAACCTCCTGGACCCCGACGTTCCGGAAGGGCGGGACGAGAGCGCCAATGTCGTGCTGCACCAGGAGGGTACGCCGCCGGAGTTCGACTTCACGCCGAAGCAGCATTTCGAGATCGGCGAGGCACTCGGGCTGATGGACTTCGCCGGCGCCGCCAAGCTGGCCGGCGCCCGCTTCACCGTGCTGAAGGGTGCGCTGGCGCGGCTGGAGCGGGCTCTTGGGCAGTACATGCTTTCCCTGCATGTGGATGAGCATGGCTATACCGAGACCGCCGTCCCGCTGCTGGTGAACGACGCGACCATGTATGGCACCGGCCAGTTGCCGAAGTTCGAAGAGGACCTGTTCCGCACCACGGACGGCCGCTGGCTGATCCCCACCGCCGAGGTGCCGCTGGCCAACCTCGCGGCGGGCGAGATCCTGCCCGAGGCGGAACTGCCGCTGCGCTTCACCGCCCTCTCGCCCTGCTTCCGCTCCGAGGCCGGCAGCGCCGGGCGCGACACGCGCGGCATGTTGCGCCAGCACCAGTTCGCCAAGGTGGAGATGGTCTCCATCACCACACCCGAGCAGTCGGACGCTGAGCACGAGCGCATGACGCGGTGCGCCGAGCGGGTGTTGACCGAACTGGGCCTCGTGTGGCGCCGAATCGTGCTCTGCGCCGGGGACACCGGCTTCTCCGCCGCCAAGACCTACGACCTGGAGGTCTGGCTGCCGGGGCAGGGAGCTTGGCGGGAAATCTCCTCCTGCTCCAACACCCGCGACTTCCAGGCGCGCCGGATGAACGCCCGCTACCGCCCGAAGGAGGGCAAGGGCACCGCCTTCCTGCACACGCTCAACGGCTCCGGCGTCGCGCTGGGCCGGGCGCTGATCGCCGTGCTGGAGACGCACCAGCAGGCGGATGGCAGCGTCCGCGTGCCGCAGGTGCTGGCGCCCTGGATGCGGGGCGTCACGCAGATCGGCTGAAGGTCCTTGCGGAGCCGTCGCCCAGACCATAGTTTGCATCCCATTCGGGGCGTAGCGCAGCCTGGTAGCGCATCTGCTTTGGGAGCAGAGGGCCGGAGGTTCGAATCCTCTCGCCCCGATACCCACTTCCGGCGGGGCCGCCCGCCAGCATGAGGCCGAGAGCACCGAAGGTCATGAGCCGCAACACTGCCATTGCCCGTATCTATTCCCCGGCGCGGTCGGCCATGCAGTCCGGGAAGGCGAGGGGCGGGGGCTGGATCCTGACTTTCGCGCCGGCCGAGGCCCGCAAGCTCGACCCGCTGACGGGCTGGTTCGGTTCGGGCGACACGCAGGCGCAGGTCCGCCTCAGCTTCTCCTCGCGCGAGGCGGCCGAGACCTATGCCAAGTCCAATGGACTGGTCTATGAGGTCGAGGACGCGCCGGCGGTCCGGCGTGAGATCAAGCCAAAGTCCTATGCCGAGAACTTCCGCTACGGCCGGGCCGAGAACTGGACCCACTGATCCTGCCGGCGGCGCGGCGCCCTTAGCTCAACTGGACAGAGCAACCGGCTTCTACCCGGTTGGTTGGGGGTTCGAGTCCCTCAGGGCGCGCCACTCCCTGGCCCCTTAGGCTTCCCGCGCCACGCCGCCGCGCCTGCGAGGGGATGACGGCAAGCGACAGGAGCCGGAAACCGTGGCCGATGCAGCCACCATGTCAGGCCTGCGCCGCGTCGTGCGCTGGGTCGCGGCGCTCAACCTTGGCTATTTCGGCATCGAGTTTGTGGTGGCGCTTGCCATCGGCTCCGTTTCGCTCTTCGCCGACAGCATCGACTTCCTGGAAGACGCCTCGGTCAACCTACTGATCCTGCTCGGCCTGGGCTGGAGCCTAAGGCAGCGTGCCCGGCTGGGCATGCTGCTCGCTCTGATCCTTCTGCTGCCCACTGCCGCGACGCTTTGGACGGCCTGGGAGAAGTTCCAGATGCCGATCCCGCCCGCACCTGTGGCGCTGGGCCTCGCCGGTGCGGGCGCCATGCTGGTCAATGGTGGCTGTGCGCTCATGCTGGCGCGTTTCCGGTCGCATGGTGGCAGCCTGACGCGGGCGGCCTTCCTCTCCGCGCGGAACGACGTGCTGGCCAACATCGCCATCGTCGGCGCGGGCCTGGTAACGGCCTATGTGTGGACTTCCGCTTGGCCGGACCTGATCGTCGGGCTTGGTATCGCCGCGATGAACGCGGATGCCGCCCGGGAGGTCTGGGAGGCCGCCCGTGATGAGCATCGCGCGGCGACTGACTGAAGCCGCCTGCCTCGAGAGTACGGGATCAGCCGAGGCTTTCTTCCAGGGACGCCGGGGCAGGTTGGACAGACTGTTCCCGCGGCTCCTTATAGGAGTGGCCCGCCGCAGCAGGCATGCGCAGCTCCGCCACCACGGGAAGATGGTCTGAGGCAGCTTTGCCGGCCGTGTCGCGCCAGCTCGCACCGAGCAGGCCGATGGGGCGGCAGAAAATCTCGTCCAGCCGCAAAAGGGGGAAGCGCGCCGGGAAGGTCCGGTGTGCGGTGCGTGCCGGCAGCAGCGGCGAAAGACTGCGCCAGACCGGGCCGCGCCAGCTCCAGTCATTGAAGTCGCCCATCACCACGACGGGTCCCTCCATCTCCCGCACCAATTTCGCCAGCCGGCTGGCCTGCCGGTGTCGCTCGGTCCGCTTCAGCCCGAGATGCGCGGCGACCACCCCGAGCAGCCCGGCCGGCGTGCGGATGCGGGCGCAGATGGCAGCGCGGGGTTCCCGGCCTTCGACGGAAAGGTCATGCACCGCCGAATGCTCCATCGGCCAGCGGCTGAGCAGCATGTGGCCATAGGCGCCGTCATGCGCGCGGATGGTTTCCGCATGCATGGCATGGCCGGCGAAGCGCTCCCGCAGCACGGTGAAGGGTGAGGGTCTGGCACCGCGGCCCCGCGCCTCGACCTCCTGCACGGCCAGCAGGTCAGGCTGGTGGCGGCGGATGAGGCCGAGCACGCGATCCAGGTCGTAGCGCCCGTCCGGGCCGATGGCCGAGTGGATGTTCCAGGTCATCGCCCGCAAGATCATGCTTCCTCCTTCTGCGCGGAACGGCGGCGGAACCAGCCCACCAGCATCTGCAGCCCATAGGAGAGCGCCGCCCAGGCGACCAGAACCAGCACGAAGCCGATGATGTCCGCCAGGGAGGGGTCCTGCATGATGCGCAGGAGCCGGTCGCCCAACGCGGTCATCAGCAGCAGCCCGGGCGCGAGGCCGAGCGCCGTGCCGGCCATGTAATCCAGCATGGGAATGCGGATGGCGCCCGCGACGAGGTTCACCAGCGTGAAGGGCGCGACGGGCATCAACCGCACCATCGTCACCGCCATGATACCGTTGCGGGCGATGCTCCGGCTGATGCGGTTGATGCGCGGCCCCATGAACTTTCGCAGCACGTCCGGCCCGGCCCTGCGCCCCACCAGATAGGTGAGGAAGGCGCTGACCAGCGCGCCGACTGCCGCATACAACAGCCCTGGCCAGATGCCGAAGGCCGCCGCCGTGGCCACGATCAGCACATTCACGGGGAAGGCGAGGAGGCCCAGGACCATGAAGAGGCCCAGCGCCATGGCCGGCCCCCAGGCGCCGTTCACGCTCTGCAGGGAGGCGCTGAAGGTCTGCGGATCAAGAAAGCTTGCCAGCGGCGTGTAGCGCCAGGCCACACCGAGCAGCAGGACCGGCCCCGCTACAAGAGCAATGCGAAGCCAGACGGGCATGAGGTGGGGTGTTCCGTTCCCTGAAGTGAAATCGGCCAGGAGCATGGTGGAGGTCAGCGGGCGCACCGGGTCGGCCACCGCCTCGATCGGCGGCAGCCTCTCGCCCTCCTCAAGCGTCCCGTCCTCGATGGGCAGCAGCTGGCGGCGCCGGCTGCCGAGACTGTCGAGCGCGGCGAAAAGCGAGCCCTCCCGCGTGGCCTCTGCCACCTGCTCGGGCGTGGCGCCGAGATGCTCGGCCAGGAACCGGTCGCGCACGCGGCGGATCTCCGCCCGCATCGCCTCGTCCCGCGCCTCGATGACCAGGTCGCACTCGCTGTCGGTCGCCATGGAGCGGTTGCAGAGGTTGGCCGAGCCGACCCGCAGCAGCCGGTCGTCCACGATCATCACCTTGGAGTGGACCATGACATCCGCCTGCGGGCCCCGCCGGCCACCGACATGGGGATAGAGCAGCCGCACCCGGTCCATCACGCCGGCCCGGCGCAATGTCTCGGTGAAGCGGATGCGGCCCGCCAGCATGGTGCGGTGCTCCAGCCAGGTATGGTGCGTCTTTGGGCCGAGGATCACCGCCTCAAGCTGCGGCTGCTGCCGCATCCGGTCGGCCAGGCGCTGCGCCAGCGAGAGGTTGGTGAGGAACTGGTTCTCGATGTAGATGCTGCGTTCGGCAGCATCGATCATGTCCTCGAAGAGCCGTTGGACCTCGCGGATCTCCGGCTCATCCTCGAAGCTGCCCATGGTCCGGGCAATGCCGATTTCCACATGGTTGAAATCGGGGGCCACGTCGCACGGCCACAGGTCGGCCTCATCCATGCCGAGAGGCGAGGGAGCCGGCAGTTCCTCACAGGCGCTGCGAGCCCACCGGGAGCGAAAGAGCTCCGCCAGGGCGGTGGCAGCGGGGCCATCCACCATCATCTGGGTGTCGTGAAAAGGGGGATAGGTCTCGTCGCGGGGGTCAACGCGATGGGGGTTGTGGATCTTGTGCTGCGGCGTGTCCCATCGGCGAATCGTCAGGTCGAGGCCTCCGGCAAAGGCCAGGCTGTCGTCGATGATGGCCAGCTTCTGGTGGTGCGAGGCGCCGAAGGAGATCTCGTCGTCGAGGCAGAGCTCGATCTGCCAAGGGGTATTCCATTGCAGGCTCAGCGCGGGCAGCAACTCCCGCTCCAGCGCATAGAGCACGGAATAGTCCCAGAGCAGGAGCTTGATGCGCAGGTCCGGCCTGCGCTGCACCAGGGCGGCCAGGAAGGGGCCAAGTGCAGCGGGGAGACCGTCCGCCGCCTCGCCGCTGTGGCCCACCAGCGGCGTGCGGCTGTCGATGTCCCAGCCGGCGATGAGGATGCTGTGGCGGGCCTTCTTCATCGCCTCGCGCAGCGCGCCGAAATAGTTGGCGGCGTCCATCAGCACCTTGGCGCGGGGTGCCCGCTCCAGCCGCCAGACATTCTCGCCAGGCCGGAGCAGCCGCTCCCGCCCCGACGCCGGGTCACGCAGCGCCCCGGCCGTGCGGCAAGGCTCGGCCATATCGATCAGATTGCCCATCAACCCGCTGCAACGCGGCGGAGGGCGAAAAGTGTCAGGCTTCGATGCGCGCCGGGATCATGACGGGGATGTTGTCCAGTAGACGGACGCTCCCCAGTTGCGCGGCGACGATGAGCCGGGCTTCGCCGGCCGCACCCGCAGGCCAGGGCTGGAGGCTGTCGGGCACGACCAGCTTCAGGTAGTCCACACCAAAGTCGGCCTGCGTCAGCGCCTCCTGCTGGCGTGCCAGCGTCTCCTCGGGCGGTGCGCCGCGCGACAGCGCCATGGCGATTGCCTGCAGTGCGCGGGGCAACTGCGCCGCCGCGCTGCGCTCGCCCGCCGACAGGCGCTGGTTCCGGGAGGAGAGGGCCAGCCCGTCGCCGTCCCGCACCGTCGGCAGGGGCAGGATGCGGATGGGCAGGTGCAGGTCTGTCACCACGCGACGGATTACCTGGAGCTGCTGCCAGTCCTTCTCGCCGAACACCGCCACATCGGCGCGCGTCATCATGAAGAGCTTGGTGCAGACGGTAGCCACGCCGCGGAAATGGCCGGGGCGGGCGGCGCCCTCCCAGCCCTCCGCGGGGCCGGCGGGCTCGATGCGGGTGGCATCGCCGGGTGGGTACATCACCGCCGGCGTGGGCAGCCAGACGAGGTCACAGCCGGCCTCTCGCAGCTTTTCCAGGTCGCCGGCCTCGTCGCGCGGGTAGCGGGCGAGGTCCTCCTGCGGGCCGAACTGCAACGGGTTGACGAAGATCGAGACGATGACGCGGTCCGCTGCCTGCCGGGCGGCCTCCACCAGCGCGAGATGGCCGGCGTGGAGGGCGCCCATGGTCGGCACCAGCCCGATGCGCTGGCCCTGGGCACGCCATGCCTCCGTGGTGGCCCTCAGCCCCGCCAGTTCCCGCTCGACCTGCATCTTGCCCTCCAAGCACGCTTTGGTGAGCTGAGTGCCCCCCCCGCGCCGACAGCGCAAGGGCCGGAGGACGTAGGATGGCTTGACGTTTGGCGCCCCGCGCGGGATCACGCCCAGCGCCAGGCCCGAAAGGTTCGATGATGCAGCGTGTTTTCTCCGGGATTCAGCCCTCCGGCATCCCCACCCTCGGCAACTACCTGGGCGCCATCCGCAACTGGGTGCCCATGCAGAACGGCGATGCCTCGCTCTTCTGCGTGGTGGACCAGCACGCCATTACCGTCTGGCAAGACCCGAAGGAACTGGCGCGGCAGACGCGCGAGATGGCGGCGGCGCTGATCGCCTGCGGCCTGAGTCCGGAACGCTGCATCCTCTTCGTGCAGAGCCATGTGCCCGCCCATGCGCGCCTCGCCTGGATTTTCAACTGCGTGGCCCGCATCGGCTGGCTGAACCGCATGACCCAGTTCAAGGACAAGGCGGGCAAGGACCGCGAGGGCGCCTCGGTGGGGCTCTACGTCTATCCCAACCTGATGGCGGCCGACATCCTGGCCTACCACGCCACCCAGGTGCCGGTGGGCGATGACCAGAAGCAGCACATCGAGCTGGCCAACGACATCGCCCAGAAGTTCAACCACGACTACGAAGAAGAGTTCTTCCCTGTCATCCAGCCGCTGATCCAGGGCGTCGCCGCCCGGGTGATGTCGCTGCGTGACGGCACGAAGAAAATGTCGAAGTCGGACCCCTCCGACCAGTCGCGCATCAACCTGACCGACGATGCCGATGCCGTGGCGCTGAAGGTCCGCCGCGCCAAGACGGACCCGGAGCCGCTGCCCTCCGAGGAGCGTGGCCTGGAGGGGCGGCCCGAGGCGCGCAACCTCGTCGGCATCCTCGCCGCCGTCACGGACAGCACGGCCGAGGCGGTGCTGGCTCAGCATGGCGGCAAGGGCTTCGGCGCCTTCAAGGAGGTGCTGGCGGAGGCGCTGGTGGCCAAGCTTTCGCCCATTCAGGCGGAGATGAAGCGGCTGCTGGACGATCCGGCGGCGGTCGATGCCGCCCTGCGCCGCGGCGCCGACAAGGCGGCGGCCATCGCCGACCCGATCGTGCGCCGCGCCGAGGAACTGGTCGGCTTCCTGCCGCCGCGCTGAGCGCGCGGGGCAGGGGAGGCACCGCCGGCCTGCGCGTCAGGCCGGCAGCAGCAGGGTGGCGGCAGCCTGGGCGGCGATGCCCTCGCCCCGGCCGGTAAAGCCCAGGCGCTCCGTGGTGGTAGCCTTCACCGAGACCCGGCCGACCGGGATGCCGAGCAGTTCTGCCACCCGCGCCCGCATCGCTTCGGAATGCGGGGCGATCTTCGGGCGCTCGCAGATCAGCGTCACGTCCACATGCGTCAGGATCCCGCCGCGCGCGGCCACGCGGCCGGCGGCATGGCGCAGGAAGGCGGTGCTGTCGGCGTCCTTCCACTGCATGTCACTGGGTGGGAAGTGGCGGCCGATATCGCCTTCGGCCAGGGCGCCGTAGATGGCGTCGCAGAGCGCGTGCAGGCCCACATCCGCGTCCGAATGCCCTTCCAGCCCCAGCGGGTGCGGGATGGTGACGCCGCAGAGGATGAGCGGGCGGCCCTCCACCAGCCGGTGGACGTCGAAGCCCGTGCCCATGGCGGGCAGCAGGCGCGGCAAAAGGGACGCCTCGGCGCGGGCGAGATCCTCGGGATAGGTCACTTTCAGGTTGCTCTCCGATCCGGGCAGCAGCGCCACAGGCAGGCCGGCGGCCTCCAGCAGCGCGGCATCGTCGGTGGCTTCTTCGCGCGCGGCGCGGTGCGCGTCCAGCAGGACGGTGAAGCGGAAGGCCTGCGGCGTCTGCGCGCGGTAGAGCCCGGCGCGCGGCACCGTGCGCTGGACGCGGCCGTCCTCGCCCGCCTTCAGCGTGTCGCTGACCGGCTGGGCAGGGATGGCGCCGGGGCAGGCTTCCAGCGCCTTCAGCAGGGCCGGTACGGTGCCGGCGGGGACGAAGGGGCGGGCAGCGTCATGCACCAGCACAATGTCCGGGGGCTCGGCGGCCAGTGCCTCCAGCCCAGCGCGAACGCTGGCCTGGCGAGTGGCGCCGCCCTGCACGGCGGGGAGGCAGGGCAGGCCGGCCAGCGCCGCCTCCGCCTCTTGTGCCTCGGTGGGGCCCGCCACCACCGGCAGGAGGGCGGTCACCCGACCATCGGCGAGCAGTGCCTCGGCGGCGTGGCGCAGGATGGGGCGGCCGGCGAGGGCGAGGTATTGCTTCGGCCGTTCGGCGCCGAAGCGGCTGCCTGTTCCGGCAGCCATGAGCAGGGCGATGACACGCATGGCGCGGACCCTATCCGCACCGCGCCGCCGCGCCCAGGGGGGAGTGTTTCCAGAACGGCTTCAAGGGGCGCATCGTTCGTCAAGCGACGAATTTTGCCAACAGGCCGGGCGGTTTGCTCATGGACGGACCGGGACCTTCTCACTAGATTGCCCAAATCATGAGCATCGCCCCTACGCCTTCCACGGCCGCGCCGCCGGTGTTGCGGCCGATCACGGTCGGGCCGATCCGCATCGAGGCCCCGGTCATCCTGGCGCCCATGTCCGGCGTCACCGATCTGCCCTTCCGCCGGCTCTGCCGTGAGCTGCAGGCGCCCATGGTGGTCAGCGAGATGATCGCCAGTCAGGCCATGGTGCGGGAGAACCGCCAGACGCTGAAGATGGCCGAGGTGGACGGCTTCGGCGGCCCGGCCAGCGTGCAGCTCGCCGGCTGCGACCCCGTGACCATGGGCGAGGCGGCGAAGCTGGCGGCGGACCGCGGCGCCGCCATCGTGGACATCAATTTCGGCTGCCCGGTGAAGAAGGTGGCGGTCGGCCAGCAGGCCGGCAGCGCCCTGATGCGGGACGAGGTGCATGCGGCCCGTCTGCTGGAGGCGACGGTGAAGGCCGTCTCCGTGCCCGTCACGCTGAAGATGCGGATGGGCTGGGACCACAACAGCCTGAACGCTCCGCGCCTGGCGAAGATCGCCGAGGAGTGCGGCATCCGCATGGTGACGGTGCATGGCCGCACCCGGCAGATGTTCTACACCGGCACCGCCGACTGGGCTTTCGTCGCCCAGGTGAAGCAGGCGGTGGGCATCCCCGTCATCGTCAATGGCGACATCCTGACGCCGCAGGACGCGGCCGAGGCGCTGCGCCAGTCCGGCGCGGACGGCGTGATGATCGGCCGCGGCTGCTATGGCCGCCCCTGGCTGCTCGCCCGCATCGCCGCCTACCTGACCACCGGCGCCGAGCTGCCGGAGCCCGACCTCGCGACGCAGTACGAGATCCTGCTGCGGCACTACCGCGCCATGCTGGACCACCACGGCGCCCATCCCGGCGTGCGGCTCGCCCGTAAGCACCTCGCCTGGTACTCGAAGGGTCTGCCCGGCTCGGCGGAGTTCCGCGTGCAGGTGAACCGGGCGGAGACGGCCGAGGCCGCTGAGGCCCTGCTGGAAGCCTTCTACCGCCCGCTGATTGAGCAGGGCGTGGAGGCGGTGCGGGATGCATTCCGCGAGCCCGACCAGGATGCGCTGGCGGCATGAACGGCCCGATCCTGTCGTTCCGCCGCCCGGAGGAGGGCACGGGCATGGCGATGCCTGACGCCGTGGCCCTCCTTGCCGCATTGCCCGTACCCGTGGTGGTGCTGGACGCGCAGGATCGCTTTCGCTCCGCCAATCCGGCGGCGGAGCAGTTTTTCCAGCTTTCCGCCGGCACCCTGGCGCAGCACGGCCTGGCCGACCTGATCCCACCCGACAGCCGGCTCTTCGCCCTGGTCGCGCAGGTACGGACGCTCGACGCCCCGGTTTCCGACCATGACCTGACGCTGGAGAGCCCACGCCTGTACCGTACCGGCGTGGCGGCGCATGGCGCGCCGTTGCCCGAGCTGCCCGGCGCCGTGGTGCTGACGCTGCAGGATGGCAGCAAGGCGCAGAAGCTGGAGCGGCAGCTCGACTTCCGCGGTGCGGCGCGCGGCGCCTCGGCCATGGCGGAGATGCTGGCCCATGAGGTGAAGAACCCGCTTTCCGGCATCCGCGGCGCTGCGCAGTTGCTGGAGCAGTCGGCCAGCGAGGCGGACCGCGAGCTTTGCGAGCTGATCCAGGACGAGGTGGACCGCATCCGCAGCCTGGTCGAGCGGATGGACATGTTCTCCGAGCGCCCGGTGGAGCGCGCCCCGGTGAACATCCACGAGGTCCTTGACCATGTCCGGCGCATCGCCGGGCGCGGCTTCGCCAGCCATCTGCGGATTATCGAGGACTACGACCCGTCCTTGCCGCCGGTCTTTGGCAACCGCGACCTGCTGGTGCAGATCCTGCTGAACCTGGTGAAGAACGCCGCCGAGGCCGTGGACCCGCAAACGGGCGAGATCCATCTTTCCACCGCCTATCATCACGGCGTGCGGATCGCCATTCCGGGCTCGCGCGAGCGGGTCCACCTGCCGTTGCAGGTCCGCGTGCGCGACAATGGTCCCGGCATCGCGGAGGATGTCCGCGCCACCATCTGGGAACCCTTTGTTTCCACCAAGCGGGGCGGGCAGGGGCTCGGGCTGGCGCTCGTGGCCAAGCTGGTCGCCGACCAGGGTGGTCTGATCGAGTGCGACAGCCGTCCGGGCCGCACCGTCTTCCGCCTTTCCCTTCCGATGGTGCCGCCCGGCTTCGCCGATACCCCCATTGGCCACCCCAAGACCCGCGACGAATGACCGATACCCGCACCATCCTTGTGGCCGACGACGATCGCGCCATCCGTACCGTCCTCTCTCAGGCGCTGGGACGCGCCGGCTACACGGTGAGGGCCACCTCCTCGGCCGCTACGCTCTGGCGGTGGGTGGAGGAAGGCGCCGGCGATCTGGTGATCACCGACGTGGTGATGCCCGACGAGAACGGGCTGGACCTCGTGCCGCGCATCAAGCGCGTGCGGCCGGAGTTGCGCGTCGTCGTGATGTCCGCGCAGTCCACCTTCATGACAGCGGTGAAGGCGGCGCAGCGTGGCGCCTTCGAGTACCTGCCCAAGCCCTTCGACCTGAAGGAGCTGCTGGCCGTGGTCGCCCGGGCGCTCACCGCGCCGGCCCTGCCACAGCCGCAGGAGGAGGACGGGGAGAGCGAGGGCGAGCGCCTGCCGCTGGTGGGCCGCTCGCCGGCCATGCAGGAGATCTACCGCACCGTCGCGCGGCTGACGACAACCGACCTCACCGTGATGATCACCGGCGAGAGCGGCACCGGCAAGGAGCTCGTGGCGCGCGCCCTGCACGACTATGGCCGCCGCCGCACCGGTCCCTTCGTCGCCATCAACATGGCGGCGATCCCGCGCGAGCTGATCGAGAGCGAACTGTTTGGCCATGAGCGCGGGGCCTTCACCGGTGCCCTGGCGCGTGGCGTCGGCCGCTTCGAGCAGGCGGCGGGCGGCACGCTCTTCCTCGACGAGATCGGCGACATGCCGCCCGAGGCGCAGACCCGCCTGCTGCGCGTGCTGCAGGAAGGCGAGTTCACCACCGTCGGCGGGCGCAATCCGATCAAGGCGAATGTCCGCATCGTTGCCGCCACGCACCGGGACCTGCGGCAGGCGATCCGCCAGGGATTGTTCCGCGAGGACCTGTTCTACCGGCTCAACGTGGTGCCCATCCGCCTGCCGCCCCTGCGCGAGCGGCTGGAGGACATTCCGCTGCTGGCCAAGCACTTCCTGGACCGCGCGAAGGCGTCCGGCCTGCCGGCCAAGCAGCTCGACCAGGGTGCCGTGGAGCGGCTGCGCCAGCATTCCTGGCCCGGCAATGCGCGCGAGCTGGAGAACCTGATGCGGCGCCTGGCCGCGCTCTACCCGCAGGAGGTGATCGGCGCCGATGCCGTCGCCGCCGAGCTGACCGAGGCCGCGCCCATCGCCGACCCCGAGACGCGCACCCCCGAGACGCTGGAGCAGGCCGTGGAGCGGCACCTCAGCAGCTTCGTGGCGGCGCAGAAGGATGGGCTGCCGGTGCGCGACCTCTATGAGCGCGTGCTGGCCGAGGTGGAGCGCCCGCTGCTGCGGCTCGCCCTCTCGGCAACGCGCGGCAACCAGATCAAGGCCGCCGCCATGCTGGGGCTGAACCGGAACACGCTGCGCAAGAAGATCCGCGAGCTCGACCTGCCGGTGGTGCGCGGGTTGTCGTGAAACGCCTGACCAGCCGGTTCGGCGAGAACCGCCCCTCGCTCTTCCGCCGCATCCTGGATGCGCTGCTGGGGCGGGGCGTGACGATCGCCCTGGCGGTGGGCGCGCTGCTGCTGGGCATCGGCACCTTCACCCTGCTCTCCGGGGGGAGCCCCTTCGGCCCCACCCGGCCCGGGCAGGTGGTGGCGATGGTGCTGGTGAACGCTGCCTTCCTGCTGCTGCTCGCGGTTTCGCTGATCGCGCGGCTGGTGCGGGTCTGGGCCGAGCGGCGGCGCGGCTCGGCCGGCTCGCGGCTGCATGTGCGGCTGGTGATGCTGTTCAGCGTCGTCGCCGTGGTGCCGGCGCTGCTGGTGGCCATCTTCGCCGCGGTGTTCTTCAACCTGGGCATCCAGGCCTGGTTCAGCGACCGCGTGCGGGAGACGCTGGAGGCCAGCCTCGTTGCCTCGCGCGCCTATCTGGACGAGCACCGCAACGCGATCCGCGCCGATGCGCTGGCCATGGCGGCGGACCTGAACCGCGCCGGGCGGCTGCTGGATTCCAACCAGTACGGCTTCGCGCAGATCCTCGCCACGCACACCGTGCTGCGGGGCCTCACCGATTCCGTGGTCTTCGATCCCGTGACCGGCCGCGTCGTCTCGCATGCCGGGCTGACCACCACCCCGGTGTTGGAGCCGCTACCGGCCTGGGCGATGGAGCTGGCCCGCAGCGGCGAGGTGGCGGTGCTGCCCGGCGAGTCGGAGGAGGGGCGGGTGCGCGCCCTGGTCGAGCTGGACATCGGCCCAGGGCTGATGCTGCTGATCGGCCGGCCGGTGGACCCTGGCGTGATCGAGCACATGAAGCGTACCGAGCGGGCCTTCCAGGCCTATGACCAGCTCGACCGCAACCGCTCCGGGCTGCAGATCACCTTCGCGATGATCTTCGCCATCGCGGCGCTGCTGGTGCTGATGGCGGCGGTGCTGATCGGCCTGGTCATCGCCAACCAGATCGCCCGGCCGCTGGCCCGGCTGATCATCGCGGCCGACCGAGTGCGCTCGGGCGACCTCTCGGTGCGCGTGACCGAGAGCGAGGCGGATGACGAGGTCGGCACGCTCTCCCGCGCCTTCAACCGCATGACCAACCAGCTCGCCGCGCAGCGCAGCGAGCTGATGGAGGCCTATCGCCAGATCGACGAGCGGCGGCGCTTCACCGAGACGGTGCTGGCCGGCGTCTCGGCCGGGGTGATCGGGCTCGACACCGAGGGCCGCATCAACCTGCCCAACCGCAGCGCCAGCGAGCTTCTGGGCCGCGACCTCAGCACCGAGCTTGGGAACCGGCTCGCCGAGGTGGTGCCCGAGTTTGCGCCCCTGATGGACGCGGCGCTGGCGACGCCCGAGCGGCCGCAGATGGCTGAGATCCGCATCGGCCCCGCCAGTGAGCGGCGCTCTCTCCTGGCGCAGGTGGGCGCCGAGTTGCAGCGTGGGCAGGTGGTCGGCTTCGTGTTGACCTTCGACGACATCACCGAACTGCTCTCGGCGCAGCGCAAGGCGGCCTGGGCGGATGTGGCCCGCCGCATCGCGCACGAGATCAAGAACCCGCTAACTCCCATCCAGCTCTCCGCCGAGCGGCTGAAACGGCGCTATCTGAAGGAAATCCAGTCCGACCCTGACACCTTCAAGGCCTGCACCGACACCATCGTCCGGCAGGTCGAGGATATCGGGCGGATGGTGGACGAGTTCTCAGCCTTCGCGCGCATGCCGCAGCCGGTGATCCGTCCCGAACCGGTCGATCAGGTTGTTCGGGAGGCGCTGGTTCTCCAGCAGCACGCGCATCACGACATTGTTTATACGACGCAAATTCCCTCCGAGGTGCCCCGCGTCGCCTGCGACCGCCGGTTGATCGGCCAGGCCCTAACCAACCTGCTTGCCAATGCTGCCGACGCCGTGGCGATGCGCCGGCAGGCCGAGGCGGCCGAAGGAACCGAGCCGCCGGCCGGCCGGATCGCGCTTTCGGTGGAGGTGGGTGAGGAATGGGTCACACTCGCGGTGGAGGATAACGGCGTCGGTCTGCCACAGGGCGAGGAGCGGGCGCGGCTGACCGAGCCCTACGTGACTCATAAAGCAAAAGGGACTGGCCTTGGTCTTGCCATCGTCAAGAAGATCATGGAGGACCACGGAGGAAGGCTGGTGCTGACCGAGCGACGCGATGCCGCGGGAGGACCATTGCCGGGCGCCAGGGCGGCGCTGCTGCTGCCGAGGCGCGGCGAGCCAGAATCCGGGACAGAGATGGCGGCAAAAAGCACGGAGATGCAGCAGCATGGCGCATGATATCCTGATCGTCGATGACGAGCCGGACATCCGCGCGCTGATCGAGGGCATCCTTTCGGACGAAGGCTACGAGACCCGCGTCGCGCAGAATTCCGACACGGCGCTGGCCGCCTTCCGGGCCCGCCGACCCAGCCTCGTCATTCTCGACATCTGGCTGCAGAACTCACGCCTGGATGGCCTCGGCATCCTGGAGGCCATGCAGCGGGAGGAGCCCAAGGTCCCCGTGGTCATGATCTCTGGCCACGGCACCATCGAGACGGCGGTGCAGGCGATCCAGCAGGGCGCCTATGACTTCATCGAGAAGCCCTTCAAGTCCGACCGGCTGCTGCTGATCGCCGAGCGGGCGCTGGAGGCCGCGCGGCTGAAACGCGAGGTTAGCGAGCTGAAGCTCCGCGCGGGGGCCGAGACGGAGCTGCTGGGCACCTCCTCGCAGATCTCGCAACTGCGCAACGCGATCGAGCGCGTCGCGCCGACCGGCAGCCGGGTGCTGATCGCCGGGCCCGCCGGCGCTGGCAAGGAGGTGGCCGCGCGCATGATTCATGCCCGCTCCCGCCGCGCCGCCGAGCCCTTCGTGGCGCTGAACTGCGCCACGCTCAATCCCGCGCGCTTCGAGGAGGAGCTGTTCGGCATCGAGTCCAGCACGGACCCGCAGGCGCCGCCGCGTCGCGCCGGCGTGCTGGAGCGCGCCCATGGCGGCACGCTGCTGCTGGACGAGGTGGCGGACATGCCCCTGGAAACCCAGGGCAAGATCGTCCGTGCGCTGCAGGAGCAGGGCTTCGAACGCGTCGGCGGCGCGACGCGGGTGAAGGTGGATGTGCGCGTGATCGCCACCACCAACCGCGATCTCGCCGCCGAGATCGCGGCCGGGCGCTTCCGTGAGGATCTCTACTACCGTCTGGCCGTCGTGCCGCTGCGGGTGCCGGCGCTGCGCGAGCGGCGCGAGGATGTGCCGCTGCTGGCGCGCTACTTCATGGCGCGCACGGCCGAGACCTCCGGCGTGCCGGCGCGCGAACTGTCCGAGGACGTGCTGGCGGCCATGCAGGCCTATGACTGGCCGGGCAATGTCCGCCAGCTCCGCAACCTCGTAGACTGGCTGCTGATCATGGCGCCGGGCGGCCCGGGCGAGCCGATCCGGCCGGAGATGCTGCCGCCGGAGGTGGGCGCCGCCGCACCCGCCGCGCTGAAGCTCGACCGCTCCTCCGAGATCATGACCCTGCCGCTGCGCGAGGCGCGGGAACTGTTCGAGCGGCAGTACCTGGAGGCGCAGCTCCTGCGCTTCGGCGGCAATATCAGCCGCACCGCCAATTTCGTCGGCATGGAGCGCAGCGCGTTGCACCGGAAGCTGAAGTTCCTCGGCGTTCAGGCCGAGGATCGCGCCGTGCAGGGGTGAGGAAAGCGCAGGCGGGGCATTGCCGCTTCGCGCTCGCGGGGCGAAGCTGCGCCCCCGTCGTCATGACCAGCAGGAAGAGACTCAGGGCATGTCCCGCATCGCCTATGTGAACGGCCGTTATCTCCCCCAGCGCGAGGCCAGCGTGAACGTCGAGGATCGCGGCTATCAGTTCGGCGATGGCATCTATGAGGTGGTGCACCTCTATGACGGCCGCTTCATCGACGAGGACCGCCATCTCGACCGGCTGGAGCGCTCGCTGCGGGAGATCCGCCTGCCCATGCCGATGCCGCGGCAGGCGCTGTCGCACGTTCTGCACGAGGTCGCGCGCAAGAACCGGGTGCGGGAAGGGCTGCTCTACATGCAGGTGACGCGCGGTGTGGCGCGGCGTGACCATCCATTCCCCGCGCAGCCTGTGCCGCCCGCCCTGGTGGTGACGGTGAAGCGCATCGCCCCCTATCCGGCCAGCATCGACAACTGGAGCGGGGCGGCAATCACCCTGCCGGACCTGCGCTGGGCACGGCGCGACATCAAGACGACCAACCTGTTGCCCAACGTGCTGGCACGCCAGGCGGCGCGGGAGCAAGGCGCCATCGAGGCCATTCTCTACGAGGAGGAGACCGGCCTCGTCACCGAGGGTGCGGCGACCAATTTCTGGATCGTGGACGAGAACGGCACCATCCGCACCCGCCCGCTCTCGCACGACATCCTGCCCGGCTGCACCCGCGGTGCACTGATGGCCGAGCTGAAGCAGGCCGGCATTCCCTTCGAGGAACGCCCCTTCACGCGGGATGAGCTGAAGCGCGCCCGCGAGGCCTTCATCACCTCCGCCACCTCCTTCGTGAAGCCAATCGTGAAGATCGATGGTGCCCCGGTGGGTGAGGGTGTGCCCGGTCCGGTCGCGCGACGGCTCTTCGAGCTGTTCGCGCGCCATGTGAAGGGCGGCATGAAGAACGCGGCGTGAGAGCGGCATCGCTGCCGGTTCCGCAGGCCATCCTGTGGGACTGGGATAACACGCTGGTGGATGCCTGGGGCGGCGTGCAGGCGGGGATGAACGCCGCGCTGCGCGCCTTCGGCCTGCCCGAATGGTCCATCGAGGAGGTGCGCGCCCGCGCGCGCCTCTCGCTGCGCGACGCCTTCCCGGCCATTTTCGGCGGTGAATGGGAGCGTGCGCGCGATCTGTTCTATGCGGAGGTGCGCGCTCGTCACCTGGAGTTCATTACGCCACTCGACGGCATCTACGCCGCGCTCGATGCTGCGGCGGGCTGGCCGCTTGGCGTGGTTTCGAACAAGCAGGGACCGATCCTGCGCCGGGAGGCGGCGCATCTCGGCTGGGAAACCCGCTTCGGCGCGCTGATCGGGGCAGGGGATGCGGCCGCTGACAAGCCGGACGCGGCGCCAGTGTTGATGGCGCTGGAGCGGCTCGGCGTTTCGCCTGGACCGGCGGTCTGGTTCATCGGCGACACTGGCGTGGACATGCAGGCCGCCCGGGCGGCCGGCTGCACCGCCGTGCTGCTCTGGGATGCCGCGCATGACGGCGGCGTGGCCGCGCTGGCGCCGGATGTGGATTTCACCGACGCGCATGTGCTTGCGGAATGCCTGCGCGGCCTTGCCAAGACCCCCCGGCTTGCATGATCTTGCGGGCGAACCGGCGGGCAGCCCGCCCGCCGGGGCGGAGCCCCATGCATGCCCGCGTGACCGCGCCGGTGGCCCTTGAAGGGGCCCGCCAAGAAAAAGAAGGACCGAGCCTATGGCCGCCGAGAAGTCCCAAAATGTTCAGGACGTGTTCCTGAACCATGTCCGCAAGAGCAAGACTCCGGTGACCATCTTCCTGGTCAACGGCGTGAAGCTTCAGGGCATCATCACCTGGTTTGACAATTTCTCCGTCCTGCTGCGTCGGGACGGTCACACCCAGCTGGTCTATAAGCACGCTATCAGCACCGTCATGCCGGGCGCGCCGATCACGCTGTTCGATGCCTCCTCCGCCACCTCCGGGACGGCCGCTGCGGCGCCTGCTCCCACCGGCACCGTGAACGTGACGCGGAACGGCACCCTGACGATGCAACGCGAGGTCAATCCTGTCGGCTCCTCCGACTGACACCGGCGCGGCACGGAGCGGCAAGCCGACGCTTGCCGCCGTGCTGCTGCCGTATGAACGCCCGACGCGCCCGGCGGGTGCCGAGGGCATTGTCGTCCTCTCCGATGCCCGCTTCGCCAGCCGCGCCGCCGAGGCGCGTCTGGCGGAGGCGGTTGGACTCGCCGCCTCCATCGGCCTGACCGTCGTGCACAGCACGGTGCTGCCGCTGCGCAGCCGGCGCCCCGCCACGCTGATGGGCGAGGGACAGGTCGAGATGGTGAAGGGCGCCATCGACGAGAATCAGGTCGGCGTGGTGGTGGTTGATGCCGCCCTTTCGCCGGTCCAGCAGCGCAATCTCGAGCGGGCCTGGGGCTGCAAGGTCATTGACCGGACCGGTCTGATCCTGGAGATCTTCGGCGAGCGCGCCCGCACCCGGGAAGGCACGCTGCAGGTCGAACTGGCGCATCTGGAGTACCAGCGCACACGATTGGTGCGGTCCTGGACCCACCTTGAGCGGCAGCGGGGCGGCTTCGGCTTTCTCGGCGGCCCTGGTGAAAGCCAGATCGAGATCGATCGACGGCTGATCGGCGAGCGCATCGTCAAGCTGAAGCGCGAGCTGGAGCAGGTGCGCCGCACGCGTGGCCTGCACCGGGCGGCGCGCACCCGCGTGCCGTTCCCGGTGGTGGCATTGGTCGGCTACACCAATGCCGGCAAGTCCACGCTGTTCAACGCGCTCACCGGCGCCGGCATCTATGCGCAGGACCAGCTCTTCGCCACGCTGGACCCGACCATGCGGGCGATCCGGCTGCCCAGTGGCCGCACGATCATCCTCTCCGACACGGTCGGCTTCATCAGCGACCTGCCGACTCAGCTGATCGAAGCCTTCCGCGCGACGCTGGAAGAGGTGGCCTCCGCCGACATCATCCTGCATGTGCGGGATGTTGCGCATCCCGATAGTGCTGCCCAGCGCGCCGACGTCATCGGCGTACTGACCGAGATGGCCTCGGGCTCCAACCCGACGCTGGACGAGAACTGGCCAGAGCGCACCATCGAGGTGCTGAACAAGGCCGATCTGCTCGGCGGCGCGGCAGCGGTTCCCGGCACTGACGACGCGAATTCGGTGGTGGTCTCGGCGCTGACGGGGGAGGGGCTGGACGCGCTGAGGGCCGCGCTCGATGCCCGTCTTGCCGCGGGCATGGAGACGGTCGAGTACGCCATTCCCCCGGTCGATGGCGCGCGGCTGGCCTGGCTCTACCAGCACGGCGAGGTGCTGACCCGCGCTGACAGCGAGGAGAACATCCGCCTCACCGTGCGGCTTTCCCCGGCCGACCGCGCCCGCTTCGAGCAATCCTGACCGCGACGAGGACCCGATGCGCTTTACCTCCAGCTTGGCGACCGACATCGCCGTCCTCCTGCGCGATGCGGCGCAGGCGGAGATCAAGCCCCGCTTCCGGCGCCTCGCCAGCGGCGCCATCCGCACCAAAACGAGCATCACGGACCTGGTGACGGATGCCGACGAGGCGGCGGAGCGGCGCATCACGGCCGAGCTGACGGCGCGCTTCCCGGGCTGTGTGGTGGTCGGCGAGGAGGCCACGGCCGCCGACCCCTCCATCCTGAGCCGGCTGGCTGGCGCCGACCTTGCGTTCGTGGTCGATCCGGTGGACGGCACGGCCAATTTCGCCGCCGGCGTGCCGCTCTTCGGCTGCATGGCCGCCGCCGTGGCCAAGGGGGAGGTGGTGGCCTCCTGGATCTACGACCCCATGGGGGACGACACCGCCATCGCGCTGCGCGGGGAAGGCGCCTGGATCGAGGCGCCGGACGGCCACCGCACGGACCTGCACGTCGCGCCGGCGGCCCCGGTGGACCAGATGATCGCCGGCATTTCCTGGACCTACATCGCGGAGCCCTGGAAGAGCCGGCTCACCGCCCGGATGCCGCGGCTGGCCGGCGGTGTGCATTTCCGCTGCGCGGCGCATGAGTACCGGCTGGTCGCCTCCGGCGGCGCGCATGCCGTGCTCTACAACCGGCTGATGCCCTGGGACCACCTGCCGGGCTGGCTGCTGCACCAGGAGGCCGGCGGCTACAGCGCCCGCTTCGACGGCAGCCCATACCGTCCCGAGCACGCCAGCGGTGGCCTGCTCGCCGCGCCGGACAAGGAAAGCTGGCTGGCCCTCAAGGCGGCCCTGCTGGACGACTGATCCAGAACGGCGCCGGGATACTGCCTCCCGGCGCCGCGCCCATTTCACTCGCCGCGGCGCTCGGCGGCCTTCACCTGCTGCCAGGCGGCCTCCATTTCCTCCAAATCCACATCCGGAAGGCTCTGACCCTCAGCGGTCAGCCGCGCCTCCATGGCGTTGAAGCGGCGCTCGAACTTGGCATTGGCGGCGCGGAGGCAGGCTTCCGGGTCGAGATCCAGCTTGCGGGCCAGGTTCACCATCACGAAGAGCATGTCGCCCAGCTCATCCGCCATGCGCTCCGGCGCGGCGCCGGGAAGCTCGGCGCGCAGCTCGGCGACTTCCTCCACCAGCTTGTCCAGCACCGCATCCGGGTTCGGCCAGTCGAAACCCACCCGGGCGGCGCGGCGGGCCAGCTTGTTGGCGCGGGTCAAGGCGGGCAGGGCAGGTGGAATGCCCGCCAGCGTGCCGGTTTCAGCCCGCGCCATGCGCTCGGCCTGCTTCTGCACCTCCCAGGCGGCATTCTGCTGGGCGGTGTCCCGTGCGTCAGCCTCGCCGAAGACATGCGGGTGCCGGCGGATCATCTTGTCCGAGATCGTGCGCGCCACGGCCGCGAAGTCGAAGGCGCCGGCCTCCTGTGCCATCTGCGCGTGATACACGACCTGGAACAGCAGATCGCCCAACTCGTCCTGCAGCGCCGGCATGTCACCGCGCGCAATGGCGTCGGCGACCTCGTAGGCTTCCTCGATCGTATAGGGCGCGATGGTCGCGAAGGTCTGCTCGCGATCCCAGGGGCAGCCATCCGGCGCCCGCAGGCGGGCCATGATGGAAAGCAGGCGCATCAGGGCGGGGGCGGCGTCATCCATCGTGGAATCTCCGGGCGGCAACCGGCGCACCCGAATGCCGCATAAGGAATATTATGTAAAAGAAGACTTAGCCCACATGGAGCACCAGCCCGTCATGCGCCGGCTCGATGCCCTCTGGCAGGTTCTCCTTCATCCAGGCCCAGTCCATGTCGTGGCCCATATGGGTCAGCACGGTCCGGCGCGGCCGCAGTCGCTTCACCCACTCCAGCACGAGGCCCAGATTGGCGTGCACCGGATGCGGCCGCCGCTGAAAGCAGTCCACGATCCAGGTGTCCAGCCCTTCCAGTTGCTCCAGGCTTTCCTCGGGCATGGTGACCACGTCGGTCGAGTACGCGAAGTCGCCGATCCGCAGGCCCAGCGTCTCCATCACCTTGTGGTCCTGGCGCAGGAGCCGGATGGGAAGGCCCGCGATCTCCACCTCCTGCCCGGCCTCGATGGCGACCGGCTCCAGCGCCGGCCGGAAGAAGCTCGGTCCCGTCGAAGGCCGGAACGCGTAGTCGAACCGGGTCTGGAGGGTCTCCAGCGTCTCCGGCGTGGCAAAAACCGGGATGACGGCTCCCAGGGCACGGTTCAGCGGCCGGAACTCGTCCAGGCCCATGATGTGGTCCGCATGGCCGTGGGTGACCAACAGCGCGTCCACGACGCTGATCCGGTTGGCCAGCAACTGCCGCCGCAGGTCCGGCCCTGCATCCACCAGCAGCCGCCGCCCGTCCGAAGCCTCGATCAGGATGGAGGAACGGCTGCGCTCGTTGCGCGGCTCGGCTGGGTCGCACGCGCCCCAGTCGCCGCCGCCATCGGGGCCGCCCAGCATCGGAACGCCGGCCGACCCGCCACAGCCAAGGACCGTAACCTTCAAGTTCAAGGCTCTAAGCTGCCTTCTGGAACAGCCGGTGGAAATTGGACGTGGTCCGCTCAGCCAGTTCCTCCGGGCTCCAGCCGCGCACCTCCGCCAGCACCCGGGCGGTGTGCGCGACATAGGAGGGTTCGTTGCGCTTGCCACGGAACGGCACCGGCGCGAGATAAGGCGCGTCCGTCTCCACCAGGATGCGGTCTTCCGGCATATCGCGGGCGATTTCCCGAAGCTCGGTGGACTTGGGGAAGGTCAGGATGCCGGAGAAGGAGACATATCCGCCCATTTCTATCGCATTTTCAGCGAGTTGGCGCGTTGAACTGAAGCAATGCAGCAGGAACGGGAAGCTGCCGCCTTCGCGCTCCTCGCGCAGGATGGCGCTGATGTCGGCATCCGCATCCCGGGCATGGATGACCAATGGCAGGCCGGTCTCCCGCGCGGCGCGGATGTGCCGGCGGAAGCCCTCCTGCTGCACCTCACGGGGCGCCTTGTCATAGAAATAGTCGAGCCCGCTCTCGCCGATGCCGATGATGCGCGGATGATCCGCGGCGGCGACGATCTCCGCCACCTCGGGTAGAGGCCCCTCGCCCGCATTCTGCGGATGCACGCCGACGGTCCCCCAGACCTGCGGGAACCGCTCCGCCAGCGCTTTCACCGC
Source organism: Roseomonas sp. (assembly GCA_035556695.1). GTDB lineage: Bacteria > Pseudomonadota > Alphaproteobacteria > Acetobacterales > Acetobacteraceae > Pseudoroseomonas. The sequence continues at coordinate 38,616 of DATMFR010000027.1, forward strand.
CTCGGCCTGCCCCATGCGGACGCCGATCGTCACCATCCGCCCTACGCCCGCCTCGGCGGCACGACGCAGGATCTCCTCGATCTCCGCCTCGGTGTAGTAGTCGAGGTGACAGTGGCTATCGACCAGCATCAGGCGGGCTCACCCTGGATCTTCTGGAAGAGCGGGCTGGGCGGCGGCAGCGGCGTGCCGCCGGACAGCGGCGTGGCCAGGGCCTCTAGGCTGCGCGCCTCGGCCGGCACGGCAAGCTGGTCCAGCAGCTTCGCCATGGTGTCGGGCATGAAGGGCTGCAGCAGCGTGCCGAAGACGCGCAGCGCGTCGTGCAGGGTCCGCAGCACCACGCGCATCCGCTCAGGATCGGTCTTCTTCAGCGCCCAGGGCTGCTCGCGGGTGATATAGCCGTTCGCCTCACGAATGGCGGCGAAGACCTGCGCCAGCGCCGCGTCGAACTTCTGCTCGTTCAGCAGCTCGTCCACCTTGGCGGTGAGTTCCACATGGCCCGCGATGGCCAGGAACTCCCGATCGGCCTCCGTCGTGGTGGCGACGGGCTCCGGCAGGCGCCCCTCGCAGTTACGCTGGAGCAGGCTCAGCGTGCGGTTGGCCAGGTTGCCCAGCGCATCGGCCAACTCGCCATTCAGCCGCCCCACCAGGGCCTTGCGCTGGAAGTCGCCATCCTGGCCGAAAGGAACTTCGCGCAGCAGGAAGAAGCGCACCGGGTCCAGCCCGAACTCCTCCACCAGCGCCAGCGGATCGATGACGTTGCCCAGCGACTTCGAGATCTTCTGGCCTTCGTTGGTCCACCAGCCATGCGCGAAGACGCGCCGCGGTGTCGGCAGCCCGGCGGCCATCAGGAAGGCCGGCCAGTAGATCGCGTGGAAGCGCAGGATGTCCTTGCCGACGAAATGCACGTCTGCCGGCCAGAACTTCCAGAGCGGCGTGTTTTCATCGGGATAGCCGAGCGCGGTGATGTAGTTCGTCAGCGCGTCCAGCCAGACATACATCACATGCGCTTCGTCCCCCGGCACCTTCACACCCCACTTGAAGGAGGTGCGGGAGATCGAGAGGTCGTTCAGCCCGCTTTTGACGAAACTGATCACCTCGTTGCGTCGGCTGGAGGGCGCGATGAAGTCCGGATTCTCGTCGTAGAAGGCGAGCAGCTTGTCCTGCCAGTCGGAGAGGCGGAAGAAGTAGGAAGGCTCCCTCACCCACTCCACCGGCGCGCCGGTCGGGGCGAATTTCTGCCCATCCTTCTCGGTGATCTCGTTGGGGCCGTAAAAGGCTTCGTCGCGCACCGCGTACCAGCCCTCGTAGTGGCCGAGATAGATCTGGCCGCGCTCCTCCAACCGCTTCCACAGTGCGGCACAGGCTTCCTTGTGACGCTCCTCCGTCGTGCGGATGAAGGCGTCGTTGGAATAGTTCATGCGCGCCGCGAGGTCGCGGAAGGCCTGGCTCACCTGGTCGGTGAAGGTCTGCGGATCGAGACCCTTGGCCTCGGCTGCCTTCTCAACCTTCTGGCCATGCTCGTCGGTACCGGTGAGGAAGAAGACCTCATGCCCGGAGAGCCGCTTCCAGCGGGCCAGAACGTCTGCCGCCAGTGAGGTATAGGCGTGGCCGATATGCGGCTTGTCGTTCACGTAGTAGATGGGCGTCGTCAGGTAAAAGCGCCGCTCGCTCGTCATGCTCATGGTCCTCAGCGCGAGGCCAGCTGCGAGAGCCCACTCAGCACCGCCTGCTTGCGGTCCAGGTTCAGGGTCTCAGTCTCATCGGCCAGTCGGCCGAGGGTGTCCCACAGGGTGGCCCAGTCGGCAAGCGGTCGGGCGGCAATGAAGCCCGGCGCGGGCTGGCCACGCCCTGCCGCCCGGATCGCCTCGCCCAGCCCTGCGCGCAGCAGCTCCATGAAGGTGACGAACGCACTGCCATCCCGCTTGGCCGCCAGGGTATCGGCCAGTTGATGCAGGCTGCGGGGGTCGGGCCGCGGCAAGGCGCCGAGGAAGGACTCCACCTGCGCCTGCAACGCCAGCCCGTCGCCCTCGGCAAGTTGCAGCGCCCTCCCCGGCGCCCCCCCCGAGATGCGCGCCAGCACCGCGCGTTGCTCCGGCTGAAGCTCGGGCAGCCAGCGGGACAGTACCGCCTCCATCTCCGGTTCCGGCAGCGGGAAGAGGTCGATGCGGCGGCAACGGCTGCGGATGGTGGGCAGCAGCCGATCCGGGGCCGCCGTGGTCAGCAGCAGCAGGGCGCGGGCCGGCGGCTCCTCCAGCGTCTTGAGCAAGGCATTCTGCGCCTCGGCATTCATCGCCTCCACCTGCTCGATGACGACAATGCGCCAGCCGCCCTCCGCCGCCGTCAGACCAAGGAAGCGCGGCACCTGGCGCACCTCGTCCACCCGGATCATCAGCTTGACGCCGCGCTCCCCGGCATTCGGCGCCAGCACGCGCAGGTCGGCATGGCCGCCGGCCGCAACACGGCGGAACACCGGGTCCTCCGGCGGCACCATCAGCGGCGGCTGCGTCGAAGGCCGCCCGGCCAGCAGCCAGCGGGCGAAGCGATAGGCGAGCGTCGCCTTGCCGACGCCGCGCGGTCCGGCCAGCAGCCAGGCGTGATGAAGGCGCCCTGCCCCCGCCGCCTCGGCCAGCATCTGCGCGGCATGGTCATGGCCGAACAGGTCGGGGTTGGCGCGCGGCTCCGGCGGGGTCACAGCGGCGCTCCGAGGCGGTTGCGCAGCACCTGCGCCGCTGCGGCATAGAGTGGCTCCGGTGGCAGCAGCGCGTCCAGGGTGACGCAGCGATCCGGGTTTTCGGCGGCGATGCGGCGGAAACCCTCATGCACCCGCGCATGAAACTCCGCCCCCAGCCGCTCGAAGCGGTCCGGCTCGCCGCGCGCGGCGGCACGGGCCATACCGGCCTCCGGCGGCAGGTCGAGCATCAGCGTCAGGTCCGGCTTAAAGCCCGGCAGCGCCACATCATAGAGCCCGCGCCAGACCGCCGGGTCCAGCCCGTGGCCGTGACACTGATAAGCCAACGTTGAATCGGCGAAGCGGTCGCAGATCACCCAGGCGCCGGCCTCCAGTGCGGGCGCGATGGTCTTGGCCACATGCTCCCGGCGCGCCGCGAACATCAGCATGGCCTCGGCCACAGGGTCCCAGGCCACGTCGCCGCCGAGCAGCAGCGCACGCAGGGCCTCGGCGCCCGGCGCGCCGCCCGGCTCCCGCGTGCGCAGGACGGGCAGGCCCGACAGGGCCAGGGCTGCCGCCAGACGACGGGCCAGGGTGGTCTTGCCGGCCCCTTCCCCGCCCTCCAGCGTGATGAAGACGCCGCGGGGCACCTCAGCCGGAGACCAGATGGCTCAGCACGCTCGGGATGCGCTGCACCAGCCCGAGCTTGGCCACATCGGCACCCGCGTAGAGCGGCAGGACCATCGGCGGCACGCCCTCGCCCGAGATGTCGAGCTGGCCCAGTTCCTGCCCCTTGGCGACCGGCGCCGGCACCGGCCCGTCGTAGCGCAGCTTCACCGCCAGGTTGCGGCGCCACTGGCGCGGCAGGGTCAGAACCAGATCCTTGCCGCCGACCAGCGGCACCGCCGGCTGGTCGCCGAGATAGACCGGCACGCTGTCCACCGTGTCAGCGGCCTTGAACAGCACGACATTCTCGAACTCGCGGAAGCCCCATTCCAGAAGGCGCTCCGGCTCCTCGGCGCGCTGGCGCATGCTGTTCAGCCCGTTCACCACCAGGATCAGCCGTCGCTCGCCGCGCTTCACGGTGCCGACGAGGCCATAGCCCGCCTCCTCGGTATGGCCGGTCTTGAGCCCGTCCGCACCAGAGACCCGGCCAAGCAGCGGGTTGCGGTTCTGCTGGGTGATGCCGTGCCATGTGAAGGAGCGCTCGCTGTAGAGCGAGAACTCCTGCGGAAAGTCGTGGATCAGCGTGCGCGCGAGGATGGCGAGGTCCCGCGCCGTCATCTTGTGCTCGGGGTCGGGCCAGCCGTTGGAGTTGCGGAAGGTGCTGTTCTTGAGGCCAAGCCGCTTGGCATAGTCGTTCATCAGCTCGGCAAACTGCTGCTCGCTGCCGCTGATGCCCTCCGCCAGCACCACGCAGGCGTCGTTCCCCGACTGCACGATGACGCCCTGCAGCAGGTTCTGCACGCTGATCGTGGAGCCCAGTTCGACGAACATCTTGGAACCGGCGGTGCGCCACGCCTTCTCGCTGACCGGCAGTTCCTGATCCATCCGCAGCCGGCCCTGCTTCAGCATGTCGAAGACGATGTAGACCGTCATCAGCTTCGTCATGGACGAGGGAGTCATCCGCTCGTCGGCATTCTTCTCCAGCAGCACCGCGTCGGTATCGGCGTCGATCAGGATCGCCTGCCGGGATTCGGTGTCGATCGGCCCCAGCGGCGTGCTGGCCGGCGAGGTCGGCGGCGTGGCGGCGGCACGGCCGGAGGAGGCACGGCGCTGCGCGAAGGCAGGACCAGGCAGCGCACCGGCAACAAGCACGGCGGCGGCACCGCCCAGCAGTTCGCGGCGAAGCGGCATCGCGGGAATCTCCATTCTCTGCAATCAGTCGATCAGGATGCGGGCTTCCGGCACACCCGCCTTCAGGACATTCTCTAGCGCGGCATCGGCTTGCGCAACCGAGGCGAAGGGTCCGAGCCGAACACGATATTCCGGCCGGCGCGCCGGCCCCCGCATTTCCACCCGTCCCCTGATCCGAGCGGCCTGCCGGTAGGCCTCGGCACGCGTGGTGAAGCTGCCCGCCTCGATCACGAGCCGGCCCATGCGTGGCGCGCCCTGTACCACCTGCTCGGGCAGCCGGAGCGGCACGGCGGGAGCCGCCTCAGGCGCGGTTGCCACCTGCGACGCCGCCCCGCGCCCCTGCCGGACACGGGCGGCGGCCTGGGTGCCGGGCAGCGGCGGCAAGGCCTCGCTCTCCACGGCAGTGCGCGGCGCGGTGGCGATTGCGAGGGTGCGCCCCTCCGGCTGCGGCAGGCTGGCCGCCAGGGTGCGAGAGGCTTCGGAATCCACGGCGATGGCGATCGGCACGCCGCCTGCGGGCGAAACCCGCAGCAATTCGGCAGCGCGGCGAGAAAGCTCCAGCAGGCGCCCTGGGGATGCCGGCCCCCGGTCGTTCACCCGCACGCGCAGTTCCAGCCCGTTCTCCAGGTTGGTCACGCGCAGGATGGCGGGAAGCTGCAGCGTCCGGTGCGCGGCGGTGAGCAGGGCGGGGTCATAGGTCTCGCCGTTGGTGGTGCGCCGCCCCGCCCGCGCATCCGGCGCAACGGTGGCGATCCCCGTCTCCTGCAGCGCGAAGTCCTCGCGCGGATAGGACCAGAGGCCGCCCATCTGGTAGGGCTCGCCCACCATGTAGCGACCTTCCGTACCGCCGCCGCGCGGCCCCTGCGGCGCGCAGCCGTTCACCCCGAGCAGTACGGCCAATGCGGCCGCCGGAAGAAGGCGCTGCGCGCCGCTCATGCAACGCGGTCGGACAGCAGGCCGATGACCAGGGCGTAGTAATCCGACGGGTTGTAGCGACGGATGACGTGGAAGTTCTTGTACACCGCAAAGGCCTGCCCGCCCGGGCTGCCCGGCAGCAGGATGGAGGTCTCCATCTCCAGCGGCGGCAGCACGGTGCCGTCCGCCGCCGCCACGCCCATGCGCACCCAGTCGCGCAGCGGGCGCCGCGTGCCACGCCCGGCCAGCGAGGCATCGAAATTCGGCGGCAGCAGCACCTCGCGGCCCCAGCGCTCATCATCCCGCCAGCCGCTACGCCCCAGGTAGTTGGCGATGGAGGCCAGCGAGTCCGCCGTGCTGGACCAGATGTCCCGCCGGCCGTCGCCGTCGAAATCCACCGCCAGCCGCTCGAAGCTGCTCGGCATGAACTGCGGGTTGCCCATGGCACCGGCGTAGCTGCCGCGCATCTGCTCGGGCGTCACGTCGCCCGCCTGCAGAATGCGCAGTGCAGCCAGCAGCTCCTTACGGAAGAACTCATGCCGCCGCCCATCCCAGGCGAGAGTGGCCAGCGCCTCGATGACGTTGAAGTTGCCGGTGAAGCCACCGTAGTTCGTCTCCAGCCCCCAGATCGCCACGACCACACGGGGCGAGACCTGGAAGCGGCGCCAGATGGCGTCCAGGAGCGCCTGGTTTTCGGCGAAGACCTGCTGGCCACGCTGGATGCGCTGCTGCGAGAGCCGGCCGTCCCGGTACTGCTCCCAGGTCAGGGTGAACTCGGGCTGGCGCCGGTCCAGCTCCAGCACCTTGTCATTGGGCCGGATGATGGAGAAGGCGCGCCGCACCGTCTCGTCGGCGATGCCGTTGCGCCGCGCCTCCGCCGCAACATCGGCCAGGAAGTCCGGGAAGCTGCCCGTGGCGGCATGGGCCGTCGCGCTCGCCAGGACCGGAGCGGCCGCGACTCGCGTCAGGAAGGATCGGCGGTTGAGCATGGGGCGACTGGTGCCACGACCACGCCTGCCCCTGCAACAGCGCCTTTCACCGGGAAACGCTTTGTCTCAAAAGCGGAAGGAAATGCTGATGGAGCCGAAGCTCTGCGTGCCGCGCTGGCCGTAGAATTCCTCGCTGCGCCAGACCTGGGTATAGGCCAGGCGCATGTCGTGCCAGAGCACCGCGAAGCCCGCCTGGAGCTCGCCGATCAGGGGGCGACGGTCCACGCTGCGGCTGTCCCGCCAGGTGTTGCCGTCCAGGGTGATGTCATGTGCCACCACGCGTCCGGCGGTGCCGCCGAAGACATACCAGCCAAAGTCCCGACGCGGCTGAAACCAGGCGGAGCCGGCCAGCGCGGGGCGGATGCGCGGTGGGCCGAAATCGGCGTCCAGCCCCTGCCCTACCCGCACCAGTCCGCCAATGCCGGCATAGGTCTGCACATTGCCGAGGCCGACCGTGAGCGCCGGGATGGTGTCCATCTGCACCGGCCCGACATCCGCCAGCGGCAGGCGCCACTTGCGCTCGTAGATGGCCTCGATCGCCGGCTCATCCTTGAGCTGGTAGTCCCAGCCATTGGTCTGATGGACGTTGATCAGGTCGTGGTAGTTGTTCTGCACGAATTCGCCGAGTGCCGAGGGGCCGACCACGCCAAGCTGCAGCTCGAAGAGGTTGGAAGTCCGCTCGGTGACGCGTGTCAGGGAGAAGGCGCCGTAAAGATAGGCGGCATAGGGTCGGTCCGTCGGGTCCGGGCGCGTGGTCTGCGTGTCCTGCGGCGTATAGAGGTTCTGGCCGAAGGCCAGCCCCCAGCGCAGCGCACCTGGCCCCATCATCCAGTCGAGCCGCTCGTTCAGCCAAGCCAACGGGCCGGGCAGGTCGGCCGAGGGCGAGCGCCAAGCGAACTGGAAGCCGTTGGTGTAGTAGCGGTCGCTGCCACCGAACATGTCGTTGTCGAGCGAGAAGGTCAGCGTGCCCGCGGGGTCCGGCGGCGGCGCCTGATCCGGCAGCGTCCCCTGTGCCCTTGCTGGTGCCGCGAGGCTTACGGCGACCGAGAATGCCGAGGCAGCGAGGAGACATTTGCGCATTAGGCTTTCCTTTTGGCGGCGCGGGCGCTAACGCCCGTCCGGGATGACTTTTCACCTGGGATGGCACGGCTAGAGTGGTTGCGCCCCTCAGGATGGGTGGCCGAGTGGTTTAAGGCAGCGGTCTTGAAAACCGCCGTAGGTGTAAGCCTACCGTGGGTTCGAATCCCACCCCATCCGCCACATTGAGGCCGCTCGCCTGGCTTTTAGGGGATAAGTACCTCTGGACATATGCGCAGGCCCGCATGGCCGAATGCGTGATCCTCTCTATCCATGTCCAGAGAGACGGATGCCATGCGCAGCGTCGATAGCGCCAGGGCCAGCCCTGGCCGAGGGGGGGCACCGCGCGCCGCGTCGGCTTGTTCGTTCCACTCCTGCGAGCGGTCGTACAAGGCCACTCAAGCTCACGTGCATCGGCCTGATCTGGCCGGAAGCGGAACGGCTGCTTTCAGGCAATCCGATGAACAGAGCGAGTATTCGTCATGTAGGCATATGCTGCTTCTGTCGTTCGCCCGCCGTTCCTCACTCCTGTGCCGTAGGACGGATCACGATGCTGCCCACATCCACCTCCGGCGGCTGCTCAATTGCGAATGCAATGCCCCGCGCGATGGCATCTGGCGGGATCGCGATGGAGGATACCCGCTGCTGGACGACAACTTTCGCCGCCTCGTCGGTCATCGAATCCACGAAATCGGTGGCAATCATGCCCGGTGACACCTCGGTTACCCGCAGATTGGGACCCGCCTCCTGCCGCAAGGCCTCTGTGATGGTCCGGACCGCGTTCTTGGTCGCTGCATAGACTCCCATGGTCGGCACGATCTTCAACCCGGCCGTCGAAACAATATTGACAATGTGGCCACTTCCTTGCCGCTGGAAGACAGGTAGCGCAGCGGCGATGCCGTAGAGGACGCCCTTGATGTTGACATCAATCATCGCGTCCCAGTCATCCACCTTCAGCGCGTCGAAGCGCGAGATCGGACCGATGCCCGCATTGTTGACGAGAACGTCAAGCCGGCCATAGCGGTCGCATGCCAGCTCGACCAGGGCGTCCAGATCCGCGCGTCGGGTGACGTCGGTCTGCCGGAAGGTGACCGTGCCACCCGCACTCTCGATTTCGGCCGCCACCGCCGTGAGGTGGGCATCGCGACGCCCACCCAATACGAGTTTGGCCCCGCGCGCGGCGAGCAACATGGCGCTGGCCCGGCCGATGCCGCTGCCCGCACCGGTGATGGCGACGACTTTATCAAGCTTCATGGCTGCATCCTCATCCTGAAGAGAAGGTATGGGTGCGCCGTCGGATGATCTATGCTCACGCCCCCATGGTTTTGTCGCTATCGTCCATGAACTCCGATGACCCCTTATCCGACGTGCTCGTCACGCTTGGCGCGCGAAGCGTTCGCCGCACGCGGCTGGAGGCTGCGGGGGATTGGGCGCTCACCTTCCCGGCACGGGCGCGGCTGAAGTTCGTCGCCATCCTGCGGGGAACATGCTGGATCATGGTGGCAGGGCAGCCGCCGCTGGCGCTCTCGGCGGGCGACACCTTCCTGCTCGGCGATACCGCCTACACGGTTGCGAGCCATCCGGATATCACGCCGGTCGACGGTATGCCCCTGTTCACCAACCCCGGCCGGGACGTTGTCCGCCTGGGCGGCGACGAGACCGTCTCCGTCGGCGGTGTCATTGACTTCGCGAATGGGGAAGCAGCCTTCCTGCTGGATGCGTTGCCGTGCTTCATGCACATCGCCAGACAGGCGCCCTCGGCTTCCGCGGTCGTGAGGACCCTGGGCCTGCTGGAAGCCGAGACCGAGCGGCCCAGGCCGGGCAGCACCCTCATCATGGCTCGTCTGGCCGAGATCCTGCTCGTGGAAGCGATCCGCGCCTATGTCGCCGATCATGGGGAGGCAAGCCATGGCTGGATCGGTGCCCTGGCCGACCGCCGGACCGGCGAGGCGCTCCGCCTCATGCACGGTGACATCGCCCGTCCCTGGACCGTCGGGGAACTGGCCACGGGAGTCGGCATGTCGCGCTCGGCCTTTGCCGCCCTTTTCACCAGCCGGGTCGGCCGGCCGCCGCTGGATTACCTGACATACTGGCGCATGACGCTGGCGCGCCGCCTGCTCGAGCAGGGCGCAATGGATGTCGCGAGCGTCGCCGCCCGTGTTGGCTACACATCCCAGAGCGCCTTCGGCCACGCCTACAAACGCATGATCGGCCACTCTCCGGGGCGAAGGGCGCGGAAGGCCTGAGCCGCAAGCGTTCGTCAGTTCAGCCTTGCGTCCGGCCGAACGGCGCGTCCGCTTCTGGAATGCTGAACGTGGTCGAGGCATGACCGATAGGGGCGCGAAGCAGACGCGCTCCCGAGCAGGATTATTTGGTGCCAGGATTGGTAGAGAGCCCCACGTCTTCTGCTTGGAGCCGTGTCAGGAAACCTGCTGAGACTCAACGAATACTGCGCAAATACGGCCGTGGCAGGTGACGCCTGCCCGGCGCGGCCAGAACTGTGCGAGGCATCACCCCTGCATGGAGGTGGTGATCTCGCTCCAGCCCCTCGACGATTGGCCGCTGCATCTCCACGCGGACCGTAACCTCTCTGACGTGGCGTTCGGCCAAGGCAAGGATGCGCTCAGGAGGGGGCGTTGGCATTGGCGGTGACCTGCCTCGCGCTTGTCCCACGCTGTCCCGCTTTCCATCCTCCAATCACAGCTTGGGATAGCGGCTTGGACTGGCTTTGTGCCTAGTCAGATTGCTGAAGACGGTCTCAGGAGCGGCAACGAGTAGGGGCCGCTCAAGTATCTTGAGCTTGGCCTAGATTTGCACACTGACACGGCCAGGAATTTCCCGCATAAGTTGTGTTGCATGACCTATATGCCTCCTGCTGGAAGTCCTGTTCTCCAAGCCGAGCGCTGCCTCTTGGAGGCCGAAGCGCGGGTCGAGAAGCAGCGGCAGCTCATTGCTAGGTTAGAGCGCAGCGCTTCTCATGAGTTGGCAGCGGCCTACCGGGTTCTGGCTGCGCTGCAAGAGGCATTGTTCCTGGCACGCGCTTACCGGAACAAGCTTCGCGACGGCCGCCAAGACTGCTCGAACTGATTGGATCGTTTTCCCTGAGCTCTTGCCCGCTAACCCCGCAGGGGGGCACTGGCGGTAGGGTTCAAGGGATGATTAGCAGCGGCCATGGGTGAGCCGGTCGAGCAGCCGCTCAGCCGGCGCACCGTCCAGCGAGTGCCGCTTTATCTCTCGCTTGGCCTGCCTTTGGCCGGTGGTAATGCCACGGCTCCAGGAAGTCATCGGTCGAAATGTCAGCGACCGGCTTCTTACCGATCAATGGGCAGGCGTACGCCGCCAGGCTACTGATCACTTGGGCGGCGTTGTTGCGGTTCTTCGCCCCTTTTTGTACCCGGCACTCCATGCTTCGGCGGCAGCCTTGAAGGTGGTGGCAATGCTGGCTTCCCCAGCGGTTCGCCTGCGGTCCTCGTTCCTCGTGATGAGTGGGTCCCTGCCCACCTGGAGGACAGCGCGCTGGCGGGCGGCGGCGTTCCAAGCTTCCTTCAGACCGCGTTGGTTGGCCGCCCCGAGGACCAACGCCCGCTGCTTGCCACTGATGGTATAGCGGAACAGCCACGAGGCTCACTTCCCAATGACCTGTCACCAGAGGTCGCCCCCAGCACCCCACCGGCCGCGTTGACCCGCACGGGCCACCGTCCAGATCGTCACTGCGGTCAGCTTCGTTGCATTTCTCAGCCGTCGTCAAACGGACCCATATGTGCTGGCGACGGGCAGTCACGCAACATCCGCCGCATTGCACGAAACATGCTTTAAATTCATATATTTAAGGAATGCAGCGAGCCTTCCGCCCAGCGTCTGCCGCGGATTGTGGTGGACATCCTATCCGCCATCCCGAGGCCTCGTCGAACCAGGCGGAAAGTCGGGAGCCGACGTCATGAGCCAGCAGCGTCCGCGTGGCCCCCGCCGACAGGATGCCGGCATCCGGCTTCCGCACCGCCTGCGGCGGCCCGGCGTCGGGTGCGCAGAGGCTCGGCCACTCCTGCGCCACCACCCGGCAGGCGCCGACGGCACGCAGTCCGGCACTGAAATCCACCTTTTCCGAGGTCGCGCCCCAGGCCCAGGACAGCGCCAGCGCCACCACCAGAGGCTCGAAGGGCGAGCCCGTTCTGCAGAGAGGCAGCGAATAGGTCCCGCGCAGCGGCCAGGCGAGGCGCAACCCCCCGGGGGTCAGCAGGTCAGCCGCAAGATGGGAGAGATAGCCGACCACCAGCGGCGCGGTGATCGCCAGGGGTACGTTCTGGCGCACCAGCAGAGCAGCACAGCCTACCACGGCCACCAGCGAGTGGGTGACGCCTCGATGCCCCAGCACCGTGGCGAGAACGGTTGACACCGGCCGCAGTAACTTGCCGACCCAGGATTTCGGATGGTCCACATCCGGCAGCAGGGCGCCGAACACCGCTAGCCCCAGCATGGCGGGGTCAAGGGCAGGAAGCCCCAGGCGCGGGGCGGCGGCGAACCACGCGGCCGCTCCGAGCGCAATATGCGACCCCGCCATCATGCCGGCTGTCGAGACCTTTGTTGAACTTGGCTGAAACTAGGAGTCAGGAATCGCAGCTACAAGTCTGATTCACCGCAGTTATGTGTCTATTTCGCCTTTGCGGCAAAAAAAGCGGCCTAAAATGCGTGGCCGCCTGCCCCGCTGGGATGCCGCGGCGCACCTTCCGCCTTATGTTGGCGCCGTGAACCTGCTCTCGCCTTCCCGCAACCAGCTCGAGATCGAGGTGGTGTTCGACCTGGTCTGCCCCTGGTGCTTCCTCGGCACCCGGCGGCTACAGCGCGCGCTTTCGCGGCGAACGGACATTATCGCCGCGATCCGCTGGCGCCCCTTCCTGCTAAACCCGGACCTCGGTGCCGGCGGGCTGGCACGGCAGGACTATCTGGCCCGCAAGTTCGGCGGCGAGGAGCGCGCGCGCCGGCTGCATGCCACCGTCACCGAGTTGGGCAAGGCCGAGGAGATCGCCTTCCGCTTCGACCATATCCGCCGCGTGCCGCCTTCGCTCGATGCGCACCGGACGGTGCGCTTCGCCAGCCAGCACGGCGTGGCGGACGCCGTCGTGGACGCGCTGTTCACCGCCTATTTCTGCGAGGGCGCGGATCTCGGTGATCGCGAGACCCTCGCCGCCCTCGGTGCCGCCCAGGGGCTGGACCAGCGGACCCTGCTCCGTTTCCTCGCCAGCGGGCTGGAGAGCGAGGCGGTACATGCGGAGAACCTGCGCGCCCATCGCCTCGGCATCAACGGCGTGCCCTGCTTCGTCATCGCTGGCCGCCAGGGGCTTGGCGCCGGCCACGCCATCGCGGGCGCGCAGGAGCCGGAAGTGCTGGAGCGCCTGATGGACGTCGCCGTGGCCGAGGCGATGGAGTTCTAGACCGTCAGGGCGGCCTTCAAGCCGCCTGGGCCTGACGCGCCACCTTGGCCAGCGCCGCCAGCATGTCCTTGGCGGCGCGCACCCGGGTCTTGAGATCCATCTCGCGCACCATGGCGAGCTTGTGGTCCGGCCGCAGCTTCACCAGCCCTTTCTGCGCCGTCACCCAGTTAACCAGCCCGCCCGGATTGACGAAGCGGTTGCGCCGGAAGCCGGCGACCATGCCCTTCGGCCCGGCATCCAGCTTCTCCACACCGGCCTGCCGGCAGAGATGCTTGATGGAAACGACCTGCAGCAGGTTTTCCACTTCCTCCGGTAGCGGGCCGAAGCGGTCGGCCATCTCGGCCGCCATGGCCTCCACCTCCGCCTCCCCGGCAAGGCCACCGATGCGCCGGTAGAGGCCGAGCCGCACCGGCAGGTCAGCGACATAGGTCTCCGGGATCAGCACGGGCAGGCCGAGATTGATCTGCGGCGTCCACTCGCGGTCGTCCGCCTCGCCTCGGCGACCCTGCCCCGCCTTGATGTCGGCCACCGCCTCCTCCAGCATCTGCTGGTAGAGCTCGATGCCGACCTCGCGGATATGGCCGGACTGCTCGTCGCCCAGCAGGTTGCCGGCGCCGCGGATGTCGAGGTCGTGGCTGGCGAGCGTGAAGCCGGCGCCGAGATTGTCCAGCGTCTGCATCACGGCCAGCCGCTTCTCGGCGGCGGCCGAGAGGCGCTGAGTGGCGGGCCAGGTCAGATAGGCATAGCCGCGCAGCTTGCCGCGCCCCACGCGCCCGCGAAGCTGGTAAAGCTGAGCGAGGCCGAACATGTCGGCGCGGTAGATGAGCAGCGTGTTCACCGCTGGCATGTCGAGCCCGCTCTCGACGATGTTCGTGGCGAGCAGGATGTCGTACTTGCCGTCCCCGAACTCGGTCATGACGCGTTCGAGCTCGGTCGGCGTCAGGCGGCCGTGCGCCTGCACGGTCCTGGCCTCCGGCACGATTTCGGCCAGCCGCGAGGCCATTCTCGGCAGGTCCTCCAGCCGTGGCACGACGCAGAAGATCTGCCCGCCGCGCAGCCGCTCGCGCTGGATCGCCTCACGGACGATGACCGTGTCGAAGGGCATGATGAAGGTGCGCACCGCCAGGCGGTCCACCGGCGGCGTGGCGATCACGCTCATCTCCCGCACACCGGTCAGGGCAAGCTGGAGGGTGCGCGGGATAGGCGTGGCGGTGAGCGTCAGCACATGCACGTCGGCGCGGAGCTGCTTCAGCCGCTCCTTGTGCGCCACGCCGAAATGCTGCTCCTCGTCCACGATGACGAGGCCGAGATCGGCGAACTCCACGCTCTTGGCCAGCAGCGCATGGGTCCCGACCACGATGTTGATCGAGCCATCCGCCAGTCCCGCCTTCACGGCGGCGGCCTCCTTGGCCGTCACCATGCGCGATAGCTGCGCCACCTTAACCGGCAGGCCCTCGAAGCGGGCGGTGAAGGTGCGGAAATGCTGGCGGGAAAGCAGCGTGGTGGGCACCACCACCGCCACCTGCGCGCCGGTCATCGCCACCACGAAGGCGGCACGCAACGCTACTTCGGTCTTGCCGAAGCCGACATCGCCGCAGATCAGCCGGTCCATCGGCCGGCCGGCGGCGAGGTCCTCCAGCACGTCGGCGATGGCGCGCTGCTGGTCGTCCGTCTCGGCGAAGGGGAAGCGGGCGCAGAACTCGTCCCAGGCGCCTTCCGGCGGGGTCGCCATATGCGCGTCCTTGACCCGCCGCTCCGCCGCGATGCGGATGAGCTGGCCGGCCATGTCGGCGATGCGCTGCTTGGCCTTGGCCTTGCGGTTCTGCCAGGAGGTGCCGCCGAGCTTGTCGAGCGCCACGCCGGCGCTGTCGCTGCCGAAGCGCGAAAGCAGCTCGATGTTCTCGACCGGCAGGAAGAGCTTGTCCCCGCCGTCATAGATCAGCCGGAGGCAGTCATGCGGCGCGCCGGAGACCGCCAGGGTCTCCAGCCCGTCATAGCGGCCGATGCCATGGTCCTGGTGCACGACGAGGTCGCCCTCGGCGATCTCGGTGGCGTCAGCGATGAACTGGTCGGCACGCTTGCGCCGCCGCGGCGGTCGGGCGATGCGCTCGCCGAGCAGGTCCTGCTCGCCGGTGAGCGCGATTCCGCCGCCCTTCCCGTTCGGCGCCGCCGGCCCGGTAAAGCCGCGCTCCACGCCATAGACAGCGAGCGCCACCACGCCGGCGGGCAGCTTGGTGACCTCGGCCCAGTTCTCGACCGTCTGCACGGGCACGCGGTTTTCGCGCAGCAGGTTGCCCAGCCGCTCGCGCGAGCCGCGCGTCCAGGCGGCGACCACCGGGCGCATGCCAGCTTTCGCCGACCCCTCGGCCTGCTCGCGATAGGTGGCGAAGACGTTCTGCCCGGCGGTGCGCACCTCGGCATAGAGCCGCCCGGGGCGGCCGCCGGCTTCGATTCCCTCGGCGCCATCGGGCTGCGGGAAGGGACTCAGCCGCAGCAGCGTGCCGCCCGCGAGCATCGCATCCCAGCCGTGCCGGTCGAGATAGAGGCGTCGCGGCGGCACCGGACGATAGGGCACCTCCCCCTCGCGCGGCGGCGCGCGGCGGGCCTGATAGTGGTCCTCGACCATCTCCAGGCGAACGTCGAGTGCGTCCTCCGCCTGGTGGTCGAGGCTGACGGAGGCGCCGGGCATGTAGTCCAGCAGCGTCGGCATCGGCTCGTGGAACAGCGCGACGAAGTGCTCCATCCCCGGGTGCTTCCGCCCGGCGGAGATGGAGACGTAGAGCGGGTCCTCCGCCGCGGCCGCGCCGAACAATTCGCGATAGCCGGTGCGGAAGCGGGAGATGGAGGCCTCGTCCAGCAGGATCTCGCCCACCGGCCGGAGCCACAGCTCGCGGACATGCTCGCCGCTGCGCTGGCTGTCGGTGGAGAAGCGGCGCAGACTCTCGATCTCGTCGCCGAACAGGTCGAGGCGTACGGGGTCCGGCTCGCCCGCGGGGTAGAGGTCCACGATGCCGCCGCGCACCGCGTATTCACCCGGCTCCATCACCGTGGCGACGCGGCCATAGCCATTCGCCTCCAGGAAGGCGGCCAGCTTCTCCGGGGTGATCCGGCCGCCCTTCTTGAGGTGGAGCGTCGCACCCTCGAAGACCTCGCGCGGCGGCACCCGCTGCACCAGGGCATTGACCGTGGTCAGCACGATGCGCGGCTTGCCGGAAGGCTCCAGCAGGCGCGCCAGGGTGGCCATCCGCTCCGCCACGAGGTCGGCATGCGGCGAGACGCGGTCATAGGGCAGGCAGTCCCAGGCCGGGAAGCGCAGCACCTCGACATCCGGGGCGAAGAAGGCCAGCCCATCCTGCATCCGCACCATGCGGGCGTCGTCGCGGCAGACATGCAGGACAAAGCCTTCCGTCTCGGCGCGCCGGCGGCTCAGCAGCAGTGCGTCGAAGCCCTCGGGCGCCCCGTAGACGGTGAGCGTGGTCATGCGCGGCGCGCCGCCTCCGGCACGCCGGCACCCAGGGCGGAGCATTCGCGCGCCATGCGCTCCAGCATCGGCGTCATCACCTCCTGCGGCACCGGGCGGCGGCCGGAGAGCCAGTCGGCCAGATCGACGTCCAGCATCTCCAGCACGGCCTCCAGCTCGTCCAGCTCGGCCTCGCTGAAGCTCGCGATATGGCGCCCGACGAATCCGCCCACCATCAGGTCGGTCTCCTTGGTGCCACGATGGGTGGCGCGGAACAGCAGCCGGCGGCGGCGCGGTGAAAGTTCGGTGGAGGTATGTTCGCTCTGGGGCATGTCGGCGTCTCGTGTGGCTGGCATATAAGGGCAGATGGGAATCATGTCAGCCCAAGAGGCCGAACCGGATGGCGCCGCACCCTTGCTGGCGCCGCTCGCGAGCCTGCCTCTGCCCGAGGAGAAACGGAAGCGCCTGCTTCAGCTTGTGGAAGGCGAGCGGGTGCTCGACCTGCTCTTCCACCTGCCAGAGCGTTACCAGGACCGCCGCGCGACCACACCGCACGAAGGCGAAATCGCCACGCTCGCGGTGCAGGTGCTGCACGTCGCCCCGCCGCGCACGCCCACCCAGCCCTGGGTGGTCTGCTGCGAGGCACAGGCCGGGTTGGTGGACCTGATCTACTTCGGCCGCAAGTCCTGGCTGGGCGCCTGGCTGGCCCGGACCTTCCCCGAGGGGGCGGTGCGCCGCGTCTCCGGACGCATGAAGCGTTTCCGCGAGCGCTGGCAGATGGACGCGCCGGATTTCGTGGACCCGCCGGACGCCATCCCTGAGATCCAGTCCGTCTGGCCCCTGACGCGCGGACTCGGCCAGCGCGATGTCGGCCGCGCCATGGCGCTCGCCATGGGCGCGCTGCACGAACTGCCGGAATGGCAGGACCGGGCACTGCTGGCCCGGCGCCGCTGGCCCTCCTTCGCCGCCGCGCTGCGCGCCATCCAGGCCCCTGAGTCCGTACCCGAGGACACCCCGCGCGACCGCGTCGCCTATGATGAGCTCCTGGCCGGCCAGCTTGCCATCGGCCTGGTACGGCGGACGGTGCTGCAGCGCCCCGGCCGCGCCCTGATCGGCGACGGCCATCTCCGCCGCGCCGCCCTGGCCGCCTTCGGCTTCCCGCCCACCGGGGCGCAAACCCACGCATTGGAGGAGATCGACGCCGACCTCGCCAGCCCCCACCGGATGCTGCGCCTGCTGCAAGGCGATGTCGGCGCCGGCAAGACGCTGGTGGCCGTGCTGGCCATGCTGCGCGCCGTGGAAGCAGGTGCCCAGGCGGCGCTGATGGCTCCCACGGAGTTGCTGGCCCGGCAGCACCTGCGGACGCTGGAGAAGCTGGCCGGCGCGGCGGGTGTCCCCTGCGCTCTGCTCGCCGGCTCGGTGAAGGGCAAGGAGCGGCGGCGCGTTCTGGCCGGTCTGGCCGACGGCAGCATTCCCCTGGTGGTCGGCACCCATGCGCTGATTGAGGAAGGCGTTGCATTCCAGGATCTCGCCCTAGCCGTGGTGGACGAGCAGCACCGTTTCGGCGTCGCCCAGCGACTCGCCCTGACTGAAAAGGGCACCACCGACGTGCTGGTGATGACCGCCACCCCCATTCCGCGCACCCTGCTGCTGACGCAGTGGGGCGAGATGGCGGTGAGCCGGCTGGAAGGCCGCCCGGCGGGGCGGCAGCCGATCGTCACGCGAATCGTCAGCCGCGAGCGGCGCGATGAGCTGGTGGCCCGGCTGCGCGCCGCCTTCGCCGAGGGTCACCGCGCCTACTGGGTCGTGCGCGCCGTCGAGGAGGGCGAGAAGCACGACAACGCCGCCGCCGAGACAACCTATGCCGAGCTGGCCGCCATCTTCGGCGACAAGGTGCGGCTCGCGCATGGCGCGCAGAAGCTGGAGGTGCGCGAGGCCGCCCTGCACGACTTCGCCGCTGGCCGCGCGCAGCTCCTGGTGGCGACCACGGTGGTGGAGGTCGGCGTGGACGTGCCGGAAGCCACCATCATGATCATCGAGCAGGCCGAGCGCTTCGGCCTCGCGGCGCTGCACCAGTTGCGCGGGCGTGTCGGCCGCGGCAGCGCGCAGTCCTTCTGCCTGCTGCTGCCCTCCGCCGAGCTGAACGAATCGGAGCAGCGCCGCCTCGCCGTGCTGCGCGAGACGCAGGACGGCTTCATCATCGCCGATGCCGACCTCGAATATCGCGGTGGCGGCGACGCGCTCGGCGTGCGGCAGGCCGGGCGGCTCGGGCGGCGGCTGGCCGACCCGGCGCGGCATGGCGGCATGGTGCGGATGGCGCACCAGGACGCCACCCTGCTGCTGGAGAAAGACCCCGACCTTCGGCTCACGCCGCGAGGGCGCGCGGCGCGGCTGTTGCTGGCCCTGTTCAGCCACGACCTGACACTGGCGCCGCTCGCCGCCGGATAGGAGAGCTGCGACGTTTCGATACAGCCCAGGGGGTTGCAAACCCCCCTGCCCCCAGTAAACCCGGTCACAATTTGGCCAAGATGGGGGGAGCTAGCCCGGTTGTCCGCGCTCATCGAGATCGACCGCCTCACCAAACGCTTCGGCAGCTTCACCGCCGTGGATGACGTTTCCTTCACGGTTGCCCGCGGTGAAGTTCTCGGCTTCCTCGGCCCCAACGGCGCCGGCAAGTCCACCACGATGAAGATGCTCGCGGGCTTCGTGACGCCGAGCAGCGGCACCGCCCGCATCTGCGGCGAGGACGTGGTGGATCGTCCGGTCGCCGCCAAGCGCCATCTCGGCTACCTGCCCGAAGGCGCCCCCACCTATCCCGAGATGACTGTCGCCGGCTTCCTCGCCTTCGTGGCCCAGGCTCGTGGCTTCCGCGGCAGCGAGGCGGGCGACCGAATCGCCCACGCCATGCGGCTGACCACGCTGGAAGGCGTCCGCCTGCAGCCGATCGAGACGCTGTCGAAAGGCTTCAAGCGCCGCGTCGGGCTGGCGCAGGCCCTGCTGCACGATCCGCCGGTGCTGGTGCTCGACGAGCCGACCGACGGCCTCGACCCCAACCAGAAGCACGAGGTGCGGCGCCTGATCGCGCAGATGGCACCGAGCAAGGCGATCGTCATTTCCACGCACATCCTCGAAGAGGTCTCGGCCATCTGCAGCCGCGCCATCATCATCGCGCGCGGGCGGGTGCTGGCCGACTCCACGCCGGCGGAGCTGGCGAGCCGCGGCCCCTCGCTCGACGCGGTGTTCCGCGACCTCACCCTCCCGCAGGAGGCGGCGTGATGGGCGGCGCGCTGACCGTCGCGCGGCGTGAGTTCGCCGGCTATTTCGCCACGCCCGTCGCCTACGTCTTCATTGTCATCTTCCTCATCATGTCGGGCGCGCTGACCTTCACGCTTGGCAACTTCTTCAACCGCGGCACGGCGGACCTGCAGCCCTTTTTCGGCTTCGTGCCTTGGCTCTTCCTTTTCCTGGTGCCGGCGCTGACCATGCGCCTCTGGGCCGAGGAACGCCGCCTCGGCACCATCGAGTTGCTGCTGACCCTGCCGATCACGCAATGGCAGGCGGTGCTGGGCAAGTTCCTGGCGGCCTGGGCCTTCTGCGCCATCGCGCTGGCCCTGACCTTTCCGCTGGTGCTCACGGTCAACTACCTCGGCAACCCCGACAACGGCGTGATCGCCACAGGCTATGTCGGCTGCCTTCTGGTGGCCGGCACCTACCTCGCCGTGGGCGCTGCCATCTCGGCACTGACCAAGAACCAGGTGATCGCCTTCGTGCTCGCCGTCGCGGTCTGCTTCCTCTTCGCCGCGGCCGGAAGCCCGGTGGTGACGGAGTTCCTCTCCACGCGCATCCCCGCCCTGGCCGAGATCGCGCGCGGCCTCTCCATCACCGACCGGCTCAACGGCTTCTCGCGCGGCGTGGTGACGCTGCGGGATCTCGTCTTCTTCGCCAGCTTCATTGGCTTCTGGCTCTTCGCCAATGCCGTGGCGGTCGATCATCGCAAGGCGGACTGAGGCATGAGCGCAACCACCTCCCCGGCGCGCGCCGCCAAGCCCGGCTCGCGCCGCCTGGTCTATTCGATCGCCGGCCTGGTCTCGGCCCTGGTGCTGGCCGTCGCCGTCAACCTGCTGGCGCAACGCCTGCTGCCGCGCGTCGGGCTCGACCTGACGGAGCAGCACCTCTACACCCTCTCCGACGGCACGAAGCAGGTCCTGACGAACCTCAAGGACCCGGTGACGCTGCGTCTCTTCTATTCCAGCAAGCTCGGCAGCTCGATTCCCGTCTACGGCGCCTATGCCGACCGGGTGCGCGAGATGCTGCAGGAATACGCGGCCGTTTCCGAGGGGAAGCTGCGCCTGGAATACCTCGACCCCGAGCCGTTCAGCGAGACCGAGGACCGCGCCATGGCCTATGGCCTGCAGGGCGTGCCGGTCGACCAGTCCGGCGAGCAGGTCTATTTCGGCGTCGCCGGCACCAACCTGCTGGATGACGAGCGCGTGCTGCCCTTCCTCCAGCCTGACCGCGAGCGCTTCCTCGAATACGACCTGACGCGGCTCGTCTATGAGCTGTCCAACCCGAAGCGACCGGTGGTCGGCATGCTCTCCGCGCTGCCGGTGAATGGCGACCCGCGCGCGATGATGATG
The DNA here is from genome assembly GCA_035556695.1 of Roseomonas sp. GTDB lineage: Bacteria > Pseudomonadota > Alphaproteobacteria > Acetobacterales > Acetobacteraceae > Pseudoroseomonas. Next base: position 59,648 of record DATMFR010000027.1, read on the forward strand.
CGCATGCCCGGCGCCGGGCAGCCCTTCGTCATCGCCAACCAGCTCCGCCAGTTCTTCAACCTGCGCGAGGTCGCCTCCGACGCGCAGGTCATCCCGGCCGACATGCAGGTGCTGATCGTCGCGCAGCCGCAGCATCTGCCGGACGCGACCCTCTACGCCATCGACCAGTTCGTCATGCGCGGCGGCAAGCTCTTCGTGCTGACCGACCCGCACAGCGAGAGCCAGGCCTCCCGCCCTGGCCCCAACGGCCAGCCGCCGGCTGACACCTCTTCCAACCTGAATCGGCTGCTCAACGCCTGGGGCATCGAGACGCCGACCGACAAGGTGGTGCTGGACCAGCGTGGCGCCTGGCGCGTGCGTGGCAACCCGCAGGACCGCATGCAGGCGGTGGACTACCTCGCCTGGTTCAACGCGACCGGAAATTCCCTCAGCCACAGCGACGTGGCGACGGCGGACCTGCAGCAGGTGACCTTCGCCTCCGCCGGCCAGGTCCTGCGCAAGGAGGGAGCGAACATCGAGTTCACGCCGCTCGTCACCAGCAGCGACCACGCCATGCTGGCCGACGTGGGAAGGGTGAAGGAGAACCCGAACCCGGCCGCGCTGCTCGCCGCCTTCAAGCCGGACGGAAAGCGCTATGTCCTGCTGGCGCGCGCCCGAGGCATGCTGGACTCCGCCTTCCCCGACGGCCCGCCCGCGCCGCCCGAGGGGGCCCAGCGCCCGGCCGACTTCCCGGCGCATCTCGCGCACAGCACCAGCCCAGCCAACCTCGTCATCGCCAATGACGCGGACCTGCTGGAGGACCGCTTCTGGGTGCAGGTGCAGGACTTCTTCGGCCAACAGGTAACAACCCCCTTCAGCGACAATGGTGCGCTGGTCGCCAACCTGACGGACACGCTGGCCGGCGGCGACGCGCTGATCGGCCTGCGCTCGCGCGGCGAATCGCTCCGTCCCTTCGACCGGGTTGAGGCGATGCGCCGCACCGCCGAGGCGAACTACCGCCAGACCGAGCAGGCGCTGACCCAGAAGCTGGAGGCGACTGAGCGCAGGCTGCGCGAGCTGCGCCAGGGAACCTCGGCCGGCACTGGCGGCGAGCGGAACCAGCAGACGCAGACCATCATCACGCCCGAGCAGCGCGCCGAGATCGACCGCGCCCGCCAGGAAATCGTGGACACGCGCGCGCAGCTCCGCGCCGTGCAGCTTGACCTGCGGCGGGACATCGAAGGGCTGGAGCGTACGTTGCGCCTGGTGAACATCGCCCTGGTGCCGGTGCTGCTGACGCTGTTCGCGCTGGGACTGGCGGTGTGGCGCCGCCGCCGCCGCTCGGCGGCCCGGGCCTGAGCCGAAGGGAGAGCCGGAGATGAATCGTCGATCCCTGCTGGTGCTCGGCGGCACCGCCGCCGCCGCGGTGGCCGCCGTGGTGGTGCTTGGCCCGGGTGGGCCGAAGCCGCCCGATCTCGGCACCGCGCCGCTGATGTTCCAGAACCTCGCCCAGAAGCTGGCGGGCGCCATGCGCATCGAGGTGAAGCGGCACGACCAGAACCTGGTGCTGGAGCGGAAGCCCGGCGACGTCTGGGTGCTGCCGGAGGTTGCCGGCTATCCCGTCCGCGCCGAGAAGGTGCGCGAGCTGCTGGTGGGGCTGACCGAGCTGCGCCTGGTGGAGCCGCGCACCGCCAACCCCGAGATGCTGGACCGCCTCGGCCTGGAGGATCCCGCGAAGGCCGGTTCCACGGCTTCCCTGCTGCGCGTGCTGGATGGCGCTGGTCAGCCCATCGCCGAACTGATGGTTGGCCGCCGCCGCGTCCGCACCCACGGCAACGTACCGGAAAGCGTCTATGTCCGCCGCCCGGACGAGGACCAGTCCTGGCTCGCCGAGGGCCGGCTGCCGCTGGACGCCGACGCCCAGCTCTGGATCGACCGCGACCTCGCCAACATCCCGCGCGACCGCGTGCTGAAGGTGGCGATCAACCGCACCGGTGAGCCACCGCTGGAACTGACGCGTACCGAGGGTCCGGATGGCCGCCTCGCCATCGCCTTGCCCGCGGAAACGCCGCCGCTGGAGCAGACCAGCCTCGACAGCATCGCTGGCGCCTTCGAATACTTGACGCTGACCGATGTGCAGCGCGCCGCGGACATTCCGGGCAAGGCGCTGGGCCATTCCCGCTTCACCATGACCGACAATCTCGCGATCGAGGTCAGTGTGAACCAGGACGGCGAAGCGGTCTGGGTGACGCTGGCGGCGGCAGGCGACGAGGAGGCGCAGAAGCTCGATGCCCGCTGGAAGGGCTGGGCCTATCAGCTTGGCGCCTGGAAGCTGAAGGCCCTGCTGCCGCGCCTGGAGGATCTGCGCCGCGAGGAACCGGCCCGGCCGCAAGCGCCGGCCGCGGCGGCGCCAACTCCCTTTCCGGCGCCGGCGTCGCGATGAGCGCACGGGAATACCCCGACCGTCCCTGGATCGGCATCGGGGTAATCGCCTTCCGGGGCGAGGACGTATTGCTGGTCCGCCGCAGCAAGCCGCCGCGCCAGGGCGAATGGTCCATTCCCGGCGGAGCGCAGCATCTGGGCGAGACCGCCGAGGCGGCGGCGCGGCGCGAACTTTTCGAGGAGGCCGGGATCGAGGTCGGCCCCCTTACCCTCGCGGTCGTGGTGGACGCGCTGAGCCATGACGCGGAAGGCCGCGCCCGCTTCCACTACACCATCATCGACTTCGCCGGCCGCTGGGTCAGCGGCGAGCCGGTGGCGGGCGACGACGTCAGCGAGGCCCGCTGGTTCTCCCCGGCCGAACTTCCTGCCCTCGGCCTTTGGGCGGAGGCCATCCGCGCAATCGAGGAAGGCCGCCGCCGGCTAGGTTGAGCCCGCTCAGAGGAAGAGGCGCTCGCCCTTCATCCCCTCGTAGAGCGAGGCGACGAACTCGCCATAGCCGTTGTAGATCTTCGTCGGCACGCGCTCATTGCTGCCGAGCAGGCGCTCGCTCGCCTGGCTCCAGCGCGGATGCGGCACCTCCGGGTTCACATTGGCCCAAAAGCCGTATTCGCTCGCCTGCAGCTTTTCCCAGAAGCTGACCGGCCGCTCGTCGGTGAAGCGGATGCGGGTGATCGCCTTGCCGCTCTTGAAGCCGTACTTCCAGGGGAAGAGCACGCGGATCGGGCCGCCATTCTGCGGCGGCACGGGCTTGCCGTACATGCCCACGGCCAGGAAGCACATTTCGTTGGCTGCCTCGGCCATGGTGCAGCCCTCGATATAAGGCCAGGGATACCAGCTCTGCCGCAGGCCGGGCATGGCGGATCGGTCAGCCACCGTCTCGAACACCACGTATTTCGCGCTGGCGGTGGGCGCGGCGATCTTCAGCAGGTCGGCCATCGGGAAGCCGGTCCAGGGCACCGTCATGGCCCAGGCCTCGACGCAGCGGTGCCGAAGCACCCGCTCCTCCAGGCTGACGCGCTTCAGCAGGTCGTCCAGTGCGATTTCCTGCGGCTTCTCCACCATGCCCTCCAGCTTGAGGGTCCATGGCCGCTGCGGCAGGCGCTGCGCGGCGGAGACGAGGCTCTTGCCCGGGCTGAACTCGTAGTAGTTGTTGTAGGTGGTGGAATCCCGCTCCGGGGTGATGTCGCGCCCCGGGGCATAGCGGGTGTTGCGCATGGCCATCAGGCCGCCGTCCTGCGCCAGCGCCGGGCGGGCCAGCCCTGCCCCGATGAGCGCCCCGCCGACGCCAAGCGCCTTGCGGCGCCCCAGCACCACGCCCTCCGGTGTGGCGACGGAGTCCGGCAGTTCCCAGCCACGGGGAATGCGAATCAGCATGGCACGTCCTCTCCCTGACCGCCCTTCCGCATGTAGGCAGAAGCCAGGCCGGCGCCAGGGGGGGAGGACGATCAGCGTCGCGGCGGCAGCAGCACCATCGGCGGCCCCTGGCTGGGAACCGAGACGCTGTAAAGGTTGTAGCGCTCCGCCTCGATGCCCTTGCGGCTGCGCACCAGCTCGCCTGTTTCCTTCGCGCTGGGCCAGAGCGGTGGTCCCTCGCCCCGCCGGGTGCTGCGCACGAGGATGCCGGCCTGCCAAGCCGCCGGCGCTGGCAGGTCGAACAGATCCCAGCGGTCGCCCAGCGCCACCACCCGCACCCCGGCGGGCAGATGCAGGGCCAGCTCGCTCGCGAGGCCATATTCCTCGGTTGCGACGAAGGCGGCGCCCTGCGCGCGCCGTGCCTGCTCCACCTGCGCCGCAAAGCTGTCCCAGCCGCCGAGGCGGGCGAGCGTCGGGTCGTTGCGCCGCGGCAGCGGGATGGGCGCGAAAGCCGCCTGCACCAGCACCACCAGCGTGAGCGCCAGGCCAAGGATGATGCCCGGCTTGCGCCAACGCGCCCATCGCGGCCCCAGGCAGGCCGCAGCGGCGATGCAGGCGGTCGGATACAGGATGGCCGGCCAGTTCCCCTGCACCCGGCTACCAGTCGCCTGCCAGAGGAAGAGCAGCGCGGCGGGAACGGTGATCGTCACCAGCAGTCCGGCGGAAGCGTCGCGCCGTGACACCCACCAGCGGCAGGCCACCGCCGTGCCCGCGATGCAGAGCACGAAGATGACCGGCGTGGCCAGTCCGGCCTGCCCACCGATCAGCTCGCCCAGGTAGCGGGCCGCCGAGGCGGCGCCGACGCGCCCGGCGCGGCCGCCCTGCTTGGCGAAGCTCACCCAGCCATGCGTGGCGTTCCAGAAGATGACGGGCGAGAAGACCAGGAAGGCCAGCGCGGCGCCCGCCCAGAGCCGCCAGTCCCGCAGCCAGTGCCGGGCCCGCGGCTCCAGCAGCAGCCAGAGCACCACGCCGCCGCCGAGCAACACCCCGGTGTACTTGGAGAGCAGCGTGCAGCCGGCCAGCACGCCGAAGGCAAGCCACCAGCGGCCATCCTGCGTCGCGTGCAGGCGGGCCACCGCCCAGAGCGCCGAACACCAGAAGACCAGCTGCGGCGTATCCGGCGTGATCAGCACCGAACCGGCGCCGAACAGCAGGGTTGCGTTCATCAGCGCGGCGGCCCAGATGCCCGGACGCTGCTGCGGGAAGAGCGAATCCCCGGCCCGGGCGAGCAGCACCGAGGCCACGGCCACGCCCAGCGGCGCAAGCAACCGGATTCCGAGCGAGGTGTCGCCGAGAAGCCCGCTGCCGGCTGCGATCCAGAGCGCCACCATCGGCGGATGGTCGTAGTAACCCGGCGCCAGGGCGCGGCCCCAGACCCAGTAATAGGCCTCGTCCGGCGCCAGCGGCAGCCAAAAGGCGGCGAGCAGGCGGAGGGCCGTCAGGGCGGCCAGGGCGAGCAGCGCCATGGCGGTGGTGCGGCTCATCGGGCGCGCCAGACGAGGGTGGCGGAGACGGCGTAGTTCCACACCACCGTCAGCAAGGCGCCGGCTGCCCCCGCGAAGCCCCAGGCAAGGATCTCGTCCCGCAGCAGAAGGCGCGCGATGCCGACATTGGCCGCCACCCCGACGCCGCAGACGACGTAGAACAGCAGCAGCCCTCGCCACAGCGCCGCCCCCCGCAGCCGGACATCGCTGTAGGTGATGCGGTTGTTGAGCCAGAAGTTCATGGTCATGGCGACGAAGCTGGCCAGCCATTGCGCCTTGGTGAAGCTCAGGGGGCCCAGGGTCAGCCACAGCACGCAGACATGCACGACCACGCCCAGCACGCCAATGGCGGCGAAGGAGAGGAAGCGCAGCGGCAGCAGACCGCCGGTCGCCTTGTCCAGCAGCAGGGTCAGGAATTCGAGCAGGACGATGGTGTCGAGCTTCGATTCCCCGGCCTCACGCGGGCGGAAGTTGTAGGGCAGTTCCTTCACCCGCAGCTTCCGCTTCGAGGAGAGCAGGATGTCGAGCAGGATCTTGAACCCGCGGCCGGTCAGGTGGGGCGCGATCTCCTCGAAAAGCGGACGTGGCAGCATGAAGAAGCCGCTCATCGGGTCCGCCACCCGCTGCGGCAGGAAGAACTGCGCCAGGGAGGTTCCGCTGTCGCTGATGCGCCGCCGCCAGGCGGAGAAGCCTTCCTCCGCCGCGCCGCCCTCGACATGCCGGCTGCCTACGGCAACATCCGCCTCGCCCGCCTGCAGGCTGCGCAGCATGGCCGGCAGAAGCGTCTCGTCGTGCTGGAGGTCGCCGTCGATCACCGCGACATAGTCGGCGGAGGAGGCCAACATGCCCTCGACACAGGCCGAGGAAAGCCCGCGCCGCCCGATGCGGCGGATGCAGCGGATGCGCGGGTCGGCAGCCCCAATGGCGCGGGCGATCTGCGCCGTGCCGTCCGGGCTGTCATCGTCCACGAAGACCGCTTCCCAGGCGATGCCCCGCAGCGTCGTCGCCAGGCGCGTCACCATCGGCGCGACGTTGGCGGCCTCGTTGTAGCAGGGAATCACGACGGTCAGGATCGGCGGCGGCATGGGCGCGGTGCTTAGCGCCCTTGGCGTGGCCGCACCAGCCACCCGCCGGAATGTGCCCGCTGGGACTCGAACCCAGGACCCCAAGATTAAAAGTCTCGTGCTCTACCGGCTGAGCTACGGGCACAAAGGGCGGAGCCGGGGAAAAAGCCTCCCCAGGCTCCGCTGTCAAGTCGGATGCGGCCTGGGCGGTGCCCCGGCCGCGCGCGGTCAGCCCTGCACGTCGGCGGCGACCTGCGCCTTCAGCAGGCGGTCGGGATCGCGCACCATGCCGTTCGCGCCACCGCCGCGCTTGATCTTGTCCACGAACTCCATGCCCGAGGTAACCTGCCCCCAGATGGTGTACTGGCCATCCAGGCTCGGCGCCGGCGCGAACATGATGAAGAACTGGCTGTTGGCGCTGTTCGGGTTGGCGGTGCGGGCCATGCCGCAGACGCCGCGCAGGAAACGCGCCTTGGAGGGCTGGCTGAACTCGGCCGGCAGGTCCGCAAGCTGGCTGCCGCCCGTGCCGGAGCCGGTCGGGTCGCCGCCCTGGGCCATGAAGCCCTCGATGACGCGGTGGAACGGCGTCCCGTCATAGAAGCCCTGGCGGGCCAGGGTCTTGATGCGTTCGACATGCTGCGGCGCCAGGTCGGGGCGCAGCTTGATGACGACGCGGCCATCCTTCAGGTCGAAGAACAGGGTGTTCTCGCGATCGTCCTGCGGGGCGGCTTCGCTGGTGGTGGCTTCGCTCATCATGGCTCCCGTAATGGCAATGGTGCTGGCGAGCAGGGTACGGCGATGCATCCGTTCAGTTCCCTGGGTTCCGCTGACGCACCCTTGCCAGGGTGCGCTCCAGCGTCAGGCGCGGCACGAAGCTGGAAATATCGCCTCCAAGCCCCGCGATCTCCCTCACGAAACGCGAGGAGATGAAATGGTTCCCTTCGCTGGCCATCAGGAACACCAGCTCGATCTCCGGATCGAGCCGGCGGTTCATGCCGGCCATCTGGAACTCGTAGTCGAAATCGGTGACGGCGCGCAGCCCGCGCACGATCACCTGGGCACCCACGTCACGGGCGAACTGCACCAGCAGCCCCTCGAACGGCATCACCTCGATGACGGTGCCGGTGCGGGCGGCGATCGGCTCCATTTCGGCGCGGACCAGCTCGACGCGCTCCTGCAGCGGGAACATCGGCCCTTTGCCGGCATTCATCGCCACGCCGACCACCAGTCGGTCGAGGATGCGCGCCGCGCGGCCGATGATGTCCAGGTGGCCGTTGGTCACCGGGTCGAAGGTGCCGGGATAGACCCCGGCGCGGGGAGCGCGGGCGGGCTCAGACATTGTCCTCGCCGCCTTGCACCTCGCCGCCTTCCACCTCGCTGACCTCGGCCTCGCCGCCCTGCTCCTCCACCACGGTGGAGCAGGAGATGACCCGCTCGCCGTTGTCGAGCCGCAGCAGGGTCACGCCCATTGCCTGGCGCCCGGTGACGCGCACCTGGTCCACCGGCAGGCGGATCAGCCGCCCGGTATCGGTGACCAACATCACGTCGTCGCCGGTGCGGACCGGGAAGGTCGAAACCACGGCCCGGCCGGTGCGCGCGGTCAGGTTGATGTTGCCGATGCCCTGCCCGCCGCGCCCGGTGACGCGGTATTCATAGGCCGAGCTGCGCTTGCCGAAGCCACCATCCGTCACCGTCAGCAGGATTTCCTCCTGCTCCTCCAGCTCCGTAAATCGCTCGGGCGAAAGGGCGATCTCGACGGCGGCCGCCTCGGCATTCTCCTCGGCGAGCGAGGCTTCGGCCTCGGCGGCCGCCTCCGCGCTTTCCTCGCCATTGCGGCGCCGCTGCGCGGCCTGCTTCAGGTAGGCGGCCCGCTCCTCGACGCTCGCCTCGACATGGCGCAGCACCGAGAGCGCGATCACCGCATCTCCCTTGCCCAGCCTGATGCCGCGCACGCCCGTCGAATCGCGGCCGGCGAAGACGCGCAGCGTGTCCACATCGGCGCGGAAGCGGATGGCACGGCCGGAATGGGTGGCCAGCAGCACATCGTCGCCCTCGCGACAGGTGGAGACGCCGATCAGGCCGTCCCCCTCGTCCAGCTTCATGGCGATGAGGCCCGAGGAGCGGACATTCTTGAAGTCCGACAGCCGGTTGCGGCGGACATTGCCCTGCGCCGTGGCGAAGACGAGGTGCAGGTTCTCCCACAGGTCCTCGTCCTGCGGCAGCGGCAGCACCGCCGTCACGCCCTCATTCTCCTGCAGTTGCAGGAGCTGGCGCAGCGAGCGGCCGCGGGCCGTCGGGCCGGCCTCCGGCAGCTTCCAGACCTTCTCGCGGAAGGCCATGCCGCGGCTGGTGAAGAACAGCACCCACTGGTGGGTGTGCGCGTTGAAGGAGCGGACGACAACGTCGTCCTGCCGCATCCCCGCGCTGCTGCGCCCTCGCCCGCCGCGGTTCTGCGCGCGGAAGGTCTCCAGCGGAGTGCGCTTCACATAGCCGTCGCGCGTCAGGGTGACGACCATCAGCCCCGGCTCGACCAGGCTCTCGTCATCCTGGTCGGCGATGCCCTCGACGATCTCGGAGAGGCGCGGCGAGGCGATCTGCGCGCGCACGGCGCGCAGCTCGTCGCTCATCAGCTCCAGGCGGCGCGGACGAGAGGAGAGGATCTCCAGCAGCTCACGGATGCGCCCCGCCACCTCGTCCAGCTCGCCATGGATCTTGTCGCGCTCCAGGCCAGTCAGGCGCTGCAGGCGCAGCTCCAGGATGCCGCGTGCCTGTGCCTCGGTCAGGCGCACCGTGTCATCGGTAACGACGTTGCCGGCATCGTCCACCAGCGCCAGCAGCGGGCCGACATCGGCGATCGGCCAGTCGCGCTCCATCAGTGCGGTGCGGGCGGTCACCGCGTCCGGGCTCTCGCGGATCAGGCGGATGACCTCGTCGATGTTCGCCACCGCGATGGCGAGGCCGACCAGCAGGTGCCCACGGTCGCGCGCCTTGCCCAGGCGGAAGCGCGAGCGGCGAAGGATCACCTCCTCGCGGAAGTCGATGAAGGCCTGCAGCACCTGCCGCAGCCCCATCTGCTGCGGCCGGCCGTTGTGCAGGGCCAGCATGTTCACGGCGAAGGAGGTCTGCAGGTTGGTGTAGCGGTAGAGATGGTTCAGCACCACCTCCGGCGTCGCGTCCTTCTTCAGCTCGACGACGATGCGCAGGCCGGAGCGGTCGCTCTCGTCGCGCAGGTCGCTGATGCCCTCCAGCTGCTTGCTGCGCACCAGCTCGGCAATGCGCTCGATCAGCGAGGCCTTGTTGACCTGGTATGGGATTTCGGAAATGGCGATGGCGCTGCGGCCGCCACGCATCTCCTCGACCTCGGCGCGCGCACGCAGCACGATGCTGCCGCGCCCCGTCTCGAAGGCCGAGCGAATGCCCGAGCGGCCCAGGATCAGCGCGCCGGTCGGGAAATCCGGCCCGTGGATGATCTTCATCAGATCGTCGAGCGTGATCTCAGGCTCGGCGATCATGGCCAGGGCGGCGTCGATCACCTCGCCCGGGTTGTGCGTCGGGATGTTGGTCGCCATGCCGACGGCGATGCCGTTGGCGCCGTTCACCAGCAGGTTCGGGAAGGCGGCCGGGAGCACCTTCGGCTCATGGGCGCTTTCGTCGTAGTTCGGCCCGAACTCGACCGTGTCCTCGTCGATGCCTTCGAGCAGCGCCACCGCCGACTTGGCCAACCGCGCCTCGGTGTAGCGCATGGCCGCCGGCGGGTCGCCGTCCATCGAGCCGAAGTTGCCCTGGCCATCGATCAGCGGCACGCGCAGCGAGAAGGTCTGCGCCATGCGGACCATGGCGTCGTAGATCGCGCTGTCGCCGTGCGGGTGATACTTACCCATCACGTCGCCGACGACGCGGGCGGACTTCTTGTAGGGCTTGTCGGCCGTGAAGCCGTTCTCCTGCATGGAGAACAGGATCCGGCGGTGCACCGGCTTCAGCCCGTCCCGCACATCCGGCAGGGCACGGGCGACAATGACACTCATCGCATAGTCGAGGTAGGAGCGGCGCATCTCCTCCTCGAGCGCGATCGGCAGCGTGCCTTCAGGCGGGATATGGGCCCCAGGCCCGGTGCCGTTATCGCTCTCGCTCACGCGGTCTTCCCATGCAGCAGAAACGGGGCAAGGCGGCGGGGCTGGTGCAGCACCCATGGCCCGGGCGGCGCGGCCCAGCGAGCCGCCCCTGCCCCATTGAATTCCCCGTTCTTATAGCCGATCCGGCGCCTCCCGCCAAACCGGCGCCGCCCTCAGGCGGCAGCCGCCACCGGCGAGCGCTGCTTCAGCACGGCCACGGCCGCGGCAGTGACCAGCGAGCCGGCCACGATGGCGATCAGATACCCAAGCGGATTGCCCACCGCGCCGGGAATACCGACCACGAAAATTCCACCATGCGGCGCCCGCAGCGTGCAGCCGAACAGCATTGAAAGCCCGCCCGCCACCGCCGAGCCCGCGATCAGCGAGGGAATGACCCGCACCGGGTCCTTGGCGGCGAAGGGGATGGCGCCCTCGGTGATGAAGGCAAGGCCCAGGATGGCAGCGGCCTTGCCGGCATCCCGCTCCTCCTGGCTGAAGCGGTTGCGGGCGATGAAGGTGGCGATGGCGATGCCGATCGGCGGCGTCATGCCGGCCGCCATGATGGCCGCCATCGGCGCGAAAGTCTCCGAGCCCAGCAGGCCGACGCCGAAGGCATAGGCGGCCTTGTTCACCGGCCCGCCCATGTCGGCCGCCATCATGGCGCCGAGCAGCACGCCGAGGATCACCGCGTTGGTCGAGCCCATGCCGCGCAGGAACTCGGTCAGCCAGGCCAGCGCCGCCGCGATCGGGGTGCCGAGCACGTAGATCATCAGCAGGCCGGTGACGAGCGAAGCCAGCAGCGGAATGACAAGGACCGGCTTCAATCCCTCCAGCGCTTCCGGGAAGGGCAGCCGGTCGCGCAGGAACTTCGCCGTGTACCCCGCCAGGAAGCCGGCCACGATGCCGCCCAGGAAGCCTGCCCCGATCGCGCCCGCCAGCGAGCCGCCGATGAAGCCCGGTGCCAGCCCCGGCCGGTCGGCGATGGAGAAGGCGATGAAGGCTGCCAGCACCGGCACCATCAGCGCCAGGGCCGACTGCGCGCCGATCTGGAACAGCGCCGCCGGCAGCGTGCCCGGCTCCTTGAAGGCCTCGATGCCGAAGGCGAAGGAAAGCGCGATGCAGAGCCCGCCCGCCGTCACCAGCGGGATCATGTAGGAGACGCCGGTCATCAGGTGCTTGTAGACGCCGGGCGCCTGGGTGGACTTGGCGGGCGCGGGCGCCGCCGTCCCCGTAGCACGGGTTGCTCCGCCCTGTGGCTCGGCGGCAAGGGCGCGGGCGATCAGCCCCTGCCCGTCCTTCAGCGCGTCGTTCGTCCCGGCGATGACGATCCGCTTGCCTGCAAAGCGGGAGGTGTCCACCCCGGTATCGGCAGCGATCACCACGGCATCGGCCTCGGCGATCTCCTGCTCCGTCAGGGTATTCTTGGAGCCAACCGAGCCCTGGGTCTCCACCTTGATGCTGTGCCCGCCGGCCCTGGCCGCCTTCTCCAGCGCCGCGGCTGCCATGAAGGTGTGGGCGATGCCGGTTGGGCAGGCGGTGATGCCGACCAGCTTCTTGCTCCCGCCCGAAGCTTCTGCGGCCGGCGCGGTGGCCTGGGGCGCAGCCGCCGCGGGCACTGCGGCCGGGCGCGGCAACCTGGCGAGCGAGGCCGCGGAGCGCAGTGCCTGCTCCGGCCGGCGGATCGCCTCGACCACCGTGGTGGCGATCAGCGGGTGGCCGGCATGGCGAGCGGCCTCGGCAGTGGCGTCGCCCACCAGAAGCACGGCATCGGCCTGGGGCGAGCCAGCGGGGGCCTCGGCCGTGTCGAGCGTCAGAGAGAGGCCGGCGCGGTCGGCAGCCTCCCTCAGGGCTTCGGCGGCCATGCGGGCATGCGGCGCGCTGGCGGCGTGGCGGATGACGGCGAGCAGCCGCGTGGGCGCCGCAGTGCCGGAATCAGGAGGCATGACACGCATCCAGGTCAGTGAGGACGGGATCAGAGGCGTTCGACATGCGCCGCCTCCGCCAGCCGGGCGATCTCGGCCGCTGTGGGCAGGCCCTGCGGCGGCCGGGAGACGGCGGCGGCGGCGCAGCCGGTGGCCAGCCGCGCCAGTGCCTCGGCGTCCAGCCCGCGCGCCAGCCCGGCCGCGAGCCCGGCGACCAGCGCATCCCCGGCGCCGACGGTGGTGGTCAGCGGCACGGCCGGCGGCCGCACCCAGAGCATGGCCTGGGGCAATGCGAAGAGCGCGCCCTCCCCGCCCGCCGAGACGACCACATGGCTGACGCCGCGCTGCTGCACCTCGCGGGCGGCGGCAACCACCGCCGCACGATCCGGCAGGCTGCGCCCCAGCATCTCGGCCAGTTCGGCGCGATTTGGCTTCACCAGATAGGGCTTGACCTCCAGCGCGGCCGCGAAGGCCGGGCCGCTGGTATCCAGCAGCACGCGCCGGCCGGCAGCGGAGAGGTGCCGCACCAGCTCGGCCCAGGCGCCTGCCACCAGGCCAGGCGGCAGGCTGCCGGCCAGCACCATCAGTTCCGGGGCGTGCCCCATCCGTTGCTTCAGGGCGGCCAGGGACCCGGCCGCGACCGTTGGGCCAGGAGAATTGATGTCCGTCACCTCCCCCGCCTCAGTCTCCACCAGCTTCACGTTGATGCGGCAGTGTCCCGGCACCGGCTCGAAGTCGCTGATGATGCCGAGCGGCCGCAGGAACTCCTCGAAGGCGGCGCAATCGGCGGCACCAAGCAGGCCCGTGGCCCGGGACGGCTCCCCCAGAACGGAGAGCATCACCGAGACGTTCACGCCCTTGCCCGCCGGGCGCAGCTCGGCGCCCTGGGCGCGGTTCACCTCGCCCCGTTCCAGGCGCGGCAGTGGGATGGTCAGGTCGAAGGCGGGGTTCAGCGTGACGGTGCCGATCCGCGTCAGGGCATCAGCCGGCATGACCAAACTCCCGCAGCGCCGGAATGGCGCGCACCTCGGCGGCGGTGGCGCAGCCCAGCGCCAGGCGCGCCACCCGTTCCGCCTCCGCCATGCTAAGCGCCCGGATCTGCGCCTTCAGAGCGGCGACGTTTGGGATGGAGACGGAAAGCTCGTCCACGCCGAGGCCGAGCAGGATCGGCGCCGCCATCGGGTCGGCCGCCATGTTCCCGCAGACGCCGACCCAGCGGCCCCGCGCATGGGCCGCTTTCACCGTCATGTCGATCAACCGCAGCACCGCCGGGTCCAGCGCGTCGGAGCGCGCGCCGAGGGTAGGGTGCAGCCGGTCCACGGCCAGGGTGTACTGCGTCAGGTCGTTGGTGCCGATGGAGAAGAAATCCGCCTCGCCGGCGAGCTGATCCGCCATCACCGCCGCCGAGGGCACCTCGACCATGATACCCACCTCCACCGGTGGCGCAGCGAGGTCCAGCCGCTCCTTCTCCACGATCTCCCGTGCGGCGCGCAGGTCGGCGAGGCCGTCTACCATGGGCAGCATGATGCGGATGTCCCCATGGCGGGCAGCCCGCAACGCGGCGCGGACCTGTGCGCGGAACAGCGCGGGCTCGGCTAGCGAAAGGCGCAGGCCGCGCAGACCGAGGAAGGGGTTTGCCTCCGCCGGGTGATGCACGAAGCGCAGCGGCTTGTCGCCGCCGGCATCCAGCGTGCGCAGCACCACGGGCAGGCCGCCGAAGCCCTCCGCCAAGCGGCGGTAGAGGTCGAACTGCTCGTCCTCGCTGGGCGGATGTGGCCGCTCGTCGAACAGGAACTCGCTGCGAATCAGTCCGGTGCCCTCGGCGCCGGCGGCCAACGCCTCGATGGCCTCCTCCGGCCGGCGGACATTGGCGCCGACCTCGATGCGGTGCCCGTCCCGCGTGACGGCGGGGCGGAAGGCGGCCTCCCGCGCCGCGGCGGCGCGTTCCCGCCCGCGCGCCTGGGCCGCCTGGGCGCGGCTGCGCGCCGCCTCGTCCGGGTTCGGCAGCAGGCGGCCGCGGTCGCCGTCCAGCACCACGGGGGTGCCGTCGGCCAGTTCCAGCACGCCCGGCCCGGCGGCGACCACCGCAGGAATGCCCAGCGCCCGCGCCAGGATGGCCGTATGGGCCGTCGGTCCGCCGGCCGCCGTCACCAGCCCCACCACGCGCGCCGGGTCCAGGTTGGCAGTCTCGGAGGGCGTCAGGTCCTCGGCGGCGATGACAGCGCGCTCGGGCAGCGGCTCAACCTCCGCGCCGCCACCGACGAGATGGCGCAGCACCCGGCGGGCGACGTCCTTCAGATCCGTGGCACGGGCGGCCAGAAGTGGGTCGCCCAGGCCGGCAAGCGCCTCCGCCTGGGCATCGGTGGCGTGCTGCCAAGCGGCGGGCGCCGAAGCGCCGCCCTGGATGGCGCGCCGCGCCGCCGCAAGCAACTCGGGGTCCTCCAGGAATTCCTCATGTGCGGCGAAGATGGCGGCGTGCTTGTCGCCGACCCTGTGGCTCATCTCCACAGCCACGGTCTTCAGTTCGGCGCGGGAGGCTTCCAGAGCCGCCTCCAGCGCCGCCTGCTCGCCGACCGGATCGGTGGCGGTGGCGGCGAACCCGGCTTGCTCCGAACGGAAGCGATGCAGCAGCCCAATGGCCACGCCGGGGCTGGCCGGCAAGCCAGCGATCACCCCCGGCTCCAGGGGTTCCTCGGCCGCCTTGGGTGCGGCTTCCACCGAGGCGGGCGCGGGCTCGCCGGGGTCGTTGTCGCCGAGTTGGTCGTCGAAGGCGGCGCGCACCGCCCGCAGCGCGGCAGCAGCGTCCGGCCCCGCCACGCTGAGCTGCATGGGCGCAGCCGGCCCGGCACCGAGTTGCAACAGCGCGATCATGCTCCGCGCGTCGGCACTCCGCCCGCCATGGCTCAGCGAGATGCTGGACTGATAGTTCTTCGCCAGTTGCACCAGCACGCGGGCGGGCCGGGCATGCATGCCGGCAACGGCAGGAGCTGCGACAGTCGCTGTCATCGCCCCTTCCTGCGGAGCGGCTCCCGCGGCGGGAGCGCCGGTGGGCAGTGGCTTGTCGGGATCGAGGGCGGCGAGGATTTCGCCCGCATCGCCGGTTCGAGCCAGGTGGGCGGCCAGATCGGCCTCGCCGAGCACGTCCGTCAGCCGTCGCAACACGGCGATGTGCTCGTCGCCCTGTGCGGCGATGGCCACCACAAGATGCGCCACGTCATCGCCGTTCCAACGCACGCCCTCGGGCACCTGGAGGACCGAGATGGCGGTCTGCGCGATCAGCCCGCGATCCGCCCGTTGCCCGTGCGGAATGGCGATGCCGTTGCCCAGGAAGGTATCGGCCTCCCCCTCGCGCCGGAGCATGCTCTCGGCATAGGTCGGCTGGATGGCGCCAGTCTCCACCAGAAGCTGCGCCGCCTCCCGAATCGCCGATTCCTTGTTGGCGGGCCGGGCAGCCAGACGGATACGGTCAGCGGAGAGAATCACGGGGCCCTGCTTCCTGTCCTGCGTGCCTTGAACCGAACAGAACAGCCCGCGTTTCAGCGGGCCGATGATCTGGATCAGGATTTGCGTTCGGGAAGGCAGAAGGCGCTCCGGGGCCGGAGCGCCCGCCCGACGATCAGAAGGGTTCTGGGGAACGCTCCGCTACCTTTCTTAGGAAGCGGCATAATTTTTAGCATGTTGGCGCTCATTCCGCGGAGAAGCTAGCATTTTCCGTCAAGATAGGCCCGCTGCGGGGCTGCCTGAGCGGTCCCTCAGCTGCCGAAGTTGACAGAGTTAGGCTGCTGCACCAGCGCGCTTCACCGCCCCCGCTTACCACAGGAACCCCCCATTACCCACAAGGGGCCGCTGCGCTCGATTTCGAATACTCGGCTTCGCGGCCCCTTGTGGGTAACGGGTCCCCCCTGTGGAAAGCGGGGACGGTGTCGGCCGGATCGGCCCCTTGCGGGAGTGGTTACCGTTGCGTACCGTCGCACCCTCACGAAAGAGTGTCATCGGTGGCAGGCTACAATCACTTCCCCCATTGCACCTGTGAGTTCTGCGAAAACGCCCGCCGTGGATGGGTGTCGCACGGCAGCCACCATGCCGGCGGAAAGCTTGGGAGCAACTGGGTTTCATGGCGCCGGCCGCTTCAGGCGACGGCCGACTATGTCATTCCCAATGCCCGTTGTCCGGCATGTGGAGTGCCGGTGTTTTTCTACCAGAGCCCGGCTGGGGGTCGCGTCTTTTTTGATGAACTGGGGCCACCTTGGCCAAAGCACCCTTGCATGGACACTCCTGAGCGCGCGCGTTGGAAGCCTCTCAACGAAGAATACCCGCGCGTTGTTCCCCCTTCACCTCCAGCTTGGAAAGCGTCTGGGTGGATCCCGCTCCGCATAACCGCAGTGACACCAGCGGCGGGCAAGATCCAAGTCAAGGGAGATGAGGTCGACACGTCGCGGAAGGTTAGCTTGTACATCCCTCCCACAAGCCAGCTACAGATCGGCAACATCGCTTTCGTTCAAAATACGAAATACCCCGGCGTCCGGAAGATTTCCTTCTTTCCAGACCAAGGTAATTATTCTTCCTCCAGTCCGCAAATCTTACTCTGTCTGGAGGCACCGTACTTCCTAGTACCTTGGGACGTGCTGCGGGATGCCTTCCGGGGTAACCCCGATGCGCAGAACTCCGTCGGATACGACACCTCCTTTGCTTGGCGCGATCTGGACGAAAAGAGAGGGAGCAATGGGCCTTATTTTTTTGCCAGCGTCCGGTGGTCGATTCCTGTTCACTGGTTCACTACGGCCGCCAACGGCGGCGACTTGACCGCCCTCCACAATCTCGGCGTGATCCATGAAACTGGCTATGCTGCGGCAGAGGGTCTGTGCACCGACCCTAGAAAGGCTTTCAGCTTCTACAGAGCCGCGTGCCGCGGTCGCCTGCCGTTAACACTCCGCCATCTCGCTGACTGTTTTGATGAGGGACTTGGCACGCCACTGCGCCCCTGCCGGGCTGCCTATCTCCGAGCCTTAGCAGATCGCTTGGCGGAGCAAGGCGATGACAAGGCCGCATGAATTCATCGGGGCTGCTACATAACGCCCTGCCAACCGTTCAGAGCCAATATGCACATCACCCGAGATAAGAAAAATCAGCCCATGATCGAGTGGGAACAACCAAGCGGCGGTTTCAAGCGAGCCTGGATCCAGGACCGGCGAGGCACCGACAAAGACTGGGCAGGAACCGGCTTCTACTTGAATGTCGTTCGGATTGAGGGTCCTGGCAAAGGCCCGGCGGGCAATGCGACGGATTTCCCCATCTACTCCGACATCGGTGCGGAGCAGGTGCTGAGGGCCTTCGTGATTTCCGTCTGCGCCATCACGGGCTGCAAGCTCCCGTAGTTGCGCTGGGAGCGGGGTCAGGGCAGGAACGAGCCTGCTAAGCTGCGGCCCGTCGCTTCACCTCCTCTAGGATAGAGAAGACCTCATCCACGGCATCCTGGCTGAACAATCCATCGACGCCGAGCGGGCTAATGTCGATGTAGGGCGATTCATAAAGCCTTGACCCCTCCATGACGCCATTCTCCGTCAGGTGCTCCACCAGCATGTCGATGAACTCGATCTGGTTCGCCGTGAGGGATTTTCCAGCCAGGAAGCCAGAGAAGGCTTCCTTGGCCGCCGCACGATCCATCCCCACCATCGCCCGGATGAAAAGGCCGAGCCCTTCAGCATCGGACTTGGCGCGGTCGAGATCGTCCGGCGTACCGACGCCGCTGTCCTGAAGCAGCCGCTCCAGCTCCTCCAGATCGGTGGGCGTCAGCTGCCGGTTTGTCCGGACCTTGTGGACCGCCACGTGATCCAGCTTCTGGCGCAGGAAGTGGCGCGCCTTTGCCCGGAACTTCTCGAAGGCGTCGGGGGGCGTGAAAGCCTGGAAGTCGATGTCCACCCCCTCGCCAATCTCATCCTCGAAATCGGTGTAGATCGGCTTCCGCTTGCGCTTCTCGATCAGGTGCACCAGCCCCCGCAGGCGCTTCCGGACATCCTCCAGCATGCCTGCGGTCACGTCCTGCCACCAGGCGTCGGTCTGGATCTCCTCGATCAGGGCCAGCTGCTCACGGATGGCAGGAATGGTCGCTTGGTCCTCGAGAGCGCCGGCAAGATCCACCACCCGCAGCTTGTGTGCGTTGAAGCCGGGCGCCTGACCCAGCACGCAGAGCTGCAGGTTCAGCATCAGAAGGTCGAACTGCTTCGCTTCGAGACCCTCCGGCTCGCGCTCCGAGGGCAACCCGGCGACCTGCTCGGCCAACTCACGCCGCGCCTGCTCGTCCAGCGCCTCCCATGCCTCCGGCTTGGCGTAGGTTTCCACCAGCTTCCGTTTCGGCCGCACCAGGAAGTTGTCCACGTTCATCGCTGCCACCTCGCTGCGCAGCAGCTGGGCGACGTCGTGGCGCAGCGTCACCTCCGTCTCCAGGTCGCGCCCCGTCCGGCCCTTCACCCTCTGGTCGAGGGCTGCCGCCAGTTCAAGCCTCGTCTTGAACAGCCGGGCCGAGAGGCTGTCGCCAACCGAGCCCTCCACGGCCGGCGCATTCTGGCTGAAGAACTCGAGGTTCTGGCAGAAGTCGAAGACGTAGAAGAACTCCTTGTGCTTCCCCGGGCCGAAGAGATCCGCGCGGAGCCGGGTGCCGCGGCCGATCATCTGCCAGAACTTCGTCTTCGACCGGACCAGCTTGAAGAACACGAGGTTCACCACCTCCGGCACGTCGATGCCGGTATCCAGCATGTCCACGCTGATGGCGATGTGCGGCGGCTTGGCAGGGTGGGAGAAGCTGTCGATCAGGCTCTGGGCGTAGTCCACCTGGAAGTCGATGATCCGTGCGAAGCTGCCCTTCAGCTTCGGGTAGTTGGCGTCGAACCGCTCCTGGATGAACTCCGCATGGGCATGGTTCTTGGCGAAGATGATGGTCTTGCCCAGCCGGTCCCCGCCTTCGACCTGCAGGCCGCGGCTCATCAGGTGCTGCAGCACCTTGTCGACCGTATCGGCGTTGAACAGCCACTTGTTCACGGCCTGGGCGTCGACCCGGTCGGGAGCACCCCCCTCCTCGTCCCACTCCAGGGCATCCCAGTCTTCCTTCTCCTCCTCGGAGAGGTCCTCGTAGCGGATGCCCTGGCGCTGGAACTTCAGCGGCACCGAGACCGCCTTCATCGGCACCAGATAGCCGTCCTTCACCGCCTCATCGAGCGGGTAGGCATCGGTCGGCACGCCCGCTTCGAGATCAAACAGCCGGTAGGTGTTGCGGTCAATCTCGTCCTTCGGGGTGGCGGTCAGCCCGACCAGCAGGCTGTCGAACCAGTCGAAGATCGCGCCGTACTTGCGGTAGATGGACCGGTGCGCCTCGTCCACGATGATCAGGTCGAAATGGCCGGCGCCGAAGCGGCGCTGGGCCCCGTCCTGCTCCTCGATCAGCTTCATCATGGTTGGATAGGTGGAGACGAAGACGCGGCCCTCGGTCGCCTTATCCGTCACCAGATTCACCGGGGCGGCCGACGGCAGATGGGCCTTGAAGGCGTTCGCCGCCTGGTTCACCAGCGCCACGCGATCGGCCAGGAAGAGGACGCGCTTCACCCAGTTGCAGCGCATCAGCAGGTCCGCCAACGCAATCACGGTGCGTGTCTTGCCGGCGCCGGTGGCCATGACCACCAGGGCCTTGCGCTGGTTATGGTCCTCAAACGCTTCGGCGATGCGGCGGATGGCCCGGGTCTGGTAGTGGCGCTCGACGATCTTCTCATCGGGCGCGGCATCGGCCAGCCGGCGGCGGGTCGTCCGGCGCTGGATCAGCAGCAGCAGCTCCGCCTTCTTGTAGAAGCCCTGAATCTGGCGCGGCGGGTAGCGAGTGTCGTCCCAGATCCAGTGCTCGTAGCCGTTGGAGTAGAAGATGACCGGACGCTGGCCGTGCATCCTCTCCAGGCAGTCGGCGTACAGCTTGGCCTTCTGCTGCCCTTTTAAGGGGCTGTAGCGGGTCCGCTTGGCCTCGACCAACGCCAAGGGACGGCCATCATCACCCCACAGCACGTAGTCCACGAAGCCCTCACCCGTCTCGTTCGGCATGCCCGTGACGGGGTACTCGGCTACGTTCGGCCCGTCCGGGTTCCAGCCGGCCTCGCGCAGCAGCAGGTCGATGAAGTGGTCGCGGGTTGCAGCTTCATTGTAGTCGTGGGTATCGGGCTTCTGCGCATTGGCGGCGCGGGCGGCCGCGACCTCCTCCCGAAGGCGTTGCAACTCGGCATCCAGATTGGCGCGGTCGGCCAGGACCTCCGCCAGCTTCTCGTCCTTCGCCTGCAGTTCCGCCTCGCGACGGCGGAGCTGGTCGAGGGTGAGCTTCGCGAGCTGCGCCATAGGCCGGGGCAGCTTCGTCGGGTCGAAGGCGAGATCATCGGCGGGCTTCGTGCCGCGGGCATAGGAGCGGACCAGCCAGAACGCGAGGTGGAACAGCTCCCCGACCGCTGTCCGTGCCTCCGCCTCAGCGAAAGGCTTTTCGCTGTGGACGGCTTTATTGCCAGTGTCCTTCAGGTAGCGCGCCTTGTAGAAGATGGCCTCGCCGGCCGCCTCGCGAAAGCTCGGCTCATGGATCAAGGCGCTGAGATTGTCCTGGTAGGGCAGCTTTAGCCGGCGGTCATACTTGTAAAGCCACGCCATGGTTAGTTCGAGCGCGCGGCGGGTGTAGAAGGCGGCAGCGCGTGGGTCAGAGAGGACGAGCGCCTCGGCCCGCGCGGCGGCGGTGTAGAGATCCGGCCACTCGGGTTGGAGAAAGCCGAATTGCGACATGGGGCTGCCTTACAGCTCGCCGCGGAAGGCGCGGTGTTGGAGGGAGGAGAAGAGCGATTCAAATTCCCTTGCCGACTGGCGATGTTTCTGTCGAGTTCCAGCCAACGTATTCAAGCGTTCCGCAAACTCGCCTTGTAGTGCGCGGGGTGGCTTAGGAATCGGAATTCGCTGAACTTCCTTAGCATTGATATTCGCCATACCTATGATTGACTTGCACATGGCGCGAAGTGTCGACTTTCCATGGGTAGAGTTTAGGAAGGCTGACACATACTCCGGTGTTGCAAATGCATTGGTACGCAGCCGAACAAGATAACCTGCAAATGCCATAGGTGCGTCTTGATCAAATACGGCAGTCTTCCCTACAAGTTCTGCGCTGTTCGTGCGATTGAATAATATATCGCCTTTCTGGACAGTGTATCGTTCGAACTGCGACGCAGGAAGATCGATGTACTTAAGATTGATGAGGTCTAATGCACCACCGTAAGTAAGATTGTTCATTCGAAGGATCGGAATCTTTCCTTCCGCACCAGCCTTCTCACTCGTTCCATATGCTGCTGATGCAACTAAGTCACCTATGTTCACGACCGGCCAGTTCTTTGGATTGGTCGCCGGATCGCCAAACATCTCCACAAAGATCGCCCGCGCCATCTCGTCGAGTTGCGCCAGTGCCGCCCGCCGCTTCGCCTGCAGCACGTCGGCCTCATCGAGGATGGCGGCGATGCGGCGCTGTTCGGGGAGCGACGGCAGACTGACTTCGACGCCACTGACCAAGTCGATGTTCAGGTTCTTTACGGTCGCACCTGCGGCGAGCCGCTCGAATTTCGAATAGATGATGTCCGAGCCGAGCAAATGGTAAAAATAGTTCCGGTCGATATCTTCTCGCCTTGGACGCAGGAGCAACCAACCGTCGTGTATGCACCCGGTGGTCGCCATAATGTAAGGCCGACCAAAGCTCATGGAGTTGGTTAGAAGAAAGTCGCCCGGCTTCACTGAACGGGAACGGGAAGCTCCACTTGCTTTGATACGACGCTTAGTCTGTTTGATAAATTTGGAGCTTTCAGAAGCGTCGCTGATTGAAATCCAGTTAATTCCGTCGGGGTCATCAGTAATAAATTGATCGATCGGTCGCGGTGATCCACCGCGAGCAATCTCGAAGAGGTCACCAAGTGCGAGGGTAGGCCAGTTTCTCACGGTAGCATTCCCTCCAGCCGCGCCATCCCCTCCTGGATCTCTGCCTCCAGCCGACGCAGATCAGCCAGGATCTCACGCGGGCTGAGATGCGCCACTTCCTCCCGCACCACCTCCTTGTAGCGGTTGAGCGAGAGGTCATAGCCTGCGCCGGCGATATCCTTCTTCGGCACGCAGAAGCTCTGCGCCGTGCGCGGGCGGTTCCGTTCTTCCCCCGTGCACCGACGCCAGCGAGCCAGGGCATCAGGCAGGTTGTTCTTCGCGTGCTCCTCCGGCGCCAGCGCCGCAGCGGGAGCCGGGCCTAGCTTCTCCTCGGGCAACAGCGGCGTACGCT
Source organism: Roseomonas sp. (assembly GCA_035556695.1). Lineage (GTDB taxonomy): Bacteria > Pseudomonadota > Alphaproteobacteria > Acetobacterales > Acetobacteraceae > Pseudoroseomonas. The sequence continues at coordinate 82,382 of DATMFR010000027.1, forward strand.
TATCGTCCAGGCTCCAGCCATCAGCCTGCATGTCGTAGAACCATACTTGGTGCGTGCCGCCGCTGTCGGTGCGGGTGAAGAGCAGGATGCCGCAGGAGACGCCTGCATAGGGCCGGAACACGCCGGAGGGCAGGCTCACCACGCCTTCCAGCTTGTGGTCCTCCACCAGCATGCGGCGCAGCTCCTTGTGCGCTTTGGAGGAGCCGAACAGCACGCCATCCGGCACAATCACCGCCGCGCGCCCGCCCGGCTTCAGCAAGCGCAGGAATAGCGCCAAGAACAGCAGCTCCGTCTTGCGGGTCCTGACGATGGCGGTCAGGTCCTTCGCCACCGCCTCCGCATCCAGCGCCCCAGCGAACGGTGGGTTGGCCAGGACGAGGGTGTAGCGGTCCGCATCCTCAGCATGGTCCTGCGCCAGGCTGTCGCGATAGCGGATATCCGGGTTCTCCACTCCGTGCAGCATCATGTTCATGCTGCCGATGCGCAGCATAGTTCCATCGAAGTCGAAGCCGTGGAACATGCCATGGTGGAAGTGCTTCCGCAGTGCGTCGTCGCGGAGTATCTCCGGGTGGTGCTCCCGCAGGTATTCACCGGCCGTCACCAGGAAACCGGCGGTGCCACAGGCCGGATCCACGATGACATCCTTCGGGTTTGGCGCCGTCATCTCCACCATCAACTGGATGATATGGCGCGGCGTGCGGAACTGCCCGTTCTGTCCGGCAGTGGCGATCTTGCCGAGCATGTACTCATAGAGGTCGCCCTTGGTATCGCGGTCCTCCATCGACACGTTGTCGAGCATATCCACCACCCGCGCCAGCAGCGCCGCGGTCGGGATGGTGAAGCGAGCATCCTTCATGTGGTGGGAATAGGTGGAACCGTCTCCGCCGAGAGTGCGGAGGAACGGAAAGACATGCTCCCCCACCACGGCAAACATCTCGGCCGGCGCCATGTTCTTGAAGCGGGACCAACGGAGGTCCTCGTACGGCCGGTCTTTGGGGTCGGTACCTTCGGGGAAGATGCGCCGCTCCAGCGGGCGCTTCAGCCGGGCGGCCTTGCGCTCCTCGAGTGTGTGCAGCTCGTCCAGGCGGCGGATGAAGAGCAGGTAGGTGATCTGTTCGATGACCTCCAGCGGATTGGAGATCCCGCTCGTCCAGAAGCTGTTCCAGATCTGATCGACCTGGTTCCTGATCTCGCCCGTGAGCATGCGCCAAAACCTTCTTTATATTCAGCGTCTTAGCAAACCCCGAACGCGAGGAGCGAGCCTCCAACCGGGTTTGCTCAACAAGCTGCATGGTATAATAGCTGGGTTGGAGCTGGATCGAAAAGCGTAAGAAGGCCAAAAAATTCTACCTCTGGGCACCCTTCCGGCGGCTCCACAAGGCACCCGCCTTCTGGTCGACGGCAGGCAGCGGGCTGTTGAGCTGATCTTCCGTGAGGCCGGCATTCCGGGCATTGTAAAGCCAGAGGATGAACTTGGCCCGGTAGCGTTCAACCGTCTGCTCCAGCGCCTTGACCCGGAGCTCCGCAGCCTCGGCCCGCTGCAAAGCCAGCGCCAGCTCGGGCGGCAGTTCCTCGCTTGTTGCCTTGCCTTTGCGGAGGCTGTCGCGGATGACCCGGATCCTCTGCTTGCGCGCCTGATACGCATCCTTGACCGCCTCATGACCATCAAGCGCCTGCCGGGTGTAGGAGCGTCCAAGGACGAGGGCCGCACGCTCGACCAGCCGCTCCCAGGTCAGTGGGCCCTCCCACGTCTCCAGCAGGGTCACGATGGCCCGAACGTCCTGGTCTGACATCCTGGGCTTCGACTTCTTGTTCCCAACCACTTGTGCCTACCCTGCCGCCCGCAGGTCACGCCGGCTGCGGTGCCGCATCGCCTGTTCGATTTCGCTGTCCTGGCGGTCCGGCGGCAGGGTCGCGACCTTGCCGTCGGGAATGCCGGGATCGTCGTGAACGGCCAGCATCAGCTGCAGGCGCCTCAGCTTGCGCTCATGGTCCTGCACCCAGAGGTCAGCCCCATAATCACCTTCCGACATGGAGAGCTTGGCGGCGGCGAGCTGCATCTCGGCAAGGCCGACCAGACGGGTGATCTCGGCGCGGTGCCGCTGGTCGCCCTTGACGAAGACATTCTCCTCGCAGGTGATGCAGTCGCCGTGGTTCTGGCAGGGCTGCAGGGCATAGTCGTGGATGCAGGCGCCCACCTCGGTGGTGTGGGACGCCCCCATCTGCTCCCGAAGAAACTCCTCCCGGGAAATCAGGAGCGGGTCAGGGAGGTTATCGGCCGCCTCGAACAGGGGACCCACACCGCCGGCCTTGAGCGCCAGCTGGAGGAGATCCTCCCGGAACTCAGCCGGGGTCTGGTGGTCGTAGTACTTGTTCTGACCGGGATCCCGGCCGCTCCAAAGGGCAAGGTCTTCCTGGCTGAGGCCCTTCTTGTGCCCCAGATTGTTGTTCCAGTGCCGGAAGGCATGGGTCGTAATTCTGATCGGAGAACCATCTTCTTCCGTGAAGCCGTACTGCTGGAACACCGGCTTATGGGCGGGCGTCCCGGAGAGCCACCGGTTGAAACGATCGATGTCGACCGCTTCGAACATCACCTGCGACCCCTGGCCGATCGTATCGGCCCGGAGCGCCCCCTGGCGGACAAGGATCAATGCCTCGGAATATAGATGGGTCCTGAGGCCATTCTGGTGAGGAAAATCCCGCGGGAGCTGTGCCAGGACGGCACGCTCCAGATCGGAAAACCGATACTCAGGACGGCCTGCTGCGCCAGCGCGGGGCTCCAACCCAACCTGCTTCGCCCACTGCACCCCATTGGTCTGCCCAGCCAGCTCGGCCACCTGATCGGAGGTCACCCACTCGGCCTGGCGCAGGTGGGCGAGGTCCGGCGGCAGGTAGATCCGGCTGGGGTTCTGGACGTACCAAGCGGCCATGGCGCGCGCTTCGGCGCAACTCGTGCGCAGGCGCCCGATGGCTTCCTGGAGCTGGTCCGCCGCGACGTCGATGGCCCACTTGACCTGCGGCGGGTTGTTCTTCCCAGGATAGGCGCGGAGCCCGTAGGATGGCACCTCCCGCCCCTTCTCCCGACGCATCTCCCTTACCTCACAGTCGATCCGCAACTGAAGGACCTCGGAGGCGCGCCAGGGCGCACAGATGCAGACCAGGCAGACGGCCGAAAGGAGCTGATCCCGCAGATTGCGGGGCTGACGGTAGACATGGGCGAGCACCTCGAAGGCCCGCCTGCTGGGCAGCTTCTGGGCACGACGCTCCGCGAATGCTGTCCCGATGCGCTCCCCTGGCTCCGAAGGCTTCGGAACGCCATGGCGCCACTGGAAGCTCAAGGCGAGCAGGCTGCGCTGCAGGCAGAACTGGTAGACACCCTCGACGGCCAAGGCGCGCTGGTATTTCACGAAGTCGGTGACGCCTTCGGTGCCGATCCGCACAGCGGTGGTGAGCACATCGGGAGAGAGCAGATCGATGCTGGGCCTCATACGAAGGGCGCGGAAGGCCGCCTCGATATAGCTCAGCGCATGAAGCCGCATCTGGAGCCGCGGGAACTCCATCTTGGTCGCTGAGTGGGTATAGCGGATGTAGGCCCGGGCAAAGTCGCTGAAGGCAGGATCGAAGGGTGATCCGGCCGCCCTGGCGGCACGGCCAGTCAGGGTTCCACGCTGGAAGAAGTACAATCGGCTCGCTGCGCGGGGCTTGCCCTTGCGGACGAACGCAGCCGAGACGTCCCAGGCATCGGCTGGCCACTCGGTCGTCGCGATGAGGTTGGTAAGCTGATCCCGGGCGAGGGCAATGAACTCAGCAGCGCGCTGCTCGGCAGAAAGGGCAGCCCTGGTACGGAGCGCAATGACCGGCGTCATCGGGATCCTCCCTGGGCCGCTTCAGGCGCCGAGCGCCGCTGTCGGCAGAGCTGGACGACCCGCGTCACCGCCGCGATGGTCCGGTCGTTGATGGTGTAGATCTTGGAACTCAGCCCCCTGTCGATCTGCTCCTGCCGCCGGGCGCGCAGACCGGTCAGGACCTCCTCGTGAGGACCATCGTCCCAGGGCCGGAATGACCGGCAGGTGTAGCAGCCGACCGGCTTGGCGAGGTCGCAGAAGCCGTGCTGGCCGCAGTGCCCGAGAGGCTGCTCCCCGCCCTCCCCCAGGGTACGGTCATGGAGGCGCTTGGTCTTCGGCGCAGTTCGCGCCTCAAGATCCTCGCGTGAGATCAGGATGCCGGCGAATGCCTGCAGGATAGGGGCGAAGTCCTCGGCCAGATGGTTGAGCCTCGGCACCATCTCCGGTCTGGCGTCCAGGTACTTGCCAACCTGCTGGGTGTCTGTATGGCCAAGCGCCTCGGCGATCTCGTACCTTGAGGCGCCATCGTCAGCCATGTTCTGCGCCAGGGTATGGCGAAACCGCTTGGAGTTCGCGCGGATCTGTGTTCGCTGCTCGATGATGGTCCGGATCCGACTGGCGATCGTCCGCGCGGACTGATGATAGGCAAATCCCGGTGGATTCTCACCGCGCTCAGGGCTGATGAACATGGGCCAGTCGTCCGCCGCCACCGCCGGATCCTTTCTGAGGCCCGCATTCTCTGCGATCAGGCGCTCCAGAAGACGGCCGAGCCGGCGGTCACACGGCCTGGCGCGGAAGCTGCCGCGGGTCAGCTCTCCCCGCTGCTTGGCCTGAGGGATCCTGAGGATATACCGCATCTCGCCATCCTGTGCGGGCGCAGCGATCAGATCCTTCTCCTTCAATGCGGCCAGCTGCCGGCTGCGTACGCCGAAGGCCAGCAGGACATGGCCTGCCGCATAGTCGGGGAGGTCCACCTCGCCCTCCGCATAGGCATCGTTCAAGGCGGCATTGAGTGTCTCAACCTCGGCTGCGGTGAAAGCACCTCGGTTTGGATCCCGTGTCTGAACGTCCCCTCCTTTGGGGTTGCCTGGGAGTACTGCCTCACCGAGCCAGTCTAGAGCACTGCCTGAACAGAAGCCGTATCCAAGCCGGGCGGCCTTCTCCAGCAGTATGCGGACGACGCCAAGTTTCCAGAGGGTGTCTTTTGTGAGCTGCTTTTGCCAGCTTAGGAGATGCGAAAGTTCAATCAGCTCGACGGATTGAGGCTTAGCCCCTGCAAGAACTGCCCGATAGAATTCCAGGAGGCGACCGAAGAGGTTCCGGCTATGCGAGACGGACCTCGTCTCCAGGAAATGGCCAAAGGTATGCTGCAAACGCAGGACCACACTTGGCTGTAGGGCCGCAAGAGCGGCGAACTCCAGCGGGACGCTCCCATATGAGATATCGCGGAGCACCCAGGTGGCTGCAGTCGTATCGACGACTTGTCCGTCGGGAAGGAATAGCTTCGGGGCAAGCGGCGGGAAGTGTTCGGCGCTCCCGGGGACCATCCCTGACATAGCTATTCCTCCCCCTTTGCCATTTGGCTGGGTGGTAAGCGCCTTTCGCCTGTGCGCTCTTCCAGGATCTCCCTTCGCTCCTGCATCTCGAGGGAAAGCCGGTTCGCCTTCTCCCTGTTCCAGCGCCTGGTGTACTTCGCCGCCGTCGCGGGATTGCTCCACCCCTGGGCGTAAGCCCGGGCACGCTCCTCGTTCGTTGCGTCCACCTTGTCCCGGTGGGCTGATGCCCGGTCCGACATCTCGGAGAACCGATCGTTCCAGTCATGCCGCAGCACATGCGCTGAGAGGGTCTCTGGCATGCCGGAGACCCTCTCTCGCAACGCCTTGAACATCTTGGTCACGCTCCACAGGGTGAGTGGGGATCCATCGGCAGAGCTAACGAAGAGGAAGGGGTGTCGCCGCGCGCCGGGGAAGGCTCGCCGCTCGGCAAGGTACCCCAGGTACAGCCCGCGCAGGGTGGGGCCGATGGCCAGCTCGCGCCCGAGGGTCTTGACCTGCGGCTTGGGCGTCCGCGGGTCCTCCGGATCCTGCGGCCGACGCGTGATTGTCAGAAGCCCACCATCTGGCGTGAGCTTGACATCCCCGACACGCAGGCAGAGCACCTCGCCCCGCCGCATCCCCAGGTCGAACAGCAGGCGGACGATCAGTTCGTTCCGCTGCTGGACCTGAGCCTCCCACGGGTTTCCAGGTGCCCCGGGTTTGATTGCGGCCAGGAGAAGATCACGTTTTTGTGCTTCTAAGCCCTCTCGCGGCTCGCCCTCGCTGCGCCTGGGATTGATGGCGCGACAGCGTTCCTGAAGGATGCCGAGGATGGCTTTCCGGCTCTCATCGTAAACTCTTCGCGCTTCGCTGCCGGCCTCCATCCGAAGAGCGTGGCTAAAGCTGAGGTGGCTCAGGAAGGCGTGGATCGCCGCCAAGCGATTGCCAACTTCGGCTCGGAAGCCTGACTTTGCGGGGGTGCTCGGCCGTCGCCTCTGGAAGCGCGCTACGCTCCCTGCCCCTTCCCTGCCTTCAAGGACTACCGGAATGGCTTCCGAGAGGCTCTGGCGGCAGAAGCGGTCCAGGTCGTTCAGTTGCTCCAGGGTCAGGAAGCCGGGCGACCGGATAAGCTCCTCAGGCGTGCAGCCCCGCGTGTCGGCCCAGAGATAAAGCAACATGAGGTGGCGTAACTGCTTCTCCAGGGTCGCCGCGGCCTTGTTCAGGGGCCGTTCGGCGGATGCGATCCAGTATGTCGGCGCCTCGATCGGCAGTCCTGTCGACCGGGAGACCAGCAGCGGCAGCCGCTCTCCAGAGGCAAAGCGGGCCCATTCGATTGAATAAGGATTCGTCCACTCGACCGAGCATGGGGCAGTGCAGGAAATGGACACTTTTGCATGGCCCCCTGAACTTCTGCCACAAAGTTCGCCCTTCGGTCCCACTTTGTCAAACAAAAAGGGCCATGTTTCCATGGCCCTATCTCATTTTCTCCTTACAAAAGGCGTATGGTACTCTCTAGAACGGGATGTCGTCGTCGAGGTCGCTGCCGCCGCCCTTCGGCGCGTCCCAGCCGCCGCGCTGCTGGCGGCCACCGCCACCCCCGCTCCGCTCACCACCGCCAAAGCCGCCGGACGACCGCCCGCCGCCGCGCTCGCCGCCGCCCTCGAAGCCGCCGCCACCGCCGCCTTCGCCGCCACGGCCGTCGAGCAGCGTCAGCTCACCACCGAAGGCGCGCAGCACGACTTCCGTGGAGTAGCGGTCCTGACCAGCCTGGTCCTGCCACTTCCGGGTCTCCAGCTTGCCCTCGATGTAGACCTTGCTGCCCTTGCGCAGGTACTTCTCGGCAATCTCACCCAGCTTCTCGTTGAAGATGGCCACCGAGTGCCACTCGGTGCGCTCCTGGCGATTGCCCTCGCGGTCCTTATATGTGTCCGTGGTGGCGATCCGCAGGTTCACGACCCGGCCGCCATTCTGGAAATTCCGCACCTCCGGGTCTCGCCCCAGGTTGCCGATCAGGATGACCTTGTTGACGCTGCCGGCCATGCCGCCCGCTCCTTCATGCACTGCCGCCCGGCTGCGCCGGCCAAGCCTTCGGAAAGACGAAGGCCCAAGGACCAGCGCGGGAGCGAGGTTTCATATCTTTGTGCGTCCGCAGGGACGCCTCGGCGCAACCTAGCCACCCAAAGGCCCTTCGGCCAGTGCGCAGCGGAGGGCCTTGCCCTGCCATGCGTCACGCCCACTTCCCGCGGTCAGCAGATGCTGGCACAACAGCGACCAGAACACAATGCGAACGCCCGCCGCCCAGGAGCCTGACCTGACGATGCCGACGAAGCTGCATGCCACCCCCGCCCAGGCTGCCGGACAGCACGACGAGATCCGCATCCGCGGCGCGCGCCAGCACAACCTCAAGAACGTCGACATCGACATCCCGAAGCACACGCTGACGGTGATCACCGGGCTGTCCGGCTCCGGCAAGTCCTCCCTCGCTTTCGACACGATCTATGCCGAGGGCCAGCGGCGCTACGTGGAAAGCCTTTCGGCTTATGCGCGGCAGTTCCTGGAGCTGCAGCAGAAGCCGGACGTGGACAGCATCGAGGGCCTCTCGCCCGCGATCTCCATCGAGCAGAAGACCACCAGCCACAACCCGCGCTCCACCGTCGGCACGGTGACGGAGATCCACGACTACATGCGCCTGCTCTGGGCGCGGGCCGGCGTGCCCTACTCCCCCGTCACCGGCCTGCCGATCGAGGCGCAGACGGTCAGCCAGATGGTGGACCGGGTCATGGCCATGCCGGAGGGCACCCGCCTTCTGCTGCTCGCGCCCGTGGTGCGCGGCAAGAAGGGCGAGTTCCGCAAGGAGCTGGCCGAGTACCAGCGGCGCGGTTTCGAGCGGGTGAAGATCAACGGCACCCTGACCCGCATCGAGGAGGCGCCGAGCCTCGACAAGCGCAAGAAGCACGACATCGAGGTCGTGGTGGACCGCGTGGTGGTCGGCAATGAGGGACTGGCCCAGCGGCTGGCGGATTCCTTCGAGACGGCGCTCGGCCTGGCCGATGGCGTCGCCTATGCCGAGAATGCCGATGGCGGCGAGCGCACCGTCTTCTCCAGTCGCTATGCCTGCCCGGTCTCCGGCTTCACGCTGGAGGAGATCGAGCCGCGCCTGTTCTCCTTCAACTCCCCGCAGGGCGCCTGCCCGGTCTGCAGCGGCCTCGGCACGGAAAGCTTTTTCGACGCCGCCCTGGTGGTGCCGGACGACGCCCGCAGCTTGGCCGACGGCGCCGTGGCCGCCTGGGCCGGCAACAGCGCGCCCTATTACGACCAGACCCTCGAAAGCCTCGCCAAGCACCTGGGAATCAAGACCTCCACCCCTTGGGGCGAGCTGCCCAAGGCCGCGCGCGAGGCCATCCTGAACGGTACCGGGGATGAGGTCGTCTCCCTCCGCTACAAGGACGGGCTGCGCGCTTATGAGGTGAAGAAGCCCTTCGAGGGCGTGCTGCCCAACCTCGCCCGCCGCCTGCGCGAGACCGACAATCCCTGGGTCCGCGAGGACCTCTCCCGCTATCAGGCCGAGCGCCCCTGCCATGCCTGCCGCGGCGCCCGCCTGAAGCCGGAAGCCCTGTCGGTGAAGGTCGCCGGGCTGAACATCGCCGAGGCGAGCGAGCTTTCCATCGCCAAGGCGCTGCCCTGGTTCCAGCAGGTCGAGCCTACCCTCACCCCCCAGCGCGCCGAGATCGCCCGCCGCATCCTGAAGGAGATCATCGACCGGCTGCGCTTCCTGCTCGATGTCGGGCTGGACTACCTGTCCCTCGCCCGCTCCTCCGCCACGCTCTCAGGCGGCGAAAGCCAGCGCATTCGCCTGGCTTCGCAAATCGGCAGCGGGTTGACCGGCGTTCTTTACGTGCTGGATGAGCCCTCCATCGGCCTGCACCAGCGCGACAATGAGCGCCTGCTCGGCACGCTCCGCCGCCTGCGCGACCTCGGCAACACGGTGCTGGTGGTTGAGCACGATGAGGACGCCATCCGCACCGCCGACCACCTGATCGACATCGGCCCCGCTGCGGGCTCCGGCGGCGGCCGCGTCATCGCCCAGGGCACACCAGAGGAGGTCGCGGCCCATCCGGACAGCATCACCGGCGCCTATCTCTCCGGCCGCCGCGCCATCCCCGTACCCGCGCAACGCCGCCCGCGCGACGCGGACCGGCAGCTCCGTGTCGTCGGCGCCACCGGCAACAACCTGCGCGACCTGACGGCCGCCGTGCCGCTCGGCACCTTCACCTGCGTCACCGGCGTTTCCGGCGGCGGCAAGTCCACCTTCGTCATCGAGACGCTCTACAAGGCCGCCGCCCGCCGCCTGATGGGCGCCGGCACCGTCCCCGCGCCGCACCAGGCGCTGGAGGGACTGGAGCATCTCGACAAGATCATCGACATCGACCAATCGCCCATTGGCCGCACACCGCGTTCAAATCCAGCGACTTACACCGGTCTCTTCGCACCGATCCGCGACTGGTTTGCCGAGCTGCCGGACTCCCGCGCGCGCGGCTACAAGCCCGGCCGCTTCAGCTTCAACGTCAAGGGCGGCCGTTGCGAAGCCTGCCAAGGCGATGGCCTGTTGAAGATCGAGATGCACTTCCTGCCCGACGTCTATGTCACCTGCGACACCTGCAAGGGCAAGCGCTACAACCGCGAGACGCTGGAGGTGAAGTTCCGCGGCAAATCCATCTCCGATGTCCTTGAAATGACGGTGGATGATGCCCTGGAGTTCTTCTCCGCCGTGCCCGCGATCCGGGAGAAGCTGCGGGTGCTGAAGGAGGTCGGGCTGGGCTATATCCATCTCGGCCAGCAGGCGACCACCCTCTCGGGCGGCGAGGCGCAGCGCATCAAGCTCTCCAAGGAGCTCTCCCGCCGAGCCACCGGCCGCACCCTCTACATCCTCGACGAGCCGACCACAGGGCTGCATTTCGAGGATGTGCGCAAGCTGCTGGAGGTGCTCCACCAGCTCGTCGACCAGGGCAACACGGTGGTGGTGATCGAGCACAACCTGGAGGTCATCAAGACCGCCGACTGGATCCTCGATCTCGGCCCCGAGGGCGGCGATGGCGGCGGACAGATCGTCGCCGAAGGCACTCCGGAAGATGTTGCCGCTGTGCCGGCAAGCCATACCGGCCGCTTCCTGGCGCCGCTGCTCCCGGCCCCGCCGGCGCGGCGCCGCAAGCGGGCCTGAGGTCATCGGGCGGGAGGGCGTGCTGGCGCCCTCCCACCCCGCTCAGCGCAGGTTGAAGCGGACGGGCACGACCAGTTCGATCGTGCCGCCTTCCATTTCATCCGGCACGGCGGGCAGAGATGCGCGCTGGATCATCTCGCCCACGGCCTTGTCCAGTGCTGGGGAACCTGAGCTGCGTTCGATCCGCCAGCCCATCAGGGTGCCGTCACGCTGCATGCGGAAGCGCAGCAGGGCGACGCCTTCCTCACGCCGCAGGCGCGCGGAGGTCGGGTAGCGCTTGGCCCTCTCCAGCGCGGCCGAGAGCCGCGCCAGATAGCTCGGTGGCGGAGCAGCCATCCGCTGCGCCACGGGAGCCGGCGCGGCCGCCGGGGCGGGCGCTGCGGGCGCGGGCGCAACCGGCGCGGCCGTCTGCCGGGGTGTGGCGGGCGGCTTCGGCGACTGCCGCTGCGGCGGCGCGGGTGCCGGGGGCGAAGGCGGCCTTGCTGCCTGCGGAGGGGGCGGTGGCGCGGGTGGCGGCGGTGGAGGCAGCTCCTGGGCTTCGAGAATTGGGGCCGCATCCGGCTGCGGTGCCGGCGTGACCTCCGGCGGCGCAGCCTGCACGACCTCGGGGGTGGTGGATTCGACCGGCTCCGCCTCCACGGCTTGGGCCTCTGGCGGAGGTTCCGCCGCGACAGTCTGCGGCGGCTCAACCAGTGGCGCGTCAGGCGGCGGCGCGGCCGTGACGACTTCAGGCAACGCCTCTGCCGAGGCAGGGGCCTCGGCCAGAGTCTCGATTGGTTCCGCCACCGCGCTCGGCGCGCTCTCATCGCTCGCCGGCGCGGTTGGGAGGGTGGCCAGTTCCAGCGGCATGATGGCTGGCGGAGGTTCAGCCGCTGGCACCGCCAGCAGCAGGAAGGCCGCCGCGCCGCCATGCAACGCGATGGAGGTGCCCCAACCCAGGGCACGCGGCGCAGGAAGGCTCAGGCTGGACATGGGATGGTTCCGCTCAGCGCGCCTGCACCGCGCCGCCCGCCTCCGCCTCGGCGATCAACGAGACGCGCGTGATGCCGGCCTGCGTGACTCGCCCCATGACCCGCAGCACCTCGCCATAGGGGACGGAGCGATCGCCGCGCACATAGACCGGCGCCTCCGCGTCCTCCTCATGCAGGGCACGCAGACGGGCCACCAAGTCATCCGCGGCGATCTCGTCCTTGCGGAGGAAGATCTTGCCCTCGGCGGTGACGGTGAGCACCGTCGGCGGCCGCTGCGCGGCGGCGCGGGGCGCGGCGGTCTTGGGCAGTTCGACGGGAACACCCACCACCATCATCGGCGCCGCCACCATGAAGACGATCAGCAGCACCAGCATGACGTCCACCAGCGGCGTGACATTCATGTCGGCCATCGGCAGCGGAGCGTCGTCGTCCCCACCGAAGCTCGGACCGGAAAACGCCATGACGCCTTACTCTGCCGCCGCGCTGCTGCGGGCGTCCGCCAGGCGCGGGGGGCGACGGGAGAGGCTGGCGGCGAGGTCGGCTGCGGCAGCCTGGCCCTCCTGCCGCAGCCGGCCGAGACGCACCAGCAGGCGGTTGTAGGCCATCACGGCGGGAATGGCGGCGACCAGGCCGATGGCCGTCGCGAACAGTGCCTCGGCAATGCCGGGGGCGACCACGGCGAGGCTGGTGTCGTTGCTCTGCGCGATGCCGGCAAAGCTGTTCATGATGCCCCAGACGGTGCCGAACAGGCCGATGAAGGGCGCGACCGCGCCGACCGTCGCCAGGAACGGCAGACCCGGCTCGACGCCGCGCAGCTCGCCGCTCAGTGCATGGCGCATCGCATGCTCCATGCGGTGCCGGTATTCGAAGCGGCTCTCACCGGGTTCCCGGCCGTCCCGCCACTCGCGGGTGCCAGCGCGCAGCACCCGGGCGGCGAGCCCCTCCCCCTGCGGCGCGGCACCGGTGGCATCGGGCCTGGCCGCACCCACGAGCTGGCGCACCTCCCGCCCGATCCGCCGCAGCAGCATGGATTTCTCGACGATGATGGCCCAGCAGATGACGGAAGCGAGGGCCAGCGCGATCATCACGGCCTTCACCACCCAGTCGGCCTGCAGGAAGAGGCCGAGCATGGAAAGGTCGGGGACCGCATGCAGCGCGGCGGTTGCCAGGTCGGGGGTGGGCGGAGCGATCTCGGTCGGGTTCATCGGGGCCGTCTCACTTCTCGAAGGGAACGCCCTCGACGCGCGAGGACAAGGCTAGGCGGGATAGGCAGGCGCTGCCGCCATTCGGCGCCGGCCCGCAGGACAGCAGGTCGTTCAGCAGCAGCGAGCCGATGCCGGCACAATCCTGGCTGTTCAGGTCAAAGACCCGCGCTGTGGTCTTCTCCGCAGGAAGCGGGCCGACATCCACGGCGAGACGGCGCGAGATCACCCCGTCCTTCCCGAAGACGAGAAGGTCGAGGCGCAACGGATCGATGGCGCTTTCCGCTGCATTGCGCAGCAGCAGCCAGACCCGGCAGCTCTCGCCCTGGGCTTGAAGCCGGTTCAGTTCCACGCCGATGGTGTCGCTCATCGGCTGCGCCTGGACGGGACTCTGCAGGAGGGTTACGGCCAGCAAACCCAGAGCGCCCGTGATCCCCCGCATTCCCATCCGGCCAAACTTCCTTCGCTGCTGCCGGAGTTATGACGCTATTGCGACGCGCTTGCAATGCGAATGAATCGCATCTTCTAGGTGGATGATTACCGGTCTCTCACTTCGGGAGATCGCACCAGTCTGTAAGGAGGAGGCAGGCGTGGCTCCCGCTCACCGCTCCTGCCAAGAACCGCAATCGCTGGATGAACCGCCCTGATCGGCCTGGAGCCAGGACTCGAGGATACTTCTGCCGATAATTGCGGGAATATTTCCCACACTCGGCCTTTCTCCGATCCTTGATTTGCCGCCGGATGCCGGAAAAAGGCAGAAGCTTCCGGTGCCGCATCGCTTTCTGCGTCGTTTTTCGCGGGAGCAGAGGCGCTTTCGCTAAAAGGTTTATTCAGCGCGGGGTAATTAAGTTAAAATAGTGTAATCTAAGACAATGTGAGTTGTCTACCTTATAAGTAATGTTCAGTCCCCCTTTAACCGCACGGACATGCGCAAAATTTCGCGATCGGTCCATTTGGTTTGGCATGAGAACTTTTAAGAGACGCGAACATGGCTATGCTGAAGACATCGTTTAATCCCCTGGGATGAAATCAATGCCTGTCGTCCTGATGCCAAGTTCCCTGCGCCGATACACTGCACAGCAGTCCAAGGTTACTGTGGGCGGAGAAACGGTTTCCGCTGTACTGGACAGCCTTGTTGAACAGGCGCCAGAAATGCGTGGGCATCTCTTCGCGGCGGGTCAGCTGCGGCACTTCGTCGTGGTGTCGAAGAACGGCCAAGATATTCGCCTGCTTCAGGGTCTTGAGACGCCGGTCGCCGCGAATGACGAGATCCGCATTCTTGCCAGCATTGCCGGAGGCTAAGTACTGTGGACGTGGAGACCTCCCTGCCTGAGCTGAGCGACGGCGAACTCCGACGCTTCGGCCGCCACCTGATCCTGCCGGAGTTCGGCCTTGAGGGTCAGCGCCGGCTGAAGGCGGGCAGCGTGCTGCTGGTCGGCGCGGGCGGCCTGGGCTGCCCTACGGCCCTCTACCTTGCGGCCGCCGGCGTCGGGCGGATCGGCCTGGTCGATGCCGACGTCGTGGAGGAGACCAACCTGCAGCGCCAGGTGGCGCATGGCTACTCCACCCTGGGCACGCCCAAGACGGAGAGCGCCGCGGCCCGGATGCGTGACCTGAACCCGGATGCGGTGATCGAGCAGCACAAGGTCTTCCTCACCGAGGAGAACGCGCTCGACCTCATCGCCGGCTATGACGTGGTGATCGACGGGACCGACAACTTCCCGACCCGCTACCTCGTCAACGATGCCTGCGTGAAACTCGGCAAGCCGAACGTCTTTGGCGGGGTGCTGCGCTTCGATGGCCAGCTCTGCGTCTTCGACGCGCGGCGCGGCCCCTGCTACCGCTGCCTCTTTCCGGAGCCGCCGCCGGTCGAGTTGGCGCCGAACTGCTCCGAGGCCGGGGTGCTTGGCGTTCTGCCCGGCGTCATCGGCGCATTGCAGGCCACCGAGGCGGTCAAGCTCCTGACCGGCATCGGCACGCCGATGGTCGGCCGCATGCTGGTCTATGACGGGCTCGACCTCAGCTTCAACACGGTGGAGCTGGCCAAGAACCCGAACTGTCCCTGCTGTAGCAAACCTGCCTCCGAGATCGTGCTGCGAACGGAGCAGATGGTCTGCGCGGCACCGCAGGTTGGTCAGACGCTCAGCTCCGCCGAGCTGCGGGCACGGCTCGTAACCGATGACGGCGTGCTGCTTCTCGACGTGCGGAACCCCGATGAGTGGCTGGGCGGCATCATCCCCGGCGCGCTGCGCATCTCCAAGCCGGACCTCGAGCAGGCCATCCGTTCAGTGCTGGAAGAGGGCGAGCGGCCGGAGCAAGGCGTGCTGGGCGCATTGCCGCGTGACCGCGACATCATCGTCTATTGCCAGTCCGGCATGCGGAGCAGCGCGGCCATCCGCAGCCTCGTTTCCGCTGGCTACGATCCTGCACACCTCTTCAATCTGGAACGCGGTTTTTCCGCCTGGAGTAAAGAAGACAAGCAGTAAAAAAACTTACGGTATTCTGGCGCATCACAGCGACGTCGAATCAAGCGGAACGCTTATCGCGGAAATGTTCCCCTGAATGGGAAGTTCTGGCGATGCGTTCCGCGAATTACTGGGGATGGCAAGAATGCGGTCCCCGCGCACCTGCCTTCTGCGTTCTCCTGCCTTCAGCAAGCGGACCCGACCTATGCCTTTGCAAACCAGCGCCAGCCTTATTGATGAGATCAAGGAGTTGGCTCCGCCCGGCCTTGCTGAGCTGGATGCCAAGACCCTGACCGCGCTGCGCGCGGTGACCCGCCAGCTGATCGCCGCGATGAAGAGCGAAGGCCGGCTTTCCGAGAACCCGATCGAACTGGCGATGACGCGGAGCGTCGATCTTCACCAGGAGGCGGCATCGAAGCGGCTGAAGGGTCGCCGCGTCATGGTGATCGGCGGCGCCGGCTGTGTCGGCACCCGCTTGCGCACGCTGCTCGCCGGCTTCGAGCCGCAATCCCTCGTCAGCCTGGACGTGGCGGCCCATAGCGGCCTCGGCACCGGCGTGCAGGTCGATATCCGCGATGCCGCGGCGCTGGACGCGGCCTTTGCCGAAGCCCGGCCGGAGGTGGTGTTCCATCTTGCCGCGATCCGCGAGCCTGGCCGGGCCGAGGTGGTGGTGCGGGACGCGGTCGAGACGAATGTCTATGGCACCGCGAACGTCATCGCCGCTTGCCGGCGGCACGGTGTCGCGCAGGCGGTCTATTCCTCGACAGGCAAGTGCTTCGCCTACATCACCGACCATGTCTACACCGCCACCAAGAAGTTGGCTGAAGCCCAGTGGATGGCGGCCGCCCGCCAGGCTGGCCCGACCCGGTTCGTGACCACCCGGTTCACGCACGTGCTGGAGAACGGAATCGTCGCGCGGGACATCGCCCAGGGGATCCAGGCCGGTCTGGTTGGACTGCATGGGTCCGACCGGCACTTCAACCTGCAGAACCTCCGTCAGGCGACCCACCTCCTGGTCAATGCTGTAGCCCTGGCCGGCGAGCAGGCGCCGGATAGCTTCTGGAGCGCGATCGACCTTGGCTGGCCGGTCAACACCCTCGAAATGGCGCTCTACCAGATCGATCGCGGTGGACAGGATGTGGCCATCCGCTTCCTGGGCGTTCCCCGCGGCTATGACGAGCAGTTCTTCCGCGGCCAGTTCGACTGGAGCGGCAACTATGACTACCACCCTCTGATCAACGCCTTGGAGGCGCCTACCAGCTTTACGGACAGCACGGGCACGATGATTGGCGCGCAGGTGTCCGCCGGCTCTGGCGACCGCCTGGTCCGGGAACTGGATCGCCTGCGGCGGGCCCTGGCGGAGAACCCGCGCGAGGCCGGCTTTGTGGGAGATGCGGTGGTGAAGCGCGCCCTCCTCGACGCGGTGGCCGGTGTAACCGCCTCGATCTTCGAATCGGGAGAGCCGCTGCGGCTGCTGGACATCCTTTGGTGGGGGGCGGCGCCGGACTGGGCTGGCCCCAAGGCGGCGACGGCCCAACGCTTCGCGCCTGTGCTGGCCCTGCTGGTCGATGCGCTCCTGCCGCGGATCGAAGCCCTGCGAGGAGTCCCTGGCGCTGCGGAGAAGCTAATGGACGTCGCGCAGACCTTTCGCCAGGTCCCTGGCCTCGAAGTGAGGGCGGCCAGGCTGCAGACGGCTTTCGAGCCCGCGGTAACCGCGGGCTAGAAGGCCTTTCCTGCCGTTTCCTCATGCGCCTTGGCCGATGACAACGTCTTCTATGTCCGGGGGGGGGAGCGCTGGAATTCCACGGCCGCCAGTGGGGTGCCCGGAGAGCTTTCGGCAAAGCGGTGGTCTCGCTGCATTTTTCCGTCGTCTGACCGTGCTGCGGGTTTGACGGGCGGTCGCGGGGAGGCTAGAAGCGGCTCCGCATACGCCGTGCAACTTCAACACTCCGCGGAGGGGTGGCCGAGTGGCCGAAGGCGGCGGTTTGCTAAACCGTTAGACGGGGATAACCCGTCTCGTGGGTTCGAATCCCATCCCCTCCGCCACTTCTCCCTCCGAGAGCATCTCGTATGGCTCCCACCTGCCTGTGCAGGCTCGGCTGAGGCATTCACCCTCCCCATCACCAAGCACGCAGAGCGGAAGCAGCCATAGTTCGGGCCGCTGTCATGCGCGGCTCCGTTCCCGCTCGCCCAGGAGAGCGTCCTGCGCCACCCGGCCCCGACCCTTTCCACCCGCCATGCGCGCAAGAATGTCGTCCCGCCAGAGGAACCGGTGTAATAGCGCCACGGTGATGTGCCCGGCGATCAGCACGAGCAGTGCCCAGGCCAGCAGACCATGTGCGGCATTGGCCGGCGCCACCAAGCCCTCAATTCTTCCGTCAAAGCCCGCCATCAGGGGAATTCCAAACGGGGCAAAGGCCCGGCCCGAGCCGTACTGGCGCAGCAGGGCCAGGGCAGGAACCACCATCATCAGTCCATAGAGGACGATGTGCCCAAGTCTGGCCCCCCAGCTTGCAAGCCCCTGCCCATACGCTGGGCGCTGCCGCAGGTTGAACAGGCTCCAGGCCCCGCGCACCAGGACCAGCAGAAGAAGCAGCGTTCCCACGCCCCCATGGGTTCCCACCATGAAAGCCGTCAAGGGCGATCGCCCGACGGCCAGCCGTACTGCCATCCCGGCGAACTGCCACGCAAAGAGCAGAGCCATGCCCCAGTGCAGCATCCTGCTGACGAAGCCATAGCGGAAGGGCGTATCGCGCCACTGCACGGATCAGGTCTCACCTCTGGAGGGCCAATGCTCATCGCCTGCCGTAAATGCGAGGGATTCGCAACCACAGAATAGAGCTGCACGCTCCCGCAAGACCTTCTCTCGGAAGCCACGACGCGTCATCGACGCGGGTTGGCAGCCGCCGTGGCCGTTTTCCTAGTCCGCTCCGGCGGGAAGCGGCCGCGTGCCGCGCAGATCATCGGGCGGATTGCTGGCCGGCACCCCCAGCGGCTGCCCACGAGTGACCTGCCAGTGCTGAAGCGCCCAGCGCACCGAAGGAAAGGCGATCTCCTCCCAGGGAATGTCCTCCCAGGCAAAGAGCCGCACCTCCAGGCTCTCCGGCCCGGCGGCCCAGCCAGGCTCGGCCAGATGAGCCCGGAAGATCATCTGCACCTGGCCGATGCGCGCGATGGAATAGACAGCCAGGAGCCCCTCCAGCCGCACGCGGGCCCTCGCCTCCTCCCAGACCTCGCGAGCGGCACCCTCCTGCACGGTCTCGCCAAGTTCCATGTAGCCGGCCGGAAGCGTCCAGAAACCGGCGCGAGGCGCAATGGCACGGCGGCAGAGCAGCACCTGCCCTGCCTCCTCCACCACCGCGCCCACCACCACTTTGGGGTTCTCATAGGCGATGAAGCCGCAATCGGCGCAGACGAGCCGCTCGCGGTCCTCGCCTTCGGGAATGGTGCGATGGAAGCGGTCGGACATGCCGCCCAGGGTGCGGCGGCGCCACCGCCGCCGCAAGCCCTCACTGCCAGTCCAGCGGCTCCGGGTAGCGGGCAAAGAGGAAGGTCAGGCCCTCCGGGGGAGCGGTCTGGCCAGCGGCGGTGCGGTCCCGCCCTTCCAGCAGCGCGCGCGGCCAGGATACCGGCTGCCGGCCGAAGCCGACCTCGACAAGCGTGCCCACCAGGTTGCGCACCTGATGGTGCAGGAAGGAGCGCGCCTCGGTCTCCACCGTGATCTCTTCGCCATGGCGCGTCACGTCGAGCCGGTCGAGGGTGCGCAAGGCGTCCTTCGCCTGGCAGGAGGCGGCGCGGAAGGCGGAAAAATCGTGGCGCCCCAAAAGTCCCTGCGCGGCCTTGTGCATCGCATCTGCATCCAGCGACGGCGCGACGTGCCAGACACGGCCCGCCTCCAGCGCCGGGCGAGCGCGACGGTTCAGGATGCGGTAGCGGTAGCCCCGCTTGATGCAGGAGAAGCGCGCGAACCAATCCGCCGGCGCCTGCGCGGCACGCACCACCGAAACCGGATGCGGGCGGCTGTGGAAGTTCAGCGCCTCGCGCAGGCGTTCGGGCGCCAGATCCCGCTCCAGGTCCACCTGGACCACCTGTCCAACGGCATGGACGCCCGCATCGGTGCGGCCCGATGCCATCATGCGGGCGGGGATCCCGCCATTCAGCGGCGCCGCGGCCTCCTCCAGCACCTGCTGGATGGAAAGCCCATCGAGCTGCCGCTGCCAGCCCACGAAGGGCGCGCCGTCATACTCCACCAGCAGGGCATAACGCGGCATGTGGCTTAGCCCAGCACGGTGCCGGTCGGCAGGGCATAGCCGCGAAGGAAAGCGCCGGCCTCCATCGCACCCCGGCCGGCGCGCTGCAGGCGGAGCAGACGCAGCGCCCCCTCGCCGCAGGCGATGCGCGGCGCGTCGTCGAGCACGGTGCCGGGGGCGGCGGGCGCCGGCAGCGGCTCGGGCAGGGCATCCAGCACGCGGACCGTCTCGCCCGAATGGGTAAAAAAGGTCCCTGGCCAGGGATTGAGAGCCCGGATGCGACGGTCAAGAGCACTGGCGCTCTCTCCCCAATGCAGCCGGCCGTCCTCCTTGCTGAGCTTGGGCGCATAGGTCACGCCCTCCTCCGGCTGCGGCTGCGCCGGCGGATTCTCCTCCAGGGCGCTCAGGATCAGCCTGGCGCCCATTTCGGCCAGCGCGTCGTGGATCGCCGGAGTGCCGTCACGCGGCCCGATCGACACCCGGTCGGCAAGCAGCATGGGGCCGGTATCCAGCCCCTCCTCCATCTGCATGATGGTGACGCCGGTTTCCGCGTCTCCCGCCAGGATGGCAGCCTGGATCGGCCCGGCGCCGCGCCAGCGCGGCAGCAGCGAGGCATGGATGTTCAGGCAGCCGCGCCGCGGCGCCCGCAGCATGGCGGCGGGCAGGATCAGCCCATAGGCGGCGACCACCGCGACATCCAGGTCCAGCGCGGCGAAGGCCGCCTGTTCCGCCTCGTCACGCCGCAGGCGCGCCGGATGCCGCACCGGCAGGCCCAGCTCCAGGGCGGCGCGATGCACCGCGCAGGGCGTCTCCTTGTGCCCGCGGCCGGAGGGCCGGGGCGGCTGCGTGTAGACCGCCGCGACCTCATGCCCCGCCCCATGCAGCGCCCGCAGGGCCGGCACCGCGAAATCGGGGCTGCCCATGAAGGCGAGGCGCAGCGGGGTCATGCGTCGTCCCGCCCCTTCGCCTTCAGTTCCTTGGCAAGACGGCGCAGCAGCATGTTTCGCTTCAGCGCCGAGATGTGGTCCACGAACAGAACGCCGTTCAGGTGGTCGATCTCGTGCTGGATGCAGGTGGCCAGCAGCCCCTCGGCGGTGCGCTCCTGCTTCGCGCCCTCCAGGTCGTGCCAGCGCACCTTCACCTGGGCTGGGCGTGTCACGTCGGCATACTGGTTGGGCAGGGAGAGGCACCCCTCCTCGCGCGTCGCTAACTCCGCGCTCGCCGCAACGATCTCGGGGTTCACCATGATCAGCGGCTCGGGCTTGTCGTCCGGCTGCAGGTCGATCACGACCAGCCGCAGCAGGCTGCCGATCTGCGGCGCGGCAAGGCCGATGCCGGGCGCCTTGTACATGGTGGCCAGCATGCGGGGGGCCAGGGCGCGCACCGCATCGGTGTCGCCGGCGCCAACGGGGCGCGCCTTGGTGCGCAGCCGCGCATCGGGCACCAGGAGAATGGGCAGCAGGTCAGTGTCGGACATGGAAGCGGTGCTGTAGCCCCCGAGCCCGGCGCCATCAACTGCCTTGGCACACCGCCGCCCCTCCCCCTTGCATCCCCGCGGGAACTGCACAATTTATGGGCCAAGGCAGGGTGCTTCGGGTCCTGCCGCAAGCTCGCTCGTTTCTGAGGAGTTCCGCTCCGCCATGTCTCGTTCCTCGCTTTTCGGCTCGCCCCTTTTCCTTGGCTTCGATCATCTGGAACAGATGCTCGACCGCGTGGCCAAGAATGCCGACGGCTATCCGCCCTACAACATCGAACAGACGGGCGAGAACCGCCTCCGGATCACCCTGGCTGTTGCCGGCTTCAGCATGGATGACCTGCAGATCACGCAGGAGGACAACCAGCTGGTGGTACGCGGCAGGCAGCGAGAGGAGCCTGAAGGGCGGGTCTTCCTGCACCGTGGCATTGCCGCGCGTCAGTTCCAGCGGGCCTTCGTGCTCGCCGAGGGCATTGACGTCGAGGGCGCCTGGCTGGACAACGGTTTGCTGCATATCGACCTCAAGCGCCCTCAGCCGGAGGTGCGGGTGAAGTCGATCAATATCGGCACCCGGGGCTCACAGGCTGGCCGGCCGCTGGTGCAGCGCGACACTGCTGACGAAGGCGCCTCAACGCCAGGGTAAACTTTCGGCCCCGTTCTTCATTCTGGATACAGATCCTTCGCAGGAGGGCTTCGGCCGCTGGACTGCCCCGGAGGCAGCGAAGCCGGCCACCGGCGAGATGTGCCGGCAGAATAGGAACGGAGAGAAGGCACCTCAAGGCACGCGACTACGGTCGTTCGCTGGGCTCGCGATGCGAGACAGCACAAGGAGAATCCATGCCATGAACAAGGAAGGCCCTACTCGCTCCTACACCGCAGCCGACGCGCTGCGGCAGCTTGCGCCGGCCGAATGGGCGCGCTTTGGAGCGGAGCAGATCGCCTACATCCGGCCCATCCTGGTCGACGGCAACCAGGCCGTGGCCATCCATGCCGCTGACGGCACGCAGATTGGCGCGGCTCCCGACACAAACCTCGCCACCGCGGCCATCCTTCAGCACGAAATGGTGCCCGTCCTGGTGCACTGAGCACGCAAGGGGCAGCTCCGCTTCACGGAGCCGCCCCTTCTCCACAGATTTCTTCTGCACTCCCCTGCGCAAGGCGGTTGCCCTGCCCCTTTCGGGAGGCTAGATAGCCCCTGCGCGCCGACGTAGCTCAGCGGTAGAGCAACTGATTCGTAATCAGTAGGTCCCCGGTTCAATCCCGGGCGTCGGCACCAGAAGCCTCAAATCCCCGAAAATTCAGACGCTATCGCAGGTGGTTACGCTTGCCTTGCGCGTGGCACGGCTTGCCGGCCCCCCTTGCGAGGGCCGGCCTGTGCCTGCTGTCAGGCCAGCGACACCTGCATCCCACGCGCCACCCCCGGCCGGGCCATCATCCGCGCGTACCACGCGGCTACCGCCGGGAAGGGATCGAGACTGCCGAGATGGCGCTCATGTCGCCAGGCCCAGCCGAGGATGGCGAAGTCGGCAATGCTGGGCTCGCCTTCGGTGGCCACGAAGTCGCGGCCGGTCAGCCGCTTGTCCAGCACGCCGTAGAGGCGCTTGGTCTCGCTTCCGTAGCGCTCCAGCCCATAGTCCCGCGCCGCTCCCTCGGGGCGCGTGAGGAAATGGTGGTACTGCCCGGGCATTGGGCCAAAGCCGCCCATCTGCCACATCAGCCATTCCCAGACGACCACGCGGCCGCGCAGGTCCTTCGGCATGAAGCGGCCGGTCTTCTCGGCGAGATAAAGCAGAATGGCGCCGGACTCGAAGACGCTGATCGGCTGCCCGTCCGGCCCCTCGTCATCGATGATGGCGGGGATGCGGTTGTTCGGGGAGAACTTCAGGAATTCAGGATCGAACTGCTGGCCCTTGGTGATGTCCACGACCTTCACCGTGTAGGGCAGTTCCATCTCCTCCAGGGCCACGCTGATCTTGCGGCCGTTGGGGGTGTTGTAGGTGTAGAGGGTGATCATGGGGGTGCGACTCTCCCGGTCCTGGGGTCAGGACCGGGAGGGAAGCACGGGTAGCGCCGGGCGTCAGCCCGCCAGCTTCTGCTTCAGCAGATCGTTCACCAGGGCTGGGTTGCCCTTGCCCTGCATGGCCTTCATCGTCTGTCCGACGAAGAAGCCGAACAGCTTCTCCTTGCCGGAGCGGAACTCGGCCACCTTGTCGGCGTTCTTGGCCATCACCTCGTCGATGACGGCCTCGATCGCGCCGGTATCCGTCACCTGCTTCAGGCCGCGCTCCTCGACGATGGCGGCGGGCGGCTTGCCCGTCTCGAACATCGCCTCCAGCACCTCCTTGGCCAGCTTGCCGGAGAGCGTGCCGTCCTTGATGAGGTCGAGCAGGCTGCCGAGGTTCTCGGCGCTGACCGGCGAATCCCCGATCGAATGGCCGGTGCGGTTGAGCCCGGCGAAGAAGTCGCCTGTCACCCAGTTGGCGGCCATCTTGGGGTCCCGCCCCTTGGCGACCGTCTCGTAGAAGGCGGCGGTCTCCTTCTCCAGCGTCAGCACATGCGCATCATAGGGCGTCAGTCCGAAATCGCCGACATAGCGGGCGCGGCGGGCGTCCGGCAGTTCCGGCAGGGCCGCTTCCAGCTCATCCACCCAGGCCTGTTCCAGCACCAGCGGCGGCAGGTCCGGGTCGGGGAAGTAGCGGTAGTCATGCGCATCCTCCTTGGAGCGCATGGAGCGCGTCACGCCGCGCGTGGTGTCGAACAGGCGGGTCTCCTGCTCCACCTCGCCGCCGGATTCCCAGACCTCGATCTGCCGCCGCGCCTCGGCCTCCACCGCCTGCATGACGAAGCGGATGGAATTGACGTTCTTCACCTCGCAGCGCGTGCGGAACCCCTCGCCCGCGCGGCGGACGGAGACGTTCACGTCGGCGCGCAGCGAGCCCTGCTCCATGTTGCCGTCGCAGGTGCCGAGATAGCGCAGGATCTGCCGCAGCTTGGTCAGGTAGGCCCCCGCCTCCTCCGGCGAGCGCATGTCCGGCTCGGAGACGATCTCCATCAGCGCCACGCCCGACCGGTTGAGATCGATGTAGCTCTTGGTCGGGTGCTGGTCGTGCAGCGACTTGCCGGCATCCTGCTCCAGGTGCAGGCGGGTGATGCCGATCATCTTGGTCGTGCCGTCGGCGAGCTCGATCTCGATCTCGCCCTTGCCGATCACGGGATGCTGGTACTGGCTGATCTGATAGCCCTGCGGCAGGTCGGCGTAGAAGTAGTTCTTCCGGTCGAAGCGGGACCAGAGGTTGACCTGCGCCTTCAGCCCGAGCCCGGTGCGCACGGCCTGCGCCACGCATTCCCGGTTGATCACCGGCAGCATGCCGGGGAAGCCGGCGTCGATGAAGCTGACCTGCGAGTTCGGCTCGGCGCCGAACTCGGTCGCCGCGCCGCTGAACAGCTTGGCCTGCGAGGTGACCTGGGCATGCACCTCCAGCCCGATCACCAGTTCCCAGGGGCCGGTTTCGCCCTCGATCGTGTAGCTCATGCCGCGGCCCTCAGCGCCGGAAGCGCGGTGAATCCCGCGGCGCGCTCGATGGCGCCGCCCACCGCGAAGACAGTCTCTTCATCGAAAGGCTTGCCCAGGACCTGCAGCCCGAGCGGCAGCCCCTTCGCGTCCTGCCCCGCCGGCACGGCAAGGCCGGGGATGCCAGCGAGGTTCGCCGTCACGGTGAAGACATCGTTCAGGTACATTGCTACCGGGTCGTCCTGCTTCTCGTCCCGCCCGAAGGCGGCCGAGGGCGTGGCCGGCGTCAGGATGGCGTCCACCTTCGCCCAGGCCTGGTCGAAGTCGCGCTTGATCAGCGCCCGCACCTGCTGGGCCTTCAGGTAGTAGGCGTCGTAGTAGCCGGCGCTCAGCACGTAGGTGCCGATCAGGATGCGCCGCCGCACCTCCTCGCCGAAGCCGGCGGCGCGGGTGCGCTCGTAGAGATCCTTCAGGTCCTCGCCGTTCTCGCGCAGGCCGAAGCGCACGCCGTCATAGCGGGCGAGGTTGGAGGAAGCCTCGGCCGGCGCCACGATGTAGTAGGTCGGCAGCGCGTATTTCGTGTGCGGCAGGCTGATGTCGACCAGCTCGGCGCCCTCGGCCTTCAGCCAGGCCATGCCCTGGTCCCAGAGCGCGGCGATCTCGGCCGGCAGGCCGTCCAGCCGGTATTCGCGCGGGATGCCGATGCGCAGCCCCTTCACCCCACGGGCGACGGCGGCGGCGAAATCCGGCACAGGGATATCGGCGCTGGTGGAATCCTTCGGGTCGAAGCCGGCCATGGAGCCGAGAAGGATGGCGCAGTCCTCGACGGTGCGCGCCACCGGCCCCGCCTGGTCGAGCGAGGAGGCAAAGGCCACGATGCCGAAGCGCGAGCAGCGGCCGTAGGTCGGCTTGATGCCGGCGATGCCGCAGAAAGCCGCGGGCTGGCGGATCGAGCCGCCGGTATCGGTCGCCGTGGCGCCAAGCGCGAGGCGCGCCGCCACCGCCGCCGCCGAGCCGCCGGAGGAGCCGCCGGGCACCAGGAAGGTCTCGTCCTCCCCCTGACGCTTCCAGGGGTTCTCCACCGCCCCGAAGGCCGAGGTGGTGTTGGAGGAGCCCATGGCGAACTCGTCGAGGTTCGCCTTGCCCAGGAACACCGCGCCATCCCGCAGCAGGTTGCCGGAGACGGTGCTCTCATAGGGCGGCACGAAGTTGCCGAGGATGCGGCTGGCCGCCGTGGTGCGGGTGCCGGCGGTGCAGAACAGGTCCTTGATCGCCAGCGGGATGCCGGTCAGCGCGCGGCCCTCGCCCTTGGCGAGCGCGGCATCGGCCGCCTCGGCCTGGGCCAGCGCCAGCTCGGGCGTCGTGGTGATGTAGGCGTTGATCCGCGGGTTCAGCGCCTCGATGGCGCCAAGATGGGCCCTGGTCAGCTCGACGGCGCTGATCTCGCGCTTGGCCAACGCCGCGCGGGCGCCGGCCAGGGTCATGTCGGTCGGGGCAGTCATGGTGTCACTCCACCACCTTGGGCACGGCGAAGAAGGCGCCGGCACGGTCGGGCGCGTTGGCCAGCACCTTCTCCTGGATGCCGCCATCGGTCACCCGGTCCTCGCGCATCCGCAGGGCCTGGTTGCCGCCGCCGGCCATCGGCTCGACGCTGGAGGTGTCCACGGCCTGCAATTGCTCGATCCAGCCCAGGATTCCGTTCAGCTCGGCCTCAAGGCGTGGCAGCTCGCTCTCCTCGACCCTGATACGGGCCAACGAGGCGACGCGCCGGACAGTGGCGGTGTCGAGCGACATTTCTTTTTTCTTCCGGAGAGTGAAAGGTCAGGTTTGCGCGCAAACGGAGGCGGACCATAAACACCGCCATGCCCATCATCAACCTGACCGAGCTTCGCGCCGCGCTACCCCGCGGTCAAAGGCTGATTGGCCTCGATCCGGGCAAGCGGATCATCGGGGTCGCGCTCACCGACGTCTCCCTGATGCTGGCCAGCCCCTATCGCGGCCTGCCGCGCGGGAAGCTCGCCGCCAATGCCGCCGAGATCGCGGCCATCGCCCGCAAGGAGGGCGCGGCGGGGCTGGTGGTGGGGCTGCCGCTGGGGCTGGATGGCAGCTTCGGCCCGGCCGCCCAGGCTGCGAAGGATTGGGCCATCGCCCTCTCCAGCGCCACGGAGTTACCGGCCGCACTCTGGGACGAGCGGCTCTCCTCCTCGGCGGTGAACCGCATGATGATCGAGGAAGCGGACCTGACCCGCAGCAAGCGCGCCAAGGCCGTGGATGCCGCCGCCGCCGCCTACATGCTCCAGGCCGCGCTCGACGCCACCGCGCCGCGCCCGGCGTGACCCGGGCCATGCGCCCCTTCCTGCCGGGCGCGAGGGTGGTTATGGTCCCCCGCCTCTAGCCGGACTGGTCTTCGATGCTCCCTTATCCTCACCGGCACCTCCTCGCCCTCCAGGGTCTGGAGCCGCCTTACATCGCCGATCTGCTGGATCTGGCCGAGTCCTACGCCCTGCTGAACCGCAGCGGAAAGACGCAGCGGGACCTGCTGAAGGGCCAGACGCTGATCAACCTCTTCTTCGAGGACAGCACCCGCACCCGCACCAGCTTCGAGCTGGCGGGCAAGCGGCTCGGCGCGGACGTCATCAACATGTCCGTCTCGACCAGCAGCGTGAACAAGGGCGAGACGCTGCTCGACACCGCTTCCACCCTCAACGCCATGCACTGCGACCTGCTGGTGGTGCGCCACGCCCAGTCCGGCGCCCCTGCCTTGCTGAGCCAGAAGGTGGACGCGGCCGTCATCAACGCCGGCGACGGCACGCATGAGCACCCGACCCAGGCGCTGCTCGACGCGCTGACCATCCGCCGCCACAAGGGCCAGCTGGAGAACCTGACGGTGGCCATCTGCGGCGACGTGCTGCACAGCCGCGTCGCCCGCAGCAACATCCATCTGCTGACCACCATGAACTGCCGCGTCCGCGTCGTCGGCCCGCCGGCGCTGATCCCCTCGGAGGTGGAGCGGCTGGGCGTGGAGGTCTTCCACGACATGAAGGCCGGCCTGGCGGAGGCCGACGTGGTGATGATGCTGCGCCTGCAGAAGGAGCGCATGGCCGGCGGCCTGGTGCCCTCCGCCCGCGAGTATTTCCGCTTCTACGGGCTGGACGCGGCCAAGCTCGCCCACGCCAGGCGGGACGCCATCGTCATGCATCCCGGCCCGATGAATCGCGGCGTCGAGATCGACAGCGCCATCGCCGACGACCCGGCGCGCAGCGTGATCGGCGAGCAGGTGGAGATGGGCGTCGCCGTCCGCATGGCCGTGCTCGACACCCTCTCCCGGAACATGCGGCGGAACGCCCGGCTGTGATGACCCCCATGCGCGACACTGTCTTCGTCAACGCCCGCCTGATCGACCCCGAGGCGGGTCTGGACGCGCCGGGCAGCCTCCTGGTCAGCCGCGGCGTCATCGCGGACCATGGCGGCGCGCTCGGCATTCCCGAGGGCGCCGAGGTGGTGGAGTGCGGCGGCGCCGTCCTTGCCCCCGGCCTGATCGACCTGCGGGCCGCCCTGGGCGAGCCCGGCGCCGAGTACCGCGAGACCATCGAGAGCGCGGCCGAGGCGGCGGCGGCGGGCGGCATCACCACCCTCTGCGCCCTGCCCGACACCCAGCCGGCGCTGGATGACGCCGCCCTGCTGCAGTTCGTCCTGCGGCGCGGCGAGGCCACCGGCAGCCTCAGCATCCTGCCCTATGGCGCCGCCACCAAAGGCTGCGCCGGCAAGGAGATCTCCGAGTTCGGCCTGCTGCGCGAGGCCGGCGCCGTGGCCTTCAGCGACGGCAGCCGTGCCATCGCCGAGGCCCGCACCATGCGGCTGGCGCTCTCCTATGCCCGCGCCTTCGGCACCTTCGTGGTGCAGCACCCGGAGGAGCCCTCCCTCGCCCGTGGCGGCGTCGCCACCGAGGGCGAGCTGGCCACCCGCCTCGGCCTGCCCGGCATCCCGCCCGCCGCCGAGGCGATGATGGTGGCACGCGACATCGCCCTCGCCCGCCTGACGCGCGGCCATGTCCATTTCGCCCATGTCTCCACCGCCGCCGCGCTGGACCTGATTCGCGCCGCCAAGGCCGAGGGGCTGGCCGTCACCTGCGACACCGCGCCCCCCTATTTCGACCTGAACGAGACGGCGATCGGCGACTTCCGCACCTACGCCAAGCTTTCCCCGCCGCTGCGGCGGGAGGCGGACCGGCTGGCGGTGGTCGCCGCCCTGGCCGATGGCACCATCGACGCCATCGCCTCCGACCACCAGCCGGCGGACCCGGATGACAAGCGCCTGCCCTTCGCCCAGGCCTCGGCCGGCGGCACGGGCCTGGCCACGCTGCTCGGCATCACCCTGGCGCGGGTGCATGGCGGGGATCTCTCCCTCACCGACGCGCTGGCGCTGCTGACCTGCCGCCCGGCCAGGCTGCTCGGCCTGGAGACAGGCCGCCTCGCGCGCGGCGCCCCCGCCGACCTGCTGCTCTTCGACCCCGAGCGCGCCTGGAAGGTGGAAGCCGGCAAGCTGCCGGGCAAGGCGCAGAACTCCCCCTTCGACGGCCGCGCCCTCGAAGGCCGGGTGCTCGGCACCTGGAAGGCGGGGCGGCGGGTCTTCGGATGACGCCGGTCGTCCTGGCCGCGCTGCTCGGCTACCTGTCCGGCTCGGTGCCCTATGGCCTGCTGCTGACCCGCGCCGCCGGCCTGGGCGACATCCGCAAGGTTGGCAGCGGCAATATCGGCGCGACCAACGTGCTGCGCACCGGCAACAAGAAGGTGGCCGCCGCCACCCTGCTGCTGGACGTGCTGAAAGGCGTCGTGCCGGTGCTGGTCTTCACGTCGCTCTGGGGCCGGGAAGCCGGCTTCGTGGCCGGCGTCGGCGCCATGGTCGGGCATGTCTTCCCGGTCTGGCTCGGCTTCAAGGGCGGCAAGGGTGTGGCGACCGGCGCGGGCGTGCTGCTCGCCGCCGCCTGGTGGCTGGGGCTGATCTGTGCCCTGATCTGGCTGGCCATGGCGAAGATCACCCGCATCTCCTCCGCCTCTGCCCTGACCGCCTGCTGCGCGGCCCCGGTGATCGCTCTCATCGCGGGCGACACGACCCTCGCCGGCTTTGCCCTCGTGCTCGCCCTGCTGATCACCTGGCGGCACCGGGACAATATCCGCCGCCTAATGGCCGGCACCGAGCCGCGGATCGGCCGCAAGACGTGACGCCGTCGGAGGCGCTGGCGCGGCTGCGGCTCGCGCGGACGGACGGCATCGGCCCGGTGACCTTCCGCCGCCTGTTGGAGCGCTGCCGCACCGCCGAGGCGGCGCTGGAAGCCCTGCCCGCGCTTTCCGCCCGCCGCGCCGTGCCCTTCCGGCCACCCTCCGCCGCTGCCATCGCGCGTGAGATGGAGGAGGTGGAAGGCATGGGCGGCCGCTTCCTCTTCTGGGGCGAGCCGGACTACCCGCCCCTGCTGGCGCTCCTGGAAGACCCGCCGATCGCCATCGCCGTCATCGGCGATCCCGCCTTGCTGAGGGCGCGGCAGGTGGCCGTGGTCGGCGCGCGCAACGCCTCCACCCTTGGCCGCCGCCTGGCGGGCGAGCTGGCCGAATCGCTTGTGGCCGCGGGTCTCGTGGTCACGTCCGGCCTCGCGCGCGGCATCGACGGTGCCGCCCATCTCGGCGCGTTGCGTGTCGGACCGACGGTTGCCGTCATTCCCGGCGGGCTGGACCGCGCCTATCCGCCCGAGCACACGGAGCTGCAGTCCATCATCGCCGAGCGGGGCGCCGTGGTGGCGGAAGCACCGCTCGGCACCGCGCCGATTGCCCGCCATTTCCCCCGGCGCAACCGCATCATCGCCGGGCTGAGCCTGGGCGTCGTCGTGGTCGAGGCCGCGCTCCGCTCCGGCACGCTGATGACGGCGAATCTGGCGCTGGAGGCCGGGCGCGAGGTCTTTGCCGTTCCCGGCAGCCCGCTGGACCCGCGTTGCGCCGGCTCCAACGACCTGCTGCGCCAGGGCGCGCATCTGACGGAGCGTGCCGCCGACGTGCTGGAGCATCTTCCCGATGCGCCGCGCCAGGCGCCGCTGTTCCGCCGCACCGCGCCCGCGCCGGTATCCGTTGCTGTACCCCCTCCGGGCGAGCTTCCGGCAGCGGCTGCCGAACTCCTTGATCTGATAGGATCTTCTCCAGTCGCAGTTGACGAGTTGGTACGGGCCTGCCACCTCTCGTCCGCTGCGGTACAGGCCGCCCTGCTGGAACTCGAGCTGGATGGGCGCATAGAAACCCTGCCGGGCAACCGCGTAGTCCGCAGTGGATTACGATAGTCACCGCCGAAGCGGCACCACCGCTGAGCGGCCATGAGAGAGCGCACGACACCCGCCATGACCGACGTCGTCGTCGTCGAATCGCCGGCCAAGGCGAAGACCATCAACAAATATCTCGGCAAGGACTTCACCGTTCTCGCCAGCTTCGGCCATGTGCGCGACCTGCCCGCCAAGGACGGCAGCGTGCGGCCCGAAGAGGATTTCGCCATGGACTGGTCCGCCGAGGACCGGGGCGAGAAGCAGGTGGCCGCCATCGCCAAGGCGGTGAAGGGTGCGCGCAACCTCTACCTCGCCACCGACCCGGACCGGGAGGGCGAGGCGATCTCCTGGCACGTCCAGCAGATGCTGCGGGAGAAGGGCGCGCTGAAGGGCGTGCAGGTCCACCGCATCACCTTCAACGAGATCACCAAGCGCGCCGTGCAATACGCGCTGGAGCACCCGCGCGAACTCGATACGCCGCTGATTGAGGCCTATCTGGCCCGCCGCGCGCTGGACTATCTCGTCGGCTTCACCCTCTCCCCCGTGCTCTGGCGCAAGCTGCCCGGCAGCCGCTCGGCCGGGCGCGTGCAGTCGGTCGCGCTGCGGCTGATCTGCGAGCGGGAAGCCGAGATCGAGGCCTTCAAGGCGCGCGAATACTGGACGGTCGAGGGTCGCTTCCTCACCGCGCTCGGCGCACCCTTCACGGCTCGCCTGACGCATCTGGACGGCAAGCGGCTGGAGCAGTTCGACCTGCCTGACGAGGCCAGCGCCATGCGCGCCAAGGCCGCCGTCGAGGCGGGTGCCTTCACCGTCGCCAGCATCGAGAAGAAACGCGTCCGGCGGAACCCGCCCGCGCCCTTCACCACCTCGACGCTGCAGCAGGAAAGCTCGCGCAAGCTCGGTTTCGGCGCGCAGCAGACCATGCGCCTGGCCCAGCAGCTCTACGAGGGCGTGGACATCCAGGGCGAGACGGTCGGCCTCATCACCTATATGCGGACCGACGGCGTGCAGATGGCGCGGGAGGCGATGTTCGCCATCCGCGACCATGTGAAGGATGCCTTCGGCCCCGACTACATCCCCGCCGCGCCGCGCGAGTATTCCTCCAAGGCCAAGAATGCCCAGGAGGCGCACGAGGCGATCCGCCCCACCGAGGTGACGCGCACGCCGGAGCAGGTGGCCCGCTTCCTCAATCCCGAGCAGCGCCGCCTCTACGAGCTGGTCTGGAAGCGCGCCGTTGCCAGCCAGATGGCCTCCGCCGAGCTGGACCAGACGGCGGTGGACCTCGCCGACGCCGGCGGCAAGCTGCGCCTGCGCGCCACCGGCAGCGTGGTGGCCTTCGACGGCTTCCTGAAGCTCTACCGCGAGGATGTGGACGACGCCGCCGGCGCCGAGGACGAGGACAGCCGCATCCTGCCGCCGATGCGCGAGAAGGACCCGACGAAGCTGACCGCGGCCCAGGCCGACCAGCACTTCACCCAGCCGCCGCCGCGCTATTCCGAGGCGAGCCTGGTGAAGAAGATGGAGGAGCTCGGCATCGGCCGACCCTCCACCTACGCCTCCATCCTGCAGACCTTGCAGGACCGCGACTACGTGAAGCTGGAGAAGCGCCGCTTCATGCCGGAGGACCGCGGCCGGCTGGTCACCGCCTTCCTGGTGAACTTCTTCGAGCGCTACGTGGACAC
Source organism: Roseomonas sp. (assembly GCA_035556695.1). Taxonomy (GTDB): domain Bacteria; phylum Pseudomonadota; class Alphaproteobacteria; order Acetobacterales; family Acetobacteraceae; genus Pseudoroseomonas. The sequence goes on from DATMFR010000027.1 coordinate 114,836, forward strand.
CAACTTCACCGCCGCGCTGGAGGAGCAGCTCGACGACATCTCCGGCGGCCGCGCCGAGTGGCGCGAGGTGATGCGCGCCTTCTGGCAGGACTTCAACGCCGCCGTCGCGGCCACCAAGGACCTCACCATCAGCGAGGTCATCGACGCGCTGGATGAGGAGCTTGGCCCGCACTTCTTCCCGCAGCCCGCCGATGGCGGCGATCCGCGCGCCTGCCCGGCCTGCGGCACCGGGCGGCTCGGCCTGCGCCTCGGCCGCAACGGCGCCTTCATCGGCTGCTCCAACTACCCGGAATGCCGCCACACCCGCCCCCTTTCCGTGGCCGGCGAGGGCGAGCCGGACGCGGCGCTGGCCGGCGGCATCAAGGAACTCGGCACCGACCCCGTGACCGGAGCCCCGATCACCCTGCGGCGCGGCCCCTACGGGCTCTACGTCCAGCTCGGCGAGGGCGAGACCGACGCCAAGGGCAAGGCGATCAAGCCCAAGCGCGCCAGCCTGGCGCGCGGCATGGACCCGGATTCCCTGACGCTGGAGCGGGCGCTGGCGCTGCTCGCCCTGCCCCGCATTGTCGGCGTGCATCCGGAGACCGGCGAGGAGATCAGCGCCGCGATCGGCCGCTTCGGGCCCTATGTGAAGATGGGCAGCATCTACAAGTCGCTCGACCGCGACGATGACGTGCTTTCCATCGGCATCAATCGCGCCGTGGCGCTGCTGGCGGATGCCAAGGCCAAGGTGCGCCCGCTGGGTCCCCATCCGAAGGATGGCGAGCCGGTGGAGATCAAGCGCGGCCGCTTCGGGCCCTATGCACAGCATGCCGGCATGGTCGCCAGCCTGCCACGCAGCGTGCAGATGGAGGACATCACCCTCGATCAGGCGGTGGCCCTCCTGGCCGAGAAGGGCAAGAAGCTGCCGCCGCTTGGCGCCAAGAAGGGCGCGAAGAAAGCCGCGCCACGCAAGGCCGCCGCCGCGGAAGCCACCGACGGCGAAGCCAAGCCGGCAAAGAAGGCCGCCGCCAAGAAGCCGGCGGCGCGCAAGACCCCCACGGCCAAGGCGGCAAGCAAAGCCGGCACGGCGAAGAAGCCGGCCCGCAGCGCGGCCAAGGTCAAGGCCTGACGCATGGCGGAGCGCCCTGACGATCCGGGCGCGAGGGGGCCAGAGGATGTCTCGCCGGCCCCTGCCGCCATGCCCAGCCGCGAGGCGCTGCGCCGCTTCCTGCGGGAGGCGCCCGGGCGGGTCGGCAAGAGCGAGATCTCCCGCCATTTCGGCCTGACTGCCGATCAGCGCCCTGCCCTCCGTGCCCTGCTGAAGGAGCTGGAGCGGGAGGGCGTCCTCCAGCGCGCCGGTGGACGGCAGGTGCGGGAAAGCGGCAAGCTGCCGGAAATGGCGGTGGTCGAGGTCTCCGGTACCGACCCGGATGGCGACCCCCTCGCCCGCCCGGTCGGCTGGGAAGGCCCGGGGCGTCCGCCGCTGGTCTATATGCGGCCCGAGCGGCCAGGGCAGCCCGCTCTGGCCTATGGCGAGCGCGTGCTGGCCCGGCTTCGCCCCATCGCGCCGGGTAAGTACGAGGGCCGCACCTTCAAGCGCCTGGGCAGCGGCGGTCCCGCGCGCGTGCTCGGCGTCTATCAGGACGGCCGCCTGCTCCCAACCAGCAAGCGGGAGAAGGCCGACTGGGTCATCCCTGCGGGCGAGGATGGCGGCGCCGAGGAGGGCGAGCTGGTTCTGGCCGAGCCGCTGCCCGGCCGCGCGTCGGGCCTCCGCCCGGCCCGCATTGTCGAGCGGCTGGGGCGGATGGACGCCCCTCGCGCGGTCTCGGTCCTCTGCATCCACGTCCACGGCATCCCCGACCACTTCCCCGCCGAGGCGGTGCGGGAGGCCGAGGCCGCGCAGCCTGTCGCGCTCCAGGGCCGGGAGGACCTGCGCGAGATTCCCCTCGTCACCATCGACGGCGAGGATGCGCGGGACTTCGACGACGCCGTCTGGGCCGAGCCACTCGGCGAGGGCTGGCGGCTGCTGGTCGCCATCGCCGATGTCGCGCACTACGTGCAACCCGGAAGCGCGCTGGACCGTGTGGCCGGCCAGCGCGGCAACAGCGTCTACTTCCCCGACCGCGTGGTGCCGATGCTGCCCGAGGCCCTCTCCAACGGGCTGTGCAGCCTGCGGCCAGGTGAGAATCGCGGCTGCCTCTTCGTCGAGATGCGCTTCGACGGCCAGGGGCAGAAGACCGGACACCGCTTTGGCCGGGGACTGATGCGCTCCGCCGCGCGGCTGACCTACGAGCAGGCCCAGGCCGCCTGGGAGGGCACGGCGGGCTCCCCCGTGCCGCCCCAACAGGTGGCGAACCTCTTCGGTGCCTTCCGCTGCCTGCTCGCCGCCCGCGAGCGGCGCGGCACGCTGGACCTCGACCTGCCCGAGCGGCGCGTGCTGCTGGATGAGCAGGGCCAGGTGCTGGACGTCGTGCCCCGCCTGAAGCTCGACGCCCACCGGCTGATCGAGGAGTTCATGGTGGCCGCCAATGTCTGCGCGGCCGAGGAGCTGGAGCGGCGCCGGCAGCCCCTGCTCTACCGCGTGCACGACCGCCCCTCGGACGAGAAGCTGGAGGCGCTGCGCCAATTCCTCGACTCGATGGATCTGGACCTGCCGGCCGCCGGCGAGCTGCATCCCCGCCACTTCGCGCAGGTGCTGGAGCGCGTGCATGGCCGTACCGAGGAACGGCTGGTGCACGAGATGGTGCTGCGCGCGCAGTCGCAGGCTGCCTACAGCCCGGAGAACATCGGGCATTTCGGCCTTGCGCTGCCACGCTACGCCCATTTCACCAGCCCGATCCGCCGATATGCCGACCTCGTCGTCCACAGGGCGCTGATCCGGGGCCTCGGGCTCGGCACCGCGGACGCTCTCGGGGAGGAGGAGGCAGAGCGCCTGCCCGATACCGCCGAGCACATCACCCGCACCGAGCGGCGTGCCGCCGCCGCCGAACGCGAGGCCGTGGAACGTTATCTCGCGAACCACATGGCGTCCCGCGTCGGCAGCATGTTCGACGCGCGTATTTCGGGCGTGACACGCTTCGGTATGTTCGTCACGGTTGTATCGAATGGTGCGAGCGGACTCGTGCCGCTGGCCTCCCTGCCGGACGACCAATGGACTCACGAGGAAGTCGCCCACCGGCTTTCCGGCCGATACACGCGCCTGTCCTTTGTGCTGGGCCAGGCGGTGGAGGTGCGGCTGGCCGAAGTCATGCCCCTGACGGGCGGCATGCTGTTCCACCTTTTGCAGGGAAGCCCGCCCGCCGCCGGCGCCCGCCGCGCCCGCGCCCGCCGCGCGCCCGCCGCCTCCCTCTCCCGGAGCCCGCGAGGCTCGTCACGCTGAGGCGGATTCCTTCTCCTCCTCACGCCCTGGCGCTGGCGCGCTTGATGCTCGCGACCGTGGTCCTCGCGCTTTCACTGCCCTCCATGGCCTTCGCCCAGCTGGAGAGCGCCTTTTCCCGCGCCCAGGTACGGGCCGTCCTGCAGGAAGCCTTCACCGCCATCCTTGAGCGGCATCTCGAAGAGGCGGCGCCCGCCGACTTGGCGTTGTGGTCGCTCCGTGGCCTCGGCGCGGTGGATCCGCAGCTTTCCGCCCGGGTCGAGGAAGGTCTGCTCTCCCTGAGCCTCGGCGCCCGCCAGCTCGGCGCGCAGCCGGTGCCTGGCGCCGCGCAGGCCACGCTGGCGGTCCGCCGGGGGGTTCGCCCGCCTCCCGCCGCCGAGGCGCTGGCGGAAACGCTGTCGCAGTTCTACGCCAGCGCCTGGGCGGCCTCGGCCCTCCTGCGGGCCGCTGGTGTCGAGCGCGTGCTGCAGGCCGGCTTCGACGAGGTGTTCAACCATCTCGACCCCTATAGCCGCTACATCACCGCCGATGAGGCCTGGCAGGCCCGCCAGCGGCGTGTCGGGCAGACGGGGCTGGGATTGCGCATCGCCGCTGGCCCGCGTGACCGCGTGGTCGTGGTGGCGCTGGTGCAGGAAAGCGTGGCGAGCCGGGCAGGTCTTCGGGAGGGCGACGTCCTGCTGGCCATCGACGGCATTCCCGTCTCCGCGCGGCGCCTGGTCGAGGCGGCGGAGCTGCTGGAAGGCCCGCCGGACAGCGACGTGCAGCTACAGGTGCAGCGAGGCCGGCAGCGTTTCTCCGTCACGCTGCGCCGCCTGAGCCAAACACTGCAAGGTCTGCGCGCCGAGATCCAGAACGACATCCTCTGGGTGCGGCTGAGCCTGTTCTCCGCCACGACGACGAGCGAGCTTGCCGACGCGCTGAACGCAAGCCTGGCCCTTAGCCCGCCCTCCCGCGGGGTGGTGCTGGACCTGCGCGGCAACCGCGGCGGCCTGCTGATGCAGGCCATGAGCGTCGCCGATGCCTTCCTCACCCAGGGCGTGGTGGCGCAGAGCGCCGGGCGCCACCCCGATGCGCAGCGGATCTGGCGCGCCCAGGGCAGCGACCTCGCGCAGGGGCGCCCGGTGGTGGTGCTGGTGGATGGCCGTACCGCCTCAGCTGCCGAAATCGCCGCGGCGGCCCTGTCGGACCAAGGGCGTGCCGTGATCGTCGGCAGTTCCACCCTGGGCAAGGGGCTCATCCAGATTGTCATACCGCTGCCGAACGGTGCGGAAGTGCTGATCTCCTGGTCCCGGGTGCTGGCCCCGCTGGGCTGGCCGGTGCAGGGGCTGGGAGTGATCCCGGAGGTCTGCACCAGCCTGGGGCTGGACGTCACGCGCAAGGAGCTGCAGCAGCTCGGCCAGGGCGCCGCGCCCATGGCGCCGGTCCTGGCCCGCCTTCGCCAGACACGCGCGCCGGTTCCGGCCAGCGAGGTGGCCGCGCTGCGCTCCGCCTGCCCACCCGCCGAGGGCCGACCGCTCGATCAGGAGGCCGCGCAGTTCCTGATCGACAATCCGACCGCCTATGCGGCTGCCCTGGCACCCTGAAAGCCGAGGCTTTGCCGCAGGTTGGACTTGACTGGAGCGCCGGGTGGACTAGGTTGCGCCTCTCGCGTCGCACCCGGGTGCGCGGCTTCGTGCTGCCCGGCTTAAGGTGCCAGCTGGTGCACACGGAACAACGTCATGGCCAAGTCGAACACCATTCTGATCAAGCTCGTCAGCACGGCTGACACCGGTTACTTCTATGTGACCAAAAAGAACACGCGCAACACCACCGGCAAGCTGGAGATGCGCAAGTATGATCCGGTTGCCCGGAAGCACGTCGCTTTCCGCGAATCCAAGATCAAGTAAGCGGACATCTGTCCCAGGATGCAGCAAGGGCCGCACCCTTTTTCGGGGTGCGGCCCTTTCGTTTTTGCGCCGGCGCTTCGCACGAGTTCCGTGCGCCCCTGCTCACTCGCGCTGTCCGGGTGATCCTCCTCCTAGGCCACGTCGGCGGGGCGGCACCCCCAGTCCTCCCTGCCGGCGATCTCCACGCGGTTGCGACCATTGGCCTTGGCGCGATAGAGCGCGGCGTCAGCGGCACGCAGCAGCGTGGGCAGGCTCTCGCCGCTCTGCGCCAGGGCAACTCCGATGCTGGTGGTGATGTGCAACGGATGGCCCTGCCCCGTCGGCACCGGCTGCTCGGCCACGGTGGCCCGCAGCCGCTCCGCCACCTGCAACGCCTCCGCCTCGGTGGTGCCGCCCATGGCGACGACGAACTCCTCGCCGCCGAACCGCGCGGCCACGTCCACGCTGCGCAGATGCTCTTTCAGGCGGCACGCCACCTCCTTCAGCACCAGATCACCAACCGCATGGCCGTGCGTGTCGTTCACCGCCTTGAACCGGTCCACGTCCAGCAGCAGCAGCGCAGCCTGCCCCGTGCGCAGCAGGCCTTCCAGATGGCGCGTTACGTAGCGGCGGTTGCGCAACCCGGTCAGGCTGTCGGTAACCGCCATCTCCAGCGAGCGATCCAGATCCGATCGCAGGCGCTCCTGGTAGCGCTTCCGCCGGACCTGGTTGCGCAGGCGAGCCCGTAGCTCGTTAGGATCGATAGGACGGAGGACATGATCGCTGGCACCCAGATCGAAGCCCCGTAGCACCTGCGCGTGCTGGTCGGCCTCCGCGATCAGGAGCAGCGGCAGGTCGCGGGTCGCAGCCTGCGCGCGCAGCCGGGAGGTGAGGCGCAGCCCGTCGCCGCCCTCCAGCGACAGGCTCAGCAGTGCCACGTCGTAAGGGCGCTGACTGAGTTCCTGCCAGGCTTCCACGCCGCTGGAGGTCACGCGCAGCGCCACGCCCTCCGCGGAGAGCACGCAACTGAGCAATTCGGCCTCATTGACGTCCTCGGTTGCGAGCAGGACCGTGGCCCCCACCAGTCCCTCGGAGGGCGGGGTTTGTGGAATGACGCCCAGGTCTTGAGCTGTCTCCGCCCGTAGCCGGAAGGCGTCGAGCACCTGCTTCATGCGCTGTAGCGCGCGCAGCCGGGCGAACAGGGTGAGATGATCGACTGGCTTGGACAGGAAGTCGTCCGCCCCCGCCTCCAGGCCACGCACCCGCTCGGCAGGATCGACCAGGGCGGTCACCATCACGATGGGGATATGGGCCGTTTCGGGGTTGGCCTTGAGGCACCGGCAGACCTCGTAGCCGTCCATGCCCGGCATCATGACGTCCAGCAGGATGATGTCAGGCAGCCATTCCTCGGCGCACCGCAGTGCCTCGGGCCCGGAGGAGGCAAGGGCCACATCATAGTACTCGGCGTTTAGCCGTGCTTCGAGGAGCCGCAGATTTGCGGCGATGTCGTCAACGACGAGGATTCGTGCGCTCATGCCCCCGGCCTCTCTTCAGGCTGAAGGATGCTCAATCGCGGGCCGGCCGGGCGAAAGCCCGGCATCCGTTCCCACGAGGCCTCCACGGCCCTGCCCACTGAGGCTCGGCAGGACTGCTTCCCTTCCCTGCAGACGGTCGGAAGGCTCCTTCCGCAGCAGCATTTCGCATGTCCCATCCGTTACGCCCATCACACCAGCCGGATCATGTATCGCGGCGCACAATGAACGAGTAACCAACTTAGCGCGTCCGGCGCCACCGTCTAATAGCATAATGATTAATACATTGAGTATCAGAGGAAGCCAGGATTGAGCCTGTGGGAAGGACGGCACTAATCCGGAAGAGAAAGGCTGAAGCTTGCCCAATGGCGCCCGGCAGAATTCCAACATGAGGGGTGCGGCGCAGAAGGTTGCGGCGCATCTCTTCCACGAAGCGGCAGCAGGTTCCGGCATGGATTTGGCAGAGAGGCCGCCGGTTCAAGCGCTCGGCCGTCCAGAAAGCCTAGCTTTGCGAAAGGTCTGCCACGACCCCGGAGACCAGGATGCTGACCACCAAGTCCAGCACAATGAAGCCAACCGCCGTCACACCGCCCACCTGAAGGGTGCTCCTCGCCGCGAACCATTGCAACCAGAGCGCGTAGCCAATTCCCGTGACGGTGATCACCTCCTGCAGCCAAGCCGGCAGCGGCGCGGCGGAGAACAGGGTGATGACCAGCATGATCAGGTATTGAAGGAGATTGCTCCAGTTCCAGGCGGACACCAGCCGTGGCCAGAGCGCCTCGCGCCCCATGGAGCGGCAGACCGCCAAGGCCGCCAGCGCATAGGCGGGCCAACCCACGACATAGCCTATCAGCCCGGCCGTCGCGGTGCGCGAGCTGGCGGCGAGAGAGGGGTCCAGCACCAGGAAGAGCGGCAGGCACAGCACCGCCACCCAGAAGGAGCGGCCCGCCCCTTCCAGAGAAGCCGGCAGCAGGGCCGCTCCTTCGGCACGGCCGCGGGCCAGCAACAAAGTGCCCCGGAAGCCGGCCAGCAGCTCCGCGAGTGTCTGGACGGTGATCAGGCGCGTGCCTCCCGTGCCAGCAGGGTCTGGATCACCTGCGCATATAGCGCGCTCAGCGCCCGCAGTTCGGCGACAGGGGTGGATTCATCCGTCTTGTGCATGGTGGCGCCGACCGCTCCCAGCTCCGCGACCGGGCAATACTGCGCCACGAAGCGGGCATCGGAGGTGCCGCCGCCGGTGTCGAGGGCAGGCTCGGTGCCGGTGGCCGCGCGCGTGGCGCTCACCAGGGCCTCCACGAAGGGTCCCGGCTCGGTGAGGAAGGACGCGCCGGAGCAGGAGACCGCCAGATCGTAGCGTGCTCCCTCGGCCTCCAGCGCCGAGCGCAGATGAGCTGTCAGGGACCGGCTGGAATGCAGGTCATTGAACCGGATGTTCAGCTTGGCACGTGCCACGCCGGGAATGACGTTGGTCGCCGGATTGCCGACGTCGAAGCTCGTCACCTGCAGGGTCGAGGGCTCGAACCAGGGGCTGCCCTCGTCCAGCGGCTCGGCGGTGAGCCGGTGCAGCACCCGTACCAGCCGGTGCACCGGGTTGTCCGCCCGTTGCGGATAGGCGCTATGGCCCTGGATGCCGTGCAAGGTGATCTCGGCATTCAGGCTGCCGCGCCGGCCGATCTTGATCGTGTCGCCCAGCACCGCCTTGCTGGTCGGCTCACCGACCAGGCACATGTCCGGCCGATGGCCGCTCTGCGCCATCCACTCCAGCACCTTCACGGTGCCGTTGACCGCCGGCCCCTCCTCGTCGCCGGTGATCAACAACGACAGGGTGCCGGGCAGGTCGCGCGGCAGGCTGGCGATGGCGGCGATCCAGGCGGCGATGCCCCCCTTCATGTCGGTGGCGCCACGGCCATAGACCAGCCCGTTCCGCAGCTCGGCACCGAAGGGGTCCACCGTCCAACCGGACAGGTCGCCGGGCGGCACCACGTCGGTGTGCCCGGCGAAGCAGAGATGCGGACCCCGGCTGCCGCGGCGGGCGAAGAGGTTCTCCACCTCCTCGCCCGCTGGGCCGAAGCGCAGCCGCGTGCAGGTGAAGCCGAGCGGCACCAATGCCGCCTCCAGCACGCCCAGGGCACCGGCCTCGGCCGGGGTGACGCTGGGGCAGCGGATCAGATCCCGCAGGAGGGGCAAAGGGTCCATGGACGTCAGTCGCGCAGCAGTTCGTTGATTGAGGTCTTCTCGCGCGTGCGGGCATCCACGCGCTTGACGATGACGGCGCAGTAGAGGCTCGGCCCCGGCGTGCCGTCCGGCAGTGGCTTGCCCGGCAAGCTGCCCGGCACCACCACCGAATAGGGCGGCACCTTGCCCATGAAGATCTCGCCCGTGCTGCGGTCGATGATCTTGGTGGAGGCGCCGAGGAAGACGCCCATGGAAAGCACGCTGCCCTCGCCGACGATCACGCCCTCGGCGACCTCGGAGCGGGCCCCGATGAAGCAGTTGTCGCCGATCACCACCGGATTGGCCTGTAGCGGCTCCAGCACGCCGCCGATGCCGGCACCCCCGGAGATGTGGCAGTTCTTGCCGATCTGCGCGCAGGAGCCGATGGTGGCCCAGGTGTCCACCATGGTGTTCTCGTCAACATAGGCGCCGAGATTGACGAAGGAGGGCATCAGCACCACGCCCTTGCCGATGAAGGCCGAGCGGCGCACCACCGCGCCCGGCACGGCGCGGAAGCCGGCGGCACGGAACTGGTTGTCGCCCCAGCCCTGAAACTTCAGCGGCACCTTGTCATAGGCGGTGACGCCGACGCCCATTGGCACGCTGTCCTCCAGGCGGAAGGAGAGCAGCACCGCCTGCTTGAGCCACTGATTGACCTTCCAGCCGCCCTTCTCGTCCGGTTCCGCAACGCGCGCCTTGCCGGAATCGAGCAGCTCCAGCGCCGCTTCGATGGCCTCGCGCTCGGCGCCCTTGGTGGCGGGCGAGAGTTCGGCGCGGCGGCCCCAGAGGCCTTCAATGGTGGCGGCAAGATCCATGGCTAAGGTCCCGATCGGCAGGAAGAACTGTGCTGCCGGTATCGGTGGGGTGCGGGGCGGTGTCAACGCACCTTCCCCGCCCTACCCTCAGGGACGGATCAGCGTGCCGGCGCCGCCGTTGGTGAACAGCTCGATCAGCACGGCGTGCGGCACCCGCCCGTCGACGATGACCGCGCCCTTCACACCACGCTCGATGGCGTAGATGCAGGTCTCGATCTTCGGGATCATGCCGCCGGAGATCCAGCCCTCCGCGATGCCGGCACGGGCCTCGGCCACCGTCATCTCGGGGATCAGCTTCTTCTCGGCGTCCAAAACGCCGGGAACATCGGTGAGCATCAGCAGACGGGAGGCATTCAGCGCCCCGGCGACGGCACCAGCCGCGGTGTCCGCGTTGATGTTGTAGGTCTGCCCGGTCGCGTCCACGCCCACCGGGGCGATCACCGGCACGATGTCGGCCGCGATCAGCAGTTCCACGACCTGCGGGTCCACATGCTCCGGCTCGCCGACGAAGCCGAGGTCCAGCACCTTCTCCATGTTGCTGTCCGGGTCACGGTAGGTGCGGGTGAGCTTCCTGGCCCGGATCAGCCCGCCATCCTTGCCCGAAATGCCGACGGCAATGGCGCCCGCGCGGGTGATGCAGTCCGCCACCTGCTTATTGACGGTGCCGGAGAGCACCATCTCCACCACGTCCACCATCTGGGCGTCCGTGACGCGCAGGCCGTTGACGAAGGTGGATTGCACGTTGAGCCGCTTCAGCATGGCGTTGATCTGCGGCCCGCCGCCATGCACGACCACCGGGTTCACGCCCATCTGCTCCAGCAGGGCGATGTCCCGCCCGAAGCGCAGGGCACTCTCCTCCTCCCCCATGGCGTGACCGCCATACTTCACCACAACGATCTGCTCATCGTAGCGCTTCAGGAAAGGGAGCGCGGCCGCGAGGATCTCCATCTGGTTGCGCGCGTCCTGGGTCATGGACATCCCTTCCCGCTTCAGATCTGCGTCGGCGCGTCTAGGGGGCGTGGTCGCAGGGGTCAAGAGGGGGCCTAAGGGCGGTGCGCCAAGGTTGTGCCTCAAGGGTAGGCCCGCAACCTTCCGGCATGGTATCCAGGCATCCTCCAGGATGGAGCCTCGAACACGTGCCGACACCTCCGCGCAACACCGCCGCCGAAATTCTCAAGGAACTGGCGGATCTGCAGCAGGGCAATATCTCGATCGACTGGCGGCGGGACCGGCCGCACCCTGAAGCCAAGGAGCTAAGGGCGGCCGTCGAGCGCCTTGCGCATGTGAATGGCTTTCGCCTTGCGGAATGGGTCGAGGCGCGGGCGCGGCTGCACCTTCTAGAAGCCGCGCCCCTGGATGCACTGGCGGCCCTTGCCCAGGTGCCGGAATGCAACGCCGCGCTTGAGGACTTCGCCTACACGCAGATCCTCGCGATCGCCAACGCTTGGGACCAGATCCGCACGCGCCTGGCCAGCACCGGCTCAGCCGCCGAGGTAAACGCTGCCCGCAGCCGGGCGGAGCGCATCCTCCGCAACCTCGCCGCGCGCCACCCACAGGAGGAGCGCGCGATGCTTGCCCTGCTGCAGTTCATGCGCAAGGCCTCTGGGATTCCCCCCACCCTCGCCTTCCTTGCCCGCTCCTGCAGCCGCTCCGCCAGCCCAGGGGTGGCCAGCTTCTACTTCGACCTGCTGATCGACCGCCTCGAGCGCACGCCGAATGCTGAGGCCGTGGAGGGGGCGGAGCAGATCCCAATTGCCGTGCCCGCGGCGGCCATGCCGGCGCTGGATCGCTTCCGGTTTGAGCGGGCCGTTCATCTTGCCTCCCTGCGCTGGAACACCAGCCTGGACGAGGGATTTGGGGAGGAGGGGCTTCGCGTTGCCCTCGGGCGCGCAAGCGCTGCCGGACCGGGCGCCGTGCTGGATGAAATCCTGAACCGGACCGCGCCCCTGCGCCCGCGGGAGGCGACGGAGACGTTGCTCACGCTGACCCGCATTCCGATGCTGTGGAAATCGGCCGCGCCGGAGATGGAGGCGGTGCGTGTCCGCCTGCTGGACGCACTTTGGCAGGCCGCCGAGGACGCAGAGGACAATGCGGGCAATCTCCTCTCCCGCGTCCTGGTCGCCTTGCTCAACGGTGCGCCGCAGACCATCCGGTACTGGCAGGAGCCAGAACGCCGGGTGCAACTGTCCGGCCTGATGATGCGGCGGGGCTCGATGATTCATCCTCACGCCAGGGCCAACTATATCGCGCAGGCCGCCTTCGGCGCGGGTCAGGTGGACCTCGCGAAGGAGCATTTCGCCGAGGCCACCCGGCTGCTCCCTACGGGCTACGGCCATGCCTCCTATCTCGACTATCGTGAGGTTGGCCGCATCGATGCCGCCTTCGTTGAGGAGGAGGAGCCGCTCGCCGACGTTCCGTTCCGCTTCGAGATCCTGCACCGTACCTCGAATCCTGCGGCGAGGGCGCGGCGGGATCAGCAGCCGGTCATGGTGGTCTCCGCGAACGTCAACTATGTCCGGTCCTTCCTGCTGTTCTATGCACGGGGGCTGGCCGCCCATACGCAGGAAGGGCGGCTCCATCTCCATCTCATCGGCGAGCGCGAGCAGATTGAGAAGGAACTGGCGGAGTTGCGCGCCACCCTGCCGGAATTCGACGTCACCCTCTCCAGCGAGCCGGTGACGCTGGACAAGGCCTACTATTTTGCGTCCGCCCGCTTCATCCAGCTTCCCCGACTAATGGACGTGCTGGAAGGCCCCTTCATCGTCACGGATATTGACCTCGCGTGGCGCGTCCCGCCCGCAGCCTTCCTCGAGGCGCTCGGGACGGACTACGACGTTGCCGTCCGCAGCTTCGACGCCATCCGCCACCAGGTTTCGGCCCATGACGGCGGGCAGGTCATCCTGCGCTACCCCTATGTCCGCCCTTGGGTCGGGGTCGCGGCGGGCAGCTTCGTCTTCGCGCCGACACCCGCCGCACGACGCTTCGCGGAGGTGCTGCGGCGCGTCACGGCGCGGCATATCAATGCGTGCTCGCGGATCCAGAACAGCCATTGGGGCATCGACCAGAACATCACGACGGCGGTCTATACCTGGGCCGTACGGGCTTACCCGGAGATGCGCTTCGTCAACATCGAGGATGCCGGATTCCCGTTCCAGAGCCTGATGCCGCCGAAGAATCCCGCGCTGCGTCTGCCCATGGGCGCCCACTGGATCAGCCACCCGGAGCTGGAGCACAGCGAAGTGGAGCAGGCCGCCCCCGCATGAGGGGCGGCCGCCTTACGGCGTGGCGGGCTCGGCCAGCGCGGCCAGCTCGGCGCGCAATTCGGGGATGCCCTGGCCCGTCTCGCTGCTGGTGGTGATCACCAGCGGGTGGGCGGCGGTGTACTTCTTGACCAGCGCCGCCGCTTCCTTCTGGCGCTGCTCCAGGTGGGTGGGCCTGGTGTCATCCGCCTTGGTCAGCACGATCTGGAAGGCCACCGCGGCCTCGGTCAGCAGCTCCATGGCCGCGCGGTCGCTGGCCTTGGTCTCGATGCGGGCGTCCAGCAGCAGCACCACGCGGCGCAGGTTCGGGCGGCCGCGGAGGAAGTTGAACATCAACCCCTGCCAGTCCTCCTTCACGCTGCGCGCCGCCTGGGCGTAGCCGTAGCCCGGCATGTCCACCAGTGCCAGGCGGCCACCGAGATCGAAGAAGTTGAGCTGCTTGGTCCGGCCCGGGGTGTTGGAGACGCGCGCCAGGCTGTTCTGCCCGGTCAGCGCGTTCACCAGCGAGGACTTGCCGACATTGGAGCGCCCGCAGAGGGCGATCTCCGGCAGGCGCGGCTCCGGCAGCTGATCGAGACGCTGCGCGGCAAAGTAGAACTGGCAGGGGCGCGCGAACAGCAGGCGCCCCTGCTCGATCAGGGCGGCGCGCTCCTCCTCGTCGCGCGCCTCCAGCAGACCGCCGGTCACCCCTTCGCCTTCGCGGTGGCCTTCTTCAGGGCGCGCTCCTCGCGGCGCGCGGCCCGGTCATGCCGCATGATGTAGGACTGCTGCAGGATGGTCAGCAGGTTGTTCCAGGACCAGTAGATCACCAGGCCGGCCGGGAAGCTCGCCAGCATGAAGGTGAAGATCAGCGGCATGAAGGTGAAGATCTTGGCCTGCACCGGGTCTGGCGGCGTCGGGTTGAGACGCTGCTGGAAGAACATGGTGAAGCCCATGATGATCGCCCAGATCGGCATGTGCAGCAGATGCGGCGGGTCCCAGGGGATCAGGCCGAACAGGGTGAAGAGGTTCGTCGGGTCCGGCGCCGAGAGGTCATGGATCCAGCCGAAGAAGGGCGCGTGCCGCATCTCGATGGTGACGAACAGCACCTTGTAGAGGGCGAAGAAGACCGGCACCTGGATCAGCATGGGCAGGCAGCCCGAGGCCGGGTTCACCTTCTCCGTCCGGTACAGTGCCATCATCTCGGCCTGCGCCTTGGCCGGATCGTCCTTATAGCGCTCGCGGATCTCCTGCATCTTCGGCGCCAGCGCCTTCATCCGCGCCATGGACTTGTAGGCCTTGTTGGCCAGCGGGAAGAAGAGCGCCTTCAGCACCACCGTGGCCACCAGGATGGCGATCCCGAAGTTGCCGAACAGGCGGAACAGGAAGTCGAGCGCGTAGAAGAAGGGCTTGGTCAGGAAGTAGAACCAGCCGAAGTCGATCGCCTTGTCGAAGTCGGTGATCCCGAGGTTCGACTGGTAGGCGTCCAGCAGGTGCACCTCCTTGGCGCCGGCGAAGACGCGGGTGGCGAGGGTGCTGGTGGCGCCGGGCGCCACGCCCTGTGGGGCGGGCGTGGCGAAGTCCACCTGCCAGCGGTCCTGGCCGCCCTCGCTGGAGTGGCGCCAGCTGGCGCGCAGCGGCTGGGCGGCATCCACGGGCGCAATGGCGGAGAGCCAGTACTTGTCGGTGAAGCCGGCCCAGCCGCCGTTGGTGTCCTGCTCCAGCGAGATGCCCTTCTTGCCCTCGCCTTCCGCCTCGCCCTTGGCGGCCTTGTAGGTCTGCTCGTGCAGGCGGCCGTTCAGCACGCCGACGAAGCCCTCATGCAGGATGTAGTAGCCCGCGACCTGCGGCGTCGCCTCACGGCGCACGCGCACCCAGGGCAGCACCTGCACGGCCTCGCCGCCGTTGTTGATGACCCGCTGCTCGGCCTGGAACATGTAGTTGCGGTCGAGGCTGAGCAGAATCTGGAAGGTCTGGCCCTGGCCATTGTCCCAGGAGAGCGTCACCGGGCTGTCCGGGCCGAGCGGGCCACCGCTGGCGGTCCAGTCGCTATCGGCATCCGGCACGCGGGTGCGGCCATCCGCGGCCGACCATCCCCATTGGGTGAAGTAGGGCTGCACCTCCTCGCGCGGGGCGAACATGCGCACCAGCGGCGAGTTGGGCGAGGTGGTCTCGTGATAGCCCTTCAGCACCAGGTCATCGAGCCGGGCGCCGCGCAGCAGCAGGCTGCCGGAAAGGCGCGGGCTCTCGATCTTCAGGCGCTGGGCCGGCGGGCGGTTGGCCTCAGTTGCGGCGGCGGCGGCCGAGCCCGGGCTGGCCGGCGCAATGGGAGCGGCAGGCGTCGGAGACTGCTGCGCCACGGCGGCTGGCGGGGGCTCGGGCGGCGGGGTGGTCTCGCGTTTCCACAAGTCGAAGGCCAGCAGGATGCCGATCGAGAGTGCAATCGCAGCGAGGAGTCGCTTCTGGTCCATCGGATCCCGTGCCGTCAGGCCTTCTGGTGGGCCCGCGCGCGCCGCGGCGGGCAAGGAGACGGCGCCGGCTCGGGCTCCGTCGAGGATTCTTCTTTCGCGCTGGCTGCCGCGGGCACCGGGTCATAGCCGCCGGGATGCCAGGGATTGCAGCGCAGGATGCGGCCGGCGGTCAGCCAGCTGCCGCGCACTGCGCCATGGGTCTCCAGCGCTTCGATCGCATAGGCGCTGCAATGCGGATAGAAGCGGCAGTGGCTGCCGATAACCCCCCGCAACGTGAGCTGATAGGTGCGGACCGCGCCTTTCAGCACCCAGGCGGCCGGGCTGACGGAGCGTCCGCCCGCCAGCCGGGTCATGGCTGCAGCACGCCGGCCTGGCGCAGGGCTCCGCGCAGATCGGCCAGCAACAGGCGGAAGGTTCGGCTGCCCGTGCCTTCGCGCCCGATCAGGACCAGGTCCCAGCCCTCCGGGGCGTTTCCCCCCAGGGTCAGCCGGGCTGCTTCACGCAAGCGCCGCTTCGCGCGGTTCCGCACCACGGCGTTGCCAAGCTTCTTCGTCGCGGTGAAGCCGACGCGCAACGGCCCCGCCGTTCCCGGCAGGGCCTGCAGGACGAGGCTCGGTCGGGCGGTGCGGCTGCCCTTGCCGGCAACGCGAAGAAATTCGCGCCGCCGCTTGAGGCGGGGCGGCGAGGCCACGGCGATGCCTTTCTCCGAAGCAGCCTGTGGCGACTCAGGCGGAGAGCTTCTTCCGGCCCTTGCTGCGGCGGTTGGCCAGCACCTTGCGGCCGCCCACCGTCTCCATGCGGGCGCGGAAACCATGCCGGCGCTTCCGGACGAGCTTGGACGGCTGATAAGTACGCTTCACGACGCGCTACTCCGTTGATCGAGATCGGCGCCACCCCGCTCCTGGCTGGAACGATGCGGCACAAGCCGGCCTCCCTCAGGATGGCCGGCGAAGGTGGGGACGTATAGGGAGGCGCATCGCGTCCCGTCAACCGCCGTTGCTCACCGCAACCTTCCATTGGCCGGCGCGAGGCCCATCTCAGGCGCAGCCATGCGCCACTTCTCCTCTCCGCCCCCTTCCGCGCGCACCGGATGGCAAGGGCCTTCCCTGGCGCTGCTGGCTCTGGCGCTGCTCCTGGCTGGCGCCCTCACCCTGCCCCACCTGCTCTCTTGGCAGGCGCTGGCCACCCATCGCGCGGCGCTGGCTGAAACGGTCGCGACCATGCCCCTCCGCGCGGGGCTGGCCTATCTCGGGCTTTACGTGGCTGTCGTCGCGTTCTCGCTGCCCGGTGCCAGCCTCCTGACGCTGGCGGGCGGCTTCCTGTTCGGCCCTTGGATCGGCGGTGCGCTGGCAATCCTGGCCGCTACCATCGGCGCCTGCCTGCTGTTCCTGCTGGTGCGCGCCGCGCTCGCGCCGGGCCTCGCCCGCCGGGCCGGCCCCCGGCTCCTGGCCATGCGCGAGGAGTTGGAGCGGGACGGCTTCTTCTATCTCCTGGCCCTGCGCCTGCTGCCGCTGCTGCCCTACTGGCTGGTCAACCTGGCGGGGGCGCTGGCGGGAATGCGCCTGCTGCCCTATGCCGGCGCGACGCTGCTGGGCATCATCCCGGGCACGCTGGTCTCCGCCGGGATCGGCGCCGGCCTCGATTCGACGCTCGCCAGAGGCACGCCGCCCGACCTTGCGGCGCTGACATCCATGCGCATCCTGCTGCCGCTCGGCGGGCTGGCGCTCTTGTCGCTCGGCGCGGCGGCGTGGCGCCGGCACGCCCGGGCTCTCCAGGCCGGTCCGCCGGCCACAAGATAAAGGATCTGAGGTACATGCCTGACCATGACGTGGCGATCATCGGTGCCGGCGCGGCCGGCCTCTCGGTGGCTGCCATGGCCGCGTCGCTCGGCCGCAAGGTGGTTCTGTTCGAGCGCGAGAAGATGGGCGGGGAGTGCCTCAACACGGGCTGCGTGCCCTCCAAGGCGCTGCTCGCCGCCGCGAAGCGTGCCGCGGCGGTGCGCGACGCCGCGCGCTTCGGCGTCCATGCCGAAGGGGTACGGGTGGACTGGCAGGGCGTCCGCCGCCATGTGCGGGAGGCCATCGCCCGGATCGCGCCGGCCGATTCGGCCGAGCGCTTCGCTGGCATGGGCGTGGAAGTGGTCCGCGCCAGCGCGCATTTCGTGGCGCCCGACCGGATCGAGGCCGCGGGCCGTATCCATCGCTTCCGCCGCGCCGTGATCGCCGCCGGCAGCGCGCCGGTCGTGCCCGACCTGCGGGGGCTGGTAAGCTGCCCCTGGCTCACCCACGAGACGCTGTTCGACCTGGAGGAGGCGCCGGACCACCTGCTGATCCTGGGCGGGGGCAGCCAGGGGGCCGAACTGGCGCAGGCTTATGCACGGCTCGGCTGCCGGGTCAGCCTCGTCGAGGCCAGCCCGAACATCCTGGGCAGGGAGGACGTCGAGCTGCGCGTCCCGCTGCGCGAGGCGCTGCGGCGGGACGGGGTGGTCATCCATGAGAACACGCGCGCCATCGGCGTGGAGCGTGCGCCGGAGGGCATCGCCCTGATGATCGAGGGCGGCGCGCGCATCGCCGGCTCGCACCTGCTCTTCGCCCTCGGGCGCACGCCGCGGCTGGCGCCGCTGGACCTCGCCGCCGCCAACATCGCCGCCTCGGCCGAGGGGGTGCTCACCGGGCAGAACCTGCGCAGCACCACCAACCGCCGGGTCTGGGCTGCGGGCGACGTGGCGAACCCCGAGGGCATCGGCCCGCGCCGCTTCACCCATGCGGCCTCGCTGCATGCCTCGGTGGTGATCCGCTCGATGCTGCTCCACCGCCCGGCGCGGCTCGACTACGCCGCGCTGCCGCGCGTGACCTACACCGCGCCCGAGCTCGCGCAGGTCGGCATGACCGAGGCCGAGGCGCGCGCGGCTGGCCACTCGGTCAAGGTCCTGCGGCAGCCCTTCGCGGAGAACGACCGGGCGGTGGCGGAGGGCGAGACCGAGGGCCAGGTGAAGCTGGTCGTCAGCAGCCTCGGCCGCCTGCTCGGCGCCAGCATACTGGGCGAAGGTGCCAGCGAGATGGCGGGCCTCTTCGGCCTGATGATCGAGCGCAAGCTGCCGCTCTCCGCCCTCGCCGAGCTGGTGCTGCCCTACCCCACGCGCGCCGAGGCGGCGAAGCGCGCCGCCGGTAACTTCTACACGCCCCTGCTGATTTCGCCGGCAATGCGGAGCATCGTCGGCCTGCTGAACCGCCTTCCGTGATCCCCCTCTCACCCGAGGAGCACTTTGCATGGAACAGATCCTGACGGGCCGCACGGCCCTGATCACCGGCTCGACCAGCGGCATCGGCCTTGGCATCGCCAAGCTGCTGGCCGCCGCCGGCGCCCGCGTCATGCTGAACGGCTTCGGCAAGCCGGAGGAGATCGCAGCCGCCCAGCGCGAGGTCGCGAAGGCCGGGAACAGCGCCGAGCCCCCGCACTCCGCCGCGGACCTTTCCGACCCCGCGCAGGTCCGCGCCATGTGCGCCGAGGCGGAGCGGGCGCTCGGTCAGGTGGACATCCTGGTGAACAATGCCGGCATCCAGTTCACCAGCCCGGTGGAAGAGTTCCCGGACGACAAGTGGAATGCCATCATCGCCATCAACCTCTCAGCAAATTTCCATACGATCAAAGCTTTGCTGCCCGGAATGAAGACGCGGTCTTGGGGCCGGATCGTCAACATCGCCTCGATTCACGGCCTGGTCGCCTCCCCGGAAAAGGTCGCCTATGTCACCGCCAAGCATGGCGTGATCGGCATGACCCGCACCGTGGCGCTGGAGATCGCCCAGACCGGCGTGACCTGCAACGCCGTCTGCCCTGGCTTTGTCCGCACCCCACTGGCCGAGAAGCAGGTGACCGCCCTGGCCGAGAAGAACAACGTCAGCGAGGAGGTGGCGCTGAAGGACTTCCTGCTGGCCAAGCAGCCGAGCAAGCGCTGGGTGGAGGTGGATGAGGTCGCGCAGATGGCGCTATACCTGTGCGGCCCTGGCAGCGGCAGCGTGAACGGCGCGGCGCTCTCCATCGATGGCGGCTGGGCGGCAGCCTGAAGGCGCTCTCTTGCCTGCTTGGAAAGACCGGGCAAAAATTTTAGATACAAAGGCTTAAGGCGTGGCTCCTAAAGAGATTCTGAGGCTGATTCTAGCGGCTGTGGTCGCCTTGGCCGGCCTGTTCATCGCCCGCAGCAACGCCCCGCTGATCACGACGCAGGATATCGGCCTCGGCATCTTCCTTCTGGCGGTCGGCTATGGCCTGCTGACGGTCAAGCGCCACTTCGACCGGACCTCCAGGCCATGACAAGCCAGCCCAGCTGGAACCCCGAGCAGTATCTCCGCTTCGCCGACGAGCGGCTGCGGCCCGTTCTCGACCTGATCGGCCGCATCGGCCATCCGGCGCCGCAGCGGGTGGTGGATCTCGGCTGCGGGGCAGGCAACGCCCTGCCCCTCCTCGCCGCCCGCTTCCCAGGCGCGACCATCACCGGCGTGGACGGCTCGGCGGCCATGCTGCGCAAGGCGGCGGATGCGGGCTTTCCCGTCCAGCAGGCGGATATCGCCCAATGGACGCCGGAGGAGCCGGTAGATGTCCTCTTCTCCAACGCCGCGTTGCACTGGCTGGGGGAGCACGAGCGCCTCTTCACCCGCCTGCTCGGCTTCCTGGCCCGTGGTGGGGTCATGGCCGTGCAGATGCCGGCCATGCACGCCGAGCCACTGCGCGCACGGCAGGATGCGATCGCCAGCAGCGGCCCATGGGCCGAGCGCCTGGCAGGAATCACCTCGGCCCCGCCGATCCTCTCGGCCGGCGATTACTACGACCTGCTGCGCCCGTGGGTGACCACGCTGGACATGTGGTACACGGAGTACCTGCATGTGTTGCAGGGTCCTGACCCGGTGGTGCAATGGGCCATGGGCACAAGCCTGCGCCCCTACCTGGACGCGCTGACGGAGGAAGAGCGGCCCGCCTTCATCCGCGACTATGCCGAGGCCATGCGGGCCGCCTATCCGCCGCGGGCAGACGGCCGCGTCCTTCTGCCCTTCCGCCGGCTCTTCCTGGTGGCTTCGCTCTGAATGCTTGAAATTCAGCACCTTGCACGAAGCTTGTAGGCAAGAACGAAAAGATCGAAGCCCCGCCTTCCATTGGCGGGGCGGCGGCTATGCCCCGGGAAGATGCAGCAGCAAGCCCTTGAGATAAGCACTTTCCGGCAGCAGCGGATGGACCGGGTGATCGGGCCCTGCACCCGTCGTGGCCAGGAGGCGCGCCGCC
Organism: Roseomonas sp.; assembly: GCA_035556695.1. GTDB lineage: Bacteria > Pseudomonadota > Alphaproteobacteria > Acetobacterales > Acetobacteraceae > Pseudoroseomonas. The sequence continues at coordinate 135,604 of DATMFR010000027.1, forward strand.
CGGCGCGTGCGGCTGATGCCGTGTGCCACGGCATCCGTGAAGTCGCCGACCGGCACATGGTGCGAGCAGGAGGCGATGAACAGGAAGCCGCCGGGAGCAACCAGACCGGCGGTGATCCGCGCCAGCTTGGCATAGGCCCGCATGGCCGCCGGATGGTCCTTGCGGGTTTTCGCGAAGGCGGGTGGGTCGGCCACCACCACCTCGAAGCGCTTCCCCTGCCCCAACATTTTTTCCAGCGTTTCCAAGGCCTCGCCACGCACTGTTGAGACGATTTCGGCAAAGCCGTGGCGGCGGGCAGTGTCCGCCGCGAGGGCCAGGGCCGGCTCGCTGCGGTCCAGCAGCGTCACGCTTTTCGCCCCGGCGGCAGCGGCCAGCAGGCCAAAGCCACCGGTATGGCAGAAGGCATCCAGCACCGTGGCGCCCTTGGCGAGCGCCGCAACCCGCGCCCGGTTCTCCCGCTGGTCGAAGAACCAGCCGGTCTTCTGACCGGAGAGCAGGTCGAGGGAGAATTCCAGCCCACCTTCGCGCACCAGGGTCGTGGCATCCTCGCCGTACAGTAGGCGGCTCTCCTCCGGCAGCCCTTCCAGGCGCCGCACGCCGGCATCGTTGCGGGCAACGACCACGCGCGGCGAGACGAGTTCCCGCAGTGCCTCCACCAGCAGCGGCGTGGCGCGCTCCATGGCAGCGGTATTCGCCTGCAGCGCCAGGGCATCGCCGTAGCGGTCGATCACCAGCCCGGGCAGGCCATCCGCCTCGGCATGGACCAGGCGATAGAAGGGCTGCCCCACCAGCCGGTCCCGCAGCGCCAGGCACTCGGCGAGGCGATTGCGGAAGAAGCGCAGGTCGAGCGCGATCTCCGGATGCAGGGAGAGAAAGCGGGCGGCGATCAGGCTGTGCGGGTTGAACAGCCAGGTGCCGTGACGCACCCCATCATCACCCTCCAGCCGCACCGGCGTGCCCGGCGGCAGCGCGCGCGCCTCCGCCGTCATGACGATCTCGTTGGAGAAGGCCCAGGGATGGCCCCCCTTCACGCGGCGGTCGCGCCCGGGCTGCAGGCGCAGCAACGGGCGCTCGGAGGGGATATCGAGGGGTTCGGCGGTCATGCGGCCGGGATTAGGACAGCTATCCCCGCAGCGCCAGCACCACGCCACTCATCGTCAGGACAAGGGCCACCGCCTGCCGCCAGCCCAGCGGCTCGCCAAGGGCCGCCGCGCCCACCAGCACGCTGATCAGCGGCGCCGCCAGGGTTCCCATGGCCGCCATGCTTGCCGGAAGGCGCCGCAGCGCCCCGAACCAGGTCATGTAGCAGATGGAGAGCGGCAGGATGGCCATGAAGGCCAGGGCTCCCCAGGAGGCCGCCGAGACATGCGCCCAGTCCGGCCGCTCCAGCAGGAGCGCGAAGAGGAGGATCGGCAGGCAGCCGAACCCGACCTGCCAGATCACCGTAGCCACGGGGTTCAGGTGCAGCGGCCGACGCTTGGTCATCACCGCGCCCAGCGCGAAGCAGAGCGCGGCGGCCAGCAGCAGCAGCACGCCCGGCAGCTTCTCGGCGCCCCCGGTGACGGGTCCGCCACTCATCAGCAGCGCCACGCCGCCGAGGCCGAGAAGAAGCGCCAGCACACGCGCGGGGGTTGGCCGCTCGCCCAGCACCGGCCAGGCCAGTAGCGCGGCCCAGACCGGCATGGTATAGGCCACCACCGCCCCCTCGCCGGCCGGCAGCCAGAGCAGGCCGAGGGTGGAAAGCCCCATCCACCCCCCGACATTCAGCAGCCCGGCCAGCGCGACGGCGCCGCGCTCCGAGGCGGGCAGCCGCAGCGGTACCCGAACCAGGCTTGCCACCAGGGTGAGGCCGCAGGTCGCCAGCAGCGCCGTCACGCTGCGGGCGGTCAGGGGCGGAAGGTCATGCAGCACCAGCTTCAGGGCGGGCCAGTTAAGGCCCCATCCGGCGGCGGTGATGGCCAGGAAGGCAAAGCCGAGCCGGCGCTGGCCGGCGGCCGAGGCGTCAGTCGAGATAATCCGGCTCCTCGCGGGCCAGGATGCGCTTGATGCTCTCCAGGTGCATCCGGGCACTCTCGCGGTCGCCCTCGCGCATCTGCTGGTAGGTGCGCTGCGCCAGGTCCGGCGCCACCGGCTTCAGCGTGCGGCCGGTTGCCTGGGCCAGCCGCTGCACCTCGCAGGCGCGCTCCAGGTAGTAGAGGTCGTCCCAGGCCTCGGCGATGCTGGGGCCGACCACCATCACGCCGTGGTTCTTCATGAAGACGATGTCCGCCTCGCCCATGGTGGCGGCGATGCGGTCGCCCTCGGCCTCATCGAGGGCGAGGCCGTTGTAGTCCTCGTCCACCGCCGTGCGGCCGTAGAACTTCAGCGCCGACTGCCCGGCCCAGACCAGCGGCGGCCCCTCCAGCATGGAGAGCGCCGTGGCGTTGGGCATGTGGGTGTGAAAGGCCGCCTGGGCGCGCGGATGCTTCATGTGCAGGCGGCCATGGATGTAGAAGGCCGTGGCCTCCGGAATGCCCTCACCGGCCACCACATTGCCGGCGAAGTCGCAGATCAGCAGGCGCGAGGCGGTGACTTCCGAGAAGGCCCAGCCATAGGGATTGACCAGGAAGAGGTCCTCCCGCCCCGGCACCATGGCCGAGAGGTGATTGCAGATGCCTTCGTGCAGGCCCATGCGCGCCGCCATCCGGAAGCAGGCGGCGAGATCGACGCGCGCCTGGCGCACGGCCTCCTGGTCCAGGTCGGAGTTGCGCAGGATGGCGGGAGCACGCGGGGTGCCAAGGGCATGGGCCATGATGAACTCTCCTCCGGGCGGGGCCGAGATCCGCAGGCTTGCAGAGGCCCAGTCGGGCGGCAAGATGGCTGCGGCTCTAGCAAGGGGATTTCCGATGTCCGGCACCAATCAGCGGATCGACGCCAAGCGTCTCTGGGACAGCCTGATGAGCATGGCGGAGATCGGCGCCACGCCGAAGGGCGGCGTGCGGCGGCTGACGCTGACCGAGGTGGACAAGGCCGGCCGCCAGCGCTTCACCGAATGGTGCGAGGCGCTCGGCCTGAAGGTCCGGGTGGATGCCATCGGCAACATGTTCGCCCGCCGCGAGGGGCGCGACCCCGCCCGAAAGCCCGTGCTGATGGGCAGCCACCTCGACAGCCAGCCCTCCGGCGGCAAGTTCGACGGTGCCCTGGGCGTGCTGGCGGGACTGGAGGTGATGCGTACCCTGCACGACCTCAACATCCAGACCGAGGCGCCGATCGAGCTGGTCAACTGGACGGACGAGGAAGGCAGCCGCTTCGGCCACTCGCTGATGGGCAGCGGCGTCTGGGCCGGCGTCTACACGCAGGAGAAGGCCTACGGCCTGAAGGACGTGGACGGCATGACCGTCAGCGAGGCGCTCGACGCCATCGGCTACAAGGGGCCGGAACCCGCGAAGCCCTTCCCCGCCGATGCTTATTTCGAGCTGCACATCGAGCAGGGGCCGATCCTGGAGCGCGAGGGCAAGCAGATCGGCATCGTCACCGGGGCGC
>DATMFR010000028.1:0-1461 GCA_035556695.1 Roseomonas sp.
CGCTCCTCAGAATTTGTGAATCTTTGTCTTTCGGATGCACGTCGGGGATGATTCCATCGAAGCGAATTTGGTGGAGGTGTTGATGCCGGAGAAGGACTTGTTCGGTGGTCTTCCGGAACAGTCGGTGGCGAAGGCGGAGCCCAGCTCCGGCAAGCCGCGGATGCGCGAACCGGAGCGCCGGCAGGTGGAACTTCGGCCGGTAGACCTCGACAGCCTTCTGGCCGCGGATCATCCGGCGCGTGTGATCTGGCGCTATGTCGAGCGGTTGGACCTGAAGGTGCTGGAAGACGCGATCGGGGCGCGAGAGCACACGCCGGGCCAGGCTCCGGCGAGCCCGCGTCTTCTGCTGGCGCTGTGGCTCTATGCGACGAGCCAGGGCGTGGGCAGCGCGCGTGCGCTGGAGCGGCTGTGCGCGAGCCACGATGCCTATCGGTGGCTGTGCGGGGGAGTGAGCGTGAACTATCACGGTCTGGCCGACTTCCGCAGCGGTCATGGCGAACTGCTGGATCGGCTTCTGACGCACAATATCGCGGCGCTCATGGCGGACGATGTGATCGAGCTTGCCGAGGTGGTGCAGGACGGGGTTCGGGTGCGGGCGGGCGCGGGCGCGTCTTCGTTCCGCCGCCGGCAGAGCCTGCACAAGCACCTGAAGAAGGCGCGCCGACTGGTCGAGTACCTGAAGCGGGAGATCGACGAGGACCCCGACGCCAGCAACCGGCGCATCAAGGCGGCCCAGGAGCGGGCCGCACGCGAGCGCGAGCAGCGCGTGGCGGCGGCGCTCGACAAGCTGGCCGAGATCGAGGCCGAACGGGAGCGACGCGGCAAGACCAACAAGAAGCAGGTGGCCAAGCAGAAAGAGCCTCGCACCTCGACCACCGATTCCCAGGCGCGCGTCATGAAGATGGCCGATGGCGGCTTCCGGCCGGCCTACAACTGCCAGATCGGCACGGTGGCCGAAGGCCAGATCGTGCTCGATGTCGCCATCGACACCACAGGCTCGGACCGCGGCCTGCTGCGGCCCATGCTCGAGCGGCTGGAGGAGCGCTATGAGAGCCTTCCGCGGCGCCATCTGGTCGACGGCGGCTTCCATAAGAACGACGATACCGAATGGGCCGCTGGCGAAGGCGTTCTCGTCTACGGACCGACCACCCGGAACAAGCACAAGAGCGATCCCTATGCGCCGCGGCCCAAGGACGGCCCCGGCGTTGCCGCCTGGCGCCGGCGCATGCGAAGCCCGCACGGCAAGGGCGTCTACAAACGACGGGCGATGGGCGAGTGCATCAACGCCCGCTTCCGGCAGTGGGGCCTGCGCCAGTTCACCGTGCGCGGCGTTCACAAGGTCAAGGCGGTCCTGCTCTGGTTCGCCCTCGCCAACAACATCATCGCCGGGCATCGCCTCAAGACAGCCAAGGCATGACCAGGCCGTTCCGCGGTCTGCACGGCTGCGGGCACCAACCCCGG
>DATMFR010000029.1:0-133196 GCA_035556695.1 Roseomonas sp.
GGAGTTCCTGAGCTTCCTGGAGATGCTGTTCTGCGCGGCCGAAGGAGTTCTGAGCCGTGCCAGAATTGGATACAATCTGCATTGGCTGCTTGTCTCCGTGTTCACCAACTAACGGTTGTAAACATGGGGATAGTTGCGCGCGTTGTTCCACTAACATCGTGGTTACTATCGCCAAGCTCAGGCTGGATAGAGCTGGCTCCAAGCTGACCTTTGTCAAGCTGCAGTTGTCGAGCATCTCAGGAACGAGAACGGTGTTGAGGGAAGGGGCCTCAAGTCCCATCAGACGTTCCCCTCATAGGTCGACCATCCCCATCATCATGAGAGCCGCGATGATGAGGCCACTGGCTCCCAGTAGTGCGAGGATGGTCCAGGCGATGCGCAAGGCCCATATTTCCCACTTCGGTCTCGGCCCCTCGTGCGAGGAGAGAGGCTGCCTTTCTTTGAGTTTCTGAATCATCTCGCCGGCTCTCCTTTGTTGCACTTCACAGCGGTGTCCATTCGCTTCCAGGCGGCTAACCAACGCCTGCTGGATGGCGCCTGCGCTACGAACTCTGCGATTGCGCGGAGGCCAGAACGGCGCCCAGCTGCAGGAATGCATCCTTGAGGAAGGCGGCAGTGGCCAACCAGAGGCAGACGAGCTGGCAAAAAAAGGGCCCAGCAGATCCGGGCCCTCGGCAGTTCTTCGCTAGAATTGCTCACCCGTAGGGGGTTGCTTCGGCGGAGAGGCCGTTGGAAGCCGCGGGGCGGCTTCCATTAGGAGGGCGCGGACATGGTGGAGTTGATGGGATATGTCTTCCACCGTGCCGGCAATGCGCGCGAGATACGCAACGAATGCGGTGATCGCGATGGCTACGGCGATCGCCGAAACCCAGAACTCCATCCTTGCCGTCCCTCTTGCGGGCACAGGACGAGGCAAACTCCCAGCCTCGCTTAGCACGACTCAGATAAGCCGTGCTCTCCTTATGCAAATGCGAATCATAATTACCTATCGCGCAAGTGTTTCACCCGTGAAACTACTGCGGGCAATGGAAAGATTGGATGCAGGCACAAAAAAGCCCGGCAGGCAGCGGAGACCTAGCCGGGCGAGGGGATATATCCTGTAGGTTAAGCTTAGCCGAGGCAAGCCCGGCGGGGCCGGGCTGGTGGTGGGCGGATATCCCGGCCCTTCCGTGCTAATCTGCTTCTGTGCCTTGGGGCTGGATCTCGCGGAAGAGGATCAGCGGCGTGACGCCGTGATAAGCCGGCGGGCGCCCCATTAAACCCTGCAGGATGGTGAACAACTCCGTCATGGGTCCAGTCAGATCGGAGCGCGGGAATTCGTCCCAAGCATCAGCCGGTATGAGGCCTGGGTGAGCGTCCAGCAGTCCCAGCATGTGCCATTCGCCAGGAAGCGCCACACCGTGCTTCAGGGCAATGTCTGCGGCGCTTACTAGCAGAGATGCCGGATTTAGCGTTGACCAGGCGAGCCCCGTGTCTGTGGCCATGTGCATCTCGAAGGCATGGGGAAGGTGCTTCAGCAGCTCCGCCCCATGTTCAATGTTCCCCAATGCATCGTTAATCTGTGGCGTCGCTTTGGCTTGGCGACGCTGCGATCGATTGCCTGTCTGTTGGCTTTGCGCCGCCTGCGCCCGAATGACCTTCCCGATGAGAGGCCACATGTCCTTCATCATGGCCACATCTATTAGGCGCACATAGCCCTTCATGAGGACCAGCGAGCCAATAGACGCCCCGCCAAGCCCGCGCTGAATGAAGCCGAGTTCGTCCAATCGGTTCATTAGGGTGATGGGCAGAATCCACGAGGGGTCGTAGCTGCGCTCATTCCCTTCCGTCGAGGCATCGGTGCCTGTCAGGGCGCCCGAAACCACGGCCGCAGAAGCCTTGCCATTGATGGAGAGAGTAGTGGTGCCGCTAGCTGTGGACTTGATCCCGGTCAGTACGCCGTTTGGATCAACTTGAGCAAGGTAAGTGCCTATCTTCTTTGTGTCGGCGTAGAGAATGTCATAGATTGATTCTATGGCTGGTAAGGTGGGCTCCACGCTTTATTTCCCTTTCGACACGCCTAGATCTTTCTTCAAACTTCCGACCGACTTCGGCAAGGGTCTTCGAGGCCGAGGCAATAGCCTCCTGCACGTCAGGAGCATTCGCCTTTTCGGGCGTTGAGGCGGCTTTCATAGCCGCGCTGAACCGGGCGAAATCCATAGGGCTCTCCTCGTCGGGGCGCCGTGAGAAGAAGAATATAGGCACCAAGCCGCGCGCTCGCCATTTCTTCCTCCCTCACTCCTGAGCCTCTCCCTCTGTGGGCTTATCCCGTCTCTCGATCCCCTCCGTCTTGGCCAAGGCCCGCGTCAGGTGAAGGACGGCGAGCCGCGCATCAGGGCTTGCCTCGCGCCAGAATCGCTGAACCTCCTGCAGCTCCTTCTGGCCTGGCTTCCGGACTGGGGCACTCGGCATTCCCGCCTCCCTCCCGCCTGAGCTTCGCGGAGGCCCCGATGATGCCCGCAGGAGGTCTTCGACGGGAACGTCGAGCGCGCGGGAAACCCCCTCAAAAACCGCATCCGGGGATTCTTCGACTTCCCGCGGAACACGTTCCTAACCGCATCCTCATGGAGGCCAGCTGCCAGAGCCAGAGAGTTCTGGGTCATTCCTCGGCGGCGCAACTCAGCGCGCAGCACACGGATCAGGTGGGAGTCGTCCATACCGAGAACGATCCCGCACACGCGGGTTGCGGCGAAGCCGGCAAAAGGGACTTTTGTAGTATAAAGAAATGCCGAAATTGGTGCTTGGTCTAGGCGCTGTCGCCCCAGCATGAGGCGGCTAATTGACGTAGAGGGTAGAGGTCGCAGCTTCATCAGTGGCTGAAGCGCCAACTGCCAACAGGCTGCCAACTTGCCAACAGATGGGCAGGGGTGCTAGGCAGAAAACCCTTTGAAATCAGGGTGGCGTCCCCAACGGGATTCGAACCCGTGTTACCAACGTGAAAGGCTGGTGTCCTAGGCCTCTAGACGATGGGGACCGATGCCAATTGTACTCAAGTCACTGCCGCCACAGGAGAATCGTATCTCGCAGGCGGGGCGGTTACTACCTCACGCGATGTGAGTCGTCTAGAGCCGATCGACATTGGTGGACGGGGCCTTTCTGCGGCGCGGCCCGGCCTGGCGCCGGGCCGCGCCGCAGCTCGTCCCGAATGGCTTGGCAGGGTAGGAGAGCGGAGAAGCCGCGCCGTGCGACTGTGCAACTCTGGCCGGAGCGGACCCAATCAGCGCCGCCCGCATTCCCTCTTGCCCGCCTTCCGCCTAGCATGCCGCCATTCTCCGGCGGCATGTCCTCCTGCTGCTGGCTTCGTCATGCAGGACCTGTCGTGTGAAGGAAACCGCCCGAACCCTTGCCTGGGACGATTTCCGCCTGATCAATGCCATCGCGGAGACGCGCAACCTTCCTGCTGCGGCAGGGCGCCTGGGCATCGACCACTCCACCGTCTTCCGGCGCCTGCGGCAGGTGGAGGCGCTGCTTGCAACGCCGCTCTTCGAACGCCACCGTACCGGCTACACCCTCACGACCGCGGGCGAGGAGGTGGCGGCACTCGCCGCGCGGGTGGATGAGGACATCACGGCCGTCACACGCCGTCTTGCCGGGCAGATGCCGGCCCCCTCGGGCGAGATCCGCGTGGCGACCAGCGACAGCTTGCTGACGGACCTCCTGATGCCGATGTTCGCACGCTTCCGGCGGGACAACCCGGCGATCCGGCTGGATCTCGTGACGGGCAACCCCGCGCTCAACCTCTCCCGGCGCGATGCGGATGTCGCGGTGCGCGCGACCGACGCGCCGCCGGACACGCTGGTGGGCCGCCGCGTGGCGCGCATTGCCTGGGCTCTCTACGGCAGCGCGATGCCCGCTGACCCCGTCACAGCCGATTGGGTCGCGCTGGGCGACAACCTCGCGGCGATGCGGGTGGTGCGCCATGTGCGCAGCACCATCGCGCCGGAGCGGCTGGCTGGGCGCTTCGATACGGTGCTTGGCCTGGCCCATGCCGTGGCGGCGGGGCTGGGCATCGGTCATCTGCCCTGCTTCGTCGGCGATGCCTGGCCCGGCCTGCTCCGGCTGGCGCCCCCGGAGCCTGACTTTGCCTCCGACCTCTGGCTGCTGACCCACCCGGACCTGCGCCATGCGCCACGCGTCCGGACGCTGCTCGACAGCCTGGCCGCGCAGATCGGGGAGATGCGGCCGCGGATCGAGGGGATGGTGCCAAAGGCGCCGTAGCGCCCAAACCCGAAGAAAAAGATGATTGGGGTTCGGAGGAAGAATTCCTTCTTCCCCCGGCTTTCTCTTACCTCCCTGCTTCCGCCGCGAGGAGATGCTGGACGACCGGCGGCTCCGCCCCCCGATGGAAGCGCAGCACGGAGGCCTGGAGATCCGCATCGGCCTTCGAGACGCGGCGATGCTGGCGCAGATGCTCGGCCCAGGATTCAACCATGAACCACTCCACCATGCGCTCGGGATCGGCGGCATCCTCGGTGACGCCCCAGCCATAGGCGCCGTCGCGCCGGCGCTCGTCCGAAAGGCGCGAGAGGGTGCCGAGGAAGGCTTGCCGGTCCTCCCGGGCGACGCGGTACTCGATCAGGATCATCACCGGCCCGCGGTCATGCTCCACCGGGTCGGCGGTCAGCGGCTCCGGCCAGTGGCCGGAGGCGGTCAGGTCAGCCTCGCCGACCGGCAACCGGATGCGGTGCAGCAGGAGGCCGACGCCAAGGAGGCAGACGCCGCCGATCACCAGGGTCGCGGGAACGCCGACCAGTTCCGCTACCGCGCCCCAGCCGAGGCTGCCGAGTGCCATGGCGCCGTTGAAGACCGTCAGATAGACCGCCAGCGCGCGGCCACGAACCCAGTTGGGCAGGATTGCCTGGGCGGTGCTGTTCAGCGTGGTCAGTGCGATGATCCAGGCCCCGCCGAGCAGCAGCAGGATCAGCAGCGCCAGCCATTGCGGCGGCGCCAAAGCAAGCAGCGCCATGACCAGCGCCGTGACGATGGCGGAGACCAGCAGCAGCCCGTCCGCGTCGAGCCGGGTGCGCAGGCGGGGCAGGGCGAGCGCGCCCAGGATGGCCCCGGCGCCCACGGCCCCCAGCAGGACACCGTAGAAGCCGGCGCCGCCCCCCAGCAGGTTGCGCGCGACCAGCGGCAGCAGCGCCCAGACCGCGCTGGCGAAGGCGAAGAAGATCGCCGCCCGCAGCAGCACGACATGCAGTTCCCGGCTGGCGCGGGCATAGCGCAACCCCGCCCGGAAGGCGCCGAAGAAGCGCTCGGAGAGCACGTCATCCGCGCGCGCGGGGCGCCGCCACCAGAGCAGGGCGCCAATGACCACGACGTAGCTGGCCACGTCCACCCCATAGGTGGCCGCCGCCCCGGCGCTGGCGAGCAGCAGCCCGCCCACGGCCGGCCCGATCGAGCGGGCGATGTTGATGCCAAGCGAGTTCAGCGCGACCGCGCCCTTGATGTCGGAAGGCGGCACCAGCTCGGGCACGATGGCCTGCCAGGTGGGCGCCATCAGCGCGGCGCCGATGCCACCCACAAAGGTAAGCCCGATCAGGGCGCTGACCGACATCAGGCCGGACTGGGCGAGCAGCATCAGCGTCAGGCTGACCGAGCCGAGCAGCACCTGCACCGCGATCAGGAAGCGCCGCCGGTCCAGGATGTCCGACATAACGCCGGCCGGAATGGCCAGCAGGAAGACCGGCAGGGTGCCCGCCGCCTGGATCATCGCCACCGCCGCCGGGCCCGCCGCCAGGTCCGTGACCAGCCAGGAGCTGGCCACGTCGCGCATGAAGCTGCCGGTATTGCCGAGGACGGTGGCGGCCCAGAGCACGGCGAAGGTGGTCTGCCGCAGCGGCGCGAAGCTGCCCGCGGGTGCGGCCCGCGCGGCGGGGGCGAGTTCATCCGGCATGGCGCGTGCGGTCCCAGAGCGCGACGAGGAGGAAGGCACCGGCGAGGCCGAGATGCTCGTAGAAGGCGTTCGCGGTCATGAAACGCTCCTGGCCCGGAGGCAGTGCCCAGTAGCGGTTGGCGATGAAGGTGGCCGCCAGGGTGAAGGCGGCCAGAGCGAGGGCGCCCAGCCAGCGCAGGCGACCGGTGAGGATGAGGAGGCTCGCCACCAGCTCCAGGGCGATGGTGGCGGCGGCCGTGACCGCCGGCAGCGGCAGGCCGAAATGCGCCGCCTCGGCGACGGCGCCCGGCACATCGAGCAGCTTGTTCAGCCCGCCCTGGATATAGGCGGCGCAGAGGGCGAGCAGGCCGAGGAAGGTGAGCGCGCGCTGCGCCGCCATCGTCATGCTCAGAAGGCCCAGCAGGAGCAGCCGAGCGCACCCCAGAAGCCGCGGTCGTTGCCGGCGGGGGCGGCGGCGGCCCAGGCGCGCGCATGCTCGTGCCCGTGCACGCCGCAGGCGCTGTCGCAGCAGCGGGCGAGGCGGGCGAAGGCGCCCTTGGGGTCCGTGGCCGCCGCCCGGCGGTCCTGGTAGCCGCCGAAGCGCCGCACGGGCGACCAGTCCGGCATCGGCGGCGGCAGGGGTGGCGCGAGACGCGTGAAGTCGCCGGCACCATGCACGACCTTGCCGCCGACCACCGTCAGCACGGCGGTGATGTCCTGGATCTCGTCGCCCGGCACGCTGAAATAGTCGCGGTCGAGCACGGCGAGATCGGCGAGCTGGCCCTCGGCGATCTGGCCCTTCCTGCCCTCCTCGTTGGAGAACCAGGTGACCTTCTCGGTGAGCATCCGCAGCGCCGTCTCGCGGTCGAGCGTGTTGTGCTCGGGGGTGATGCGCAGCCCGCCGACCGTTCTGCCGGTGACCATCCAATACAGGGCCACCCAGGGATTGTAGGAGGCGACGCGGGTGGCATCCGTGCCGGCCGAAACCTTCACCCCCATCTCCAGCATCTTTGCCACCGGCGGCGTTGCCTCCGCCGCGCGGGCGCCGTAGCGCTCGACGAAATACTCGCCCTGATAGGCCATGCGGTGCTGCACGGCGACGCCGCCGCCAAGCCGCGCAATGCGCTCCAGCGACTTCTCGCTCACCGTCTCCGCATGGTCGAAGATCCAGTGCAGGTCGCCGATCGGCATCTCCGCATTGACCTTCTCGAAGACGTCGAGGGCGCGCGAGATGGTCTGGTCATAGGTGGCGTGCAGCCGCCAGGGCCAGCGGTTCTGCACGAGGATGCGCACCACCTCCTCCAGCTCCGGCTCCATCTCGGGCGGCATCTCCGGCCGCTCGACGCGGAAATCCTCGAAATCGGCGGCGGAGAAGACGAGCATCTCGCCCGCGCCGTTCAGGCGGAAATAGTCGTCGCCCTGCTGGTACTTCGCGGATTGCGTCCAGCGCAGGAAATCCGCCTTCTCCTGCTTCGGCTTCTGAGTAAACAGGTTGTAGGCGATGCGCACGGTCAGATCGCCATCCTCGGCAAGCTTCTCGATCACCTTGTAGTCGTCGGGATAGTTCTGGTAGCCGCCGCCGGCGTCGATCGCGCTGGTCACGCCCAGCCGGTTCAGGTCGCGCAGGAAATGGCGGGTGGAGTTGAGCTGGTAGTCGAAGGGCAGGGTGGGGCCCTTGGCCAGCGTGGCATAGAGGATGGTGGCGTTGGGGCGCGCCAGCAGCAGGCCGGTCGGCTCGCCGGAGGGATCGCGCTGGATCTCGCCGCCGGGCGGATTGGGCGTGTCCTTTGTATAGCCGGCAGCACGCAGCGCCGCGCCGTTCAGCAGCGCGCGGTCATAGAGATGCAGGATGAAGACCGGCGTGTCAGGCGCAACGGCGTTGATCTCCTCCAGCGTCGGCAGGCGTTTCTCGGCGAACTGGTGCTCGGTGAAGCCGCCGACGATGCGCACCCATTGCGGCGGCGGGGTGATCGCCACCTGCTTGCGCAGCATCTCCATCGCGTCGGCCAGGCTGCGCACGCCGTCCCAGCGCAGCTCCATGTTGAAGTTCAGGCCGCCGCGGATGACGTGCAGGTGGTTGTCGAACAGGCCGGGGATCAGGCGCCGGCCGCCGAGATCGATCACCCGCGTGTTCGGGCCGGCGGTCGGCAGGATCGCCGCTGCGTCGCCGACGGCGGAGAAGCGCCCGGCGGAGATGGCCACCGCCTCGGGATTGGGGTTGCCGCGGTCCAGCGTGGTGATACGGCCATTGTGCAGGATCAGGTCGGGAGCGGTGTCAGCGGCCATGGCCGAACTCCTGGCAGTGGATGCAAAGCCGAGGGCGCCGATCCCCCCGAGAACATGGCGGCGGGTGGGCGCGGCCATCAGGCGGCATCCCGCGAAGCGCTGCCCTGTGCAGCGGTGCCGCGCCCGGGCAGGCGCCCGAAAAGGTGCTGCGTGCAATCCGCGCCCGACACCGCCACCGGCAGCGGGTGGCCGGCCAGCAGCCGCTTGGCCACCGGCACGATCTGCTCGCCCAGCAGGATGCCCAGGAGTCCGATCAGCGCCACCACCGGCGGCGCGGGCGAGCGCACGCCCAGCAGGCTGTATACGCCGCCCACGAGCAGCCCCGCCCCGAGCGAGGCAAGATAAAGCTTCATGCGAGAGACCTCCCCATCCGCACGACAGGCGGGGCCGTGCCCGGCCCGCGCCGACTTTGAAAACCGCGTCCGCGATGACGTCCGCGACCGCCTGCGGCATGGACAGCAAAGACATGTGGCCAGCCTTCTCGGAGCTGCGCGCCCTGGGCCGCCTCGTGAGATCGCGCCGCAGCCCGACGCTGCGCCGGCCCGGCGAGGGCGTCGAGCGCCAGGCGGGCGGCAGCACCATCGCCGGAGAGGGATGCCGTCGGATTCTGGACTGCGACGGCGGCCAGGCCTCGCGCCTGGAGGCGCTCGATGACACGCCGCCAGCTCGACCCGTCCGCCCAGGCGCCATGAACGAGCACGGCTGTCGCGTGGTTCAGGGATGAGCTTGCCATGAGTGTGCTCGTCCTTTGGCCTGGCGAAGCTTGCTTCCGGGCTCAGCCCCGCACGAATGCCAGCAGATCCGCGTTGATCGGCCCGGCATGGGTCGAGAGCATTCCGTGCGGATAGCCCTGGTACACCTTCAGCGTGCCGTTCTTCAGCAGCTTGATGGATTTCAGCGCCGCGTCCGCGATCGGCACGATCTGGTCATCATCGCCATGCATCACGAGCGTCGGCACAGTGATCGCCTTCAGGTCCTCGGTCTGGTCGGTCTCCGAGAAGGCCTTGATGCCCTCGTAATGCGCCTTCGCGCTGCCCATCATGCCCTGGCGCCACCAGTTCTGGACCACGCCGGGATAAACCTGCGCACCGGGACGGTTGAAGCCGTAGAAGGGCCCGGAGGCGACGTCGAGGAAGAGCTGCGCCCGATTGTCGGCGACGCCCTTGCGGAAGCCGTCGAACACCTCGACCGGAAGCCCCTCCGGATTGCTCTCGGTCTTGAGCATCAAGGGCGGCACGGCACTGACGAGCACCGCCTTGGCGACGCGGCCCGCAGGCTGGCCGTGCTTCGCGACATAGCGGGCGACCTCGCCGCCGCCGGTGGAATGCCCGATATGGACCGCGTTCCTCAGATCGAGGTGCTCGACGACGGCGAAGGCGTCGGCCGCATAGTGGTCCATGTCATGGCCATCGCTGACCTGCGCCGAGCGTCCGTGACCGCGGCGGTCATGAGCGACGACGCGATAGCCATTCTGCAGGAAGAAGAGCATCTGCGTGTCCCAGTCATCGCTGGAGAGCGGCCAGCCATGATGGAACATGATCGGCTGGGCATCCCTCGGCCCCCAGTCCTTGTAGAAGATCTCCACGCCGTCGCTGGTGGTCACGTAGGCCATGTTGTTCGATCCTTCCGCGTTGGGTCTCGTGGCTGCTTCTGCCGCATGCGACAGACCGGATGTGGCGAGGAGAGCGGCCGCCATTTCGATGGTCTGCCTCCGGGTCGGCTGCTGCCAGCCGGCGGAGGCCTGCCGATCCGAAGACATGCCGCTTCCTTTCAGTGGCCTTCGGAGGCGCCGAACATGCTCTTGGCGTAGGTGATGCCGAGGCCGTAGCCGCCGCCGAAGCGCTTGGCGATGCCGGTGGTCATCTCGTAGCTCTCGGTGCGGGCCCAGTCGCGCTGCATCTCCAGCAGATACTGCAGGGCGGTCATCGGCCGCGCGCCGGCCTGCACCATGCGCTCCATCGCCCGCTCATGCGCCTCGGTGGAGACGTCGCCGCAGGCATCGGCGATGACATAGACCTCGAAGCCCTGGTCCAGCGCGGAGAGCGCGGGCCCGACGATGCAGACCGAGGTCCAGAGACCGGCCAGCACGATGCGGGGCTTGCCGATGCGGTTCACCTCCTCGATCACCGCCGCATCCTCCCAGGTGTTCATCGAGGTGCGGTCGAGCAGAGCCTGGCCCGGAAAGGCCTCGGTGATCTCGCTGAACATCGGGCCGGAGAAGCTCTTCTCGGCGACCGTCGTCAAGATGGTGGAGGCGCCGAAGCCGGCCGCGGCATTCGCCACCAGGGCGGCGTTGTTGCGCAGCATCACCGGGTCGATCGACTTGGTCGCGAAGGCCATCTGCGACTGGAAATCGATCATGATCAGCGTGTGGTCCTTCGGCGTCAGCAGCAGCTTGCCGGGGGTCGGGGTGGCGGTGATGGACATGGGAAGGCACTCCTTGTCGGGACGGTTGACGAGGGGGGGGATCACGAAGGGGGGCGGCCCCCGCGATGGCTCAGGAGCGGGCGAGTTCCGGGAGGCCGGCGTTCACTGCTCGCGCGGTGAGGGCCTGGCCGCGGGGGCGATCCTCGCCGGAACCGGGTTCGCCTTGTCGGCCGGCCCGATCTGGTCGCCGTCTCTCTGGGCGGCGAGGGGAGGGAGGATCATCGGGGTCGTTCCTGCTCTGGTGCGGGGGCAGTCTGCGCATGGCTGAAGCGCAACGCCATGGCGCGGATGGAAAGGGTGGAATTGCACATGTGCAATCCGTCTCCCCTCGCACGCCTGTTCCAGAAGCATAGGATCGCGCGTTCGGGCGGTGCTTGACCGAAACCGACAAAGATTGACTGAAAGCGCCATCATGCCGGAGGGCGTTGCTCCGGCTCGGCCCTAAGGGGAGGCGGCCCTGAACGCCGCCTCCGAACGATGCGTCAGGCCAGCACGCGGATTGGCACGCCCTTCTTCCAGGCGGCGATGTCCTCCACCATGTCGGCGAAGAAGACGCGGTAGGTGCCTTCTGTGACGTAGCCGAGATGCGGGCTCAGCACCGCGTTGTCGAGGCCGCGGAGCGGATGGTCTTCCGGCAGCGGCTCGGTGTCATAGACGTCCAGCCCGGCGGCGGCGATGCGCTTCTCCCGCAGCGCCGCCAGCAGCGCCGCCTCGTCCACCAGCGGCCCGCGGGAGGTGTTGATGAGGATGGCGTCCGGCCGCATCAGCGCCAATTCGGCCGCGCCGACAATGCCGCGCGTGCGCTCCGAGAGCACCAGATGCAAGCTGAGGATCTCGGACTCGCGGAACAGCGTCTCCCGCTCCACCCGGCGGGCGCCGAGCTCGGCGCAGCGCTCTTCCGTCAAGTTCTGGCTCCAGGCGATGATGTTGAGCCCGAAGGCGCGCGCCACCTCCGCCATGCGCCCGCCCAGCCGGCCGAGACCCAGCAGGCCGAGGGTGCGGCCATGCAGCGTCCGCCCCACCGTGCCTTGCCAGAGGCCTTGGCGCATGCGCCGGTCCTCCTGCGGCAGGTGGCGCAGCGCAGCGAGTATCAACGCCCATGCCAGCTCCGTCGTCGCATGGAACGACTCGCCGCCGCCGGTATGACAGACGCGGATGCCCCGCGCCCGCGCCGCCTCCAGGTCCAGCGTGCGGTTGTGCGCGCCGGTGACGACGATCAGCTTCAGCCGCGGCAGGCGCTCGATCAGCGCCGCCGGCACGGGCATCCGCTCCCGCATCAGGCCGATCACGTCGTAGTCGGCCAGCGCGGCGGCGGCGGCTTCCACGTCGGGCAGCGGCCGGTCCAGGAAGTCGACCTGGCAGTCCGGGCCCAGGCTGGCCCAGTCGGCGAGGCCGCGCCCCACCTGCTGGTAGTCGTCGAGAACGGCGATGCGGGTCATGGTTCCTCCGGCGTCAGTTCAGCCGGATGTTGGGCTTCCGGATGACGTCGCGCCAGGACTCCCTGTCGTGCTTCACGGTCGCGGCGAAGGTCTCGGGCGTGCTGCCGCCTGGGGCGAGGATGCCGAGCCGGTAGCGGGCACCACAGTCCTCTAGGCCGCTTTCCTCCGCCGTGGACACTTCGGGCCGCAGCGGCGAGCGCTCGCTCTCCGTCACCGCCAGGCCGCGCAAGCGCATTCCAGCACCAGCGGGCGGGAGGTCTGCACAGTGTCGAAGACATACGGCGCCTCGTTGGCCAGCAGCGCGGTGATGGAGGGATCACCGCCGCAGTAGGGCACATGCGTCGCTTCGGTCCCCGCGCGCTGTGCGAGCATCGTGCCGATCAGATGGCCGGAGGAGCCGGTGCCGGTGGAGCCGTACATCAGCGCGCCGGGATGCGCGCGTGCCTGTGGAGTTCGACGCCGCCTGCCATGATGCCGTGGGCCCTGGCGCGAAGCTGCGCGCCACCGGCCATGTTGCACAGCGCCACGTCAAGCGCGGGCGAACTTATGTGCAGATCGAAATCAACCTCCAGAACGTGGAGGAGCCTGGCCACGCCGCCGCGCCCTCGACTCCGGGAGAGCCTGGAACGGCCGGACTTCGCCACCGCCATGGACCGCCGCCTGCGGCGCGGGGAGGTGATCGCCGCGCTCTCCGCCGCCATCCGGCGGCGCACCAGTGACGAGATGGTCGCGGCAAGCGCCGCGGCCAAGGTGAATGTCGCCAAGATCAACACGGTCGGGCGGGCGGCGCAGGACCCGCAGCTCCAGGCGATCGGCGGCGTGGTGGAACTGGCCCGGGAGCGCAGGGCGCTCAGCAGGGTGGCGTTGCGCTCCGTCCTCCAGGCGGCCCCGATGCGGATGGAGGCGGTGCCTCCGGTGACATGGAAGATCTACGCCGAACGGGCGCTCTCAGTGGAGGCGTGCGCCTGCGGGGCCTGTGGCGCTTCAGGGGGAGGTGGGTGGGGAAATTCCATTCCATGAAAGTGAATTTCGTACAATGGAATGAGCGTGCTATGCCCCGATCATGGCAAGACAGGCCCCCTTTCGCGCGAAGCTTCCGCGCCAGCCTGCTGCGCAGCGGGCGGAGCCGGCTTCTGCGGACCAGGACGTCGCGCTGGAGGCGGTCGCCCCCGCGCCGCAGGTCGGCAGCCTCGGCGGCGACAGCGTGCGCGCGGTGGACCGGGCGCTGGCGCTGCTCCGCGCCTTCCGCGAAGAGGACGGCCCTCTCGGCCTGACCGAACTCTCCCGCCGCGCCGGGCTCAACATGACCACCGCCCTGCGCCTGCTCGGCACGCTGGAGGGGCATGGCTTCGTCAAGCGCCTGCCCTCCGGCGGATACCTGCTCGGCCCGACCTTGCTCCTGCTGGGCGACCTGTTCCGCCGCTCGCTGCGGCTGGAGCACCATGTCATGCCGGCGCTGGAGCGGTTGCGCGCCGAAAGCCGTGAGAGCGCCACCTTCTTCGTGCGCGAGGGCGACCAGCGCCGCTGCGTCTTCCGCCTGGATTCGCCGCAACTCGTGCGTGACGTTGCCCATGTCGGCGAGGCGCAACCACTGGGCCGCGGCGCACATGGTCGCGCCCTGATCGCGCTGAAAGATCCGGAGACGCGCCTTCCGGTGGTGAGCCGGGGCGAGCGCCTGCCGCAGATCGCCGCCATCGCCTGCCCGGTGCTGGATGCCGAGGGCCAGGTGGCCGGCTCCATCGGCGTCTCCATGCCGCTCTACCGTTTCACCGCCGAGGCCGAGGCGCTCTGCGTGCCGCTGGTGCTGCGCGAGGCCATCGCCATGACGCGCGACCTCGGCGGCGATCCATCGAGGCTGGAACAGGCCGCGCGCTGAGGCGGCCAAGAGGGAGGAGAAAGAAGCACAATGGCCCGTATCGAACTGACGCCCGAGGCCGAGCGCACGCCCGAGGAGCAGGCCGTCTGCCAGGAGGCCATTTCCGGCATCCGCGGCCGCGTGCCGGCACCGATGATTGCCTGGTTGAAGAACCCCGAGCTGGCGCGGCGCGGCCAGAAGCTCGGCGAGCTGCTGCGCTACCAGACCACGCTGGAGCCGCGCCTTTCCGAATTGGCCATCCTCATTGTCGGCCGACACTGGACGGCGCATTACGAATGGACGGTGCACAAGCGCGAAGGGCTGAAGGCGGGGATGGACCCGGAGGTCGTCGCCGCCATCGCCGCGCGCCGCACGCCGATGCTGCGCGATGCGCAGGAGCAGGCGATCTACGACGTCGCCACCACGCTGCTCGCCACCCGTCGCGTACCGGATGCGCTCTACCGCCAGGGCGTGGAGGCGCTGGGCGAGCGCGGCATGGTCGAGTTGGTCGCGTTGCTCGGCTATTACACGCTGGTCGCGATGACGCTGAACGTTTTCGAGATCGGCCTGCCGGACGCCT
Source organism: Roseomonas sp. (assembly GCA_035556695.1). Classification (GTDB taxonomy): domain Bacteria; phylum Pseudomonadota; class Alphaproteobacteria; order Acetobacterales; family Acetobacteraceae; genus Pseudoroseomonas. The sequence goes on from DATMFR010000029.1 coordinate 14,502, forward strand.
TCGCGCCCGAACTGGGCGCGGAGCCTGGCGACCCGATGCCGCAGGGGTAAGCGCCATGTGGGAACCGAGCCTGCGCTACCCCGATCCGGCGATCCGCGCGCTGGACCCAAGCTTCGAGAAGTACCACCTGGCCCTGGCCGGCGTGGAGCGGCTCCACACCGGCTGCCGCTGGGCGGAGGGGCCGGTCTGGTTCGGCGCCTGGCGCAGCCTGCTCTGGAGCGACGTGCCGAGCGACCGCATCCTCCGCTGGGACGAGGTGACCGGCCAGGTCACGCCCTTCCGCGCGCCGTCGAACTACGCCAATGGCAACACGCGCGACCGCGAGGGCCGGCTCGTCACCTGCGAGCATGGTGGCGAGACCGGCGGCCGGCGGGTGACGCGCACCGAGCATGACGGCGCCATCACCGTCCTGCTCGACCGCTTCGAGGGCAAGCGGCTGAACTCGCCGAACGACGTGGTGGTGAAGTCCGACGGCTCCATCTGGTTCACCGATCCGCCCTTCGGCATCCTCGGGCACTACCAGGGCGTCAAGGCGGAGCAGGAACTGCCCGAGCGCATCTACCGCATCGACGGGCAGACTGGCCGTGCCATCGTGGTCGCGGATGACGTGAAGGGGCCGAACGGCCTCGCCTTCTCGCCCGATGAGTCGAAGCTCTACGTCATTGAATCCCGCGCCCGCCCGCGCAACATCCGCGTCTTCGACGTGGAGGGCGACAGGCTGCGCAACGGCCGCGTGCTGCTGGAGGCCGGCACCGGCACGCCGGACGGCTTCCGCGTGGACATGGACGGCAATCTCTGGTGCGGCTGGGGCATGGACCCGGAGCAGGACGGCGTGCGCGTCTTCAACCCGGCGGGCGAGCCGATCGGGCACATCGCGCTGCCTGAGCGCTGCGCCAATCTCTGCTTCGGCGGCCGCCATCGCAACCGGCTGTTCATGGCCGCCAGTCACTCGCTCTACGCGCTCTACGTCAACACTCAGGGGGCGCCGGGTGGCTGAGCCGAGCCTCCCGACGTCCCAAGAACACAGGAAGGAACGCCAAGCCATGCCAACCCGCCGCCAACTGGCCGGCCTGCTCGCGGCCGCGGCCGCCCTGCCACTGGCCCGCCCGGCGCGCGCGCAGTCCGCGACGCTGCCCGAGGGACCGATCCGCCTCGTCGTACCCTTCCCGCCGGGCGGCCCCAACGACCTCGTCGCCCGCGTGCTGGCGCAGACGCTCGGGCCGCTCCTCGACCGCACGGTGGTCATCGAGAACCGCTCGGGCGCCGGTGGCGTGGTCGGCACCGACAATGTCGCGAAGTCGCCGCCGGATGGGCGCAGCATCGTGCTGACCAGCGCCGGCGCCATCGCCATCTCGCCGCCGCTCGGCGCGCCGATGTCCTTCGACGTTGAGAAGGACCTCGCGCCCATCACGCTTGTCGCGCTGATGCCGGAATTGCTGGCGGTGAACCCGAAGCTTCCGGTCAGGACCCTCGCCGAGCTGATCGACTACGCCAGGAAGAACCCTGGCAAGCTGAACTTCGCTTCCTCCGGCAACGGCTCCATGCCGCATCTGGCCGGCGAATCCCTGCGCGCGGCGGCGGGGATCGACATCGTGCACGTGCCCTATCGCGGCGCCGCCCCGGCGGTGACCGACCTGATGGCCGGGCAGGTGCAGATGATGTTCGCCGACATCCCCGCGCTGCTGCCGCAGGTGCAGGCCGGCGCGCTGCGCCCCATCGCCATCGCCAGCAAGGAGCGCACGCCGCTGCTACCTGACGTGCCGACCATGGCCGAGGCCGGCCAGCCGAACGTCGAAGCGGACAACTGGTACGGACTCGTGGCGCCTGCCGGCACGCCGAAGCCGATCCTCGCGCTGCTGCACGATGCCGCCGTGCGCGCGCTGAACGATCCCGAGTTGCGCAAGGCCTATGCCGAGCAGGGCGCGCGTCCGGTCGGCGGCACGCCGGAGGAGTTCCGCGCCTTCATTATCTCCGAAACCAAGCGGTGGGGCGATATCGGCCACCGCGCCAATGTGCGGATGGACTGAGCCGATGGCCGATCTTGCAATCCTCAACGGCGCCGGCGGCGCCGGTCTCGTCTTCGCTCTGGCCGACGACCCGGCCACTCGCCTCACCTGGATGGAGCCGGTGCCGGATGCGGCCCCGGCGGGCGCGGTGCTCTACCGTGCCGTCCTCCGCATCGGCGCGGAGGGGGTGGAGGCGCCCTTCCTCTACACCGTGGAGCAGGATGTCGAGCCCGGCCGCGAGGAGGAGCTGAACGCCTGGTATGCGGACGAGCACATCCCGCGCCTCGCCGCCGTGCCCGGCGTGCTCTCGGCCCGGCGCTTCGTCGCGCTCGATGCCGGCACCAGCCCGCGCTACCTCGCCGCCTACCGGCTGGAGCGGCGGGAAGTCTTCGAATCCCCCGCCTGGATCGAGGCGCGCGAGACGCCCTGGACGCGCCGCGCCCGCACCTTCTTCCGCAATCCGCGCCGCACCATGCGGCGCCTCGTGCCGGCCGGCGCGTGAGCCGCGGGGAGGGCAGCAGCATGGCAGGACGCCTGGCCGGCAAGGTCGCGATCATCACCGGGGCCGGCTCGGTCGGCCCGGGCTGGGGCAATGGCCGCGCGGCGGCCGTGCTCTTCGCGCGCGAGGGCGCGCTGGTCTTTGGCGTGGACAAGAACCCCGCCGCGATGGAGGAGACCGCCGCCCGCATCCGCGAGGAGGGCGGCCGCTTCGCCATGGGCCAATGCGACGTGACCGACAGCGCCTCGGTGGCCGCCATGGTGGCCGCTGCGCAGGCGGAATACGGCCGCGTGGACATCCTGGTGAACAATGTCGGCGGCTCCGCCAAGGGCGGGCCGGTGGCGATGAGCGAGGAGGTCTGGGACAGCCAGATCGACTACAACCTCAAGAGCGTCTTCCTCACCTGCAAGCATGTGCTGCCGGTGATGGAGGCGCAGGGCGGGGGCGCCATCGTCAACACCGCCTCCACCTCCGGCATCCGCTGGACCGGCGCGGCGCAGGTCGCCTATGCCGCGGCCAAGGCGGGCATCATCCAGTTCTCCCGCGTCGTGGCCGTCGAGTATGCGGGCCGCAACATCCGGGTGAACACTGTGGTGCCCGGCCAGATGCACACGCCGATGGTGGAGGTGCGCCTCGCCGGCCAGCGTGCGGGCGGCGACGTGCAGGCACTGCTCGCCCAGCGCCAGAAGCGCATCCCGATGGGTTTCGCCGGCGACGGGCGGGATACGGCCAACGCCGCCCTGTTCCTCGCCTCCGACGAGGCGCGTTTTATCACCGGCACGGAGATCGTGGTGGATGGGGGCATGTCGGTGCGGTGCGACTGAACGCCCTCGCCCGCTTCCTGCGTGAGACCGCGCCGGCGGCGGCGAGGCCCCTGGAGGCGGCGGCCGACCCGGAGCGGGGCCGCCGCCCCGCACGCGGCGGGGCCGCCTGACGGCTCAGTCCAGACCCAGCGTGCCCCGCAGTCGCGAAAGGTCCTCGGCCAGCGCCGTGATCGGCGCCTGCAGCGCGTTGCGGTCGTCGCGGGTCAGCGACTCGTAGTTCTTGAAGCCTTCCGGCGTGCGGTAGCGCGCCAGCACCGTGTCCACTTTACCGAAATTGGCGTCCACCTTGGCCAGCAGCGGCGCATCGGCCCTGGTCAGCAGCGGGCGCAGCAGGTCCACGATCTTCTTCGAGCCGTCCACATTGGCCTGGAAGTCCGAGAGGTCGGCACCGCTGTAGCGGTCCTCCTCGCCGGAGATTTTGGTCGCGGCCACTTCCTCAATCAGCGCGGCGGCGCCGCCCACCACCTTCTCCGGCGGGGTGGTCAGGTCCTGCAGGCGGGTCTGCAGGTCCTGCACGTCGGCCAGCAGCTTGTCGGCGAAGGGGGCGAGGCCCTCGGTGCTCTTCTGCGCGAAGAGCCCGTATTCCAGGCGGTGGAAGCCGGTGAAGCCCGGGTCCTTCTCCGCCTCGGCATGGTCGTCGGCGCGCGAGTCGATGGAACTGTCGAGGTCGCTGAACAGTTCGGCGAGCGGCTCGATCCGCTCGTAATGCACGCGCGTGGGCGCGTAGAGCGCCTGCGCCTTCGTCAGGTCGCCGGCCTTGATGGCGGTGGTGAAGGCGCGCGTCGCCTGCACGAGCTGCCGCGCCTCGCCGATCACGTAGAGCTTGTACTGCGCGATCGGTCCCGCCAGCTCCAGCGGCGAGACCGCTGCGGCCCAGGCGGTGCCGGCGGGCGGCAGGGAGGCGGCGAGCGACAGGGCCAGCAGGCCCGCGCCCGAGAGGAGCAGTCGGCGCATCGGAGTGTCCTTCCGGGAATGGGTTCGGCGCGGGCAGGGCGATGTCATGCTTCGAGCAGCGCCTGAGCGAGATAACCACCTTCGGCGGGCACGCCGGGCAGGGCGAAGAAATAGCCGCCGCCCGTGGGCTTGATGTATTCCTCGAGCGGCTCCCCGTTCAGCCGCCGCTGCACGGTGATGAAGCCGGCCTCCAGGTCCGCCTGGAAGCAGATGAACAGCAGCCCCATGTCGAGCTGGCCGGAACGGGTGATGCCACGGCTGTAGTTGAAGGGGCGGCGCAGGATGCGGCTGCCGGCCGTCTCCGCCGTGCGTGGATTGGCCAGGCGGATATGGGCGTCCAGCGGCGTGCGGGCGCCCTCCGGATCATGCGCGAAATCCGGCGCGTCGTGCTCGTGCTCGCCATCCAGCGGGGCGCCGGACTCCTTCTGCCGCCCCATGATCCGCTCCTGCTCGCGCAGCGGCGTGCGGTCCCAGCGCTCGACCAGGTTGCGGATGATGCGCACCACCTGATAGCTGCCGCCCGCCACCCAGTCCGGCTCGCCCGCGCCGGGAACGGTCCAGACCAGATCCCGCATCAGCGGCGCGTCGGACGGGTCGGGGTTGGCGGTGCCGTCCTTGAAGCCGAGCAGGTTGCGTGGGCTCTCCCGCTTGGCCGCGCCGAGGGCGGGCGGCAGGAAGCCCTCCATCTTCCAGCGCAGGCGCAGCAGGTCGGGCGTTGCCTTGATGATGTCGCGCAGCGCGTGCAGCGTGGTGGCCGGGGTATTGGCGCAGATCTGCAGCAGCAGGTCGCCATGGCACCAGTCGCGGTCCAGCGCGTCGTTCGGAAAGCGCGCCATGCGCGTGAGGTGGCGCGGCTTGTTGGGTGCCAGCCCGTAGCGTTCGTCGAACAGCGAGGCGCCGAGCGCCACGGTCAGCGTCACCGCGTCCGGCAGGATGACCGGGCCGAGAATGCCGGAATCCGCGGGCGGGAAGCGCGGGTCCTCGGCCGGGGGCGTGCCGCCCGCCATCAGGAAGGCGGCGCGCTCGGTCAGCAGGCGGAACAGCCGCTCCAGCTCCTTGCGCGAGGGGGCCAGCACGTCGAAGGCGGCCACCATCCCGGCCGCCGGCGGCGGGTTGAGGATGCCCGGCTGGTGCGGGCCGTAGAAGGGAATGGACTGGTTCGCCGCCCGGTCGTCGCGACCGGGCGGGGACTGCATCAGCTCCTCGGCGCGGGCCTCGCGGGCGCTGGCGGCGGCGGGCAGGCCGAGCGCCGCGCCGCCGGCGGCCAAGCCGCGCAGCAGCGCGCGCCGCCCGGTGTCCATGGCGCCCGAACCCATGTGGAAAGGGCACTTGCTCATGCTGCGCCAAGCCTCTCGCGCAGGGATGAAAGGGACTCCGCCAGCGCCTTCGCGGCCTTCCGCCAGCCGGCCTCGTCACCGGCGGCGAGCGCGGCGCGGGCGGCGGCGAGCTGTGCCGTGGCCTGCTGCGCCGGCTCCGGCGCGGTGCGGCCGAGTGGCGGCGCCAGCAGGGTGACGACCTTGCCTGCCCCCTCCAGCATGGCGCCGGCCAGGGCAGGGTGGCTCGCATTGGCTGCCTCGGAGGCCACCAGCGCGGCGCCGGCGAGCATCCGGTCGGGTGGCATGGAGGCCGCGCTCAGCCGCTGCGCCAGTTCCATGGCATCGGCCTGGATGCGGTGCTCCAGCGCGGGCACGGCGTCGTCTGAATGGCGCAGCGCCAGATCCAGGCGGCGGAAGCCGGTGAAGGCCGGGTCATCCGCGCCGCCGGCGAAATCCGTGGCGCGCGCGTCCAGTGCGGCGTCGAGATCCGCCTGCAGCAGCTTGGCGGCCGGCCGCAGGCGCTGATAGGCGGCCTGCGCCTCGGCCAGGGCCGCAGGCGCCTCTGGCCCTTCACCGGCCTCCACCAGCCGCGCGGCGGCCTCGGTCAGCGCCGCGCCCTGGAGGGTGAGATAGACCTGGTACTCGGCCATGGGGCCGATCAGCTCGCGCAGGTCCGGCCCCGCCGGTGCCGAACCAGTCCCAGCCGGGCGGACTACCAGACGGCCGCGCGGATTGCTCAGCAGCCCGCAGGTGATGGCGTATTCGCCTGGCGCGAGACGGGCGGTCAGCCGCTGGCTGAGGCCGGGGGCGATGTTCTCCCGCTCCTCGACGACCATCACGCCGTCCAGGATCTCCCATTCCAGCACCCTGTCGCTGCGGTTGACGACGCGGAAGGGTACGCGCCCCGCCGGCACCTCGATCTGGCTCGGCTCGCAGGCGCTGGCGGTAACGATCACGGTCACCGCCTCGTCCGCCGCCGCAGGCTGCGCGGCGCGGCGCTGGTGCTGCCGCCAGTCCAGTACGCCGAGCCCGGCGACGCCGAGTGCCAGCAGGGCGGCCAGCCCGTAGCCGATCCGGATGGTCCGCCGCAGCGACATGCGGCTCAGCGCCCCCCCGCCATGGCGGCCGGTTGCCGCGGGCTGGACAGGAAGACCGGCAGCAGCACGCCGAGGAAGGCCAGGTACAGCATCACCTCGCCAATGCTGGGGCGGGCGGCATAGCCGAACAGGCCCGCCAGCACCGAGCCGAGGATGCCATCCTCGGGCAGGACGTTGCTGAGGTCGAAGGCAAGCTGCTGGAGCTGGTTCCAGAGCCCCGCCTCATGCAGCGCGCGCAGGGCGCCGGCCGCCAGCCCGGCGGCGGCGAAGAGCAGCACCACGCCGGTCCAGCGGAAGAAGCGGCCGTAGTTCAGGCGCATGCCGCCCCAGGCGATCAGCACCCCGGCCACCGCCGCCACGGCCAGGCCGAGCAGCCCGCCCACCGGCACCGCCCAACCCGTTCCCTGCTGCATCAGCGCCAGCAGGAAGACCACCGCTTCCACGCCCTCCCGCGCCACGGCGAGGAAGACCAGCGCGATCAGCGCGACGCCGGAGCCCGCCGCCGCCTCCATCCGGCCGCGCAGGTCATGGCTCATGGAGCGGGCGGCGCGGCGCATCCAGAAGGCCATGCCGGTCAGCATGCCGGCCGCCAGCAGGCCGATGGCGCTCTCGAACAGCTCCTGCTGGCGCTGCGGGAATTCCAGGCTGAGCAGGTCCAGCGAGAGGCCAAGGCCCAGGCAGAGCAGTGCGGCGCAGGCCGTGCCAATCCAGACCAGCGGCATCTGCTCGGAGCGGCCGGTGCGATGGAGGTAGCCGGCGGCGATGCCGACGATGAGGGCGGCTTCCAGCCCCTCGCGCAGCAGAATGAGAAAAGCGACCAGCACGGGCAATGGCTCCCGATGGGGCACCGCGATCCCGGCGGCGCAGAGCGTCTTCTCCGGGCCGAATAGGCCCCCTGCGAATGCTTCGCAAGCTCGATGATGGCACCGTCGTGCCAATCGCATGGCTGCGGCTGGAGTGGCGCAACCCTCTGGCGAAGCAGGCGGGGGAGCCCTGCCGGAACAGTGTTACCGCCCCGCCGCAGGGCGAAATTGACCCGGACGCGAAACGGACGCGATACTGCCCTGGCTAACAGGGAGGAGCGCCGATGAAGCGCCGAGGTCTTCTTGCGTCAGCCGCGGGGCTGGCGCTGGGTCCGCTCGCCACCATGCCCCGCTCCGCCGTCGCGCAGGCGGCCGCCTGGCCCAACCAGCCCGTGCGGATGATCGTGCCCTTCGCGGCTGGCGGCCCGACCGACGTCGCCGCCCGGCTGCTCGCCGAGGAAGTGGGCAAGATCCTGCCGCAACGGGTCATTGTGGAGAACCGCACCGGGGCGGGGGTGGTCGTCGGCAGCGAGTATGTCGCGAAGGCGCCGAAGGACGGCTACACGCTGCTCTACACGACCATCGCGCATTCGGTGCTGCGACCGCTCTTCCCGCAGCTCACCTTCGACCCGCTGGCGGATTTCGCGCCCATCGCGCTGATCGGCCAGGTGCCGATGGTGGTCTATATCAACCCGAAGCTGCCGGCGAAGGACCTGAAGGAGTTGATCGCCCTCTTCCGCGACCATCCCGGGCAGTATCACTACGCCTCCTCCGGCATCGGCGGCGCGGTGCATCTGGCGACCGAGTTGTTCCTCAGCATGGCCGGCGGGCTGAAGGTGCAGCATGTGCCCTATCGCGGCAGCTCCGCCGCCATGCCCGACCTGCTGAGCGGCAATGTGGACATGCTGATCGATGTCGGCACCGGCGAGATGCCCTATGTCGAGCGCGGCGAGCTGCGGGCGCTCGGCGTCGGCTCGCCGGAGCGCTCGCCGGCGGCGCCGGGCGTCCCCACGATCAGCGAGGCCGGGGTGCCGGGCTACGAGGCCTATACCTGGCACATGCTGATGGCGCCCGCCGGCACGCCCGCCCCGGTCATCACCACGCTGAACGAGGCGGTGAACCGTGTGACCGGGCAGGAGGCCTTCCGGCACCGCCTGCTGGACATGGCGATGCAGGTGCGGCCCCGTAGTTCGCCGGACGAGGCCGCCGGCTTCCTGGCCTCCGAGACGGCGAAATGGGAGCCGGTCCTGCGCCGCGTCGGCATGTCCGGGTAGCGCCGAAAAAGGCCTCGGGGGATGCCGACGATGGGTGACCCCTGAGGCCGGATGCCAGAACGAACACAGGATGGCCAGGACACCGGTTATCCCCAGATTTCGGGGGCAATCCTGTGGATACCCACGTGGACAGGCTGTGACTTCCCGTGCCCGTCACGGGCTCCCCCGCTGCCAGGCAAAGGGCTGGGAACATGCCGCGCGCCAGACCTGAACGCTGGCGGAACGGGGCCCCCGGCCGCGCCATGTGGTGGCGGGCCAGGAAGTCGTGCCGCTTCCTCAGGCGGCGCAGAGGGGCTGCGTCACCGCCTGGAGGCGCTCCGCGCGTCCGCCCAGGCCGGGAATGCCGGCGAAGGTCGTCGCGATGTCCTGCAGCTTGGCGCGGGCCGCCTCGTCCCAGTGCAGGCCCGGCTCCGCCAGGGCGGGCAGCAGGATGTCGGCCAGCATCGTCATGACAGGGCGGAAGCGGGTGGCTCCGGCCTCGACCCAGCCCGGTGCGGCGCCCCACCAGAGGATATCGAGCAACCGGCAGGGGCTGATCTCGCGGAAGACCGCCGCGGTGACGTTGGAGACGCTGTGCAGCAGCGTCTGCTTCACGCCGGAAGCCGCTCCCTCGCCGTGCAGCCGGGCGTGCAGCCGATCCAGCGCCAGCCGCAGAACCGCTTCGGGGCAGGGTGCGACCCGGGCGCCGATCATGGTGCCCGTGCTGTCGCTGATCATGCCGGGCGCTTCCAGCGCGTTCACCAGCGGGTGGTAGTCGCAGTCGCCGCTCCAGTCGAACTGGCCGCGGAAGAAGCTCTCGTCATAGCCCTTGGGAATGCCAAGGAAGCGCACCCCGACATCCCGGCCGCTGCGGGCGATCTCGAACAGCGCCAGCTCCAGCGTGTTCACCGGCCAGCCAAGGTCCACCGCGCTCCAGAAGCTGCCGGGCGCCTGGGTGCCGGCCAGGGCGAGGGCGTTGACCAGCAGATGCGTGGCCTGGCGCAGGTTCTGGATGTTGAAATGCCGGTCGGGGCCGTGCAGGCCGACCATGCCGCGCCGGATGCCATCGGCGATGTCGCGCGAGACGATGCCGTTCTCCAGCACATGCGTGAAGCGCGTCATGGCGAAGGTGGTGTCGCCGCCTTCGCGCGCGGCGGCCATCCACTGCATCTCCGCGAGCTTCTTGCTGGCCGTGTAGACATGGTCGGTCAGGTAGGCATAGCACTTGCCGGTGGAGGAGTAGACGGCATGGCCGACGCCGTGTGCGCGGCAGGCGGCGATGATGTTGGCGGTGCCGAAGACGTTGGTGTCCACCGCCTCCTGCACCACCAGCTCCGCCTTGCCTGGCTCGCGGATGCTGGCCAGGTGGAAGACCACCTCCGGCCGGGCCGCGCGGAAGGCGGCGTCGAGCACCGCGGGATCCCGGATGTCGGCCTGCACCCAGCGGCCTTCCCCCTCCTCATGCGGCACGATGTCGAGGTTGACCAGCGTGGCCGGGCCGAAGCCGGCGAGGAGCTGGCGCAGCCGCGTGCCGACGCAGCCCGAGCCGCCCGTCACCAGGACGCGCTTTCCCCGCAGCCGCCGCTCTGCCGCCGCGTGGTGCAGCTCCACCGTGCGCGTCAGGGCGAGTTGCATCGGGCTTTCCGCCAGGCGCCCCTCCTCCCGCATCGAGCAGATCAGGGCGCGGGTGGCGCGCCGGAGCGCGGCATCCTCCGGCCCGGCTGCGGCGGGCGCGGCCTGCGACAGTTCGGCGATCGTGCGGATGAGATCGGCGGTCATCGGAGACGGCATGGCAGGAATCCGCTTGCTGAAGATCGGTCAGGGGAGAACGCGCTCGGGCAAGCACGTCGGAGATGGCGGGGAAGCGGGAGAGGCAAGGTCCTCGCCGCGCCTCTAGTGGGGCATCCCTGTGTTGGAAGGAGCCGCAGCGGGCGCAAAAAGGACCATGACGGAATGACCCGGCGGGGCACCGGAAGTGGCCCGTGGCAAACCTCGGCGACGCTGCGTCAGGCGCATCGCCTCAGCTTTTGGGGAGGAGTGTAGCGGTCCGCCAGGCTCCGGCCGAAGTGGGGCGGCGGCGCCTTGCCGCAGGCTGGCGCGCAAGGGTGGGGCAGGCGATGCGCGACGCCATCCGACTGGCCAGGGCGGCATTCTGGATTCGCGACGGGCGCGGAATTCGTCTCTGGTGCATGATCGTTTTCCTCGAACTTCCACGAAGCGCGATGTCTCGATGCGGTCATATTGCCGCCTCGTCTCTTGAATGCGACGGAAATCATGGTGTGACCATTATCAACCAGTAGTGAGAAATGCTCTTTTTGCGCCCTATCCCGTGAGGTGATGAAGGAAACCTATCCTTCGCATAACAGGCGTGAAATGAATTGCGCTGCCGGGTCTGGGTGGGCCGCTCCCTTCGGGCGATTTCACAGATCCTTGATTTCGATGCGCGGGAAGAATCCATAAAATCATAATCAGTCGAAAATTTTGCGCCCGCGCCTTCAAGAGGGTCTTTCGCTTGTGTCAGGCGAGCCAGGGGCAGGTCACGCGCGCTATGGGAGAAGGCCGATGTCCGCAGCAGCAATCCCGCTCGCCCAGGTCAAGGCCATGGGAGCGGCAACGTCCCTCCCGGCCAGCGGCCAGCGCTGGGACTACCTCGATCAGCTACGCGCGATCCTGATGCTGGCAGGTATCCCGTACCATGTTGGCCTGGTTTACGCGTCGCATGCCGTCTGGATCGTCGCCTCGCCCGAAAGCAGTCAGGTCATCACTTGGTTCGTGCAGTTCAGCCACACCTTCCGCATGCCCGCCTTCTTCCTGCTGGCCGGTCTGTTCGGCATGTTGCTGTTGCGGCGCCGTGGCAGCGCGGCTTGGTGGAAGGACCGCCTGCGGCGCCTCGGAATCCCCCTCGCGACCTCGCTCGTGCTTGTCAGTCCCTTGCTGGTGCTGGCAGGGGCGGTGGCGGAGGGGGGAACCGCGAACGCCATGCCCGGGCTGCTCCAGGCGCTGCAGAATCCTGGTGCGAGCTGGACCGTGCACCTGTGGTTTCTGATCTATTTGCTTCTTTATGTGAGCTTGCTGGCTGGGTTCTGGCAGTTCCGGAAGGGACTGCGGCTCGAGCAGGGCCTTGTCATCTTCCAGGACGCGGTGGAGCGTCATCCCCTGCTGGGCGTGCTGGCCCTGCCGGCCCTGGGCGCTGCTACGGTCGCCATGGCAGCGGCGGCCAAGTTGTTCGACGCGACCTATCTTCTGGGAGGGATCTTCATTCCCGCAGAGTTCGTCGCCAATGGCCTGGTCTTCCTCTGCGGTGCCCTGCTGGCCTACCGGCCGGTCTGGCTTGAGGCCTTCACGCGGCCCTGCTGGCCTGTCTGGTGCGTCGCCCTGGCCGCGGCGGCGCTGATGGCGGTCTGCCAGGAGATGGATGGCACTGTCGGCCGCGCCGCCAGCTATTTCCTGATGCCCATCGTTGGCATCCTCTTCTCCCATCTGCTGCTCTCGGCCGCCCGGCGCTGGCTCGACCGCTCCACCCCTCTCTCAAGAGCGATGGTGGATGGCGCGATGACGATCTATCTCGTGCATGTCGTCTTCGTGCTCTGGCTGTCGGTCGCCTTCCTGGCCGTGGCGCTGCCACCGCTGGTCGAGGTTGCGATCATCGTCGGGCTCTCAGGTGTTCTCGCCTATGGCTTTCACCGGCTGATCCGGCGCAGCCCGCTGCTCATGCTGCTGTTCAATGGCGCCCGGCTCTCCGTGCGGCGGCCGGAGACGGCACCGCTGGTGCTGAGCTTTCCCAGCACTTCGCCATGACGGGGAGGGGGGGCTTCCCCCCTTGAACACCCCATGTGAGACCCGGTCCGCGGTGATGTCGTCACCCCGACACATGCTTCTGGACGGTAGCCCTTGTGCTTGCCTTCAGCGCTGCGAAAGGCGCTGCGCCATGCGCAGATGCTCCTGCAGCACCGGCACATGGTTTGCCGCGAAGGCCTTCACATCCGGATCGGTGCCGTTCATCGCCTCCTGCTGATAAGCCTGTAGGTCCGTCTGATGGTCCTGCACCATGGCCTGGGCATAGGCGCGGTCGAAGGCGCTGCCGCGCAGCTTGGCGAGTCGGTCATAGACCTGCTGGTGTTCGGCCCCGATATCGCTGGGCGGCGTGATCTGCTTCTGTTGCGCCAGCGCCATCATCTCCTGATTGGCCTGGCCATGATCGGTCACCATCCGCTGGCCGAAGGCCTTCACCGCCTGCGAGCGGCCGTTCTGCTGAGCGAGCTGCCCCAGCTGCACCTCGGCCATGCCGCCACGCGCGGCGGTGGTCATGAAGGCGGCGTCGCTGGTGGAGAGGGTTGGATTCACCTGCGCCTTTGCCGCTGCAACGGTGGTGTCGGCGGCCTTCTGCGTCTCCGCGCAGCCGGCCAGGAGCAGGATCGCGCAAGCGGCGCCCCCGAAAATACGCGTCATCGCGTTCCTCCTTCATCGCGTGTTCACCGAGGCCGACGCGGCATGTGAGATGATCTGCACGCGGTGGTCTCCTGCTACCAACGCGGGTGGGTGCATTTCGTTGGGTGATGGTTCCCGGCGAGGCCGCCGGAGCGGCCGATGAAACTTGGGGGTTGGGCACCGGCAGCCCCTATGAGTTGGCCGCTCGGGCGGGACTGGATGGCGGCCCGCGAGCTGTGTTTTTCCTTCACGAGCCACCGCCTCTATCTGGCGCCGCCCCGCAGGTAGCCCGCGCCCGGCGGGCGTGCCCGTGCACTATCCTCACCGGGCGGGGAAAGGCCGGATACAGCCCGGCGCGCCCTGTCTAGGCTGCCGCCGGAACGATGCTCGCCACGGAGGAGTACCTGATGACCATCCGACGCCGCGACCTGATGAAACTTCTGCCCGTGGCGGCGCTGCCGATGCCCGCCCTCGGCCAGGACACGCGCAGCCGCACGCTGCGCTTCGTGCCCTCGACCAGCCTGGTCTCGCTGGACCCGGTGATGTCCACCGCGCTGGTCGCCGTGCAGCACGGCTACTACGTCTTCGACACGCTCTACGGCGTCGATTCGCAGATGCGGGCGAAGCCCCAGATGGCCGAGGGACACGAGGTGAGCGACGACGGCCTCACCTGGACCATCCGTCTGCGCGAGGGACTGCGCTTCCACGATGGCGAGCCGGTCCGCTCCCGCGACTGCGCCGCCAGCCTGGAGCGCTGGAGCCGGAGGGACGTCTATGGCCGCGTCTATGGCGCGGCCGTGGATCGCTACGAGACGCCGGACGACCGCACGCTGCGCATCCACCTGAAGCGGCCCTTCCCGCTGCTGGTGGACGCCATCGGCAAGCCGCATTCCTCGCCCGCGTTCATCATGCCGGAGCGGATCGTGAAGGCCGCGCCGGACACGCCGATCACCGAGATCATCGGCTCCGGTCCCTACCGCTTCCTCCCCGATGAGTTCGATTCCGGCAACCTCGTCGCCTATGCGCGCTTCGACGGCTACAAGCCGCGCGAGGAGGCGCCGGAATGGACCTCCGGCGGCAAGGTGGCGCATTTCGAGCGCGTCGAGTGGCGGGTGCTCCCCGACAACTCCACCGCCGTCGCTGCCCTGCAGCAGGGCGAGGTGGACTGGATGGAGAACCTGCCCGCCGATCTGGAGCCGCTGGCGGCGCGCAACCGCAACATCCGCATCGAGAATGCCGATCCGCTCGGCACCGAGCTGGTGCTGCGCTTCAACCACACCGCCGCGCCCTTCAACAATCCGGCGCTGCGCCGCTTCGTCCTGCAGATCGTCAAGCAGGTGGACTATCTGGCGACCGTCACCGGCGGCAATCCGAAGGCCTGGCAGGAATGCCGTGCCATGTTCCCATGCCCCATCCCCGGCGTGGAGGAACTGGGCCGCGACCAGTTCGGCCGCCTCGCCAACGACCCGAAGGCGATGCAGGAGGCGCTGAAGGCCACCGGCTACAAGGGCGAGAAGGTGGTCATCCTGAACCCCGCCGACAGCCCCGCGCTGGCGCCGCTCGGCCCGGTGACGGCGGCCCTGCTGCAGCAGGCCGGGATGAATGTCGACCTGGTGGACATGGACTGGGGCACGCTGCTGCAGCGGCGCATGTCCAAGGCGCCCTCCGACCAGGGCGGCTGGAGCATCTATCACAGCACCTGGCCGAGCATTGCCATCTCCAACCCTGTGCAGAACACCACCCTGCGCGGCGAGGGCGCGAAGGGCTGGCCGGGCTGGTACGAGAGCGCGGAGATGGAGCGCCTCGTCTCCGAGTGGCTGAGCGCCACCGAGGCGGCCGAGCAGTCCCGCCTGCAGACCGAGATCCACCGCCTGGCGCTGCAGGATGTGCCGACCCTGCCGCTCGGCATCTACTTTCCGCACACCGCCTATCGCACCAGCCTGACCGGCGTGCTCGGCGGCTCCGTGCGCTACCCCTGGAACGTGCGGCGCGCATGAGCGGGCCGCATCTCGTCGGCGGCGTGTCGAGCGCCGCCCGTGCCCTGCCGCCGCTCGACGGCGCCGCGCTCGCCGTGGTCCGCTCGCAGGGGCCATATCTCTGGGATGCGGAGGGGCGGCGCTACGTGGACACTGCCCTCGGCTTCGGCGGCACCGTGCTCGGCCATGCCCCGCCGCAGGTGATGGAGGCGGCCGCGGCGGCGCTGCGCGATGGCCCGCTGCCCGCCTTCGCTCATCCTGGCGAGGAGGCCGCCGCCGCCGCCATCGCCGCCCATACCGGCCCGCTGGACCGCGTGCTCTTCGTCAGCACCGGCAGCGAGGCGGTGCACCTGGCCTGCCGCGCCGCGCGCGTCGCCACCGGCCGTCCGCGCATCGCCAAGATGGCCGGCGGCTTCGACGGCTGGCTGGACGACGTGGCCTTCGGCGGTGCCGGCGCGCCCGAGGCGGCCTTCCCCGGCAATGCGCGCCCGGGCACCGACCGCCTCTCCCTGCTGCGCTTCAACGATGCCGAGGATGCCGAGCGGCTCTTCGCCGAGCACGACGACATCGCCGCCGTGCTGGTGGAGCCGATGCTGGCCAATGCCGGCTGCATCATGCCCGCGCCCGGCTATCTCCAGCGGTTGCAGGAGATCGCCCGCCGCCACGGCGCCCTGCTGATCATGGACGAGGTGCTGATGGGCTTCCGGCTGCAGGCCGGGCTCACGGCGCACCATCTCGGCCTGGACCCTGACCTCGTCACCTTGGGCAAGGCGATCGGCAGCGGCGTACCGGTGGCGGCGGTGGCCGGGCGGGCGGAGATCATGCGCGCCTTCGCCGAAGGTCGCGCCGTGCGCGCCGGCACCTATAGCGGCAATCCCGTCTCCTGCGCCGCCGTGGTGGCGACGATGCGGCTGCTCGACGGGGCGGATTATCCGGCGCTGCTGGCGCGCGGTGACGCCCTGCGCGGTCGGATCGAGGACTGCTTCACGCAAGCGGGCCTGCCGGTCGTTACCAGCGGCTATGGCGACGTCTTCGCCCTCTGGCCGGGGGAGGCGGCGCCGGCCGATTACGACGCGGCACGGCGCGGGTTACGCGCCGACTGGTCCGAGACGCTGCACCTGGAATTGCGCCGCCGTGGCGTGCTGGTCATGCCCTCGGGCTATGGACGGCTCTATCTCTCCTTCGCGCATGACGCGGAGGCGACCGGGCTGATGGAGGAGGCCTTCGCGGCCGTGGCGCCCGTGCTTGCGCAGGGGCTCCGCCCCTGAAACCCCGCCGGGGTGACAGTGTCACCCCGGACCCCACCGTTCGGGGAGGTCCGGGAGAGGCAGCGCCCCTCCCGGGAGCGTCTCAACGCCGCCGCAGCCGCACCTGCGGCGTGACGTCCAGATCATCGAGAGGATAGAAGGGCCGCGCCACGGTGAAGGGCAGCTCGGCGACGCGGTAGGACGACATGCCCTGCGTGTCCACCGTGATGCACTCGCCGATGGCGGCGAAGTTCAGGGTGAAATGATAGCCGGAGCGGGTGATGACGACGCGCTGCTCGGCCGGCTCCACGCCCATGGCGCGGTAGTATTCCGGGTCGATGTAGGAATAGGGGAAGGCGGTCAGCACCACCGTCAGCTTGCCCGCGCGCAGCACCGCGTAGGGGCCGACCTGGGCGCGTTGGCCCTTCTCGGCGGGCCCGGCATAGACCAGCGAGGCGCCCTCGCCGGCGGCGACCACCTCGCCGGTCAGCGTCACCGGCGGTGCCATGGTCGAGTAGCGGCCGCCAACCGTCACGGTCACGGTGCTGCCGACACCGGCTTCGCGGCAGCGCGCCACCGCCTCCGCATCGGTGATCGGCACGGCGGCCGGAATCGCGGTGCCGAGCTTGAGTAGGGCGTGCAGCACCACGGTGCTGTCGCCCGGTGCGCCGGCTGCCACACGGTCCCCCTGGTCGCCCAGGATCAGCGGGCGCGGCGTGCCGGCCACGGCGCGGGCGAGGCATTCCTCCAGGCTCGGATAGCTGCCGATCAGCGCCTCCCGTGCCGCCCACAGGTCGGCCGCCAGGCTGGCGACCAGCGCCTCCGCCTCCTCCGAGCGGCCATTGCCATAGGCCATCACCACCTGGCCCAGGCCGGGCACGTCGAGGAACTGCTGCGCGTTGAAGATCGAGGCGTCATAGACTTGGCCGGCCTCCACCGCCGCCCGTGCGCGGGCGTGCAGGCCTTGCAGCGGCTCCTCGTCGGTGCGGTCGTTGCCGAGGGTGAGCATCGGAAGGTGCGCCCAGGCCAGCACCGGGTCGAGCCGGCCATCGAGCATGGCGAAGGCGGCATCCCCGGCGCGGCGGCCGGTGGCGCCCTGGTCGCCATGCGGGTTGGTGAGATAGGCGGCCAGCAGGTCGCAGGCGTTCAGCGTCTCGGGCGTGACATGCGCGTGCAGGTCAAAGGCCGCGGTGATCGGCACCTCCGGCCCGACGATGGCGCGCAGCTCCTGGATCAGCACGCCCTCGGGGTCGTGCAGGGCAGGGGTCAGCATGCCGCCGTGCAGCGGCAGGGCGATGGCGTCGAAATCGCCCTGCCGGGCGGCGTCGAGCATCGCGGCCTTCACCTCGGCGAAGACCGCCTCCTCCACCGGCCCGCCGGACTGGGCGCGGAACAGGACGGGGACCGTCACCTCGGCGCCCGTCGCGTCGGCGGCGGCGATGATGCCGCCGAGCGTGGAGTTGGTGCCGCGCGCGCGCCGCACCGCCTCCGCGCCCGTGGTGATGGTGAAGCTGTCCCGTCCTGTCAGGATGGGGTTGAAACTGTGCGATTCCTGGGCGATGCCGCCTGCCAGGATGCGTCGTGCCGCCATTCGAACCTCGCTGCCATCAAGCTGCCGGAGGGGCAGCAGAGGGCGGAAGCGCCGGCGGCGCAACGGTCCCGCGCCGTCGCGGGCAGGATACTCGCCGGCGGTTCAGTAGGTCGGCGGGGTGATGGCGCTGATGATGGTGCTCACCTCGTCGGAGACGTTGCGGAAGCGGTGGGGCTGGCGGCTGTCGAAATAGTAGCCGTCGCCCTCGCGCAGGATGCGGGTCTCGCTGCCCACCGTCACCTCCACCGCGCCACGGGTGACGATGCCGGCCTCCTCGGCATTGTGGGCGACGGTGCCGTCGGTGGCGGCCCCCGGCGCGTAGCGCTCGGAGAGCAGCAGCATGCGCCGGTTCGGGTAGTCCATGCCGACCAGGCGGTAGGAGACCTTGTCCACCCGGCCGATCTCGGCCAGGTCGCCGGCCGGATAGAAGACGCGCGCCGGCACCGGGCTTTCCAGATCGGCGAAGAAGCCGGAGATGGTCAGGCCAAGCGCGCCGAGCACGGCGCCGAGCGTGTCCACCGAGGGGCTCATCCGGTCCCGCTCGATGAGCGAAATGGCGGAGTGCGAGACACCTGAGCGCGCCGCCAGCTCGCGCATGCCCAGCCCCCGGCGCTGGCGCAGGCTCCGCAGCTTGGCTCCAACCATCGGCATGGGTTCCGTTCTCCATCTCTCTGTCCCGGGAGACACCATTCTGTTCCGGATCACCCGTATGTGGTGAGAAAAATGAACGGTCTGGCTTGTGGGAGGCTGTTGCCCGCCACGCCCGGCGAAACGTTCCGCTTTCGCTGGACGCGATGGGGCGGGCAGCGCATGAGGAGAAGGCTAGACCGGAGTCGCGAGAGGAAAAGGAAGGCCGTGCAGGATCGGGGCCAGCAACAGGGGGGGCAGCAATTCGCCGCGCTCCCCTTCGCCGAGATTGAGGGAGAGGTGCGGGTCCTGCTGGTGACCAGCCGGGAGACCCGCCGCTGGGTTCTGCCAAAGGGCTGGGCCGAGGAAGGGCTTACCCCCGCTGAACTGGCCGCCAAGGAGGCTTTCGAGGAGGCGGGCGCCCTGGGCTCTGTGGTCTCTGAGGCCATCGGCGCCTACCGCTACAGCAAGCGCCTGAAGACGGGGCAGGAACTTTGGTGCGAGGTCGGCGTCTATCCCCTGCATGTCGAGCAATTGCTCGGGGAATGGCCGGAGGCCCATCAGCGGGAGCGCCGTTGGTTCAGCCCGGCGCAGGCCGCCGAGCAGGTGCAGGAGGAGGACCTCGCCGCCCTGTTGCGGCAGCTGCCGGAGCTGCCGCCCGGGGCCTGAGTGGCCGTTTCCTGGCCTCTGGGGGATTTCGGCGCCGTATCGCCTGGATTATGACGCTCCGGTGACGGCGCCGGATGACCGGTGGGATGGGATATGCGCGGCCATGGCCGCGCCGAGGAGGACTGATCCGGATGCTGCGTTGGTTCCGCCGGCTGATGCCGCGCGAGGAGCGGTTCTTCGACATGTATGCGCGCCATGCCGAATGCGTGGTGCGCGGCGCCAACGAGCTGCGAGGCATGCTGGAGGGCGGCGCCGCGGTGCAGCGCCACTTCCCGGCCGTGCTGGCGGCCGAGGATGACGCGGACGCGGTGACCCGCGAGGTGGTGCAGGCGGTACGCCGCACCTTCGTCACGCCCTTCGACCGCGGCGACATCCAGGCGCTGATCGGCCGGATGGACGACACGGTGGACCAGATGAAGAAGGCCGCCAAGGCGATCGTCCTGTTCGAGCTGACCGAGTTCGACCCGGATTTCCGGCGCATGGGCGAGGCCATCGTGCGCTGCGCGGACCTGCTGCGCGAGGTGGTGCCGCTGCTCTCGCAGATCAGCACGAACGCCGCCAAGATCAACGCGCTCTGCGAGCAGATTCGCCAGGTCGAGGGCGAGGCGGACGACGTGCACGATGCCGGCGTGACCGACCTGTACCGCCGCACCCGCCCCGAGGATGCGCTGCGCTTCATCGCCGCCCGCGAGGTCTTCGACCTGCTGGAGAAGGTCGTGGACCGCTTCGACGACGCGGCGGACGAGATCGAGACCATCGTGGTCGAGCACGTCTGAGCCGGGCCGGCCAAGATGGACGCCACGCTGGCCCTGCCGCTGCTCTACGGCCTGATCGCCGTCGCGCTGCTGTTCGACTTCCTCAACGGCCTGCATGATGCGGCCAATTCCATCGCCACCATCGTCTCGACGCGGGTGCTGCGGCCGCAATACGCGGTGTTCTGGGCCGCCTTCTTCAACTTCATCGCCTTCCTCTTCTTCGGCCTGCACGTGGCGCAGACCATCGGCACCGGCATCGTCGAGGCCGACCTGGTCACGCCGCGGCTGATCTTCGGCGCGCTGACCGGCGCCATCGCCTGGAACCTGATCACCTGGGCCTTCGGCATCCCCTCCTCCAGCTCGCATGCGCTGGTCGGCGGCATTGTCGGTGCCGGCACGGCGAAGGCGGGTTTCGGCGCCATCGTCTGGTCGGGCCTCGGCAAGACTCTGGCAGCCATCGTGCTCTCGCCGGCACTCGGGCTGGTGCTGGCGCTGTTCCTGGTGCTGGCCGTCTCCTGGATCTTCGCGCGCAAGACGCCCTTCGTGGTGGACAACTCCTTCCGCCTGCTGCAGTTCGTCTCCGCCTCGTTCTACTCGCTCGGCCATGGCGGCAACGACGCGCAGAAGACCATGGGCATCATCGCCGTGCTGCTCTACTCGCAGGGGATGATGCAGGGCGGCTTCCATGTCCCGCTCTGGGTGGTGCTGAGCTGCCAGGTCGCCATGGCGGCGGGCACGCTGTTCGGCGGCTGGCGCATCGTCCACACCATGGGCTCGAAGATCACGCGGTTGACGCCGATGCAGGGCTTCTGCGCCGAGACCGGCGGCGCGATGACGCTGTTCCTGGCCACCTGGATGGGCGTGCCGGTCTCCACCACCCACACCATCACCGGCGCCATCGTCGGCGTCGGCGCGGCGCGGCGCGTCTCGGCGGTGCGCTGGGGCGTGGCGGGCAACATCGTGATCGCTTGGGTGATCACCCTGCCGGCCGCCGCGCTGATCGCCGCCTTCGCCTATGCCCTGATCGGCCTCTTCACCTAAGCTCTCTCGCGGCGGGCTCAGTGGCGCTCCTTCAGCGCCGCGAGTTCCCGCCGCAGGGCGCGCATCTCCTCGAAGCGCCGGCTCACGTCGCGCAGCACCGCGATCATGCCCTCCATCCGGCCATCCCCGGCATGGACCGGCACGATGGTGAACTCCAGCGAGACGCGGCCGCCGTCCTTGCGCAGGCCGGGCACGGCGAGCAGGTCGCCATGGCCGTAGCGGCTCTCGCCGGTCTCCATCACCTGACGGAACCCGCTCCAATGACGCGCCCGCTGCGCCTCGGGGATGATGATGTCGAGGCTTTGGCCCAGCGCCTCGGCGGCGGTGAAGCCGAAGATGCGCTCCGCCCCCGGGTTCCAGAAGCGGATGATGCCCTCGCGGTCGGCATGGATGATGGCGTCCGATGCCGCGTCGAGCAGGGCGCTGCCCAGCCGTTCCCGCTCTGCCTCGTCACTCATGGGGTGCCTCCTTCCGCTTCCATCCCGGCGCGCCCCGGCCGGATGCTCCGCTCCGGGGTGATGATCAGGTCCATCGGGACGTCATGCGGCTGCGGATGGATCGTCCCGAGGGCGGAAAGCTCGAAGCCGACTCCGATGGCCAGCGGCGGGGCGGGCAGGGCGGCCAGCGTGCGGTCGTAGTAGCCGCCGCCATAGCCGAGCCGGTAGCCGCGCGCGTCGAAGCCGACCAGCGGCGCCACCACCGCGTCGGGCCGCACCGCCTCGCTCTCGGCCGGGACGGGAATGTCCCAGACGCCCGGAACCATGCGGATGCCCGGCCACCATGCCCGGAAGGCCAGCGGCTCCGCCCGTTGGACCACGACCGGCAGCGCGAGCCGCAGCCCCGCGCCGTGCAGCGCGCGCATCAGGGGGCGGGGGTCGTACTCGCCCTTGAAAGGCCAGTAGAAGCCGATGGTTCGCAGCGGCCCTTCCGGCCGCAGCAACTCTCCGAGCCGCGCGGTGATGGCCTCGTTCCAGGCCGCCCGCTGCGCGCGGGGCACGGCGAGCCGCTGCGCGATCAGGCTGGCGCGCTGCGCCTTGCGCCAGGCCCGGATCGCCGGCCACCCCTCCACGGCCTCAGGCCAAGCCTCGGCTGGAGCGCTGCTGCGCGCCATGCTCCAGAATGGCGAGCAGGTCGGTCAGGTCGCCCCGGAGCCTTTCGTCATGCAGGCGCGGCAGGGCTTCGCGCAGGCGGCACAGCAGCCCTTCTTGCGGGGCTGCCGCGGGCGCGCCGGGTTCCGGGGCTTCGCCGAGACTGGCCAGATGCCGCCGCAGCATGCCGCGCAGCCAGGCCATCTCCAGCAATGTGCCGGGCTGCTCCGCCGTGAGCAGGTCGCGGAGCAGGGCCGCTACCTCCGCCCGCCCGAGATAGCCGAGATAGGTCGGGTCGAGTTCATGCAGGAAGCAGGGCGGCGAGCTGCAGGCGATGAGTGCCTCGGCGCTCGTCTCCGGCGGGGTGGCTGTCGGCCGGATCGGCCGCCTTCCGCGCTCCATCGCCGACACCCTCGGAGAAACCGCGCGCCTCACGGCCACGCCCCTGACGCGCCGCGCCACGTTCGCCGCGGCCGGAGAGCGGGCACGAGTGCGAGGAGGTTGGTCGGTTCGTTCTTGGCCATGGCAATGCCCCTGAATGCCTGGCTGCGGCAAGGCGGCCAGGGCGGGTTCTGGAACCGATCTTGGCTGCCAGAGACCAACAAGCAAACGAGATTCATTGCCCGATATCTGCAAGAATTATGCAGCTTGCTGGGGGTACCCCATGGATATCGAACTGGCCCGGACCTTCCTCGCCATCGTGGCCGCAGGCAGCTTCGTCCGCGCCGCCGAGCGGCTGAACGTCAGCCAGACCACCGTCAGCGCGCGGGTGCGCACGCTGGAGGAACAGCTTCGCCGGCCGCTTTTCGTGCGCAACAAGACCGGCGCCTCGCTGACGCCGGCGGGCGAGCAGTTCCTCCGTCACGCGCCTGGTCTCGTGCAGCTCTGGGAACGGGCGCGGCAGGAGGTGGCGGTGCCGCCCGGCCGGCGGGCGGTGCTCGCCGTCGGCGCCGAGCTCAGCCTGTGGGAGCCGCTGCTGCTCCGCTGGCTATTGTGGATGCGCCATGCGGCGCCCGACCTTGCCCTGCGCGCCCAGGTCGGCATGGCGGAGGGCCTGATGGAGCAGGTGGCGGAGGGCATCCTCGACATCGCCGTGCTCTATGCGCCGCGCTACCGGGCCGGACTCCGGGTGGAGTTGCTGGCCGAGGAGCGGCTGGTCATGGTCAGCACGCCGCCCGGCGCCGGGGGAGAGCCGCCGGGCTATGTGCAGGTGGACTGGGGGCAGGAATTCGCCCTGCGGCAGGGGGCGAACCCG
Organism: Roseomonas sp.; assembly: GCA_035556695.1. Classification (GTDB taxonomy): domain Bacteria; phylum Pseudomonadota; class Alphaproteobacteria; order Acetobacterales; family Acetobacteraceae; genus Pseudoroseomonas. Next base: position 37,931 of record DATMFR010000029.1, read on the forward strand.
GCAGCGCCGGGCGAGCCGGCGCTGCATGTCGGCTTCGGCCCGCTCGGCCTCGCCTACATCCTGGAGGTGGGTGGCTCCGGCTATTTCCGCATGGGCGCCGTCCGGCCCCACCTGGAAAGCGGCCGGCTGGCGCTGGTGCCTGGCGCCCCGGAATTCCTCCACCCCGCCTATGCCCTCTATGCCGAGACGGGAGAGGCCGAACTGATCCGCACGGCGCTCGACGGCCTGCGCCAGGCGGCGGCGGCCGAAGCGGGCCCGCTCCCCGGCTGAAGGTGCGGGGAGGGACCCAAGCCGCCGCTCAGGCGCGCTTCACGCCCCAGAAGATCGGGAAGGAGGCGGGGACGATGTCCACGATGTCCGTGCGGAAGGCCGTCGGGTAGTAGATCTGCCCGAGCGGGATGAAGGGCACCTCCTCGAAGGCGATGCGCTGCATGTCCTGGGCGATCTTCTTCTGCGCGGCGAGGTCCGGCGCGTCCATCCACTGGTCGCGCAGCGATTCCAGCCGCGGGCTGGTCGGCCAGCCGAACCAGCCCTGCGGCCCGTTGCCGCGCAGCGGCGGATGGCTGGAGGGGTCGGCCACCGTCAGCCCCTCATAGGTGGTGGGGAAGACGTTCCAGCCACCCTGCTCCGGCGGCTCCTTGCTGGTGCGGCGTTGCACCAGGGTGCCCCAGTCCATGCTGGCGAAGTTCACGTTCAGCCCGAGCTGCTTGAATAGGTCCGCCGTGACCTGCGCGAAGGCCGCCTGCACGGGATAGTCGGAGGGCGACATCAGCAGGATCGGCTCGCCCTTGTAGCCGCTCTCCTCCACCATCTTGCGGCTCTTGGCGATGTCGCGCGGACCGGACAGGATCTCCATGCCGGCATCGTTCGCCATCGGCAGGCCGGGGGTGAAGACGCCGGCGGGGACGTGGAACAGCTCCGGCTCGGCGCCCACGGCGGCGGCCATGTAGTCGGACTGGTTCACCGCCGAGAGGATGGCGCGCAGCAGCTTCGGATTGTCGAAGGGCGGCTGGATATGGTTGATGGCGAGCATCGCCAGCACGCCCACCCTGTCATTCACCGCCACCTTCACGTTGCGCATGCCGCGCAGCATGGAGAGCAGGTCGAAATCCGGCCGTTGCAGCCAGTCCACCTCGCCGTTCTGCAGCGCGGCGGTGGCGGTGGCGGCGTCCGGCATGACGATCCACTCGACGCGGTCGAAATTCGCCACCTTGCCGCCGGCGAGGAAGCTCGGCGGCTCCTGCCGCGGCACGTATTTGTCGAAGCGCGCATAGACCGCCTTCGAGCCGGAGACCCACTCGTCGCGCAGGAAGCGGAAGGGGCCGCTGCCGACATACTCGCTGATCTGCTGGAAGGGGTCGGTGCGCGCGATGCGCTCGGGCATGACGAAGCAATTGTCGGCGAAGGCATGCGTGACCAGGCTATAGGGCCGGCTCAGGCGGATCTCGAAGCGCCGGTCGTCCAGCGGCTTCATCTCTTCGGTCCGGGCCAGCAGGGTCTGCCCGAGCGGGCGGCGCTTCGCCCAGCGCTGCACGCTGGTGATGCAGTCCACCGGCCGCACCGGCTCGCCATCATGGAAGACCAGCCCCTCGCGCAGCTTGAAGCGCCAGGTCAGCTTGTCGTCCGAAAGCTCGTGCCCCTCCACCATCTGCGGCTGCGGCTGGAAGTCCGCGTTGAGCCCGTAGAGCATGTCCCAGATCATCGCGCCGTGGTTCCGGGCGATGGTGGTGGTGGTCCAGACCGGGTCCGGGTTGGCCAGGTTGCCTTCGGGCACGAACCGCAGCACCCGGGCCTTGCCCTGGGCGAGGGAGGGGCGGGCCAGTGCCACGGCGGTGATGCCGGCGGCGGCGCCGAGCAGGGTTCTGCGCTTCATGACGGTCCTCCAGGGAAGAGGAGCGGCGCGGCCGCCGCCCCGGTGGAGAGGCGATGCGAAGGCGGGAACGCCGCCAGCCCGCATAGCCTAGACACGTTCCGGCCGCTTCCGGAAGCCGTGCCCGCCGGGCTTGGCCCTCAGCTCCCGGCGTGGCGCCCTGCGGGCCGCGGCAGGCCGAGGTTCTCGCGCAGGGTGCGGCCCTCGTAGTCCGTGCGGAACAGCCCGCGCCGCTGCAATTCGGGGATGACGGTGGCGGCGAACTCATCGAGCCCCGCCGGCAGCACGGCCGGCTGGATCAGGAAGCCGTCCACCGCCTCGGCCCGGAACCACTCCTCCATCTGGTCAGCGATCTGCGCTGGCGTGCCGATCACGGTGCGCTGCCCGCGCGCGCCGCCATAGCGCTCGTACATCTGCCGCACCGTCAGCTTCTCCTTCCGCGCCATGTCGGCCACGCGCTGGAAGGTGCTCTTGCTGCTCTCGACCGAGTCGTCGATCAGCCGCTCCGGCAGCGGCTCGTCCACCGGCACCTCGGAAAGGTCCACCCCGCCCAGTTCCGGCGAGAGCAGCTCGCGCCCGACATCCGGATGGATCAGCGATTGCAGGTAGGCATGCTTCTCGCGCGCCTCCTCCTCGGTGCGGCCGATGATCGGGTTGAGGCCGGGCATGATCTTCAGGGCCTCGGGCGGGCGGCCGAACTTGGCCATGCGGGCCTTCATGTCGGCGTAGAAGGCGCGCGCGCCCGCCAGCTCGGTCTGCGCGGTGAAGACGATCTCGGCCACCTCGGCAGCGAAGTCGCGCCCGGTATCGGAGGCGCCGGCCTGCACCAGCACCGGATAGCCCTGCGGCGGCCGCGCCACGTTCAGCGGGCCGCGAACGGCGAAGTGTTCGCCCTTGTGGTTCAGCGCGTGCAGCTTCTCCGGGTCGAAGTAGAGCGCCTCCTCCCGGTCGCGCAGGAAGGCGTCGTCCTCCCAGCTGTCCCACAGCCCCTTGGCCACCTCGACGAACTCGCGCGCCCGGGCATAGCGCTGCGCGTGCGGCAGCAGCTTCTCCTGGCTGAAGTTGAAGGGCTCCGCCTGATTTGAGGAGGTGACGACGTTCCACCCCGAGCGCCCGCCGCTGATATGGTCGAGCGAGGCGAAGCGCCGGGCGATGCTGAAGGGGTCGTTGAAGCTGGTGGTGGCGGTGGCGACGAGGCCGATCCGCTCGGTCAGTGCGGCGAGGCCGGAGAGCAGCGTGGTCGGCTCGAAATAGGCCATGTACTGCGGCCAGCGGCGCAGCGCCTTCATGTTGCCGGCGCGGGTTGCGGCGGAGTCGGCGAGGAAGATCAGGTCGAACTTCGCCCGCTCGGCCGCCTGCGTCATCTGCGCGTAGTGGCGGAAGTTGGTGCCGGCGTCGATCTGCGCCTCGGGGTGCAGCCAGGCCGCGACATGGTGGCCGGTCGGGTGGAAGAAGGCGCCGAGCTTCATCTGGCGGGGGCTGGTCATGGGCAGGCTCCGGGTGCGGCGGTCAGCCGGGAAAGATCGCGCAGTCGGCGGCGGTCCAGCCGAGCCAGGCGGCGTCCCCCGGCGCGAAGCGCTCGAACAGGGGATGGTTGGGCAGCAGCGCGGTCAGGCTCGCCCCCGCCGCCTCGCAGCGATAGGCGATGCCGCCGCCGAGATAGGTGCGCTCGACCACGCGGCAGGGGAAGCGGTTGGGGAAACCGTCCGGCTCGGCGCGGGTGAGCGCGATGCGCTCCTGCTTCACCATGGCGCGCGCCGCCTGCCCTGCGGCAAGGCCCTGGCCCTCGCCGGCGAGCCGCAGCCCGCTTGGCAGGGCGAGCAGCCCGGTGCCGCCATCGGCCCGCTCCAGCGTCCCCTCCAGCACGTTCACCTGGCCGATGAAGTGGCCGACGAAGGCGGTGGCCGGCGTCTCGTAGATCTCGGCGGGGGGCGCCATCTGCTGCAGCCGGCCCTTGGACATCACCGCCACGCGGTCGGCCATGGCCAGCGCCTCGCTTTGGTCGTGCGTGACCAGCACGGCGGTGATGCCGAGGCCCTGCTGGATGCGGCGGATCTCGACGCGCATCTCCTCGCGCAACTGCGCGTCGAGGTTGGAGAGCGGCTCGTCCATCAGCAGCAGGCGCGGGCGGATGGCGAGCGCGCGGGCCAGCGCAACGCGCTGCTGCTGCCCGCCGGAGAGCGCGCGTGGGTAGCGCCCGCCCAGCCCGTCCAATCGCACCAGTGCCAGCGCCTGCTCCACGGCTGCGGCGGTCTCCGCCTTCGGGCGCCCGCGCATCTTCAGACCGAAGCCGATATTCTCCGCCACCGTCTTGTGCGGAAACAGCGCGTAGCTCTGGAACACCACGCCGATCTCGCGCTTCTCCGGCGGCAGGCGGGTGATGTCGGCGCCATCCAGCGTCAGCCTGCCGGCATCGGCCTGCTCGAAGCCGGCGATGATGCGCAGCGTGGTGGTCTTGCCGCAGCCTGAAGGGCCGAGCAGGCAGACGAACTCGCCGTCGCGCACCGTCAGCGAGAGGTCGTCCACCGCGGTGTGCCCGCTGAAGCGGCGCGTGACATGGGAAAGGACGAGTTCGGGCATTGGCGTCAGTCCACGAGCCGCACGCGCAGGAAGCGGTCGAGCAGGAGGGTGGCGGTGGCGGCCGCCAGCACGATCAGCGAGGCGACGGCGGCGATCATCGGGTCGATGCGCGATTCGATGTAGGCGAACATGACGATCGGCAGCGTCGCCGTCTCCGGGCTGGTCAGGAACAGCGAGAGCGGCAGGTTCACGAAGGAAAGGATGAAGCAGAAGGTGAAGCCGGCCACCAGGCTCGGCCGCAGCAGCGGCAGGGTCACCTCGCGCCAGGTGGCGAGCGGCCCGCCGCCGAGGCTGCGGCTGGCCTCTTCCACCGCGAAGTCGAAGCGGGCGAAGCCGGTCAGGATCAGCCGCAGGGCAAAGGGCATGACATAGACGGCATGTGCCGCCACCAGCCCCCAGAAGCCCGTGCCGATGCCGAAGGCGCTGGCGAGTTGCAGGATGGCGAGGCTGACCACCACCTGCGGCACCAGCAGCGGGCTGGCCAGCAGGGTTGCCATGGCGCCGCGCCCGCCGGCGCCGCCCTTGCGGCTCAGCGCATAGGCGGAGAGGAAGGCCACCAGCACCGCCAGCGCCGCCGCCAGCGCGGCGACCAGCGCGCTGGTGCCTGTCGCGGAGAGGAATTCCGGCCGCTCGAAGATGGCCGCGTACCAGGAGAGGGTGAAGCCCTCGAAGCGCGTGGGGAAGCTGGTCGCCGGGTTGAAGGAGGTGGCGATGACGAAGAGCAGCGGCCCCATCACGAAGAGATAGAGCAGCACCAGGTAGAGCCCGCCCACCAGGCGGCCGAGCGCCTGAATACTCCCCCTCATGGCCGGATGAACCTTCCGATGGCGGCGGTGAGCGCGACGACGGAGGCCAGCATCAGCAGCAGCAGGAGGCCCGCGGCGGCGGCGGCCAGCTCGGCGTTGAAGGTGGCCATGATGAACTGCGAGACCAGGGTGGTGAGGGTGAGCTGCCCGGCGCCGCCGAGATAGTGCGGCGAGATGAAGCTGCTGGCGGCAAGCGAGAAGGTGATGATGCTGGCCGAGAGCACCGAGGGCAGGCTGAGCGGCAGCGTGACATGCAGGAAGCGGGCGAGCGCCCCGGCGCCCAGGCTGCGCGCCGCCTCGTGCATCGGCGCCTGGATCTGCCGCAGGCCGGTGTAGAGCGTCAGCACCGTGAAGGGCAGCACGAACTGCACGAGGCTGATCACCACCCCGATCTCGGAGCCCAGCAGGCGCGGCCGGCCGATCAGCCCGGCCTCGACCAGCGGCCCAAGGAAAGGGCCGCCATCGGCCAGCAGCGCCATCCAGCCCAGCACCACCGTCAGCGGCCCGGCCAGGATGGGGAAGGTCAGCCCCATGATGGCGAGGTTGCCGGCGCGGCCGGAAAGCCCCTGCAGCAGCATGGCCGCCGCATAGCCGAGCGGGATGGCGAAGAGCGTCGTCTCCAGCGCCAGCCGCAGCGTTCGCCAGATGACCTGGAGGTAGTAGGCGCGGGAGAGCAGGTAGGCATAGTTGTCGAGCGCCGGCCCGGTGAAGCTCAGCAGCACGTTGGGCTCCAGGCTGCGGGCCAGCATCGCCGCCAGCGGCAGGCCGAGCAGCAGCGCCAGCAGCAGCAGGCTCGGCAGCAGCAGCAGCCAGTGCAGGGTGCGTGCCGCGTTCATGCCGCGCGGTCCGTTCGGGAAGGGAGAAACAACACTGGGTATCCATCCGCGGCCGGGAGGGCAGCCCTCCCGGCGGCTGTGAGGCTCAGCGGGTCTGCCAGCTCGGCACGACCTCAAGGTTCATGCGCTCCGTCCAGAGCGGGCGACGGGCGGCGAAGAGCGCGGGGTCGAAGAAGCGGAGCTGGTCGGCGCGGGCGCCGCAGGCGCAGCGGCTGCGGACGGATTCCGGCAGCTCGGCCTTGCGGTTGGTGGTGCCGGAATAGGTGCTGGCGGCGAAGCCGGCCTGCACCTTGGGGTCCAGCATCAGGTTCAGGAAGGCCTCGGCCAGTTCCTGGTTCTTGGTGCCCTTCACCACGCTCACATACTCGGGCACACCGATCCCCTTCTCCTTGGGAATGGCGTACTCGATCGGGTATTTCTGGTCCTTCATCGTCTCGAGATAGTAGTCGAACTCGGTCGCGAGCGTGACGTCGCCGCTCTTGGTCAGCGGCGCCCAGTCCGTCCAGAAGACGGTCAGCTTGGCGGGCTTCAGCTCCGCCAGCTTCTTGAAGCCGGGATCGACGTTCTCGGCCGAGCCGCCCGCCATCTCGGCGGCCAGGATGACGAAGGCCGGCATCTGGCTGTGCACCGGCGAGGCGAAGGCCAGCTTGCCCTGGAACTCGGGCCGCCACAGGTCGGCCCAGCTCGTCACCGGCGCCGTCACCTTCTCCGGGTTGTAGCCCGGCACATAGGCGATCAGCGTGTAGGGCGCGCCGGCGATGGTCTCGTCCGTCTCGCCCGACTTCACGGTGCGGACGCGCTCCTCGATATCGGCGATGTTCGGCACGTTCTTGCGGCTGGCGGTGGTCAGGATGCCCGCCTTCTGGCCGGAGATCACGGCCTCGTCGGTGGAGAAGAACACGTCGGCCGGCGGGTTGGCGCGCTGCGCCATCAGCTTGTTGTAGCGCGCGCCCTGGCCGCCGATGTCATAGGCCAGCCTGGCGCCGGTCAGCCGTTCGAACTCCGGCTGCACATAGGCCTTGATGCCTTCCTCCGTCACGCCGCCCCAGGTGGAGACGGTGAGGGTGCGCGACTGCGCCAGGGCAGGGCGGGCCAGCAGGCCAGCGGTTCCGAGGGCGGCGAGGCCCTGCAGCGTATGGCGGCGGGAGAGAAGCATCGGGAGGACCTTCACGAGGAGCGGCCTGGCGCGGCCCCGGATCGATTTATCCCGGGCAGCAAGGGTGAGGCGCCTCCGGAAAACATGAATGGCCCGTCTGCTCAACCCTTCGCGGGCGCGTGTGGGAAATTTTTTCCCTTCTTTGTGGCAATTTCTGCCCAGCTTGTCGGCAGATGCGCGCAGCATGAGCGTTACCTGCCCACTGACAGAAAAAAGCAGCGGACAGTCCTGTTCCCGGCCTGGGGCAGTTCGGAGAAGGCACAGGACGGAGGAGCAGGGTTGCCCTGGCCCGCCGGCTTCCGGAGCGCATGCCCCGGCAGCAGCCCACGTGCAGGCTGGGCGGGCCGGAGGCGCCCCGGATTGTCCTGGCGCGCGGCGGCGCTCAGGCGCCGCCGATGCCCTTGTTCACCGTGCCCGTTCCCCGGCAGGTTTCGCAGGTCCGGCCGTTGACCTGGCCGCTCCCCTGGCAATCAGGGCAGACGTCCTGGCCGGTACTGGCCGTGCCGGGCGGGGCGTCGTCACCTGGCTTGGGGTTCCCGGAACCGCCCGATGGCTGGCCGGCGGTGGGTGACGTGCTCATGCGCTCCTCCGCAAGGTGGTCCACCCGCATCAACGCGCACGGCCCGTCTCCTGTTGCCCGCCAGTCTCAGGCGGCCTCGAAGGCAATATCCTTGGCACCGTCCCACAATACGGAGCGGCAGGCCTTTGCCAGCCGGTCCAGGTCCTCCGTGATGGTCAGGAAATGGTTGCCGGCAAGCTGCCCGGCCTTGCTGGCGAAGCAGCACGGCCCATAGGCCACCAGGATCTCCGTCTCGCTGACATTGCTGACATGGCCGGGGTGCACAATGATCTGCCCGGGTGCCGGATAGCTGGTGGCGTTCTCATAGCCGATCGAGAGATCGCGGCTGCCCATCGGGATCCAGCAGGCTTCGCCGCTCCAGCGGACATGGATGATCCGGTCGCGGTAGGGCAGCATGCGGCGGAACTGGGCGCAGGTCTGCGGCGCCGCGGCCTCCTCGAAGCGGGCATGGAACACGTCGCCGCCGATGGTGATGCGGATGTCGGCCAAGTCGGGTCTCCTTCCCCAGGGGTCTTCCGGCGTGCCGGGAATGGCCGCGGAGGAGCGGCGGCTGCGGCCCGAAAGCGCCCTTCCCGGTGACGCCGCCGGTCGGGCATTCATGCCAGCGGCACCCGGGGAGATAAAGGCCTTCGCGCCTCGCCGCGTGGCAGCCGGGCGGGTCAGCGCCGGAAAGGCAAGCCCTGCGAGACCTCCGCCCGCGTCAGCCCGATGTCGCGCAGCAGGCGCTCGTCCATCTCGCGCAGGCGGTGGCGCTCCGCGATCCAGCGCAGCGACCGCGCCCAGGCGCTTTCCCCACGTGGTCCCTGGGGGCGAGGGGCTGGCGAGCGGCGATGCCGGGCGAGGGAGGGGAGGGAAAGGGTGAGCATGGGCGGCTCCAGGAGGACAGCACCGCCAGACTGGCCCTTCCTGCCCCCGGATGTTACGGGCAGGTCCGAAGCATTCCGGGCCCCCTGCCGCTAGGATGCAGGCTTTACCGAGGAGGCTCCGCCATGCTCAGCACCGCCGCCTTCGCCGGGACGGCCGCCCTGGTCGGTGATCCCGCGCGCGCCAACATGCTTGCGGCGCTGATGGATGGCCGCGCCCTCACCGCCACGGAACTCGCCCAGACGGCTGGCATCACGCCGCAGACGGCCAGCGGGCACCTGGCGCGGCTGACGGAAGCTGGCCTGCTCACGGTCGCGCGCCAGGGCCGGCACCGCTACCACCGGCTGGCCACGCCGGCGGTGGCGCAGATGCTGGAGGGCATCATGGCGGTGGCGGCCGATGCCGGAAGCCAGCCGCGGCGGGCGCCGGTGGTGGCCGGCCCCCGCGACCAGGCGCTGCGCCGCGCCCGCACCTGCTACGACCATCTCGCCGGGCAACTCGCCGTCGCCATGGCCGAGCGGATGGTGGCGCGCGGCCAGATCGAGCTTTCGCCGGATGGCGGTGCCCTCACCGGCGCAGGCGCCGCTTTCCTGAAGGAGCTGGGCCTCGATCTGGAGCCGCTCCCCGCGCGCCCGCGCCGCGTCTTCTGCCGCCCCTGCCTCGATTGGAGCGAGCGTCGGCCGCACATCGCGGGCGCGCTGGGAGCCGCGCTGTGCCGCCACTGCTTCGCGCTCGGCTGGCTGCGGCGCATCGAGGGAACGCGCGCCGTCAGCGTGACGCCGGCCGGGCATCTTGCACTTGGCGGCGCCTTCGGGTTGCGGACGGAACTGGAGGGCGGGCCGCCGGGCGCCTGATCCTCCGAAGTTCGGGCCTGTCCCTGGAAAGCGCAGAGAAGGTTGGGGGGGAGATGAACTCCGCCAAACCCCCTCCTTTTTCTGCCTGTTTTTGACGTCGCCTGTGGCGAGGGCATTCCTGGCCACCGCCAGGGCGTGAGCGTGTGCCACTCGCACGACAAGACCGACAGAAAACGGAAGAGGAGATCGGACGTATACGTCCGATGGGGAGAATGAATTCTCCCTGGGCTTCACCCTTCTTCCCCCCTATCGCCGCGCCCGCTTTGCCTTCCGTGCGGCTTTCTTGCCCATCCGCTGATGAACCATCAGGCGCGGCAAACCCGGCAGGGATGGCGTTGCCGCTGCCAGGGCCGTCAGGTCTTCCACCGTGTCCACGTCGCGCAGCGTGCGCAGCAGGGCAATGCGGCGGCCGACGAAGTTCGCCAGCGTATCGGCCAGCGCGTGCTCGGTGGACCAGCGCACCTTTGCGAAGGGCCGCGCCGGGCGGCGGGCGGAGAGCCCGACGAGCCAGTAACCGCCATCCTCCGCCGGACCAAAGACCGCATCCGCCCGGCCCAGCGCCCTGAAGGCTGCACGGATGTCGGCGGCGGTGATGCCGGGGATGTCGCTGCCGATCACCACCACCCGCCCGGGATGGGCGCGTGTGGTGCGGTCGAGCCGGGCTCCGAGGTCTCCGGTTCCCTGCGGGATGCAGGGTAGCCCCAGCGGCCAGGACGTCCGGGCGCCCGCTGGCGTGGTGGCGAGGCGGAGATTCCAGCGGCCTTCCCGCGCCGCCATCCCAGCCACCGCGGCGAGTTGCGCCCGATAGAAGCGCAGCGCCGCCATGGCGCCGATGCCCCGCGCCAGCCGGCGCTTCACCGCGCCGAGCCGGGGGGCGCGGGCGAAGATGAGAACAGTGTCCCTATGCATAGAGCCTCGCGATCAGGCGCGGCGGAAGGCCGGCGAAATACAGGGTGAGACAGAGAAGATTGCGCGCCGAGCGGAACAGCCAGCCGTCGCGCCGCCACCGCGCGGCCGAGGTGACGGCTTCTGTGGGCAGTGCCACCAGCCGGCGCCGGCCGAGTGCGCGCACCAGCGCAACATCCTCGAAGAGCGGCAGAGGAGGATGGCCGCCCAGCTTGGCGTAGAGGTCGCGGTGGATCAGCAGGCCCTGGTCGCCGTAGGGCAGGCCAAGAAGGCGGCAGCGCCAGGCGACGAACCGGGCAAGGCGACGGGCGGGTGGGCTCTCCTCGTCCAGCGCGAAGCGGAAATGCGCGGCGTGATGCGGGGCCTCGGGCATGGCCAGGAAGGCGGCCACGACCTCGCGCCAGCCTTCCGCGAGGCGCGTATCGGCATGCAGGAAGAGCAGCCAGGAAGCCCCTGTGGCGCCGGCGCCGGCGCCGGCGGCGAGCTGCGGCCCACGCCCGCGCGGCGCGGCGATCACCCTGGCACCGAGTCGCACGGCCAGTGCCGGCGTGCCGTCGGTGCTGCCGCCATCCGCCACCACCACCGGGAGTCCCTCCAGTGCCGCGAGGGCGCCAGGCAGGCTGCGCGCCGCGTTCAGCGTGGGAATGACGATGGCGAGGTCACACAGCGGCACCGAATCTCTCTGTTCCGGAGATGTTCTTGACTTTGCCGCGCCGCCACGCCCAGAGTCCAGCCGAACGGAAAGGGAACCGGGCATGCCGGAGGGCAGCATCGGCGCCGCTGCCTCCACGCTGCTGGAGGGGGCGCGCAAGGGACGTGGCGCCACCACCAACCCGGCGGTGCGCTTCGACCGGCTGGCGGTGGAGGCCTTCGACGACGGCTGGCAGACGCTGGAGGAAAGCTTCGCCGAGCTGCCGCCGCTGGCCACCACCCTGACGAAGGACAGCGCCCGCTCCGCCATCGCCTGGAACAACTCGCCCGATGTCGGCTTCGACCGCGCGGTGAATCCCTATCGCGGCTGCGAGCATGGCTGCGTCTATTGCTATGCGCGGCCGAGCCACGCCTATCTCGGCCTTTCGCCGGGCCTGGATTTCGAGACCAAGCTGCTGTTCAAGCCCGACGTCGCGGCGTTGCTGGAGAAGGAGCTGCGCAAGCCCGGCTATATCGCGCGCCCCTTGGCTCTCGGCTCCAACACCGATCCCTACCAGCCTGTCGAGCGGCAGTTGAAGCTGACCCGCGCCGTGCTGGAGGTGCTGGAGCGCTTCGGCCATCCGGTCACCATCGTCACCAAGTCGGCCGGCGTGCTGCGCGACCTCGACATCCTTGGCCGGCTGGCCGCGCGGAACTTGGTGCGGGTCTGCCTCTCCATCACCACACTGGACCCTGCGCTGGCGCGCATCCTGGAGCCGCGTGCGGCCTCGCCGGAGCGGCGGCTGCACGCCTTGCGTACGCTCACCGAGGCCGGCGTCCCGACCGCGGTGCTGGCGGCGCCGATGATCCCGGCGGTGAACGACATGGAGCTGGAGCGCATTCTGGAGCGCGCCGCCAGCGCCGGCGCGACGCGTGGCGCCTATATCCTGCTGCGCCTGCCGCTGGAGATCGCCGGCATCTTCGAGTCCTGGCTGCGCGAGCACATGCCGGACCGCGCCGAGCGCGTGCTCTCCCTGGTGCGGCAGACGCGCGGCGGCCGGATCTACGACAGCGAGTTTGCCCAGCGCATGGGCGGCAGCGGCCCCTATGCCGAGATCCTGGCGCGCCGCTTCCAGGTGGCCGCGCGGCGCCTCGGCATGGACCGGCGCGATCTGGGCAGCCTGGATTGCGGCCAATTCGCGGTGCCGGAAAGCGGGCCGGCGGCGCGGCAGCTTTCGCTGTTCTGACGGCGGAGGGGTCCAGGAACCTCAGCTTCCCGGCGGAGGATCCGGGAGGCGGAGCCTTCCGGAACGCGCGCGCAACTCGTCCCGGCAGGCGGCGGCGGAGGCGGTGCAGCCGCCTTCCCACCACCAGCGCCGCACTTCGGCCAGGGCGCGCCCCATTGCCGGCCCGGGCGGAATTCCCAGTTCCAGCGCATCGCGCCCCTGCAGCGGAAACACCGGCCGCGGCGTGGCGGCGATGCGGGCGCGCAGCGCGGCGCGGTCCCGTCCGTCCAGCGCCTCGGCTGCCCAGGCGGCGTCCAGGGCGGCGGCGGGCAGGGTATCGGCCAGCCAACGGCGCAACGCGTCGCCCTCCAGCTCCGGCGCGGGCGCCGGCCCGGTCAGCAGGGCGCGCAGCCGCTTCGCCTCCTCGCCGGAGAAGCGCAGCCGGCGACTCACCGCATCGCCTTTTCCTGGCGGTCCACCGCCGAGCAACACGGCCAGCCGCAGCACCGGCTCGGGCGGTGCGGCGAGGCGGGCGAGGGGGGCGAGATCGCCCGCTTCCGGCAGCACGGCATCCAGCACGCCGCAGTCTCGCATCAGTGCCAGGGCGGCGGTGATGTCTGGCGCCTCCAGCAGGCGCTTCAGCTCCATCCAGACGCGCTCGACGGAAAGCCGCACCATGCCCGGCACGGCCGCGCGGATCGCCGCCAGCGCTGCGGCATCGGGCTCGCCATGGCCATATCGTGCCTGGAAGCGGAAGAAGCGCAGCACGCGCAGATAGTCCTCCGCGAGCCGCGTCGCCGGGTCGCCAACGAAGCGCACCACGCCGGCCGCGAGGTCGGCGCGGCCGCCGAAATAGTCCCAGAGCCGTCCCTCGCCATCGAGCGAGAGGGCGTTGATGGTGAAGTCGCGCCGCGCCGCATCCTCGCGCCAGTCCTCGGTCCAGGCAACGGTGGCGTGGCGGCCATCGGTGTCCAGGTCGCGGCGCAGGCTGGTCACCTCCACCGGCTCATGGTTCAGCACGGCGGTGACGGTGCCGTGCTGCAGTCCGGTCTCGAAGACCTTCAGCCCAGCGGCACGCAGCCGTTCGGCGATCGCCTCGGGCGGCAGCGCGGCGGCCACGTCCACGTCATGCACGGCGCGGCCGGCCAGCGTGTCCCGCACCGCACCGCCCACGGCGCGGGCGCCGGGCAGGGCGGCGAGCACGGCGGCGGGGGCGCCGGCGCGCAGCCAGTCCGGCGGAGCGATGCGATCGGCGGGCGGATCATCCGGGCGGTCGGTCATGGCGGGGCAAGCCAGCATGCGGCGCGGCCGGACGCAACCGCACATCCCGCTTGGGGCGCGCATCCAATCTCGGCCTGCGGCGTTTTGCCGACATACCGCCACCGCTGACCGGCGGCTCAGAACCGAAGGAGAGATCGCCATGGACGAGAATCGCGTGACCGGCGCCGCCCGCGAGGGCATCGGCAAGGTGCAGGACGCCGTGGGCGGCCTGACCGGCGATCGCGACACCCAGGCGCGCGGCATGTACAACCAGCAGATGGGGCAGGCGGAGAACTTCGTCGGCCAGCTCTGCGACAATGTACGCGAGCAGCCGTTGACCTCGCTCGCGATCGCCGCCGGCATCGGCTACATCCTGGGCCGCCTTCGCATCCTCTGAGCCCGGTTCCGCGTGCTGACGGGGAGGGCCGGGCTGCGGCCTTCCCCAGCGCCGCGCGGCAACCCGCCGGCCCGGCTCGGTGTTGCCCTTCCTGACTGCCACGCCTCGCAGGAACGCACGCCGCATGCCACAGTCTGATTCCGTCGATCTCATCGTTCTCGGTTCCGGCGTCGCCGGGGGCGCCATCGCCACCCAATGCGCGCGCGCGGGCTGGCGCGTCGCTCTGGCCGAGGCGCGCGAGGTCGGCGGCACCTGCGCGCTGCGTGGCTGTGAGCCGAAGAAGGTGTTCTGGACCCTCGCCGACGCCGCCGAGCGGGCGCAGCGCCTGGCGCCACAGGGCGTAGCCGGCGGCGAGGCCGTGCGGCTCGACTGGAATGCCGCCCAGCACTTCAAGCGCAGCTTCACGGACCCTGTGCCGGAGCATAGCGAGTCCAGCCTGAGAGATGCGGGGGTGGAGGTGCTGCACGGGACGGCCCGCTTCGTGGCGCCGGACGCCGTGGAGTTCGCCGGTCGCCGTCTGGGCTTCCGGCATGCCGTCATCGCGACGGGTGCGCAGCCGGCGATGCTGCCGATCGAAGGCGCGGAACTGCTCGCCACCAGTGACGATTTCCTGGCCCTGGAGCGCCTGCCGCGGCGCATGGCGATGGTGGGGGGCGGCTACATCTCCTTCGAATGCGCGCATCTTGCCGCCCGCGGCGGTGCCGAGGTTACGCTGCTGCATTCCAACGACCAGCCGCTGGCGCAATTCGATCAGGACTTGGTGCGGAAGCTGGTGGCGCGCACGCGGGGACTGGGCGTGACGGTGAAGCTGGGCTGCAAGGTCTCCGCGATCCGGCGGCAGGCCGATGGCACGCTGCGGGTGGAATGCGAGAACGGCGAGCGCGTCACCACGGAGATGGCGGTGCACGGCCTCGGCCGCCGCCCCGCGCTGGAGGGTCTGGCTTTGGAGGCCGGCCAGGTGGCGGTGGAGAAGGGCCGCCTGAAGCTGGACCAGCATCTGCGCAGCACCAGCAACCCGCGCATCTTCGCTGCCGGCGACGCGGCGCAGCAGGGCCCAGCCCTGACCCCGGTAGCCAGCCACGATGCCGGCGTGGTGGCGCGCAACCTGCTGGAGGGCTGCCAGAACGAACCGGACTACAGCGTGGTGCCAAGCGTGGTCTTCACCATCCCGCCGTTGGCTTCGGTCGGCCTGACGGAGGCACAGGCGCGCGAGCAGGGGCGGGAGTTCGAACTGAAACAGGGCGATATGGCGGATTTCCAGTCGGTCCGCCGCACCGGAGAGAGCACGGCAGCCTACAAGCTGCTGTTGGAGCCCGGCGGCGGCCATATCCTGGGCGCGCATCTGCTGGCGCCCGAGGCGCCGGAGGTGATGAACCTCTTCGCCTTCGCCATGCGCTTCAGCGTGCCGGCCCCGGAGCTGAAGGCGATGATGACGGCCTATCCGAGCTTCGGCTCCAATCTGAGCTCGATGCTGGGCTAGCGCATGGAACAGGATTGGGACGCGATCGTCGTCGGCGGTGGCCCGGCGGGGTTGAGCGCCGCGCTCCTGCTTGGCCGTGCGCGGCGGCGCGTGCTGCTCTGCGACTCCGGTGAGCACCGCAACGATCGCGCCGTGGCCATGCACGGCTTCCTCACGCGCGACGGCATCCCACCCGCCGAGCTGCGGCGTCTCGCCCGTGAGGAGTTGCGCGCCTATCCCGGCGTGCGGGTCATGGACTGCCGCGTGGTCGAGGCGGTACGCGGCGACGCGGGCTTCGTGGTGACGCTGGAGGGCGAGGAAAAGCCGCTGCACAGCCGCCGCCTGTTGCTGGCCACCGGTATGGTGGACGAGCTGCCCGACCTGCCCGGCCTCGACGCAGTCTGGGGCCGGACCGCCTGGCACTGCCCCTATTGCGATGGCTATGAGCGCCGGGACCAGCCGCTGGCGGTGCATGGCGAAGGCCGGCTGGGCGTGAAGATGGCGCTGGAGGTACGGAGCTGGAGCCATGACCTGGTGCTCTGCACCGGCGGCAGCCGGATCGATGCCAAGGACCGGCGGCGCCTGGATGAGCTCGGCATCGGGGTGCGGGAGGAGAAGCTGGTGGCGCTGGAGCAGGAGGCGGGCGAGCTGCGGGCGCTGCGCTTCGCCGATGGCAGCGCGCTCCCGCGCCGCGGGCTGTTCCTGGCCGCGCCCCAGCGGCAGCGTTGCGAGCTGGCCGAGCGGCTGGGCTGCAGCCGCACCCACAAGGGCATGATCCGCGCCGGGCATGACGGCGGCACCGAGGTGCCAGGACTCTATGTCGCCGGGGACGCCTCGCCGCATGTGCAACTGGCGATCGTTGCGGCCGCCCAGGGCAGCATGGCCGCCTTTGCGCTGAATGCCGAGCTGCTGCGGGAGGACCTCCAGGCCGAGCGGCGCCACGCACCGGCTTGACGTGTTGCGAAGCCGGACCATACCTTCGCCGCATGGTCCGCCGCACCTTGCCCCCGCTGCGACAGCAACGCCGCCCGCTTCCGGCGGTGGCTGACGCGCGCCCGGAGGACAGGCAGACCCGCGGCGGGGGGCGCTGAGCGCCCACTCCTTCTGCCTTCCCTCTCGCAGGTGACGACACGCCCCGCCCCCTTCAGGCGGGGCTTTTCGTTATGCGCTCCGCCGCATCCTTCCCTGGAGGATCCGATGCCGGACCCGCACCTCTTCCTCGCCTTCCTGGTCGCCGTCGCGCTGATGATGCTGATGCCCGGCCCGAATGTGGCTCTGATCGTCGCCACCAGCCTGACGCAGGGCCTGCGCCGGGGGCTTCTCACCGTGGCCGGCACGGCCTCCGCCATGCTGCTGCAACTTGGGCTGACCGCACTCGGCATGGCTGGTATGCTGGGGCATACGGAGGCCGGGTTCGGACTGATCCGATGGGTGGGCGTCGCCTACCTTCTGTATCTTGGTCTGCGCCAGTGGCGCGCCGCGCCGGCTGACCTCGCCGCCGTGCCGCCCTCCTCCGGGCCGGCCTGGCGGATCTGGGCGCGGGCCTTTCTCGTCTCCCTGACCAACCCGAAGACGCTGCTCTTCTATGCAGCCTTTTTCCCGCAGTTCGTCGCGCCGGAGCGGGCCTTGCCGCCGCAGCTCGCGCTGCTTTCCGCGAGCTTCCTGGCGGTCGCCGTGTTGGTGGACAGCGGCTGGGCGCTGGCCGCTGCCCGACTGCGCCACCTGCTCGGTGGCCATGGCCGGCTGCGGAACCGGCTCGGCGGCGGTGTCCTGATCGGCGCCGGGTTTGCCCTTGCCGTCCTGCACGTTCCCTAAGGGATGGACGAAGCCCGCCCGGCCGCAACATAGTCCGGCATGGACATCGCGCTTGTCGCCACGGAATCCCCCACGCCCGAGGACCGGGCCGCCATCATCGCGGCCCTGACCCGCTTCAACGAGAGTCAGGTCGGCCCTTCCAACATGCGGCCCCTGGCGCTCCTCCTGCGCGACCCCAGGGGAGCGACACTGGGCGGGCTCTGGGGGCGGACGGGCTACGACTGGATGTTCATCGAACTGCTGGCCGTACCGGAGAGCCTTCGGGGGAGAGGTCTCGGCGCCGAGCTGATGCGCCGGGCCGAGACAGTGGCGGTGGAGCGCGGCTGCGCCGGCATCTGGCTGGATACCTTCAGCTTCCAGGCCCGGCCCTTCTACGAGAAGCTTGGCTACACCCTGTTTGGCGAGATCGCCGGCTATCCGCGCGGCGGCGCCCGCTATTTCCTGCACAAGCGGCTGGAGCCGCTTTCCCCGCCGGGATGAGCAGCAAGGCTGGGGGAAGGAATTCTCCCAGACCCCCATCTTGTCTCTGCGGGTTTCCAGCACGAGGGGCGCGCCAAGGCGCCAAGGCGCCAAGGCGCCAAGGCGCCAAGTCCTACCGGAAGCAGATGCTGAGGCTGCTTCAGCTCCGGCGTGAGCGTATTTGTCAGTGCGGTGAAGCTGACAAAAGAAGAAGAGGGGGTCCGGGGGAGAATTCGTTCTCCCCCAGCTTCGCTTCGCATCACCCGTGAGAACCGGCTTCTCTGCCGGAGCCCTGCCGATGGTGCAATGCAGCGTCGAATAAACGGGCATGGCGACAGGGACAGAGAGACGCAAAATTGCTGAACGGCCGCCTTCCGCGAAAGGAAAGGCGCGCATGATCCTCTTCTGCGAAAGACGACCCAGAGCATGAATGAGCGAAGCAGTACGTCCGCCACACGCCCCCTAAGCGGAAGGGACCTGCGCACGCTCATTCTGGCCGCTCTCGGCGGTGCGCTGGAGTTCTATGACTTCATCATCTTCGTCTTCTTCGCCACGGTCATCGGCCATGTGTTCTTCCCTGCCGACATGCCGGAATGGCTGTCGCAATTGCAGACGCTGGGTATCTTCGCCGCTGGCTATCTCGCGCGCCCATTGGGTGGGGTGGTGATGGCGCATTTTGGCGACCGCTTCGGCCGCAAGCGCATGTTCACCTTCTCTGTCTTCCTGATGGCGATCCCGACCCTGCTGCTGGGCCTGACGCCCACCTACGCCACCTTGGGCTATGCAGCGCCGATCCTGCTGCTGGTGTTCCGCATCCTGCAGGGGGCGGCGATCGGCGGCGAGGCGCCGGGGGCCTGGGTCTTCGTCGCCGAGCATGCGCCGGCGCGCCGCATCGGACTGGCCTGCGGCATGCTGACCGGCGGGCTGACGGGCGGCATCATGCTCGGTTCGCTGATGGCCACCGCCGTCACCAGCGCCTTCGCGCCGGAGGAGGTGGCCGCCTGGGCCTGGCGCATTCCCTTCGTTGTGGGCGGGCTGTTCGGCCTGGGCGCCATGCACTTGCGCCGCTTCCTGCACGAGACGCCGGTCTTCGAGGAACTGCGCCAGCGCGCCGCGCTCAGCCGCGACCTGCCGCTCAAGACGGTGCTGCAGGGGCATGGCCGGGCGGTGGCCGTTTCCATGCTGATGACCTGGATGCTGACCGCGGCGATCGTGGTGGTCATCCTGATCACGCCCACCCTGTTCCAGCGCCTCTATCACTTCAGCGCGGCGGAGACGCTGCAGGCCAACCTGGCCGGCACCTTCGCCCTGACCGCCTGCGCCATGCTGGTCGGGGCCCTGCTGGACCGTTTCGGCACGCTGCGCGTGATGCTGCCGGGCGGGCTGGCGCTGGGCGCCACCGCGCTGGCGCTCTACACCCTGGCGCCCGCGCATCCCGCGCTGCTGCTGCCGCTCTATGCCCTGGCGGGCGCGGCGGTCGGCATCATCTCCGTGGTGCCGTATGTGATGGTGAAGGCCTTCCCGCCGGCCATCCGCTTCACCGGCCTCTCCTTCTCCTACAACATGGCCTATGCGGTGGCCGGAGGCCTGACGCCGCCGCTGATCCAGGGGCTGGCGGCGTGGAACCATGCCGGGCCGGCCTGGTATGTGGCGGCGCTCGGGCTGGTCGGCATGGTGACGGTTGTGTGGCATGCCCGCGCCACCCCGCGCGTGGCGGTGCCGGCTCCGGCAGAGTGACCAGCCGGCTCAGGGCATCTCACCGCCCTCGCTGGGAAAGCGCCGGGAACGCAGTTCCAGCCTGGCCTCGGGGCTGGCGGAGCTGCGGCGGGTCGGCGAGGTCCAGTGCCGCGTCGATGCGGCGGGGTGGCCCGCCTTGGCCTGCCGCCGGCTCCGGCATCGCCGACTCCCTTCCTGTGTCCGCGCAGCGAAGCGTCCTCTGCCGCTGGCCACCGGGCAAAGCACCGCCGGCCGGCTGCCCCGGAAGGGAGAGGCGCTGGCGTTGCAGGGAAGGTAAGGCATTCATTCCGGCCGGCTTCGTGCTACCAGCCGCCGCATGGCCTCCCTTCCGCCTCCCGACACCACCAAGGCCCTGAGCCGCCGCCTCTGGCGCGACTATGTGCGGCACCATCGCCTCGGCATCCTGCTGGCACTGGTCTGCACCGCCGCCCTGGCCGGCTTCACGGCGCTCTATCCGCTGGTGATCCAGCAAGCCTTCGACCTGTTCACCGCCGGCGACATGCGCATCGTCTGGCTGGTGCCGCCCATCATCGTCGTCATCACCGTGGCCAAGGCGCTGGCGCAGTACGGGCAGGCCGTCTCGGTGCAGGCGGTGGTGCTGCGTGTGATCGAATCGGTCCAGAACGACCTGTTCCGTGCGCTCACCCGCACCGACCTGGCCATCGTGGCGCAGGAGGCGCCGGCCCGCCACGCCGCCCGCTTCACCGCCGACGCCCAGGCCATCCGCGAGGCGCTGGCCAAGGCGATCAACGCGCTGGCCGATGGGATGACGGTGATCGGCCTCGCTGCCACGATGATCTGGCTGGACTGGCACATGAGCCTGATCCTCGCCGTGCTCTACCCGGTGGCGGTGGTGCCGGTGACGCGGCTCGGCAAGCGCATCCGCCGCGCTTCGGGTGGTATGCAGGAGCGGGTGGGGGAGACGGCGGCCATCCTCGCCGAGAGCTTCGCCGCCGCCCGGGTGGTACGCAGCTATGGGCTGGAGGCGCAGGAGGAGCGCCGCGCCGCCGGCGCTTTCGCTGCGCTGCGCCATGCGCTGCTGCACATCGTCCGCATCCGCGCCATGCTGGACCCGGTCCTGGAGGCGCTGGGCGGCATCGGGGTAGCGGGCGTGCTGGCCTTCGTGGGCTGGAAGGTCGGCACCGGGCGGGGCACGGTGGGCGAGTTCACCGGCTTCATCAGCGCGCTGCTGTTGGCGACGCGGCCAATGCGCTCGCTCGGCTCGCTGAACGCCGCGCTGCAGGAGGGTTTCGGCGGACTGGTCCGCGTTTTCACCGTGATGGACCGGCCCTCGACCATCGCCGTTCCCCGCGGCGCGCCGCCTCTGCCCGAGGGGCCAGGGCGGCTGGAGTTCGAGGAGGTCGGCTTCCACTACGGCGGGCTGGGCGATGCCGCGCTCTCTGGCCTGACCTTCAGCGCCGCGCCGGGGGAGACGGTGGCGCTGGTCGGCCCCTCCGGTGCCGGCAAGTCCACGGCGCTCGCCCTGCTGCCGCGCCTCTACGACGCCACGGAGGGCCGCATCCTGCTCGACGGCGCGGACATCCAGGCGGTGACGCTCGACTCCCTGCGTGCCGCCATCGCCTATGTCGGGCAGGAGCCGGTGATCTTCGACGACACGGTCTTCGCCAACATCGTCTGCGGCCATCCCGGCGCCAGCCGCGCCGAGGTGGAGGAGGCCGCCCGTGCCGCCGCCGCGCATGGCTTCATCGCGGCCCTGCCGGACGGCTACGACACTGTGCTGGGGCCGAACGGGTCGCGGCTCTCGGGCGGGCAGCGGCAGCGCATCGCCCTGGCGCGCGCGCTGCTGCGCAACCCGCGCGTGCTGCTGCTCGACGAGGCGACCAGCGCGCTGGATGCCGAGAACGAGGCCGCCATCGGCCGGGCGCTGGAGACCCTGCGCGAAGGGCGCACCACCCTGGTGGTGGCTCACCGCCTCGCGACGGTGCAGCAGGCCGACCGCATCGTGGTGATGCAGGAAGGGCGGGCCATCGAGCAGGGGCGCCATGCCGAGCTGATGGCGCAGGATGGGCTCTACGCCCGGATGGTTCGGACCCAGGCCTTCGCGCTGGCCTGAAGCGGCACGGAAAAGGAAGGCAGGGGAAGGAATTCCCCCGGACCCCCATCTTCTTTCGGGCCGTTCAGCGATCCTCCTTGCGGCGGATCATCTCCCGCAGCAGCACCTGCGCGAGGTCATGCGGGTCCGCCTCGTCGATATGCGCGCTCTCCTCGCCGCCATAGTCGTCGGAGGTGACGGTGACGATGTCGCCCTCCACCCGGTAGCTGCCGGTATAGGTGCGGGCGCCGAAATCGACGGTGACCTGGTTCGGGACTTCCATGCCGTTCTTCCCGCCGCTCAGGTCAGCTTGTTGTCGGCGCCGAAGGAAAGCTGGCCGCCCGGCCCGGGGGCCTGCCCGCTGGTGCCGTGCTCGCGCTGGCCCTTGGGGCCTCCATGCGCATGGGCGCGGCTGCCATGCGGCCCGTCCTGCTTCGGCTCGCCAAAGGGCGCGCCGGCATCCGGCCCGCGGGAGATGCGCTCCCGCACCTCTGCCTCGCTGAGACAGGCCTGCTGCATCTGCTCGGCCGGCATGGAGAGCCGGACCACCCCGCCATCCAGCCCGGCAACCGTGCTGCGGGGGATGTAGCGGTGCTCGCCGCCCGAGGCGGGATCGGCGCGGGTCAGCTTGATATAGTCGCCCTGCACATGGTCCACCGTGCCGAAGGGGCGGCCGTCGCTGCCCACCACCGGCATATGATCCTGGATCTCGCCTGCCGCGATTTTCGCTGCGTTGACCATGTGGCCTCCCATTCCTGTCTGGCCACCACCAGGGCGGCCTTCCTTGGGAGCAACCGGGCCGGCGGCCCAGGGATGCATTGCGGAGACGCGATTCGCCGCCCTCACTCCCGGCGCAGGATGTGGTCCACCAGCCGGTCGGCCCAGGCACGGCTACGGAACTCCTGGCGCAGGCGATTCTCGTCGTAGTCCTGCGCCAGCCAATCCAGGAAGGGCTTGGGGCCGTGCTGGCGCGTGTGGTGGGCGTATTCATGGAAGAAGGCATCCAGGATGCCGGTGCGGCTGGCGGCGACATGCCCGTAGCGCCAGGAGAGCTGGTGCATGGCCTCCTCCACCGGACGGTCCTGCAGCATCAGCCAGAGCCCGGCGGCGAGGCCGGTGCGGTCGGCGCCGGACTTGCAGTGCAGCAGGATCGGCTCCGGCACGCGGCCGAAGATGCCGGCCAGGCGCTGCAGCCGGTCCTTGTGCGGGGCGCCGCGTGATTCCAGCGGCGCGTCGATATGCTCCAGCCCCAGCTCGGCGGCGGTGGCGCGGCCCAGCGCGTCGGAACCGCAGGCCTCGCGGTGGCCGCGCAGGTTGATGATGGTGCGGATGCCGAAGCGCTTCACCGCCGCCCGCATCTGCCAGGGGCTGGGATGGTTGGAACGGTAGAGCCGCCCCGGCTCCACCACGCCCCAGTTGCGCCAGCCCAGGCGCAGCACGGCATGATCGACGAACAGGCTGTTGAGCCAGGCGGCGCGCCGCCCGGCCGGCGTGGAGAGATCCTGGCGCATGGTGCAGGAGGTATGGAGGGGCGGCACCATGGCCGCAAGGTGGCGCTCGCGCGGGCCTGCCGCCGCGAAAAGGCCATGCTGCGCGCCGAGGCTGCACCGGTCGGAACCAGCGGTGAAGGAATGCCCATGACCGCCCCGAACACGCGCCGCATCCTGCGCCTGCTGTCGCTGGCGCTGCTGGCGGGGAGCCTTTCGGCCTGCTGCGGGCCCTGGGGATGGGGTCCCTGTGGACCTCCGCCAGGATATTATCACCATGGCGGGCCACACGGGCCGGGGCCTGGCGGATACCGCGGCCCTTATGGCGGTGGTGGCTGGGGCCGCTGAGCAGTACGGAGGCCGGGAATTCGGACCGGGCCTCAAATCGGCCAGGCGGCAAGCCGAAGGAGAATGAAGTCCCTCCCAAACCCCCTCTGCTTCCTTTTGATCAGCCTTATGGCGCTGGCCGCACGCGCTCACGCCGGAGCGGGAGCCGCCCAGGCGACGGCCGCCGCAAGGGCGATCGGAAATGCGCCCGCCGGAGGCGCAACGGAAAACGGACAGGAAAAGGAGGGGGGCTTGGGGGAGTTCACTCCCCCAACCTTGCTTGAGTCCAGGCCCATTCGCTTCCCGGGGCTCTGGCCCGAAGGGGGAGCGTCAGTTCGCCTTGGCACCTGAACTGCGGACGGCGGCCTCCCACATCGGCCGTTCCCGCTTGCCGCGCGCGACGGCGTCCTCGGGGGTGGACCACAACGTATAGGCGCCGGCCTGCAGGAAGCGCTGCTTCACCGACTCGTCCTCCGCGATGGTCTTCAGGGCGGCGTTCATCTTGTCGATGATTGGGCGCGGCGTGTTGGCCGGCGCGACGAAGGCGCCCCAGGAGGTAATGACGAAATCCTCCATCCCTGCCTCCGCCATGGTCGGCACGTCCGGCAGGGTGGGCCAGCGCTGGGCACTGGTGACGGCCAGCGCCCGCATCCGTCCCTCCTGGATCACCGGGATATAGGAGGCGAGGTTGTCGATGGCGAAGGTCACGTCGCCCGAGAGCATGGCCGGGATGGTCTGCGCCGCGCCGCGGAAGGGCACATGGGTGGCGTCCAGCTTCAGCCGCTCGCGGAAGATCTCGCCCGAGAGGTGCGGCGTGGTGCCGACGCCCGGCGAGCCGAAGGAAACGCCCTTCGGCTGCTTGCGCGCCCAGGCGATGAACTCCTGCAACGTCTTCGCCGGGACGTGGTCGCTCGCCACCACCACGACATTGGGGAATTCCCAGGTCAGCGAGGCCGGGATGAAGTCCCGGTCGATGTCCCAGGGCATCTGCTGATAGAGGTACTGGTTGATGGTGAAGTGGCCGATGGTGGCCGCGCCGAAGGTGTAGCCATCGGGCGCGGCCTTGGCGACGGCGTCCATGCCGATATTGCCGCCGGCGCCCGGCCGGTTCTCGATCACCATGGTCTGCCCCAGGCTGTGCTGCAGCCGCTCGGCGATCAGCCGGGTCAGCACGTCGGTCGAGCCACCCGGCGGGTAGGGAACGATGATTCGCACCGTGCGCTCCGGCCAGGCGGCCTGGGCGCGGGCGAGGCTAGGCATCGCGAGCGTGGGCAGGGCGAGGGCGGGCAGGCTGAGCGTGGCGCCGAGCAGCCGGCGTCGGGTGGCCATGAAGGCTTCCTCCGGTCGTTTATTCTTGGACCGGGGGAGCATGGCGCAATCACGGCGGGGTGCGCCACCCCCGCCGCGCCTCCAAGCGGCTCAGGGCCAGCGCACCTCCGGCGGCATCGACATCAGGATCGCCTCGACATTGCCGCCGGTCTTCAGCCCGAACAGCGTGCCGCGGTCATAGAGCAGGTTGAACTCGACATAGCGGCCGCGCCGGACGAGCTGGTGCTCGCGCTCCGCTGCCGTCCAGGGCTCGTGCATGCGGTCGCGGATGATGGCGGGATAGGCCTCCAGGAAGGCCTCGCCGACGTCGCGGGTGAAGGCGAAATGGTCGGGCAGGCGGCTCTCGTCGGGCTCGTCGCGGCCCAGCCAGTCATAGAAGATGCCCCCGAGGCCGCGCGTCTCTCCCCGGTGCGGCAGGTAGAAGTACTCGTCGCACCATTGCTTGAAGCGCGGGTAGTAGGCGGGGTCGTGCCGGTCACAGGCGGCGCGGAAGGCGGCGTGGAAGCGCGCCGCGTCCGCCAGCGACTCCGGGGCGTCAAGGCGCATCGGCGTCAGGTCGCCGCCGCCGCCGAACCAGGCATGACGCGTGGCGATGAAGCGGGTGTTCATATGCGCCGCCGGCACCCGGGGGGAGCGCATATGCGCCACCAGCGAGACTCCGGTGGCGATGAAGCGCGGGTCCTCCTCGGCGCCCGGGATCTGCTTGCGGAACTCCGGGCTGAAGGTGCCCCAGACGGTGGAGACATTCACCCCCACCTTCTCGAAGACGCGCCCGTGCATCACCGACATGACGCCGCCGCCGCCGGGCGCACCCTCGCTGGTGCGGTCCCAGGCCGTGCGGGTGAAGCGACCCGGGGGCAGGGTGGCATGCGGGCCGCTTTCCAGCGCGTCCTCGATCGCCTCGAAGCTGGCGCAGAGCCGGTCCCGCAACGACTCGAACCAGGCGCGGGCCGGGGTGGCGAGTGGATGGGGAAGAGAATCGGGCATGGCGGTCCTCGCGGCGAAAACAGGCGCGGCGCGCCCCGCTGCCGCGCTAGCCTGGGCGAGGCCGGGCCGCAACAGGGGGCTACGGAATGTTGCGACGTGTGGCTGACGCTGCCCCAGCGGCGATTGCCACTCTCAGTCGCCTGCCCTTATATGACGCGGGCGCATAGGTCGCGGCGTGATTTCGCGCGTCACTGGCGCCACCGCGGCTCCGCGGAGAACGATCAGCGGCCGACCCGCCTGCTTGGCGAATCGGGGGCGGCCGCCAAAAGGGACGGATGAGGCATGGCCGATACGCTTGCGCCGAGCAGTTCCCCCAGCACAGGCGGCGCCCACGGGCCCGAGCAGGGGACGAAACGGGACTTCCTGAAACTGGTGACGGGTTCTTTTGCAGTGATCGGCGTTGGCGCCATCGCCTGGCCGTTCATCGCCTCGATGAACCCGGCGAAGGACGTCCTGGCGCTGGCCAGCACGGATGTGGACCTCAGCCACATCGCCGAGGGACAGGCGGTGACGGTGATGTGGCGCGGCAAGCCGGTCTTCGTGCGCCACCGCACTCCGCAGGAGATCGAGCAGGCACAGGCGGTGGACGTGTCCTCGCTGCGCGACCCCGAGACGGACGCGGCGCGCGTGCAGAAGGCGCCCTGGCTGATCGTCGTCGGCGTCTGCACCCATCTCGGCTGCGTGCCGCTGGGCCAGAAGCCGACCGACCCGCGCGGGGACTACGGTGGCTGGTTCTGCCCCTGCCACGGCAGCGAGTACGATACCTCCGGCCGCATCCGGCGGGGCCCGGCACCGCTGAACCTCGTGGTGCCGGAATACGCCTTTACGTCCGACACCCAGATCCGCATCGGCTGAGGACCGCACCCCATGGCATCCGGCCTGCACGAAAGCAGCTTCGCTAACCCGGTGGTGCGCTGGATCGACCAGCGCATGCCGGTCTTCACCATGATGCAGAAGGAGTACGGGAGCTTCCCGACTCCCCGAAATTTCAATTATTTCTGGAATTTCGGCGCACTCGCCATGATCAACCTGGTGATCATGATCGCGACCGGCGTGTTCCTGGCGATGAACTACACCGCGCATACCTCGCTCGCCTTCGAGAGCGTCGAGCGGATCATGCGCGACGTGAATTACGGCTGGCTGCTCCGCTACGTTCACATGAACGGCGCCAGCATGTTCTTCATCGTCGTCTACATCCACATCTGGCGCGGTCTCTACTACGGCTCCTACAAGGCGCCGCGCGAGCTGCTCTGGATGCTCGGCGTCGTCATCTTCCTGCTGATGATGGCCACCGCCTTCATGGGCTACGTGCTGCCCTGGGGTCAGATGTCCTTCTGGGGCGCGACGGTCATCACCAACCTGTTCTCCGCCATCCCGCTGGTGGGCGACAGCATCGTGACGCTGCTCTGGGGCGGCTTCTCGGTCGATAACCCGACGCTGAACCGCTTCTTCAGCCTGCACTACCTGCTGCCTTTCGTGATCGTCGGCGTGGTCTTCCTGCATGTCGCGGCGCTGCACATCACCGGCTCGAACAACCCGCTCGGCATCGATCCGAAGGGACCGCAGGACACGGTGCCCTTCCATCCCTACTACACCGCCAAGGACAGCGTGGGGATGATCGTCTATTTCATCGTCTTCGCCTTCCTGGTCTTCTTCACGCCGAACTATCTGGGCCACCCGGACAACTACATCCCGGCCAATCCGCTCTCCACGCCCGCGCATATCGTGCCGGAATGGTACTTCCTGCCCTTCTACGCCATCCTGCGCGCGGTCCCGAACAAGCTGGGCGGCGTGCTGATGATGTTCGGCGCCATCGCCGTCCTGTTCGTGCTGCCCTGGCTGGACCGCTCGCCGGTGCGCTCCATGCGCTTCCGCCCGATCGCCAAGTGGCTGCTGCTGCTCTGGACGGCCAACTTCCTCGTCCTGATGTGGGCGGGCGGCCGCCCGGCCGAGGGGATCTACGTGCTGATCGCGCGCCTCTCCACGGCCTACTACTTCGCGTATTTCCTGGTCATCCTGCCGCTGCTCTCGAAGGTCGAGCGCCCGCTGCCGCTGCCGGAGAGCATCAGCCGCGCCGTGCTGCGCGGCGGCGGACCCCTGCACAGCGCCGCCGCAGCCAAGCCGATGGAGAAGGCATGATGCCGTTCCGCACCCTGCCGATGCACGGCCTGAAAGCCGCGGCCGTCGCGGCCCTCCTCTCCCTCGGCCTGCTCGCGGCGCCTGGCGCCCGCGCGCAGGAGCATGGCGAGATCAAGATCCCGGACACCAAGTATTCCTTCGACGGGATCTTCGGCACCTATGACCGCGGCGAGCTGCAGCGCGGCTTCCAGGTCTACAAGGAGGTCTGCGCCGCCTGCCATTCGATGCAGCTGCTCTCCTACCGCAACCTCCGGGACATCGGCCTGTCCGATGCCGAGGTGCGGGCGGTGGCGCAGAGCTACCAGATCCAGGATGGCCCGAACGACAACGGCGAGATGTTCGAGCGCCCGGGCCGCCCCTCGGACCGCTTCCGTCGCCCCTTCCCGAATGACGCGGCGGCGCGTGCGGCGAACAACGGTGCCCTGCCGCCGGATCTCTCGGTCATCGCCAAGGCGCGCGTTGGCGGAGCGGACTATCTCCATGCCCTGCTGACGGGCTACGAGGACCCGCCGCCGGCCGGAGTTACCGTCATGGAGGGCATGCACTACAACAAGTATTTCCCCGGCCATCAGATCGCCATGCCGGCGCCGCTGAACGGCGATGGCCAGGTGCAGTATGGTGACGGCACCAAGGCGACGGTGGATCAGATGTCGCGCGATGTCGCCGCCTTCCTCACTTGGGCGGCCGAGCCCGAGCTGGAGACCCGCCGCGCCATGGGCGTGCGGATCATCCTGTTCCTGGTGATCCTGGGCGGGCTGACCTATGCGGTGAAGCGCAAGATCTGGGCGCGCGCCGGCGGCGACCACGTGTCGTAAAGGGATCGCACGGCTGGCGGCTTGCCGTCGGCCGCATCCTGCTTCAAGGACAGGCCCGGCGATTCCGCCCGGCCTGGCCAGGATGCTCCGAACGGGGCATTCCGAGGGGGCCGTCTTCCGGGGCGGCCCTTTTTTCGTCCGGCCGCGCCGGCCCCATGCGCGACACCCTCCAGAGGGAAACCCTGATGAGCCAGACCTCCAGCAGCGAAACCATCGAACCCGTCATCGGCCTGATCGGCGGTTCCGGCCTCTACGACATCGACGGGCTGGAGGAGCGCGAGTGGCGGCGGGTGGAGAGCCCCTGGGGCGAGCCTTCGGATGAGCTGCTCTTTGGCCGCCTCGCCGGGGTGCGCTGCGTCTTCCTGCCACGCCACGGCCGTGGCCACCGCAAACCCCCCTCGGCGCTGAACTATCGTGCCAATATCGACGTCCTGAAGCGCGCGGGCGTGACGGAGATCCTCTCCCTCTCTGCCGTCGGCTCGCTGAACGGCGACCTGCCGCCGGGCACCTTCGTCATCGTGGACCAGTTCATCGACCGCACCTTCGCGCGGCAGAAATCCTTCTTCGAGACCGGCTGCGTGGCGCATGTTTCGGTCGCGCACCCCGTCTGCCCGCGCCTTGGCGACGCGGCGGAGGAGGCGGCGCGCCAGATCGGCCTGAAATACAAGCGCGGCGGCACCTACCTGGTGATGGAAGGCCCCCAATTCTCCACCAAGGCGGAGAGCGAACTCTACCGCGCCTGGGCCTGCGACGTGATCGGCATGACCAACATGCCCGAGGCCAAGCTCGCCCGTGAGGCGGAGCTCTGCTATGCGACCATCGCCATGGTGACAGATTTCGACTGCTGGCACCCTGACCATGACCACGTCACCGTCGATGCGGTAGTGAAGGTGATGCAGGCCAACGCCGACCATGCCAAGGCTTTGGTGAAGGCAGTGGTGCCAATGCTCGGTACGCCGCGTGGCCCTTGCCCGGCCGGCTGCGACCGGGCGCTGGAATACGCCATCGTCACCCCTGCCGCGATGCGCGACCCTGAGTTGGTCGCCAAGCTCGACGCGGTGGCCGGGCGCGTGCTGAACGCGGCCTGAGATGGGCGGCACGGGGTTGGTGGTGTGCCACCCGCCCCGCCGCTCAGCAGCAGACCTGCTCCAGCGCGGCGATCAGGTCGCGTGGGTCATAAGGCTTGGCCAGCACCGGCACCTCCCGATGCCGCTCCGGCAGGCCGGCGGCGCCATAGCCCGTGGCGACGACGAAGGGAATGGCGTGCTCTACCAGGGTGTCAGCCACCGGCGTCGAAGCCTGCCCCGCCAGATTGATGTCCAGCACCGCCGCCTCCGGGCGCTCCTCCCTGAACAGCGTCAGCGCCTCCTCCACCGTGGCGGCGGGGCCGAGCACGCAGGCGCCGGCCTCCAGCAGGGCATCCTCGACCAGCATGGCGATCAGCGCCTCATCTTCCACCACGAGGATGCGTCGCCCCTTCAGTCCGCTCATGCGGTTTCCTCTTCAACTTGCGGTCCGTTGACGGGACGGAAGCGGATCGCCGCCACGAAACCGTCCGCTGCATAGTCCAGTCCCACCGAGGAGCCGGGGCCGAGTTCGGCCGGTAATCCCCGCTCCAGCATGCGGCTGCCGAAGCCGCTTCGTAAGGGCGCCCGCACCGGCGGCCCGTTCTGCTCCTGCCATGTCAGCCGTACCATACCATCGGTTTCACCCTGCCAGCGAACCAGGATACGTCCCTCAGCGCGTGTCAAAGCCCCGTGTTTGACCGCGTTGGTTGCGAGTTCGTGCAGCGCCAGGGCGAGACCCAGGGTCTGCTTCGGCGCCAGCCAGACGGGGGGGCCGCCAATCACCAGGCGGGATTCGCCCCCCGGCCCTGAGGTGGACTGCCAGGGCGTGAGCACGGCGTGGGCGGTCTCGGCCAGGGTGGTGCCGCGCCAGGTCCGGGCGGTTAGCAGGTCGTGCCCGCGCGCCAGGGTCAGCAGGCGGGATTGGAAGTCCTGCAGGAAGCGGTGGGTGGCCTCCGGCTTGTCTCCCATGGCGCGCGCGGTCTGCAGCGCCAGGGAATGCACCGTCGCCAGAGTGTTCTTCACGCGGTGGTTAAGCTCGCCGAGCAGCAGCGCCTGCCGGTCCTCGGCCGCCTTGGCGTCCGTCACGTCGCGCGCCAGGCCGCCCCGGCGCGAGGGGAGGCCCTGCGCGTCCAGGATGGGGAAGCTGACGTCGCGGATCCAGCGCTGCGTCCCGTCCGGGCGCTGGATGCGATACTCGACCTCGACGGTCTCGGCGCGCTGCAGCTCCTCGCGCAGCGCCGCGAGGCGCGGCCGGTCGGATGGGTGGATCATCTCCATCCACAGTTCCGGCCGCGTGGCAAAGCGTTCCTGCGCCACGCCCCAGATCCGCTCGAAAGCCGGGCTGACGAATTCCATCCGGTGGGTGGAGGGGTCGGTCATCCACATCACGTCAGGGCTCGCCTCGGCGAAGCGGCGGAAGCGGCTTTCGGAAGCCGCCAGCGCCGCCGCCGCCTGTACGGCCGCCTCGCGCGATGCGGTCTGCGCGGCCACCTGCCGGGCCAGCGCCTCGCGTGCCTCCACCAGTTCGGAGACATCCGTGGCAGCGCCGATCCAGCGGCGGATGGTGCCGTCGGCGGCGCGGGCCGGCAGGGCACGCACCGCGCACCAGCGCCAGCCACCCTCTGCCCGCAGCAGCCGCAACTCGGTCGAGAAGGGCAGGCCACGCCGCAGCGCCCGTTGCCAGGCGCGTGCAGCGCGGAACTGGTCGTCGGGATGGATGATGCGGGCGAGGGACTCCATGGCGATACCGGGCACCAGCCCGGTGAAGTCCTGCAGGCGCGGGTTGACGTAGTCGATGCGGCCGTCGGGCAGGGAGGACCAGACGACCTGCGGCACCGCCTCAGCGAGGGTGCGGAAGCGCAGCTCGCTCTCACGCAGCGCCTCCGCCGCGCGCCGCTCGGCGTCAATATCGGCGACGGCGGCGACGGCGCCGACAACCCGCCCCTCCGCGTCGCGCACCGGCATGCCCGAGCTGCGGAGCCAGACTATGCTGCCATCACCCCGGCGGTACTGGTACTCGGCACTGGTCGGCAGGCCGGTCAGCAGGGCGCGGCTGAGGGGGAAGTCGCGGCCCTCCACCCGCCTGCCGTCGGGGTGATAGGCTTCCCATTGCGCGGGGTATTCCTCCATGCCGCCGGACAGCTCCAGGGGGCGGCGCAGGATCTCGTCCAGCCGGCGGTTACCGAGCAGCAGGCGGCCCTCGGGGGCCTCGGCCAGCACCACGCCGACGGGGACGTTGTCGAGCACCGCCTTCAACCGGGCCTCGCTCTGGCGCAGCGCGGCCTGGGCGGCCCGCTCGTCGCTGACGTCGCGGAAGAACAGGGTCAGCCCCTCCGCCGAGGGGTACATGTCGGCCGAGATCCAGCGTCCCAGCGCGGGGTGGAAGGCGGTGACGCTCTTCGGAGCACCTTCCGCCAGCGCCTGCTCGGAGGCGAGGCGGAAAGGCCCGCCCTCCCAGCCCGGGAAGCTGTCCCGCAGCGGACGGCCGATGCTGCCGGCGGCGTCCACTGCCTGGGCCCGGGCGCGGCCGTTCAGGTAGAGCACCTTCCCGGAGCGGTCGAGCACCAGGACGCTGTCGGTGGTGCTCTCCATCACCGTCTGGAGGCGGGCGGAGAGGGTGAGCCGCTCGGCCTCCAGCGCCTCCCGTTCCGCCACGGCGGAGGCAAGGGCGCGGGTGGCGGCATCGATCTCCCGAAGGCCGCTGGAAGGAGTCGGCGGCAGCGGGGCAGCGCGGCCGAAGGCACCAGCGATGCGGCCGAGCTGGTTGAGCGGCACCGCCACCTTCCGGTCCACCCAGAAAGCGAGCCCGGCGGTGAACACCAGCAGCAGCCCGCCGCCCAGCAGAACCACCGGGCTCAGCGTCCGGCGCAGCGCGCCATCCAGCATCTCGGTGGGCAGCGCGACCAGCACCAGCCAAGGCGTCCCCTCCACACGCTGCCACGCGGCATGGACGGGCTTGCCCTGGAAGTCGCGGCTCGTTGTCGCGCCGGATGGCTGCAGGCTGTCAAGCGCGGTGCGGATGGCGCCACCCGGGGCGCCTTCGGGTCCGATCAGCTCCGCGGCCGTTGGCCGGCGGGCCAGGATGCGGGCGCCGTCGACCACCAGGAGCGCGATCCAGCCGGCTGGCAGTCCAAGGTTCCGCAACGGCTCGTTCCAGATCAGGGCGGGATCGATCGAGGCGGTCAGCAGCAGAGGCGACTGGCCGGAACCGCGCGGAACCTCCTCGGTGATGTCGATCCTGAGGGTGCCGTCGGGCTGGTTCGGCACATGCGGGGTGGAAATGCCGGCCTTGTGCGGTGCATGCGCCAGGACCGGCAGATCGGAGCCGGCCAGGGCCGGATCATGGAAGGGGGCGGCGCTGTCCACCAGCACGTGCCCGTCGGTGTCGGTCAGTCGGATGTCGTAGGTGTGGCGGACCATCCGCAGGGCACGGGCCTGTTCGTGGAAGGCCGCGAACTGGCCGGCGCGCAGGGCGGGCGAAGTGCCGAGCGCCGCCAGCTCGCCGCGCAGGCCGAGCACCTCGCGCTCCAGATCGAACGCGAGGTCGCGCGCGGCGGCGCTGGCGGTCTCAAGCAGGCGGTTGCGTTCAGTTTCGGCCATGCGGCCTGCCAGGTGACCGGCCAACCCCCAGACCGGAAGCAGCGCGGCCAGAGCGATGAGGAGCAGATACAGCCGGACCGAGGGAGGCTGTTGAATCGCTTGTCTGCTCATTCCGGGCCGGAGGTGGTGCCGGCGAGGTTGCATCGCGTCTCCCAGGCAGCGTGTTGGGCGGGTTCACCGCCCACCAGCCGCCGCAATCACAACAGGCAGGTCACGCCGTCCACCAAGGGGCGCGGGCCCTCTGTCGAAATATAGCCATAGCGTCTTTCCGCGCGGCCGGAAATCGGCCGCAATGCCATTCCCCGCCTGGAAGCCGGCGGCCCCGCGTGGCGGCGCGGGAGCGTGTCGGCCTTTCAGTCGGCGTACTGGCCGGCGGCCTGGATCACCGGCCGCCATTTGGCGATGTCCGCCTCCCAGAAGACGCGGTGCGCCTCGGGCGTGGCCTGCTCCTGCGCCACGGGGGCAGTGCCGAGGTCGGCGAAGCGCCGGATGAGCGCCGGGTCGCGCAGCGCCACCTGCAGGGCGCGGGCGAGCCGTTGGCGGATCTCTTCCGGCGTGCCCTTGGGCGCATAGAGGCCATGCCAGATGGTCACCTCCATGCCAGGCAGGCCGCCCTCGGCGGTGGTGGGAACGTCGGGCAGGGAGGGCAGGCGCTGCGGCGTGGTGACGGCGAAGACCTTCACCGCCCCGGCGCGGATCTGCTCGGTGGTGTTGGTCGTCTGGTCGCACATCAGGTCCACCGTGCCGGCGATCAGGTCGGTCATCGCCGGGCCGGTGCCGCGATAGGGCACGGTGGTCATCGGCGCGTCGATCGCCTTCTGCAGCAACAGGCCGCAGAGATGGCTGGCGGCGCCGATGCCGGCATTGGCGTAGTTGAGCTTGGTTGTGTCCTTACGCACCAGTGCCACCAGCTCCTGCAGGTTGGCGGCGGGGACGTTCTTGTGGGCGATGATGGTCATCGGCACTTCGGTGACCAGGCCGACCGTCTCAAAGCCACCCACCGGATCATAGGCGAGACGGCGGTAGAGCGTCGGCGTGGTGCCCATGCCGATATGGTGCATGAGGAGGTAGTAGCCGTCCGGCTTGGCCTGGGCGACGCGGGCCGCGCCCAGCGTACCGCCGGCGCCGCCGACATTCTCCACCACCACGGTCTGCCCGAGGTCGCGGGACATGGCTTCGGCCACCAGTCGGGTCACGGTGTCGGTGGGGCCGCCGGCGGCGAAGGGCACCACCATGGTGATGGTGCGGCTGGGATAGGCCTGCTGCGCACCGGCGGGCAGGGCCAGCGCGGCGACGCCAAGAGCCGCGCCCAGCAGCGCGCGGCGGAGCGTTGAGCGAATCATTGGATCATTTCTCCCGGCCGAAACGGCCCACTTCCGGCATGACTATCCTGTCATGTGAAAGTCAAGGCGAAGTGAGGATGTCGGCCTCTTGGTCAGCCGGAGGGAGAGCCGGCTTCCCCCCCCAGGCGGTTTGCGGCCGTGCCGGCCGACCGCGCGTTCAGCGGTGCGGGCCATGCTCCGCCAGCAGGCTGAGACGAATCGCCGTGGCGAGACTGCGCACCTTGAGCCGTTCCATCGCCCGCGCGCGGTGAACCTCGACGGTGCGGCAACTCAGTCCCAGCGCTTCCGCGGCCATCCTGTTCGTCGCTCCGGAGACCAGCAGCTTCAGCACCCCGCGCTCCTGCGGTGTGAGGGTGGCGAGGCGCGCGGCGGCCTCGAGGTACTCCGGCTGACTGGAGGCGGTCCGGATCGCCGTCAACAGCGCTTCCCTGTCGAGTGGCTTCTGGATGAAGTCAGCCGCGCCCGCCTTCAGGGTCTGGACGGCGGCCGAAACGCCACCATGGGCCGTCATGACAATCACGGGCCGCTGCAATCCCTGCGCCTGCAACTGGTGCAGCAGTTCCAGCGCGCCGGTATCCGGCAGGTGCAGCTCCGCCAGCACGCATCCGATGCGCGCCTTGCGAAGAGGGGAAAGGCTGTCGAGCAGGGCTTGCGCGGAGCCATGGGTGATGACGGGGATGCCGGCCGAGCGCAGGAGCAGGAAGGCGGAGCTGCGGCTTCCCTCATCGGCATCGACGACATGCACTTCCCCCACCCTGTCCAGGCCTTCCCGCGCGGAGCGGTCAGTCCCTGCGGGGCGCCGGTCACGCAGGCATGGCACCCTCCGCAGGACCTTCCGGCGCCAAGCGGCGGGGAGCGGCTCCGCCGACGCAAGGTGCAGGTTGCTGGCGATGCTCTGTACCGGCGGTCCCTCGGGCAGAACGGCGACATTGCCGCGGCGCTGCCGATAAGTCGTTGTGCGGGCGGCCGTTCCTGCCCGGGCCGAGGGAACGCGTGCCTTGCCTCGGCAGAGGCTGACAGTCGCGGCCTCAATGGCGCTCAAAGCACGATCACACCGGCCGTTGAACATATCCTGGGAGATTTCCATTTTTTCGCCTTTTCCTGGTGCGGCGCTTGGCACGCCTCTCTCGCCAGTAAATGCGAAGTGCACGGCCGTCCGTCCGCTTGCGGACATCAGCCACGCAAGCATGGGCCATCCGGCTTTTGCCGCCCGCGATCCGGTCCTCCGGATGTTGCCTGGATGCAGGACAGCGCATGTTGCAGACGGCCGCCGGGACGGCGAGGCGGCAAGCGGACCTCTGGAGCAGATCCCGATCAGGTGGAATTGTCTGATCGGGCGAAGAGGCTCGCCCGAGCAGAAGGCTAAAGGGGGGCGAAGGCGGACGGAAGCCGCTCTAGCAGGGAACGGCAGCCTGCAGCAGGTGTCCGCACTCACGCTGCGTGGCCCTGTAGCACTCGCAACTGGCGGCCGTGAGGCGCCGGCGGTCGAGGATGGCCATCTGGCCCCGTTCATAGCGAATCAGCTTGGCCTTCTGGAGCGCCCCCGCCGCAACCGTTACACCCTGCCGGCGCACACCGAGCATGATCGCGAGGAACTCGTGCGTCATCGGGAACTCGTCGCCATCGGCGCGGTCATGCGCCATCAGGATCCACCGGGCGAGGCGCTGCTCGACATGGTGGTGGAGGTTACAGATCGCCTTCCATGAGACCTGCACATGCAGCGCCATCGCGTAGCGCATCAGCAGCGCATGGAGGGTGGCGCTCTCCGCCAGTGCCTCGCGCAGAACCTGCGCCTCCAGCCGCAATGCCCAGCCTGGGCTCTGGACGATGATTTCGTAGGGGGAACGCTCCGCGCCATAGACCAGTGGCAGCCCGACCATGCCCTCCCGGCCAACCAGGCCGACCTCTCCCACCGCGCCACTGCCCAGGGCGAGCAGGTTGGAGGTCCAACCGCTTTCGGGGAAGTAGGCGGCGGTTATCGCTTCTTCCTGACGTTGCAGGGTTTCGCGAATTGGCAGCTCGACAGGCTTGAGGTACGGCTGGAGCAGGGCAAGATCAGCCGGCAGTAGCGCCGCAAGCAGCATGTTTTCGGATAGTGCAGGGAATCCAGGCTGAGCCACATCCCTCTCCTCGCGACGGAGAATGCCAGCCGCGGCATCGGCGTCCACACGGCCGGCTGCGTCGGGAACTGTCCCCGGCCAGCATAAGTTATATGGAGTGCTGCGCTGCAAAATCAATTCGTTGACGCCTTTCCGGACACTCCGCTGGCGTTCAGGCCAAAGAAGGCGCCTGACGTGATGCGATACGCCTGCGACCGGCCCGAGGAGGCTCGTCAGAGGATGGCTGTGGGACCACAGCCTTCAGCGCTGCCTGAGCGTGGCAGGGCAGCATCTTCACCGGCGCCGCCTCACAACGTGCTGCCGGACCGGGATCAACACTGGGATGGGCATCTCGCCCTCATGCCAAGGCATGGAGCGGTTCCCGGAGCCTCGCTTTGGCTTCGCATCCGTGCGGCCGCTTCCGGTGGTCCCACTCCACCTCGCAAGGAGGTGGAGTGAGCCGATCTCGCAGAGTCGGCCGGGCGGCGACCCAGGAAGCCTTGCCTTACTCCTGGAAGGCGATATTGGCCGCCGCGGCGGCGTTCGGGCGCAGCCGGGCGCGCAGGCTGAAGAAGGCCTGGGCGGCGAGCAGCACCACGATGACGCCGAGGATGCCGGCGCTGATCGGGCGCTCGACGAAGACGGAGAAGTGCCCGCGCGAGAGCAGCATGGCGCGGCGGAAGTTCTCCTCCACCATCGGCCCCAGCACGTAGCCCAGCAGGATCGGCGCGATGGGGAAGTCAAGCGCCATGAACAGCGCCCCGATCAGCCCAAAGGCCAGCACCTCGTAGACGGCGAAGATGTCGTTGTTCACCGTGAAGGCACCGATGGCGATGAAGAAGACGGCCGCCGGGAAGAGGAAGCGGTAGGGCACCTGCAGCAGCTTCACCCAGACGCCGATCATCGGCACGTTCAGCACCATCAGCAGCACGTTGCCGACCCAGAAGCTGGCGATCAGGCCCCAGAAGATGTCCGGATGCTCGGTCAGCAGGCGGGGGCCGGGCTGGATGCCGTGGATCAGCAGCGCGCCCAGCAGCAGCGCCATCACCGCGTCCCCAGGGATGCCGAGGCTCATGGTCGGGATGAAGTCCACCTGCGTCTTGGAGTGCGAGGCGGCTTCGGGGGCGGCGACGCCGGCGATCATGCCGGTGCCGAACTTCTCCGGCGTGCGGGAGATCTTCTGCTCCACCGCATAGGCAATGAAGGTGGTGATGGTGGGGCCGGTGCCGGGCATGGCACCGAAGATGGTGCCAACCAGGGTGCCGCGCAGCATCGGCCAGAAGGCTTCCTTCAGCTCGGCGCGGCTGGGGCGCATGTCCTTCAGGCTCACCGGCTTCAGGCTGCCGATATGCTTCATGCGGTTCACGTGCCGCAGGAAGTCGGCGATGCCGAAGACGCCCATGGCGATGGAGACCAGCTCCACGCCGTCGGCCAGCTGCGGCAGGCCGAAGGTGAAGCGTTGCAGGCCGGTCTGCACGTCGGTGCCGACGCAGCCCAGGATCAGGCCGATCAGCGTCATCGCGATGCCCTTGAGGGGCGAGCCGCGCGACATGGTCGAGCCGGCGATCAGGCCGAGCAGCATGATCGAGAACAGCTCCGCCGGGCCGAACTTGAAGGCCACCTGCACCAGCAGCGGCGAGGCGAAGATCATGACGATGATGCCGAAGGAGGCGGCGAAGAAGGAGGCGATCATGGTCAGGCCGAGGGCCGTGCCGCCCTTGCCTGCGCGCGTCATTGGATAGCCGTCGAGGCAGGTGACGGCGTGCGGCGGGTGCGAGGGCAGGTTCAGCAGGATGGCGCCGATCGCCCCGCCATACTGCGAGCCGTAGAAGATGCCGGCGAGCATCAGGATGGCCGGCACCGGGTGCAGCGAGAAGGTCAGCGGCAGCAGCATCGAGATGGCGGTCAGCGCGCCCGTGCCGGGCAGCACGCCGATGAGGTTGCCAACCAGGACGCCCGCGAAGCACCAGAAGAGGTTGTGCGGCTCCAGGGCCAGGCCGAAGCCGTAGCCCAGGTCGAGGATGGACTGCCACATCTTACAGGACGCCCTTGATGAGCGGCAGGAGCACGCCGAGCCCCCACCAGAAGACGACAACCGCGAAGGCCACCATGCCGAGGGCGAGGAGGATGGCGTCGCGCCAACTGTTCTCGCGGTCCCCCATGGCGGTGACGATGACGGAGGCGAAGGTGGCCGGGATCAGCCCGACAGGCTCAGCCAGCGCCGCGAAGATGAGCACGCCGGCGCAGATGCACAGCCAGCCCCGCCACTCGGCGCGCAGCGGGATGGTCTCCTCGGCGCTGGGCAGGGGCGGCATGGTGGAGGGGGCGCCGTCACGCCGCATGGCGCAGGCCACCAGCAGGGCCAAGCCAACGACGAACAGCAGCACGCCGAGCGCGGTGGGCATGAAGCCCGGCCCCATGCGGTTGAGCGTGCCGAGATGATAGGCCTGGCCCTGGAGGGCAGTCGCTGCGCCAAGGGCGCACAGTATTAAGCCGCCGCAATAATCCTTTCGCCGCTCTTTTCGGGCCAATTGCATGGAAATCTCCTCCGATTCACCGGAGGAACACGCTATGCCGCAAATAAAAGAGGATTCAAGACTATGCGGCCGGACCAGTATGGTGGGCAGTGTGGGATTTCTTGAATTATCATTTGAAAACAATATGTTGACTGTCTTCGGTCGCTACGGCCAGTGAGGTTGGGCCGAAGATGGAGAGTGAGAAATATTTCTTGGTATTCATGGAGGATATGGATATTATTGCACCAATTCCATGTCCAAGGTGTCAGCTTGTTCAGATTTCCAAATTATTACTAGTAGGAAGGATGAGCGCCCAAAACAAAAGCCGCCGGCACCTCAAGGTGCCGGCGGCTTGCTTCAACCCGAACGGATTGTGCCCGTTCAGCTATCCATCTTGAGCGCGGCGATGAAGGCGGACTGCGGGATCTCCACCTTGCCGAACTGCCGCATGCGCTTCTTGCCTTCCTTCTGCTTCTCCAGGAGCTTGCGCTTGCGGCTGATGTCGCCGCCGTAGCACTTGGCGGTGACGTCCTTCGACATGGCCGAGATGGTCTCGCGCGCGATGACCCGGCCGCCGATCGCCGCCTGGATGGGGATCTTGAAGAGCTGGCGAGGGATCAGCTCCTTCAGCTTCTCGCAGATGGAGCGGCCGCGCCGCTCGGCCTGGCTGCGGTGCGCCATGAAGGAGAGGGCGTCCACCGGCTCGTTGTTCACGAGGATGGAGATCTTCACCAGGTCGCCCTCGTCATAGCCGTCCATCTGGTAGTCGAAGGAGGCATAGCCGCGGGAGACCGACTTCAGCCGGTCGTAGAAGTCGAAGACCACCTCGTTCAGCGGCAGGCGATAGACCGCCATGGCGCGGTTGCCGACATAGGTCAGCTCCACCTGCTGGCCGCGGCGCTCCGAGCAGAGCGTCAGGATGGATCCCAGATGCTCGTCCGGCACCATGATGGTGGCCTTGATCCAGGGCTCCTGGATGCTCTCGATCAGCGAGGGGTCCGGCATGTCGGCCGGGTTGTGCAGGTCCATCTCCTCGCCCTTGGTCGTCCGCAGTTTGTAGACGACACTGGGGGCGGTCGCGATCAGGTCGAGGTCGAACTCGCGCGAGAGCCGCTCCTGGATGATCTCGAGGTGCAGCAGGCCGAGGAAGCCGCAGCGGAAGCCGAAGCCGAGCGCGGCGGAGCTTTCCGCCTCGAAATGGAAGGAGGCGTCGTTCAGCCGCAGCTTGCCGAGCGATTCGCGCAGCTTCTCGAAATCGTCCGCGTCCACCGGGTAGAGGCCGCACCAGACCACGGGGATGGAGGGCTTGAAGCCCGGCAGCGGCTCGGCGG
Organism: Roseomonas sp.; assembly: GCA_035556695.1. Lineage (GTDB taxonomy): Bacteria > Pseudomonadota > Alphaproteobacteria > Acetobacterales > Acetobacteraceae > Pseudoroseomonas. The sequence continues at coordinate 78,459 of DATMFR010000029.1, forward strand.
CGGGGTTGCGGTCCTCCGTGATGGTGTCGCCGACATTGGTGTCGGCCACCGTCTTGATGGCGGCGTTCAGGTAGCCCATCTCGCCCGGGCCGAGGCTGTCCACCGCCACCATCTTGGGCCGGAAGACGCCGACGCTGTCCACCACATGGGTGGCGCCGTTGCTCATCATCCGCACCTTCATGCCCTTGCGGATGACGCCGTCCTTCACCCGGATCAGGATGATGACGCCGAGATAGGGATCGTACCAGCTATCGACCAGCAGGGCTTTCAGCGGCGCATCGACCTCGCCGGCGGGAGCGGGGAGGCGGGTGACGATGGCCTCCAGCACCCCCTCGATGTTCAGGCCGGACTTGGCGCTGATCTCGACGGCGTCCGAGGCATCAAGGCCGATCACGTCCTCGATCTGCTGCTTCACCCGCTCCGGCTCGGCGGCTGGCAGGTCGATCTTGTTGAGCACCGGGACGATCTCGTGCCCGGCGTCGATGGCCTGATAGACATTGGCCAGGGTCTGGGCCTCGACGCCCTGGGAGGCGTCCACCACCAGCAGCGAGCCCTCGCAGGCCGCCAGCGAGCGGGAGACCTCATAGGCGAAGTCCACATGGCCCGGCGTGTCCATCAGGTTCAGGACGTAGGTGTTGCCGTCCTTCGCCTTGTAGTCCAGGCGGACCGAGGCCGCCTTGATGGTGATGCCGCGCTCCTGCTCCAGCTCCATGCTGTCGAGCATCTGCTCCTTCATGTCGCGCAGCGCGACGGAGCCAGTGGCCTGGATGAGGCGGTCGGCCAGGGTGGACTTCCCGTGGTCGATATGGGCGATGATCGAGAAGTTGCGGATGCGGGAGAGAGGGGTGTCGGTCATGCTGTTCCGGCGCGGCGGGTCAAGGCGGCGAGCGTCCCGCCGAATTCAGCGCCTGAGATAAGGCCAACGGCGCCGGAATCAAAGCCGGATCGGGCCGGCACGGCGCGGGAGGGAGCCGGATCACCCGCGCCGCGCGCCGGGGAGGGGGCTCCCTCCCCGGGAAAAGGGGCGGATTACTCCGCCGCCACCCGCAGATCGGCCTGGAGGGCCTGGCGGGCCAGCGCCTCGTAGATCGCCACATAGTCCTCGGCCATGCGGCGGCCGGTGAAGCGCTCGTCGAAGCGGGCGCGCACCGCGGCGCGGGGCAGGGCCTTCAGGCGGCCGACAGCGGCGATGGCCTCGGCCATGCTGTCCACCGCGAAGCCGGTCACGCCCTCGTCGATCACCTCCGGCACGGAGCCGTGGCGGAAGGCGATCACCGGGGTGCCGCAGGCCATCGCCTCGATCATCACCAGGCCGAAGGGCTCCGGCCAGTCGATCGGCGTCAGCAGGCCGATGGCATTGGCCAGGAAATCCTGCTTCTGCTGCTCGTTGATCTCGCCGATGAACTCGATCAGCGGATGCGCCAGCATCGGCTTGATCTTGCTCTCGAAATAATCAACGTCCACGCGGTCCACCTTGGCCGCGATCTTCAGCGGCGTGTTGGTCGCGATGGCGATCTCGATGGCCCGGTCGCAGCGCTTCTCCGGGGCGATGCGGCCGAGGAAGGCCAGGTAGCCCGGCTTCGCGGCAGAATTCGGCACCAGCAGCTTCTCCGGCAGGCCGTGATAGACGGTCCCCGCCCAATGCGCCTGCGGCAGCGGCCGGCGCTGGTCGTTGGAGATCGAGACCACCGGCGCCGCGCTGAAGGTGTCGAACACCGGCTGCAGCTCCGGCAGGTCCAGCCGGCCATGCAGGGTGGTGACGAAGGGCACGCTCTGCCTGGAAAAGAGCGGGAAGGGCAGGTAGTCCAGGTGGAAGTGCAGCAGGTCGAACTCGTGCCGGCGGCGGTAGACCTGCTCCAGCATGAGCGTCAGCGGCGCATTGGGGTCGCGCACCGAGGGGTCGAGCCGCAGCGCCTTGTTGGACATGGGCGCCAGCGTGGCCGAGGTGATCGAATCCCCACTCGCGAACAGCGTCACGTCGTGGCCGAGGGCGACCAGCTCCTCGGTCAGGTAGGAGACGATCCGCTCCGTGCCGCCATACAGCTTGGGCGGGACGGCTTCCGTCAGGGGAGCGATCTGGGCGATACGCATCGGGTCCGGTCTCCGTAATTCCACTGCCCACAATCTCGCACCTGATTGAGGTGCGGATTCGGCAAACATCGCCACGATTTCGTCTTGTTGCTGGCGTTACCTCCCCATCAACGCACAGAGCGTACCCCCTTCACGCTTATGTGCTAATCATCCCAAGGAGGCTGAGCGCCCCATGCAGCGTGCCGATACCAGTGACCTGCTGCGCCTCGCCCGGCGCCCCGTCGGGTTCCTGTTCCGCCACCTGCGCCCCCACGCAGGCAGCCACATCACGATTCTGCTTGCGGTGCTGGGCGCGGTCGGCTGCTCGGTGGGTGCCAACTACGCCGTCAAGCACCTGATCGACACGCTCTCGGGCGGGCCAGCCCATGCGGACGTGACGACGGTCTGGGTGGCCTTCGCCATCCTGGCCGGCGTGATCACGGCCGACAACATGCTCTGGCGCGTTGGCGGCTGGATCGCCGCGGACCGCTTTCCGCGCGCCACCGCCGCCATGCGGGCGGAGCTGTTCCGCCACCTCTCCGGCCATTCGCCGGGATATTTCGCCAACCGCTCTGCCGGCACGCTGGCGGCGCGCATCAGCGCCACCGGCACCGCCGCCTTCACGGTGCTGCGGAACTTCACCTGGCACACCGTGCCGCCGGCTGTCGCCGTGGTCCTGGCCATCGCCTTCCTGGCGAGCGTGGACCCGATCATGGCAGGCTGCCTGGTGGTGGCGGCGGGGCTGCTGGCCGCCGGCGTCGCCTGGCTCGGCCGCAAGGGCGAGCAGAAGCACGACCGCTTTGCCGGCCATGCCGCCGCCGTGGACGGGCAGCTTGTGGACGTGGTGCAGAACTTCTCCCTGGTGCGGGCCTTCGGCGCCTTCGGCCGCGAGGCCAAGCGGCTGGACAGTGCGCTGGCGGGCGAGACCGCCGCCCGCCGCGAGAGCCTGCGCTACCTGGAGAAGCTGCGCCTGGTGCATGGTGCCGCCACTGCGGTGCTGACCGCCATGCTGCTGGCCTGGGTGGTGCATCTGTGGCAGCTCGGCCGCGCCACCACCGGCGACATCGTGCTGGTCTGCACCCTCGGCTTCACCATCCTGCATGCCAGCCGCGACCTCGCCATGGCGCTGGTTGACCTGACCCAGTACGTCGCCCGGATGCGCGAGGCGCTGGCTGCCCTGCTGGTGCCGCATGACCTGCCGGATGCCGAGAACGCCCATGCCCTGCACACCCGCGGCGGCAGCGTGGAGTTCCACGACGTCACCTTCCGCTATCCGAGCGCGCCGGAAGGCTCCGCGCCGATCCTGCAGCGCTTGAACCTGACCATTCCGCAGGGGCAGAAGGTCGGCGTGGTCGGCCGCTCCGGCGCCGGCAAGTCCACCCTGCTGACGCTGCTGCAGCGCCATGCCGCGCCGCAGGACGGCGCCGTGATGATCGACGGGGACAACATCGCCGGGGCGACCCGCGAGAGCCTGGCGGACATGATCGCCGTCGTGCCGCAGGACGTCTCGCTGTTCCACCGCTCGGTGATGGAGAACATCCGCTACGCCCGGCCCGACGCCACCGACGAGGAGGTGCTGGCCGCCGCCGAGGCAGCCCGCTGCCGCGACTTCATCGAGGCGCTGCCGGAGGGCTTCGACACCGTCGTGGGCGACCGCGGCGCCAAGCTCTCGGGTGGCCAGCGCCAGCGCCTCGCCATCGCCCGCGCCCTGCTGAAGGACGCGCCGATCCTGCTGCTGGACGAGGCGACCTCTGCCCTGGACAGCGAGTCGGAGGCCGAGGTGCAGAAGGCTCTGGACGGGCTGATGGTGGGCCGCACGGTGATCGCCATTGCCCACCGCCTGGCCACCCTGACCAACTTCGACCGCATCGTGGTGATGGAGAACGGTCAGGTGATCCAGGACGGTGCGCCGGACCTGCTGATGCGCCGCCCCGGCCCCTACCAGGAGATGGTGCGCCGCCAATCGGAGGCGCTGCAGGTCGCGGCCTGAGCCTCTCCTCTCGACGCTGCATGACCCTTGGGGAGGCGAAAGCCTCCCCTTCTTTTATTCTGAGGGGGCCGTCTGAAGGCGGACCGAGCCAGGGGGGGAGAAGTCGGACCTGCCCTCAAACCCACCAAAGGGCAGAGGCGGCGAAAATGAATTCTCTCTTCCCATCAATGTTGCGGCGCTCGCCTCGGGCTCTCGCGCCGGAGCGGAAGCCGCCCTGACGCGGGGCATCGCAGGAGCGGCCGGGAGGAACCTCGCCACCGGCGGAGCCAAAAACCGACAGAAAAAGGAGGGGGTTCGGGGGAGTTCACGCCTCCAACCTTTCCTATCCGTTCCTTCCCGGGCAGGTCCGGATTCTCGAACCCTATGCGCCGGCTGGCCAGGGCACCTCATGAAACGCCAGCCCTTCTTCTGCCGGCGGCAGTTCTTCCAGCCGCCGCAGGGCCTGCTGCATGGCCGCGGCGCCCGCTTCCCAGCGTTGTGTCAGGGTTGTCCGCGAGAAGTCGAAGGGCTTCTCGGCCCCTGCTTCGTCGGGGGCTGCGCGGTAGCTGAGGGCGAGGATGGTGGCGGGCTGCGAGGGTTCTTGCGCCAGGAGGGAGGCGATCTCCGGCGTGCTCTGCACCTCCGGCGGCAAGGCTTGCCGGAGGGCGGCGCGTAGCCTGTGCTCCCGCTGCCGCCCCTCCAGGAGGGCACGGCTCTGGTTGCCGAAGACAATGTCGAGCGCCCGGGCGGCGGCGGTGGAGAGGCTCCGCGGGCGGCTGCCATGGCGCCCGAAGAGTTCCAGGGCGAAGCAGAGTAGCGTCTCCTGCCGGGGTTCGTCGAGGATGAGGTCGAGCGGCAGGTTGCCGCTGAGGCCGCCATCGCCGAGCAGGCGCCCCTCGACTTCCATGGGCGGGAAGAGCGGCAGCAGCGAGCCCGAGGCCAGGATATGGTCTGGTCCGATCCGGTCGCCCCGCGCGGTGTCGAAGGTGACGCGGTCGCCGGAGAGGATGTCGGTCGCGGCGATGCTGATGCGGGGCGAGCCGCTGTTCAGGCGCTCGAAATCGACCATCGCGGTGAGCCGTGTGCGGAGGGGCGCCAGGTCATAGAGGGCCGACACGTCGGCGGCCCCAGCGCCAGGGATGCCCAGGCGGGGGCGGAAGATGGACGGGCAGCCCAGCAGATGCGCCTGCAGCGCCCCCAGAGCGCTCTCGGCGCGACGGAGCGGGCCGGACAGGGGGGTGCCGAACCAGAAGGTGGTGAACGGCATCGGCTCCTGCGCCGCCGTGAACCAGAACTGCCGCAGCCGCTCCACCCGGCGCTCCGGCGGATTGCCGGCGATCAGCGCGGCATTGACGGCACCGATCGAGACGCCGGCGATCCAGTCCGGTGCGCGGCCGGCCTTGTCCAGCGCGGCATAGGCGCCGGCCTCGAAAGCGCCCAGCGCGATGCCGCCCGAAAGCGCCAGGGTGCAAAGGGGGCGGGGGGCCTCGTTGGTCGGCGGAGGCGCCATCACGCGCAGCTCCGGCTTCGCCGGGCGGGCCGGTGAAGGACCAGCTCGGCCGCCAACCCGCGACCGATGCCGCTGGCGGCGCCTGTGGCGACGACGCGCGGCCAGTGTGCCGTGGGCATGGTGGAAAGTCCCCGAGCGGCGGTATGGGCGTGATGCGGTGCGACATGTCCGCACCGAGCCAAACCGGGGATGCCCGCCGGGGTTGCCGGGAAGGGTGCTTATGGTTCCGTCAGCTGCCGCGCCAGCCGCCGGGCCAGCAAATAGCCGAGCCCGCCCCCCACAGGCGCCGCCGGCAGCACCAGCACCCAGCCGGCATGGACGTTGTTGATTACCAAACCCAGGCCGATGCCCAGCATCAGCCCGCCGACCAAGCTGCCCATCACGCCCGCCGTCAGCCCGAGCACCAGGATTTCCGAACGCGTCACCATGAGGATGCGGAGTAGGGGCAGGCGCCCGGGTTTGACAAGCCGCCGCGCGCGGCGCTAAAGGCGCGCCTCCTTCCGGGAATGCGGACGCACGCCTGCCGTGCGCCCCGCCCTTGGCATGCCTGCCTCGGGACTACCGGGACAACAGCGACACCGTCGCAAAAGCAAAAGGAGCCCGCCGCATGACGAAGCGCGCGGAAAGCAAGTACAAGATCAATCGCCGTCTCGGCGTGAACCTGTGGGGCCGCGCCAAGTCCCCGGTTGCCAAGCGCGAGTATGGCCCCGGCCAGCACGGCCAGCGCCGCAAGCAGAAGCCGACCGACTTCGGCGTTCAGCTGATGGCCAAGCAGAAGCTGAAGGGCTACTACGGCAATATCGGCGAGAAGCAGTTCCGCAAGTATTACGAGGAGGCCGTGCGCCGTAAGGGCGACACCTCCGAGAACCTGATCGAGCTGCTGGAGCGCCGGCTGGACGCCGTGGTCTATCGCATGAAGCTGGCGATGACCCCCTTCGCCGCCCGCCAGTTCATCAACCACGGCCATATCACCGTGAACGGCAAGCGCGTGAACATCCCCTCCTACCTCGTCCGCGATGATGACGTGATCGAGGTCAAGGAGAAGTCGAAGCAGCTTGTCGCCGTGCTCGATGCCGCCCAGAGCGGCGAGCGCGACGTGCCCGAGTACATCGAGGTGGACCACCGGCAGATGAAGGGCCGCTTCCTGCGCGCCCCGAAGCTCTCGGACGTGCCTTACCCCGTGCAGATGGAACCGAACCTCGTCGTCGAGTTCTACTCGCGCTGAGGATGAGAGGGCGGGGCCGCAAGGTCCCGCCCTTTTCCGTTCAGGCCCCGGTGCTTCAGGGCATCTCTGAGGGCAGCGTGATCGTCTCGCCATCCACCACGAAGCGGCCGAAGCCGTGGTGGTGCAAGGTGCGCGGGGCGGTCTGCAGCGGGTCCGTCCAGGCCCGCACCACTTCCAGGATGAACAGGTCGTAGTGGCCTGCCAGGCGGGTGTCGTGAACCCGGCACTCCAGGTTGGCGAAGCATTCGGCCACCAGGGGCGCCATCACGCAGGCCCCCGGCACGGCTGTCAGTCCGAAATCCGCGAACTTGTCGCGCTCCCGCCCCGAGCAGTTGCCGATGCCCACGGTCTGCCGCGCCAGGATCTGGTCGGGGATGGCGATGGCGCATTCGCCGGTTTCACATAGCGCGGCATGGCTGTGGTTGCTGCTGCTGACAATGCAGGCGAGCAGCGGCGGCTCGAACTCGACCGCCATGTGCCAGGACAGCGTCATGAGGTTCTGGCGGCCCGCCTGGGCGGTTGTCAGCAGCACCACCGGCCCTGGCTCCAGCAGCTGGTAGACTTCCGAAAGGGGGAAGGGAGCCATCCGGGGTGAGCGGCCCGCCTGCGGCCGCCCGGCGGCCCGTCTGGGGGCGGTGACTTTGCCGGGGAACCCGCTCATGGCCGGTCCCCTTGGTGGCGCAGCGCCGGGCAGGCCGGCCTGGCAGTGCGGGCAGATGCCGCCCGCCGCTTGATCGCAGTTCTGCGCGTCATGCGCTGCCTCCGCATGTTCAGCCTCGGGGCAAGGCTAAGGCGCGGATGGAGCAGGGAGCGCTGACCTGGATCAGCCGGGCGCAGGTCGCGCTGGAAACCTCCACCTATTCTGGAGGGTTTCTGGGTTCCCTCCTGAAGAAGCCTGCATGACCCCCGATCAGATCACTGTCACCGCTCTCTGCCTCCTGGCGCTGGCGGGTTTCGTGCTGCAACCCGTCCGCTACGATGTGGTGGCGCTGCTGCTACTATTGGCCCTGGTCATCTTCGGCCAGGTCGCGCCGGAGAAGGCATTCCTCGGTTTTGCCGAGCCGGCCGTGACCACCGTCGCCGCCGTGCTGGCCATCAGCAAGGGCCTGCAATCCGCCGGTACGGTGGACCTGCTGCTGCGCAAGCTGGGTGGAATGCGGGGCCGGCCGCGCACCCAGGTGGCGGTGCAGACCTCGCTCTGCGCCGCCTTCTCGGCCTTCATGAACAATGTGGGGGCGCTGGCCCTCTTCATGCCGGTGGCGCTTCGCAACGCCTATCGGGACAAGTACTCGCCCTCCCGCTCGCTGATGCCGCTGGCTTTTGGCTCTGTCCTGGGCGGGCTGGTCACGCTGATCGGCACGCCGCCCAACCTGATTGTCTCGGCCATCCGGGCAGACCGGACGGAGCTCGGCCGCTATGGCCTATTCGATTTCGCCTGGGTGGGGCTGCCGATCGCCGTGGCGGGGGTGCTCTATGTCGTGCTGGCCAGTCGGCTGCTGCGCGACAAGCAGGGCAGCAAGGCCACCGGCGTCGACACCGGCGACTACGTGGCGGAGGCGCGGATTGGCGAGAAAAGCCATGCCATCGGCCTTTCGATCCGCACGCTGGAAGGCATGGGCGACGATGACGTCACGGTGGTCGGCCTGTTCCGCGGCCCCAACCGCACCCTGGCGCCGCCGGGCGAGGCGCGGCTGCGCCGCGACGACGTGCTGCTGCTGGAAGGCCCGCCCGAGGCGCTTCGCAACCTGGTGGAAGCCGCCGCCCTCTCGCTGGCCGTGCCGTCGGGCGGCGGTGAGGCGGGGAGCGAGGATGAGGACGAGGACGGCATCCGCGCCCTGGTGGCCGAGGACGTGAACGCGGTCGAGGCCATCCTGCGGCCCGGCTCGCCGCTGATTGGCCGTTCGCCCGCCGCGCTGCGCCTGCGCAGCCAGTACGGGATGAACCTGCTGGCGGTCTCCCGCCAGGGCCGCCGCGTCACCGACCGGATGAGCGATATTGTGCTGCGCGGCGGCGACGTGCTGCTGCTGCAGGTGCTGCCCGACCGTCAGGCCGAGGCCTTCCATGCGCTCTCCCTGCTGCCGCTGGCCGAGCGCGGCGTGACGCTGGGCCGGCCGCAGCGCGCCTGGCTGGCTGGTGCGCTGTTCCTGGCCGGCATCCTGGCCGTGCTGTTCGACCTGGCCCCGGCGCACATTGCCTTCGCCGGTGTGCTGGCGGCGATGATCGTCTGCCGCATCCTGCGGCCCGATGAAGCCTACGCCGCGATCGACTGGCCGGTAATCGTGCTGCTCGGCGCGCTCTTCCCGCTTGGCGAGGCGATGGAATCCTCGGGCACCATGGCGCTTCTGGTGGATGTGCTGTCCGGCCCCGCCGCCGCGTTGCCGGGCTGGGCGCTGGTGGGAGCGGTCATGCTGGCCTGCATGCTGCTGTCCGAGATCATGGCCAACAACGCCACCGTGCTGCTGATGGCACCGATCGCCATGGGGCTGGCACAGGGTTCCGGAGTCTCGACGGACGGGATGCTGATGGCGGTGGCCATGGGAACTTCCTGTACCTTCCTCAGCCCCATTGGCCACCAGTCCAACACGCTGGTGATGGAGCCAGGCGGCTACCGCTTCCAGGATTATCCCCGGCTCGGTGCGCCTTTGGCAGTGATCTGCCTGGGGCTCGGCGTGCCGCTGATCCTGTATTTCTGGGGGTAAGGAAGGAGAGAAAATGGATGCCGGCCCGCAGGGGGCACCATCCCGGGGAAAGACGATTGGCGGCCGGGCGGCTAGAACAGCCGCGCCGCCACCCATCCAATCGCAGCCCAGAGGGGAATGCTCAGCGCGCCACCCCACAGGAGCCCCTTCGCAGGCGAGGGGCGGCTGCCTGCCGCCGGGGCGGTAGACAGCATGCAGGCGTCAGCGGTGGTGTCGCTCATCGGGAAAATCCTCAGCCAAGGCCCGGGAGCATGCGGCAAAGATATTAAGAATTTGCTTCCGCATCTTTTTTCCAGGTCAAGAACCTGAGATCTGCTCCGGGCCTTCTCCTGTGGAGCCCCGCGACCGGCCGGCGCGACAAGGGTACTCGCCCCGGACACAATGAGCGTCATCCGTAGGAAGCCGGCATCAGTGATCCGGCCGTGCTGGCCGAGACAGGGACCTATGACCGGAACTGTCGTCGGGGAAGGGAAGGCTGGTCATTCAGCCTTCCCTCGGAGGCGCTCAAAAAAATAGGCGCATCACCATCCAGCCGATCATGGCCCAGAGCAGGCCGCTGAGTGCTCCGCCCCAGAGAAGGCCCTTCGTCAGCGGAGAGAAGCGCCGCTTAGGCTGAGCACAGGGGCGGGAGTAGATGATGACCGCCATGTTGCTCATTGCGTCAGCTCCTCCTGCAGATTTTAGGTTAGAACGCAGGAGGTAAAATGCCGTTGCCGCCAAACAACCTTGCCAAGAGGTGACGGATTTCCCCTGAACTCAGGGTGGAGGCCTTTGAGGAAACCAAGCGGCTCCAGAGGCATTGCAGTTCAACGCTGCATATTCCTCCCCAGCAGCAGCTTTTCCATTGTTGACCTGAGCCCCGGCCATTGCGCCGGGGCTTTTTTTGCGCGTCGTGGAGGCACCCCTGAACTGGCCGTCAGGCCTCTGTTCGTTCTCTTCCGACCTGCTCCTGCTCCTGCTGCAGGTGCTGGCGGCCCAGCCGCGCAGGGATTCCTGGAGGGTGGCCAGGACTTTCCAAGCCTTCTCCGCGCCAGGGGGGATGATTGTCCCGCTTCAGGATCTCCAGAAGTGTTTCCTGTCGCCGGACATGGTCCTCAGCTTCGCGAAGGTGGCGTTCGGCCGGGTCCAGTCAGCCGTCAGCCATCTTGCACGCCCTCCCGGTGGATACAGCGGCCGCCAAGTTTCATCATGAAACTCCAGGCGGCGTCTGCTCACCGATCTCCGCGCCACGCGCCACGCGCCGCCTTTGCCTGTCCTGCAGCTATTCCGCAGATATCCATCCCTAAGAGGCGCCACAATCATCATGAGCACGCTGGCGCCCAAGCAGCGCAGCCGCCCACAGGCACGGCAGGAAGGAAGGCGAAGCACGTCATCGACGCCCCCGCCAGAGGGCAGCCTGAGAAGCTGCAGGCCGTTGCCTGGCAATATGAAGCCCCCCATCGGCGTATGCGCCGATGGGGGGCTTCATGCCGGAGATGCGGGCCTCCCGGACACCACGCCTCCGCTACGAAGCGATGACCGCCTACATCTTCATGGTGTCGCTGACATCGTTCATCTGCATCATGTTCTGGTGCATCTCGTAGACGATCCAGACTGTGCCAGCCACGAGCAGCACCACGATCAGGATGCCGAAGGCCAGTGCCATGATGTTGTTGGTGTTGTCCGGGTCGGTCGTGATGTGCAGGAAGAACACGAGATGCACGCCGATCTGGGCGATGGCGAGCACGATCAGCCCCACGGGGACGCCGGGCCCCCAGAGCTGGTTGGTGGTGGAGATGTAGAACGAGCCGATGGTCAGGATCACGGCAGCGCCCAGCCCCATCAGGTAGCCGATGACGCTGTCACGGACATTGCCGTGGCTGGCATCCATCACGCCCGGTGCGAGGTCGCCCTCGGTGCGGTCGAAATCGCCAGGATCGTCCGCCATCACACAACTCCCATCAGGTAAACGACCGAGAACAGCGCGACCCAGATGATGTCGAGGGCGTGCCAGAACAGGTTGAAGCAGAGCAGGCGCCGCAGCACGTTCGGCCGGAATCCCTTGACGAAGACCTGCGCCATCATGGTGCCGAGCCACAGCAGCCCCGCCGAGACGTGCAGGCCGTGCAAACCCACCACGGCGAAGAAGGAGGACAGGAAGGCACTACGGTCCGGCCCCGCCCCATTGTCGATCATCTCGCGGAATTCCTGGACTTCCAGCAGGATGAAGGCCAGGCCCAGCAAGCCCGTGATCAGCAGGAACACCTGCGTCCAGAGATGATTGCGCACCGAGGTGGCGACCGCGGCCATCCCGCAGGTGAAGCTCGAGGCCAGCAGGAACCCCGTCTCGATCGCCACGCGCGACCTGTCGAACAGATCTTGCGACGAGGGGCCGCCCGCGGTTTCCCCGCTCAGCACCGCATAGGCCGAGAAGAAGGCGGAGAACATGACGATGTCGCTGAGCAGGTAGATCCAGAAGCCGTAGCCCACGATCACCCGCTTGGAGGCGGGGCCGCCCTCACCATGGCCGGTGGGGCTGGGATGGCCGCCATGCCCGCCGCCCCCGCCATGGCCGAGCCGGTAGGGATCGGAGGGCGTGTGCAGACCCGGCCTGGCGCTTGTATCGGTGAAGGCGCTCATGCGATCTGCCCTTCCTTGGCGATCTCCTCAAGGCGGGCCAGCCGGGCCGCGCGCCGGGCACGGTCGATGTCGGCGACCTCCTCGGCCGGGATCTCGTACTCGTCATGGTCGCGCCAGGCGAAGACCACAAAGGTGATGTAGGCGGCGACCAGGCCCAGGATCACCAGCCACCAGATCTGCCACACCAGCGCGAAGCCGGTCAGGCTGACGAAGAAGGCGGTAACGACGCCGGTGGGCGTGTTCCTGGGCATGTGGATGGGCTGGTAGTGTGGCTCCGGGCCCAGGCGTTGCGTCTCGATGGCCCGTTGCTTGATCTCCCAGTACGGCTCCTCGTTCCGCACGTCAGGCAGTACAGCGAAGTTGAACACCGGCGGCGGCGAGGGCGTCGCCCATTCCAGCGAGCGCCCGTCCCATGGATCGCCCGTGAGGTCGATCAGCTCACGGCGGCGGCGGATGCTGACCACGAGCTGCGTCACCTGGCACGCCACGCTCCCGATCAGGATGAGGACGCCCAGGACGGAAACCAGGAGCCAGGGGTACCAGTCGGGCACGTCGTAATGCTGCATGCGCCGCGTCATGCCCTGGAGGCCCGTCACGTAGAGCGGCAGGAACACGACCCAGAAGCCGATGAAGCCGAGCCAGAAGGCCCATTTGCCCCAGTACTCGTCGAGCCGGAAGCCGAAGGCCTTGGGGAACCAGAAGGTCAGGCCGGCAAAGGCGGCGAAGACCACGCCACCCACGATCACGTTGTGGAAGTGCGCCACCAGGAACATGCTGTTGTGCAACTGCCAATCGGCCGGCGGAACGGCCAGCAGCACGCCCGTCATGCCGCCGATCACGAAGGTCACGATGAAGCCGACCGACCACATCATCGGCGTGGTGTAGCGGATGCGGCCGCCATACATGGTGAAGATCCAGTTGAAGATCTTAACGCCCGTGGCCACGGCGATGACCGAGCTGGAAATCCCGAAGAAGGTGTTGACCGCCGGGCCCGCTCCCATGGTGAAGAAGTGGTGCAGCCATACCATGAAGGAGTTGATGCAGATGAACAGCGTCGCTGCGACCATGGAGCGGTAGCCGAACAGCGGCTTGCGGGAGAAGGCCGAGATCACCTCCGAGAACACGCCGAAGGCGGGCAGGACCAGGATATAGACCTCCGGGTGGCCCCAGGCCCAGATCAGGCTCATGAACAGGACCATGCTGCCTCCACCTTCGTTGGTGAAGAAGTGGAAGCCCATGTAGCGGTCCAGGGTCAGCATCGCGAGCGTCGCGGTCAGGATCGGGAAGGCCGCGATGATCAGCAGGTTGCTGCACAGTGATGTCCAGCAGAACATGGACATGCGCAGATAACCCATGCCGGGCGCGCGCATCTTGAGAATCGTGGTGACCAGGTTCACGCCCGAGAGCAGCGTTCCGACGCCCGATATCTGCAGCGCCCAGACGTAGTAGTCGACGCCCACGCCCGGGGAGTAGGTGGCTTCGGAGAGCGGAGGGTAGGGCAGCCAGCCCGTGCGCGCGAACTCGCCGACCACCAGCGAGATATTCACCAGCAGCGCGCCTGAGGCGGTGAGCCAGAAGCTGACCGAGTTCAGCGTGGGGAAGGCGACATCCCGCACGCCCAGCTGCAGCGGCACCACGAAGTTCATCAGTCCGATGACGAAGGGCATGGCGCCGAAGAAGATCATGATCGTCCCGTGCGCCGAGAAGATCTGGTTGTAGTGGTCGGCGGGCAGGTAGCCTTCCGCCTGGAAGGCAAGCGCGTGCTGTGCCCGCATCATGATGGCGTCCACGAAGCCGCGGATCAGCATCACCACGCCGAGCAGGACATACATCACGCCGATCCGCTTGTGATCGACGCTGGTGATCCATTCGCGCCACAGATAAGGCACGTAGCCTTTCACCACCACCCAGACGACCGCGCCCAGCAGGACCAGCAGGACGATGCCGGCGGCGATGAGGGGAATCGGCTCTTCCCAGGGAATGGCCGACCAGGAAAGCTTGCCGAACATTCTACCTCCTCGCCTGAGGATGGATTTCCGGACTGCCGCGCCCCTGCTCCGGTCCAGGGCCGGGTGGGATGTGCTGCCGCACCACCGCCTCGAACAGGCCGGGTTCCGCCGAGCGGTAGGTGAAGGGAGCGATGTTCTGGCTTTGCCGCGAGAGCTCCCGATAGCCGGGAATGTCGAGCGCCGGGCCGTCCTGCTGCACCTTCGTCACCCAGGAATCGAAGTCGCCAGCCGGCACGGCATGGGTGGTGAACTGCATGTCGGAGAAGCCATCGCCGCTGAAGTGCCCGGAGCGGCCGACATAATCGCCGGGGTTGTCGGCCTGCAGGTTGAGCTGCGTCGCCATGCCGTTCATTACATAGACCATGCCGGCGAGCTGCGGGATGTAGAGCGTGTTCATCACGCTGGCCGAGGTCATGCTGAAATGCACTGGCGTGTCCTCGGGAATAACGAGATCGTTCACGCTGGCGATGTTCTGCTCGGGATAGATGAACAGCCATTTCCAGTCGAGCGAGACGACCTGCACCTCAAGCGGCTTCTTGTCGGAAACGAGCGGCTTGGCCGGATCGAGCGAGAAGGAGCCGATCCAGATCACACCGCTCAGGAGCAGGATGATCAGGACCGGCCCGGACCAGATCACCAGCTCGACGCGCCCGGAATGGGTGAAATCCGGCTGGTACCGGGCGCGCGGGTTGGAGGCGCGGTACCACCAGGCGCAGAACAGACCCAGCGCGATCGTGGGCACGACGATCAGCAGCATCACGAACACCGAGTTGAACAGGATGCTCTTCAGTGCAGCGCTGATCGGCCCATGCGGGTCGAGTGGTCCACCTGCGCAGCCGGCAAGGGGCAGCATCAGCGACGGCCACGCCAAGCACCGCACCAATCTGTGCCACCGCGCCTGAGGCCTCCGCCTGCTGGCCGCCCGGTTGCATAAACGGTCCTCGCCTGCGGGCAAAATCCGGGAACGCATCATGGTTCGATCCGGGAGTTCGGCGGACCGCGGATTGGGAGATCCAACGTTCCGATCCCGTGACAAGTTCGGCGGCAGCATTTGGTTGCAGCAGATTCCGGTGCGCTGGGCGCCGTCTGCCGTCGCGGGGGAGGGGGAGGTGCGGCGGCTTGGAGCTCGGCCAGATGCGGCGAATGAAGGCGTGGGAACAAGCCGCTGCCTGCCTGAGGACCAATAACGTCAAGCTCACGCTTGGCGAGTGGATCCTCCAGAGGCTGCAGAAAGGCAGAAAGGCAGAAAGGGGGCTGCAAGCGCCGCCAGGCTCGTGCTGGCGATGTTCAGTGCGTACTCAGCATTTCTGAGCACTGATTGTACAGCATCGGGATGAACGGAGGAGGTGGGTCGCGGTAAGCGCAACGCTGGTCAGGGAGGCGGGCCGCCAAAGCTGCGGCGGATTACGGCGATGCCGCGCTTTCTAGTGGCGATAATCTCCGCAGTCCGTCAGCGGGCGCGCTGGAGTGCGTGGTTCCGGCACGAGGGCTTGAAGAGGTGTGCCAACGCCCAACTGACCCCTATACGGGGCGGGACAATGCGGAGCTTTCCTGCCTCAGCGCCTGAGCTGTGCTGATGGGCAGGTGCGGACCGGATGCCAACGCGCCTAACGTCGCGCTGGCGCTGTCCACCTTGATGAATGAGGGAGATGGCGGACCCGAATGGATTCGAACCATCGGCCTTTGCCTTCGGAGGGCAACGCTCTATCCAGCTGAGCTACGGGTCCTCGCCAGGGGCTTGTTTAGCGGCAGCCGAGGCGCAGGGGAAGCCCCTCCCTGCGCGAATCATTGGTTTCCTCAGCCGCGCAGGGCAGCCTCCACCGCTGCGGCAGTGGCAAAGAGGGCGGCATCGCCGTCATGCGCCCCGCTCAGCATGAGGCCGACCGGCGCCTCCCCGGGCGCGTGGCAGGGCAGGCTGATGCTGCACCGGTCGAGGAAGTTGAAGGCCGCCGTGTTGCGCAGCAGCAGGAGGTTGATTCGGTTGTATTCCGCCTCATCCTCCACCGCGCTGATGGCAGGCGGCGTCAGCGCCGTGGTCGGGCAGAGCACGGCGTCGTAGGGCGCGGTGCGGGCTGTCGCCGCGGCGATGATGCGGGCCCGGGCCTTGTGCAGGTCCAGGTAGTCCGCCGCGCCCATGCTGGCACCCCGCAGGATGCGGGCCAGGATGCGCGGATCGTAGCGATCGCGCGCGCGCTCGAGCAGGGCGCGGTGCCAGGCGTAGGACTCGGCGGCGGTGAAGCCGCCCGCCGCGTTGACCACAGGGATCTCCGCCAATTCCGGCAGGGTGAAGCGCTCAATGCGGGCGCCGGCCGCCTCCAGCCGCGCCACGGCGCGTGCGAAGGCCTCCGCCACCACCGGCTCCAGCCCTTCGAACAGATAAGTCGCTTCCGGCAGCCCGAAGCGCAGCCCGGCAACCGGACGGGCCGGCGGCGGGGCGGCCGTCTCGGCGCCGGCCATCAGCGCGTCCAGCACGGTGCAGCAACCGACGGTATTGGCCAGTGGCCCGATGCTGTCGAGCGAGCTGGAAAGCGGCAGCACCCCCTCCAGCGGCACGCGCTTCGCCGTCGGCTTGTAGCCGACGATGCCGCAGAGTGCTGCCGGCACCCGGCAGGAACCGCCGGTGTCCGAGCCCAGCGCGCCCAGCCCCATCCCGTCGGCCACAGCGACCGCCGCGCCGGACGAGGAGCCGCCGGGCAGCCGGCCCGTGGCGCGGTCCCAGGGCGAGCGGGGCGTGCCGTGGTGCGGGTTCACCCCCAGGCCGCTGAAGGCGAACTCCACCATGTTGGTGCGCCCGAGGACCACGAAGCCAGCGCGCTCCAGCCGGGCCACGGCGGGCGCGGTGGCGGTGGCGGGCGGCGCGTCCTCCAGTGCCACCGCGCCCGCGCGGGTCGGCAGGCCCTGCTGGTCGAACAGATCCTTCACCGAGATTGGGATGCCGGCCCAGGGAGAGGGGGCACGGCCGGCCGCGCGCAGCGCGTCCATGGCGCGGGCGCTGGCGCGGGCTTTCTCTGCCTGCACGTCGAGAAAGGCGCGGCCGCCCTCGCCGGAGGGGTCGGCGATGCGGGCGAGCGCCGCCTCCGTCAGGTCCAGCGCAGTGGTGCGGCCCGCCGCGAGGGCTTCGGCGGCGGCGGCGAGGGAGGCGATCGGCAGGCTCATGCGGCGTTTGGCTCCGGCGGAACAGACGGGCCGCATGCTGAGCATCCCAGTGCCGGATCGCAAGGTGGGGGAGAGACTGCGATTTCGGGGTTTGACAGCTCCCTCGGTTCCGGCGCAACCTTCACCAAAGAAAGAGCATATGGGGGGACGTACGATGACGCGACGTCTGATGAATTGGGCGGCCGCAGCCGCCATCGCCCTGCTGGGCTGGACCTCCACCCCTTCGCAGGCGCAGGAATGGCGCGGCTGGAACATCCATCCGCCTGATTACCCCGTGTCCAAGGGCATGGACCGCTTCTCCGAACTGGTCGCCCAGCGCAGCAATGGCCGCCTGAAGCTCAAGACCTACCACTCGGCGCAGCTTGGCCAGCAGGACGAGGCCATCCAGCAGATGCGCCTCGGCTCGATCGACTTCGCCGAGTTCAACCTGAGCCCGCTGAACAACCTGGCGGCCTCCACCCAGGTGCTCACGCTCCCCTTCCTGTTCCGTGACGTCGAGCACCTGCACCATGTCGTGGACGGGCCGGTGGGCGATGCGATCGCCGCCGACCTTGAGAAGGTCGGCATCGTGCCGCTGGCCTGGTACGACGCCGGCGCGCGCAGCATCTACACCCGCACCAAGGTGACCAAGCCCGAGGACCTGAAGGGCATGAAGATCCGGGTGCAGACCTCGGACCTCTGGATCGACCTGATCAAGGCACTCGGCGCCAACCCGACGCCGCTGCCCTTCGGCGAGGTCTATACCAGCCTGCAGTCCGGCGTGCTCGACGGCGCCGAGAACAACTGGCCCTCCTATGAGAGCACGCGCCACTTCGAGGTGGCCAAGTACTACATCACCACCGAGCACTCGAACGTGCCCGAGATCCTGGCGGTCTCCGCCATCCGCTGGCGCCGGCTGAACGATGCCGACAAGAAGCTGGTGAAGGAGGCGGCGCGCGAGAGCGCCACCTACCAGCGCCAGCTCTGGGCCGAGCGCGAGAAGGTCTCGCGGGACCGGGTGGTCGCCGGGGGAGCCGTGGTGACCGATGTCGAGGACCGCTCGCCCTGGTCCGCGCTGATGAAGCCGGTCTATGACAAGTACGCGGCCGATCCGAAGATGGCCGATCTGGTCAAGCAGATCCGCGACACGAAATGAGCCGGTGATCCGGGGCGCGGCGTCCGCAAGGGCGCCGCGCTTTTTTCATGTCCGGGGGCGGCCTCGCCTGGCTGCCCCGCCTTCCGCCGGAGTTGCCTTCCCTCGGAGTCCACCCGCCCATGAAGCTTTTCTCCTGCGTGCTGGATGGCCTCGCCAAGCTGGTCATCCTGCTCGCCTCCATCGCCATGGCGTCACTGGTCGTCATCACCGGCTGGATGGTGTTCGGCCGCTACGTGCTGAACGACACGCCCACCTGGGTCGAGCGCGCGGCGACGCTGATCGTCGTCACCATTGCCCTGCCGGTCGCGGCGGTCGGCGTCCGGGAGCGCTTTCATCTTTCCGTCCTCGGCTTCCGCGAAGCGCTCCCGCCAGGCCCCGCCCGTGTCATCGAGATCATCTGCGACATCATCGTCGGGCTGTTCGGCCTGGGCATGGCGTTCTGGTCCTGGGAACTGGTGGAGACCAGCCAGGGCATCCGCATTCCGCTGCTCGGCATCAGCCAGGTCTGGACCTACCTGCCGCTGATCGTCAGCGGCATCCTGATCACCCTCTTTGCCATCGAGCAGGCGCTGCTGGCCCTGATGGGGCGGCACACCGAAGCTCGTTCCGCCTCCTCGCTGGAGTAGCCCGCCCGTGGAAATCGGCCTGATCATCCTTTTCGCCATCTTCTTCGGCGGCATCGTCATGGGCGTGCCGGTGGCCTTCACGCTCGGCCTCGCGGCGCTCGGCGGCTTTTTGTGGGAGGGCATCAGCCCCGCCGTCGCCTTCCAGCAGATGACGGCGGGGATGAGCTCCTTCTCGCTGCTCGCCATCCCCTTCTTCATCTTCGCCGGCGAGATCATGATGCATGGCGGCATCGCCCAGCGTCTGATCAACGTCGCCGCCGGCGCCGTCGGCTGGATGCGCGGCGGGCTCGGCATGGTGAACGTCGCGGCCTCCATGCTGTTCGGCGGCATCTCCGGCTCGGCGGTGGCTGACGCTTCGGCCCTGGGCAGCGTGCTGATCCCGGCGATGAAGCAGAAGGGCTACGACACCGACTACGCGGTGAACGTGACCGTCACGGCTTCGATCGCCGGCATCATGATCCCGCCCAGCCACAACATGATCCTCTACTCGCTGGCGGCGGGCGGCGGCATTTCGGTCTCGGCGCTGTTCTTCGCTGGCATCGTGCCGGGCGTGGTGATGTGCCTTTGCCTCGCCGTCGCGGCCTATGTGCTGGCGGTGCGGCGCGGCTACCCGGCCGAGCAATGGCAGGGCTTCGGCCATCTGCTCAGGACCTTCCTCGACGCCCTTCCGGGGCTGATGACCGGCGTCATCATCCTGGGCGGCGTTCTGGGCGGCGTCTTCACCGTGACCGAAAGCGCCGCCTTCGGTGCCATCTGGGCGCTGGTGGCGACGCTGGTGGTCTATCGCGGCCTGACCTGGGAGACCTTCAAGATCGCGCTCGCCGCCTCGGTCCGCACCACCGCGGTGGTGCTGCTGCTGGTCGGCACCGCCACCGCCTTCGCCTATCTGCTGGCGCTCTACGGCTTCGCCGACATGCTGACGCGTGGCATGCTGGCGATCAGCCAGGACCCGACCGTCATCCTGCTGCTGATCAACGTGGCGCTGCTGCTGCTCGGCTGCGTGATGGACATGGCGGCGCTGATCCTGATCACCACGCCGATCTTCCTGCCGGTCGTGCAGCAGCTTGGCATGGACCCCGTGCAGTTCGGCATGGTGGTGATGATGAACCTGGGCCTCGGCCTCACCACGCCGCCGGTCGGCGCGGTGCTCTTCGTCGGCTGCGCCATCGGCAAGATCCGCATGGAGCAGACCATGAAGGGCATCTGGCCCTTCTACGCGGCCATCCTGGTGGCGCTGGCCTTGACCACCTACTGGCCGGCTGTTTCCCTCACCCTGCCGCGCCTGCTGCTGGGCTACGGCCAGTGACGTCCTGAGGAACCGAACCCATGTCCGCTTCGCAAAAGCCCGTCCTGCTGACCGGCGCCTCCGGCAATCTCGGCCGCATGCTGGCGCGCGAGCTGGCCGCCCTCGGCCACAGCCTGGTGCTGACCGACATCAAGCCCTTCCCGGACGCGATGCCGCCTGGTGCGACCTTCACCGCCGCCGATCTCGGCGACGAGGTGGCCATGCACCACCTGGCGGATGGCTGCGGCGCCATCCTGCATTTCGGCGGCGTCGCGGTGGACCGGCCCTTCGAGGAGGTGCTCGATCCCAATATCCGCGGCCTCTACCACATCTACGAGGCGGCGCGGCGGAACACGGCGCGGGTGCTCTTCGCCTCCTCCAACCACTCGATCGGCTTCCACGAGCGAAGCGAGAAGCTGGACTATGACTGCGCCTTCCGCCCCGACAGCTTCTACGGCCTCTCCAAGGCCTATGGCGAGCTGATCGGCCGGCTCTATTGGGACAAGCACGGCGTCGAGAACCTGAACGTGCGCATCGGCAGCTGCTTTCCCGAGGTGGCGAATGCGCGGATGCTCTCCACCTGGCTCTCCTACGCCGACCTGGCGCGGCTCTGCGACGCCTTCCTGAAGGCGCCCCGCGTCGGCCATGCCGTGGTCTGGGGCGCCAGCGACAATCCGGCCAGCTTCTGGGGCAAGGACCACCGCGACCGCATTGGCTGGCAGCCGCAGGACACCGCGGAGTCCGCGCGCGAGCAGGTGAAGGGCAAGGTCTCCGATAATCCGGTGGTGGAGCGCTACCAGGGCGGCGACTACTGCGCCAACGACTACAGCCGCGCCACGCCGAGCCCGAAGGACCCCTTCGCGCTCGACTGATCCTTGATCCTGGGGGGCGGGGATCCCGCTCTCTCTCTCCATGCCCGGAGGTCGCATGCGGCTCGAATCCGGCCCCTGGCGGGCCGAACTGCTGCCCGAGCGGGGTGCCCACTTCGCCGGCCTCTCCCATGCCGGCCGCGCGCTGCTCGACCCCGCACATGGCGCCTTCTGGATGCTGCCCTGGACCAACCGGATCGATGGCGGGTGCTTTCCCTGGGCAGGCAAAACCTACCACTTCCCCATCACCCACCCCGATGAAGGCAATGCCCTGCATGGCCTCTCCCGTGCTTTGCCGTGGCAGGTGGAAGCCGCCTCGGCGGAGCGGGCAGTGCTCACCCAGGCGCTGGCGCAGGCGCCATTCGACTATGCCGCCCGGCTGGAGGTCACGCTCTCCGAAGCCGGGCTGGCGCTGGACCTCACCCTGCGCAACCAGGGCGCCGGACCCTGCCCGATGGGCTTCGGCTGGCATCCCTGGTTCGCTCGGCCGGCGGGCTGCACGGTCCGCTTCGCCAGCGAGGCCACCTTCCGGCGGAACGCGCGCAAGCTGCCGGTCGAGGCGATTCCTTCGCTCGGCCTGGACGGCGGCGAGGCCGACTGGCTCGGCACCGACGGCCATTTCGCCGGCTGGGACGGCATGGCGGAACTGCACCGCCCCGACCTGACCCTGGTGCTGCGTGCCAGCGGCGACTGGTCGCGCAACCTGCAGTTCTTCGCCCCCGCCGACCGGCCCGTGATCTGCCTGGAGCCGGTGAGCCATGTGCCCGACGTGATCAATCGGCCGCAACTCGCGCCCTGGGGCGCCATGCATGTGCTGGCGCCCGGTGAGGCGCTGCGGGGCGGCATCACGCTCTCCGTGACAGGACCAAACTGAGCGCGGGGCCGGGGAGGCGGAGCCTCCCGGGATGGCTGGCCAGTTTCGCGGCGCTGCGCCATCCTCCTGCCCATGCCGAACGCGCTTGTCCTCGGGGCCGGGATCATGGGCCTCTCCGCCGCCTGGGGCCTGTCCCGCGCGGGCTTCACCGTCACCGTGGTCGAGCAGGACCCGGTGCCGAACCCGCGCGGTGCCAGCGTGGACGAGCACCGCCTCATCCGCCATGCCTATGGCGCCGCCGCCGGCTACACGCGGATGGTGGAGGAGGCCTATGCCGCCTGGGACCTGCTCTGGGCCGATCTCGGCGAATGCTTCCATGTTCCGACCGGCGTGCTGGCGGTGGCGAGCCGGCAGGAAGGCTGGCTGGCCCAGAGTCGCGCCACGCTGGCCGCCCAGGGCCATGCTTTCACCGACCTCGACCCCGCCCGGGTTGCCGCCCGCTTCCCGATGCTGGGCACGCATGGCATCGGCGCCGCCTTCCACATGGCGGAAGGCGGCGTGCTGCTGGCTGGCCGCATTGTCGGCGCGCTGGCGCGGCATCTGCGCGGGCGCGGCGTGCAGGTCCTGCGCGGGCGCGCCACCGAGGTCGATCCGGTCCGCGCCAGCCTGACCCTGGCAGACGGCACGCGGCATTCGGCCGATCGCCTAGTTCTCGCCGCCGGGCCCTGGGCGCCGCGCTTCGTCCCCGGCCTCGCCGGGCGCGTCACCGCCTCGCGCCAGATCGTCGTCTATCTGGAGCCGCCGCCGGCGCACCGCGCCGCCTGGGAAGCGGCCCCCATGCTGCTCGACCTCTCGGACGAAGGCGGCTTCTACGCGGTGCCGCCGGTTGCCGGCACGCCGCTGAAGGTGGGCGATCACCGCTTCTCCCTCCAGGGCGATGCCGAGGACCCGCGCGAGGCCAGCGCCGCCGAGGCGGAGGCCATTCTGGCCCTGGCCCGGCCGCGGCTGAATGATGCCGGCGCTTATCGCGTCCTCGGCGCCCGCGCCTGCTACTACGACGTCGAACCGGAGGAACGCTTCATCGTCGAACCGCTCGGGGATCGATGCATCGTCATGAGCGGCTTCTCCGGCCACGGCTTCAAGTTCGGCGCGCTGCTGGGGCTGGCGGTGGCGGCCGGGAACACCGGTGCGCTCCCGGGCTGGGCGGCAGGGCAGGGGGACGCCGCGCCCCTCCGCCTACCATCAGGGCGCCCAGGGGAGTAGCTCCGTCACTCCGCCCCCGCCCTCCATCATCGATGGGTCACGCGCCGCGCCGGAAGTGGACGCACAGCTTGTGCCATTCGCGAATCGCCACTGGAGGCGCCGGGGTATCGTCTTCTCGCCATCTGCTTGCTGCTGCCCCTGCATCGGCTTGGCCGAGGCAACGGCGACAGGAAGGGATGCGGCAGGCCGGCGAGCGGCCGCGCTCAGTTCTCCGGCGGTGCCTTGCGCGCCGCCGCGACCAGGGCCTGGATCATCCAGCGCTTGATCCGCCGCGCCTCCGCGTCCTCCACCTGCAGCACGTCCTTGAACACCACCATGGCCTCCGGCCCGACCACCAGCGCCACGGCCTTGGCGAGGGTATCCAGCGCCGCTGGCCCGAAGCTCTCCCGGCCCGGTGCAAGAGCCGCCTCGATCAGCGGCGAGCGGCGGTTCTGCCGCAGCGGCACGCCACTGCCCCCGGCACCGTCGAGGCCGCGGGTGAGCGATTGCGAGAGCATCACCCTGAGCGGCGCGTCATTGGCGCGGACCACCTCGTGCAGGGCGGCATCCACCCGCTGGAGCCGGGCCAGCGTGTCCTCGCCGGCTGGCGCGTCGCGGAACAACTGCTCGGGCTCGGGGGTGGCGATGTCGAGGGCGGCTTCGAGGAGCAGGGCGTCACCGCTCGGAAAGTAGCGATAGGCCGTGGCGCGTGACACCAGCGCCTCCTCCGCGACCTCCTCCAGGCTCGGGCGGCGGCCCTGCCGCATGAGCCGGGCGGCGGCCTGCAGCAGGTCCTTGCGGGCGCGGCGCCGCTGGTTCACCCGCACGCCGCGCCCGGCGGCCGTCGCCTCAGGCATCCTGCGGCAGCTGGCGAAGGATGGCGCCGAAGTCCAGCCAGACATTCTCCCGCCGGATGCTGCCGTCGCCGGCGAATTCAAGGACGTGCAGCAGCCGGAATTCGAGCGGCCGGCCGCGGCCCTCCAGCCCGAAGGGGCGGCCGGGGGCGGTGCCGCGCCAGATCGCTTCATCGACCATGAAGTTCTCGCCGTAGAGGCGCCGGACGCATTCCACCCGGCTCTCGGCCAAGTCGGAGAACATGGTCTCGTAGAAGGAGCGCGCCCCTTCGCGGCCCTGTGTCGGTCCGGCGGGCCAGCCGACGATGTCGTGCTCGGCATCGGGGGACAGCGTCGCGAGGACGCCTTCGACGTCGTCGCGCGCCTCGAAGCCGAAATGCTCGTCGATCTTGCGGTCCATCTCCTCGCGGGTCAGCGCCACCATCGGGTCCTCCTCTCATGGGTTCCCTGGACGTCGGCATCGTAATGAGACGAAAATATCAATGCAAGATCGAAATGTCGCGATGGGGATGGGGCGCCATGACCGTCGGTGATCGTGCCGGTGAGGAGGAGGATGACGGCCGCCAGGGCCGTCATGGATGCCCGGCGCGGCGACGCTCCAACGGGCAGGAAAAGCTGGAGTCCGGGGAAATTCCTTCCCCCGGATTCTTTCTTTTTACTTGAAGATGATCGGCGCGTCGTCCGCCGGCATGTCGGGCAGCGGCACCTCGATGCGGATGCTGCTGGGGTCCACCTTCGGGCCGGAATCCAGCCAGTAGGTCACGCTCTGCGGCCAGAGGATGACGGTCGCCACCAGGATGAGCTGCATGCACACCCAGGGGATGGCGCCCCAATAGATGTCCTTGGTCAGCACTTCCTTGGGCGCCACGCCGCGCAGGTAGAACAGCGCAAAGCCGAAGGGCGGGTGCATGAAGCTGGTCTGCAGGTTCACGCAGAGCAGCACGCCGAACCAGACCAGGTTGATGTCGAGCTTCGCCGCCGCGGGTGCCAGCAGCGGCACGACGATGAAGACGATCTCGAAGAAGTCGAGGAAGAAGGCCAGGAAGAAGATGAAGACGTTGACGAAGATCAGGAAGCCGGTCTGGCCGCCGGGAAGGTGCGAGAGCAGGTGCTCGATCCAGAGCGCGCCGTCGACGCCCTGGAAGACCAGGCTGAACACCGTCGAGCCGACCAGGATGAAGATCACCATGGCGGTCAGCCGCATGGTGTTCTCCATCGCCTGCCGCAGCAGCGGCCAGGTGAGGCGCCGGTTCGCGGCCGCCAGCGCCATGGCGCCCACCGCGCCCATGGCGCCGGCTTCCGTCGGCGTCGCGATGCCGAAGAAGATGGTGCCGAGCACCAGGAAGATCAGCACGATCGAGGGCACCATGCCCTTCGCCACGCGCCAGTAGAGTGGCCAGCCGCGCGGGCCCAGCGCCTCCGGCGGCAGCGGCGGCACGCGGTGCGGCTGGAAGATGGCGACCAGCGCGATGAACAGGATGAACAGCGCCACCTGCAGCATCGAGGGGCCGATCGCGCCGGCATACATGTCGCCCACCGACTTGCCGAGCTGGTCGCCCAGCAGGATCAGCACCAGCGAGGGCGGGATCAACTGGGCGATGGTGCCGGAGGCGGCGATGACGCCGGTGGCGATGCGCATGTCGTAGCCGTAGCGGTGCATCACCGGCAGGCTGATCATGCCCATGGCGATGACCGAGGCGGCCACCGTGCCGGTGATGGCGCCGAGCACCGCGCCCACCAGGATGACGGCGATGGCGAGCCCGCCCGGCACCTTGCCGAAGAGTTGTCCGGTGCCCTCCAGCAGGTCCTCCGCCAGCCCGCAGCGCTCCAGCACCGCGCCCATCAGGGTGAAGAAGGGAATGGAGAGCAGCAGCTCGTTCGACATGATGCCGAACACCCGGAAGGGCAGGTTGCCCAGATAGGCCGAGGTGAAGAAGCCCATCTCGATCGACAGGAAGCCGAAGAACAGGCCGGCCGCGGCCAGCGAGAAGGCCACCGGAAAGCCGATCAGCAGGAACACGACGAGACCGCCGAACATCAGCGGCGGCATCATCTCAAGGGTCAGCATCGGGGAGGAGTGTCCGCGTTACGGGGTGGCGATCATTGGTCGGGGCGGTGGTACTCGGTGACCACCTCGGTCTGCGGCGTGATGCCGCGCAGCAGCGCGATGCGCTTGATCAGCTCGGCCAGGCCCTGCAGCCAGACCAGCACGAAGCCGATGGGCAGGAGCAGCTTCACCGGCCAGCGGATCAGCCCGCCGGCATTGGAGGACTCCTCCATGCGCAACCAGCTGTCGAGGAAGAAGGGCCAAGTCATCCAGGCCATCAGGCCCATGGCCGGCAGCAGGAAGAGGATCAGGCCGACCACGTCCACCCAGAGCCGGGCGCGCGGCGAGAGGTTGCCGAACACCAGGTCGACGCGCACATGCTCGTTCCGCATCAGCGTGGGTGCAGCGCCGAGCAGGACGATGCCGGCGAAGAAGTACCACTGCACCTCCAGCCAGGCGTTCGAGGAATAGTTGAGGCCGTAGCGCACCACGGCGTTGCCGGCACTGACCAGACAGGCCAGAAGCACCAGCCAGTAGGCGATCACGCCGAAGGCGGTGCTGACCTTGTCCATCGCCCGACTGAAGCCAAGCAGGGCACCCATCCCGCGGGTCCTTCCAGGTCTGACAGAAACAAATCCGGCGCCGCTCGGGCGGCGCCGGGGGTGGCGTTCAGCGGCGCTGCTGCGCCTCCTGGCCGTACATAGCATAGACGAACTGGTCGAAACTGTGCTCCGTCACCCGGAACCAGCCATATTCCGTGTCCCGGAACTCCCGCCAGCCCTCGTAGATCTTCTTGAAGGTGGCGTTCTGGGCCGCGATCTCGTCGTAGAGATCGAAGCTGGCCTTGTAGGAGGCGGCCATGACGTCGCGCGGGAAGGCGCGCAGCTGCGTGCCGGCGGCGATCAGCCGCTTCAGCGCCGCCGGGTTCTGCACGTCGTACTTGGCGATGGAGGTGAGGGTGGCGTCGTGGCAGGCGCTCTCCAGGACCTCCTTGTAGAGCTTCGGCAGCGCGTCGTACTTGGCCTGGTTGACGTAGAGCGACAGGTTGAGGCAGCCCTCCCACCAGCCCGGGAAGTAGTAGTAGGGCGCGACGCGGTTGAAGCCGAGCTTCTCGTCGTCATAGGGGCCGATCCACTCGGCGGCGTCCACCGTGCCCTTCTCCAGGGCGGGATAGATGTCGCCGCCGGCGATCTGCTGCGGCACCACGCCGAGCTTCTGCATCACGTTCCCGGCCAGGCCGGCGATGCGCATCTTGAGCCCGTTGAGGTCCTGCACGGACTTGATCTCGCGCCGGAACCAGCCGCCCATCTGCGCGCCGGTATTGCCGGCGGGGATGGAGACGATGTTGTAGCCGGCGAAGAACTCGCGCAGCGCCTCGCGGCCGCCCCCTTCGTGCATCCAGGCGTTCATCTGCCGGGTGTTCAGGCCGAAGGGGAGGGTGGCGTCGAAGGCGAAGGTCGGGTCCTTGCCGACGAAGTAGTAGGAGGCGGTGTGGGCGCACTCGACGGTGCCGTTCTGCACCGCGTCCGCCACCTGCAGGCCGGGCACCAACTCGCCGGCGGGGAAGGCGCGGATCTGGAACTTGCCGTCCGTCAGCGCCGCCACGCGCTGCGCGACATGCTCGCCGGCGCCCCAGATGGTGTCGAGCGAACGGGGAAAGGAGCTGGCCAGCCGCCAGCGGATCTCGGGTGCGGTCTGGGCAATGGCCGGGGCGGCCAGCGCCGAAGCGCCCAGCACGGCGCCACCGGTCAGCAATTGGCGACGGATCATTCGCTCTGCGACTCCCTTGGACATTCGGCGGCTGGCACAGCCGGCTTGTCCCATTTTGTGGGCAGAGGCTCGGCTTTGTCATCGTCCATGGGCGAGGACGGCGAAATATTATTATGGAGGATTGTTCATCTTTTCCTCGCTCAGTGCCATCGGCAAACGATTCTGGACTGCCGCGTTGCGTCTCTCAGGGGACAGGGCCGGGCGAGGGGTGCGGATGCCGAAGGAGGGAAGCTCGAAGCTGGCGGTCTATGCCGCTTTGGCCGGGAACGTCGCTGTCGCCGCCACGAAGTTCGGCGCCGCCATCCTGTCCGGCAGTTCGGCGATGCTGAGCGAGGCGATCCATTCCACGGTCGACTCGGGCGACCAGGTCCTGATGCTCTACGGCATGCACAAGGCGAGCCGGCCGGCGGACGAGCTGCATCCCTTCGGCCATGGCCTGGAGGTGTATTTCTGGAGCTTCGTCGTCGCCATGCTGATCTTCGGCGTGGGCGCCTGCGTCTCGGCCTGGGAGGGCATCGAGCAGGTGCTGCACCCGGTGCCGGCGCAGAATGTCTGGATCAGCTACAGCGTTCTCGCCCTTGCCTTCGTCTTCGAGGGCATCAGCCTGTTCTTCGGGGCGCGCGAGTTCCGCAAGCAGGCGCGCCCGCGGGGAAGCTGGCTGCGCGCCGCTCGCGGCACCAAGGACCCGGTCGCCATGACGGCGGTGTTCGAGGACAGCGCGGCGCTGGCCGGCGTGGTGATCGCCGCGCTCGGCCTCACCCTTGACCACGTCTTCGGCTGGCCCGTCATGGAGGGGGTGGCCTCGCTGCTGATCGGCCTGCTGCTCGGCGTGACCGCGCTCTTCCTGGCCCGCGAGAGCCGCAGCCTGCTGCTGGGCGAGAGCGTGGCGCCGGAGGTGCGGCAGGACATCGCCCGGCTGGTCCGCGCCGACCCTCGGGTGGCGCGGCTGGACCGCATCCTCACCCTGCATCTCGGGCCGGACCATGTACTGGTCGCCCTGACCCTCGACTTCCAGGACCAGCTTGGGGGCGAGGCGGTGGAGGCGGCGACGCGGGATATGGCCCGCCGCATCCGCGCGGCGCACGAGCAGGTCCGGACGGTGTTGTTCGAGCCCCGGGACAAGCCCATCCGGGCGGCATCCGTTGCCTGACGGCCCGCCCGGGGGAGAGCGGCTCAGTTCAGAAAAAGCTTGCCCGGGTTCAGGATGCCCTTCGGGTCCATCGTCGCCTTCAGGCTGCGCATGACCGCCAGCACCTCCGGCCCGTGCTCCTGCTCCAGGAACTCCCGCTTGCCGAGGCCGATGCCATGCTCGCCCGAGCAGGTGCCGCCCAGTGCCAGGCCCTGCGCCACGATCTGCCGGTCCAGCGCCCAGGCCTTCTCCAGCCCCTGCGGGTCATCGGCGGGGAAGAGGATGACGACATGGTAGTTGCCATCCCCCACATGGCCGACGATGCAGGTGTTCTGCCCTGCCGCCACCGCCGCCTCCTTGGCGCCCATGATTGCCTCGGCGAGGCGGGAGATCGGCACGCACACATCGGTGGTGATGCCGCGGCAGCCCGGATAGAGGGCGTTGGCCGCCCACCAGGCGTCGTGCCGGGCCTTCCAGAGCTTGTTGCGCGCCTCGGCGTCGTTGGCCCAGGCGAAGCCCTTGCCGCCCATGTCGGCGGCGATGGCCTCCACCGTCGCCGCCTGCTCCTGCACGCCCGCCGGGCTGCCGTGGAATTCCAGGAACAGCGTCGGCAGCGGCTCGAAGTCCAGCTTGGAATAGGCGATCGAGGCGCGCATCTGGTCGGCGTCGGCCAGCTCGATGCGGGCGACGGGAATGCCCGCCTGCATGGTCATGATGACCGTCTCGACCGCCGCCTGCAGGCTGTCGAACTGGCAGACGGCGGCGCTGGTCGCCTCCGGGATGCCTTGCAGCCGCAGGCGGATCTTGGTGACCACGCCGAGCGTGCCCTCGGACCCCACGAAGAGCCGCGTCAGGTCGTAGCCGTTGGCCGCCTTGCGGGTGCGGCCGCCGGTCTGGATCACGCGGCCATCGGCCAGCACCACCTCAAGCCCCAGCGTCGCCTCGCGCATGGTGCCGTAGCGCACCGCGTTGGTGCCGGAGGCGCGGGTGGCCACCATGCCGCCGAGCGAGCAATGGCTGCCGGGGTCCACGGGGAAGAACAGGCCCTGGTCGCGCAGGTAGTCGTTGAGCTGGTGGCGGCTGACGCCCGGCTCCACCAGGCAGTCCATGTCCTCGGCATTGACCTCCAGGATGGCGGTCATGCGGCTGAGGTCGAGGCTGATGCCGCGGCGGACGGGCACCACATGCCCCTCCAGGCTGGTGCCGGCGCCGAAGGGGGTGACGGGCACGCCATGCGTGTTGCACAGCGCCAGCAGGCGCGAGACCTCCTCGGTGCTCTCCACGAAGGCCACGGCATCGGGCAGCACGGGCGGGTTGGCGTCCTCGCCCTTGGCATGCTGCTCGCGCACCGAGGCGTTGGTGGAGAGCCGGTCCCCCAGGAAGGCCCGTGCGGCGGCGATCACGGCGTCCACGGGGTTGGCGGTGATGGTCATGCAGTCTCCTCATCCCGCAACAGCGGGCAGGTCAGGCAATGCGGGCCGCCGCCGCCCAGGGTGAACAGCGACAGCTCGGGGTCGAGCACGGTCAGCCCCTCGGCGCGGAGCGCGGCGTTCAGGGCCTTGCTGCCGCGGGCCGATACCACGCGCCCGCCGCCCAGCGCGAGGATGTTGCAGCCGAGCTGCATTGCGTCCCGGTAGGGGATGGAGAGCCAGCGGATGCCGTGCGCCTCCAGCCACCGAAGGAAGTCCTCGTCCAGCACCTCGGCGCAGGCGACAGCGAGGCCGGGGGCGGCCATGCAGAACAGCACGTCGAGGTGGAGGAAGTGCTCGTCGAAGGGCTCCAGCCGCACCTCCCAGCCCTCGGCGCGCAGCCAGCCCGCGAGCTGCTCCGCGCCTGCCGCATCGGTGCGCCCGCCGGAATGGCCGATCACGGCGAGGCCGGGGCGGAGGATATGGATGTCGCCCCCCTCCAGCGTGCCGGCGGAGGATTTCTTCCAGAAATCACTCCCATGGGCGGCGTGGAAGTCGATCAGCGCGGCATATTCCCCGCGCCGCTGCGGCCGCTCAAGCTGGCACAGCACCGGGCCACGATGCGTCACCACCACGCTGTCCCGCGTATAGACCATGTAGGGTAGATGCGGCTCGGGAGGCAGGTGATGCACGGTGGCGCCGCCCTCCCGCAGCGCCGCCACCAGTTCGGCATGCTGGGCGGCGAGATGCGCGGGCGCCGGGGCCTGCCGCGCCTCCGCCAGCGTGCGCCGGGCGATGCTGTTGGTGGGCAGCCACCGGTAGTGGTCCGGCGGGCAGACCAGCACCTCCCGCAACGCGCCGGTTTCCAAGGCGACGCGCCAGCGGAGGGCGGCCGGAGAGGGGGCATGGCTCGTCGCGCAGGACATGGTGCCGCACGCTACGCCCGCCAGCCCGGAGCGGCCAAGGGAAAGCAGCCAGCGGAAAGCGGCCGCCTCAGGCGGCGGCGGCCTGCCGGCCGGGATAGCGGCTGAAGCGGAGGCCCGGGCCGCCATCGCGCGCGCCGTCATCCGCCAGGAAGACGATGCCCGCCTCCTCGAAGGCGGCGCGCAGCTTCTCCAGGATGCTAACGGTCACATTGGGCACGCCATAGACCGACTCGATGCGCCGGATGCTGGCCTGGCTGACCCCCGAGCGGCGGGCCAGCTCCTCCACCGGCCAGCGCAGCGCCGCGCGCGCCATCCGGACCTGACAGGCCGTGAGGAGGATTCCACCAGTCAGCATCACTCTACCCTCGTCTTCCATTGAAGGATTTCTGCTTGAGGGTGCGGAAAATTCCATCCTTCGGCTGGCCTGCCTAGCCCCTGCCCATGCATCCAAGTGCGAGCAGGCGCATGGGCTTTGGCGATGGCGAAGCGAAGCACCCCGGTGGGGATGCCTGCCGCTGGAGAGAGCCGGGGGGCGGGGAACGGGCCTGCGATGCCTTTGCCGGCCGCGGCTCCACAGCCATCTGATGTCTAGGCCCCCTGGCATCGATGCGGAGGGTTATGCACCGGGTGCAGCAGGCTCGCGCGAGTTCCCAGCGCCGACTGGCCCGCAGCCGCGCCATCCTGAACCAGGACTGCGGCCCAGAGGGCAGGGAAGAGGGGCCGGGCCCCTCACGCCATGGCGAAAGCGCATCGATCCTGCGTTGGACACGTTGACGCTTCCGCCACAGCGGGCCTAGCGTTTTCCGTCCATCCCGGAGGAAACGAACACCCTATGGCAAACAAGGTGAAGGAGGCGTGGGCGCAGGGCCGCGCTGTGGTCAATGGCTGGCTGGCCATCCCCAATGCCTACAGCGCCGAGGTCATGGCTCAGGCCGGCTTCGACAGCCTCACGGTCGATATGCAGCATGGCGTGCAGGACTATCTCTCCGCCGTCGGCTGCTTCCAGGGCATGCAGCCGCATGCGGTGACGCCGATGGTGCGGGTGCCCTGGAATGAGCCGGGCATCATCGGCAAGGTGCTGGATGCCGGCGCCATGGGCGTGATCTGCCCGATGGTGAACACTGCGGAGCAGGCGAAGCAGCTGGTCTCCTCTTGCCGCTATCCGCCGGAGGGCACGCGCTCCTTCGGCCCGATCCGCGCCGGCATCTATGGCGAGGCGGGCTCCTACTTCGCCACGGCGAACAAGGATGTCGCGGTCATTCCGATGATCGAGACGCAGGAGGCGCTCGACAACCTCGAGGCCATCCTGGACACGCCGGGCATCGACGGCATCTATGTCGGTCCGTCCGATCTCGGCCTCTCGCTCGGCCTGGTGCCGAAGCTGGACCGCGAGGAGCCGGAGATCCTGAAGATCTACGAGCGCCTGCTGAACGAGTGCGGCAAGCGCAACATCGCAGCCGGCCTGCACAATGCCACGGCCGCCTATGCCAAGCGGATGATCGGCATGGGCTTCAAGCTGGTCACCATCGGCAACGACAGCGGCCTGCTGCTCCAGGCGGCGCGCGTCGCGGCGGCGGCGGCGCGGGGCGAGGGCGGCGGCGAGCAGGCGGCGCGGCACAGCCAGGCCGGCGGCCAGCGCGAGCCGGGCGAACTGCGCAAGTAGTCGCGCTCGTGTCCGGGAGGGGCGCCACCCCTCCCGGCCTCATACCCCTGCTGACTGATTGCGGGGTCCGGGGTGACACTGTCACCCCGGCGGGGGTCCAAGGGGGCAGCGCCCCCTTGTCCCTCCTCAGGCTGCGGCGCGCTGCGCGGCTTCCGGCAGCTGGGCGATCAGCGCCTTCAGCATCTCCATCTCGCCCGCGTCCAGGTCGGTCAGCGGTGGGCGCACCGGGCCGGCGGGGCGGCCGACGGCGGCGCAGCCCGCCTTCACGATGGAGACCGCATAGCCCTTCCTCCGGTTGCGGATGGCGATATAGGGCAGCACGAAGTCGCGCAGGCCTTGGAACACCGCCTCGCGGTCGTGCCGGCGCACCGCGGCGTAGAAGTCCTTCGCGAATTCCGGGACGAAGTTGAAGATGGCGGAGGAGTAGGTCGTCACGCCCATCTCCAGGTAGGGCAGGGCGAAGGTCTCCGCCGTCGGCAGGCCGCCGACATAGGTGAGCCGGTCGCCCATCTTGGCGTAGATGCGCGTCATCAGCTCGATGTCGCCAACGCCGTCCTTGAAGCCGACAAGGTTCGGGCAACGCTCGCAAAGCCGCGCCAGGGTGTCCTCGTTCAGGATGGCGTTGTCGCGGTTGTAGACGATGACGCCGAGCCTCGTGCTCTTGCACACCGCCTCGATATGGGCGGCGAGGCCGGCCTGCTCCGAGTTCACCAGGTAGTTCGGCAGCAGCAGCAGCCCGTCCGCGCCCGCGCTCTCGGCCGACTGCGCCAGCTCCTTGGCGATGGCGGTGGCCATGCCGCAAGGGGCGATGACCGGCACGGCGCCCTTCACCTCATCGACCGCCGCCTTCACCACGCTGGCGATCTCGCCGGCGGAGAGGTTGAAGAACTCGCCGGTGCCGCCGGCGGCGAAGAGGCCGGCCGGCCCATGGCTCAGCATCCAGCCGACATGCTCGCGATAGGGCGCCGCGTCGAAGGAGAAGTCGGGCCGGAAATGCGTGACCGGGAAGGAAAGCAGGCCGCTGCCGATCTGCTTCGCCATCTCGGCGGGGGTCATCTGGGGCATGTGCGTTCCCTTGTCGCTCAGGAATGACGTCAGGTCATCCTATGTCTGGCAAGGTGGCGAGGTCCATGCCCGAAATGCGGGGCCTTAGCGCTTGGCCGTCAGCCCGCGCGTGATCGCCGCCTCGCCGAAGCGGGCGCGCAGCTTCTCCATCGCCTCCCAGCGGGCGGCGCGGCGAGGGGCCTCGGCATCCACCAGGTCGCCCAGATCGGCCCCCGCGCCCGGCAGCAGCGGCTGGGCGCCGATGCCGATCAGCCGGAAGGCGGTGCCGTCCGCCTCCCGCGCCAGCAACGGCCTGGCGGCGGCGAAGAGCGTGTCCGGCAGGCGGGTCGGCGCCGGCAGCCGCGCTTGCCGGGTGCGCAGCGCAAAGCTCGACGTCTTGAGCTTCAGCACCACTCCGCCGGCGGCGAAGCCCTTCTCCTTCAGGCGCCGCGCCAGCTTCTCGCTGAGCCGCCAGAGTGGTGCCTCCAGCTCGGCCACGCTCCGCAGGTCTGTCTCGAAGGTGGTCTCGGCGCTGATCGACTTGGTCTCGCGGGTCGGGTCCACGCGGCGGCTGTCCTCGCCCCGTGCACGGGCGGCCAGTGCCGGCCCCTCCTCGCCGAGCCGCGCCGCCGCCTCCCGCGGGGAGAGCCCCTGCAACTGCCCCAGCGTGATGAAGCCCAGTCCGTTCAGCTTGCGCGCCAGCACCGGCCCGACCCCCGGCAGCACCGAGACCGGCTCGCCCGCCAGCAGCGCGGCGGCCTCGGCCGCGCCGATCACCGCGAAGCCGCGCGGCTTGTCACGCTCCACCGCCAGCTTCGCCAGCAGCCGGTTCGGCGCCAGGCCGATCGAGACGGTCACACCCACCTCCCGCTCCACCCGCCGGGCGAAGCGCGCCAGCACGGCGGCGGGAGGCGCCTTGTGCAGTGCCGCGGTGCCGGAAAGATCGAGCACCGCCTCATCGATCGAGAGCGGCTGCACCAGCGGCGTCAGATCCTCCATCAGTGCCCGGATGGCGCGGCTGGCGGCAGCGTATTTCGCCATCTCCGGCCGGATCACCACCGCGTCCGGGCAGAGGGAGAGCGCCTTGAACATCGGCATCGCCGAGCGCACGCCGCGGATGCGCGCCAGATAGCAGCAGGCCGCCACCACGCCCCGCTTGCCGCCACCCACGATCACCGGCTGCGCCCGCAGCTCCGGCCGGTCGCGCTTCTCGACGCTGGCGAAGAAGGCATCGCAGTCCACATGGGCGATGGCGAGGTCGGTCAGCTCCCCATGGCGCAGGATCCGCCGCCCGCTGCAAGCCGGGCAGGTGGCCTCCTCCTGGAACAGGCGCAGGCAGTCGCGGCAAAGGGCGGGCATGGGCGTATTTTAGGGCCGGAAAAGGCCGGGGAAAGGAATTCCCCCGAACCCCCATCTTCTTTTTGTCCGTTCAGCGGCGGTCCCAGAGACGCGCGGCGCCGAACACGCCGGACGAGTCGCCATGCTTCGCCCGGACCAGCCGGACCGCCGCCACGTCGCCGAAAACGTAGGGCGCCATGCGGCGGGGCACCTCGGCATAGAGGTGCTCCAGGTTGGAGAGGCCGCCGCCCAGGACGACGGCGTCGGGGTCGATCAGGTTGGTCACGGCGGCCAGCGCACGCGCCAGCCGGTCGGCATGATCGTCCAAGGCCGCCCGCGCCGCCTCGTCGCCTGCGGCCGCGGCCTCGGCGATGCCTCCGGCGTCGCGCTGGCCTTCGCCCTTCCAGGCCGCGGCCAAGGCGGGGCCGCAAAGCCAGGCCTCCAGGCAGCCCCGCTGGCCGCACCAGCAACGCGGGCCGGGATGCTCCTCCGGTCGCGCCCAGGGCAGCGGATTGTGCCCCCACTCGCCGCCCACCCGGTTGCGCCCCTCGATCACGCGCCCATCCACCACCACGCCACCGCCGACGCCGGTGCCCAGGATCACCGCGAAGACCACGCCATGCCCGGCGCCAGCGCCATCCGCGGCCTCGCTGAGCGCCAGGCAGTTGGCGTCGTTGGAAAGCCGCACGGGGCGGCCGAGTCGGGCCTCCAGGTCGCGGTCCAGCGGCCGGCCGTTCAGGCACTGGGTGTTGGCGTTGCGGACCAGCCCGCTGGCGGGGCTGAGGCTGCCGGGGATGCCGAGGCCGACCGTCGCGCCCGTGATGCCGAGATCCGCCTCGGCGCCGGCCACCAGTTCGCCGATCAGGCGGAGGATGCCGTCATAGTCGCCGGGCGTGGCGGCGCGCCGGCGCAGCCGCACCGCGCCCGCTTCGTCGAGCGCGACGATCTCCGTCTTCGTGCCGCCGAGATCGATGCCGATGCGCAGGGTCATGGGCGGGAGAATACAGGGCAGCGTGGCCGGGGCCAGAGGGCGCCACGACCCGCTCCGCCCTCAGCTGCGGCGCAGCGCCAGCGTCACCCCGCTGAGCGTCAGGACCATGGCGATCATCTGACGTGGGCCGAAGGGCTCGCCCAGCACGGCGGCGGCAGTCAGCGTGCCGAGCAGGGGAACCAGCAGCATTCCCGTCGAGGCGGCCGAGGGTGGCAGGCGCCGCAGCGCGCCGAACCAGGTCAGATAGCAGACCCCCATGGGGAAGATGGTCATGTAGACCATGGCGCCGAGACCGGCCGGCGTCAGGGCGTTGAGCTGCGGGTTCTCGAAGGCGAGGCCGAGCAGGAACATGGGCAGGCAACCCAGCCCGACCTGCCAGGCCGTCGAGGCGATCGGCGCCAACGGCAGCGGCGCCCCGTTCAGCACGGTGCCGAGAGCGAAGAGCACCGCCGCCGCCAGCGCGAAGCTGACGCCCGGCAGCTGTCCGCTTCCGGCCGCGAAGCTCTGGCCACCGAGGAGTACGCTGATGCCCGCCACGCCCAGCAATAGGGCCACCACGCCGCGCCCGGTCGGGCGCGTGCCGAGCACGGGCCAGGCGAAGATCGTCGCCCAGATCGGCATGGTGTAGACCAGCAGCGCCCCCTCGCCGACGCTGACCCATTTCATGCAGAGCGAGGAGAAGCCCATCCAGGCGAAGACGTTGGTGAAGGCGGCGCCCAACAGCCGCGGCACCGCCTCGCGCGGCACCCGCAGGCTCTGCTTCATCAGCACCGTCACCAATGCGAGCCCCACCGCCGCCACCACCCCGGCCAGCCCGCGCGCGAACAGCGGCGGCCAGACCTGCAGCAGGAACTTCAGGGCCACCCAGTTCAAGGCCCAGCCGCAGGCGGTGGCCAGGAGGCAGGCGATCCCCACCATACGCTCCGGGCGCGGGTCCGTGGGGAGAGGGGCAGGCAGGCTGCCAAGCTCCGCCTCCTCGACCTGTGTCAGGCTGCGCGTCATGTCGCCGGACCTCTCGGATGCCGGGGCAGAGTGGTGGGCACGGCTGTGCCGTCTCCCCTCAAAGGGTTGGCGCTGATCCTGCCATACCACGCCGTTCTCCGCCCAAAGGCGCAGGGTGCCTTCGAAGCAGGTCGGGACGGGCGTGTTGCCCTGCATCGCCCGGCCGGGCGACGCCTTTTGGCAGGCTGAGCAGCGACAGCGCGATTCTGCCTTGCCGGCTTGCCTCGGGCAAGGCGCGCAGGCTGTGCTGAAGGGCGGTCTGCCCGGCTGAAACTGCCACGCCTTGTTCGGTGTTTATTCGAAACAAAAACATGGGAGGTAGTGCGCAGATGAGGCATCTCGGCATTGGCCTGAGGGGCCTGGCCCTCGCTGGATCGCTCGCGGCCCTGCCGGCGATGGCGCAGCCGGCACCGGGCCTGAACTACGTGCAGCCGCTGAGCCCGGCCGCGGTGACCCAGGTCCAGGAACGCCTGCGCCAGACCGGCGCCTATGCCGGGCGCGCCGATGGTGTCTAGGGACCGGACAGCCAGTCCGCGCTGGAACGCTTCCAACAGCGCAACGGTTTGCAAGTCACCGGCACCATCAACCAGGCCACGGCCGCCACGCTCGGCCTCAACCCTGGCGAACTGCTGGCCGGCCCCGGCGCCCCCGCCAGTGCTGCCCAGGAGGCCGGCCCTGGCCCCCTCAGCCGCGCGGCGGTGCGCAACCTGCAAGGCCGGCTCCGCGCCCTGGGCTTCTATCGCGGCGCGACGGACGGGGTCTGGGGACCCGGCACGCAGGCTGCGATCGAGCGCTTCCAGCAGGGGCGCGGCTTGCAGGCGACCGGACAGCTCAATCCGGCGACCGCACAGGCCATGGGACTCGACCCCAACAACCTGGAGGCCCCTGCGCGCTAGTCCCGCATGCGCCGATCGCGTCCTGGCGCCGCACGCATCGGTTCGCCATATGGGCAGGCAGGAAGAGGGAGGGCGGTTGATGCTGGGCAGGCTCTTGGGCGCGATCACCGGCGATGCGGGACAGGTGGAGCCGAAGGATCTCGGGCCGCGCTTCCTGGAGGCGCTGCTGCCGGGCGAGGAAGTGCTGGCGGCCTTCCGCACGGTGCGGGACGGCTTCGCACTGACCGACTGGCGCATCATGCTGCTGGACCGCCAGGGCGTTACCGGCTCCAAGACCGAGGTGGTCAGCATTCCCTACAAGGCGATCCACCGCTTCTCCGTGGAGGCCGGCGGTACGGCCGATCTGGACGAGGAGTTGAAGGTCTGGGACCGCAGCGGCGCCGAGCCGACCGCCTTCAGCTTCCGCCGCGGCACGGGAGCGGCCATGGCGGCGCAGCGCGTGCTGGCCGAGCGGATGCGGGGCTCATGAGCGGACGCTTGCGTGCGGCTTCTGGTGGTGGTGCAGTCCGCCCATGAGCGAGACCACCCTCGATGTGCAGGGACTGACCTGCCCCTTGCCTGTGCTGAAAGCCAACAAGGTGCTGCGCGGCCTGCCGCCCGGCGCCAAGCTGACCGTGCTGGCGACCGACCCCGCCAGCGTGAAGGACTTCCAGGCCTATAGCCGCGAGACCGGGCATGCGCTGGTCTCCTTCAGCGAGGTAGCGGGGCTGTACCGCTTCACCCTGCGGCGGCGCGAGGAGCCGGCGGGGGAGAAGCCGGCCAAGTGACCCTCCTGCTGGTCTCGCATCGCGCCTGCCTCGGGCATTCCAATGGTCCCGACCACCCGGAATGCCCGGACCGGCTGCGCGCGGTGCTGACCGCCCTGGAAGCGGAGGAGTTCTCCCATCTGCTGCGGGAGGAGGCGCCGCGCGCCAGCCTGGAGCAGCTCTGCCGCGTCCATCCGGAAGCCTATGTGCGCGGCATCCTGGACATCCGCCCCGCCGAGGGCGAATGGGTGTCGCTGGACGGCGACACGGGCATGAGCGCCGGCAGCGCCGAGGCCGCCCTGCGTGCCGCCGGGGCCGGGGTGGTGGCGGTGGATGCCGTCTGCCGGGGCGAGGTGCGGCGCGCCTTCTGCGCCGTCCGCCCGCCCGGCCACCATGCCGAGCCACGCCGGCCGATGGGCTTCTGCCTCTTCGCCAATGCTGCGGTGGCGGCCCGGCACGCCCAGGCGGCGCATGGCCTTGAGCGCGTCGCCATCCTCGATTTCGACGTCCACCATGGCAACGGCACCCAGGCCGTGGTGGAGCGCGATCCCAGCATTCTCTTCGCCTCCACCCACCAATCCCCCTGCTATCCCGGCACCGGGGAGGAAGGGGAGCGCGGAGTTGGCAATGTCTTCAACGCCCCGTTGCCGCCGGGCGCCACCGGTGAGGCCTTCCGCGCTGCCTGGGCGGAACGCCTGCTGCCGGCGGTGGAGGCCTTCGCCCCTGGCCTGATTGTGATCTCGGCGGGCTTCGACGCCCATGCGCGCGATCCTCTGGCGCAACTTCGCCTGCGGGAGTCGGATTTCGAATGGATCACGGCGGAAATCTGCCGCCTGGCCGAGCGCGCCTGCGGCGGCCGGGTCGTCTCCACGCTGGAAGGCGGCTATGATCTGGACGCGCTGGCGACCTCCGCCGCCAGCCATGTGCGTGCGCTGATGCATGCCTGACCTGCTGATACCCTGCTCCGAGGTTCCTGCCCCATGCCCGAGACGCCCCCCCTGACGGACGTCGCTTCCCTGTCCTTCGAGGCCGCCCTGGCGGAGCTGGATGCCATCGTTCGCAAGCTGGAGGGCGGCCAGGCGAAGCTGGAGGAGGCGATCGCCGACTACGAGCGCGGCGCCGCGCTGCGCCGCCACTGCGAGGCCAAGCTGGCCGAGGCCGAGGGCAAGGTGCAGGCGATCGTCGCCGGACCGTCCGGCGGGCCGGAGGGCGCCACCCTGCGCGACCTGAC
This sequence comes from Roseomonas sp., assembly GCA_035556695.1. Classification (GTDB taxonomy): domain Bacteria; phylum Pseudomonadota; class Alphaproteobacteria; order Acetobacterales; family Acetobacteraceae; genus Pseudoroseomonas. The sequence continues at coordinate 118,733 of DATMFR010000029.1, forward strand.
CTGACCATGGCTGACATCCAGACCTCCCCGCTCGCCACGGCGCTCGGCGCGGCCGTCAGCGAGATCGAGCACGCGCTCGACACCCTGCTGCCGGCCGAGGAAGGGCCGGAGGCGCGTCTCTACGCCGCCATGCGCCATGCGGCCCTCGGTGGCGGCAAGCGGATGCGCGGCTTCCTGGTGCTGGAGGGCGCGGCGCAGTTCGGCGTCTCCCGCACCTCGGCGCTGCGCGTCGCCGCCGCCATCGAGATGCTGCACGCCTATTCGCTGGTGCACGACGACCTGCCGGCGATGGACAATGACGACCTGCGCCGCGGCAAGCCGACCGTCCACAAGGCCTATGACGAGGCCACCGCCATCCTGGCCGGCGACGCGCTGCAGGCGCATGCCTTCGCCGTGCTGGCGCATGAGGACACGCATTCCGACCCTGCCGTGCGGGCCGAGCTCTGCCTGCGCCTGGCCCAGGCGGCCGGACCGCGTGGCATGTGCGGCGGCCAGATGCTGGACATGCTGGCCGAGGAGGGCAACGAGGCGCCGAGCGAGGCCGCCATCGGCCGGCTCCAGCTCCTCAAGACCGGCAAGCTGATCGAGTTCTCCGCCGAGGCCGGCGCCATCCTGGGCAAGGCGCCGGGGCAGCAGCGCCATGCCCTCTGCGCCTACGGGCGCGAGTTGGGCGCCGCCTTCCAGATCGCCGACGACATCCTCGACGCCACGGCCAGCGAGGCCGAGGCCGGCAAGCGCACCGGCAAGGACGCCGAGGCCGGCAAGGCGACGCTGGTTGCGCTGCTTGGCCTTGATCGCGCAAAGGTGCAGGCCGAAAGGCTCGCCGAGCAGGCCTCGGCGCATCTCGACAGTTTCGGCGAGCGCGCCGATCTGCTGCGAATGCTGGCCGCATACACCATTACCCGGAGGTCCTGATGGCGAATCCCCAGAACCCCGCCCGGACGCCTCCCAACCAGCCGCCGGCTACCCCGCTGCTGGACCGGGTGCGCATCCCGGCGGATCTGAAGAACTTCTCGGCCGAGCAGTTGAAGCAGATCGCCGACGAGCTGCGTGCCGAGACGATTCACGCGGTCAGCCAGACGGGCGGGCATCTCGGCGCCTCGCTCGGCGTCGTGGAGCTGACGGTGGCCATCCATGCCGTCTTCGATACGCCGAAGGACCGGCTGCTCTGGGACGTCGGCCACCAGGCCTACCCGCACAAGATCCTGACCGGGCGGCGCGACCGCATCCGCACCCTGCGGCAGGGCGGGGGGCTTTCCGGCTTTACCCGCCGCAGTGAGAGCGAATACGACCCCTTCGGCGCCGCGCATTCCTCCACCTCCATCTCGGCCGGGCTGGGCATGGCGGTGGCGCGGGATCTCAAGCGCCTCAGCGGGAAGAATGGGGGTGGCTACCGGGACGACCGGCACGTCATCGCGGTGATCGGCGACGGCGCCATGAGCGCCGGCATGGCCTATGAGGCGATGAACAACGCCGGCGCCATGAAGTCCCGCCTGATCGTGGTGCTGAACGACAACGACATGTCGATCGCCCCGCCGGTCGGCGCCATGTCGGCCTATCTGTCGCGGCTGATCTCCTCGCGGCCCTTCCTTTCGCTGCGCGAGGTGATGGCCAAGGTCGCCCGCCGCTTCCCGGCGCCGCTGGAGCGCGCCGCCCGCCGCGCCGACGAGTTCGCGCGCGGCATGCTGACTGGCGGCACGCTCTTCGAGGAGCTGGGCTTCTACTATGTCGGGCCGATTGACGGCCACAACATGGACCACCTGCTGCCGCTGCTGCGCAACCTGCGCGACGCGGAGGAGGGTGCGCCCATCCTGCTGCACGTCGTCACCCGCAAGGGCAAGGGTTATGCCCCGGCCGAGGCGAGCGCCGACAAGTACCATGCGGTCAGCAAGTTCAACGTCGTCACCGGCACCCAGGCCAAGGCGCCGCCGGGGCCGCCGACCTATACCAAGGTCTTCGCCCAGTCGCTGATCGCCGAGGCGGAGCAGGACGACCGCATCGTCGCCGTCACCGCCGCCATGCCCTCGGGCACCGGGCTCGACGCCTTCGGCAAGCGCTTCCCGAAGCGCACCTTCGATGTCGGCATCGCCGAGCAGCACGCCGTCACCTTCGCCGCCGGCATGGCGACCGAGGGGATGAAGCCCTTCGTCGCGATCTACTCGACCTTCCTGCAGCGCGCCTATGACCAGGTGGTGCATGACGTGGCGCTGCAGAAGCTGCCCGTCCGCTTCGCGCTGGACCGCGCGGGGCTGGTCGGCGCCGACGGCGCCACCCATGCCGGAGCCTATGACATCGCCTATCTCGGCTGCCTGCCCGACATGGTGCTGATGGCCTCGGCCGACGAGGTGGAACTGGCGCATATGGTCGCCACCGCCGCCGCGCATGATGCCGGGCCGATCGCCCTCCGCTTCCCGCGCGGCGAGGGCTTCGGGCTGGAGCCGGTGCCGGCGCGTGGCACGGTGCTGGAGATCGGCAAGGGCCGCGTGCTGCGCGAGGGGAGCAAGGTCGCGCTCCTCAGCTACGGCGCGCGGCTGCAGGAATGCCTCAAGGCCGCCGAGGAACTGGCGGCCCGTGGCCTCTCCTGCACCGTGGCCGATGCGCGCTTCGCCAAGCCGCTGGACACCGCCCTCGTCGAGCGGCTGGCGCGCGAGCACGAGGTGCTCATCACCATCGAGGAAGGCTCCGTCTGCGGCTTCGGTGCGCTCGTCATGCAGCACCTGGCCTGGAAGGGCGCCTTCGACACCGGGCTGAAGTTCCGGCCGATGACCCTGCCGGACGCCTTCATCGACCACGATAGCCCCAAGGCCCAGTATGAGAGCGCCGGGCTCTCCGCGCGCTCGATCGTGGCGACGGCGGTGGCGGCGCTCGGCGAGACCGCCGGCGTTCAGCCGGCGCGCGCGTGAGCGCCAGGGGGCGCTGCCCCCTGGAACCCCCGCCGGGGGGATAGTATCCCCCCGGACCCCGCCTCTCGTTGGGCGCGGTCCTGGAGCGGAAGACATGCCCAAGCAACGTGCGGATGTGGCCCTGGTCGAGCGGGGGTTGGTGGAGTCGCGGGCCAAGGCCCAGGCCCTGATCATGGCCGGCAAGGTGTTCTCCGACACCAGGCGGGTGGAGAAGGCCGGGCAGCCGGTGGCGGAGGACACGCCGCTGGAGGTGAAGGGCCAGGAACACCCCTGGGTCAGCCGGGGTGGCATGAAGCTGGCGCATGCGCTGGCGCATTTCGGCCTCTCGCCGGAGGGGCGCATTGCCGTCGATGTCGGGGCCTCCACCGGCGGCTTCACCGACGTGCTGCTGCAGCACGGGGCCGCGAAGGTCTATGCCGTGGATGTCGGGCATGGGCAGCTCGCCTGGAAGCTGCGCAGCGATCCGCGTGTCGTGGTGCTGGAACGCACCAACGCCCGGCGACTCGACGGCCACTCGATCCCGGAGGCGCCAAGCGTGGTGGTCTGCGACGCCAGTTTCATCGGGCTCGCCACCGTGCTGCCCGCGGCGCTGGGGCTGACGATGCCCGGCGCCTGGGCGGTGGCACTGATCAAGCCGCAGTTCGAGGCCGGGCCGGAGAAGGTGGGCAGGGGCGGCGTGGTGCGCGACCCCGCCGTGCACGCAGAGGTCTGCGAGCGCGTGCGTGGCTGGTGGGAGGGTCTGCCGGGCTGGACGGTGCTGGGAATCGAACCCAGTCCGATCCTCGGGCCGGAGGGCAATCGGGAATTCCTGATTGCCGCCCGGCGCGAGGGCTGAAGGTCAGGCCGGGCGCGGCACCGCCATTTTGGTGGCGCCGGCGATCTCCTGCAGCAAGGACCAGACGCGGTGCGGATCCATCTGCACCTCTGGGTCATTCAGCAGCCGGTCAAGCTCCAGAAGCTTGGCTTCCATTTCACGCTCGGACATGCGGGGTCTCGTGTGCGGCACAGTGGTTGTAAGAACCATGCAACGCAGCATGAGACAAAAAGTGGCAGCACGACGTCAAAATCTTAAGGCTGAGCCTGCCAAGCCTTCACATTAACTTTAAGATTTGATCTCGGTTTCGTATTCGCGTCTTAGGTGAGTGACAGGATGGCCGGCTGAAGCGCCGGCAGCTTGGCGGACGGATGGGCCTGGTTGCGGAAGCGCAACTCGCCCTGCTCCGCCGCATCGGGCGGCACCATGCCGAACATCTCCATGCGCGTGGTGCAGGTGGCTGCCGTGATGGGCGACGCGCCGGACGTGGTGAAGAAGCGGCGCACTGCGCCCTCCAGTTCCAGTGTCTCGCGCAGGCTGCGCCATTCCGCGCGCTCCACATCCTCAAGGAATACCGAGACGATGCCGGCGCGGCTGCCGGAAAGACGGCTGGCGGCGGCAGATTCCAGCCGGCGGACGATAGCGCCGGCCACGGCATTCTCCCGCCCCGCCCGGGCTGCCATGACAAAGACGCTCCCTCCGGCGGGGTCGGCCGTCACCGCCAGATGGGCATCGGGGCCGAACTGGCTGCGCAGCCGCTCCGGCAGGCCCTGGCCGGCAGCCTGGATGCCGGCCAGCATCAGCGGATCGAGCTTCAGAACCGCGGCGGCGCTGGCATCCTGGCGCTTGCGGTCGGCCAGCATGGCGCTGATCCGCTGCTGCAGTTCCATGAGCTGTTCGGGACCCCGGATTCCGTCGGGAAGAGTCATCTTCAGCAGGTAGCGGCCTGGATGGGCGGCCAGCCAGGTCTGCAGGTCGGGGTTGATGCCGTCCATCAGCCGGCACCAATCGCCGCGGGGCACCTGCCGGCCTTCCTCGGCCGAGAGCGTCTCGCAGGCCAGTTCCGCCTGCACGCCATCCCGCTCCAGCAGCAGGTCGTAGGGCGTGTCCTCGGTCAGGCCGGTGAAGTGAACGGTGAAGCCGCGCTCGCGCTGGCGTGCTGCCTCGCGCAGCAGGTGGAACAGCGGGATCAGGGTGGCCTCGCCAGTCAGGCCCTGCAGCAGGCGCTCGCGCAGGCGGGTGCGGGAAGCGGAAGGAAGGGTGTCGGCCAGCGCCACGGCCTCGCGGGCCAGCGTCAGGACCAGGCGCTCGGCGCGGCCGAGGCGCGGCGCCTGCCGCTGGCTTGCGAGGCGTGCCAGGATCAGCTCCAGCGCGTGCCGCTGCTGGGTGGCACGCCCGCGCCAGGACTGCGGGGTGGCCTGTGCCGCCAGATCAGCCATGCGGCGCTGCCAGGACGTCTCCCCGGCAAGGGCGAGAAAGCCGCGGCAGGCGTCGTAGGTGTCATCGACAGCGCGAAGCATGGGGGATTCTCCGCCAAACGGACAATCCCGCTATCCGGACCTACTTTCAGGGGGTCAAGCTAGTGGGCAAATTTTACTCACGGGCCGCCATCACGGTCAGTTGCGCGGCAGGCGCGGGCGCTCCGGCGCATCGGGGTTCTGGGCTCGGTGGCGCAGCAGGTGGTCGGCCAGGACGCAGGCCAGCATGGCCTCGCCCACCGGCACGGCGCGGATGCCGACGCAGGGGTCATGCCGCCCCTTGGTCAGAACCTCCACCTCCTGGCCAAAGCGGTCCACGGAGTGACGCGGCGTCAGGATGGAGGAGGTGGGCTTCACCGCGAAACGGGCAATGACGGGCTGGCCGGTCGAGATGCCGCCCAGGATGCCGCCGGCATGGTTGGAGAGGAACGCCACCTCGCCATTCCCGCCCATGCGCATCTCGTCGGCGTTGCCCTCGCCATCCAGCGCGGCGCTCGCAAAGCCCTCGCCGATCTCGACACCCTTGACGGCGTTGATGCTCATCAGCGCGGCGGCGAGGTCGGCGTCCAGCTTGCCGTAGAGCGGCGCGCCGAGGCCGACCGGCACGCCCTCGGCCACCAGCTCGATGACGGCGCCCAGGCTGCTGCCGGCCTTGCGGGTGGCGGCGAGCTTCTCCTCCCAGAGCGGCACGGCACCGGGATCGGGGCAGAAGAAGGGGTTGCGCTCCACCTCGGCCCAGTCGAAGCGGCCGCGCTCGATGCCGAGCGGCCCCATGGCGACCATGGCACCGCGGATGGTCACACCGGCGCCCAGCACCTTCCGCGCGATGGCGCCCGCGGCGACGCGCACCGCCGTCTCCCGCGCGCTGGAGCGGCCGCCGCCGCGATAGTCCCGCACCCCGTATTTCAGGTGGTAGGCCAGGTCGGCATGGCCGGGGCGGAAGCGATCCTTGATCTCGCCGTAGTCCTTGCTCCGCTGGTCCTGGTTCTCGATCAGCAGGGAGATGGGCGTGCCGGTGGTGACGCCCTCGAAGACGCCGGAGAGGATGCGGACCTGATCCGGCTCCTGCCGCTGCGTGACGAATTTCGACTGGCCGGGCCGCCGCCGGTCGAGGAAGGGCTGGATGTCGGCCTCGGAAAGCGGGATGCCCGGCGGGCAGCCATCCACCACGCCGCCGATCGCGGGCCCATGGCTCTCGCCCCAGGAGGTGACGCGGAACAGGTGGCCGAAGCTGTTGTGGGACATGGATAGGGCACCGGCGGCAGCGATCAGGGCCGGTGGTTATGCGGGCCGTTGCCGCAAACGCCAAGGGGTGATCCCGGAATGGCGGGAGCCAAGATGGCAGTGTCACCTCGGCGGAGAGAGGTGGGGGAGGCTGCGCCTCCCCCGAAGGGCTTCAGGCGCCGGACTGTGGTGGCTTGCGGCGTCCGGCATTGGGAGACACGTCAATCGGCCCTCCCAGGGTGGAGGCGAGCTCGTTGGTATCCCCCGGCTGCACTTCCCCAGGCGGAATCGGCTGCCGGATGGTGCCGCTGGCGGTTTCCTGCTGTTCGGCCTTCCCGAGATGCGACTTGCGGATGGTGCCGCTGTCGTCCGGGTTCATCGCGTCACGGTTCTGCTTGTCGTTATCGGCCATCAAGGCCTCCTTCCGGGCCGCTCCCGCCTCAGGAGCGGCTGGTGGAATCGTGGGTGTGATGGCTGTCCCGCTCGCCACCGCCGCCGGAGACGCGGCTTTCGCGGCTGTTGGTCGGCGAACCGGGCACCGCCCCTTCCTTCGAGCCGCCGCCCTTGTGGCCGGTCGGGGCGGACTTGCTGGGGTCCTGGCGGTTCTGATGGCTGCTGCCGGGGCCGCCGTGGCGGCCGGTGTCGGGGTTGTGCTCGGGCATGCTGCCGTCTCCTCTCCCGCGGGCTCAGCGGTCCTGCTGATAGCCCTTGTTGGTCGTGTTCTGCTTGATGTCCGCGCTGCGGCCCTGGTGCTGCGGGATGTTGTTCTGCGGCCGGGCCTCGCGCTCCGCCTTGGCGTTGGGCGATTCCCGATCTCCGCCAGGTCCCGGAGGTTGGTTCGCGGGCGGGACGGGCGGCATATGCGCCTTACTCATGGCGATCTCCTCAATCCGTGGGATGGCACGCTGCGTTCAGCCGGCGTGCTTGGCGGCGGCTTCCGCGCGCTCGGCACAGTCATCCTGCTCGGCCTGAGCGGCAGCATCGGCCGCGGCCTGGTCGGAGCCGCCCTCGTCGCGCCGCATCGCCGCGGCGGCATCGCCCTCGGCGCCGGCGGAAGCCGCGCCGGTGCGTGACCCGGACATGGGCGTCGGCCCATGCGCCGCAGGCGGCAGCGGCGGTTGCTCGTGCTGGCTCATGCGCGCCTTCCCTCACGCGGCCCCGATTGGCCGCATGGGGAAGGAACGGCGGGAGAGGGGGGAGGTTGCCGCGCCGCACGGAGGCCGCAGCGCGGCAGGCGGCTCAGACGGTGGCGATGTCCGGCGCGTCCACGGCCTTCATGCCGACGATGTGGTAGCCGCTATCCACGTGCAGCACCTCGCCGGTGACGCCGGCACCAAGGTCGGAGAGCAGGAAGACGCCGGCGCCGCCCACATCCTCGATGGTGGTGTTGCGCTTCATCGGCGCGTTGTACTGGTTCCACTTCAGGATGTAGCGGAAGTCGCCGATGCCGCTGGCAGCGAGCGTCTTGATCGGGCCGGCGCTGATGGCGTTCACCCGGATGTTCTCCGCGCCCACATCGGCCGCCATGTAGCGCACCGAGGCCTCCAGAGCGGCCTTGGCCACGCCCATGACGTTGTAGTGCGGCATCACCCGCTCGGCGCCGAGATAGGAGAGGGTGAGCAGGCTGCCACCCTCGGGCATCAGCGCCACCGCGCGACGGCTGACCGAGGCGAAGGAGAAGCAGGAGATGTCCAGCGCCTGCAGGAAGGCCTCGCGCGGCGTGTCCATGTAGCGGCCGCGGAGATACTGCTTGTCGGCGAAGGCAATGGCGTGGAGCAGGAAGTCCAGCTTGCCCCAGCGGCTCTCCAACGCGGCGAAGACGGCGTCGATGCTGGCCTCGTCCGTCACGTCGCAGGGCAGGACCAGGTCGCTGCCGACGCTGGCGGCCAACGGACGGACGCGCTTCTCCAGCGCCTCGCCCTGGTAGGTGAAGGCCAGCTCGGCGCCCTGCGCGGCGACGGCGCGGGCAATGCCCCAGGCGATCGACTTGTCGTTGGCCACGCCCATGATGAGGCCGCGCTTGCCGGCCATCAGCGTGCCGGTGGCAGGGGTCGCGTGCGGGGCGTCAGCTTCCATTGTGAGGCAGGACCGTCTTATCAGGGTTGGCGGGGCCGGGAGATCCCCGTTGCAAGGGTCTGGCCGTGGTGGCACACCGCCCACGCCTGGGCAAGGGGGAGCTTATGTCTGCGGCCGATGCATCGACTGATCCGTTCACCCTGTTCCGCGGCTGGCTGGCCGAGGCGGAGCGGAGCGAGCCCAATGACCCCAACGCGATGTGCCTGGCTACCACCACGGCGGACGGTTTTCCCTCTGCCCGCATGGTGCTGCTGAAGGGCCTGGACGCACGCGGGTTCGTGTTCTTCACAAACCGGGAGAGCCGCAAGGGCGGGGAGCTTCTGGCCAATCCGCGCGCGGCCCTGCTGTTCCACTGGAAGTCGCTGCGCCGGCAGGTGCGGGTGGAGGGCGTGGTCGAACAGGTGACGGAGGCGGAATCCGACGCCTACTACGCCACCCGGCCGCGCCTTTCGCGCCTCGGCGCCTGGGCCTCGCAGCAGTCCCGCCCGCTGTCCGGCCGCACGGAACTGGAGGCGGCCCTGAATGAGGCGGAGGCCCGCTTCCCCGGCGAGGAGATCCCGCGCCCGTCCTACTGGGGCGGCTTCCGGGTGCTGCCGGCGCATTTCGAGTTCTGGCAGGACATGCCCTTCCGCCTGCATGACCGCCGGCTCTTCCACGCCCAGCCCGGCGGCGGCTGGCGCACCGAGACGCTCTTCCCGTGAGCATCCCGGCAGGGCAGCAGGACGCCGCGGCCCTGCTGTCCCGCCTGACCGGCGATGCGACGCCGGTGGAGACGCATATCTCCGCCGTCTTCGTTGGCCGGGACCGGGTGTTCAAGCTGAAGAAGGCGGTGGCGCTGGGCTTCCTGGACTTCACGGGGCTGGCGGACCGCGAGCGCTACTGCCGCCGTGAGCTGGCGCTGAACGCGCCGGCGGCGCCCGGCCTCTACCGCGCCGTGCATCCGCTGACGCGCGGCCCGGACGGCGCCCTGCGCCTCGGCGGGGAGGGGCCGGCCGAGGAATGGGCGGTGGAGATGGCGCCGCTGCCGCCGGAGAACTTTCTGGATGCCGTCGCGGCGCGTGGCGCGCTGGACGCGAGCTTGCAGGATGCGCTGGGCGATGCGGTGGCAGCACAGCACGACGCTTTGCCGCCGATCTCCGGCTGGGATGTCAATGGCGCGCTGCGTGACGTGATCGCTGGTGCGGAGGAGGCGGCCCATGAGGCCGGCCTGCCGCCGCTGCGCAGCGACGCCTGGGCGGCGGCGGCGCTGGCGCAACTCGCAGCCTCGGCGCCCGCCCTGGCGGCGCGTGCCGAAGCGGGCTGCGTGCGGCGCTGCCATGGCGACCTCCATCTCGGCAACCTCGTGCTCTGGCGGGGTCGCCCCGTGCCCTTCGACGCGCTGGAATTCGACGAGGCGCTGGCCACCGTGGATACCGGCTATGACCTGGCCTTCCTGCTGGCCGACCTCGACCTGAATGTCGGCCGGGCGGCGGCCAACCGGGTGCTGAACCGCTATGTGGCGCGGCGCGACGATGCCGGCCTGGTGGTGGGGCTGCCGCTCTGGCTCTCCCTGCGCAGCCTGATCCGCGCGCATGTGCTGCAGCGCGTCGGGCATGATGGGCTGCCCTGGCTGGCAGCCGCCGAGGCGGCGCTGCGCGCCTCGCCAGCGCGGATCGTCGCGGTGGGCGGGCTGCCGGGCTGCGGCAAATCCTTTTGGGCGCGGCGCTGGGCGCCAGGGATGGGGGTCGCCCCGGGGGCGCTCATCCTGCGCAGTGACGAGATCCGCAAGCGCCAGCACGGCGTGGCGCCGGAGGTGCGGCTGCCGGCCGCCGCTTACTCCGCCGCCGCCACCGAGGCCGCCTATGCCGCCCTCTTCGCCGAGGCGGAGAAGGCCGCCCGCGCCGGGCATTGCGTGATCGCCGACGCCGCCTTCCTGGAGCCCGCGCAGCGGGCGGGCATCGCGGCCGCCGCGGCGCGCGCGGAGGTGCCGTTCCAAGGCCTCTGGCTGGAGGCGCCGATGCCGCTGCTGCGCGAGCGGATCGCCGCTCGACAGGGGGATGCCTCGGATGCCGATCTGGCCGTGCTGGAGCAGGTGGCGCGGCGCGACCCCGGGCGGCTGGACTGGCGCCGGCTGGACGTGAGTGCCCCGATGCCGAACGAGATTTAACGAGCGAAGGGCAGGGCTGAGGCTCTAGCCTGTCGGCCGAGGCCAGCCCCACTGGACGCAGGGGAACATCTTGGGCTTGGCCGTGTTACAGTGGGCGGCGCTCCGGAGCGGGGCGCCGGACTGGAGAGAGGAGACCAAGCCATGGCCTACCGCCGGCTGTTGCTGCCGCTGACTGGAACCGCCGCCGGCGAGGCGGCGCTGCACACCGCCCTGATGGTGGCCCGCACCTGGAACGCGCATGTGCACTGCCTGCATGTGCGGGTGGACGCCCGCGACGTGGCGCCCCTGGCCGGCGAAGGTCTCTCGGGCGCCATGATCGAGGAGATGATGGCGGCCACCGAGCGCGAGAGCGGCGAGCGTGCCAATCGCGTGCGCAGCCTCTTCGAGCGTTTCGTGCAGGGGCGTGACGTCACCATCGCCCTCTCCGCCGAGACGGCCGCCAAGACCGAGGGGCCGACCCTCTCCTTCGAATCCATTGCCGGACGGGAGGAGGATATCGTCGCCCAGCAGTCGCGCCTCTACGACATGGCGGTGGTGCCTCACCCCGAGGCGGGGGAGGACGTCTCCTCCTCCGACGCGCTGCATGCCGTGCTGTTCGATTCCGGGCGCCCGGTGCTGATCGCCCCGCGCGAGGTGCCGGAGACCATTGGCACCCGCGTCTGCTGCGCCTGGAACGGCACGGCGGAAAGCGCAGCGGCGGTGGCGGCGGCGCTGCCCTGGCTCCACCATGCCGACGCCGTGCGCATCCTGCACAGCGAGGACTACCAGCGGCGCGGTCCGACCGCCGAGGGGCTGCAGGCCTATCTGCGCTGGCACGGCATCACCGCCGAGGCGGCGGCCTTCAAGCCGCAGACGCGCGAGGTGGGCGCAGGGCTGCTTGGCGCCGCGCGCGACTTCGGCGCCGACCTGCTCTGCATGGGCGCCTACAGCCATTCCCGTCTGCGCCAGCTCATCCTGGGCGGGGTTACGCGGCATGTGCTGGAGAATGCGGAATTGCCCGTGCTGATGTGCCGGTGAAAGCCTAGGGGAGAAGTGTTCCTCGCCTCTGGAGGGAGGAGGCGAGGGGCACGGCTGGCGTCTCCCGCGAAAATAATCGGGCGCCCCCCGTGCGGAAGACTCCCTTCTCTCAGTACCTAATCTCTTGCCCAGGTTACGTTTTTTGGCCGGAGGCACCCACCCTCAAGGCTGAAAATCAATAACTTGCGGGGGAACGATACCTCCCGTTAAGATAACGTAGTGCAACCGTCAGTGGCCCTTATGTTGATCGAAAAAAGCGCTTTTCTGGAGTTCGCAAAATCCTGGAAGTATGAGCGCGTCATACTTGTGGCCAATAATCCCAATACGTCTCCCCAGACACTTCTTGGCCTGAACATCACGAAGAATGACGTTGTTGTTCAGTTCAACAAGTGCATCTTTTTCGATGCGCTGGATGAGGTGTCGTGTCACAAGGTTTTTCTCTTCAACCTTTCCAAAGACAATAATCATTTTGGATTCGATGGCGGTGGCAAGCCGGAACGCAATTACGCTTCCGGAAACTTCGAGCGCCTTTCGTATCTCTTTCCTTACAGGATCGCCGATCGGGTGCAGCCTGCGGCCGAAGCTCTCGCCCACACAGCCGATGTGGCCGTCTTTGATCCGGGCGCGGCGCGCGTCCCGCTTCCTCTTCCGCCAGGGAAGGCGCCTTCGGCGGGATACAAGATGCTCTGCCTTTTCCATCACCTGAACACCCTCCGCCAGAAGGAGGGGCATGCGCTGGCGCCAATTCTGGCGGTGGGCTTCAATCCGGCGCAGGTGACGGGTCATCCCTCCATCCATGAGATCCACGACTTCAGCTATGAACAGGAAACGGCATTTTCCTGGCCAGAGGTGAGGCGCGTTCTTTAGGGCGAATTGAGCTCCAGCCCTTGTGGCGGCGCTTGCCGCCTCCTTTCCGTACCAGCAGCGCCTGAGGCGCTCTGGCGCTAAATGTCGATCGCGCCCGAACACTGTCGCCACCGGATTCGATCTGTACGTCGTACCGGCGATGTGCTCTGGCCCGGCTATCTCAGCGGACTCTTGCTGCGGGCCGCGAAGCAAAATTCGGCGTGATGCGCGGGGTACTCCTGCTTTCGCCTCCATGCTGCCTGTGATGCCTGCTGGACGACGGAGGCTTGGTAAGAGTGCGGCCGGTGAAGGTTCCTTCATCTGGCAAGGCTATGGCAGCCCGGCGCGGCGGCTGGGCTGCTGGTGTGGGGTTAATGTCCGGGCGAGGGAACGGCCGAAAGCCGCTGCCCGTTACACCGCCCGGGCCACCGCCGGAATAGCCTCGCGCGCCAATTGTCCACCCGCGACGCCTGCGATCGCCCTGGAGAGCGCCCCGTAGAGTTCTTTGCGGCGCGCCTCAAAGCGCGTCAGCGCCTCTTCCTCTTCAGGCGTCCAACTGGCGAACTCCTCAGGGTTGATTTTTTCAACATCCTTGAAGCTCATCACGCGGCGCGTGGAGCCGAAGGCGTCGGTCAGCAGATTTTCGATCTTAGGCGTGTTAGAGGTAATGGAGACGAACGGCGTCCGTGTCGCGATCGCGAAACATGTCGCGTGGAACTGTCCAGTAATCAGTAGATCCAGGCTCGCCAACTTCCGCGCACAAGTGAAGATGCTGTCTGCTGCGGGATTCTTCTTATTGTAGAAGATATTGATGTTCTCAACATTCTTATCTTCAATATACCTCTGAATTTGCAATTTTACGTCCTTTAGGGTCGAGGTTGAAGCGCCAATGCGAAGAGGTGTCGCGTTCTCCCGCTTCTCCCGAAGGCCGCTGTAGTCATGGTACATCGACAGATCAGGGCAGTAGGCCATGTCGCGTAGGCCGAACCGCGCAGCTTCCACAGCGCTCGCCTTATCCCGCACCGCCACGAGGCTGAAATCGGCAAGCTGGGCGTAAGTGTCGACGCTGTTCTGATAGAAGGTCGAGTTAATCAGGATGCTTGGGATTCGCAGCGTCCGGCGACAAAAAGGGCCGATCCGCGCGAGCAATTGTGCTCGGGACCACGAATGGTGAATTGTGCCTTCGCCATTGACGATCATCAGGTCAGCCTGAGCTGCCTTCTGGAGGAACTCCGTATCTTCAATCCAAGGTTTGTCAACAGCCTGAGAATGAATGATCTCCATCCCCAAGCGGGAGATTATGGTAACAACAGCCTCCATCACCGCATAGCATCCGTAGTGGCCGTCAGATCTGGTATCGTTGACAATAACGACTTTTTTCATGAGACTATCTCTTTCATTCGAATGGTACGGATCTGGTATTTGGTAATGAGTGGGCAAAAGTTCCATTTTACTGGGATGGATGTCAACTACGTTTTTGTGATTTAGTAATATTTGGGCGCTGGAGACGTCTATGCTTATGAATAGTCTGAAAAAAATGTCCGATATCGCGATTTTTCGGCGTGGACGCTCCAGAATTTTCCATCCAAGCCGCGCCCTCCCCTAATTCGAGCCCTCGGAAGGGCAGTGCTCAAAGAAGAAATGGCTCTGTCGTTTGCTCGTTCGGGCGTCGGCTTTCCCTGCGCGAATAGTCCCCTGATTGAAGCGGCCGGAGAAAAGGGCGGCGGCTAAGGAGCTTGTTCTGCCCTGCCGCACGGCCTTCTCTCGCCCTTGGCCGCTTGTGCTAATTACAATTGCTTCCTGAGCCTGCTGTTCCCTTAGGCCACGCCGGCGCGCAGCAGGTCGTGGATGTTGAGCACGCCGACCGGGCGGCCGTTCTCCACCACGAAGATCGCGGTGATGGCGGAGCGATTCAGGTCCGCCAGGATCTGCGGCGCCAGCACCTCGGGCGCGATGGTGC
>DATMFR010000030.1:0-12237 GCA_035556695.1 Roseomonas sp.
CGCATCTGGGGGCTGGTCTACCGCCACCTCGCGCTCTACCGCCGCTCCTGGCCGCGGCTGCTGGAGTTGATGTACTGGCCGATGCTGCAGATGCTGGTCTGGGGCTTCGTCACCGCCTACCTGGCCGGCGTGCAGCAGAACACGGGCTCCGTGGCGGCGGGCATGCTGCTCGGCGGTGTGCTGCTCTGGGAGGTGGCGCTGCGCAGCCAGATGGGCTTCGCCATCACCTTCCTGGAGGAGATCTGGAGCCGCAACCTCGGCCATATCTTCGTCAGCCCGCTGCGGCCGGGCGAGCTGGTCGCCGGGCTGGTGACGATGGCGACGCTGCGGATGCTGGTCGGCGTGCTGCCGGCGATCGGGCTGGCCTGGCTACTCTACGGCTTCGGGCTCTTCGCGCTCGGACCGGTGGTGGTGCTGTTCTTCGCCGCGCTGATGATGATGGGCTGGGCGGTGGCGCTCGGCGTCACGGCGATGATCCTGCGCCATGGCGCGGGGGCCGAGCCGCTGGCCTGGTCGGTGCTGTTCGGCCTGACGCCCTTCGCTTGCGTCTTCTACCCGCTCAGCACCCTGCCGGCGCCGCTGCAATGGGTGGCGCAGGCGATCCCGGCCGCGCATGTCTTCGAAGGCATGCGGGCGGCGCTGCTGCAGGGCCGGGTGGACCTCTGGCATCTCGGCGCCGCCTTCGTGCTGGACGTGGTGTGGCTGGCGCTGCTGGGCCGCGTCTTCCTCGGGCAGTTCGAGGCGGCACGTCGCAGCGGCGCGCTGCTCACCATCGGCGAATAGGCCGCTCAGCCGTACCAGATGGCATCGGGGTCGGGCGCGCCACGCCGCAGGGCCATTGCCAGGGCGAGCGCGATCTCCGCCTGCGCGACGGGGTTCGCCTCCTGCGGCACGGACGGGACGGGCTCGAAGGGCAAGGCGCTGGTGTCGAGACCAATGCCACGCGGCTCGTGCAGGCTGAGCTGGAGCGCGACGTCGGCGGCCAGGCGCATCAGGCTTTCGTGCGCGGGGGCCTCCCGCCATTCCGGTAGGCGCGTGGAGAAGGCGAGCCGGCTGGCAAATTCCAGCAGGCTCCGGGCGTCACCGATCCAGGGCGGAGGGGCGACGGCCTCAAGCGTCGGGGCGTAGGCAGGCGGCATGCTCAGGTTTTCCTGTGTCCCATTCCGGGGGCTGCAAAGGAGGCCGCGCGCGGCGGACCGGGAGACATCGCCGCGCAGGGGCAGCATCGGCTGACTGTCTTGAACAAAGCGTGAAAATCCGCGAGGGCGCCGCAGGATTTTCGCTCGGGGCCGAAAGGCGCTACAGCAGCCCGCGTGAACCCGACCCGTTTTTTCCTGATCCGCCACGCCATCGTCGAGCCTTCGGCGCGCGTGATGATGTACGGCGACATGGATGTCGCCGTCTGTGCCCTGGCCATGGCGCAGGAAACTGCCGCCTATGGCTGGCTGGCCCAGCGCCTGCCGCGCGAGGCGCGCTGGTTCCACACGCCGCTCTCCCGAACGCGCTCGACCGCCGCGGCGATCGTCGCGGCCGGCTATCCGGAGCCGGAGATGACGGTGGAGCCGCGCTTTGCGGAGCAACATCTCGGCGAGTGGCAGGGCATCAGCTACGACGCCCTGGCGGAGCTGCTGAATGACCCGCCGCACCCCTTCTGGCCGCATGGCGCCTTCGAGCGCCCGCCAGAGGGCGAGAGTCTGCAGGATGTGATCGAGCGCCTCGGCCCGGCGCTGGACGAGATGGCCGAGCGGCATGCGGGCGAGAACCTCGTGGTCGTGGCGCATGGCGGCTCCATCCGGGCGGCGGTGGCGCATGCGCTGAAGCTCGACCCGCACCAGGCCTTTCAGCTCTCGGTGAAGAACCTGTCGCTGACGCGGCTGGAGAACCATGGGGGACACTGGCGCGTGGCCTCGATCAACGAGGAGCCGCCCGCCGCCACCAGCGCCTGAGGCGGGGCCGGGCGGACCCGCGAGGGCGCGTTCCCTGTAAGTTGGGCTTGCCACGGCGCGGCCATGAGGTCATTCCTTCGCAAAGGCTTGGCGGAGGACCCTCATGCGGCAATTCATCTTCGCTGCGGCGCTCTTCGCCACGGCAGCCCTGGGCGCCGTGGCCACCGCGCGCCCTGCCGTGGCCCAGGTCGAGCAGCAGGCCCTGGTGGACCGCTCCACCCTGGCCATGCAGGAAATGCTCGGCGCGGCCGGCGGCACCGACACCACCCACTACAACGACGCCGTTACCCTGCTGCGCCGCGCCCGCGCGGTGATGATCTGCCCCCGGGTGTTCCGCGCCGGCTTCATCTTCGGCGGCCAGGGCGGCTCCTGCGTTCTGCTGGCGCGGGACGGCGCCGGTTCCTGGTCCTCGCCGGCCTTCTATGGCATGGGCAGCGGGAGCGTCGGCTTCCAGATCGGCGTGCAGGATGCCATGGTCATGATGGTGATCCTGACCGACAAGGGCCTCTCCGCCCTGATGGACAGCCAGTTCAAGATCGGCGCCGATGCCTCCATCGCCGTGGCGACCATCGGCGGCGGCATCGCCGGCGCCACCACCGCCGCGGTGGGGGCGGACATCGTCACCTTCGCCAAGACGCGGGGCCTCTTCGCCGGTATCGCCCTGGACGGCTCGTTGCTCAGCGGCCGCAGCGACTGGAACCGCGCCTATTACGGCCAGAGCTACGGCGCACGGCAGATCGTGGTGGACATGGCGGCGCACAACCCAGGCGCCGACCCGCTGCGCGCGGTGCTGATGCGCTTCGGCTCGCCCGGCCCGCAGGCGGCCCAGCAGGGCTACGCACCGCAACCCGGCTATGCGCCGCAGCAGAACTATGCGCCCCAGCAAGGCTATGCGCCCCAGCAAGGCTATGCGCCGCAGCAGGGCTATCAGCCGCCGCCTGGAGGCGGCGTGCAGGCCGAGCCGCTCCGCTGAAGCCAGGGGGTGCCCCCCCCTGGAACCCCCGCCGGGGTGACAGTGTCACCCCGGACCCCGCCATCAGCCGGATTTCACAGGGCGGGTGCAGCCTCGCTCAGACGCCCGCATTCAGCCCTGCACGCAGCCGCCGGCCCTCGGGACCCGCAGGATCGATCAGCCTCTCGCGCAGGAACAGGTCGATCAACACCAGGTTGACGTTGAACTTGAAGTCGTCGCCGTCGCGCACGGCCTCCAGCACCCGGGCGGCGGGCCAGAGCTCGAAATGCTCCACCTCGTCGTCATGTGGGGTTGGGGTGAAGTCCTCGGGCAACTCCAGGTCGAAGACGTGCAGCACGTCGCGCCGCAGGCCCTCATCGTTGCGCATGATGTAGGAGACGCGCCCCACCGGCTTCGCCTGGCCGGAAAGCTCCGGCGGCAGGCCGGCCTCCTCGCTGCCTTCCTTGATCAGTGTCTCCTGCGGCGTCAGCCCGGCGGGGGTGCCGCCGGCCACCATGTTGTCCCACTGGCCCGGCGCCACGACCTTGTCCCTGGCCCGCTTGCCCAGCCAGATGTGCAGCCCGTCCGCCCGCCGCACCAACCCGTTGAGATGCGCGCCCTGGGAGATGATGCCGAAGGGCGGGATCGCGGCGCGGTCCAGCCGCGCCAGCACCGGCCCTTCCGGCGTGGCGCGCACGTCGAACAATTCGTCCCGCAGCTTCAGAAAGCCGGCCTTCTCCAATCCCTTGGCCGCATCGGCCAGCACCCGCTCGCGCGCCGCCGCGCCGCGCATCCCGGCGGGTAGCGAAACGCCGTTGCCATCGAAATGGAAGTCGCGCGGGCGGAAGGACAGCCAGCGGGCCAACTCGGGGTCCAGCCAGCCCACCTGTTCCGTCCCGATGCGGAACGGCACCAGCCCGGCGGGGGAGGGGACGTTGTTGCAGGCGGCGATGTGGCGGGCGAGGTCCTTCATGCCCTGTTCTTGGCCCCGAGCCGCCCGGCCGGCAATGGGGCGCATGGCGGCGCGCCGGCTTTTGCCGCCCTCCGCGCGTTGTCAGGGCAGGCCCGCGTCGTCATGTAACCGGCCGACGCTGTGGAGAACGCCTCTTGCCCCCTGCTTCCGACCCCGCCGCGCCGCCTCGCCAGCGCGGCCATTTCCAGACCCTGCTCACCCTGGCTCCCTATCTCTGGCCGCGCGGCGAGACCGGCCTGCGCATCCGCGTCGTCATCGCCCTGGTGCTGATGGTGCTGGCCAAGGGGGCCAACGTTTTGGTGCCGATCGTCTATGCCCGCGCGGTGGACGCCCTTGGCCCGAAGGATGGCGCGGCGGCGCTGGTGACGGCGCCGGTCGCGCTGGTGCTTGGCTATGGCCTGCTGCGCATCACCAGCTCCTGGTTCGCCGAGCTGCGCGATGCCGTCTTCACCCGCGTGCAGGCGCGGGCGGGGCGGGTGATCGCCCTGCAGGTGTTCCGCCACCTGCACACGCTCTCGCTGCGCTTCCACCTGGACCGGCAGACCGGCGGCATGTCCCGCGTCATCGAGCGCGGCACGCGGGGCATCAACTTCGTCCTCGACTTCATGCTGTTCAACATCATCCCCACGCTGATCGAGATCCTGCTGGTGGCAGGCATCCTGTGGGGACTGTTCGACTTCTCCTTCGCCGCAGTCACGCTGCTGACCATCGGCCTCTACATCGCCTTCACGCTGGTCTTCACGGATTGGCGGCTGCGCTTCCGCCGCGCGATGAACGCGATGGACCAGGAGGCCAACACCAAGGCCATCGACAGCCTGCTGAACTACGAGACGGTCAAGTATTTCGGCAACGAGAAGCACGAGGAGCGGCGCTACGACGCCACCCTGGCACGCTACGAGCAGGCCTATACCCGCTCCGAGGTGACGCTGAACTACCTGAACATGGGCCAGTCGGCGATCATCGCCGTCGGGCTCACGGCGGTAATGCTGATGGCGGCCTATGGGGTGGCCAACCGCAGCATGACCGTGGGCGACTTCGTGCTGGTGAACACCTACTTGATCCAGCTCTACCTGCCGCTGAACTTCCTGGGCTTCGTCTATCGCGAAATGAAGCAGGGCCTGGTGGACATGGAGGCCATGTTCACGCTGATGCGCGAGCACCAGGAGGTGGCCGACGCACCGGATGCCCGCCCGCTGGCCGCCGGCCCGGGCGCCCTGGCCTTCCAGGATGTCCGCTTCGGCTACCGGCCCAACCGGACCATTCTGAAAGGCGTCTCCTTCGAGGTGCCGGCCGGGCGGACGCTGGCCATTGTCGGCCCGACAGGGGCGGGCAAGTCCACCATCTCCCGCCTGCTGTTCCGCTTCTATGACGTGCAGTCCGGCCATATCCTGCTGGATGGGCAGGACATCCGCGAGGTGACCCAGGCCAGCCTGCGCGCCGCCATCGGCGTCGTGCCGCAGGACACGGTGCTGTTCAACGACACCATCCGCTACAACATCGCCTATGGCCGGCCGGATGCCAGCGACGCCGAGGTGGTCGAGGCGGCGAAGCTCGCCCAGGTGCATGACTTCGTCATGCGGATGCCGGAGGGCTACGACACGCTGGTGGGCGAGCGGGGCCTGAAGCTCTCGGGCGGCGAGAAGCAGCGCGTGGCCATCGCGCGCACCATCCTGAAGGACCCGCGCGTGCTGATCCTGGATGAGGCGACCAGCGCGCTCGACACCCGCACCGAGCAGGAGATCCAGGCGGCGCTGCGCGGCGTCTCGGCCGGCCGCACCACGCTGGTCATCGCGCACCGCCTCTCGACCGTGGTGGAGGCCGACGAGATCCTGGTGCTGCAGGACGGCCAGGTGGCCGAGCGCGGCAGCCACAGCGTCTTGCTGGCGGAGGACGGGCTCTATGCCCAGATGTGGCGGCGGCAGTCCGAGGCGGTGGCCGCCGCCGAGGCCGCCGCGGCGGCGCAGCAGGCCGCCATCGCCGCCGGGGTGGCGGCGGAGGAGGGCCGGCGCCAGCCTGCGCATGACCCGCGCGGCTGATCTCCGCGGGAAGGGCCTTTCGCCAGGCCGCCGGCGTGACTATGTGACCGAACCGTATCAGGAGGGCACCAGATGCAACTCGATCCGCAGGGGGTGGCCCCGGAAGATCTCAGCCACGCGGGTTCCGTGGTGGACAAGGCCATCGAATACATGATCGAGCAGAAGATCGCGCCGATCTCGGTTGCCTCCGCCCTGCTCGGCGGCGCGCTGGGGCTGATGGCCCGCAGCATGGAGGACCGCGCCATCGCCAATGTGCTGCGGAGCGCGCTGATGTCCGTCGAGGCCGGCGAACTGCGCGAGATGCGGCACGGGCCGGCTTCGGACCGCGACGGGCTCTGAGAAAGCAGGCTGGGGGAAGGAATTCCCCCAGACCCCTATCTTCTTTCTTGAAGTTTCCCGCGCTCGCGGCACGCGAGCGCCAGACTGGACAAAAGGAAGAAGGGGGTTCGGGGGAATTCCTTCCCCCGACCTTTTCGGCCGCGGGCATCCTTGACTCTCGCGGGGTGGCGGGCCATACGCCCCGTCTGATTTTCATTCTGGGTGTGCGGTCGCTGCCGCGGCCCCGGTTCCATCTTGAAGGGTAGCACCATGGCTCGCCGTTGCGGCATCACCGGCAAGGGCGTGCTGACGGGCAACAACGTCAGCCACGCCAACAACAAGACGCGTCGCCGGTTCCTTCCGAACCTGCAGGAGACCTCGTTCTTCTCCGACGTGCTCGGCACCTCCGTGCAGATCCGCCTCTCCACCAACGGTATCCGCACCGTGGAGCACAATGGCGGGCTGGACTCCTTCCTGCTCGGCACCGCCGACCGGAAGCTGCCGGAAGAGGCGCTGGTTCTGAAGCGCCGCATCCGGAAGGCCCAGGCGAAGCGGGCCGCCGCGGCTCCCGCCGCCTAACCATTCCCAACCCCGCCACATGGGCGGGGCAGGATGGCGAAAAAATGAGACGCGCCGTGCACCGCACGGCGCGTTTTTTTACGTCTGGATAAGCTCCGTCGCGCAGCATGAGCGGCATGGCAAACCCCATGCTCCTTCTCGCGCTGACCAATGTCTGCACCGCGGTGGCGCTCATCCTTCTCCTGCTCGCCTGTCCGCGCCGGCGGCGGGCGGAACGCCGTGCCGCCGATCTGGCTGCAGAGCTCGCTGCCCGCAACCGGCAGATCGACCTCTTCGCCTCCGAACTCCAGTCCCTTGGCCTCGGCATGATGGGGCAGGCGGCCGCCATGCCCGCCAGCGGCGTGGAGGGGCACGGCCGTGCGGTGCTGTGCCTGGCCGCCGACCTGCGGGACGCCGCCGCGCTGGCGGCCGGCCCGCGTGTGCTGAAGGAGGAGGCGCTGCAACTCGGCGCCGTGCTGGAGGAGGCGCTGGAGCAGGTGAGGCTGGCATTGGTCCCCAGCCGGCGCCACTGGCGCGTGGCGCCGGACCTGCAGGGGCTCATTCTCCTGGCTGATCGCCGCGCCCTCCGCGGCGCCCTGGTGCAGGTGCTGACCCGCGCCGTCCGCCACACCCGGAACGGCGACCCGATCGAGCTGCGGCTGGTCCGCGCCGACGAGACGGTGGCGATCGTGGTGGAGGACGAGGGTGCCGGGCTGGCCGCCGAGGACCTCGCCGCTGCCGGCGGCGGCAACGGAACCCGTGGCCTGGGCTTGGGGCTGATGGTGGCGCGGCAGTTGCTGCATGCGCATGACGGCGAACTGACCGTGGAGGCGGTGAAGGGCATCGGCGCCCGCACCTGGCTGACCCTGCCGCGCCGCCGGCTGCTGGAGCCGGCTTCTGCGCTCAACGCAGCGTAAACAGCAGCAGCAGGCCGCGCTGGAAGAACATCTCGTTGTCGTCCGCCACCATGGCCACCCAGAGGCGCCCGGCGTGGCGGAAGGCGGTGACGCCCTCCCAGTTCTCATGCGGCAGGTCCAGCAGCAGGGGCTCGGGCTGCAGGATACTCTCCGGCGCCGGATCGGCGAGCTGCGCGGCCGGGATGCGCAGCAGCCGGCCGCTGAACCCGCTCTCCCAGATGCTGAATCGCCGCTCCACCACCAGCGCGCCCCCATCGGACAGCGCGCAGACATCGGTTGGGACGAAGCCGGGAGAGGGGCTGTAGCGCAGCAGCGTCCAGGCGCCCGGCGTCCCGATCCAGGCGCGCCGCAGCCGCCCCGGCCCGACGATCAGGCCCTCGGTGATCGCCAGCCAGCGCCCGTCGGCCAGCACGGTGAGGCTCTCCAGCCCCTCATTGATGGGGGCGCGGCTGAGGCCGGGCGGTGCCTCGGTCAGCACCGTGCCGGCGGCGTCGAGGTCGCGATAGACGCAGATATAATGCCAGCGCTCGAAGCCGACGAGCCAGGTGCCGTCCGGAAGCTGCGCCAGGGATTCCGCATCGCGACGGAGCGGCGCCGGGGGCGGGAAGACGGAATCGCTGCGCAGGCGGCCGGTGCGGATCGCCTCCAGCGTCCGGGGCTGGCCCGTGGCCTCCAGCACCAGCCGGGCCTGCAGCCAGTAGCCGAGGTCGCTGATCGCCGTCAGGTTCAGGTCATCGTCGATGTGCAGGCCGGAAAGGCCGCCAAAGCCGATGGCGTGGCGGTTGATCAGCAGCCCGCCCCGGGACTCCAGCCCGGCATCAGGCGGCAGCGGCAGGGGGGGCTGCGGCAGGGCGGGATCGCCGCCGAGGCGCACGGCGGCGCAGGCGCCCAGCCCCGCCAGCGCCAGCCCGCCGACCAGCAGGGCGCGCCGGCGGGAGCCGATCACGCCACCAGCGGCGCCCGTTCGGTGGCGGCGCGCTGGAAGGCGGTGGCGGCATCCTCGTCGAACAGCTCGGCCAGCTTCTTCATCATGGTGCCGCCCAGCTCCTCGGCATCCACGATCGTCACCGCGCGGCGGTAGTAGCGGGTGACGTCATGGCCGATGCCGATGGCGATCAGCTCCACCAGTTCGCGCTGCTCGATGTCGTGGATCACCTTGCGCAGGTGACGCTCCAGGTAGTTGCCGGGGTTCACCGAGAGCGTGCTGTCATCCACCGGCGCACCGTCGGAGATCACCATCAGGATGCGCCGCCGCTCCGGGCGACCCATCAGGCGGCGATAGGCCCATTCCAGCGCCTCGCCGTCGATGTTCTCCTTCAACAACCCTTCGCGCAGCATCAGGCCGAGATTCTTGCGGGCACGGCGCCAGGGCGCGTCGGCGGGCTTGTAGATGACGTGCCGCAAGTCGTTGAGCCGGCCGGGGTTGCGCGGCTTGCCCTCCTGCACCCAGCGCTCGCGGCTCTGCCCACCCTTCCAGGCGCGCGTGGTGAAGCCCAGGATCTCGACCTTCACCGAGCAGCGCTCCAGCGTGCGCGCCAGGATGTCGGAGCACATGGCGGCGACCGAGATCGGCCGGCCGCGCATCGAGCCCGAGTTGTCGATCAGCAGCGTCACGACGGTGTCGCGAAAATCGGCCTCGCGCTCGCGCTTGTAGGAGAGCGAGAGCAGCGGGTTGACCACGATGCGGGCCAGCCGCGCGGCATCGAGCGTGCCTTCCTCCAGGTCGAACTCCCAGGCGCGCTGCTGCTGCGCCAGCAGGCGGCGCTGCAGCCGGTTGGCGAGCTTGGAGACGACGCCCTGCAGATGGGAGAGCTGCTGGTCGAGCTGCTGGCGCAGGCGCGTCAGCTCCTCGGCGTCGCAGAGGTCCTCGGCGAGGATTTCTTCGTCGAACTGCTTGGTGAAGGCGCGGTAGAGGCTGGCATCGTCGCTCGGCTGCACCTCGCGGCGCTGCTGCGGCCCGCCTGGGCGGTCTTCGCCCTCGGCGGCGACGCCCTCCTCCTCCTCCTGGCCCTCGCCCTCGTCCTCGGCGGCCTCGCCCTGCATGCTCTCGGGCTGGGCGCCCAGCGTCTGGTCGGACTCGCGGGACTGGGACTCGCCCTCGGCGGAGTTGTCCTGCTGGCTGGTGGTCTCGGTGCCCTCGTCGCCGGACTCCTCGTCCTCCGCCTCGGCTTCCACCTCGGCCTCGGCGAGGTCGAGGGCGGAGAGCAGCTTGCGGGCGGCGCGGGCGAAGCGGTCCTGGTCCTCCTGGGACTCCGCCATCTCGGCCAGAGCGGCATCGGCCTTGTCGCCCAGCGTGTCCCGCCAAAGGTCCAGCACGCGCTGCGCGGCGGCGGGGGCGGGATGGCCGGAGAGCCGCTCGCGCGCCAGCAGGGAGAGCGCCGCGGGGAGCGGCAGCTGGTCCTTGCGGGTCATGCGGTCATAGCCCTCGGCCTCGCAGGTCTCGGCGAGGCGGGCGTCCAGGTTGGCGGCAACGCCGGGCATATGCGCGCTGCCCACCACCTCGACGCGGGCCTGCTCCAGCGCGTCGAACACCTCCTTGGCCTCGCGGCGGGCGGGGGTGCGGGCGGCGTGGGCGGCCTCGTCATGGTGGCGCAGGCGCAGCGCGATGGCGTCCGCCGCGCCGCGCAGCCGTGCCATCTCGGCGGGCGGCAGGGCGCGGGTGGGCATCGGCAGGCGGGCGCGCTTGCCGGCCAGGCCCGAGGGGCCGGGCTGGTAGGCCACCTGCACCTCCGCATTGCGCGCGATGGCGCGCAGCGTGCCGGCGGTGGCCCGCTTGAACTCTTCCTGGCGCGTCTGGTCCTTGCTGCCGCTCATCCGCTCCGGCTCCCCGCGAAAGAATGGGGGCGCTGCCCCCATGCCCCGCCGGGGAGACGGTGTCTCCCCGGACCCCGCCGTCAGTTCGTGGCGGGGTCCGGGGTGGCACGGCCGCCCCAGCGGGAGAGTCCAGGGAGGGCGGCGCCCTCCCTGGCCAAGGTTCAGGCCTTCCGGACCATCAGGCCGGTCGGCACTTCCTCGTTGAAGCAGCGCTGGTAGTACTCGGCCACCGTGGCGCGCTCCGCCTCATCGCACTTGTTGAGGAAGGAGAGCCGGAAGGCGAAGCCCACATCGCCGAAGATGCGCGCGTTCTCCGCCCAGGTGATGACGGTGCGCGGCGACATGACCGTGGAGATGTCGCCGGCGATGAAGCCTGCACGGGTCAGATCGGCCAGCGCCACCATGGCGTCGATGCGCTTCTTCGCCGCGGCGTCCTTGGGGTCGATGCCGAGCTTGGCGGCGACGATGCTGCTCTCCTGCGCGTGCGGCAGGTAGTTCAGCGTGGCCACGATGTTCCAGCGGTCCATCTGGCCCTGATTGATCTGCTGGGTGCCGTGATAGAGGCCGGTGGTGTCGCCCAGGCCCACCGTGTTCGCCGTGGCGAAGAGGCGGAAGGCAGGGTGGGGGCGGATCACGCGGTTCTGGTCGAGCAGGGTCAGCTTGCCCTCGACCTCCAGCACGCGCTGGATGACGAACATCACGTCCGGGCGCCCGGCATCGTACTCGTCGAAGACCAGCGCGCAGGGGTGCTGCAGCGCCCAGGGCAGGATGCCCTCGCGGAACTCGGTGACCTGCTTGCCTTCCTTGAGGACGATGGCGTCCTTGCCCACCAGGTCGATGCGGCTGATGTGGCTGTCCAGGTTGATGCGGATGCAGGGCCAGTTCAGCCGCGCCGCCACCTGCTCGATATGGGTGGACTTGCCGGTGCCGTGGTAGCCCGACACCATGACGCGGCGGTTGTAGGCGAAGCCGGCGAGGATCGCCAGCGTGGTCGCCTGGTCGAACAGGTAGTCCGGATCGATGTCCGGCACGTGCTCGGTGGCCGCCGAATAGGCCGGCACCAGCATGCTGGACTCGAAGCCGAATTTCTCCTTCACCGACACGGTGGTGTCGGGCAGGTTGGCGATATCGCGATCGACCTTGTTCATGCGCCTCAACGTCTCCACGGGCGAAACGCCAAGCTTCGCCGGCAATCCTCAATGTTCGGGGGCGGTCTTAGAACCTTTTCCCGGCCGATGATAGCCGGAAAAGGCGCGCGCGGCCTGCTCAGCAGAACCCCGCCTGCTTCAGCACGCGATAGGCCTGCAGCACATCGCGGAACCGGTCTTCCGAACCTCTGTCGCCGCCATTCGCGTCGGGATGGTGGCGCTTCACAAGCTGCTTATAGCGCGCCTTGATGTCCGCGCCAGTCGCCTTTGCGTCAAGGCCAAGCGTTTCCAGCGCCTTGGCCTCAAGCGGCCGCGCCTGCCGCTCGCGCGGCCTGGGCCGGTCGGGACCATCCGCGAACAGGTTGAACGGATCGCGCATCGAGCGGTAATAGCCGGCGCGGCCGGAGCGCTTCTCGGCGAAATCGGGCGAGGAGCGCGTGCCGCCGCTGGCGCCCATTTTCCACGTCGGCCGGTGGCCGGTGAGCGCCTCCTTCTGGAAACGGGCGATGTCGCTGTCGGCTAGTCCGGAAAAGTAATTGAAGCCCTTGTTGTATTCGCGCACGTGATCGAAGCAG
>DATMFR010000031.1:0-77980 GCA_035556695.1 Roseomonas sp.
AACTCATGTCGAGGGCGGAGTGCCGGGAGACCACTTGCCGGACGGGGTTCCAAGATATCCAGAACCCGCCAGTCCGCCGTCTCGTGCGACGCCCGGCGGACCACCGATAAACCACCGATTCTTGTAACCGCCATCGCAGCACCGTTCACCATTCACCATGAACGGTGACGGCGGCCCACATGCGCCTCCTGTCTTATTGCTCCCTCACGCAAAACGGAGCTATCCTTCTGATTGAACGGGAGCATCTAATTCGCCATTAGATGTATTATATGCAGGTTTTTCGTGTTCTCTGAATCAAAGGGTATTACTGCCGATGTGGCTGAAAGCAGAGATGCTGGGCCACGAGCAGGCCAGATAGTGGCTCAGTCGAAGCGACTGTCCTGTGTTGGTCCGACCGCACCTATGTCGTTGCTTAGCGATTCTACTTTGCATTCGTGGTTTTCGAACCTCTCTGGCGACGAGCAGTCTCTACTTCGCGCGGGGCTCAAGTTACATGGCGGCGGCCCGCATCAATCCAAGACTATGATGCTTGGCGACCTCGCCACCGTCCTTGCCGCTCAGATGGAGCGGAAGCCGGTCGAGGCCATCGTAGGCGAGAACCTACTAGGCAAGCCCAGCGCCCCCGCCCGCGAGGTGGCAGCCGACCGGCTCGCCAAGCTCTACGGTCTCGGTGACGCGCCGCCGCCGATCAGTCTGGCTCTATTCAGCCTTTGGCGACGTGATCTGCCGGGACGCCCGCTGCTGGCACTGCTGTGCGCACTAGCCCGCGACCCTACCTTCCGCGACGGGGCCGACCCGGTGTTGGATGCTGCACCGGGGGCTCAGGTCCGTTCTCCCGCATTTGCCGCAGCCTATGAAGCGCGTCATCCCGGACGCTTCGGTCCGAAGATGACAGCTTCCCTCGCCCGGAACGCGGCGTCGTCGTGGACGCAGGCTGGCTACCTGTCAGGCGCCGTGCGCAAGACGCGAGTCCGTGTCAAGCCGACGCCGACCACCGCCGCCTATGCCGCGCTGCTGGCCCGCCTCTGCGGGTTTGGGGGCGCCCGCCTGCTTGGAAGTCGCTGGCTTGACGTTCTCGACTGCCCTACCGAGGAACGTCTCGGACTGCTCCGACAGGCAGAAGGCTTGGGGCTGGCGCGCGTGCGCAGTGCGGGGGACGTGTTGGAAATCGAGGTCCGCCGACCGATGGCGGACGCATTGGGAGTCCCCGAACTTGTCAGCGGTTGACGACCTCCTAGCCGCCTTCGGCGAGCGGCTGCGGGTGCCTTGGCGGCCGGACGAACCCGCCCTTGGCCGCGTGTGGATGCTGTGGTATGCCAAGGAGCACGAGCGTCGGGTCCGAGGTCGGATCGGTGAGTTCCGCCTCGCCGCGCTGAACGCGGGCAAGGGATGGCACGAACTCGACCTCGCGCCGCTGTTCGGCCAGTGGGTTGTGTCGCAGCCGTGGTTCGAGCGTGCCGCGCGCCGACCGGCCACGCTCTCGACGGTGATCGGGCAGTTTGAGGCGGCCGTCGCCGACCGTGTCCACCATGCCCTGACCGCCTGCGGGCCGAACGACATTCTCGCCTTGACCGGCGTGGCGTCCCTGTTCGGGCTGATCCGGGCACAGGACCTCGTTCGCAGGATCACCGACTCCACGCAGGTGCCCGGCCGGTTGCTGCTGACCTTTCCCGGTGTCCATCGCGACGGCATCTACCGGATGCTCGATGCGCGCGATGGTTACAATTACCTCGCCGTCCCAATCCCTTCCGTCGATGTGGTCTGACCTATGACGCTGAATCGCGACGTGCTTGCGCGTGACCCCTCGTCCTTTGCCCTCGCGGATGGCGGCGTGGCGAAGGTGTCCTTTCCGCCTTCGCCAGACGAGATTCCCGTGCTGCGGGAACAGTTGAGTATGTTCGTCTGCGAGGGCGCCTACGCCGACGCGCTACGAAGGATTCTCGAAGGCTACCTCGCGGTTGCTGGGGGCAAGACCGACACGCCAGCGGCATGGGTCAGCGGCTTTTACGGGTCCGGCAAGAGCCTATTGGCAGCGATGCTCGGGGCGCTCTGGACCGACTTCCGCTTCTCGGACGGCGCGTCAGCGGAAGGCTTGATCCATGATATCCCCGACGACCTACGCGCCGCCCTGAAGGAACTGCGGACCAAGGCGAAGCGGTTCGGCGCGGACCTCGTCGTCGGCGGCACCACGCTGGGACGCGGCGCCGGGGACCCAGTGAAGGCGGTGTTCAGCGTCATAATGCGGGCGGCCGGACTGCCTGCGACCTCGGACCTGCGCCCGATGCTGTTCGCCCTGTGGCTTGCCGAACAGGGCGTGCTTGATGCCGTGCGCGCATCCCTCGGCGATGCCTTTCCCACTGCCCTCGAAGCATTCCTACTGGACGAACGTATCGCGAAAGCCACCTTGGCCGCGAAGCCGTCGCTGGCTCCCGATCCGGACACGCTGATGGATCGGTTGAACAACCTGTTTGCCAACGAGCCCGAGCCGACCCCCGATCTGCTGATCGAGAAGGCGCGGCAGGCATTGACGCTGGGCGGCCGAGACATCCCGCTGACGCTGATCATTCTTGATGAGGTTCAGCAGTTCCTCCGGGAAGACTCGGACCGGAGCCTGACCATCCAATTAATCGCCGAGGGCTTGGCCGCGAAGTTCAAGGGCCGGGTCCTGTTGGTCTGCACGGGCCAGTCGGCGCTCGGCGACATCCCGTATTTGGAAAAGCTGCTCGGCCGCTTTCCAATGCGCCATCCGCTCGGCTCGGCCGACATCAACAGCGTCGTGCGCAAGACGATACTCCGTAAGAATGACACCGCCCGGCCGCAGGTCGAGGCGATGCTGAACGCGCGATCCGGAGAAATCGACAAGCACCTACAAGGTTCCATCCTCAAGCGCACGGAAGCCGACCGCAAGGAAGCGGTTGCCGACTGGCCCCTGCTCTCGACCCGGCGCAAGCTATGGGAGCGGGTTATGCAGGAGTTGGACCGGTCGGGGCTGGGCGCCACCCTTCGGAGTCAGCTTCGACTGACCCTCGACGCCGTGCGGCAATATGGCCCCCACGAACTGGGCGTTGCCGTGCCCGGCGATTTCCTGCTTGAGACATTCGGCGCCGAGGCGCTATCGCGTCAACTTATCGGCCGCGAATTTTTCGACAAAGTCGAAACGCTGCGTGACGAGGCTGGCGACGGCCCCCTGAAGGCACGCATCCTGCTGGTCGTCTATATGCTGGCGAAGATCGCGGGCGATTCTGAGACGCATGGTGTGCGCGCAACGCCCGAGATCATTGCCGACCTGCTGATCGAAAACCTCAGTGATGCCGCCGCGCTGCGCGCCAAGATTCCCCAACTGCTCGCAACGCTGCGCGCCGAGGGCCACCTAATCGATGTCGGCGATGAGTGGCGCCTTCAGAGCAAGGAAAGTGCTGAATGGCAGGCGGCCTATAACAAGGCGCACGCTGAGGAAGCAGGCGATGTGAACGGCATCGCACGTTACCGCCAGCAACTCCTCGAAACCATGCTGGACACGGCCTTGTCTAATGCGGGGCAGGTCGTGCAGGGCGCGTCCAAGACCGCCCGCAAGATCGAGCGCGTTTATGGGGATGCGAAGCCCTCGGGCTCCGGCCTCGTGCTGCGGTTCTGGAACGGCTGGGAGCACGGCGCCGCGACTTTGAACGACATCAAGGCGGCTGATGTTGCAAAGGACGCCACGCTGCACATGATGGTCCCCGCCCACCGGAGCAAGGACCTCTCCGAAGCCATCGTAACCTTGCGCGCGGTGCCGGTGGTGATGCAACGGCAGGGTGTGCCCAGCACCGATGGCGGCAAGGAGGCCAAAGCCGCCATGCAGGCGCGGCTTGACCGGGCACAACTGACGGCGAACGAAATCCTCGCCGAGGCAGTGGCCGACGCCAAGGTGTTGATCGCAGGCGGGCGCGAAATCGGTATCGGGCAGTCGCGCGCCGACGCGGTGAAGGACGCTGCCCAGCAGGTGCTCGACCGCCTCTATCCTGATTTTGCGACGGCCGATCACGCGGGATGGGATCGGGTGGTGACGAAGGCGAAGGCCCGCCAGCCGGATGCCATCAAGGAGGTTGGACATCAGGGCGAGCCGCAGGATCACACTGTGTGTAAGGCGCTGCTGCGCGCCCTCGGAAGCGGTAAGCGTGGCTCCGACCTGCGGACGCTGTTCGGCGCCCCGCCCTACGGGTGGCCGCGCGAGGCGGTCGATGGCGGGTTGCGCGTGCTCGCCCTTGCCGGGCAAGTGAAAGTAGCCGATGCGAACCATAAGCCTGCCGATCTGGCTGCCCTGAACGACACCCAACTCGGCACCTGCCAGTTCACTGCCGAGAGCCGACCGCCAACGATGAAGGAGAAGCTCGCCCTACGCGGACTCGGCGCGGCGCTCGGGATTAAAATCGCGGCCGGTGAGGAACTCGTTCACCTTCGGGCCATCGTGGATGCTTTGGAGGCGCTGGCTCGCGAGGCCGGGGGCGAGCCACCGTCGCCGCCACCGCCAAGCGTGCCGGGACAGGCAGCCTATCATGCCGCGTCTGGTAACGACCTGCTGGCGGAACTGGCTGCCCGTGCGGCCGAACTGGGAACGCTGATTCCGCAATGGCAGGCTGCCCGGAAGGTCCGGGCGGAGCGCCTGCGCGACTGGACCCTTGCGACCGCACTCATCCGCCTTGGCGCCAAGAGCCACGCGGCCGAGACCGATGCGATCCGTGCCAACCGGAGCTTACTGGACGAGACGAACCCGGTGGCCGCTCTCGTCGCCGCTGCGGCGGAGACGCTCCGCGCCGAGGCCCACGCCGCATTCAAGGTTTGGCAGGAGGCGTGGGCGGAAGGGGAAGCTCGGCTGAAAGCCGACGCGGCGTGGAACAAGATCGACGAGACGAAGCGGCACGAGTTGCGGCAGGAACACCGGCTCCTGCCGGTCCCGGAACCGGACCTCAGTGCGCCCGAGAAGATCGTCGAAAGCCTCAACGGGCGCGGGCTCGGCCAGTGGCGCGATATGGCCGCCGCGCACCCGGCGCGGATTGAGGAAGCCCTCTGCGACGCGGCCGTCGAACTGGAACCAAAGATGCAGATGGTGTCGATCCCTCGCCCCGTCCTCAAAACAGGCGACGATCTCACGACGTGGCTAGACAATCTCCGCGCAGAGATTGAGCCCCGTCTGCTTGCTGGCCCCGTTCTACCGACCGCGTGACCGTTATGCCCTTTCTCAACAAGACCCTCCGCCGCCAACTCGCCACCGCCATCCAAGAGGCTCGACTGGTCGCCGAGGAAGGCGCGGCCGATGCCGTTCGCCGTCTTGGGGTGATGGATGAGGTCGCGCCCGCCTATCTCCGTGAGGAGGACCGCGAGCTACGCCGCAAGCTGCGTGCTCATGCTCGCAGCCTCGGAGACAACTGGGATGGAAAGGTCCTGACCTCAGTCGCTCGCCTCGTGGAGACAACGGCGTTCGAGCACTGGCACCGGATGTTGTTCGGCCGCTTCCTCGTGGAGCGCGGGCTTCTAGTTCATCCCGAGCTTGGCGTTGCCATCGCGCGCGAGGAACTGGGAGAGTTGGCCGCAGAGGAAGGGCTGCCGGACGAATGGGCGCTGGTGGAGCGCATCGCCGCCCCGGCGCTGCCCGCCGTGTTCAAGCCGGAGGACCCGGTGCTCGCCATGACGGTCGCGCCGGAGTTCTCGAAGCAGTTGCGCGACATCGTGGTCAGCTTGCCGACCGAGGTGTTCACGGCGGATGATTCGCTCGGGTGGACCTACCAGTTCTGGCGGGCGGCCGAGAAAGACGCGGTGAACAAGTCCGGCGTCAAGATCGGCTCGCACGAACTACCCGCCGTGACGCAGTTGTTCACCGAGAGCTACATGGTGCAGTTCCTCCTGCACAACACGCTTGGGGCGTGGTGGGCAGGGAAGGTGCTGGCAGCAGACCCCACGCTCGCATCCGATGCCGAGGACGAGGACACTCTCCGGGCGGCGTGCTCACTGCCGGGCGTCACGTGGGACTATCTTCGCTTCGTCCGCGAGGGGGAGGCACAGGACGGGCCGTGGCGCCCGGCGGCGGGAACCTTCGCCGGTTGGCCGACGCGGGCGGCCGAGATCACCTTCTGCGATCCGTGCTGCGGATCGGGCCACTTTCTGACGGAGGGGTTCGCCATCCTTGTTGCTTTGCGGCAACGGGAGGAAGGGCTACCGCCCGCTGATGCCGTGCAGGCGGTGTTGCGGGACAACTTGCACGGGCTGGAACTCGACGGCCGTTGCGTCCAGATCGCCGCCTTCAGCGTGGCCTTGGTTGCGTGGAAGCTGGCAGGCGAGCCGATTGCACTGCCCGCCCCGCAGGTCGCGTGGGTCGGCGCTCCGCCCCCGATGTCCAGAGCCGAGATGGCGGCTCTCGGGAACGGTGATCTGGGTTTGCGCCACGCTTTGGAGGCACTGCATGACCAGTTTGCGGAAGCGCCCGTTCTCGGCAGCTTGATGGAGGTGGGTGCTCGGAATCTGTTCGACGCCGATCTTCGTGAGCGTGGTGAAGCGGCATTTGCAAAGCTGCGACGCGCAGAGCCAGAACGAGCGGAAGGCGCGGTCGCCGCGCGTGGTTTGCTTGATGCCGCTAACATCCTCGGCCATCGCTATGTCTTGGTCGGAACTAACGTCCCATTCCTCGGCAGAGGCAAACACGACGATAAACTTGCTAGCTATCTGAGCGAGAGGATGCCTGAAGCAAAAGCAGACCTCGCTCTTGCCATGCTGAAAAGAATAGCGTCGTTAGCTGATACCGTTGGTTCCGTCACGCCGCAGGCTTGGCTAACACAAACCTCTTACTCAGACTTCCGCGATTTCATGCGTAGGCAGGTTAGTTGGCGTTTGCTTGTTAGGCTTGGAGAACATGGGTTTGCTAGCCCTGCCGCTGCTGGGGCATTTGCAACTCTGTTTATCTACTCGTCCGGCCGCACGCAAATGGCGCCAACGTTCCGATTCTGCGACGCGAGCGAAGCGAAGAGCCCGGACTCCAAAGCGAAGCTCGTTCGTGAAGGAGCGATTTCGCAATGCGACCTAGACAATAACTTCGATGCAAGCTCGGGAGCATTTGAGCCTTTCCAGCAGGGCGCTTACCTTCGCCGCCTTTCAGAACTTGCCACGTCGTCTCACGGTCTGGGAACGTTCGATGCAGAGCGATTTGTAGAGTATTTTTGGGAGCAGCCTGCGTTAGGGGAGGTTTGGAAGTTACAACAAACAACTCCTGACGGCACTTCAATGTTTTCAGGCTGCACGGAGATTCTGCGGTGGGAGAACGGCCGAGGGAGCCTCCATCGGATGATGGAGGATAAAAAATCCGAAGGATACAGCAGTGGGAAATGGAAAGCAGGAACCTCCTGCTGGGGTAAACGTGGAATCCTAATTAGTTTGATGAGGAAACTGCCCGCCACACTGTATCTGGGTGAGTCTTTCGATCCGAACGCCGCTGCTGTCATTCCGAAACACGAGCGTGACCTTTCGGCTCTGTGGTGCTTCTGCGAAAGTGGCGAACATCACCGAGAGGTCAGAAAGGTCCATCAGGCGATCTATGTGCCACCTCACACGTTCTTGGGCACGTCGGTTGACATAGAGGAATTCAGGAAGGTTGCTGCCACTCGCTTTCCGAATGGACTTCCTGACCCTTATTCCGACGACCCAAAGCAATGGATTTTTCACGGACACCCAAGCTTCAGCGGAAAGGGCACCGAACTCCATGTGGCTCTCGCCCGCCTAGCAGGCTACCGGTGGCCTATAGAGATCGGCGCCAACATTTGTGTTGATGTGCTGGCACAGGACCGAGCTTCGGCTGCGGGAGCCCTGCCGGGCGCAGATGCGGATGGATTGCTCCCATTTCATGCCAATGGAGCGGACCGAACGCTTGCTGACCGCCTACGCGCGTTATTGGGTGCTGCTTACGGCGCACCGTTGACACCGGCTCGGGAAGCGGAGCTTGTGCGCACCGCAGATGCGAAGCTCGACAAGAAGGAAAGCCGCGATGTGAGCTTGGAAGGCTGGCTTCGCGACCGGGCCTTCCGCCAGCACTGCGCGCTGTTCCAGAACCGGCCCTTTCTCTGGCACGTGTGGGACGGCCTCAAGGACGGCTTCTCGGCCTTCTTGCACTACCATCGTCTCGACCGTGCCGCGTTGGAGAAGCTCACCTACACGTTGCTGGGCGACTGGATTGCCCGCGCCAAGGCGGAAGGCAACACGGCGCGCGAGGAACGCGCCCGGCAACTTCAACAAAATCTGGTGTCGATCATCGAGGGCGAGACACCGTTCGATATCTTCGTCCGTTGGAAGCCGCTGGCGGCGCAGCCCGTGGGATGGATGCCCGATCTCGACGATGGCGTTCGCCTCAACATCCGCCCCTTCATGACGGCTGGCATCCTTCGGGAGCAGCCGAAGGGCATCGCATGGGGCAAGGACCGGGGCGCGGATGTCGCATCCGCGCCGTGGCACTACCTCGGTCCAAAGTTTGGCGGCAAGAAGGGTGACCGGATCAACGATCACCACCTCACGCTGGCCGAGAAGCGAGACGCCCAGACGGGAAAGAGCAAGACCCACGCGACGTGATTTAGGAGAGCGGGAATGGCCGCAGGCAGAATCAACCCGGCCCCGTTGACGTGACGGGCGCTACGGTCGGCGGCAGCAAGCGGCGGATGGCGCGGGTGGCGTTGCCGACCCTGTGCCGCGATACCGCACCACAGCAGGACAAGACGGCGTGACTACCCCCCTCGACGCACTCGCGGACGCCCTGAAGGCCGCCGCCGCCCACAATCCGGCTGCCGAGGCAGCGCCGGACGCCATCGTCTGGTGCGATGCCACGGGCGACTTCGCGTCGATCCTACCGGCTCTGCGGGGCCGCCTGCCGGGCCTGTTGACCTTCGGCGGTTACGACATCGCGACACGCACAGGTCCGGCGCTATGGCTGCGTGCCGCCACTGTGCGGCAGGTGCCCGGCGTGGAATGGCCGGTGGGGGAGCCGCCCATCATCTACCTGCCGGGCCACGCGCGCGACGTGCTGCGCGGCGCCGAGGACTGCCCGCCCGAGCTTGCGCCCTTGGTCTGGTTCGCCGTCTCGGGGGTGTTCTTCGGTCAGCCGAAACAGGCGCGGGATTGGACGCTGCGCGGCTTTCTTGCGGCGCAGGGCAGTCTGGTCGGCCTCGATCTGCCGGAGGACGCGGCAACCCGCTCGGCCCTGTTGCGGGCCGCTCCCCGCCTGTTCGCCGAGCCCATCGCGTCGCTGAAGGGCAAGCGGTGGGACGCGGCGGCGCTCGACGGGCTGCTGGTCGAGAACCCCGTTGCCGACATGCTGGCGTGGATCGACGGCGCGCTGACCCGCGAGGCCGACCCTGTCCGATTCGACGCCTTCGCCGGGCTCGCCACGAAGCAGTTCGGCGGCTTCGACCCCCGCAAGAAAACCCGACAGGACGCCGCTGCGCGGCTTGTCAGCAAGGAGAAGGCGTGGGGCAAGGTCTGGGATCGCTTCGCCGAGGCGAACACTGGCTACAACGAGGTGGTCCGCCTGCTGGGCTTCGAGGAGCCGCAAGGCGACCTTCTCTCGGTGCCGGACGCTTATCCCGCCGAGAACACGCGCCGAGAGAAGGCGCTGCGAGCGGCGCTGCTCGCCCTCGACGGCAAGGCGGCCTCGGCAGCGGCGAAGGCGATCCGCGATCTGGAAATCAGCCACGGTTGGCGGCGGGATACCGTCTGGGGCAAGCGAGGTGAGGCCCGGCTCGCCTTCGTGCTGGCGCATCTCGCCGTGATCGCGGATGCGGGCCTGTTGCCAGCGCACGACAGCACGGTGATGGCCGACACCTATGCCACGACCGGCTGGAAGGTGGATGTGGCGGCGATGGCGGCGCTCGATCTGGCCCGCAACGGAGAAGATCGGGATGCGGTGATCGCGGCCCTGCGGGCGCTCTATCTGCCGTGGGTGGACGAGAACGCCACTGCCATGCAGGCCCTCGCCTTGGCGGACAAGGTTCCCTTCGCCCGGCCTGAGCAGGTCGCCGTCCCCACGGCCAGCACCGCATGGCTGTTCGTGGATGGCTTACGCATGGACCTCGCGCATGGCCTCGCCGAACGGTTGCAGACAGCAGGGGCGGCGGTGACGCTAGGGTGGCGCTGGTCAGGCTTCCCCACGATCACGGCGACCTGCAAGGCTCTGGCCTCCCCTGCGGCGGGTTTGCTGGCCGCCGGTCCCGTCGAGGACCTGCTGCCGACATTCGGTGGCAAGGGCGCGAACAAGCCGGTGCTGGTGAAAGCCATCGAGGCGGCAGGCTGGTCGTGCGCCGAAACCTTGATCGGCGATGCACCGATCTGGTGCGAGGCGGGCTCCTTCGATGAGGAAGGACATGCGCTCGGGGCGAAGCTCGCTGCGCAGGTCAAGGACGGGATTGAGGAGATCGCCGGAGTCGTCCTGCGGCTGGCGAAGGCGGGGCGTCGCGTGCGGATCGTCACCGATCACGGCTGGTTGCTGATGCCGGGCGGGCTCCCTCATGCCGCGCTTCCGGCCGGGCTTGTGGTGCCGTCCGGCAAGGCGAACCGGGTCGCCACCCTGAAGGAAGGGGCAGCAACGGTCTATGCCCGGTTGCCATGGAGTTGGGACGAGGCCGTCCACCTGACCACGCCGCCCGGCGCGCGCACGTTCTTCAACGGGACCGAATACGCCCACGGCGGCGTCAGCCCGCAGGAATGCGTGCTGCCGATCATTGATGTCGCGCTTGCAAACGCGGCGCCGCCGGTCGCCCTCTCCGTAAAATGGCGCAACCTCATGGTGAAGGTGCGTGTGGAAGGGGGCGCTGGGCTGATGGCCGATGTGCGCTTGGGGGCGGATACCTCCGGCGTCAGTGCGTTGATCAAGGGGCCGAAGGCGCTCGACGACGCGGGCGAGGCCAACCTCGGCGTGGACGGCGACCACGAAGGACAGACCGTCTGCGTGGTAGTCTACCGCCCCGAGACGCCGCACGACATCGCGGCGAAGCTGGTGACGAAGGCTGGGGGTTGATCCGTGGAACTGGACGAACTCGACCGCAAGGCAACGGAAGCCTTTCCCGGCCATATGGTGCGCAAGGACTTGGTGCGGCAGTTCCGAGGGCAGTTCCCGGTGCCGACCTACGTGGTCGAGTTCATGCTGGGCCGCTACTGCGCCAGCACTGACCCGGCTGAGATCGCCGAGGGGGTCGAGATGGTGCAGGACCAGCTATCGGCCCGCACCATCCGCGCGGGGGAGGAGGAACTGTTCAAGGCCCGAGCCCGCGAGAAGGGCTCGGTGCGGGTGATCGACATCATCACCGCCCGTCTCGATTCCAAGAGCGACAGCTACCTCGCCACTTTGCCGAGCTTACGGCTCACGGATGTGCGGATCGGTGACAAGTTGGTCAGCGAGCACGAGCGGATGCTGACGGGCGGGTTCTATGCGGAGGTTGATCTCGGCTATGACCCGGCCATCGCGCAGGAGAAGGGTGGACGCCCCTTCGAGGTGCTGTCGCTGCGGGAAATCCAGCTATCGACGCGCGACATTCTGACCAAAATCGCCGAGGGCCGGAAGGCACTGTCCACGACGGAGTGGCGGGACCTCCTCCTGCGCAGCGTCGGGCTGGAACCGGCGATGCTGACCTCGCGTGCCCGCGATGTGGCACTGCTGCGCATGGTGCCGTTCGTGGAGCGGAACTACAACATGGTCGAACTTGGCCCGCGCGGCACTGGCAAGAGCCACTTGTTTCAGCAGGTTTCGCCCTACGCCCATCTCGTCAGCGGCGGCAAGGCGACCGTTGCCCGGATGTTCGTCAACATGGCGAACGGGCAGCGCGGCCTCGTGTGCCAGTATGACGTGGTGTGCTTCGACGAGGTATCCGGCGTGTCCTTTGACCAGAAGGACGGCGTCAACATCATGAAGGGCTACATGGAAAGCGGGGAGTTCTCCCGAGGACGCGAGAGCATCCGCGCTGAGGGCTCGGTCGTGATGGTCGGCAACTTCGACGTGGACGTGCAACACCAGCAGCGGGTTGGGCATCTTTTCGGCCCGCTGCCGCCGGAGATGCGCAACGACACGGCCTTCATGGACCGCATCCACTCCTACCTGCCGGGCTGGGACATCCCGAAGGTCAACAAAGCCCTGTTCACGAACCACTTTGGGATTGTGAGCGACGTGCTAGCCGAGTGCTTCTCCCGGCTTAGGTCGCAGTCCCGGATCAACACGATGCAGGGGCGGGTCCACTTCGGCGGCGCCTTGTCCGGCCGCGACACCAACGCGGTGAACAAGACCGTCTCCGGACTGCTCAAGCTGCTGTATCCCGACCCGGAGCAGCCTGTCCCCGACGAGGACCTCGAATGGGCCGTTCGGCTCGCCCTTGAAGTTCGCCGCCGGGTTAAGGAGCAGCAGAAGCGGATCGGCACGGCCGAGTTCCGCAACACCCAGTTCAGCTACTCCATGGGGCTGGACGGCGTGGAGAAGTTCGTCGCAACGCCGGAACTTCAGAGCGAGGACAGCATCGGCGCCGATCCGCTTCCGGCTGGTCAGGTCTGGGCCATCAGTCCGGGCGGTCAGGATGAAGGTGTCGGCCTCTATCGCTTGGAGGTCAACGAAGGGCCGGGTGGGGGCGTTCGCATCCTTAACCAATCGCCTCCGGCGCCGTTCAAAGAGAGCGTCAAGATCGCCGAGCAGAATCTCTACGCGCGAAGCCGCGAACTTGTCGGGGACCGCAATCCTAGAGAGCACGAGTTCACCGTCCAGCTTCGCTCATTTGACGCATCAAAGGCCGCTGGGCAGACGGGCCTTCCGGTGCTGCTGGCGCTTTCCTCGGCCCTGCTCGGCAGGCCGCTCAAGGGCGGCCTCGCCGTCGTGGGCGGCATCAATCTCGGCGGCTCCATGGAGCCTGTAGCGAACCCAGTCGATGTTGTTGAGCACGCGCTGTCGAAGGGAGCGTCAACCGTGCTGATGCCGATTTCATGCCGCCGTCCGCTGGTGGACCTATCCGATGACGTGGCGACCAAGGTGCAGGTGCTGTTTTACGCTGACGCGGCCGACGCGCTCAGGAAGGTCCTTCACGAGGGCTGACAAGGATAGCGGCGCACGTTGATCGGCTCGCGAGACCGGCGACACGCTGTCGCTGCGCCATGGGCATCGGCTGCTCATCCCATCGTTCCTTCGGCATAATTCTGTTTGGCAACCGTTTACCGCTGCGGAACAGAGATGTCGTCTTTGGGCCACGCCGGAGTGTATCAGACCCGGCGGTGTGCTCGGTGTTCGAGACCATTGGAGAATCGGTGGTTTATCGGTGGTCCGCCGGGCGTCGCACGAGACGGCGGACTGGCGGGTTCTGGATATCTTGGAACCCCGTCCGGCAAGTGGTCTCCCGGCACTCCGCCCTCGACATGAGTTCCGAGGCGCAGGGACACGGAGGTGCGCCGGAGCGCATTGGCGGTCGTTCAGAAATCCCCTTTGTCGGAGTGGTGCTGAACCCGGCTATTTTCCTCGGTTCCGTCCGCTCAATTTGCCGTATCCAGAACCATCCGTTTTTGTTGACGGATCGGCGTGTCGTGAGATCGTAGGCAGGTGAGACACCCCGCCTTCTTGGGCGCCAAGCGCGCCGCGCTCTACGTCCGGGTCTCGACCGCCGACCGTGGTCAGACCGTGGAGAACCAACTTCAGCCCCTACAGGAGGCGGCGGCCCGGCTGGGCTGGACCATCGTCGCCATCCACAAGGACGAGGGCATCTCCGGGGCCAAGGGTCGGCAGCAGCGACCCGGCCTCGATGCCCTATTGAAAGGTGTCACGCGCCGCGAGTTCGACATCGTGGCCGCATGGAGTGTCTGCCGTCTTGGCCGGTCGCTGCCTGATCTGGTGGGCCTTCTGGGTGACCTTCAGGCCCGTGGCGTGGACCTCTATCTCCATCAACAAGCCTTGGACACATCTACCCCAAGTGGCCGGGCACTCTACGGGATGCTCTCCGTTTTCAGTGAATACGAACGCGCAATGGTCAGCAGCCGGGTGATGGCAGGTCTCCATCGTGCTCGCCACATCGAGGGCAAGCGTCTCGGACGACCGCCCATCTCGGCCCTCAAACTCAACCGCATCCGGGACGCGCTTGCCGAGGGTCGCGGCGTCCGGGAGACGGCCCGGCTGCTTCGGGTCAGCGCGGCCAAGGTCAGTGAGGTGCGGCGCTCCATGGCCGGGCAGGTAAATACCGGCACCACCAACCCGGAGCCCACCGCATGACCGCGCATGATGACCATCACCTTGAACTCGACCTCGACGACGAGGACGCCATGCCGGGGCCGAACTTCTTGGCCCAGTTTCGGGCGCCGATGACCGAGGAGGATTGGGACGATGTCGTGCGCACGCTTGAGCAGGCCATCGTCGAATGGCTGGCCGAGACGGAGACCATGGTCTCGGACAACCAGACCGGCACCGAGAGCCCGTCTTCGGATTCAAACGAGGTTTGAGCCCGGATAGGTCGCTCGGCTCTCAACGAGGTTGCGGGGCTGGTCTCGCCCTCACAGCGAGACCAAAGCACCCTGAGGATTAGATGCGGCGAGGCCGCTTCGCGGTCGATCCGAAGTAGGAGTTCAACTGCTTCAGGCGGTTCTTCGGGCTCAGGCAGGGCTCAAGTCCCATATGCCGCCTTGCCGTTCTCAGGGCTTCGTCATGCCAGAACCTATTCGGCTCCATGGCAGCGAGCAGGAGCGCCATGTCATCGCGGTCGCTGCCTTCCTGCTGCCTGCGCGGCAAGTTGTCGATGGTGGTGATTGCGTAGGCCAGAGCCTTGGACACAATGTCGTAGTCGCGCCCCGTCACGTTATTCTGGGGCAATTTGTTCGAAGTCATAGTCAAGGTCACAGTGTGTGTTTGAATGCAGCAACCGTTCACTGCATGAGAGGCATTCTACGGGGCGGCTGGTTCAACGTTCAACCATAACGTGGAGGCGGCGGACGTTTTTCAGGAGCGCCGCGCGATGACGCCGCGTGGGTGGCGGCGCACCAGAACGTCGCTTTGCTGCACGGCTAAATAGGGTCGCACCTCGCGGTGCCAAACCCTTTCAAGAAGCTCCATACCATGCGCTACGCCGAGTTAAGGCCGTTCTTCACGATCCCCGAATCCCACCCTTACGTGTCGGTCACCCAGATCGATCCTGCGGATCATCGCCGTCTCACCCGGATGGTGGATGACCGCCCCGAACTCCGGGTCCTTGGAACACTCGATAAGCAGCCCGACCGCTGGACGGTCTACGTGGGCTGCGCCTCTCGCCGAGCCCAGTCCGAGTTCGACCACTGGGCCGACAACCTCCTTTGAGGTCCGGGGCTGGCCTGATCAGGGCGAGCCAACCTCCTTGGCGCCCTTGAACCTCGTTGGTGTTGGCAGGTCACCGGCCAGATAGCGGGACGAAAACACCTTATAAGAAGGAGGTTTCGTCTCGCGGATCAGGTGCTGCACGCGGACGCCGTCGTGCGCACCCAGATCGCACAGCAGGACCTCACAACATGGTGGCGTTCCGGAATCCAGATGTGCGATAAGTAACGGGACGCCAGTTTGGTGTCCGGCTCCGAGCGGGAGTTGGACGCGCTCGATCAGGAATAGACTTCATGGGACCAATCCCGGTCCCAGCCCGCGTAACCTGAAATCGAACTCCGCAAGAACCCGCCGATAGCCGTCAAACCTCAGCGGGTTCCTCCGGAGCTATTCTTTCTCGTGTTATTAGTGCATTTCGTTGATGCTTTGGCCGGGAGCGGCAAGACTCACGCCGCCATCCGGCACGCCCACCATCTCGCTCGGCAGGGCCATAAGGTCCTGTTCGTCCAGCCGAGCATCACCCTGATCCAGCAGACGCTGACCGACTTCCTCACCCTCAGCCCCGCCGTCCCGGTGAACGCGATCCACAGCAACGGATCGCACGGCAGCGGAACCAGTTCCAACGTCGTTGGCGACATCGTCCAGCATTGCCGCAACGCTGGACCGCAGGGCGAGATGCTGATCATCACCCACGCCGCCTTCCTGCGCGTGCCCTACTTCCATCGGCCTGATCGCTGGCATCTGCTGATCGATGAAATCCCGCAGGCCGACTGGTGCGACGAACTGAACCTCGCCG
Source organism: Roseomonas sp. (assembly GCA_035556695.1). Lineage (GTDB taxonomy): Bacteria > Pseudomonadota > Alphaproteobacteria > Acetobacterales > Acetobacteraceae > Pseudoroseomonas. Next base: position 16,104 of record DATMFR010000031.1, read on the forward strand.
AGACCCACCACCTCATCACCAACGGCGTTTCGACGCGGGTCGATGAGAGCGGTCTCGTCGGCACCCGCTACGCCCGGATCGAGGCCAAGAACCGGAGCCAGTTGCAGGCCATGCTCGACAACAAGAATGGCGACGAGGTCTGGGACCGCTTCGAGGACTTCATCAGCAAGCTGCTCTCGCCGCACTGGCGGACCTACGTCCTCGACAACCAGTTCTACGATCTGACCAACGGCATCGGTGACCGGCGCAGCCTCTGGACCTTCGGGGTGCTGAGCCCCTCGTTGGTCAAGGACTTCAAGTCCGCCACCATCATGGGCGCCTGCTTCAAGGAATCGATGCTGTTCCACCTGTGGAGCGCCCAGCAGGTTCAGTTCCGGTCGCACCAGTGCATCAGCAAGAACCTGCGCTACGCCCGCCACGAGAACGGGTCCTTGCTGACCATCCGCTACGCCGCCGAGGAGGATTGGTCCAAGACCTTCCGCGACAAGGCGCTCACCACCGACGTGGCCTTCGAGGGCCAGCCCCGGACGGTGCTCGACCACGTGGCCCAGAGCGTCGGCGCCACCTTCGTGGACACGCCGTTCGTGTGGATGGGCAACAAGGACCTCCCGGACAACTTGTTCACCGGGCAGGCCCGGCGCTTGCCGAATTCGCCGCACGGGCTGAACTGCTTCCAGAACGTCCACAACGTCGCGGTGCTCTCAGCCCTGAACCCGCCGCCCGCGCATTTCGCCTTCCTTGAGAGCACCGGTCTCGATGGCGCCGAGGTCCGGCGGGCTTGCTACTGGCAGGCCGTCTATCAGGCGGTGATGCGCATCTCGGTGCGAAATCCCGGCGACCAGACCCGCAAGACCGCCATCGTCATGGACCGCTCGACGGCCGACTGGCTGACCGACCTGTTCCCCGGCTGCGCCGTGCAGCCGCTCGACGGCTTGGACGCCATGCCCAGCAAGGGCAAGGGCGGGCGCCGCCGCAAGCACCTTTGCGACGCTGATCGCAAGGCCGCGCACCGGGACCGCTTCCGGGATGAACTCGCCACCGAGCTTGCCCTGATCAACGGCGTCCCGCCGACCATCGGTCCACTGGCCTCCCTCGCGCAGGAGCTTCAGCAGCAGATGACCGAGTTCGGCCGGGGCCGCGACCAGACCCTGACCACCATGGGCCGCACCGACTTGGACGCCATGGCCGGGACGATCTTCACCTCGATCTTCGCCTCGAAGCCCTTCGACTTCATGCCCTTGGACGATGTGGATACCATCATCGAGGGCCTGCGCCACTTCCACGGCAACCAGTTCGAGAATAAGCAGGACAACGCCCTCATCAGCCCGGCCATCTTCGACCCGAACTTGTCCGAGGACACTCAGCGCGGCCTCGACAACATCCGCGCGGTCTGGGGCGTTTGGCTGGATAATGACGGCGGCGACCTGCTCCCGGACGAGTTCGCCCGGCTGTTCCCGCGCCTGCGGATGGCGATCTTCAACAGCTACAGCAGCACCCGCGACCAGCCGCGCTGGCGCGTCTTTATCCCCACGACGATCCCGCTGTCGGTCCGGGCCTACAAGGCCGTCGTCGGCCAGATCATCGACGCGGTGAACAAGGCCGGATTCTGGTCGGCCAAGCAGTTGGCTGATGGCCGTAAGCGGAAGTCCGCCCAGCACCACGGCTTCGATATGTCCAAGGTGGTGCCGTCGAGCCTGTTCTACCTGCCGTGTCAGGCCAAGGACCCGGCCGACAGCTTCTTCCTCGACCACGACGACGAGCAGCGCGCGCCGCTCGACCCCTACCAGTGGGTCATGGCCGCCGCCAATAAGGCACGCCCGGAGCCCGAGATCGTGCAGCCCGCCACCGCCTCGGTGCCGCCTGTTCCGGCGAACGACGATACGGCCAAGGCGCTGTCCCCGATGCGGATGTTGAGCAATCAGCTTCTCGCCCAGAAGCTGGCTGGATCGAACCAGTCCTTGGAGCAGCGGCGCGACACGGCCATCGAGACGTGGCGCAGCGCCTCGCCGGGCGAGGGGAACGTCGCCTTCTATAAGCTTGGCATGACCCTCGGCCGACTCGGACTCGACCTCGGGGAGATCGCGACCATTCTCTGGCAAGAGGCCCCGCACGCCCGGCACCCGGACGAGCGCCGCCAGCAGATCAAGTCGCTCTTGAAGGAGATCAGGAAGCAGGCCCTCGGCCGCGCCGCCTGAACAACCAACCTCGTTGGCCGCCCGGTCGTCGTCACCACGGTGACGACACCGAGGCGCCTGCGGCGTCCCACCATGAGCATCAAAACCGGCTTCAGCTTGAGGCGTCAATCTGCCATCCTGCGGCCGTCCTAAGCGGTCGAAGCCGGTCTTCTCAGCCCATGGCAGCGGGTCCCACCCTCTCCGCCATTCCCCTTTCGGTATCTTTCCAGAATGGCCGCGCCTGCAAGAGCTTGCGGCTCTTGGCCTCCTATGGGCTCTGACAGCACGCCGCTTCAGCCTGGAATGAGGAATGCCAGGCCGGCCGCCGTGGCAGCCCTGGCGGCCGAGGCCATTTCGCCGCGCAGGATCTCCCTCATCGCACGGCCCTCAGCACAAGCTGGGCCAGGGCCTGCCCAAGGCAATCATGCAGCCGGTCCGTCACAGCCCGATACCGGCTGCGGGGCGCATGCTCGATATCGAGCCGCTCATTCTCGGCCCAGAGCCGCATCAGTTCGTAACGTTGCAGCAGGGGCACGCCGCTGGCCAGCGCCGCCAGGCGCATGACGTCCCGATAGGTGTCCACCTGCGCATTGGCGCGCAGGAAGCGCGAGAACTGCTGGTCTATCAGCACCACGTCAGCGGTGGCAGCATGCGCCGCGGCGATGCCGCTCTCCAGCGCCGTCGCCATTTCCTGAGGGTCGGTATTGCGCACGGCCTCAACAGTACCCGTCTGCCACAGCACCAGGTTGGGTGGCGCCTCGCGCAGCGCGGCCACCAGTATCGTCTTCTGTTCCTCGGTCGTGCTGCCGCGTTGCGATCGGATGTCCAGCTGCACCTTGAGGCCCGGCACGCGGGATTCCAGTGCCGCAGACATCCGGTGCGGCCAGGCCGCTTCCGGGGAGGAGTTCCCTGCTCCCAGACCTGAGGCGGTACCCAGCACGAGGAGCCGCAACTGCCCTTCCCGAAGGGCCTTCGCCACATGCGGCAGGCTGGCGCCAGGGTCGGCGAGCTCGTCGGGCACCTCGCACTCGGCCGCCTGGAGCGGCACGGAAGGCGGCTCCGCCGCAGCCTGCCCCACCGTCCATGTCAGGAGAGCTGTCAGCAGGAGCCATCGGGACAGAGTCATGGGTGTGACTCCTGTGTGGAGGTAGGAGAAGGAACGAGGACGGGAGGAGCGCTTGCCGGCACCTCGGCGGCCGAGCGGCGGCGGGAGCGGGCGGCGCGGTCGAACCAGGCGGTGATCATGGCCACCAGCACGAGCACGGCGAAGCCGAACAGATTGGTCGCCGCCTGCGCCAGGGCGCCATCGTTCTGCTCCAGAATGACGCGGCCGAGGAAGGAGAGCAGGATGCCGGCACAAAAGACCGGCAACCCCTGCTGGCCCATCAGGACCAGCGGCGCAACGAGGCGCCCGCGCAGCCAGGCGGCGTCGAAGGGGATGAAGGAGGCGACCAGCCAAGCCAGGGAGAGGATGGAGAGCAGCCGCAGCGGGTGCAGCCCGGTCTTGTCAACCGAGCTAAGCAGGCGCGCGATGCGCCCTGGCAGGCCCGGCGCCACGTCCGGCACGGCCCAGAAGGCAAGCATGACCGTTGCGCCGAGCACAACCACGAGCATGGCGCCGGCCGTGATCGCCGTCCGCAGCGGGGCGATGCGCGGCACGCCGAGCGGGCGACCGTTGGGCGGCGTATAGCCCAGCACGCAGCCGGCGAAGAACAGCACCTGCCAGGCCAAGGGATTCAGGAACCAGCCGCCGCCGATCCAGTTGGGCAGGTTCACGCCGCTGATCCGCACCGCGATGTAGCCGGCGATGGAGAGGCCCATCAGCAGGAGGGGCCGGCGCCGCAGTGCCAGGGCAGGCGCCAGCATTAGCAGCAGCGCGACGTAGAGCGGCAGGATGTTCAGCAGGTTCGGCTGGTAACGGAGCAGCAGCGCCTCCAGCAGGGCGCGGTAAGGCTCCGTGGCGAAGGGGTCGAGCAGCATTTCCTCGACATAGGCCGGGTTCAGCAGCTCGGCCGAGTAGCCGACCTGCGCCGTCACCAGCACGAAGACCAGGACATGCGCGACATAGAGCGTGGCGGCCCGGCGCAGCACATCGGCCGCGGCGAAGATCCAGCCGCGCGTGTCGGCCGTGTTCCCGTAGGAGAGGCCGGCGGCGTAACCCGCGAGCAGGACGAAAGCCTCCGTGGCGTCGCACAGGGCCACGTTGCGCAGCGTGTAGTCACTGAGCAGGTTGCCCGGAATGTGGTCGATGAAGATGAACAGCAGCGCCACGCCCCTTGCCAAGTCCACGCGCAGGTCCCGATGGGCGCTGATGCGGACAAGCATCAGCATCCCGTCGCATCCGCAGCCAGGACGAGGCGCCGGAGATGCCGGAACTGCTTGTATCGCCTTGCCACAGTCGTTACCCTCCCGTCATTAATAGCCTAGGTCCGCTGCACCGGACCAGCCCGGTCACACCGCTCCGAGATTTGGTCTGGAGGCAGAAGTCAAGCGAATGCGGCTCGCCCGCCTGTTCACGTTTGCGGCCAGCGCCCTGGCGCTGCTTTTTCCTCTTGTCCCAGCCTGGGCGGCTGATACCTGCCCGGTGGTGCAGCGCGAGGAACTGGACCTGCCGGCAACCCGCGCCGCCCTGCGGAGCAGCCGGCCGGTCACGATTCTTGCCCTCGGCTCCTCCTCCACGGAAGGCGTGGGGGCCAGCTCGCCGGAGTCCTCCTATCCCGCCCGCCTTCAGGCGCGGCTGCGCCACGTCCTGGCGGGACGGACCGTCAGCGTGGCCAACCGCGGCAAAGGCGGCGAGGATGCCCGCGAGATGCTGGTACGCCTCAGCCGCGAGCTGGAGGCAACCCACCCCACGCTCGTGATCTGGCAGGCTGGTGCGAATGGCGCCGTCCGCCGCGAGAACCCGGCGCGCTTCGCAGCCCTCATGCAGGAAGGCATCGATCGCATCCAGGCCGCGGGTGCCGACCTCGTGCTGATGGACAATCAGCGCTCCCCCGTCATCCTGGCCTCCGTCGGGCATGAAGCGTTTGACAGCACGCTTGCTCGGCTGGCGCGCGCGAACCATGCCTCGCTCTTTTCGCGCGGCGCGCTGATGCGGCGTTGGGAGCAGGCGGGACTGCCGACGGCAGCCGTGCTCTCGGCGGACGGGATGCATCACAACGACCTCGGCTATGAATGCCTCTCGGCGGCGCTGGCGGATGCGATCCTCACCGCAACGGCCGGGGGCGCTGCGGTCGCCTCGGTGCGGTAGGCGCCTTCCGGCCATTCCGCTGTGGCGCGGCTGAACCGGTGGACATGAACAGCGTTCATCCGCCATGCCCTCCGCAGCACAACCCGCCCCGTCTCCCCTGAAGGAGCCCTTCGACTTCGACGAGGTGTTCCGCCGCCTCCGCGTCGCCATGGCCGGGGTTCCCAAGGCCGCCATGTTCGAGCTGCGGGACCGCGGTTACGGCAGCCTGTTCGAGCAACTGGTGGCGAGCCTGATCTCCGCCCGTACCCGCGACGAGACGACGATCCCTGTCTGCCTTCGCCTCTTCGGGGTGGCGCGCACGCCGGAGGCGATGGCGGTCCTGGACGAACCAACCCTCGTGCACCTGCTGCGTGGCGCCACCTTTCCCGAACCCAAGGCCCGTGACATCCTCGCCTTCTCACGGCGCATCATGAACGAACTCGGCGGGGTGGTGCCGGGCACGCCGGAGGGGCTGACGGCCTTCCGTGGCGTCGGCCCGAAGATCGCGGCGCTGACGCTGGGCGTCGCACTCGGGCAGCCGCGGATCGCGGTGGACATCCATGTCCACCGCATCACCAACCGCTGGGGGATCGTGGCGACCTCCACGCCGGAGCGCACGCAGGCGGCGCTGGAGGTGGTGCTGCCGGCGCGCTACCGGGTGGAGATCAACGAGCGCCTGGTGCCCTTCGGGAAGCATGTCTGCACCGGCGAGCGACCGCTCTGCTCACGCTGCCCGCTGTTGAGCCTGTGCCGACAGGTGGGCGTGACCACCCACCGCTGAAGTTCAGCCTTCCAGCTCACGCCGTACGATCGCGGCACCCTCCGCCATGGCACGCAGCTTGCCGAAGGCGCGCGGCCTGGGCAGGTACTTCATGCCGCAATCCGGCGCGACGACCAGCCGCTCGGCGGGCAGGCGCTTCAGCCCGGCGCGGATGCGCTCCGCGACCATCTCAGGCGTCTCCACTTCGGCGCTGCCGAGGTCGATCACACCGAGCATGATCCGCTTGCCCGGCAGCTCGCCGAGCACGGCGAGGTCGAGCTTCGGCTGCGCCGCCTCGATGGAGATCGTGCCGGCCGTGCAATCGGCGAGTTGGGGGAGGAAGGAATAGCCGGAGGGCTTGTCCTTCACGACGGCGGCGTAGCCGAAGCAGACATGCACGACAGTCTCGCCCTCCAGCCCTTCCAGCGCGCGGTTGAGCGCCTTCACGCCGAAGCGGGCGGCGGCCTCGGGGCGGGCCTGCATCCAGGGCTCGTCGAACTGGATGACGTCCACGCCGGCGGCCTTGAGGTCCTTCGCCTCCTCGTTGACGGCGGCGGCGTAGTCCATCGCCATGGCTTCCTCGTCCCGGTAGTACTCGTCCGAGGCCTGCTGCGAGAGGGTGAAGGGACCGGGCAGGGTGATCTTGGTGCGGCGGTCGGTATTGGCGACGAGGAACTCCACGTCCCGCACCTCCACCGGCCGGTTGCGCCGGATCTTGCCGATCACGCGCGGCACCAGCGTCTCCTTGCCGGCGCGCCCCATGGTGCGGGCGGGGTTGTCCACGTCCACGCCGTCCAGCGCCAGGGCGAAGCGGTTGGAATAGCTCTCCCTCCGGATCTCGCCATCGGTGATGATGTCGAGGCCGGCGCGCTCCATGTCGCGGATGGCGATCAGCGTGGCGTCGTCCTGCGCCTGCTCCAGGACCTCCTCGGGGATGCGCCACATCTGCTTCATCCGCACGCGCGGCACCAGGTTCTTGGCCAGCACGTCGCGGTCCACCAGCCAGTCCGGCTGCGGATAGCTGCCGACGACGGTGGTGGGCAGGAGGGTATTCGTCATGCGTCAGACCTTCAAGGCAGTGGGCTGGTAGGCGATGAGGCGCCATTCGCCGCCCTCGCGCGCCCAGAGGGCGAGGGTGAGGCTGGCGATGCGCTTCTCCGCACCGTTGCGGATGATGCGGGCATGCATGCGGCCGAGCGCGGCGGCGGCATCCGGGCCGGCTTCGAGCACCGTCTCGGTCTCGTGCCCGACTTCCAGATACCGCAGGCCGCCGCTGGAGATGCTGGCGAGATACTCGGCCTTGCTGTCGCGCGTCGCGTCGGAATGGGCATAGACGGCGCGGTCGGAGAGCAGCGCGGCGAGGGTTTCGGTGTCGCCGCGCAGCATGGCGTCGTAGCGCCGCGCCTCCAGCGCGCGGATCTCGTCCTGCATGGATACCTCAGCGGGGATTGGGCGCGAGCAGCCGCTCGGGCCAGGTGGCGAGACGGAAGAAGTCCAGTTCGCCCTCGCCGCTGGCCTGATAGGCGGTGGCGAACTGGCGGGCGAGGGCGGAAAGCGGCATGGGCGCGCCCTCCCGCTGGCCGACGGCGAGCGCGAGGTCGAGATCCTTGGCGATGAGATCGAGGTCGGCGGCAGGCGTCCAGTCGCGCGCCTTGAGCATCGCGGCCTTGTAGGTCAGCAGCGGCGAGGCGACGACGCTCTTCGACAGCGCCTCCACCATCGCCTCCCACTCAAGGCCGAGGCGCCCGCCGAAGGCCAGCGCCTCGCCGATGACGGCCGGCGTGAGTGCGACGACAAGATTCACCATCAGCTTGACGGCGCGGGCCTCCTCGGCGGCGCCGCAACGCAGCGTCTCCCGGCCGAGCACGGCGAGCAGCGGCGCGCAGCGGTCCAGCGCATGCTCCGGCCCGGAGGCGAAGAGGGTCAGCGTACCCGCCGCCGCCGTGCTGGTGCTGCCGGAGACGGGGCAGCGCAGATAGTCCACCCCGCGCGCCGCCATGGCCTCGGCCACCTGGGCGGAGCAGGCGGGGGAGACGGTGCTGAGATCGATGAAGACCTGTCCCGGGCGGATTTCCTCCGTCACGCCGCCCGGACCGAGGGTGGCGGCCAGCAGCGCCGCGTCATTCGGCACCATGGAGAGGACGATTTCGGCCTCCTGCGCCAGCGCGGCCGCGGTGACGGCAGGGCGCAGCCCTTCTCCGGCCAGGGCGGCGAGGCGGGTGGGGTCGATATCCGTCGCGACAACCTCCGCCCCTGCCTCCAGCAGGCGGCGACAGAGCGGCGTTCCCATCCGCCCGACGCCGATCCAGCCCAGTTTCCAGCCTTGCAGCGTGCTCATCGCTCACCGCCTCCCTGTCACAGGCCGAGATAGAATTTGCGGACCAGCTCGCTGTCGCCCAGTGCCGCCGGGGAGTCGCCCTGGAAGGCGACCTGCCCGTGCACCAGCACGTAGCCGCGATCCGCGATGCGGATGGCCTGGTGGAAGTTCTGCTCGGCCATCAGCACGGTCAAGCCAAGCCGCTCCTTCAGTTCGCCGATCTTCTCGATAGTGCGGGCGACGAGGATCGGCGCGAGGCCCACCGAAGGCTCGTCCACCAGCAGCATCTTCGGCGCGCACATCACCGCGCGGCCGAGCGCCACCATCTGTTGCTCGCCGCCGCTCATGCTGCCCACCGGCTGGGAGCGGCGCTCCTTCAGGCGCGGGAAGGCGTCGTAACAGAAGTCCAGGTTGCGCCGGAGGGCGGCGCGGGCGGTGCGGCGATAGGCGCCGAGCAGCAGGTTCTCCTCCACGGAGAGGCGCGGGAAGAGCCGCCGCCCTTCCGGCACGATGGCGATGCCGAGATCGACGATCTCCTCCGGCGAGCGGCCCACCAGCTCCACCGACTGCCCGTCGATGGTGGCGAGGATGCGCCCGCGCGTCGGCCGCAGCAGGCCGAGAATGCAGCGCATCAGCGTCGTCTTGCCATTGCCGTTGGTGCCGAGCAGGGCGACGGTCTCGCCCGGGGCCACGGCGAGCGAGACGCCATCCAGCGCCCGCACCGCGCCATAGCCGGCGTCCAGATCCTCGATGCGCAGGCTAGCGGCCAAGATAGGCCTCCTCCACCTCGGGCAGGGCGAGCACGGCGCGGGGCTCGCCATCCGCCACCTTGCGCCCCGCCACCAGCACCGCGAGGCGCTGGGAGAATTCCGTCACCGCGCGCATGACATGCTCGATCATGATGATGGTGGTGCCGGCGGCGTTCAGCCGGAAGAGCAATGCGAGGATCTGGTCCACCTCGGCGTGGGAGAGGCCGGCCATGGCTTCGTCGGCGATCAGCAGCTCCGGCCGCAGGGCGGTTGCGCGGGCGAGTTCCAGCCGGCGCAGCTCCACCTGGGTCAGTTCCCTCGGCATCCGGTGCGCCTTGCCCGCCAATTCCACGGCTTCCAGGCACTCCATCGCCCGCGCTTCGGTGGCGGCCTCGCGCCCGGCATAGGCGAGGGGGACGCGGACGTTCTCGATCACCGTCAGGCCGCGGAAGGGGCGGGGAAGCTGGAAGGTGCGCGCCAGCCCGCGCCGGGCGCGCTCATGCGGCTTCAGCCCGGCGAGGCGCTGGCCCTTGAAGGTGAAGGCGCCGTCATGACTGGCAAAGGCGCCGGCGAGGCAATTTGTGAAGGTGCTCTTGCCCGAGCCGTTTGGCCCGATCAGCCCCAGCCGCTCGCCCGCGCGAACTTCCAGGTCCACGCCGGAAAGGGCGGTGAAGCCACCGAAGCGCTTGCCCACGCCTTCAGCGCGGAGGACGACTTCGCTTCCCATCGGGCTCATCGCCGCCCCCGGAACAGGCCGATGATGCCGTGCGGCGCCACGCAGACGAAGACCACCAGCACGCCGCCGACGATCAGCAGGTTGGCGGCGGAGGAGATTGTCACCGTCGCGGCCTGTTGCAGCGAGGCGAGCAGCACGGCGCCGATCAGCGGCCCCGCCCAGCTCGCGGTGCCGCCGATCAGCGGCATGGCGATGGCGTTCACCGCATAGGCGAGGCCGAAGGCCGAGTTCGGCTCGACATAGGAACCGAGATAGGGCAGGGGGGCGCCGGCCACCGCCATCATGGCGCCGCTGATCGTGGTTGCCACCAGCTTGAGGCGCAGCGTCGGCACGCCGGCCGCTTCCGCCGCCGCCTCGTCGTCGCGCAGCGCGGCGAGGCCAAGGCCGAAGCGGGACTTCTCGATGGTCCGCGCGACGGCGACGGAAGCCGCCGCCAGCACCACCAACACGGCGCAGAGGAAGCCGCTGTAGCTGTCGAAGCCAAAGGGCACCTCGCGCGGGCGCAGCACATAGGCGCCGCGCGAGCCGCCGACATAGCTCCAGTTCACCACCAGGGTCTGCAGCACCACGGCGAGGCAGAGCGTGGCGATGGCGAAATAGGCGCCGCGTAGCCGCAGCGTCAGCACGCCGGTGCCGAGGCCCAGCGCACCGCCCACCACCGCCGCGAAGCCGATGCAGGGCAGCAGCCCGAGGCCCAGCGCCTTGCCTATGGCCACGGTGGTGTAGGCGCCGGCGGCGAAGAAGGCGGCGGCGCCGAAGTTCACATAGCCCGCATAGCCGCCCAGGATGTTCCAGGCGGTGGCGAGCACGACGTATTGCAGCACGAAGGTGGCGGCGAAATAGGCGTATTCGCTGCCGAGGCCGCGCAGCGCCAGGATCAGCAGCAGGGCCGCCACGGCGGTGGCCAGCCAGAAGCCGGCATGGCCGAGACGGCGCGGTGGCGCTGCCGGCAGGGCGGAGAGCGTCGCGCCGCTCATGCCGCCCGCCCGAATAGGCCCTGCGGCCGGATGGCCAGCACCAGCAGCAGGCAGCCGAAGGCCACGGCGGGCGACCAGGAGGGGCCGTAGAAGGTGGCCGTCACGTTCTCCACCACGCCGAAGGCGAGCGCCGCCAGCACACAGCCGCCGAGCGAGGCCAGCCCGCCCATGATGACGATGGCGAAGACCCGGCCGATGAAGACATGGCCTGACCAGGCATCCACCGGCTGCACCACCACCAGCGCGCCGCCCGCCAGCGCGGCGAGCGCGACGGAAATGCCGAAGGCGAGGCGCTTGATGCGCACCGGGTTGATCGCCAGCAGCCGCAGCGCCTCGCGGTCCTGCGCCACGGCGGCGATGGCCCTGCCGGTGAAGCTGCGGCGCAGGAACAGCGCCAGCCCGCCGATCGCCGCCAGCGCCACCGCCGCCGGCACCAGCATGCGCAGCGGCAGGTCGATCTCGCCCAGGCGCCAGGTCGTGGCGGCATAGGCGGCGTCGGCGAAGTGCTGCTCTGGCCCGACGGCGAGCACCAGCCCGACCTCGATCAGGAACATCACGCCGAAGAAGAAGGCGAGGCCCTGGATGGCCTCGTCGCCGCGCCGCTCGAAGAAGTGGTGGTAGACGCCATAGACCGCCGCGCCGAGCAGCCAGAAGGCGGGCGTCAGCAGCAGGGAGAGCAGCAGCGGGTCGAGCCCCGTGGCGCTCCAGAGCAGGGCGACGAGCAGCGCGCCGAGCACCATGAAGGCGGGATGGGCGATGTTGACCACGTCCAGCATGCCGAAGGAGACGGAGAGGCCCGCCGCGGCCGCGGCATAGAGGCCGCCGAGCAACAGGCCCGAGACGATCCCGTTCAGGAGGAGGGCGAGGTCGGGGTCCATCAGGCGCCCGCCGTATAGGGCTTGCGCAGCTCGCCCGATTTGTAGCGCGGCGGATAGAGGATGACCTGCGTGCCGGCCTTGCGGAACTGCTCGATGCCGTTGCCCTGCACGCCCTGGTACTGGGTGTAGAGGTTCCGCTCCTCCGTCCACTCGCCCAGTTCGTCGAACTTCAGCGGGCCGATGACGGTGTCGAACTGGTTCTTGTGCATGTCGGCCGCCAGCGCCGCCTGGTCGAGGCTGCCGACGCGCTTCACCGCCTGTTCCAGCACCTGCATCTGCGTATAGGCCAGGGGCGGCACATAGTGGCCGAGCGCGTCGGCGCCTTCCTTGGCGGCCAGCGGCTGGTAGCGCTCGATCAGCGCCTGGGTGCCGGGGAACTGCAGCGTCGGCTCCGGTGCGTAGACGTCCCAGACCACCAGGTTGTTCAGGATCGGGCCGAGCTGCAGCTTTTGCGCGGTGATGTGCGGTCCGATCATCGGGCCGCCGAACATCTGGAAGTTCACCCGCAACTCGCTCGCCGCGCGCAGCATCCCCGCGGTATCCGGCGGATAGGAGCCGACGAAGACGATGTCCGGCCGCGCCGCCTGCACGGAGCGCAGGATCGGGGTGAAGTCCACCGTGCTCGGCGGATAGGCGCGGTCATAAACAATGCGCAGTCCGTGCTGCTTGGCGAGGTAGCGGGCGCTCTCGGCGGTGCGCTGGTGGAAATCGCTGTCGAGGTTCACCAGCGCGATGCTGCGCGGCTTCGGGTCCATCGCCATAGCGATGTCGAGGAAGCCCTTGGCGAAGGTCTCCTTGACGTTGGAGCCGGCGGGATTGATCGAGAAGTAGCGGTCGTACTTGAAGTCGCTGTTCACGCCGGTGCCGAAGAGCGACACGAAAGTCATGTTCCGCTGCATCACCACGGGCATGGCCGGCGCAATGATGGCGGTGGCATAGCCGGAGACGACGAGGTCCACTTTGTCCACGTCGATCAGCTTGGTGTAGATGCCCGGCACCTGCGCGCCGGTGCTCTGGTCGTCGTAATGCACCAGCTCGACGGGGCGGCCGAGCAGCCCGCCCCGGGCATTGACTTCCTCCGCCCAGATGCGATGGGCCAGCAGGGCAGGGCGCCCGTTGCCGGCCAGCCCGCCCGAGAGGGACATGGAATAGCCGATGCGGATCGGCGCTCCCGAAGGCGCCGCCTGCGCGCGCGCGGTGGCCGGCACGGTGGCAGCTGCGCCCGCTGCCAGGGCAAGCCGGCCGAGATCCCGCCTGCTGAAGTCCTTCATGGAAGCCTCCTCCTGCGGCCCGGTTTCTTTGCCCGTGGCTCGCGTGACAAATCGGGTGGCGTGCTACTGCGCGGCGACTTTCGAGGGATCGGCGCCCACGCGGGCGGAAGTGTCGTGCGGCGCGCGGCGCGCGATGCGGAAGTCGTAGCGCACGCTCGGCAGTTCCGGCGCGGGCGAGCCGTCGAGGCCCGGCTGCGGCCGCACGATGAGGGATTCCGAAACGCCGAAGACGGTATCGGAATCGATATGCGCGTCGTCGCCGAGATAAAGGGCCGTCACCAGCTCGCGGTAGCCCTCGGCGCCGATCAGCATGTGGATATGCGCCGGGCGGAAGCCGTGCCGGCCCTGCTGACGCACCAATTCGCCCACCGGCCCGTCCATCGGGATGGAATAGCCGAGCGGGATCAGCGTGCGGATGGCATAGCGGCCCTCGGCATCGGTGCGGAACTGGCCGCGCATGTCCATCACGCCGGGGTCGTTGGTCTGCAGGTCGTAGGCGCCGTCGGCGTCGGTCTGCCAGACCTCGACGATGGCGTCGGGTACGCCTTCGCCGGCCTCGTTCAGCACGCGGCCGAAGAGCATCATCTCCGGCCCCTTGGCATGGGCGGCGATGCTCTCGCCATAGCCGTATTGCGGCGAGGCTTCGCGATAGAAGGGGCCGAGCAGGCTGGTCTCAGTGGCGTCGCCCACCCGGTTCGCGCTGTCGTCCATCAGGTTCACCAGGCGCGAGAGGCCGAGCGTGTCCGAGAGCAGGATGAACTCCTGCCGGATTGGCGTGCAGTTCTGGCCCACGCGGGTGAGGAACCCGATGGCGGCGAGCCACTCGGTGGGGGTGAGCTTCACCTCGCGGGCGAAGCCGTGCAGGTGCCGGACGAGGCTTTCCATCACCTCCCGCAGGCGCGGGTCGGCGGTGGACGCCATCTGCGCGATCACGGCATCCGTGACGGTGTTCTGGTCCAGGTCAGCCATTTCCTGTGTCCTCCATCCGGGGCGGCATCTCGCGGGCCGGCCCTCGGTCGAGCGTCATGGCAAGGCGCGTGGGCGTCCCTAGTCCGGCCGGATATTGGCGGCGGCGATCACCGGGCGCCACTTGGCGATCTCGTCCCGCGTCATCGCCGCGAGCTGTTCCGGCGAGCCGCCCACCGGCTCCACGCCCTGCATGCGCAGGTTGGCCAGCGCGGCGGGATCGGCCAGGAGCGCGTTGGTGGCGCGGTTCAGGCGGGTGACGATGGGCTCCGGCATCCCAGCCGGACCGTAGAGCGACCAGCGCCCCTCCACCACGAAGTCTTTCACCCCCGCCTCCTGCATGGTCGGCACGTCGGGCAGGATGGTGACGCGCTTCCCCGAGGTGACGGCCAGCGCCTTTACCGTGCCGGCCTCCAGATGCGGCTTGAGGCCGAGCGGGTGGTAGAACATCGCGTCCACCCGCCCGGCGATCAGGTCGGTGATCGCCTGGCTGGCGTTGCGGTAGGGGATGTGCTGCGTCTCCAGGTTTTCCCGCAGGTTCAGCAGGGCCTGGGAGAGATGGCCGGTGGTCCCGTTGCCGGCCGAGGCGAAGCTCAATGGCTTGGCCTTGGCCAGGGCGATCAGCTCCGCCACGGAGCCAACCTTGAGCGAGGCCGGCACGCCCAGCACGGTCGGCGTGGTGACGAAGGGCACGATGGGAGTGAAGTCCTTCACCGCATCGAAGCCGAGATTGGGAAACAGGCTGCTGTTGATGCCGTGCGTGCCGTTGGTGCCGAGAAGCAGCGTGTAGCCATCGCCCGGCGCCTGCGCGACGGCCTGCGCGCCGACATTGCCGCCGGCCCCGGCGCGGTTCTCCACCACGACAGGCTGTCCGGCTTCCTTGGCAAGTGCATCCGCCAGGATACGGCCGAGCGCGTCCGTGGTGGTGCCGGCGCCGAAAGGAACGACGAGGCGGATCGGCCGGTCGGGCCAGGCGGCGCCCTGCCCCTGGGCGAGGGCGCGGCGGGCCAGCGGCACGGCGGCAAGGAACGCCAGCAGAGCGCGGCGCGAGGCGTTGGTCATGCGGAGGCTCCCGCGGCAAGGGTGACGTAGTCCGCGATCGGTCCTGTCGCGACGCCACTGCGCAGCGGAAGGCAGGCCGGCGGAAAATCCTGTTCGAAATGGGCGCCCCGGTCAGCGAGGTGCCCGAGGAAGCGGTCGAGATGGCGCATGGCGCCGTTCGGCAGGTCGTGCAGCACCAGCGCCACGGGGGCGGGGCCGCGGCAGAGGTCCAGCGCGCGCTCCACCCAGCCTTCCGGGTCGCGGAAGTCGCCGGGCACGGCGTTCCAGAGCACGCAGGTGAAGCGGCCGCGCACCAGCAGATCGAGCGCGGCGCCGCTCAGCAGATGCGGGCCGAGCGCACCGCCGCCGCCCTGCGGGCGGAACAACCGGTCCGGATGCGCGAGGTCGCCGATGAGGTCCTGCGTGCGGAGGATTTCCGCCTCCGCGTCCTCACCGGGCCGTTCGCCCAGTGGCCCGGAATGGCTCCAGCTGTGGTTGCCGATCCAGTGCCCCTCGGCATGGGCGCGCTCGGCCATCGCGCGATGCGCCGCCAGCTTGTGGCCGAGGACGAAGAAAGTGGCGCGCAGCCCGCGCGCGCGCAGGACGTCCAGCACGCCCGGCGTCACCTCCGGCTCGGGGCCGTTGTCGAAGGACAGGGTGACGCGGGGCGCCATGGTCATGGCCCGCCGGACTCCCCAGCGGGCGAGGGAAGGGCGCGGCCCCGGAGGCGAAGCAGCCCGCTGCCTGCCGCCGCGCCGCGCATCGCCTCAGGCCTCGTTCTCGACGGTGTTGACCAGGGTGCCGATGCCCTCGATCTCGATCTCGACCGTGTCGCCGCCCTTCATGAAGACCGGCGGCTTCCGCGCATAGCCGACGCCGCTCGGCGTGCCGGTGGCGATCACGTCGCCCGGCTCCAGCGTCATCACCTCGGAGAGGATGGCGAGGATGCGCGGGACGGAGAAGATCATGTCCGAGGTGTGGCTGTCCTGCATCGTCTCGCCGTTCAGGCGGGAACTGATGCGCAGCGCGTTCGGACCCTGCGGCAGCTCGTCCGGCGTGACGATCTCGGGGCCGAGGCCGCCGGTGCGGTCGAAGTTCTTGCCCATCGTCCACTGCGCCGACTTGCGCTGGTAGTCGCGGATGGAACCCTCGTTCATGCAGGTATAGCCGGCGACGCAGGCGAGGGCGTTGGCCTCCGTCAGGTGCCGCGCCCGCTGGCCGATCACGATGGCCAGCTCGGCCTCGTAGTCGAACTTGTCGGAAACCTTCGGGCGGAGCAGCGCTTGGCCATGGGCGGCCAGCGAGGTGGGGCCGCGGAAGAACACCGCCGGGTATTCGGGGATCGGGTTGTTCCCCTCCTTGGCGTGCAGCGCATAGTTCAGGCCGATGCAGATCACCTTGCCCGGGCGCGGCACCGCCGGGAGCAGCGTCACGCTCTTCAGCGGCCGGCGCGGCGCGCCCGCCAGCTTCGCCGCCAGGGCCGGGGCGGCCTCCGGCAGGCCGAGCGCGGCCAGGGCCTGGGTAGGGTCCTGCGGCAGGCCCGGCACCACATCGGCCAGAGCCACGACATCCTCGCCCAGACGGGCGCCGAGAGCCGCGCGGCCCTCATGCTCAAACGCGATCAGGCGCACGCGCCGTTTCCTCCAAAGGTCTTGCTTCGAGGTTTTATCGAAATTTCATGTGCGTCAAGGCGGATTTCCGCAAAGCCTTGTGCGGCTTCGGCCGGCGGCCGATGATGGCGCCGCCATGTCTCAGACGGCCTCCTTCTCCGACGCCCGTGACCCGACCCTCGCCACCGCCGTGCACCGGCGGCTGCGGGAGGATATCCTCTCTGGCCGGCTGCCGCCCGGGCAGAAGCTCAAGCTGCGCGACCTCGCCGAGAGCTACGGCGCGGGCGCCTCGCCGATGCGGGAGGCGCTTTCCAAGCTGGCCGCGGAGGGGCTGGCGGAGCGGCTGGAGCATCGCGGCTTCCGTGTGGCGGCGGCCGCACCGGCCCAGCTCGACGGGCTGATCCGCAGCCGTGTGCTGGTCGAATGCGCGGCGCTGCGGGAATCCATCCGGCGCGGCGACGCTGCCTGGGAGGAAGCGCTGCTCCTGGCCGAGCACCGGCTGAACCGCGCCGCCCGCTCGCTCGATCCGCACCGCTTCGTGGCCAACCCGGAATGGGAGGCCTGCCATCTCCGCTTCCACCAGGCGCTGCTCGCCGCCTGTGGGGCGCCTCCCTTGCTGGCCTTCTGCGACCGGCTGCGGGAGGAAGCGCGGCGATACCGTGCGCTGTCCAACACCCTGGCCTATCCCGGCCGCGACGTGGCCGCGGAACACGCCGCGATCGCGCGGGCCACGCTGGACCGCAATGCGGAGAAGGCGGCCACGCTGCTGGCGCAGCACTATGAGCGGACCGGCGCCTTCGTCGGGGCCGATCTGGGGCGCGGAGGGGCGTAGCAAACCCGCGCGGCGCCCCTGGCCGGGCTACGGCCCGCCCGTGCCGTTCATCCTTCCCGGGATCTCGGATCGCGCAGCCTTGCCGGGCCGCGGGGAGGGAAGGCGCCCGGCACGCGTGCAGACCGCGCGAATGGCCTGCCGGAGATCCTCCCCGCCGAAGGGCTTACGCAGCAGCGGAAGCCTCGCGGCGGCAAGGCGCTCGGGCATTCCGCCGTAGCCGCTGGCGAGTAGGAGTGGCAGGTTGGGCCAGAGGCGGCTCACCGTCACCGCGAGTTCGATGCCATCCGGCCCGCCCCCGAGCATCACATCCGTCAGCAGGAAGTCGAAGCTGGCCTCATCCAAGGTACGCAGCGCCTCCTCGGCATTGCCGACGCACCGCACGGTGTGGCCGAGTGCCTTGAGCATCTCGCACGTCATCTTGGCGACCGGCTTGTCATCCGCCACCAGCAGGATCTTCAGCGGCTGATCCAGCGGGCTGGCGGCCTGCGCCTCCAACGGCGCGGTCGCCGGAGACGGGGCCGTGCCTTGCGCGCAGGGCAGGAGGAGGCTGACCTCGGTGCCCTTCCCGACCTCACTGGCAACGCGCACCGTGCCGCCGGACTGCTGCGCGAAGCCATAGACCTGCGGCAGGCCAAGCCCCGTCCCCTTGCCGAGAGACTTGGTCGTGAAAAACGGCTCGAAGATACGCGGCAGCAGCTCCGGCGGCACGCCGTGTCCCTCATCCCGCACGCTCAGCACGACGAAGTCGCCTTCCAGCCTGTCAGGATCGCTGCCGGCCCGCAGATGCACCTTCCGGGCGGAGAGCGTCACCGTGCCGTCCTGCGGCATGGCATCGCGCGCGTTGACGAGGACATTGATGATCGCCAGCTCCAGCTCGTTCCTGTCCACCAGAACGGGGCCGACATCGCCTACCGTCTCGGTTCTCAGGCGGATGCCGGCGCGCAGGACCGGCGCTGCCAGGTCGTTCATCTCCTGCAACCAGGGTTCAACCTCCAGCGGCTCAGACTGCAGTGGCTGGCGGCGGGCGAAGCTGAGCAGGCGCCGGGTCAGGCTGGCACCGCGCCGCGCGGCCTGCATCATGCTCTGGAGCAGGTTGCCGCGCCGATCCTCCGACTCAGTGCGCAGGAGGAGCGTCATGCCACTGATCAGGACCGCCAGGACGTTGTTGAAGTCGTGCGCAACGCCCCCGGTGAGCTGCCCCAGCGCCTCCATCTTCATCGTCTGGAACAGCTGCATCTGCGCGGCCTGCCGCGCCGCCACAGCGGCCTCGACCTGCTGTTCGAGCTGGGTGTTGCGACCGGCCAGCACCAGCTCCGCCGCCTTGCGCTGCGTGATGTCGGAGGTCATGCCCATTAGCTTCGCCGGATTGCCGTGCTCGTCGTGCAAGAGACGGCCACGTCCTGCCAGCCACCGCTCGCCGCTCTGCGGATGCCGCAGCCGGTACTCGACGCTAAAATCCTGCCACCCTTCTCGGAAGCACCGCATGAGCGCGGCTTCAACCGCTGGCCGGTCATCGGGATGGATGCAATCGGTCCAGACTTTCAGGTGCGGCGCGGTCGTTTCGGGGTTCACCCCGTGGAGCACGCACCATTCCCTCGACCAGATCGCCGGATCGCCAGCCGTCTGCAACTCCCATGTGCCGGCATCAGCAAAGGCAAGGGCCAGGTGCAAGTGCTCCTCGCTCCTCCGCAGCGCATCATTGGCGGCCGCGAGCGCGGCGGTGCGAGTGGCGACGCGCTGGTCCTGTTCCTGGTTGGCCAGGCTCAGCGCCGCGTTGGTATCCTCAAGCTTCTCGGCAAGAACCTGCGTCTCCTCAAGAGCGGCGTGCAACTCCTCCATGGTGGCGGCGTTCTTCGACGGCGTGAGCACTGCGTCGCGCAGATCGGCGGTGTGCAGGCTGAGCTTGCTGCGGAGTTCATTGAGGCTGTTCGTGTACTCCGCGAGCTTCGCCTTTGTCCGGCGTAGCTGCATGGTCCGCTGCTCCAGCTTCCGCTTGGCCTCCTCACGTTCCTCGGCCAAGGCTTTCGCTTCTTCGCCAAGGGCCTCAAAGCCCACGCGGAGCTGTTCGTTCTCGTCTTCCAGGTGCCTGATCTGGCTCTGTTGCCTTGGGTCACCTCCCCGCGCCGGATATTCCTGTCCGCTCTCGCTCATTGAAGTGCTTCCTGGCGCCAAGTGGGAAGGCGTACCGTACGTAACCTTCAGACGCGGACCAGGTTAGCAACATGCACGGACCGTAAGTCTTTATGATGAAGTAACGAATTGGTGCGGCGGGAGAGTTGTCCTTCAGACACGACATCATCGTGGTCGGAGCTTCGGCCGGCGGCATCGAAGCGCTGAAGGAGTTGTGTCGTGAGCTGCCCGCTGACTTTCCGGCCACGCTCTTGGTGATGCAGCACATGATCCCGAATTCTAGAAGCCTGCTCCCCGAGCTGCCGTCACGTGCGGAACCGCTGAAAGCTTCTCACCCCCTCGAAGGCGATATGATCCAGCGTGCCGGGATCTATGTCGCGCCCTCCGGCCGTCATCTGCTGCTGGCGCCGCAAGATCGTATGATGGTCCGACGCGGGCCGCGGGAGAACCGGACGCAGCCGGCTGCCGATCCGCTGGCCCGCTCCGCCGCTCCGGATTCATCCCCCGCGACTTCCGCTTGCCGCTTTGGCGAGCATCCTCAGCGCGGGGGCTTCCACCTGACCGGGACCTGCTCCAGGCCGCCGGGCCGCGCTGCCGCCGTTCAGCGATGTCCTGCCCCGGCGCGGGCGGCATCGGCGGGTGCTCCTGGCCAAAGTACTGCAAGCGGATCTCGGCGGGCTGCGGACCGTTCAGCAACGGCTGCACGCGCGCGTGCAGCGTCGCTGGCGGAATATCGGGCATCATCTCCGGCAGGGTCATCGGCAGAAGCTGGTTCGTCGTGCAGCCAAGCCTCGTCTCCGCCCCTTTGTTGACCAGGGTAGAGCGGAACGTCTCTGGATCGAGAAAACTGGCCTCCTCATACCATCGTAAAACAGGGGAAACAGGCGCACACGACAGCGGATGCCGCGGTCGCGCTGATCGATGCCCTCCACCTTCAGCTCGCGCGGCCCCACCGCGCCGGATTGGGCCGCCTGCCGATGCTTCCGCAGGCGCAGGGCGGGAAGGCCGATATCGCACACCTGGAGGTCAGCGCCGAGCACCTCCTCGCTCCGCAGGCTCCAGGCATTCTCGTTCCACCCGTTCCCGAAGCGCAGCCGGATGTTGTGGTCCATGACTATGATGCGGGCATCGATGCTGCGCAAAACGGACTCGGCATAGCGCCGGTGGTCGGTGGATTCCTGGGACTGTCTCCGGCGTTCCTCAATTGTTGTCGCCAGACTTCCCTGCGCCGCCTCCAGTCCCCGCTCAAGCTGGTGGAGGCGCGGGGTGTCGGAGAAGCCGAGCAGCGTCGCGAACTGGACATCTTCCTGCCAGAAGAGCGGCGTGATGTTGATGGACAGATGAAGCGGGCCGGCCGGAGGGCGGCGATATTCCTGGTGCTCGGTGCGCATGCTGCGGCCGGTGCGCTCCACCTCCTCGATCTTGCTGCGCAGATCCGCCGGACGGCAGGAGATGCAGAAGTCGATGATGGACTCGATCAGTCTGGTGTGTGCCGAAGGTTCTGTTGTCAGAAGGGCGCGAAAGCCAGGCTGTCGCCTAGGCCGCGGCGCCACTCCTGCGAAAGCTTGCGGAAGTTGCGGTGCTTCGGGATAGCGGAAGAAGGAAGTGACCTTGATCGGGGAGTGCCGAACAGTTCATTGAACTTGTTCGGGTCCGCTTCAAGCCGCGCGTGATAGGCGGCGAAGCTTTTGCTGCCGATCTCCGCCATGCGTCGGCTGACCCGCCGGCGTAGGCGGGTCTTCTTGTGACCCCAAAAGTTAACGCTTCGGCTCTCTTGGATGTTCCGGATGAGATTGATGAAATCCGGCTCCATCATTTCGCCGTTCGACGTCCTGTCACTCTCCTGCCGGGCCAGCGCCACCTGAGGGTGACGGATCGCCTTTCCGGGGTATAGCGGCATGGCCCCTCCGGCGGCTGCCGCCCCCGGCTTTTGCCGCTTCCACCCGGTGAGGTTTTCTTCGCTTCGGGAAGAGGCACGGCGCAGGTGCGGAGAAGGTCGGAGGGGGTCCGGATATGACACTTATAAGTTGATGATTGTCTTTATTCTTCGCCCGTCGGGAGCTATATGCGAAGCGGCTCAGTGGGGGCCTTGAGGCTGCCACTGCTCCGCAGGGGAGTGCCTGGCTCCGCTCTCCTGGCTGGGCAGCGCCGGATCCCTGCGGTGAAACAAGCGGGCTGGGTGGATGATGCAGGCAACCTCCTGGATGGGCATGGCGCGCGACGAGGACTACCGTCGCCTGGTCCATGCCATCAACGACTATGCCATCTACATGCTGGACCCGGAGGGGCGGGTCGCCAGCTGGAATGCCGGCGCGCAGCGCTTCAAGGGTTACACGGCCGACGAAATCGTCGGCCGGCACTTCTCCACCTTCTATACCGAGCAGGACCGCGCCTCCGGCGAGCCGCTGCGGGCGCTGGCCACCGCCCTGTCGGAAGGGAAGTTCGAGAAGGAAGGCTGGCGGCTGCGCAAGGACGGCACCCGCTTCTGGGCGCATGTGGTAATCGATCCACTCTATGAGGAAGGCCGCCTGATCGGTTTCGCCAAGATCACCCGCGACCGCACCGAGCAGCGCGAGGTTGAACATGAGGCGCGCGAGAGCGAGCGCCGCTTCCGCGTGCTGGTCGAAGGCATTGCCGACTACGCCATCTACATGCTGGACCCGGAGGGGCGGGTCACGAACTGGAATGCCGGCGCGCAGCGCTTCAAGGGTTACACGGCCGACGAAATCGTCGGCCGGCACTTCTCCACCTTCTACACCGAGGAGGACCGCGCCTCCGGCGAGCCGCTGCGGGCGCTGGCCGCCGCCCTGTCGGAAGGGAAGTTCGAGAAGGAAGGCTGGCGGCTGCGCAAGGACGGCACCCGCTTCTGGGCGCATGTCGTGATCGATCCGCTCTACGAGGAGGGTCGCCTGATCGGCTTCGCCAAGATCACCCGCGACCGCTCCCGTCAGAAGGAGGATCGCGAGCGCATCGCCGACATCAGTACGAAGCTGGAGCTGGCGCTCTCAAGCATGTCGCAGGCGCTTTGCCTGTTCGAC
Organism: Roseomonas sp.; assembly: GCA_035556695.1. Lineage (GTDB taxonomy): Bacteria > Pseudomonadota > Alphaproteobacteria > Acetobacterales > Acetobacteraceae > Pseudoroseomonas. Next base: position 38,812 of record DATMFR010000031.1, read on the forward strand.
GCAGAGGGGCGGCTTCTGCTCTGCAATGAGCGGCTGCGCGAGGCCTTCCCGGATGCGGCGCAGCCTGGGCGGGCATCGGAGGGGAAGGAGCCCAGCTTCACCTGCATCATCGCGGCCATCTGCGCCAGGCTGCTGCCCGAGGAGACGGCCGAAGCGCAGTTGGCCGAGGCGCAGCGCATCGCTGCTGCCCATGCCGCTGCCCTGCTCGCGCAGCCCAGCGTGACGCTGGTCGAATCCTTCGGCGCCGAGCAGCGGCTTTCCTTCGCCCATCGCCGCACGGCGGAAGGCGGCTGGGTGATGACCATCACCGATGTCAGCGAGCAATATCGCGCCCGCAGCCGCATCGCGCACATGGCGCGGCATGACATGCTGACCGGCCTGCCCAACCGTGCGCATCTCCAGGAAGAGCTGGACCGCATGCTCGCCGCCTGCGGGCAGGAGAGGGGTGAGCTGGCGGTTGTCGCGCTCGACCTGAACCGCTTCAAGGAGATCAACGACCGCCATGGCCATGCGATGGGCGACGCCGTGTTGCGCGCCCTGGCCGAGCGCCTGGCCGGCGCGGTGCGTCAGGGCGAGCTGGCGGGCCGGGTGGGCGGTGACGAGTTCATCATCGCCGCGCCGCTGGCCGGGCCGGAGGCCATGGCGGATCTCGCCCGCCGGCTGCGCGAGGCCCTGCGGGAGCCGCTGACGGTGGAGGACATGGAGCTGCCGGCCGAGGCCAGCATCGGCATCGCCCTCTTTCCGCGCGACGGCACCACACGCGAGGTGCTGCTGAACAACGCCGATCTCGCCATGTATCGCGCCAAGACGCTGCGCGAGATGGATGTGTGCTTCTACGAGCCTTCGATGGACGAGGCGGCGCGCGCACGGCGTGCCATGGCGCACGACCTGTGGGAGGCGCTGGAAACGCTGGCCGATCCGCGCACCTCGCAGTTCGAGATCTACTATCAGGAGCAGCGGGCCATCGCCGGCGGGCAGGTCGTTGGGCAGGAGGCGCTGCTGCGCTGGCGACATCCGGAGCGGGGCTTCGTCTCCCCGGCCGAGTTCATCCCGGTGGCGGAGGAATGCGGTGCCATCCTGCGCCTGGGCGAATGGGTGCTGCGGCAGGTCTGTGCCGAGGTGGCCGCCTGGTCGGTGCCGCAGAAGGTGGCGGTGAACGTCTCGCCCATGCAGCTGGCGCACGGCAACCTGACGGGACTGGTGCGCGAGGTGCTGGCGGAGAGCGGCCTTCCCCCGGAACGACTGGAACTGGAGATCACCGAGAGCACGCTGATGGCCGACAAGCTGCGCGCCCTGCGGCTGCTGGAGGAGATCAAGGCCCTCGGCGTCACCATCGCCATCGACGATTTCGGCACCGGCTACTCCTCGCTCGACACGCTGCGCACCTTCCCCTTCGACAAGATCAAGCTCGACCGCAGCTTCATGCTGGAGATCGAGCAGAGTCCAAAGGCCAAGGCGCTGATGCGCGCCGTGCTGGCGCTGGGCCGCAGCCTGGAGGTCTCCGTGCTGGCCGAGGGTGTGGAGACAGAGGAGCAGTACGCCATCCTGCGCGCGGAGAACTGCACCGAGGTGCAGGGCTATCTCTTCGGCCGGCCGCGCCCCTTGCCGGCGGCCGGGCCGGCGGCGAATGAAAGCCTTCGCCCTGCGGCTGCACGGACGGCCGCCTAGGCCGTCCATCCAAGGTCAGGGCGGCGGCCTCCCCATCTGCCCGGATCGGCCTAGACTGCGCCGTGTGCGGCCCACTGGCGGCCGCCGGAAGGAGGCATGTTTGAACCGGGATGAGATGAGGCTCGCCTCAAGCTGGAACGGGGCGGCGGATGAGGTTCCCCCCCTTGTGGCACGCCTGGAGGCAGAATCCCGCCGCGCGGAGACGCCCTGCGGCGAGGGCAACATGGTCTGGCGTCTGTGGGGGGAGGGGCCGCCGCTGGTGTTGCTGCATGGCGGCGCGGGCTCCTGGCGCCACTGGGCGCGCAATATCGACGCGCTGGCGCGCAACAGGCTGGTGCTGGCGGCGGACCTGCCCGGCCTCGGCGATTCCGCCCTGCCGCCGACGCCAACGACGCCTCAGGCGGTCACCGCCGTCCTTTCCGCCGGGCTCGATGCGCTGCTCGGACCCGGCACGCGTTTCGACCTGATGGGCTTTTCCTTCGGCGCGGTGCTCTCCGGCGGGCTGGCGGCGCTGCGCGACCGCGACCTGCGCTCGCTGACCCTGGTGGGCGCGGGCGGCCTTGGCCTGCCGCGTCCGCCGGTGGTGCTGGAGAAGATCCGCGATAAGCAGGGCGAGGAGCGCCTTGCCGCCCACCGGACCAACCTCGCGCGGCTGATGCTGGCCGATCCCGCCCGGATCGACACCACCGCGCTCGCCATCCAGAGCTGGAACAGCGACCACACGCGGATCAACTCGCGCAGCTTCATGCCGGCGACCTGGCTGCGCGACTCGCTGCCGGGTGTCACCGCGCCACTGAACGTCATCTATGGTGAGCGGGACGCCATCGCCTGGCCGCAACTGGAGTCGCGCTTCGAGCTGATCCGCGGCATCCGACCCGATGCGCGTTGCCGCGCCATCCCTGGCGCCGGCCACTGGGTCGCCTTCGAGGCGGCCGAGGCCTTCAACCAGGCGGCGGCCGAGATGCTGCCGCCCGGCGCAGCGTAAGGCGGCGTTCCCGCCGCCCCATGCCCCGGGCTTCAGGCGGCGGGAACGCCGCCCCGCTCCTGGATCGCCTGCCAGATCTTGGTGGGCGTCGCCGGCATATCGATGTGCTGGATGCCCAGCTCTGAAAGGGCGTCCACCACCGCGTTCATCACCGCCGGCAGCGAGCCCGCGCAGCCCGCCTCGCCACAGCCCTTGGCGCCGAGCGCGTTGGTGCGCGCCGGCACGGGGTGGCTGTGGAACTCGAAGCTGGGCGCATGGACGGCGCGCGGCAGGCCGTAGTCCATGAAGGAGCCGGTGAGGATCTGGCCCTCGGTGTCATAGGCGGTCAGCTCGGTCAGCGCCTGGCCGATGCCCTGCACGATGCCGCCATGCGCCTGCCCCTCGACCAGCAGCGGATTCACGATCACGCCGAAGTCGTTGACCATGACGTAGCGGACCACCTCGGTCTCGCCGGTCTCCGGGTCGATCTCCACCTCGGCGACGTGGCAGCCATTGGGGAAGGCCGAGTCCTCGTACTGCTCGGCGTGTGAGACGTCGAGCGTACGGGGCAGGTCGCCCGGCAGATCGCCCGCGGTGCGCAGCCGCTCCGCCAGTTCCATGATGCCGATGCCGCGGTCAGTGCCGGCGATGGTGAAGCGGCCGCCAGAGAACTCGATGTCCTCCGCCGAGGCCTCCAGGAAGTGCCCGGCGAGCTGGCGGCCCTTCTCGAGGATCAGCGCGCTGGCGCCGGCGATGGACTGGCCGCTGGCCATGATGGAGCGGGAGCCGCCGGTGCCGCCGCCGGCGATCAGCTCGTCGCTGTCGCCCTGCAGCAGGTTGATCTTCTCGAAGGGGACGCCCAGCCGGTCCACCAGCACCTGCGCGAAGGGCGAGGCATGGCCCTGGCCGTAGTCCAGCGTGCCGGTGATGATGGTCACGCTGCCATCCGGCTCGAAGCGGATGCCGCCCATCTCCTTCGAGGGCGGCGCCGTCACTTCCAGGTAGTGGCCGATGCCGCGGCCGCGCAGCTTGCCGTTGCGGCGGCTTTCGGCGCGGCGGGCGGCGAAGCCGTCCCAGTCGGCGGCGGCCAGCGCCTCGTCCAGGATGGCCGGGAAGTCGCCGCTGTCATAGGTCGTGCCGGCCGGGGTCTTGTAGGGGATCTGCTCCGGTTGGATCTGGTTGCGGCGGCGCAGCTCGACGCGGTCGATGCCCATCTCGCGGGCCGCCGTGTCGATCAGGCGCTCCATGTAGTAGTTGCCCTCCGGCCGCCCGGCGCCGCGATAGGCGCCGACCGGGGTGGTGTTGGTGAACATGCAGCGCGTGGCCACCTCCACCAGCGGCGTGCGGTAGACGCCGATGACGTTCTTCACCGTGTTGCCGGTGGAGGGCAGGGTGGTGGCGTTGCTGAGATAGGCGCCGAGGTTGGAATGGCCGGAGATCCGCACGGCCAGGAAATGCCCCTCGGCGTCCAGCGCCAGCTCGCCGGTCATGTCGTGGTCGCGGCCGTGGCTGTCGGAGAGGAAGCTGCCGGAGCGTTCGTCGGTCCACTTCACCGGCCGGCCGAGCGTGCGCGCCGCGTGCAGCAGCGCGATGTACTCGGGATAGACCGAGGCCTTCATGCCGAAGGAGCCGCCGACATTGCCGGTGAGGATGCGCAGCTTCTCCGGCTCGATGCCCATCACCTTGGCGATGTTGCCGCGCATGCCGAAGACGCCCTGGCTGCCCATGCGCAGCACGTAGCGGTCCTCGCCCGGCTCGTAGCTGGCGATGGCGGAGCGCGGCTCCATCGGCGCGACGATCACGCGGCTGTTGCGCAGCGGCACCCTGGTGACATGGGCGGCGCGCGCGAAGGCCTCGGCCACCTTCGCGGCGTCGCCATAGTGGAAGTCCACCACCAGGTTGCCGGGCACGTCGTCGTAGAGGGCGGGGGCCTCGCCCGCCTCGCGCGCCTCGGTGACGGCCGGCAGCGGGTCGATGTCCAGGATCACCGCCTCGGCGGCGTCCCGTGCCTGCTCCGCCGTCTCGGCGACCACGACTGCCACGGGGTCGCCGACATAGCGGACCTTGTCGGTGGTCAGTGGCGGCTGGCGCGGCGTGCGGGCCTCGGAGCCGTCGCGGTTCTTCTGGCCGACCGTCGCCAACATGGGGCCAAGGCCCGCCGCCTGCAGGTCGTGCCCGGTATAGATCGCCAGGACGCCGGGCATGCCCTTGGCCTCGGCGGTGTCGATGCCGCGCAGCACGCCATGGGCGTAGGGGCTGCGCACCATCACGGCGCGGGCCTGGCCGGGGAGGCTGAGATCGTCGCTGTAGCGGCCCTCGCCGCGCAGCAGCACGGGGTCCTCCTTGCGGGAAACCGGCTGGCCGATGCCAAACTTCACCTGGGCCGGATCAAAGGGAGAGTTCATGCGTCTCGGCTCGCTTGATGTCTGGGGGCGGCCCGGAGCCAGGGGGGCGGCGGGCGGCCGGGGAGGAAGGATTGACCCTCCCAGAATGGACGCCATGCGCGCGGCTGAAAAGCCCGCCGGCCCGGATGGAGGCGCGGGGCATGGCGGGTGCCGCTCACGATGCCGAGCCTGGAGGGGCGGCGCCCACGCTTCCCCGCCAGGCCGGAACATAGAAAGCCGGGCCGGAGGCCGCCCAGTGCTTGGCAGCACTCTGCAAACGCGCAAAGCTTCCCCGAAACGGGGAGCACGGACGACCATGGCGAAGCGTGGCCTGCAATTCGGCATCTTTCTCGCGCCCTTCCACCGCCTCGGCGACAACCCGACCCTCGCCATGGCGCGGGACATCGAGATGATCGAGTGGCTCGACCGGCTCGGCTACGACGAGGCCTGGATCGGCGAGCACCATTCCGCGGGCTGGGAGATCATCGCTTCGCCTGAGCTGATCATCGCCGCCGCGGCGGAGCGGACGAAGCACATCCGCCTCGGCACGGGCGTGACGAGCCTGCCCTACCACCATCCTTTCCTGGTGGCGCAGCGCTTCGTGCAGCTCGACCACATGACGCGCGGCCGGGCCATGCTGGGCTGCGGTCCCGGCGCCCTGGTCTCCGATGCCTATATGCTGGGCATCGACCCCGCCACCCAGCGCCGCCGCATGGACGAGGCGCTGGAGGCCATCATGGCCCTGCTGGCCTGCGACGCCCCGGTGACGCGCAAGACGGACTGGTTCGAGATGAACGAGGCCCGCCTGCACCTCCGCCCCTACAGCGACCCGCATTTCCCGATCGCGGTGGCCAGCACCCTGACCCCCTCCGGCCCGACGGTGGCGGGCAAGCATGGCGTCGGCATCCTCTCGCTCGGCGCCGGCATGCCGGGCGGCCCGGCGGCGCTGCCGGGCCAGTGGCGCATCGCCGAGGAGGCGGCGGCCAAGCACGGCAAAACCGTCCGCCGCGCCGACTGGCGCCTGGTGATGAACGTTCATGTCGCCGAGACCGACGAGAAGGCGATGGAGGAGGTGCGGGTCGGCGAGCGGATGGAGACCGTCACCTATTTCGAGGACGCGCTCGGCCGGCCCCCCGGCCGCTCGGAGGACCCGCTGACCGATGGCGTGAAGTCCGGCAGCACCCTGGTCGGCTCGCCGGACACGGTGGCGCGCGGCATCGAAAACCTGATCGAGAAGAGCGAGGGCGGCTTCGGCGGCTTCCTGTTCCGCGCCAATGACTGGGCGGACCGCGAGCAGACCTGGCGCAGCTATGAGCTTTTCGCCCGGTGGGTGATGCCGCGCTTCCAGCAGTCGCTCGACACGGTCCGCGCATCCCATGCCTGGGCGGTGGAGAACCGCAAGACCATCTTCAGCCCGAACGTGGAAGCGCTGCGCAAGGCCTTCACCGACGAGGGCCGCGCGGTGCCCGAGGGCTTCGACGCCCGCGCCTCCGGCGCGCGGGACAGCACCCGCGCGGCGGATTGAGTCGCCTCAGCCGGCCGCCTGCGCCCTGAGCGCGGGCCGGCCGGGCTGGACGCCACTGAAGGTGACGGGCGCCCCGGCGAAGGCCGCGCGCAACTCGGAAAGCGGCAGGTCCCGGCTGATCAGCACCACGGCCTCCTCGGCGCCACGGGCATCGGGCAGGGTGGCGGGCGGGGTGAACAGGCTGCCCACCGCCTGCACCAGCAGCGGCGGCCCACCGGCCTCCGGATAGAGAAAGCCTTTCACCCGCAGCAGCCGGTCCCCAGTGAAGGCGGCGAGGTTCTCCAGGAAATCGAACTTGTCGTCCAGCGTGGCGCCTTCGGTGAAGCGCGCCAGCGCCGTGGCGATGCGCGGGTGCGGCTGCGCGGCCGTTCCCGGCGGGGTGAGCGCCGCGCCCGAGGGCAGCGGCGCGGTGAAGGCCAAGGCGGCGCGGCGGGCGCGGTCGGGCTCCTCCACCAGCGTGGCGAAGGGGTTGACGGTAGCCACCAGCGCGCGCGCTTCGGCCATCGCCTCCGGCGTCGCGAGGTCGAGCCGCGTCAGCACGATGGTGGCGGCGGCGGCAAGCTGTGCCGCCACCTCTTCGAAATGCTTGGCCCGCTCGGCGGCCTGCCCGGCGTCGCAGGTGGCGAGCACCCGCACGCGCATCCCGAGGGGCGCCAGCGCGCCCAGGGTCCGCAGGATGGGTCCGGGCATGGAGAGGCCGCTGCATTCCAGCACGATCCGCCGGAAGGGCGGGTTGCCGCTCTCCGCCCGCGCCTCCAGCAGCGCACCCACCGTCTCCACCAGGTCGTTGTTCAGCGAGCAGCAGACGCAACCGTTGGACAGCATCGCCATCGGCAGCTGGCCGCTGGTGGCGATCACCGCACCGTCAATGTCGATTTCCCCGGCCTCGTTGACGATCACCGCCGTATCGGCCGCCTCCGGCAACGCCAGCCAGTCCATCAGCAGGCTGGTCTTGCCGCTGCCCAGGAAGCCCGCCAGCAGGACGAACTCGCCCGGAGGGGCGAGCGTGGGCGCAAGGGCAGGGGCCTCGCTCATGCCGGCTCCGCCTCGCGCTCCTTCTGCGCCGCCACGGAGTCGCGGATGTCGGCCAGCAGCGCCTGCACGTCGAAGACCACGCCGGCGCGGATGGTGTGGCGCAGCGCCTGCCGCCACTCCACCTGCCCGGTCTCGTCGTTCAGCCGCATCGCGCCGGTGCCGTAGAGCAGCTTGAAGTCGTTGAGCGGGTTCTCGTCCAGCACCAGCAGGTCGGCGGCCTTGCCGACCTCGATGCTGCCCGTCTCGTCCTCCAGCCCGCAGAGCGCGGCGCCCTGGATGGTGGCGCTGCGCAACACCTCCAGCGGGTTGAAGCCGGCTTCCTGCAGCAACTCCAGCTCGCGGACATAGCCGAAGCCGAAGGTCTGGTAGATGAAGCCGGAATCGCTGCCGGTGCAGACCCGCCCGCCGCGGTTCTTGTACTCGTTCAGGAACTGCATCCACAGGCGGTAGTGCTGCTTCCACTCGATCTCGTTGGTGGTGGACCAGCGGAACCAGTAGGAGCCGTGCCCGCCGCGCGCCGGCTGGAAGAAGCGCCACATCGAGGGCCAGGTGTAGGCGTCGTGCCAGTCGGCGCGGCGGTAGCGCATCACGTCGCGGTTGGCGTCGTAGATCGTGTAGGTGGGCACGAAGGTGAAGTCGAGCTCCAGGAACTGCTCCATCACCTCGTTCCATTTGGCGCTGCCGGGCTCGGCGGCCTGCGGGAAGGTGCGGCCCGCGGTGGAGAAGCGGTAGTATTCGTCGTTGTAATTGTACTCGGGCGCGTAGTCGCCGACGATGCGGCGCTCATAAAGCGCTTCCGGCAGGCCGTAGTAGTGCTCGGCGCTGGTCATGCCCCAGCGCGCGGTGGTCAGCGCGTTCATCCGCGTCACCGCCTGCTGCGCGTGGTGGCAGCCGGTGCGCAGGCCGAGCGACTTGGCCTCGGCCAGCGCCGCCTGCATCAGCGCCGGGGGTGCGCCGAAGAACTTCACGCCATCGGCGCCGCGCTCCCGGATCGCCGCCAGCCAGGCGCGGGCCTGGTCCGGCGTGTGGATCGTCTTGAGCATGTCGTTGACGCCGGGGAAGTAGGGATGCGCCAGGATGCGCGGCGCGGCGATCTCGTTGGCCGCCGAGGCCTGCTTCTGCTGCAGCACCCAGCCCAGGCCGTTGAAGCAGCCCATCTCGCGGATGGTGGTGACGCCATGCGCCAGCCAGAGCTTGTAGACATAGCTCGCCGGGGAGGCGCCGCCATGCAGCCCGTGATAGGGCACGCCGATATGCGCGTGGCAGTCGATCAGCCCGGGCGTGACGAAGCGGCCATGGCAATCGATCTCCTCGGCGCCGTCGGCGGGCGGGCGGCGGGCGGGGCTGATCGGCTTGCCCGGGACGCCCACCGGAATGATGGCGGCGATGCGGTCGTTCTCGATGACGATGTCGGCCGGGCCCCAGGGCGGCGCGCCGGTGCCGTCGAGGACCGTGGCCCCGCGCAGGATCAGCCGGCGGAAGGGGCCGGTGCCGTGCTCCATGGCGGTGGCGGCCGCCAGCGGCGGCATGCCGTTCTTCGCGTTGCGGGCGGTGATTTCCTCGCCGGGAGCAGCGGCGGCGATCGGGTCAACGGTCATGGACGGTTCCTCCAGAACTCGGGCCGGGGCCAGGGGCGCCGCCCCTGGAGCCCGCCGGGGAGGCTGAGCCTCCCCGGCGGGGAAGTCCGGAAGGGGCGGCGCCCCTTCTGGTGGTCAGCGCCGGTAGCGGCGCGCGATCAGTGTCGAGCCGACGAGCGTCAGCACCATGGTGACGAAGAGCAGGATGAAGGCCAGCGAGGCGCCGAAGGGCCAGTTGTTGCCACGCACGAACTGGTCGTAGACCGCTGGCGCCATCATCTTGAACTGCGGCCCGCCGAGCAGCACGGGCGTGGCATAGGCGTTCATGCAGAGGATGAACACCAGCACCGAGCCCGCCGCCACGCCGGGGATCGCCAGCGGCAGCACCACGCGGCGGAAAGCGGTGAGCGGCCGCGCGCCGAGATTGGCCGCCGCCTCCTCGGTCTGCCGCGGAATGCCCTCGATCACCGCCGAGAGCGTCAGGATCATGTAGGGCAGCACCACGGCGACGATGCCCACCACCACCGCGAAGGCGTTGTAGAGCAGCGGCAGCGGCCCCTCGATCAGGTGCAGCCCGCGCAGCGCGGCGTTGATCGCGCCGTCATTGCCGAGCAGCGCGATCCAGCCGGCCGAGCGCACGACATTGCCGACCAGTAGCGGGAAGAGGATCAGGATGGTGGCGAGACTCTTCCAGCGGCTCTGCATCCGCGCCAGCCAATAGGCGGTGGGGAAGCCGAGCACGAGGCAAAGCAACGTGCAGCCCAGCGCCACCGCCATCGTGGTGAGCAGGACCGACCGGTAATAGGGGTCCTGCACCGCGCGGATGTAGTTCTCGGGGCTCATCGCCTCCACCATCATCTCGGTGGGGCTGAAGTGGTTCAACGAGATGCGGGCCAGCAGCAGCATGGGCGCCACCATGAGCGCCACCACCAGTAGCCCGGCAGGAAGGATGAGCGCCGCCATGCCTCAGGCCTTGAACTGCTTGTTCCAGAAGTCGAGGATGCCGTTCAGGTTCTTCTGCAGGTACTCGTAGTCCGGCGTCACCAGGCGGCTTTCCTCGGCCTCGCTCAGGCTGATCTCCTGCGCCAGGTCGGCATCGAGCTTGGCATCCCTCACGGTCGGCAGGTAGCCCATCTGGCGAGCGAAGCCAGTCTGCGCCTTCGCATCCAGCATGGCGTCGAGATAGGTGTAGGCGTTGTCCGCGTTGCGGGCGTTCTTCGGGATCGCCGCCTCGAAGACGATGGAATAGGCGCCTTCCTTCGGCACGACATGCTTCACCGGAATGCCGGCCTGCTTCCACATGAAGCCGCGCGCCAGCCACATCGGCGTCAGCCACACCTCCTCCGACTTCAGCGCCGCCGCGAGCGCCTCGTTCGAGGGATAGACCTTGGCGTCCAGCTTGCGCAGGTCCATCAGCATCTTCTCGGCCGGCTTGTAGTCATGCACGCTGCCGCCACCGGCCAGTGCCGCCGCCAGGGTGTTGGTGTTGTAGAGAATGTCGGAGAAGCCGACGCGGCCCTTGTACTTCGGGTCCCACATATCGGCGAAGGAGGTCGGCGCGGTCGTCACCTTGTCCGGGTTGTAGACCAGCACCAGCGCCGAATAGATATGCGGGATGGCATAGGGCTTCCGCAGCGCCGGGATGATCTGCTCCGCGCGGCTCAGCTTGCCCATCTCCAGCGGCTGCAGCGCGTTCTGCTGCTGGATCAGGTACATGTCGGTGTCGGAGAGGCAGGCCACGTCGAAAGTGCCGCGGCGCGTCTGGCGCTCGGCCAGCAGCTTGGTCTTGCGCGGGTCGGCATTGGCGACGTCCTGCAGCACCTCGATGCCCTTGGGCTGCATGAGCGGCTCGTCGATGTTCGACCGCAGCAGGTTGCCGTAGTCGCCGCCCCAGGTGCCGACGACGACGCGGCCATCGGCGGCGCGCGCGATGCCGGGCAGGCCGGCGGTGAGGGCGGAAAGGGCGGCAGCGCCCCCTGTAAGCGCCATGCGGCGGGTGATGGTCATGTCTTTGGTCTCCCTGTTATCGGCGGATCATTGGGCCGGCAGCAGACGGGCGGCGGCGGCATCCCAGGTGAGCGTGACGGCATCGCCCGGGGCCAGGCGGCGCAGCGGGTCGCCCTCCGGCGGGGTCGCCCGGATCACCACGAGCGGGGTCCCAGCATAATCCACCACATACTCGGTCTGTGCGCCGAGGTAGGTAACGGCTGCGAGCCGCGCCGCACCCTCGCGGGGCTCGGCGGCCGCAAGCGCGATGCGCTCGGGTCGCAAGGCGAGCACCGCGCCGCTTCCGGCAGCCGATGCCCCGTTCGTGCAGGGCAGCAGCGCGCCGCCCTTGGCGCGGAAGCCGGCCGCTCCCTCAGGCTGGCCCTCGATCAGGTTGCAGCGGCCGACGAAGCCGGCGACGAAGGGGTCGCGCGGGCTTTCGTACAGTTCCTCCGCGGTGCCGACCTGCCGCACCCGGCCACGCTCCATCACCACCAGCCGGTCGGCCATGGTCAGGGCCTCCTCCTGGTCGTGCGTGACGATCAGGGTGGTCAGGCCGAGGCGCTGCTGCAGGCTGCGGATCTCCATCCGCACCTCGCCGCGCAGCTTGGCGTCGAGGTTGGAAAGCGGCTCGTCCAGCAGGAAGACGGCGGGGTTCACCACCAGCGCGCGCGCCAGCGCCACGCGCTGCTGCTGCCCGCCCGAAAGCTGGCCGGGCAGGCGGTCGGCCAGATGGTCGAGCCGCACCAGGCGCAGCGCCTCCATCACGCGGGTCTCCCGCTCGGCGCGGCCGACCTTCCGCATCTCCAGCCCGAAGGCGACGTTCTGCCCCACGCTCATATGCGGGAACAGTGCGTAGGACTGGAACACCATGCCGGTGTCGCGCGCATAGGGCGGCTTGCGCGTCACGTCTTGCCCGGCGATGCGCACATTGCCCGAGCTGGGCGTGATGAAGCCGGCTACCATGCGCAGCGTCGTCGTCTTGCCGCAGCCGGAGGGGCCGAGCAGGGCGACCATCTCGCCCTGCTGCACCTCCAGGTTGACGCCATCGACCGCCACCGTGCCGCCATACCGCTTGGTCAGCGCCTCCAGCACCAGATCTCCCATCAGCGCTCTCCTTCGGTGCAGGTCACAAGGCGGGTCATACGACTCTCGACAGTTTCACGAAGCGGTCGGTCAGCAGCATCAGCGCGGCCACCAGCACGATCTGCACGGTGGCGACGGCGGAAAGCGTCGGGTCCATGCGGAACTCCAGGTAGCTCAGCATGGCGACGGGCAGGGTGGTGCGCCCGGGTCCGACCAGCAGCAGCGTCAGCTCCAGGTTCTCGAAGCTCTGGATGAAGGAGAACAGTGCGGCGGCGACGATGCCGGGCCGCAGCATCGGCAGCGTGACGCGCCAGAACACCGTCAGCGGCCGGGCGCCGAGATTGGCCGCCGCCTCCTCCGCCGAACGGTCCATGCCCACAAGGCTGGCCGAGACCAGCCGCACCGACCATGGAATGGTCAGCAGCACATGCGCTGCCACCAGCCCTTCGAGGGTCGCGGTGATGTCGCGGTCCAGCCAGAATTCGGCGCGCAGGTAGAACATGTAGAGCGCCGTGCCGGCGACCACGCCAGGCACGGCGAGCGGCCCGAGCAGCAGCGCGTTCAGCGCCCCCTTGCCACGGATGCTGCTGCGTTGCAGCGCCAGCGCTGCGGCTGTGCCGAGCGGGACGCCGATCAGCGTCGCCAGCGCGGCCACTTCCAGGCTGGTGATGAAGCCGCGCGCGAATTCCTGCTGGTCCCAGGCATTGACGTACCAGCGCAGCGTCAGCGCCTCCGGCGGGAAGGTGACGATCTCCTGCCGAAAGAAGCTGATGGCGACCACGGTGACAACCGGCGCCAGCATCAGCAGGAAGGCGAAGGCGACGCTGCCGCGATAGAGCGCGCGGCGGAACAGGCCGGACTCCATCACGGCCGCTCCGGCCAGAACACACCCGGGAGCATGGCGGTCTGCTTCGTCATCGGCGGCACTCCTGCCTCACCAGCGGACATGCTTGACTACGGCGCCGCCCTTCACGATCAGCGGCATGTGGCGGCCCTGGCCGGTCAGCAGCGAGAGGTCGGCGAGGGGGTTGCCCTCCACCACGACCAGGTCCGCATGGGCGTCGGGCGCGATGCAGCCGATCTCGCCCTCCATGCGGCAGAGCTGCGCGGCGATCCAGGTCGCCGAGGCGATCACCGACTGCGCCGGCATCACCCGGCCGCGGATGACGAACTCTTCGGACTGGTGGCGGTGCATCGGCCCGAGCAGGTCGGTGCCATAGGCCATGGGCAGGCCGGCGCGCTGCATGGTGGCGAGGGATTCCAGGCCAGCCAGCCGCACGTCGTCCACCTTGCGCACCGCCTCGGGACCGATGCCCAGCGCCTCGCCTTCCTCGGAGAGCTTGTCATAGGTGACGAGGGTGGGCACCGCGACGGCGCCGCGCTCTGCGGCGAGGCGCGCCGTCGCCTCGGTGATCAGGTTGCAGTGCTCCAGCGAATGCACGCCGCACTCCACGGCGCGACGGATCGCCGCATCGGTGTAGAGATGCGCCGAGACATAGGTGCCGGCATTGCTGGCCTCCTCGACCACCGCCGTGATCTCCTCGCGGGAGAAGCCGAGGAAGTGGATCGGGTCGGTGGGCGAGGCGACGCCCCCGTTGGCCATGATCTTCACGAAGCGGGCGCCGCCCTTGATCTCCTCGCGCGCCGCCTGCCGCACGGCGGGCACGCCGTCGCAGAGCCGGCCCAGGGAGCCAAGGCGGCGGGAGAAGCGGGGCGGCGTGTCGTCAAAGGGGCCGCGGAAGTCGCAATGCCCGCCGGTCTGGCTCAGCGCCTTGCCGGAGATGACCAGGCGGGGGCCGATGACGGTGCCTTCCTCCACCGCCAGCGCCTGGCCGTGATCGGCACCGCCGACGTCGCGCACCGTGGTGAAGCCGCGCATCAGCATCTCATGCTGCAGGCGGATGGAGCGGGCGGCCACCAGCGAATCCGGCAGGGTGGCGTTGCGGGCCAGGCTGGCCTCCACCGCCACCACATGCACGTGACAGTCGATCAGCCCTGGCATCAGCACACGCCCGCCGAGATCGATCGTCTCCGCGCCCTGTGGGGCGCGGGCATGGGGTGACACTTCACGGATGCGGCCAGCCTCGATCACCACTCCCTGCGGAGGGGTGGGCTCGGGGGCGGTGCCGTCGACGATGCGGGCATTGGCGAGGAACATGGCGCGCATGAGCAGCCTCTGTCTTCGGAAGTCAATGGGCCGGGGCAGAACAGGGCGCCTGAAGGGCCGCCCTGGCGCCTCAGGCGGCGAGCGCCATCCCGTCGCGCTGCGGGTCGGCGCCGCCGGTGCAGCGCCCGTCGCGGATCAGCAGCCCGTGCGGCGCACCGAAGGCGTAGCTCTGGTAGGAGCGGGCGACCGGATAGCCCATCTCCTCCAGCGCGCGGGCAACACCGTGCGGGATGCGGTTGGCGAGGTCGATGGTGTCGCTCAGCGCCACGATGCGCGGCGCGGCGACCGCGTCGGCCATGCTCATGCCGAAATCCACCACATTGCTGATCGCCTGCGCCAGGGCAGGCACGATGTAGGTGCCGCCCGGCGCCGCCAGCACCATGCTGGGCGTCTCGCCCTCAAAGAGGATGGTCGGCGCCATGGCGCTGGCGCGGCCCTTGCCCGGCGCGATGGAGGCAGCACGGCCCGGGCGCGGGTCGAAGCCGCTCATGCAGCCATTGTACATGAAGCCCAGGCCCGGCGTGATGACACCCGAGGGAATACCCAATGTGTGGGTCATGGAGACCGCATTGCCCTCGGCATCCACAACGCAAACCACGGTCGTGTCTGGCGGGTCCTTCGGCTCGCCGGCGCGTGGCACGCTCGCCTTCTCCCCCGCGCGGATGCGCGCGGCCAGCGCCGCCGCATATTCGTCGGAGAGCAAACGATCCAGCGGCACATCGACGAAATCCGGGTCGCCCATATGGGCATCCTTGTCGATGGTCATCCACTTCATCGCCTCGGCGAGGATGCGCAGATGCTCGGGGCTGTTGTGCTCCAGCGTGCCGAGATCGAACTGGCCGAGAATGTGCAGCAACTCGATCAGCGACCCGCCGCCGGCCGGCGGCGGGTTGGAGGCGACGCGCAGCCCGCGATAGCGGCCCCAGCACGGCGCCTTCTCCCGCACACGGTAGGCGGCCAGATCCTCCAGCGTGACGCCACCGCCGCGCGCCTGCATGTCGGCGGCGATCTCACGGGCGATCTCGCCGCGGTAGAAGGTCTCGGCGCCGCCCTCGGCGATGCGCTCCAGCGTGCGTGCCATCTCCGGGTTGTGCAGGATGTCGCCGGGCCGCTTCAGCGTGCCGTTGCTGCGGAAATAGACCTGCTGGCCGGTCTCGCTGAAGCGCAGCTTGTCCTCGACGTTCACCTGGCCGTCGCCGCCATGGTCGAGGGCCCAGTAGTAGTGCATGTAGGGCCGCACCATGACGCCGCGCTTGGCCTGCGCGATGGCCGGCTGCATCACCTGGCGCAGCGGCATGGAGCCGAAGCGGGTGAGCGCCTCCACATAGCCCGCCACATTGCCCGGCGTACCGACCGAGCCGTAGCCGATATCGTTCGACTGGTCCTTCAGCAGGAAGACGAAGCCGTCGCGGGACTGGCCGATGAACTTGTCCGCCCACATCTCCGGCGTGGCGGAGAGCGGCGCGCGGGCGAAGAACTCCAGCACCGTATGCACGCCCTGCCGGGGCATGCAGATCTGCATCGCGCCGAAGCCGCCGATGCCGCACATCTGCGGGTCCACCACGCCCTGGCTGAAGGCGCAGGCGATGGCCGCGTCCACTGCGTTGCCGCCCTGGCGCAGCACCTCGACCCCGGCCTCGGCCGCCTCCGGCTGCGCCGCCACCACCATGCCCCGCATCGCGCCTTCCCCTTCCGTTCAGCCTCGTGTGAGGGCGGCAGCCTGGATCAGCCGCCGCCCGGCTGCAACCGGCCCGGTGGTGGCCTTCCAATCCGACCCGATCGCCGGGACACTCGGCCGGCGAATCCGCCAACCCCGCCACATGGAAGGAACCACCCCATGGCGCGCTTCAGGAGCGACCACATTCATCTCCGCAGCCCGGACCCGGAGGCCGCCGCCCGCTTCTATGCCGAGGTGCTGGAGGCCAGCGAGGTTACCCGGGTGAAGAATGGCGAGGCCCTGCGCATCGTCATGGATCTCGGCGGCCTGCCGCTCTTCATCGAGCAGGTGCCGGCCAGCACCGTGGCGGCGCCGCCTGCGCCCTTCGTGGGCATCGAGCATATCGGGCTGGCCGTGACCGGCTTCGACGGCATCGTGGCTGAGCTGAAGGGCAAGGGCGTGCGCTTCCTCGCCGAGCCGAGCAGCCCCCGCCCGGGCATCAAGATCGCCTTCATCGAAGGGCCGGACGGGGTACGGATCGAGCTGCTGGAGCGCAGCGCGGCCTAAGGCTCCGGCGCCACCCGCGTCGGCAGCAGGGCGCCCTCGCTGCGCAGCACCGGATAGGCCGCGGCCTCGACCAGATGCGCGTTCACGCGCTTGAGGTCGCGGATCAGGTCCAGTTGCAGGGCATCCACCTCGGCGACGCCGCCCGCGCCCTGGCGCAGGGCGGCGAAATGCGCCTGGGTGGCGGCCAGCTCGATGGCGCGGAACTGCTCCTTCTCCTCCGCCAGCAGCCGCGCGGCCCGCTGGTCTTCGGTCAGGAACAGCGAGGCGGCGAGGCCCAGATTGGCCGAGAGCCGGTCCGTCATCTCCAGCAGGGCCTTCCGCTGTTCCGGCCGGAAAGCCAGGCCGCGCTTCAGCCGCTTGCCGGCCAACGCCATCAGGTTGCGGTCCACCACGTCGCCGGCCTGCTCGATCTGCGTGGCGAAGATTAGGATGCGCTCGGCGCGGCGATGGTCGGTGTCCGTCATCGCCTCGGGGTCCAGTGCCATCAGATAGGCCTTGATGGCGCCGTTCAGCCGGTCGAGCACGTCGTCCATGCGCCGCGTCTCGGTGATGCGGCGGCGGTCGTCCTGCGCGAAGGCGTCCCGCACGCCCTGGAGCATCTCCTGCAGCACGTCGGCCAGCCGGAGGGCTTCCCGCGCCGCGAGGCCCACCGCCACCACCGGCGTCTCCAGCGCTGCCCTGTCCAGGTGCTGGGGGCGGGAGGGATCAGCCTGCTCCAGCCGCGCCGGCAACAGGCGCTTCAGCAGCGCCGCGTAGGGCGGCAGCAAGGGCAGGAAGACCGCGGCCAGGACCAGGTTGAAGCCGGTGTGGAAGTCGGCAAGGGCACGCGGCGCGTCGGGTTCGGCGGCCAGCAGCAGCGGCGAGAGCCAGGGCAGCAGCGGCAGCGCCACCAGGCAGCCGAGCGCGCGGATCAGCAGGTTGCCGAGCGGCAGCCGCCGCGCCGCCGGGTCGTCGGCTGGGGCGCCCTCCAGCACCGGATTGATGGCGGTGCCGAGATTGGCGCCGAGCACCAGCACCAGCGCCGCTTCCGGCGCCACCACGCCGCGTCCGGCCAGCGACATCACCAGCAGCACCACGGCGACGCTGGAATGCGCCGCCCAGGTCAGCGCCGCCGCCAGCAGCAACGCCACCACCGGCTCGGAGGAGAGCAGGGCGAAGGCATCCCGCAGCGCCGGCAACGCCTCATAGGGTGTCAGCGCTGCGAGAAGCTGGTGCAGCGCCATCAGCATCAGCCCGAGGCCGATGGCGACACGGCCCAGGTCGCGCGTGCGGGTGGCTTCCCCGCGACGGAACATCAGGAAGCCGGCCAGCACCAGCAATGGCGCCACCTTCGCGACGTCGAAGGAGAGCAGCTGCACGATCAGCGTGGTGCCGATATTGGCGCCGAGCATCACCGCCAGCGCCGGCACAAGCCCGACCACGCCGCCGGCGGCGAGGCCCGTCACCATGAGGCCGGTGGCGGTGCTGCTTTGCAAGAGGGTGGTGACGCCCAGCCCGGCCAGGAAGGCGCGCGGGCGGCCACCCAGAGCCGAGGCCAGCACCGCCCGCAGCCGCGGCCCGAAGGCGCGCTGCACGCCTGTCTGCACCATCCTTACGCCCCAGAGCAGCAGCGCCACGATGCCCGCCAGGTCCAGCAGCGTCAGGATGATGGTCATGCACACGCCTCCGCTCCGCCGGCGCCGTCCCGACGCGGGCGGCGCCAGGAACCCTGACACCGCACGGCCATCAGCGCCGGCTCCGGCGCAACGCCGCCTGAATCTTCGCCGCTAGGTTGCGCATCGTGAAGGGCTTGGTCATCAGCTCCATGCCGGGACCCAGCGTGGCGTTGCCCATCGCCGCCTTCTCAGCATAGCCGGTGATGAACACGACCTTCAGCTCAGGACGCCGCACCCGGGCGACGTCGGCGAGCTGGCGTCCGTTCATCCCGCCGGGCAGGCCGACATCGGTCAACAGCAGATCCACCCGCGCATCGCCTTCCAGGATGAGCTGCGCGGCCGCCGCATCTGCGGCTTCGAGAACCGTGTGGCCGACCTCCCGCAGTGCCTCAGCTATCAGGGTGCGGATGGCCGGCTCGTCATCCACGACCAGCACGATCCCATGATGCCGTGCGCGCCCGACGAGGGGCGCCTCCTCACCGGCGGCCTGATCCATGGTGCCGAAATGCCGGGGCAGGTCGATCTCCACCGTTGTGCCGCGGCCCAGCTCGCTGACAATGCGGACCTGCCCACCACTCTGCCGGGCGAAGCCATAGACCATGGAGAGGCCCAGCCCGGTGCCCTGGCCCAGCGGCTTGGTGGTGTAGAAGGGGTCGAAGGCACGGGCGAGCACCTCGGGCGGCATGCCGGTGCCGGTATCGGTCACGCGCAGCGCGACATACTGCCCCGGCTTCATCTCCCGTTCCGGGGGCCGCCCATGGCGGAAGTCCGCGTTTTCCGTGCCGATGATCAGCCGGCCGCCGCCGGGCATGGCATCGCGCGCGTTGATGCACAGGTTCAGCAGGGCATTCTCAAGCTGGTTGCGGTCGCAATGCGTCAGCCAGAGATCCCTGGCCAAAGTGATCTCGACCGAGATGCCGGGCCCCACGGTGCGGCGGATCAGCTCCTCGATCCCCGGTACCAGGCGGTTCAGATCCGTCGGCTTCGGATCCAGTGCCTGCCGCCGGGAGAAGGCGAGGAGCCGGTGGGTGAGGGCGGCGGCACGGTCGGCAGCGCCGCGGGCGAGCCGGATATAGCGGTCCAGCTCCTGGAAGCGCTGCTGGGCGACGCGGTTCTGCAGCATCTCCAAACCGGCGATGATGCCGGCGAGCAGGTTGTTGAAGTCATGCGCCAGCCCGCCGGTGAGCTGGCCCACCGCCTCCATCTTCTGCGAGTGCCGGAGCTGCTCCTCGGCCTGCGCCAGGGCGATCGCCTGCTCCTTCTCCGCCGTGACATCGCGGACAACGGTGTAGAGCAGGCCACCCTCCGCTGCGGTGCTCCAGGAGAGCCAGCGATAGCCGCCATCGGCGGTGCGGAAGCGGTTCTCGAAATGCGGGCTCGGCTCGCCGCGGGCTACGCGGGCGAACTCTGTGCGTGTGAGGGCGCGGTCCTCCGGATGCACCAGCCATTCCGGCTGGTGGCCGATGAGCTCCTCTTCATGCCAGCCGAGCGTCCGTGTCCATGCCGGATTGACGCTGAGCAGGACGCCCTGCGCATCGGCGATGCCGAGCATGTCGCGGCTGAGCTGCCAGATTCGGTCGCGCTCCCGCGTGCGTTCCGCCACGCGCTGCTCCAGCGTGTCATTGAGCTGGCGGATGGTCTCCTGCGCGCGATACTCGGCATCCACGTCGGTCGAGCCGCCGAACCAGCGAAGGATACGGCCGGTGCGGGGGTCGCGGTGGGGTTCGCCGACGGTGAGCAGCCAGCGGTACTCGCCGCTGGCATGGCGCAGGCGGTGGTTGATGCGGAAGCTACGCCCGGGCGCCTGTGCATCCCGCCAGGCTTCCAGCGTCGGCTCCACGTCATCGGGGTGCAGGAGGTCGAGCATGCGGGTGCCCGAAAGCCCCTCCTCGATCGAAAGGCCGGTGAACTCCGCCCAGCGCCGGTTGAGGAAGTCGAGCTTCCCCTCGGCATTGGTCTGCCAGACGATCTGGGGCACGGTGTCGGCCATCAGGCGCAGCCGCGTCTCGCTGCTCTGCAGGGCCTGGAGGAACCGCTCCTCGGCCAAGTTGCTCAGCCCGGCACTCATGATGCCCACCAGGAGCTGCGCCAGCGCGGTATCCTGCTCAGTGAAGGCACCCGGCCGGCGGGAGGCCAGCTTCAGCACGGCCACGAACTTGCCGCGGCGCGGCACGGGTGCGGTGATGATCGAGCTGATCGCCAGCTTCCGGTAGAGGGCGGCATCGTGGCGCGGATCGGCGAGGACATCGTTGCTGAGCAACACCCGGCCTTCGTCCAGGCTGCGGTCGGAGAGTGTGCCGCGGCGTGGCATTCGGGTTCCCGGGGTACAGGTGCCAGCCGCCACGCGGCAAACCAGCTCGTCACCCTCTACCGTCTCGACGCAGGCACTCTCCGCTGCGCTGATCACTCCCAGGGCGGCCGAGACCACCGCTTGCCAGACGGCGAACTCGTCGTCAGGGCCACCGGTGGCAGCCTTCTGGGCAGCCAGCAGCGTCTCGTAATCAGCCGTGCGTTGAGCATCGCCGTTGTCGCGCGGCGGCGCCGTCGGGCTGCGTACCTCCGTCCGGCTCTCCTGTCCGTGGAGTGGGGGCCATCCCTTCCCGTTGCCGAGAAGATGGCTGATGCCGCGGCCCAGTACCTCCGCCCGGGTCAATCCGAAGATCCGCTCGGCGGCGGAGTTCCAGCTGGTAACCCGGCCATCCGGCCCGGTCCTGATGATGGCTTGGTCAGGGATGGGCTCTGGTTCGGAGAAGGCGAAGGCCGCGAGTTGGCCGCGCGGCGGCGCGACCTGGCTGCTGACCTGCGCGGCGAGGTTCCGCAACAGCCGATGCTGCCGCGCGCTCAGACCCTCCAGACGCGGTCGCGTGTCGAAGACACAAAGCGCTCCGACCGGCTCTCCATTCCATTCAAGTGGCGCCCCGGCGCAGAAGCGCAGGGTGACGCTGGCATCCGCCGGACCCGCGGCGCTGTCCGGTGCCAGCGCGGCATCGGCCAGCGCCAAAACTTCTCCTTCCCGCAGCACCTGTGCGCAGAAGGCCAGAGCCTCCGGCAACTCGTCCTGGCACAACCCGTACTGCGCCAGCAGCGGCGGACTGTCGGCGGCAGGCAGGTGAATGAGCGCCATTGGCGTATCGAAGGCGTCGGCTGCCAATTGTGCCAAGGCGTCAAGGATGGCCGCAGGAGGGCCATCAGTCGGGCCGGGTAGCGCGTGCCCGCTATGGTATGGCGCCCCGATGGAGGACGGTGAGGAGCGCGGCTCCGTCATCCGCGGCGATTCCTCCGGCCGCGTGGCGGCCATACGACTGTGCTGGAGGAAAGAGCCGCGCATGTCCCCCATAGAGCGTTCTGGACCTCCCAGCGCCGTGTGCACCCGCGACCGTCACTGCCTTCAGCCCAGCTCGAACCGCTGGTCGCTTCAGGTTGTGCACGGCCGCTGCCGCTCACGCTGCTGAACCTCTTCGGCAATCCTCAGAACCTGGCTGAAGCAACAGTTCTCGCCGCTTTCCCCGGTGACGCGAGCAGTGTAACGGATTTATAGCCCGCTGAAGCAGGGAATCATGACTCTTTCGAATTAACTCCCCAAGAGGAGGCGCCTGCCGGCGGTATGCCGCCTCCATCTGCCCTGCGTGCTACTGGATCAACCCTCCATAGATCCAGCCCAGCGTCGTGCCATCTGGCAGGGCAACCCGCAGCCAGCCCTCGCTGCTCTCGATAATGCGCACCTGCGTTCCGCCCGGCACCACCCGCAGGATCGGCGCACCCCCAAACGGCGCCGCGCGCACGTTCGAATCCTGCGTGACCATTCCGGGTCGCCACATGCCGCCCAGCTGACCGGTGGAAGGCGGCGCGGCGGCGGGAGGCGCCTCGCTGGCAGGGGGTAGCGTGAGCGGCGCCGGCTGAAGCTGCGCGGGTGGAGGGCTGGGCTGCGGCGCGGCGGCTTCAGGGGGAGGTGGCGGAGGTGGAGGTGGCAGCGGCAGGTCTGCCATGTCGCCTTGCGGCGCAGGCGTCGTCGCGGGAGGTTCCACCACAGGAGCGGGCGCAATGGGAGCGCGTCCGGGCTCGGGCGGCAGGACGTGGGACGTTGCCGGTGGAGATTCGGCGACGGGCGGCGGAGCCGGGGGAGGGGCGGGCGTGCTGTCCTGTCCGGTGGCCATCACGCCCAGCAGATAGGCGGCCGCCAGCGCAGGAGGCACCGCCAGCCACGCCCAGAGCAGGCCAGGATGGCCGCTCCGCTCCGGAGCGGAGCGGCGGGTGCTGAGTGGCGCCGCCGCGCGGGGTGGTGCGGGTCGTTGTGGCTGTGGCTGCGCCGGATGCGCGGGATCGATCGCCGGTGTGGTGGGTGCGCTGAGCTGCCGGTAGGGGTGCAGCATCTTATAAGGGCAACCTGCCAGCACCTCGAGATAGGCGCGATAGGCAGCGACGAAGGCGCCTCCGAGTGCCGCGTTGCTGATCGCCAGCGACTTCACCAGCCCGTCGCCGCTGATGTCGATCCGCATGTACTGCGCCAGCGGTCCGGCCTCGGTCTGGCCGATGATCTCGGCATCACCCGAGGGTGTGCTCTCGACGAAGCGGAAGCTGCCGACATCCATGGCGATGCGGCTGCCCTCGATCACCCGCTCGCTGCCGTAGAAGTAGCCAGGCAGGAACTCCCAGAAGCCCACCCCCATCAGCACGACGGTGTGGCAGTCCTTCTCGATCCCTTTTTCGGGAACTGCTGCGACCGAGAGGTTGCGCGGCTCACGGGGGGCCATGCCCCCCTCCGGCGCGCTGCGATGCACCATCTCGAACACCATGCCGGCCTCCGCAAGGTCGGTGGCGGCGCGCACGAAAGCTTCGTAGGCCTGCCGGAGGGCAGGGTCCTGCAGCGCAGCGCGGGCCTGCGGCAGGATAGCCCGGCGCCGTTCGCTGGTAGCCGGCTGCGGACCGAACTCGCCAGTGAGGGCCGGGTCGAGCGGCGGTTGCGGAGCGGTGGCTTCCGAGGCGGGCTTCGGCAGCTCCGGCTTTTGCGGCCCAGGGCGTGCTTGCCGCGCTGATCCGGCAGGATCGGCCCCCGGGCGGGGCTGGGAGCTATCAGGCGTATGCAGGCGGGAGAGCATGGCGAACCCTTCGCACACAAGATTCTCGCGTCAAGACGCCGGCTAGGCGCAGTGGCTGCGAGCGCGCGCAAATCCTTGCCAGCATCGCGGGCGCCGAGTGAGAGGCACGCTACATCGCGGAAGCAAAAGGCACGTCCAAGCCTGCCGTGGATCATGGGCTGCGGCGACCGCGTTCTTTCCGCTTTCCGGTCAATGACCCTCACATCCTCGTCAGGAAGGGGCGGGCCAAATGGAAATGCCTGTGCCTCGTTCACCCACGGGGCCTGTCGTTCCGCTCCCTTGAATGTGTTCTTCGCATTCGCTGAAGGCGCGAAACGTCAGATTGAACCCTTCTGTCCATAATGTTAGAAAATATCCATGAAGCGGTCATTTTCACCGACGGCTGCAGGCGTGCTTCTTACGCCGCCATAGAGCCTCCGGCCCGGCTGCCACGGGACCAGGAAGAGGCAGGCTATGCCTGCCCTCAGCGGAGCTGAAGCCGCCCGCGCTAGCGCGACAAGGCTGCATCCGCATCCCTGGTACTGAAGGCCCTCAGTGCCACCCGCCTTCTCCACATTCGCCGACCCGAACCGTGATGTGCCGCGCAGCTTTGCCGCATGCGCGCCCGATCGAAGGGGCCGACCGTGTCCGATCAGCATTCCTCCCTGCACAAGGGGACCAAGCCCGCTAGTCCGGCGGTGCGCCGCGCATGTGCTGGCGCCGGGTTCCTTGGCCGCCTCCTGCCAAAGCAGCCGGCGGCCTGCTTCCTCGCCGCCTTCCTGCTGCTGGTGCTCGGCGGCATCGGCGCCACCATCGCCGCGCACGTGGCGCTGGCGCGTGCAGCGCTGCTTCCCCCACCACCACTCGCGGCCACCTGGTGCATCGACGAGAAATTCGCCTTCCTGCGCGAGATGCCGCTGGAGCGGTTCACGCTCATTGCCATCGGCTCCTCGGCCACTTGGCGCAACCTCGACATGTCGGTGCTGGAGCAACGCCTGCACGGCACACGGGCGATCAACGCAGCGCCCTGCTATCTGCATATCGACCAGACCGCCTACATGGCCGGGTTCCTGCTGGAGCGCATGCCCAGGGTGGACACGGTGCTTGCCGTCGTCGCACCACGCGATTTCGAAGCCTGCCCGGCCAGTCAGCGCGCCTTCTTCGACCCGCATCTTGCGGGCGCTTATC
This sequence comes from Roseomonas sp., assembly GCA_035556695.1. Classification (GTDB taxonomy): domain Bacteria; phylum Pseudomonadota; class Alphaproteobacteria; order Acetobacterales; family Acetobacteraceae; genus Pseudoroseomonas. The sequence continues at coordinate 63,346 of DATMFR010000031.1, forward strand.
TGGGGGGCCGGGTGCCAGCCTGGCTCCCCTACGTTACCGGCTTCCGCCCGATCTACCTGGCGCGCGAGGCCATCGAGCAGGAGAACCTGCCGCCCGGCCCGGATGCGGTAGCCCTGGACGGGCACGGCTCCAGCATCCTGCGCAAGCCGCATTCCTGGCGCCCCGCGCCAGTCTTCGACCCATCCTGCTACGAGGGGCTCGCCACGCTGGAGGAGACGGTGACGTCACGTGGCGCGCGGCTGGTTGTCTCCAGCCTGCCGGTGATGCCGGAATGGAGCGAGCGCTTCGACCCGGACGGCAGTCTGGTGGAAAGCTGGACTCGCGAGATGCGGGCAACGCTGCGTCAGCCCGAGACCCTGTTCCTGGACGGCCGCAGCTTAGCCTGGGGCGATGAGCGTTTCGCCGATCCGGTCCACCTTCTCTATCCCCACCACAGCCCTTTCACCGACTTCATCGCCCGCGCCATGGCCGGGCAGGCGGGGAGCTGAGGCGCCATGCTGTTCAACTCCCACGTTTTCATCCTGCTCTTCCTGCCGCTGACGCTGGCGGGCTTCTTCTTGCTCGGGCGGCTGAAGGACATGCGGCCGGCGCGGCTCTGGCTCCTCACGGCCTCGTTGATCTTCTACGGCTGGTGGAGCCTGACCTATCTTGGCCTGCTGCTCGGCTCTATGCTGGCGAACTATGCGCTGGGCCGGCGCATCGGCGCCGTCCGCGCAAGCGCGCCGGGGCAGGCCCGGGCGCTGATGCTGCTTGGCGTCGCTGCCAATGTCGGCCTGCTGGCCTGGTACAAGTACGCCATCTTCATCACCGACAACGTCGCGGCGCTGACCGGGCTGGACTTCGCGGCCGGCGGCGTGGTGTTGCCGCTGGCGATCTCCTTCTACACCTTCCTGCAGATCGCCTACCTCGTGGACACCCGGAACGGCCGCGCCGAGCACTACAGCTTCCTCGACTACACGCTGTTCGTGACCTTCTTTCCGCACCTGATCGCCGGCCCGATCGTGCATCACCACGAACTGATCCCGCAGTTTCAACGCCCTGCCATCTACCGCTTCCAGCCAGGAGAGGTGGCGGCGGGGATCGCCTTCTTTGCTATCGGGCTGGTCAAGAAGCTCGTCATCGCCGATCCGGTAGGGGCGCTGGCCACGCCGGTGTTTCAGGACGCGGCGGCTGTGCCGCCCGGACTGCTGGAAGCCTGGCTCGGCACGGTCGCTTTCTCCGTGGGGCTCTATTTCGACTTCTCCGCCTATTCCGACATGGCGATCGGCTTGGCGCGTATGTTCGGCGTCCATTTCCCCTACAACTTCAACGCGCCTTACAAGGCGACCTCGATCATCGACTTCTGGCGCCGCTGGCACATGACCCTGTCCCACTTCCTGCGCGACTACGTCTACATCGCCATGGGTGGCAGCCGGTGCGGCACGCTGCGGCGACACGCCAACCTGATGGCCACCATGCTGCTGGGCGGCCTTTGGCACGGCGCGGGCTGGACCTTCGTGATCTGGGGCGGGCTGCACGGCGCTTACCTGCTGGTGAACCATGGCTGGCGATCCATGGCGCGGGAGAGGCCGGGCCTGCCGCGCCTCAGCGCGCCTGTGGCACAGGGGCTGACGCTGCTGGTGGTGATGGTCGCCTGGGTATTCTTCGCCGCGCCCGATCTGGGCGCCGCACTGGCTGTGCTGGCCGGCATGACCGGGCTGAACGGGATCCTCCAGCCCGGCACGGCGACGCTGCTCAGCGCGGCGCTGCAAGGTGGGCCGGGCGCGGTGGTCGCGATCACCGGCGGCATGGCGCTGCTGACGGGTATCTTGAGCCTGCTGATCCTCGGCGGTGCGCTGCTGGTGATCTTTCTCGCGCCGAACACCCAGGAAATCGTGGATGGCCGGACGGCGGCGCCCGAGGAGGCGCCGCGCTGGCCCATCCTGCGCTTCCGGCCGCATGCGATTTCAGCCTGTACTGCCGCGGCGGCCTTTCTGCTGGCCCTGGCCCTGATGGCCGACGTCAAGGAATTCGTCTACTTCCAATTCTGAGGCCCGCCACCCGCGGGTCATGGTCGGCACCGCGGCCACGGCGTAGCCTGACGCGGTGCGTGACGATTCGATTCTCCCCGAGCCCAAGCTTCCTGACCCCCGCGTGATGGCCGCCATCGTGGCCAGTGCCCTGTTCATGCAGAACCTCGACAGCACGGTGGTGGCCACCGCCCTGCCGGCGATGGCCCGCTCACTCGGCGAGGATCCGCTGGTGATGGGGGTGGCCATCACCTCCTACCTGGTGGCGCTGACCGTCTTCATCCCGCTCAGCGGCTGGGTGGCGGACCGCTTCGGGGCGAAGCAGGTCTTCATGGCGGCGATCGCCACCTTCACCCTGGCCTCGGCCTTCTGCGGCCTGTCGGATGGGCTGGCCGAGCTGGTGGCGGCGCGCGTGCTGCAGGGGTTGGGCGGGGCGATGATGGTGCCGGTCGGCCGCCTGCTCCTGCTGCGGCGGGTGCGCAAAGAGGAACTGCTCTCCGTCACCACCTGGCTGACCATGCCGGGCCTGCTTGGCCCCTTGCTCGGGCCGCCGGTCGGTGGCCTGCTGACCGACCTGATCTCCTGGCGCGCGGTATTCTGGATCAACCTGCCGGTGGGGGTAATCGGCCTGCTGCTGGTCTGGCGGATCATCCCCGCGCTGCCGGCCAGCCTGCCGCCGCCGCCTGACCTGCGCGGCCTGACGCTGGTCGGCGCGGCGCTCGCCTGCCTGATGTTCGCCTTCGAGACGCTTGGCCGGGGCCTAGTGCCGGGCGGGGTCGCCGAGGGGATGCTCGTGCTCGGGCTGGCCCTGACCGTCGTCGCCGTGCGGCACTGCCTGCGAGCGGCGAACCCGGCGCTGGATTTCAGCCTGATGGCGATTCCGAGCTTCCGCGTCCCGAATGTCGCGGGGGTGATCTTCCGCGTCGGCGCCGGGGCGGTGCCCTTCCTGGTGCCGCTGACGCTGCAACTCGGCTTCGGTGCCAGCGCGGCGCAGAGCGGCATGATCAGCTTCGCCACCGCGCTCGGGGCCTTCGCCATGAAGCCCATGGCGAAGTTCGCGCTCGGCCAGTTCGGCTTCCGCAACGTGCTGGTCTGGAACGCCGTCCTCGCCTCCGCGGCCATTGCCGCCTGCGCCGCCTTTCGGCCGGCCTGGCCGACGGCGGCGGTCTTCCTGGTGCTGCTGCTGGGCGGCCTGTTCCGCTCGCTGCACTTCACCACGCTGAACACCCTGGCCTATGCCGATGTGCCGCAGGAGAAGCTTTCCGCCGCGACCAGCCTCTACAGCACGGCGCAGCAACTGCCACAGGCGCTCGGCGTCGCGGTGGCCTCGGCGGTGCTGCAGACGAGCGTGGCGCTGGGCGGGCGTGAAGCGGCATCAATGCCGGACTTCACCGCGGGCTTCCTGGTGGGCGCGCTGCTGACCCTGAGCGCCGCACCGCTCGCCGCCCGGCTGCCGAAGGATGTCGGCGAGGGGATCGTTCGCGGGCGGCGCTGAGGCGCCACCCGCGGTCCCTGCTCAGCGGTGGCGCCAGATTTCCACGGTGCCGCCCGCCGCTTCCACCGTGCTCGCCAGGGCATAGTCCTGCGCCAGCGCCGCGGTGATCAGCTTCGCCGCGTCAGGCCGCACGGAGTCCCACCGGCCACGATGCAGCACGATGGCCCGAGGATGCTCGCCGAGGACACGTGCGACCTCCGCAGCCTGGTCGATCATGGCGGGATTGCTGTCCCCGCCCAGCCGGCTGTCCGCCTGGTCGGCGAGGTGCGCGCCGAAGACATAGGGCGTCGCCACCCCGGCATGCGCCAGCACATAGATGATGGGGTCCTCGTTGACCACGTAGATCGGGTCGCCGGGCCGGATCACGGCAGTGACGCCCTGCGCTACCTCGCTCACCGGATTGCGCAGCCCGAAGCCGGTGCGAACCCGCTCGGAGAGGGCGGTCGACCAGGGCGAAAGGGTGGCAGCCAGGACCACCAGAGCAAAGGCAAGTCCTACCCGCGCCGGGCGCATGCTGCGCGCCAGTTGCCGGGCGCCGACCGCGCCGGCGAGCGAGAGCGGCGGCAGCCAGGTCAGGAAGTAGTGGTCGTAGAACTTGTTCAACAGGACGATACCGACCGTCGCCGCCGCGAACCAGAACGCGCTGGCGAGCAGCAAGAGCCCGGTGCCGGCGGGACGGCGCTGCGGGCGAGGGCGCCACGCCAGCGTGAGCAGCGCCACCGCAGTCAGGGCGAAGGCCCAGCAGGTGCCGAGCAGCGCCAGGGCGGTTTCCCTGAGCGCCTCGGTGCGGGAGGCGCCCTCCGTGATGTAGTGGGCGGGCGCGATGAAGTTGGGATAGGCATAGGCGGCGAACTCGCCCCGCAGCAGATAAGGCAGGCCCGCCAGCAGAATGGGCGCGGCGCAGATCACGGCATAGCAGAGGGCCAGCCCGAGCAGCCGCGGCAGGGTCAGCGCGCCGCAGCGCCAAGCCACGAGGATGACCAGCAGGAAGGCCGCCGAGCCCTCCATCACCACAACGCTTTTCAGCAGCAGGGCGAAGCCGACCGGCAGGCCCATCAGCAGCATGTCGCGCCAGCCGGGCGGGGCGCCCCCATGGAGGAGACGATGGCAGGTGCGCAGCGCTGCCGCCATGCAAAGCACGATCAGGGGCGCGAAGAGGATTTCGGTGTTCGTGGAGGAGCCGTTCAGCAGCAGGCTCTGGCCGATATAGAGCAGCCCGGCGGCGAGGCCGGTGTTGCGCGACCCGCCGGCCGCCCGCGTCGCCAGGATCAACGCCGCGGCCGTGGCCGTGACGGAAAGCACGCCCAGCAAGCGGATGCTGAACAGGCTCTCCCCCAGCAAGGCGAAGGTGGCCGCGAACAGGGCAGGGGCGCCAAGCGGATGCATGTCCCAGACGGCGACATAGGGCCAGCCGCCCCGCAGCCATTCCCGAGCCTGGACCATGTAGAGCCCTTCATCCGGGGTCAGCCCCACCGGGAAGAAGGCGGGGATCCGCAGGATGAGCGCGGTCACCAACAGGAGGCTCACCGACCCGAGCCACCAGCGCAGCCCCGTCCAGGCACCGGTACGGTGGAGGCCTGGGCGGGTTGAATACGGTACCTCCCTGGTGCTCGCCGGCATCGCACCGGAGCTTCCCGGAAAAGCTACGAGTCCAGGTATCTCATTCATGCATCCAGCCTCCGCCGGCCCCATGGCCCATGGCTGACCGCCCTCTTATGGAAGTTGGTCGCGTGCAGATAATTGGATTGCGTTATTTTTTATGGTCGGCAACGCACATCTTTGTTTGCGCGCCTGAATGACGCTTTGAGGTAACTCTCTGGTATAGAACGGTTTGTGCAGAACGGCAGAAGGCGGCTTTGACTCGACTCGGTATGAAAACGTCATAAATGTAGAAAAAATAATTTAAAGCGCGGTGACATATCGGCGCTGCCCTGAGGGAGCAGCGCCAGGCATTTCGAGATTTGGGTGCCTGGAAGGAAAGGGGCGAGGCTTGGCCCCGCCCGCTACTCGGCGGCTTGCGGCACCGCGGAGCTGCGGCTGAAGCGCCGCGCCACCCCTTCGAAGGCCAGGAACAGCACAGGCGTGACGAACAGCGTCAGCGCCTGGGAAACGGCCAGACCGCCGACCACGGCGAGGCCGAGTGGCTGCCGCAGCTCCGCCGAGGCGCCCCATCCGGCGGCGATCGGCACCGCGCCGGCCGCGGCGGCGAGGGTGGTCATCATGATCGGGCGGAACCGGATGATGCTGGCCTCGCGTACCGCGGTCAGCGGGTCCTCGCCAGCGCGTTGCCGGGCAAGGGCCACGTCCACCACCATGATGGCGTTCTTCTTCACCAGCCCGATCAGCAGCAGCACGCCGATCACGGCGATGACGGACAGATCCAGCCCAAAGAGCCAGAGCGTCGCCAGCGCGCCGAGGGCCGCAGGCGGCAGGCCCGAGAGGATGGTCAAGGGATGGACGAGGCTCTCGTAGAGCACGCCCAGCACCACATACATGATCAGCACGGCGGCCAGCAGCAGCATGCCCTGGCCGGCCAGCGCCTGCTGGAAGATCTGCGCCGTGCCGGCATAGCCGGAGACGATGGTGGGCGGCAGGCCCATTTCCCGCTCGGCGCGTGTGATGGCCTGGGTGGCATCGCCCAGCGCCACGCCGGGGGCGGTGTTGAAGCCGATGGTGACGGCGGGAAGCTGACCCTGATGCGCCACCGTCAGCGGACCAACGCTGCGCGAGATGGTGGCGATTCCGGCCAGCGGCACCAGCCGCCCGGAGGCGGCGCGCAGATAAACCTTGGTCAGCCCCGCCTCGTCCTGCTGGTCGCGCGGAAGCGCCTCCAGGATCACGGCATAGCTGTCCGAAGCGCCGAAGATGGTGCTGATCTGCCGCGCGCCATAGGCGGAGTAGAGCGCCTGCCGTACCTGGTCCACCGTGACGCCGAGGGCGGCGGCACGGTCGCGATCCACGTTCACGGAGAGGATGGGGGCGGCCATCTGGAGGTCGCTGTTGACGTCCTGCAGCTCGGGCAGCTTGTGCAGCGCCTCGGTCATCCGCTCGGACCAGTCGTAGAGCTCGTCCGCCCGCAGGCCCTGCAGCGTGTACTGGTAGAGGGTGCGGGAGGAGCGGGCGCCGAAGTTCAGGTTCTGGATCGGGTTGAAATAGGCCCGCATCCCCGGGATGCCGCTGGTCTGCCGGCGGAGTTCCTGGATCACCTCGCCGATCGCCGGGCGCTCGGCGCGCGGCTTGAGCTGCACGAACATGCGGCCCTGGTTGAGCGCACCGCTGTTGCCGCTGATGCCGACGATGGAGTTGACCAGCTCGACCGAGGGGTTCTTCGCGATGATCTCGGCCACGCGCGCCTGCCGCGTCGCCATGTCATCGAAGGAGGTGTCCTGCGGCCCCTGCGTGCCGACGCTGAGCAGGCCGGTGTCCTCGATGGGGAAGAACCCCTTGGGGATGGTGATGGCAAACCAGCCCGAGAGCCCGATGGAGGCGAGGAACACCAGCCAGACGGCGGGGCGGAAGCGCAGCGCCTTGTCGAGCATCCAGCCATAGCCGCGCTCCACCGCGCGGAATCCCGTTTCCAGCGTCGCGTCGAAGCGGGAGGGGTGGCCATGCGCCGGCAGGCGGCTGGCCATCAGCGGTGTCAGCGTCAGCGAGACGATGCAGGAGGTGATGACCGCCAGCGAGACGGTGGCCGCGAAGGCGTTGAACACCCGCCCGACCACGCCGCCCATCAGCAGGATGGGCAGGAAAACCGCGATCAGCGACATGGTGATGGAGATGATGGTGAAGCCGATTTCCTTCGCGCCGCGGATGGCGGCGGCGAGGGGCTTCATGCCCTCCTCCATGTGCCGGACAATGGCCTCCAGCATGACGATGGCGTCGTCCACCACCAGGCCGACGGCCAGGGTCAGGCCGAGCAGGGTGATGTTGTCGATGCCGTAGCCCAGCGCGTACATCAGCCCGAAGGTGCCGGCGAGCGAGATCGGCACCGCGATGCCCGGGATCAGCGTTGCGCTGAGCTTGCGCAGGAAGAGGAAGATCACCAGCACCACCAGCCCGATGGCGATCATCAGGTGGTGCTGCACGTCATGCACCGCCTCGCGGATCGAGACAGAGCGGTCGAGCATCACCGTCAGCTCGGCGCCGGGCGGCAGGGCGGCCTGTAGGGCGGGCAGGGCGGCCTTCACCCCATCCACCACGTCCACCGTGTTGGCGTCGGGCTGGCGCTGCACCGCCAGCGTCAGCCCGCGGGTGCCGTTCATCCAGGCGGCGACGCGGTTGTTCTCCACCCCGTCCTCAACCGTGGCGACATCCTGCACCCGGATCGGCGCATTGCCCCGGCCGCCGATGATCAGTCGGCCGAATTCATGCGCATCCTGGAGCTGGTCGTTGGCGCGCAGGGTGAGCTGCTGGCGCGGGCCGTTCAGCGTGCCGACGGGGGTGTTGCTGTTGGCCGCCGCGATGGCGCGCTGCGCCTCGTCGAAGCCGAGGCCGAGCGCGGCGAGGCGGTCGGGGTCGAGCTGCACGCGGACCGCGTATTTCTGCTCGCCATAGGTGACCACCTGGGCCACGCCGGGAATGCGCGAGAGGGCAGGGGAGATCAGCACCGCCGCCACCTCGTTGAGGCGGTAGAGCGGCACGTCGCCGCCGCGCAGGTTCAGCAGCACCACCGGTGCGTCGGCGGGGTTCGACTTCCGGAAGGAAGGCGGGTTGGTCATCTCCTGCGGCAGCCGGCGCTGCGCGCGGGAGAGGGCGGACTGCACGTCCAGCGCCGCCGCGTCGATGTCCCGGCCGAGCACGAATTGCAGAGTGATCTGCGTGGTGCCCTGGCCGCTGGTGGAGGACATCTGGTCGATGCCCGCGATGGTCGAGAACTCGCGCTCCAGCGGCAGCGCCACCGAATTCGCCATGGTTTCCGGGCTGGCGCCGGGAAGCTGGGCGGAGACGCTGATGACGGGGAAGTCCACCCGCGGAATGGCCGCCACGGGGAGCTGGAAATAAGCCACGATGCCGGCCAGGACGGCGGCGGCCGCAAGAAGCCCGGTCATGATCGGGCGGCGGATGCAAAGCTCGGAAAGGTGCATCGCGGCGGGGTCCTCAGCTCTGCGAGCCGCGGGCGGCCGGGCGGCCGGGGCGCTCGGTCACGCGCGCGCCGTCGGTGAGGAGCTGGGCGCCCTCGATCACCACCTTCTCGCCGGCGGCGATCTCGGCCTGCAGCACGGCACGGCCGGAAACCACCCGCTCCATCTTCACCGCGCGCCGGTGGGCGCGCGCCTCGCCATCCACGACATAGACGAAGCGGCTGTTCTCGCTGCCGGTCTGCACCGCCTGCACCGGCACGCTAAGCGCATCCGGCTCGGTGCGCGGCACCAGCACCACATTGACGTACTGGCCGGGCCAGAGATGCCCCTCGGGGTTGGCGAAGCGGGCCTTGAGCTGAATGGTGCCGGAGGTGGTGTCCACCTGGCTGTCCACGAAGACCAGCTTGCCGCGGACCGGCGTGTGCTTGTCGCCCGGCGGATGCGCGGCGACCTCCGGCGTGCCGGCCTGCATGGCGGCCTGGATCTCGGGCAGCCAGCGCTCCGGCACGGCGAACTGCACCTGGATGGGGTCCATCTGGGTGATGGTGGCGAGTGGGCTGCTGTCCCCGGCGCGCACCAGGTTGCCCTCCTTGGCGGGCAGGGCACCGAGGCGGCCGTCGATCTCGGCGCGAATGGTGCCGTAGTCCAGGGTCAGCCGTGTCTGGGCGACCAGTGCCTCCATGGCGCGCACCGTCGCCTCGCCGGCGGCAGCGTCAGCCTGGGCCTGCTCCATCCGCTGGGCGGCTGCGAAGCCTTCTCCGCGCAAGGCGGCGTAACGGGTGGCATCCTGCCGGGCGCGCAAAGCGAGAGCCCGCTCGCGGGCAAGCTGCGCCTCCTGCTGCGCGAGCTGGGCCTCGGCCATGCGCGAGTCGAGCGTGAACAACACCTGCCCGCGTCGCACCTGCTGGCCTTCGGCCACGTGGACCGACTGGATCTGCCCGTCCACCCGGCTGCGCACTGAAACCGCGGCCTCGGCGACAACGTTGCCGTTGGCGGTAATCTCGACGGGAATGGGGCCACGCTGCGCGGGGCTGACCACCACGGGCACCGCCGGCGGCCCGGCGTTCTGCGCCCGGAGCGGCGCTGAGGGCAGCGAAAGGCCCAGCACGGCGCAAAGCGCGCCCGCCAACAGGGGGTGATGCGAACGCGATGCCATGTGGTGTCCCGAATCAGAGGGGCGCTATGTCCCGCTTAGTGCGGCACCACAGGATGGCATAGCCGTTGTTACGGTGTGTGACTTTTCTACACGTCGATGATCGGCGCTGCCGTTGGAAGGGAGAAGCCGATTCTACCGGATCCCGGGCCCGCTCACGTGCAAAGCTTCGCGAGCTTTCGCCTAAAACGACAAAACCGCGACAGGCGAGCATGATGCCCGCCTCGCGGCTTTCCTCAGGCCATCGCCTGCCCCGCGGGCACCCCGTTACCGGGGCGTCCACGTCGGGGAAGGGGTGGTCAGAAGCCCTCGCGCTCCAGGCGCTTGCGCTCCACCTTGCGGGCGCGACGAACGGCCTCGGCGGCCTCGCGGGCGCGGCGCTCAGAAGGCTTCTCGTAGTGGCGGCGCAGCTTCATCTCGCGAAACACACCTTCGCGCTGCAGCTTCTTCTTAAGGGCCTTGAGGGCCTGATCGATATTGTTGTCCCGAACGACGACCTGCACGCTGTGCGGTCTCCTCTTTGAGCCAGGGCCTGAAAGCCGGGGTGATGTGGATGCGGAAACACAAAGCGCCGGCAGACGCCGGTGCCTTCCCGCAAGGAGCGCAGCGAATAACACGCCTTCCCGCCGGATTGGAAGCCCTTCCACGCGCCCTTCCGGCAACCAAATGTCAGACTTTCCTCGATGGAGACGGCGCATGGCCATTCTAAAGATTGCCCGCATGGGCCACCCCGTCCTGCTGCAGGTCGCTGAGCCTGTGGCCGACCCGACCGCGCCGGAGATCCAGGATCTGCTTGAAAACATGGCTGAAACCATGCTCGATGCCTCTGGGCTCGGCCTGGCCGCGCCGCAGGTGTATAGGCCGCTGCGCATCTTCGTCTGGCGCAATGGGGACGAGGTGGCGGCCCTGATCAATCCTGAGGTCGAACTGCTCACCCCGGCGGACCAGCGCGGGTGGGAGGGCTGCCTCTCGATTCCCGGTCTGCGCGGGAACGTGGAGCGCGCCGCGCGCATCGGCTTCCGCGGCCTGGATGCGGAGGGCCGCGAGGTCGAAGGCGAGGCCGAGGGCATGCTGGCTCGCGTCATGCAGCATGAGTTCGACCATTTGAACGGCATTCTCTACCCGAGCCGGATGAGTGATCTCTCCCTTTTCGGCTTCACCGAGGAACTGGCGCGCGCCGCCGTGGCGGCACACCAGCAGCAACAGCAACAGCAACAACAGCAGGTTCCCGCGGAGCCGCCCCGATGAGCCTTGAGCGCAGCGCCGAGCGCGACGCCGCCCTGCGCGCCATGCTGCCCGAGGTCCCGCGGCTCGGCTGGACCATGGAGGCGCTCCGTGCCGGACTCGCGGCCAGCGGCGGCAATCCGGATTCGGCGGCATGGCTGTTCCCACGCGGCCCGCTTGGCATGGTGGAAGCCTGGTGCGACCTGGCGGACCGCGACATGGTGGCGGAGGCAGCCGGGACGGGGCTGGATGGCATGCGGATTCCCGCCCGGATCCGTACGCTCGTCGCTATCCGCCTGCGGCAGCAAGCGCCGCACAAGGAGGCGGTGCGCCGCGCCCTGGCACTGCTCGCGCTGCCCTGGAATCTCGGCGCTGCCAGCCGCGCCACGGCCCGCACCGTGGATTCCATGTGGCAGGCCGCCGGTGACACCTCCGCCGACGCCTCCTTCTACACCCGTCGCGCCACTCTGGCCGGGATCTACGCTGCCACGCTGGGCTTCTGGCTGCAGGACTCCGACCCGGAGGGAGTTGCGACGCTGGCCTTCCTCGACCGCCGACTCGGCGAGTTGGGCCGGCTTCAACGCTGCCGGCGCAAGGCGGCCTGAGCCAACGCCCCGGCGCGAGGGAGGCAGAAAAGCGGTGGACAATCCGGCCAGGGCGCGGCACAGGCCGCCAACCCTGGCCTCTCCTGCTGCAGGATTTCGCGCGTGACCGAAACCGAAGCCGCGCCGCTCGTCGGCATCATCATGGGCAGCCGCTCGGACTGGGAGACGATGCGCCACGCGGCGGAGACGCTCGCGCGCCTCGGCATCCCGCACGAAACGCGCGTGGTCTCGGCCCATCGCACGCCCCAGCGTCTCTATGACTATGCGCATTCCGCCGCCGGCCGCGGCTTGCGGGCCATTATCGCCGGAGCAGGGGGCGCGGCGCACCTGCCCGGCATGGCGGCGGCCATGACCCGGCTGCCGGTGCTTGGCGTGCCCGTCGAAAGCCATGCGCTGAAGGGGATGGACAGCCTTCTTTCCATCGTCCAGATGCCGGCCGGCGTGCCGGTGGGCACGCTCGCCATTGGGCGGGCCGGAGCGGTGAACGCGGCACTGCTTGCTGCCGCCATGCTGGCCACCACCGACTCGGTGCTGGCCGAGCGGCTCGACGCCTTTCGCGCCGAGCAGACTGCCTCCGTGGCGGAGACGCCGGCATGAGCGAGGCCCCGGACCGCTTTCCGCTCCCGCCCAACGCGACCATCGGCATCCTTGGTGGCGGACAACTTGGCCGGATGTCGGCCCTGGCCGCCGCCGAGCTGGGCTACCGCTGCCATGTCTATGCGCCGGAGGCCGATTCGCCCGGCATGCAGGTGGCCGCCGCGCAGACGGTCGCGGCCTACGAAGACCCCGGCGCCCTGACCGCCTTTGCGCGGGCGGTGGACGTCGTGACCTTCGAGTTCGAGAACGTGCCCGCCGCCACGCTCGACGTGCTGGCGCCGCTGGTGCCCTGCCGGCCCGGCCGCAAGGCGCTGGCGATTTGCCAGGATCGGCTGCAGGAAAAGAAGTTCCTCGCCCAGGCGGGAGTGCCCGTCGCTCCCTGGCGCGCGGTGGAAAGCTTGCAGGATCTGGAGTCGGCCATTGCCGAAATTGGCCTGCCCGCCGTGCTCAAGACCACGCGCCTGGGATATGACGGACGGGGCCAGGCCGTGTTGCGCGCGCCGGATGAGGCCGCCGCCGCCTTCGCCAGACTGGAGCCCAAGCCGCTGATCCTGGAGGCCTTCGTGCCCTTTACCCAGGAGATCTCGGCGGTTGCCGCACGCGGGGAAGACGGTGCCACGGCGGTCTATGACGCGGTGGAGAACCGCCACCGGCACCACATCCTCGATCTCTCCTTCGCGCCGGCCCGCGTGCCGGCGGCGGTCGCCGCGGCAGCCCGCCACCATGCCGCCCGCGTTGCCGCCGAGCTGGAACTGGTGGGTGTCCTGGCCGTTGAGTTTTTCCTGCTGCCGGACGGCACCCTACTTGGCAACGAGATCGCGCCGCGCCCGCACAATTCTGGGCACTGGACGATGGATGCCTGCCAGTCCAGCCAGTTCCACCAGCATATCCGGGCGGTTGCGGGCCTGCCGCTGGGCGGCACCGAGCGCCATTCCGACGCGGTGATGCGCAACCTTGTGGGCCCCGAGGGCATGGCGCTGCTGCCAGACCTGCTGGCGCAGCCGGCAACGTCGGTGCACCTCTATGGCAAGGCTGCCGCACGCTCTGGGCGAAAGATGGGGCATGCCAACCACCTGTTGCCGCGGGGCGGGCTGGCGGCTCCGGGAGCGGCGGGGTTGCTCACGGACCTGCGAGTAACGCCTTGAAAACACCTGTGGCGCGTGTGCCACATGTGGCACAAATCACAGCAGCGCATACTGCGCTGTTTCCTTCAGGGTGCTACATGATCCGTACGCGGCGCCCGGACTCGAAGGGCTCGATTTCTTCGTGACCAAGCGCAGCGAGCATGCCTCTGAAGGATCGAGGAGAATTCTAATGAGCCTCAAGAAGGCGCTTCTGGCCGCGACCGTTATGGCGCTGCCGCTCGCGGCTCAGGCGCAGCCTGTCACGGGCGTGTATGTCGGTGCCGGCGCCGGCTACAACTACCTCCAGGACAGCACCATCTCGGTTGATGGCAGCGGCCCGTCGCTCGGCACCGCCTACGGCCCGCGCCGCAGCATCGATGCCGAGTTCGAGAACGGCTGGGGTGGCGTTGTCAGCCTGGGTTATGGCTTCGGCAACGGCCTCCGGGCTGAAATCGAAGGCAACTACCGCGAGAACGAGGTGGACACGCTGAGCGCCGGCCCGCAGCTGCCGGGCATCGGCGGCACGGTCCGCACCTACGGCGCGATGGTTAACGCCCTGTACGACTTCCACCTCGGCCTGCCGGTGGTGCCGTACATCGGTGCCGGTGTTGGCTATGTCTGGCACGACTACGACACCGTTCGTAGCCGCGGCAACGCTGCCAACGCCAACCTCAACAGCGTGACGATCGACGACGACGACGGCGAGTTCGCCTTCCAGGGCATCGCCGGCATTGCCTTCCCGATCGCCGCCGTTCCGGGCCTGGCCGTGACCGCCGAGTACCGCTTCCTCGGCACGCTGGACCCGAAGATGGACGCCGTTAGCCGCACGGCGACGGGCGCTGCCGTCCGTACCTCGGTCGAGACGGAGAACTACAACCACTCCGCGTTCATCGGCCTGCGCTACGCCTTCAACGCTCCGGTGCCGCCGGCGCCGGTTCCGGTCGTCGCGCCCGCTCCGGCCGCCGCTCCGGCCCCGGCCCGCACCTACCTGGTGTTCTTCGACTTCGACCGCGCCGACCTGACGGACCGTGCCCGCCAGATCATCGCCGAGGCCGCCCAGAACGCCGGCCGCGTGCAGAGCACCCGCATCGAGGTGGCCGGCCACGCCGACCGCGCCGGTACGCCGCAGTACAACCAGCGCCTCTCGCAGCGCCGCGCCGACGCGGTTGCCGCCGAGCTGGTCCGCCTGGGCGTGAGCCGCTCCGCGATCACCGTGCAGGCCTTCGGCGAGAGCCGCCCGCTGGTGCCGACCGCCGACGGCGTGCGCGAGCCGCAGAACCGCCGCGTCGAGATCGTGCTGCGCTGAGCAGCACGGCTCACCGGCCGCGAATGGGAAGGGGCGCCTCG
>DATMFR010000032.1:0-68416 GCA_035556695.1 Roseomonas sp.
GGGAACTTGATGGCATCCCGGATGAAGAAGATTTTGAGGTTGTTGCCGACGAGGTCCCAGTTGCCCTCCACGGTCTTGAACTTCACCGCGAAGCCGCGCGGGTCCCGCGCCGTCTCCGGGCTGTCCTTAGAGCCGATGACGGTGGAGAAGCGGACGAAGACCGGCGTCTTCACGCCCGTTTCGTTCAGCACGCGGGCACGCGTGTACTTGCTGGCGGGCTCGTCGCCGATCTTGCCATAGGCCTCGAAGTAGCCATGCGCGCCGGCACCGCGCGCATGCACCACCCGCTCCGGGATGCGCTCGCGGTCGAAATGCGTGATCTTCTCGATGAACTGGTAGTTCTCAAGCGTCGCCGGGCCACGCTCGCCAACGCTGCGCAGGCTCTGGTTGTCGTAGACGGGGTGTCCCTGACGCGTGGTGAGCATCTTGCGGTCTTCGGTCATCGGTCTTCGACGTCCCTGTTCGGTTGGGTCTCGTGTGGAGTCCCGCTCGTCCGGGCCTCGTTAACCAACCGGCCGGGTGGCCGAAGCTCCCTGATCGGGCGTCCTGCTTCCCGGGGAAGTGATGAGAAGCGATCTCAACCGGCAGGGGCAGTGGGAATGCGGTACAGCCATTGCGGGGGCCTGCCTTCCCTTGGCTGCTCGCCTCGACGCTGCGCTCCCTGTGCCTCGTAGAAGGCTGCGGCGCCGCTATTGCCGGCCAACACCTCAAAACGCAGCTCGACCTCGCCCCGCTCATGGGCATCCGCCAGCAACAGGGCCAGCAGACGGCGGCCAATGCCTTGCCGGTGATGCGAGGGCAGGAGGTAGAGCGTCGTGAGTCGGTCATCCACGGCGTGACCAAAGCCCACCAGCCCACTCGGCGCCTCGGCCAGCCAGACCGCCTGCCCCTTCGCCAGCACGCCCGCCCAGAGCGTCTGAAGCGTCTCCGGCGGACGCGGCTGGTAAGCGTCACCGAGCAGAGGGGCGTAGGCGGCGCGGTGCGCCTCGCTGTGCACGGCGGCGATGGCCGATGCATCGGCGGGGACAGCATGGCGGAAGGCGATCATGGCGGCCCCCGGTGGTGGCGATGGGCCAAGGCTAGCCTGCCGGAGCGGCATAAAAAAAGCGGGCGCCCCAGGAGGGCGCCCGCCGGTCACGGAAGCGAAGGGGGATCAGCCCATCTTCTTCTTCAGGTTCTCGTCCAGCTTGGCGAGGAAGTTCTGGGTGTTCAGCCAGGACTGGCCCTTGCCGATCAGAACGGCCAGATCCTTCGTCATGTAGCCGCTCTCGACGGTCTCGATGCAGACCTGCTCCAGGGCGTTGGCGAAGTCCACCACGTCCTGCGTGCCGTCGAACTTGCCGCGATAGGCCAGGCCACGGGTCCAGGCGAAGATCGAGGCGATCGGGTTGGTCGAAGTCTCGCGGCCCTTCTGGTGCTCGCGGTAGTGGCGGGTGACGGTGCCGTGCGCCGCCTCGGACTCGACGGTGTTGCCGTCCGGGGAGAGCAGCACGGAGGTCATCAGGCCGAGCGAGCCGAAGCCCTGCGCCACGATGTCGGACTGCACGTCGCCATCGTAGTTCTTGCAGGCCCAGATATAGCCGCCTTCCCACTTCAGGGCAGAGGCCACCATGTCGTCGATCAGGCGGTCCTCGTAGGTCAGGCCGCGCTTCTCGAACTCGGCCTTGAACTCGGCGTCGTAGATCGCGCGGAAGATGTCCTTGAAGTTGCCGTCATAGGCCTTCAGGATCGTGTTCTTGTGGCTGAAATAGACCGAGTAGTTGCGCGCCAGGCCGTAGTTGAAGGAGGCGCGGGCGAAGCCCTCGATCGACTTGTTCAGGTTGTGCTGCATCATCGCAGCACCGGCGCCCTTGAAGACGAACTCGCCGATCTCCTGCGGCTGGCCGCCTTCCGGGGTGAAGGTCATCTTCACGGTGCCGGCGCCCGGCACCTTCATCTCGACCGCGCGGTAGATGTCGCCATAAGCGTGGCGGCCGACGACGATCGGCTTCGACCAGTGCGGCACCAGGCGGGGCACGTTCTGGCAGATGATCGGCTCGCGGAAGATGGTGCCGTCGAGGATGTTGCGGATCGTCCCGTTGGGGGAGCGCCACATCTTCTTCAGGCCGAACTCCTTCACCCGCGCCTCGTCCGGGGTGATGGTCGCGCACTTCACGCCGACGCCGTACTGCTTGATGGCATTGGCCGCGTCGACCGTCACCTGGTCATCGGTCTGGTCGCGGTACTGAATGCCGAGGTCGTAGTACTTCAGATCGATGTCGAGATAGGGCGTGATCAGCTTGTCCTTGATGAACCCCCAGATGATGCGGGTCATCTCATCGCCGTCGAGCTCGACGACGGGATTCTTCACCTTGATCTTGGCCATGCTGATCCTCGTATGGACGCCTTCGGTTCTCCGCCAGGGGGCGCCTGGTCCGGGCGACGCGGAGGCGCGCCCGCTGGCCCACTGGCGGCAGGGTCGGAGCGGACAATCGCATCGCCGGCAGGGCGGGGCAAGGGTGGCCCCGGGCAAACCTGCCAGCCCGGCTGAGGCTGGAGTGGCCCGGCGTTCAAAAACTTCCCTGCGGACAGGGCGTTGAAAGGCGGGGTCCCGCCAGGGACCGCTCTGTTAGGGAGAGTCGGATGAGCGTTTTCGGTTCCATCATGTCCAAGATCTTTGGCCACCGTCAGGCCAGCGCCGCCGCGACCCCCACCGGCGCTTCTCCCGCCACGGGAAGCGGCACCGGGGCTGCGCCCGCCGCTCCGGCGGGCGGCACGGCCAGCGCCGCGGATGAGGCGCCCAAGATTTCGCCGGCCAGCGTGCCGGGGACGATGCCGGGTTCGGCAACGCCCGTGCCGCCTGGCGCGGCGCCCATGCCCAGCGGCGCCGGGGCCGCGACCCCAACCCCCGGAGCGGCGGGGCAGCAGTCCGTGGATGTGGAGGCGGTCCTGACGGAGATGGCGGGGAAGAACCCGCAGAAACTCGACTGGCGCCGCTCCATCGTGGATCTCATGAAGCTGCTCGGCCTGGACAGCAGCCTGGAGAACCGCAAGGAACTGGCGAAGGAGCTGAACTACAGCGGCGACACGGGCGATTCCGCGGCCATGAACATCTGGCTGCACAAGCAGGTCATGCAGAAGCTGGCGGAGAACGGCGGCAAGGTGCCGGACTCCCTCAAGGACTGAGACTTGGCGTGGGCGTGGCCGCTACCAGCCCCGCCCGTAATAGCCGCGATGGCCGTAGGACCGGCCGTAGCCATATCCGTAACCCCGATGCGGCGGTGGGCGCCGGTAGTGATGCCGGTGCCGGTCCCCATCGTCGCTCAGCGAGCCGATGAGAAGGCCGGTGGCTAGGCCAGCTCCGGCGCCGAGCGCCAGCGTGCTGCCCCAATCGGTCGTGCCGTCCGGGTTCTGGCAGCCGGCGACCAGCAGGCCGCCAGCCAGGGCCAAGGCGGAAAGAATGCGTCGCATGGTCCTGTCTCCTCCGATGCGACTCAATCTGATGCTATGACAAGGCAACCCTGCGGCGAGATCGCGGCGGCGATCGGGCAGGGGGCCGCCCTTAGCCGGCGGCGCGTGAGAAGGCGTTGAAGGTCTGCACGGTGTAGGTGTCCTTCACGCCGGGCACCGTCTGCACCCGCTCCACGACGAAGAGCCCGATGTCGCGGTCGCCCTCCAGGTAGAACTTGCCGAGCAGGTCGTACTGGCCGGAGATGGAGTGCATCTCCGACAGCTCCTCGATGGTGTCGGCCATTTCGCGCGCCACCTGATAGGCCTGACCCATCTCGCACTTGATCATGACGAAGATCGCTCGCATCGCTGGGCCTCCGGGGTTCGGGAATGCCGCGCACCATGGCCCGTCGCGGGCGGCCAGGGAAGGGGCGCGGCACGCCGGCGCCGGGGGGTAGCCGCGCATCGCCGGCTCGGGTAGCGTGCCGCCACTTGTCTGACGGCCACCGGAGGGAATGCACGCGTCATGGACGGGATGAGCACAGCAACACGAACCGGCGGCCAGCTCCTGGCCGACGCGCTGGTGGCCCAGGGCGTGACCCATGCCTTCTGCGTGCCCGGCGAATCCTATCTCGACTTGCTGGACGGGCTCTATGCCAACCAGGAGAAGATCGAGCTGATCACCTGCCGCTTCGAGGCGGGTGCGGTGAACATGGCCGAGGCGCATGGCAAGCTGACCGGCCGCCCCGGCGTGGCGCTGGTAACGCGCGGTCCCGGCGCCTGCCATGCCGCCATCGGCGTGCACATCGCCATGCAGGACAGCACGCCGCTGGTGCTGATTGTCGGCCAGATCCCCTTCTCGGAGACCGATCGCGAGAGCTTCCAGGAGGTGGACTACCGCCGGATGTTCGGCTCGGTGGCCAAGTGGGTGACGCAGATCGATGATGCCACCCGTATCCCCGAGCTGATGGCGCATGCCTTTGACGTGGCGACCTCCGGCCGCCCCGGCCCGGTGGTGGTGGCGATCTCGGAGGAGATGCAGAAGGCCCGCGTGGCGGTGCCCGACATTGGCCCCGCCGACGTGGCGCCGGCCTCTCCCTCGCCGGCCGCGATGGAGAAGATGCTCGCCATGCTCGACGCCGCCGAGCGCCCGCTGGTGGTGCTGGGTGGCTCGCGCTGGACGCAGGAGGCGCGCCGCCAGGTGCGCGAGTTCTGCGTGGGGCGGGACCTGCCGGTGGCCGTGGGCTTCCGCCGCCAGAGCCTCTATGACTGCACCCTGCCGAACTTCGCCGGCGATCTCGGCGTCGGTGCCGATGCCGGGCTGGTGGCCAAGGCGAAGCAGGCCGACCTGATTCTCGCCATCGGCACCCGCATCGGCGAGCCGGTCAGCCAGGGCTACACGCTGTTCGACATGGCCGGCCAGGGCCGCCAGAAGATCGTGCACGTCTATCCCGAGCAGGCCGAGATCGGCCGCGTCTACCGCCCGGCGCTCGGCATCACCGCCGAGATCAACGCTTTCGCCGCGGCGCTGGCCAAGCTGCCGGCGGCCAAGGGCGCGGCGCGCTGGTCGGCCTGGACGAAGGAGGTGCACGCCGCCCGCGTGAAGCAGGCCGAGGCGCCGGACTATGCCGGCCCGTTGAACCTCGCCCGCGAGCTGCAGGCGCTGGAGAAGGTGCTGCCGAAGGACACCATCTTCACCTGCGACGCCGGCAACTTCGCCACCTGGCCCAACCGCTTCATGCACGTGACGGCGGAGCAGGAGTTCCTCGGCCCGACCAATGGCGCCATGGGCTACGCCGTGCCGGCCGCCATCGGCGCCAAGATCACCTATCCCGACCGGACCGTGATCGGCCTCGTCGGCGACGGCGGCGCGCTCATGACGGGGCAGGAGATCGCGACGGCCTTCCAGGCCGGCGTGGCGCCGGTCGTGATGGTGTTCAACAACGGCATGTACGGCACCATCCGCATGTACCAGGAGCGCGCCTATCCCGGCCGCGTCTCCGGCACCAAGCTGACGAACCCGGATTTCGCCAAGTTCATCGAGAGCTTCGGCGGCCATGGCGAGGTGGTGGAGAAGGACGGCGAGCTGGTGCCGGCCTTCCAGCGGGCGGTGGCTAGCGGCAAGCCGGCCCTCATCGAGGTGCGGGTGAACCCGGAGCAGGTGACGAATCGCGCCACCATCGCCGACCTGCGCGCCCAGGCGGGCGGCGGCAAGAAGCACTGAGCCGCACCGGCCGGCGCGGCTGACCGACGGGTCTCAGTTGCACAAAGCACCCGGGGGAGATTGAATTCTCCCCCGGACCACATCTTCTTTTTTCTGCCAAATTGGTCGCGCTTCCGGCATGTGTCCGCGCCGTATCGGAACCGTTCTGGCGACTGCCCCAGGCAAGGACGGCGCCATGCTGCGTCTCGGTCCTTGGCATCCGGCTCCTCCCGTTGCTCCGCGTGCCTTCGAGGAGACCGCCCGAAAGGGGTCACTGGCACGATGGACCGTCTAGCTGATCGGAACCCCATTTTGGCCGGGCATGGCGCTGTCGCCGCTCTCCCCCCCCACACGTGTTTCATGCACGGGTCGGCGTGCGCGCGACGCATCTTTTTTTGGCATTGTCCCAGCAACTCAGCTTAAGGGGCGCTGTTATTCGTGCGCTGACACGCACCAAGGGAGGATCAGCACGATGCGCGGCGTCATGAAGCTTGTTGGGGTTGGCATGTTGGCTCTTGGGCTCGCAGCCTGCGGCGATAGCCCTGGCGGACGTGCTGTCTCCGGTGGACTGCTGGGGGCGGGTGCCGGTGCCGGTGTGGGTGCTCTGACCGGCGGCAACGCGGGCACGGGTGCGCTGGTGGGCGGCGGCATCGGCGCGGCTGGCGGTGCACTCACCGCACCCCGCAACCGCTACTGACATCCAGCCACAGGAAAAGGGGAGCAGAAATGCTCCCCCCGTTTCTTCGGCGGGATCGGCCCTGCCAGTAAGAAGGGGATGCTCGACCATCGGCCCGCTTCGGCGCAGCATCGGAGAGCAGGCCCGGAGTTCGTGGCCTTTCTCCCTCAATCCCCCACCGCCACGCCTTCCCGCCGCGGATCGGCGCCCCCCACCAAGCCTTCCCGCGTCACCACGATGGCCTGCAGCCCGGAGGGCGAGGCGCGGATGTCGGTCTTCTGCCCGCGCGCCTGCAGGGCCGGCGCCAGGGCGGCGACGGGCGTGCCCTCCTCCAGTTCCACGGTGTTCCCCAGGCTGCCGATGCGCGGCAGCGAGACCGCGGCCTGCGGATCGAGCCCCCAGTCGAGCAGCCCGAGCAACGTCTGCGCGACATAGCCGATGATGCGCGCGCCGCCTGGCGAGCCCAGC
This sequence comes from Roseomonas sp., assembly GCA_035556695.1. Lineage (GTDB taxonomy): Bacteria > Pseudomonadota > Alphaproteobacteria > Acetobacterales > Acetobacteraceae > Pseudoroseomonas. Next base: position 6,777 of record DATMFR010000032.1, read on the forward strand.
GCCGCCAGCAGCCGCCCCTCGGCGTCAAAGACCAGCGTCGGCGCCATGGAGGAGCGCGGCCGCTTGCCGCCCTCGACGCGGTTCGCAACCGGCCGGCCATCCACCTCCGGGCGGAAGGAGAAGTCGGTCAGCTCGTTGTTGAGCATGAAGCCGTCCACCATCAGCCGCGCGCCGAAGGCGTCCTCCACGGTGGTGGTCATGGAAATCGCGTTGCCCGCGGCATCCACGATGGCCACTTGGCTGGTGCCGTGCTCCGGCTGCGCCGGCTGCGGCGCGAGGGCCGGGATGCGCCAGCGTGGATTGCCGGCGCGAGGCGCGGGATTGGCGCGGTCGCGGTCCACCAACTGGGCGCGCAGGGTCAGGTAGACCTCCTCCGTAAGCCCCTGCACGGGGACAGGAACGAAGTCACTGTCGGCCAAATAGAGGTTGCGGTCGGCGAAGGCGAGCCGGCTGGCTTCCGTCAGCAGATGGGCCGCGTCGGCGCCCAGTGGCTCCAGCCGTGCGACGTCGAAATGCTCCAGCACGCCGAGGATCTGCGCCACCGCGACGCCGCCGGAACTCGGCGGCGGGAAGCCGCAGATGCGCCAGATCCGGTACGGCGTGCAAACCGGCTCGCGCTGCTGCGGGGTATAGGCGGCGAGGTCCTCGGCGGTCATGCCGTTGCCCTTGTCGCCATGCTGCGCCACGGCGGAGACGATGTCCTGCGCGATAGGTCCGGCCTGGAGCGCCCGGGCGCCCCCTTGGGCAACGCGGCGCAGGGTCTCGGCCAAAGCCGCGTTGCGCAGAAGGTGGCCGGCGGGCAGGGGCGCGCCGTCGGGGGTGAAAAAATAGGCGGCGGCGCCGGGATCCTGGCGCAGGCGCTCGGCCTCGGTGGCAATCGAGCGGGCGAGCCGCTCGGAAACCGGGAAACCCTCCTCGGCGAGGCGGATGGCCGGCTGGAACAGATCGGCCCAGGGCAGGCGCCCCTCGGTGCGATGGGCGGTCTCCAGCATCGGCATCACGCCCGGCACGCCAATGCTGCGGCCGGAGAGCACGGCCTCATAGAAGGTGAGGGGCGTGCCGTCGGGCCGCAGGAAGAGGGAAGGGGTCGCGGCGGCCGGTGCGGTCTCGCGCCCGTCCCAGGCGGTGACGCGGCCGGCCTCCCGGTTCCAATGCATCAGCAGCGCGCCGCCACCTAGGCCGGAGGATTGCGGCTCCACCAGGGTCAGGACGGCCTGCACGGCGATGGCGGCATCCACCGCCGAGCCGCCGGCGCGCAGCATCGCCAGCCCCGCCTCGGCAGCCAGCGGATGCGCGGCGGCGACCATCTGCCGCGCCGCCCGGGCGGGCGGGCGAAGGCCCTCCAGCGCACCGGGGGTGGAGGTGATGTCCTGCGCCGCCACCGGCGCCGCCGCCAGGGCCAGGCAGAAGGAGAGGAGCAGGCGTCGCATTCGGCGATTCCCTGTTGCGGCCGGCAGGATAGGCGCTCTTGCATCCCGGCGGCCATGCGTCACCTATGGGACGGAAACCTTACCCATTCGGCAGGACGCGAAGCGATGGATCAGGACGACAAGCCGGACTCGGGCGGCATTCGGCAGAAGCTTGTGGAGACCAAGCAAGCCTGGGCCAAGGCCGGGCGGCTGCTGACCGGCCAGCACGCCACGCCGGAGCAGCGCCTGCCACCGGGCCAGCGGCTGGTGAAGGACTATCCAGTGCTCGACCTCGGCATTCAGCCGAACGTGCCGGAGGGCACCTTCCGACTGACGCTGGACGGGCTGGTGGAGAACCCCGCCACTCTGGACTGGGCCGGCTTCACCGCCCTGCCGCAGGAGGAGCGCTTCAACGACATCCACTGCGTCACCCAGTGGTCGCGCTACGACAACACCTGGCATGGCGTGTCGGTGACGACGCTGCTCGATCTGGCGAAGCCCAAGCCGGAGGCGAAGTTCGTCGGCTTCGAGGGCTATGACGGCTACACTACAAACCTGACGATGGAGGACTTCGCCCGGCCGGAGAACCTGCTGGCGCATAGCTGGGAAGGCGAGCGCCTGGCGCGGCAGCATGGTGGACCGCTGCGGGTTGTCGTGCCGCACCTTTACTTCTGGAAGAGCACGAAGTGGGTGAAGCGCATCACCTTTCTGGCGCAGAATAAACCCGGCTTCTGGGAGGTCCGCGGTTATCACGACCGCGGCGACCCTTGGCTGGAGGAGCGCTATGGCTAGGACAACGCGCCGCGCCCTGCTGCTGGCCACGCCGCTGCTGCTGGCGGCCGCTCCGGCGGCACGGGGGCATGACTTCCGCTTCGACAACATCGAGGGCGGGGTGATCGACCTCGCCGAATGGCGCGGCAAGCCGATGCTGGTGGTGAACACCGCCAGCTTCTGCGGATATGCCAAGCAGTTCAGCGGATTGCAGGAACTGCACGAACGATACGGCCCGCGCGGGCTGCTGGTGCTGGCGGTGCCCTCGAACGATTTCAATCAGGAGAATCCTGACGCCAACGCCATCAAGGATTTTTGCGAGGCGACCTGGGGCGTGCAGTTCCCGATGGCGGCACCGGCCCACGTGAAGGGGCCGGAGGCGCATCCCTTCTTCGCCTGGGCGGCGGCACAGAGCGTGGCACCCCGCTGGAACTTCTACAAATACCTGGTAGCGCGGGATGGCCGCCTGTTGCAGGCTTTCCCCAGCAACACCGAGCCGGATTCCGCCTCGATGCGGCAGGCCATCCAGGCGGCGCTGGTGGCGCCTGTGCCCTCCGCGCGGCCCGCGACCGGCTGATCACCGGAGGCCGCCAGTCTCAGAACCGCTTCGCGAACCAGAAGCGGTCATGCCCCGCCGGGCGGCCCTCCAGCCGCCCGATCTCGCGAAAGCCATGCCGCCGGTAGAAATCCGGCGCCTGGAAGGAACTGGTGTAGAGATGCGCCCCCACGGCGCCGCGCTGCTTCGCCTCGGCCTCCGCGGCTTGCAGCAGCGCGGTGCCGAGACCCTGGCCTCGCAGCTCCTCATCCACCCAGAACTTGTCGATCAGCAGCCAGTCCAGCGCCAGTTCCGCCACCAGCCCGGCGCGGATCTCGCCCGCATTGTCCCGGTGGAAGAAGCAGAGTGGCTGGGTGGCCGTGCCGTCGGCGCGGCCGGGGAGGGCGGCGGCGCGGTGCCGCCGCAGCCCGCGCTGGATGGCTTCGGCCTCCGGCCCTTTGGCGTCGGTCGTGAAGTCGATGGCGGGTCTCACCCGCCGAAGCGGCCCCAGCCCGCGACGACCACCGTGAGCAGCCCCAGCACCAGGTTGGCCATGACAAGCTGCCGCACCTTGTCGTTCGCCGCCGCCGCCTCGGCGGTCTGGCCAGCGGCGAGGGCCGCGCGCATGCGGCGCCAGGGGCCGAAGAACACCGCCAGGAAGACGACGGACATCAGCAGCCCGGTCAGGTTCATCACGTGCACATGCCAGCCCACGCCGGCGAAGCCGCCGAACCAGCCGAAGAGCAGCGCGTAGCCGGTGGCCAGCATCACCGGCATCACATGCCATACCAGCAGGAAGAAGCGGCGATGGGCGGCGGCGCTCGCCTCAAGCCGCTGCGGCGCCGGCAGTGTCGCAAGGGCCGGGCGCATCGCCAGGATACCAAAGGCCATGCCTCCGACCCACAGCGCCGCGCCGACGAGGTGCAGCACGAAAAGCAGCGTCATCCGTCTCTATTTCCCTGCCAAGTTTTCGATGGCCTGCGCAAGGGCGCGGGCCTCCGCTGCTGCGGTACCACGGGGCGCGGCTTCCGCCACCCCCAGGCCCTGGCCAAACGCCGTGGCGAAGGCGGTGCGGTTGCCGAGTGTCGGCTCGAGCAGCGGCAGCTTTCTCCGCGCCAGCTCGGCCGCGATCTCCTCGCGCAGCCGGCCGCTCGGCGGCACGCGGTTCAGCAGCAGCGCCACCGGGCGGCGCTCGGCGGCGGCCTGCTCCAGCGTCGCCTCCATGGCCCAGAGATCGGCCGGCGAGGGCTGCAGGGGCACCAGCACGAGGTCGGCGGCGCGCATGGCGATGCGGGAGTCGGTGTCGGCATGGGGTGGGGTGTCGAGCACCACCACCTCGTTCTCAGCCGCCACGCGGCCGAGGGTGGCGGGAATGCGCCAGCCCGAGGGCGCCTCGAAATGCAGCGCCGCCGCCGCGCTCTGGTCCTGGCGTGCCCGATGCCAGTGGCTCAGAGTCCGCTGCGGGTCGGTGTCGAGCAGCGCCACGCGCCGGCCGGCCAGGGCAAGCGTGGTGGCCAGCGTTGCCGCCACCGTTGACTTGCCGGCACCGCCCTTGCGCTGCGCGACCGCCACCACGAATGCCATGCCTGCCTCTCTCGCCGCCTGGCCGCCATCCTGCCTGCCCTCGCCGCGAAGGGCCAGCGGCATAGACGAGGCGCGCCTACCGTTCCACAGTGTGCGCAGGCACCCTGCCTGAGGAGGAGCCACCATGAGCGTTGAAGATATTCCCCCCCGTGACGCCTGGGAGGTGCTGCGCAGCGATTCCGACGCTGTCCTGATCGACGTGCGCACCGATGCCGAGTGGAACTTCGTCGGTCTCACCGACCTGAGCGAAGCCGGCAAGCAGCCGGTGCTCATTCCCTGGCAGGTCTATCCGTCCATGCAGGTGAACAGTGCCTTCGCCGACCATCTGCGCAAGGCCGGGCTGACGCCGTTGAACAAGCTCTACTTCCTCTGCCGCTCCGGCGCGCGCAGCCTGGCCGCGGCGCAGGCGGCCCAGGCGGCCGGTTTCGCCCATGCCTTCAACGTTGCGGATGGCTTCGAGGGGCCGCCCGATGCGGAAGGGCATCGCGGCACGGTGGCGGGCTGGAAGGCCGAGGGGCTGCCCTGGCGCCAGCGCTGATGGGCCGCTCCCGCACCTGAAGGGTTCCGGGGAGCAGGCGCTCCCCGGATGCCGGGCTTACTTGCAGTTCAGCTCGTGCGGGGTGGGGTCGTAGCCCGGCATGCCCGGCACGCCATAGCCGGGGAAGACAGTGTTCTCGGCGTCATCCGGCGCCGGCTTGTCGCCGAACCACTTCTCGGAAAGGGCGGCGACGGTGCCGTCCTTCTTCATGCACTCCAGCACGTCCTCCACCTTGTTCCGCAGTTCCACATTGTCCTTGCGGAAGGGGGCGGCCCAGTGCGCGCGGGTTTCCTTGATGACAAAGTCCGGCACCAGCATCGGCGTGCGGGTGGCGGCGTAGCGCACGGTGGTATTGCCGCCGAGCGTGGCATAGGCGCGGCCCGAGACCACCGCCTGCACCGCATCGGGCTGGGTGTCGAAGGTCTGGACGGTGAAGCCGTACTTCTCGGCGTTCTGTTGCGCCCAGGCATCGTAAGCGGAGCCCTTGTTCACCGCGATGGCCTTGCCGCGGATGTCTTCCAGGCCCTTGATCGGCGCCGAGCCCTTGCGGATGCCGAACTGATAGGCGGTGTAGAGGTAGCCCTCGGCGAAGAGCAGGTTCTCGGCGCGCTCCTTCGTCACCGTCACCGGGGCGGCAAGGAAGTCGTAGCGGCCGGCGTTCAGCGCTGGGACCAGGCCGGAGAAGCTGGCGCTGTCGATGGTGATGGGGCGGCCGAGCCGCTTCGCCACCTCGGTGAACAGATCGACGTTGAAGCCCTGCGTGCCGCCGCCGAGCTTGGGGAAGGCGTGCGGGGCGAAGGTGCCGTCCACGGCTGTGCGCAGCGGCTCCTGGGCCGCAGTGGGGCGCGCGCCGCCCAGCGCCAGCGGCGCAGCGAGCAGGAGGGCGAAGGCGAAGGAACGCATCAGACAGAACACTCCCTGCGGCCGGGGTTTCGGCCGGAAAAGACCGTACAGGTCTGCAAGAAGTGTGCAACGTCCGGGACACCAGCCTGCGGCCGCGCCGCGCCGCTTGAACGGGGTGGCGCGGCCGGCCGGCTCACGCCGCGGCGGCGGCGAACTCCGGATAAAGCCCAAGCAACCCCGCCTCGGAGGCCTCACAACGCCCGCGCTCGGTGATCAGCCCGGTGACCAGCCGCGCAGGCGTCACGTCGAAGGCCGGGTTGGCGCCGGCGCTGCCGGGGGCGGCGACGCGCACCGTCTCCACCCGCCCGTCCCAGGTCTGGCCGGTGGTCTCCAGCACCTCGCGGGCGTCGCGCTCCTCGATCGGGATCTCCTTCACCCCGTCCCGCACCGTCATGTCGAGGGTGGAGTGCGGCAGCGCCACCCAAAAGGGCACGCCGTTGTCCTGCGCGGCCAGCGCCTTGAGATAGGTGCCGATCTTGTTGGCCACGTCGCCCTGGCGCGTCACCCGGTCGGTGCCGACCAGCACAATGTCCACCTCGCCATGCTGCATCAGATGGCCGCCGGCATTGTCGGCGACGACGGTGTGCGGCACGCCGTGCTTGCCCAGTTCCCAGGCCGTCAGCGCAGCGCCCTGGTTGCGCGGGCGGGTCTCGTCCACCCAGACATGCACCGGCAGCCCGGCGTCATGCGCCTGGTACACGACGGAAAGTGCCGTGCCGTAGTCCACGGTGGCGATCCAGCCCGTGTTGCAGTGCGTCAGGATGTTGATCGGCTTGCCCGGCTTGCGGGCGGCGATCGCCTGCAGAAGCGGCAGCCCGTGCTGGCCGATGCGGCGGCAGGTCTCGACATCGTCCTCGGCGATCTCGCCGGCGGCGGCATAGGCGGCAGCGGCGCGGTTCTCCGCCGGCACCGGGCGCAGGGCGCGCAGCATGCGGTCAAGCGCCCAGCGCAGGTTGATCGCGGTCGGTCGGGTTTTGCCGAGCATGGCGGCGACGGCTTCCAGGGCCACGTCGGAGGCATCCCGCCGCAGCGCCAGCGCCAAGCCATAGGCGGCCACGGCTCCGATCAGCGGCGCTCCACGCACCTGCATCGACTTGATGGCCTGCGCCACCTGCTTCTCGTCGGTCAGGCGCAGGATCTCGACCATCCAGGGCAGGCGGGTCTGGTCGAAGATGCGCACCGACCAGCCATCCTCCGGGTCAACCCAGATGCTGCGATAGGGAACGCCGTCGATCTTCATGGGGGCAAGGCTCCGTCCGTGGGGCCGCACGCGGGCGGGAGAATGCGGTGAGACGCGCATATAGGCCCTCGCACGGGCCTGCGTCATGCTGGCTGCGGAGGGGAGGGATGCGCCGCCGGGTCAGATGCGCTGGTGCAGCGCGCAGACCAGGGTGAAGAGCCGCCGGGCGGTCTCGAAATCCATGGCGATGCGGCCTTTCAGCCGCTCCCGCAGCAGTTCCGCACCTTCGTTGTGCAGCCCGCGCCGGCCCATGTCGATGGCCTGGATGCGAGCGTCCGAACTGCCCTCCATCACCGCCTCCTCATGGCTGGACACAACCATGTGGTAGTCCTTGATGAGTCGGCGGAAGGGCCCGAGGGCGAGGGCGATGATCCGCAGCGGCCGGTCCGCCGCGTCGCGGATGTCGAGGATCAGCCGACCGTCCCGCACCTCCAGGCACAGCGCGTAGGGACCGGGGGGCAGGCCGGCCGGGTCGAACCGGTTGCCCGCGAGGAGGTCGGCCACCGCCTGGGTCCGGTCGGCCTCCGCATAGGGGCTGGGGAGAGGCGCGCTGCCCGGCAGATCGATCCGGAGCAGGCGCTGCTCAGCCGTCATGCGACCCTGACGAGGACTGACGATCGCGCGGGCCGCTCAGCGGCAGCGCGGGCATGTCCTGGTCCTCTCCGGTGAAGCCGAGGCGCAGCATCCAGCCGACCACCGCACCCTTCACCGGCCGCAGCATGAGCGTGCAGACCACCGCGAAGAGCGGCAGCCAGACCGCCATATGCACCCACATCGGCGGCTGATAGGCGCTCTCTACCCAGAAGACCGGCGGCAGCAGAAGGTGCCCGGCGATGAAGATGGTGAAGTAGGGCGGCGCATCATCGGCGCGCAGGCCGGCGAAGCGGGTGTGGCAGTGGGTGCATTCCGGAGCCAGCCGCAGAAAACCCTGGAACACCTTGCCCTCGCCGCAGATCGGGCAGCGGTTCATGGCGCCACGGCCCAGCATGGTGGTCATCGGCGGGAAAGGCTGTTGCGGCGCCGCGCTGCGGTCTGGTTCCCAGCGCTGGGTGGGGCGGTCCATGGGCTTTTATCCTGGCTTTATCGTTCTGGGCCCCGTGACCGGGTCGTTTCCGTGTGCGGCGCACACTACGGCATGTCCCGCTCTTCCGATCAAGGGAGGCGCGGCGCCGGCTGGCTTGCATGGGCAGGCCGGGGCGAGGATGCTGACCAGATGGGCAACCGTATCCTTGTCATCAACCCGAACTCTTCGCGAAGCTGCACGCAGGGGATCGCCGAGAGCTTGGCGCCCTTTGCCGCGCCCGGCCGGCCGCCGTTCGAGGTCGTCTCACTGGTGGAAGGTCCTCCGGCGATCGTGACCTGGCGCGACTGGTTCAGCGTGGCCGAGCCGCTTTGCCGCATGGTCGAGACCGAGCCGGCGCTGGCCTACATCATTGCCTGCGTTTCCGATCCCGGGCTGGAGGCGGTGCGGACGGCGACCCAGCGGCCAGTCTTCGGACCCTTCCGCGCCGCGGCGGCGGCGGCGCTGGCGCGGGCGGAACGGTTCGGCGTGATCGCCTTCGTCGAGGCGTCCAAGGCGCGGCAGCGGAGGGCCCTGCAGGCCATGGGAGCGGAAGGGCGGCTGGCCGCCAGCATCGCCCTGAACCTGCCGATGGAAACCCTGACCGACCCCCAGGCCGCGCGTGCCGCGCTCTGCGACACCGCCCGGCAACTGGTGGCCCGTGGTGCCGAGACGGTGATCCTGGGCTGCGCGGGGATGGCAGGCCATCGTGCGGCGGTCGAGGATGCCGCCGGCGTGCCGGTCATCGAACCCTGTCAGGCCGCCGCCGTGCAGGCATTGCTGGCGACGGCCTGAGCGAAGCCGTTCAGCCCTCTGGTGCCAACTCCTGCTCGACGAGGCTGGCCCAGAAGGCGATGCCGGTGGGCAGGATCGCGTCGTTGAAGTTGTAGCGCGGATGGTGGGTGGAGAAATTCTCCTTCGACGGGTCCGCCTGCCCGAGCCGGATGAAGCAGCCCGGCACCGCCTGCGCCATATAAGAGAAGTCCTCGCCTCCCATGGTCGGCGGCCGCTCGCGCACCAGCCGGTCCTCACCGGCCAGCTTCGCCGCGGCAAGGCGGGCGCGCTCCACCGGCGCGTCGCTGTTCACCACCGAGGGATAGCCGCGCTCATAGGTGATCTCCACCTTGGCGCCGTGCGCGGCGGCGGTGGCGGTGATCACCTCCCTGAGCTGCCGCTCGACGGCGTCCCGCGTCTCCGCCTTCAGGGTGCGGACCGTGCCCTCGATCGTCACCTCCTCGGGAATGACGTTGCGCGCCGTGCCGCCGTGGATCATGCAGAGCGAGACCACCGCGGAATCCAGCGGATCGGTATGCCGGCTGACGACGGTCTGCGCCGCGACGATGACATGCGCCGCCGCGACCACCGGGTCCACTGCCTGGTGCGGCCGCGCCGCATGGCCGCCGAGGCCAAGCACCCGGATGCTGATGGAATCCGCGGCCGCGTTGGTGGTGCCGCGGGTGATGATGAACTGCCCGGCCTCGCTGCGCGAATCGTTGTGGATGCCGAAGACGGAGTCGCAGGGGAAGCGGGTGAACAGCCCTTCCTCCACCATCACCCGGCCGCCGCCGCCATCCTCCTCGGCGGGCTGGAAGATGAAGTGCACGGTGCCGTCGAAGTTCTTCGTCTCGGCGAGGTACTTGGCGGCGCCGAGCAGCATGGCGGTGTGCCCGTCATGCCCGCAGGCGTGCATCTTGCCCGGCACGGTGGAGGCATAGGGGAGGCCGGTGATCTCCTGCATCGGCAACGCGTCCATGTCGGCGCGCAGCCCGATGGCGCGGCCGGCATTGGCACCGCCCTTCGCCGCCTTGCCACCCCGCAGCGTGCCCACCAGCCCGGTGCCGGCGATGCCGCGCGTCACCTCGATGCCCCAGGACTGCAGCAGGCCGGCGACGAGATCGCTGGTGCGGTGCTCCTGGAAGGCGAGTTCGGGATGGGCGTGGATGTCGCGACGCCACTCCGTCGCCTCGGTGGCGACGGCGGCAATGCGGGATTCGGTCTCGGAAGGCATTCGGCAGGCTCCGGCTGTCTCGGTGCGGCCGGTAGCCTTGACCCGGGTGGCGGCGCTGGCAACCCCCAGGGAAAAAGATCGGGGGAAGGAATTCCCCCGAACCCTCATCTTTTTCCTTCGAGTTTTCCGCGCTGGCGGGGAGCGTTCGCCCGAACTGACAAAAAGAAGATGGGGGTCTGGGGGAATTCCTTCCCCCAGCCTTGCTTATTCCGCCGCCCGGGCCGCCGGCTGCCACTCCGGCGGCGCCACGCTGCCGACCTGCTCGACGATCCGGCCATAGGCTTCCGGCCGGCGATGGGCGGCGAAGTTGAAGATACTGGTGCGGCCGAGCGTGCACATGTCGAGGTTGCAGTCCGCCACGATCAGCTCGTCGTCCCAGCTCGTTGCCTGGGCCATGATCTCGCCCTGCGGGTTGACGATGATGGAATGGCCGAACAGCTCGCAGCCATCCTCCACTCCTGCCTTGGCCACGCCCGCGCCGAAGCAGGCGTTCTGGTAGCAGCCCGCCTGGATGGAGAGATGCGAGTGCAGCACCCGCAGGTGGTGCGCCTCGAAGCCCTTGGCGTCCTGGTTGATGGAGGGCGTGTTGTAGCCGAGCATGACCAGCTCGACCTGCTGCAGCCCCATCACGCGCCAGGCCTCTGGCCAGCGGCGGTCGTTGCAGATCATCATGCCGATGTTCACCGGCCCGGCCTGCCCGATCGGCGCCCGCACCACGGGAAAGCCGAGGTTGCCGACCTCGAAGTAGCGCTTCTCCAGGTGCTGCACCTTGCGACGGGGGTCGAACTCGGCGTGCCCGGGCAGGTGCACCTTGCGGTACTTCAGCACGATCTCGCCCGTCGGGTGGACATAGATGGCGGTATTGAAGCGGCGCTTGCGGACCTGCCCGGTCTCGTCCGCCTCATGGGCTATCTCGGCATAGCCCAGGTGGAAGCCGATGCCGTATTTGCGCGCGGCCTCGAAGAGGGGTGCCGTCTCGTTCGAGGGCATCGCCGCCTCGAACCAGTGATCGGCCTTCGCGATGTCCTCCTCGTACCAGCGCGGAAAGAAGGTGGTCAGCGCCAGCTCGGGGAAGACGACGACCTCGGCGCCGCGCTTGTGCGCGGTCTCCATCAGCCGGAGCATGCGGCCGACGACGACGTCGCGCCCCTCCGCCTTCTGGATCGGGCCGAGCTGAGCGGCGGCAAGGGTCAGGTTGCGGGCCATCGGGGCAGTCACTCCTTCAAACTGGCGGCGAAGCTAGCAAGCCGGATGCCAGATCAGTGGCCGCCACCCGGCGGCAGGGGATCGATGAAGTCGGCGCCGTAGTCTTCCTGCACCTCGGAGACGGCGCGCAGGAAGGCGTCGTCCCAGGCATCCTCCAGCGCGTCCATCAGCGCCTCGGCGGCGGCCTGGCTCTTCAGCATGGCGACGCGCTCCTGGCCGCCCACCCAGAGTGAGAAGGTGCCGTCCTTCTCCTCGCGCATTTCAATCATGGCGGTTTCCTTCTTCTGGCGCGGGCGCCACGGCTGGTGGCGCGGTGTCGGTATCGGCGGAACGTGGCATCAGCAGCCGGTAGGCAAGGCGGCCGGCGAGCACAGCGATCAGGCCGCCGATCAGCGCCAGCGGCAAGCTGGTGCCAGGGCCGGTGAGCCAGATCCAAAGGGCGAAGGCGGCTACTGCCACCCCCGCCACCACCACCATGCGCATCAGCCGAGATAGTCCTCGCGGTGCTGCCGGGGCACGAAGCGGCCCTGGCCCGGCCGCGCCAGCACCGAGCCGCCGTCCCAGATGCAGGCGCCGCGAAGGAAGGTGGCGGCGACGCGCGCCTTCATCGGCCGGCCATTATAGGGAGACCAGCGGGCATCCTCGCGGTCCTGAATGGTGGACTCGTCGAACGTGAACTCACCGGGCTCCATCACCGCGAAGTCGGCGTCCGAACCGACGCGGATGGCGCCCTTCTTCGGGTAGAGGCCGTGGAAGCGGGCGGTGCGCTCGGCACAGTACTTCGCCATCAAGGTCAGCGGCAGGCCGCGCTCGGCGAGCAGGCTGTACATCAGCGGCGCGTAGGACTGCATGCCGGTCAGGCCGGCGCCGCAGGCGAAGATGTCGTCGCCGAGCTTCTTCTCGCGCGGCCAAGGGGCGTGGTCGGTGGAGACATAGGCCACCTTGCCGGCCACCAGCGCGCCCCACATGCGCTCCACCTCCTCGGCGGTGCGGAAGGGCGGGTTGCACTTGCCGAAGCCCTTGAGACGGACGAGGTCATCCTCGGTCATGCAGAGATACTGGATGCAGGCCTCGCCGCTGGCCTTGCCGCCCATGCCGCGGAAGCTTTCCGCGATGTCGAAGCCACGCGCGACCGAGGAATGGGCGATATGGACATGCGCCCCGGTCTCCAGACCGATCTCGAAGATTTCCAGGTCCGCCATGGTCTCGGCCAGCGGCGGGCGGGTGCGGGCATGCATGATCGGATCCACCCGGCCGGTCGCCTTCGCCTCGGCGGTCAGGCGCTCGACCAGCTCCTGGTCCTCGTTGTGCACCGCGACCATCAGGCCGGTTTTCGCGATCTCCTTGAAGGCCGCGACCATGGTCGGGTGGTCGATGCGCGGGAAGCGCGTGGCGTCATATTCATAGGTGGAGAGCTTGAAGGCCGAGGCGCCGGCCTCCGCCAGCCCCGCGATGGCATCCACGCCGCCGGTCTTGGTGATGGTGCCGTAGAGCGCCACGTCCACATGGGAGAGCTGGTTCACCGCCTCCACCTTCTCGTGGAAGATGCCCGCATTGGTGACGGCGCGGGGCACGTCATAGGGCATGTCGCAGACGGTGGTGACGCCGCCGGCGGCGGCCGACATGGTGGCACCCTCGATGCCCGGCCAGCCGATGGCGCTGCCGGTGTGCATGTGGCCATCCACCAGGCCCGGCAGGATCAGCTTGCCGGAGAAGTCGTCCACCGCCTTGGCCGGCGGCAGCTCCCCCTGGCCGATCGCGGCGATGGTCTCGCCGCGCACCGCCACATAGCCGTCGCGCAGGATGCCTTCGGGGAGCACGAGGTCGCCGCGCAGGACGCGGTCGTAGGGAAGCTGCATGGTCCGTGGGTCCAGTGTCGGTGGCCGGTCAGGAGAGCGACACTAAGCCCGCCTCCGTCCGGCCTCAACCCGGCCCCCGGCGCGTATGCTCAGGGAGAGACCACCATGCAGGGTCCGCGCCGCGCCTTGCAGGTGCGCTGCGCGGCGCTGGCCGAGAGGCCGGTGACCTGCGCGCGGTAGAACCACTTGCCGTCCACCCGCACCCGCTCGACATGCGCCGCGCCGAGACTGCGAGCGGCGCGCTGCGCGGCGCGCCGCGCATCGGCGGAGCGGACGAAGGCGCCGACCTGCACCGCCCAGTCGCCCTTCGTGGTCGCGGCGGTCTGCCGCTTGCGCGGCGCGGGCCGCTTCACCGGCCGCGGCTTGGGCAGCGGCGGGGCGGCGAGCGCCGCGGCGTGGGCCGTGCCGATCAATTGCGGGCCATTGCTGGCCACCAGCATGTCGGTGGAGCGGTCGCGCCGGGCGAAGCCTCGGTCGAGCAGGGCCATCACGTGGTTGTCCCGCTCGGCGGTGGTGGCGCCGCCGAAGACGACCGCGATAAGCCGCGTGCCGTCGCGCACCGCGCTGGCCGCCAGGTTGAAGCCGCTGGCGCGGATGTAGCCGGTCTTGATGCCGTCCGCCCCGTCATACTCGGCCAGCACGTTGTTGTGGCTGCCGATGGTCTGGCCGTGCCAGGTGAAGCGGCGCGCACTGAAATAGGCGTAGCGCTTCGGGAAGTCGCGGACCAGGGCGCGGCTGAGGATGGCGATGTCTCGTGCCGTGGTCACCTGGTTGGCGTCCGGCAGGCCGGAGGCATTGCGGAAGCTGGTGTTGCGCATGCCGAGCTGGCGCGCTTTTCGGGTCATGATGCGGCCGAAGGCCACCTCGCTGCCGCCGGCAATGTTCTCGCCGAGCGCCGAGGCGACATCATTGGCCGACTTGGTCACCAATGCCAGGATGGCGTCGCGGACGGTGATGCTGCTGCCCGGCTTCAGCCCCAGCTTCGACGGCTCCTGCCCGGCCGCGTGGCGCGAGACGCGGATGCGCGAGTTGAGCTGGTATCGTCCTTGCTCCAGCGCCTCGAAGGTCAGGTAGAGTGTCATCATCTTGGTCAGCGAGGCCGGGTAGCGCGGCTCATCGGCATTGACGGCGTAGAGTTCCTGGCCAGTGCTGGCGTCCATGACGACCGCCGCGTAGCGGCTGCTGCCGATCTGCGCATATGCGGATGGAACGGACTGGAACAGCAGGAGCGCGGCAGTCAACGCGAACGCGGCCGCGCGGCATACGGCGATAAGGCCGTTCTGCAGCATGATGGGCATCCCCCCTCGGCACGGCGCGCCATCGCCCCCGACGCACGCCGCACATCCCCCATTGCCCGACTGGCGGCCGCCGGCCGGGCCGCACCCGGGTCCGCACCTGCCCCCGCGCGCGGGCCATGGACGTGGTACGCCCTTACCCTGCGCATGCGGCGATCAGGTTCCCCTGCGAAACCGGGCCAAGCCGCAACATGCCGAGATACCGCATGAGAAGAAAGCGCTTATCGACTGATCTGCCGAGAAAATGCGCGTGTGCGGCGATACACCTTCAGCGTGGCGGCAACCCAAAGACACGCCGCGCGACCGCGATGGCACCGCGTGCCGCCTCGGTCTGGCGCTCCTCGCCCCAGGCCAGCGCGACGGAGACCGCGCGGATCGGGCCTTGCAGCGGACGGAACACCACGCCGTTCGGATGCATCCGCGCCATGCCCGAAGAGACCAGCGCGATGCCAAGACCGGAGGCGACGAAGCTCAGTTGCGCCATCGCGGAGCCGGCCTCGCGCACGCCGCGCGGCTCGAAACCGGCGGAGCGGCACGCGGCGACCAGCGAATCGAAATAGGCGGGGCTGATGGCGCGGGGCAGGGTCAGCAGCGGCTCTTCCGCCAGCGCGGCGAGCGGCAAAGGGCCTGGCCGCGCCAGCAGGGGATGGTCCTCCGGCAGCGCGGCGACGAGATGATCCTCGCCGAGCGGCAGCACGCGCACCGGCGGGCGGTCGCGGTCGAGGCGGAGCAACGCGATGTCCACTTCGCCGCGGCGAAGCGCCTCCAGCGCGTCAGTGGTGTCCAACTCGCGCACGGTCACCGCTGCTTCGGGCCGCGCCGCCCGCAGCGCGCGGACCAGAGGCGGCAGGTAGTCGAACATGGCCGAGGTGACACAGGCGATGGCAAGTGGCGCATGCCGCCCGGCGCGCAGCTCGCGCGCCAGCGCCTCCAGCGTGCCGGCATCCTCGGCGAGGCGGCGGGCGAGGGGAAGCAGTGCCTCGCCCTCGCGCGTCGGCCGCGCGCCCTTGCGGGTGCGCTCCAGCAGCCTGACGCCCAGCTCCGCCTCCAGCGCCTGGATCTGCGCGGTCAGCGGCGGCTGAGACAGGCCAAGCCGCGCGGCGGCGCGACCGAAATGCCCTTCCTCGGCGACGGCGAGGAAGTGGCCGAGACGGCGCAGGAGACGGAAATCCATGGTGGCGATACGGAAAAGCTATCCTGCGCGCCCGTCAATCGGAATGGACGATCCCTCCGGCGCGGCGCACAACTTCGCATCCGTTCAAATAGGGTGAGGGAGAACGCCGACCCATGAAGTTGCATCCGGTGAAGGTCCATCCGTCCAAGGCGCTTCTGCCGCGCGAGGAGCAACTCGCCTGGAAGATCGCCGGCGTCGCCGCCGACCGCGTGGCGGTCGAGAAGGCGGTGGCGGAGATGATCATCAACCGCATCATCGACAACGCCTCCGTCGCCATCGCCGCCATCAACCGCTCGGCACCGACCACGGCGCGCGCCATGGCGCTCGGCCACCCGCGCAAGGGTGGCGCGGCGGTCTTCGGCCTGCCGGCGAGCAAGGGCGTCTCGCCGGAATGGGCGGCCTGGGCGAACGGCACGGCGGTGCGCGAGCTCGACATGCACGACACCTTCCTCGCCGCCGACTACTCCCATCCCGGCGACAACATCCCGCCCATCCTGGCGGTGGCGCAGAGCATGGAGCGCTCCGGGCGGGAGCTGATCCGCGGCATCGCGACCGGCTACGAGATCCAGGTGGACCTCGTCCGCGCCATCTGCCTGCACGAGCACAAGGTGGACCACATCGCCCATCTCGGCCCCTCGGCGGCGGCGGGCATCGGCACGCTGCTCGGGCTGAAGCAGGAGGTGATCTACCAGGCGGTGCAGCAGGCGCTGCACACCACCGTCACCTTCCGCCAGAGCCGGAAGGGCGAGATCTCCTCCTGGAAAGCTTTCGCGCCCGCCCATGCCGGCAAGCTGGCGGTCGAGGCGGTGGATCGGGCGATGCGCGGCGAGGGCGCACCCAGCCCGATCTACGAGGGTGAGGATTCCGTCATCGCCTGGGTGCTGGACGGGCGCAGCCACCGCGAGGTGGTCTATGACCAGGCCTTCTATCAGGTGCCGCTGCCGGAAAAGGGCGAGCCGAAGCGCGCTATCCTCGATACCTATACCAAGGAGCACTCGGCCGAGTACCAGTCCCAGGCGCTGATCGACCTCGCCTTCCGGATGCGGGAGCAGATCGCCGACCTGGAGGCGATCGAGAAGATCATCATCCACACCAGCCACCACACCCACTACGTCATCGGCACCGGGGCGAACGACCCGCAGAAGATGGATCCCAAGGCGAGCCGCGAGACGCTCGACCACTCCATCATGTACATCTTCGCCGTGGCCCTGCAGGACGGGCGCTGGCATCATGTGGACAGCTACGCCCCGAGGCGCGCCGGGCGCCCCGACACGGTACGGCTCTGGCACAAGATCGAGACCCGGGAGGAGGAGGAGTGGACCCGCCGCTACCACTCCACCGATCCAAACGAGAAGGCCTTCGGTGCCCGCGTCGAGATCCTGATGAAGGATGGAAGCACGCTGGTGGACGAGATGGCGGTGGCCAATGCCCACCCGCTGGGCGCGAAGCCCTTCGTGCGGGCGGACTACATCCGGAAGTTCGAGATCCTGACCGACGGCATCCTCTCCCCCCGCGAGAGCAATCGCTTCCTGGAGGTTGTGCAGGACCTGCCGCGTCTGGCGGCAGGCGAACTGCACCTGCTCAACACTGCCCTGCCGCGCGGCGCGCTGGCGGAGGGCAAGCCGGGCATCTTCTGATGTCCCGTGCCGGTGGCATCGTGGTCCGGGAGGGGCGTGCGGAGGACGCGCCCGCGCTGGCGGCGATCCACCGGCGCGCCCGGCAGGCCGCCTTGCCCGGCCTGCGCGAGGCGCACAGCGAGGCCGAGGTGGCGCGCTGGATCGCCACCACGCTGATGCGGACGCATTGGGTGATGGTGGCCGAACAGGACGACACGCCGGTCGGCTATATCGGCTTCGGCGAGGATGCGCGGCACGGGCCCATGGTGCTCCACCTCTATCTGGCGCCGGCGTGGTGCGGGCAGGGGATTGGGGCGCGCCTGTTGGAGGCCGCCAGCGCGGCGCTCGGTCCGCGCCTCAGCCTTCACTGCATCGCCCGCAACGCCGCCGCCCTACGCTTCTACGAGCGTCAGGGATTCCGCGTCATCGCCCGCAGCGACGGCGCCGGGACGGAGGAGGGGGAGCCCGACCTCCTCCTCCGCCGCGACACCCTCTCCACCGCGTTCAACGACAGGGAAGACAGTCCATGAGCGAAACCCAGCCCGAGATCCGCAAGGGCCTGGTCGGCGTCGTCGCCGACGTCTCCGCCGTTTCCAAGGTGATGCCGGAGACCAACAGCCTGACCTATCGCGGCTATGCCGTGCAGGATCTGGCGGAGCAGTGCAGCTTCGAGGAGGTTGCCTACCTGCTCTGGAACGGCGAGTTGCCGTCCGCCACGCAGCTCGCCGAGTTCCGCCGCGAGGAGGCCGCCAACCGCGCCATCGGCCCGGCGTTGCATCAGGCGATCAAGGCTTTCCCGCACGATGCTCATCCGATGGATGCGATCCGCACCGCGGTGAGCTTCATGGGACTGGAGGATCCGGAGACTGCCGACACCGCCGAGCCGGCGACACGGCGTAAGGCGATGCGGCTGCTGGCGAAGATCCCGACCGCCATTGCCGCCGCGCATCGCGCCGCGAAGGGGCTGGAGCCGGTGGCGCCCGACCCGAAGCTCAGCTTCGCCGAGAACTTCTTCCACGTCGTGCTCGGCAAGGTGCCGCAGCCCGAGGTGGTGAAGGCCTTCGACGTCTCCCTCATCCTCTATGCCGAGCATGGCTTCAACGCCTCAACCTTCACCGCACGCACCGTCACGAGTACCGGGGCGGACCTGCACGGCGCCGTCACCGCCGCCATCGCCGCGCTGAAAGGGCCGCTGCATGGCGGCGCCAACGAGGCGGTGATGCATATGCTGTCGGAAATCGGTGACCCGACGAAGGCGGCCGCCTGGCTGCAAGGCCGGTTCGACCACAAGGCGCTCGTGATGGGCTTCGGCCACCGCGTCTACAAGCACGGCGACAGCCGCGTGCCGACCATGACCAAGTACGCCGAGAAGATGGCCGAGGTGGTGGGTGACCGGCGCTGGATGGAGATGAGCCGCATCCTGGCCGCCGAGATGCTGGAGAAGAAGAACATCCACCCCAACCTCGACTTCCCCGCAGGCCCTGCCTACCACCTCATGGGCTTCGACATCCCGCTCTTCACCCCGATCTTCGTGGCCAGCCGCATCACCGGCTGGGCGGCGCACGTCATCGAGCAGGCCGCCGACAACCGGCTGATCCGGCCGCTGTCACACTATACCGGCGCGGCGCAGCGGGCGGTGCCGGCGATGAGCGCACGTGGCTAGACGCGGGGCAAAGGCTCCGAGGTTGCAGGAGAACGCGGTGCCGGCTGGCACCGCGTTCTTGCTTTCAGGCTTTGGAAAGCGACGCAGCGGAACATGGCATCGCGAATTTGCAACGGGTTCCGGCGGATTTCGTTGACAAGCAGATTGCGCGTGAAGATAGCGTGTTGCAGGCGCGCACCGGTTGAGCGCGATTCGCACGAGCGACTGTCAAGGGCGCCGTGCGTGTCATGTCCGCGGCGACGCAGCGCAGTTCGGGGAGCCTGATCAATCGGGCCAGGAGGCCGAGGGCAATGCCTCCCTTTCGCCCCGCGCCAGCGCAGCGGAGCAGCTGCCGCATGACGGCAACCGTTGCCGCAGTTTAAGTGGGTAAGGAGATCCAGCACGTGAGCGACAACAACGAGAGCGGCCCGTCCCGGGCACAGCCGATGGCGATGAGCACCACCCGCCGCAGCGCCGCGACGCGCAAGGCGAGCACGGCGGGCCGCAAGACGGCTGCCAAGGCGCCGGCGGCGAAGAAGCCGGCCGCGCGGAAGAGCGCCAGCGCCGCGCCAAAGAAGGCGGCGACCACCAGCCGCACGGCCAAGACGACGGCCGGCACGCGCGGCACGAAGGCGGCGACGACGGCCCGCAAGACGACCGGCACGCGCACCGCGAAGGCCGCGGCCCCGGCCCGCAAGACCGCCAGCACGCGCGGCACGAAGGCGGCGACGACGGCCCGCAAGGCGACCGGCACGCGCACCGCGAAGGCTGCGGCCCCCGCCCGCAAGACGACTGCCACGCGCGGCACGAAGGCTGCGGCCCCCGCCCGCAAGACGACTGGCACGCGCGGCACGAAGACGGCGACGACGGCCCGCAAGACGACTGCCACGCGCGGCACGAAGGCGGCGGCGACCACGCGCAAGCCGGCGGCGACCAAGGCTGCCAGCACGCGCAAGACGGCGACCCCTGCCCGTAAGCCGGCGGCCAGCCGGACGGCCACGGCGACCACGCGGAAGGCGGCCACGGCGCGGCGCACCGCGACGCCAAAGACGACGTCCACGCCGAAGAAAGCCGCGACGCCGCGCCGTACCCGCGCTCCTGCCGCGGAGACGGAGATGGCGCCGATGACCGCGCCGGAAGCCGCCATGGAGACGGCACCGGAGACTGCGGCCGAGGCGAAGCCGAAGCGCTCCTCCGGAGCGCGCGCCGGTGCGGCGAAGAAGGCGACGACGACCCGCGCGCGCAAGAAGGCAGAGGACACCGCTCCGGAGCCCGCGCCTGAGGCGGAGCCGCTGCCGGAGGTGACCGTGCTGACGGTGACCGAGGATACTCCGCACGACGCGGCGCCGGGCAACTGAATGGCTGGAGGGCGGCGTTGCGGCGCCGCCCTCCGCACAACGGCTTTGCGCCGCCTGCGCTCTGCCCTAGCTTCTCTGGAGCGTGCCGCCAAGCGGCATCCGGAGAGGGAATGCTATGTCTGAGAATATCCGCCGCGTCCTGTATCTGAGCCATGCACCGGAGGCGGTTTATGCACTGTGGCGCGCCAGCATGCCGGAAGGCTGCGAGCTGCTGACCCTCTCGGCCAATGACGACGCGGAGCGGCTGGAGAAGCTGGCCGTTGCCGATGCGGTGATCGTCGCGCCTGCCGTGCTGCGGCCCGAATGGGTGGCGCAGGCGCCGCGCTTGAAGCTGGTACAGCACCAGGGTGTCGGCTGGCAGGGCGAGACGCCGATCGCCGAGCTGCGCGAGCGTGGCATCCGCCTCGCCATCAATCCTTCCGGCACGGCCGACGTCGTCAGCGAGCACGCCCTGGCGCTGATCTTCGCCTGCCTCCGCCACATCCCGCGCACCGACGCGGCCATCCGGTGCGGCGAGTGGCTGGGCACGGCGCTGCGGCCGGTCTCGCGCAACCTGCGCGGCCGCACCGTGGGCATCGTCGGCATGGGGCGTATCGGCTCCGCACTGGCCGCGCTGCTGCAGCCCTTCAAGGTGCGCGGGCTCTATGCTGACCCCTATCAGCGCTTGCCGGAGGGACTGGAGCTGGCTTTGAACTTCCGCCGCGTGGAGCTGGACGAACTGCTGCGCGAGTCCGAGGTGATCTCCTTGCACCTGCCGGCGACCGCCGAAACCCACCACATGTTCAGCGACGACGCCTTCGGGCAAATGCGCTCCGATGCCGTGCTGGTGAACTGTGCCCGCGGCGCGGTGTTGGACGAGGCCGCGCTGGCCCGCGCACTTCAGGCCGGCACCATCCGCGCCGCCGCCATCGATGTTTTCGAGCCGGAGCCGCCGCGTCCCGACAACCCGCTCTTCGGCTTGCCCAACGTTGTGCTGACGCCGCACATCGCCGCCGGCACGCTGGACGCCATGCAGGCGAAGGTGCAGGGCGCCACGGCCAATCTCGGCCGCTTCTTCCGTGGCGAGCCGCTGGCGGATGAGATCGATCTCGCGGCATGCCCCTGAGCATCCGTCCTGCTGCCCCAGCGGAGCGCGTTGCGCTGGCACCGTTGCTGGATGCCTATGCGGCGGAGATGCGTGGCGTCCTTCACGGGGAGGCGGCGGCGAGCGGCGAGGCCATCGCCGCCCTGCTCGCCGCCGATGCCCGCACGGAGCTTCTGGTCGCGTGGCAGGAGGGCGCGCCGCAAGGCTTCGCCCTTTTCTACGACCTGCCGGAGATCGTCTTCGCCCGCCGCTGTGGCCAGCTCGACGACCTCTTCGTGCTGCCGACGGCGCGCGGCCAGGGCATAGCCCGCAAACTGGTGGAGGCGGTGGGCGAAGCCGGGCGCACGCGCGGCTGGAGCCATCTCCGTTGGTTCGTCCCCGAAGGTGACCACGCCGCCATCGCCCTCTACCAGCGCATTGCTGAGCAGGCGCCGTGGCGCAGCTACATCCAGCGGCTTGACCCGGCCGCCTCGCTGTGACGCGGGGATGGTGCTGGACTTGGCGGCAAGCCCCTTTTCAGCGGCGCATCTTCCCGTTCGGGTGAGGGCAACCTCACCGGGCAACCACCGCTGCCTTGGCGCTTTCTCCCGGCGGGTTTGGAGGCGTCGGCCATGCGCATCAAGGTCATCATCAATGCCGGCGGCGGCTCAGTGCGCGGCGAGGATATCACCCAGCAACTCACCGAGGCCTTCGCGAAGCACGGCGTCGAGGCCAGTGTGGCGGAGGTGGAGGGTGCGGCGCTGCCGGAGACGGTGAAGGCGGCGTTGCAGGAGCCCTGGGACGGCATCGTGGTTGGCGGCGGCGACGGCACCATCGGCACGGCCGCGGGCCTGGTGGCGGGCACGGACCGGGCTTTCGGCGTGCTGCCGCTCGGCACCCGCAACCACTTCGCCAAGGATCTCGGCCTGCCCCTGGAGGTGGAGGAGGCGATCGCCGTGATCGCCGCAGGCCATCTGCGCCCCATCGATGTGGTCCGCATCAACGACCGCGTGTTCATCAACAACGCCACCGTGGGCCTTTATGCCGACATCGTGCGCGGCCGCGAGTACGAGCAGGAGCAGCACGGTCTGCCCAAGAACCCGGCCACGGTGCTGGCCACGCTGCGCGCCCTCTGGCACTTCACCCGGCACCGCCTCATCGTCCGCGCGGAGGGCTGGGGGGAGCGGCTGCGCACGCCACTGGTCTTCATCGGAAACAATCTCTACAGCACCAGCCTGCCCAATCCGGGCCGGCGCTGCGCGCTCGACAAGGGCGAGCTATGCCTCTGCATTGCTCGGCATCCCAGCCGCCTCGCGATCGTGCGCATGTTCCTCCGCGCCCTGGCGGGGCGCCTGCGGGAGGATCGGGATTTCGAGATGCGTGCCATCCCGGAGGTGGAGATCCGTTCGCACCGGCCGCAGCTCAACGTCACCCTGGATGGCGAGGTGCTGAAGATGCGCCCGCCTCTGCGATGCCGGAGCTGGCCGGGGGCACTGCGCGTCTTTGCGCCGGTGGAGCAGGGGGCACCGCCCCCTGAACCCTCGCCGGGGGAATAGTATCCCCCCCCCGGACACCGCCATTCGTTCAGCCGAAGGTGGCGAGCAGGTCGTCCACCTGGGCCGGCGTCAGTTCCCGCGCGCCGGCACCGCGCAGCATCAGTGCGAGGCGTGCCGACTCCTCCAGTTCCTCGGCGGCATAGACGGCATCGGTCAGCGTCTTGCCGGAAACCACCGGCCCATGGTTCGCCAGCAGCATGGCGCGCGCCGACTTCGCCGCCTCGTGAATCGCCGGCTCCATCGCGGCGTCGCCGGGACGGTAGTAGGGGATCACCGGAAGGCTGCGGCCCACCCGCATGACGAAATAGGGCGTCAGCGGCGGGATCGGCGCCGTCTCGCCGGGCTTGGCCAGGCAGCCGATGGCGGTGGCATGGGTGGAGTGCAGATGCACCACCGCGCCCGCCTCCGGCCGCGCCGTCAGCACGGCGCGATGCATGAAGACCTCCTTGGAGGGCTTGTCGCCGCCGACATGGTTCCAGGCGGCATCCAGCTTGCTGATGCGCTCCGCCTTCAGCCGGCCCAGCGAGGAGTTGGTCGGCGTCATCAGATAGCCGTCGGGCAGGCGCACGCTGATGTTGCCGGCGCTGCCGACGGAGTAGCCGCGGGCGAAGAGGCTGGCGCCAAGCTCGCAGAGGAGGTCGCGCAGGTCGCTCTCGGTCATGCCGCGAAGGCCTTCAGGAAGAAGTCACGCGCGCCGAAATTGCCGGACTTCAGCGCCAGGTGCAGCCCGCCCGGTTCGGCATAGGTCCAGGGGACGCCGGGGTCGATCTGCGGGCCGATGCGCAGGCTGGTCACGCCAAGCTTCTGCACCACCGCCCCCGAAGTCTCCCCGCCGGCCACCACGAGACGGCCGACACCACGCTCCACCAGCGCCTGCGCGATGCCGGCGATGGCATGTTCCACCAGCATGCCCGCCGCCTCGCGCCCCAGCTTCTGCTGCAGCGCCACCACCTTCTCCGGCGGTGCGGAGGCGGCGATCACCACCGGCCGCTCCTCGGAGAGCTTGCCCTCGACCCAGCCGAGCGCCTCCGCGATCAGCGCATCCGCGTCGGGGTTGGCGAGCGCGTCCAGTTCCAGCGTCGGCACATGGTCGCGCGCCAGGCCGATCTGGCCCAGCGTCGCGCGGGAGCAGGAACCGGCGACCACGGCCATGGCGCCGCGCGGCGGTGGCAGGCTGGCGGCGTCGCCGCGCTCGGGCAGCAGGCCCTTGGCGCGGAAGTTGTCCGGCAGGCCCATGGCGATGCCGGAGCCGCCGGTGATCAGCGCGTGCTCGGCGCAGGCCTCGCCCAGCATACGGAGATGCGCATCCGTCACCGCATCGGTGATGGCGTATCGGCGCCCCGCCTCCTTCAGGCGGGTGAACTCGCGGCGGATGGCGGCCGCGCCCTGCTCGACGACGGGGAAGGGCACCAGCCCGACGCCGCCCTCGGTCTGGCGGGAGAGGACGCGCACGAGATTGGCGTCCTTCATCGGCGTCAGCGGGTGGTTCTCCATGCCGCTCTCGTTCAGCAGCGCCTGCCCCACGAAGAGATGGCCCATGTAGATGGAGCGGTTATTGGCCGGGAAGGCGGGGCAGGCGATGGCGAAGCCGGATTGCAGCCGCTTGAGCAGCGCATCGGCCACGGGGCCGATATTGCCTTCGTCCGTGCTGTCGAAGGTCGAGCAGTACTTGAAGAAGATCTGCTTCGCCCCGGCGGCCAGCAGCGCCTCGCAGGCAGCGAGACTTTCGGCCACGGCCTCGGCCACCGGCGCTGTGCGCGACTTGAGCGCGACGACGATGGCGTCTGCCTTCGGCATCGGCCCCTGCGGCACGCCGATGACCTGCACCGTGGTCATGCCATTGGCCACCAGCATGGCGGCGAGGTCGGTCGCGCCGGTTGAATCATCCGCGATGCAGCCAAGCAGAGGCATGCTTCTCTCCCTTATCCTGTCCTGAGGCGCGTCCTTTGACCCCATTCTTCGCCCAATGGACAGAAAGAAGAAGGGGGTTCGGGGGAATTCATTCCCCCGATCTGGTTCCCCCGGGCAGGGCAAGCAGGTCGGTATGCCCAATGTGCGCCGAGAGTCGCCCGCGCATGGCCTGGGTCTGCCGAGCCGTTGCCCAGCCCCGAAGCGCAGGGGCCAGGCTCCGCGGCAGGGCCGCCGCCGCCGCGTGCGCATGCCCTTCCGCCAGCGCGTCCGCCATGGCCGGCGTGTTGGCGCTGATCTTCCAGGGGCTGGGCGCGGTCCGCACGGTGAAGCCGTGCTTGCGGAAGGCTGCGGCCATGGCGGCGGGCGCTGCGGGACCAAGCGCAGCGCCGCCGAAGCCCTTGTCGCGCAACTGATCGCGCCGGAATCCGCGCGCGACGAGACGGTCGGCGGGGTGCGGCGGAAAGAAGCGCTCGCGCCCGTCCACATTCAGGGCGGCGTAGAAGGGCACGCGCAGCGCCGCGGCCATGGCTTCCACCCAGGAGCGGGAGACGAGGTCGCAGAGGGCGGTGCTGACCACCGCGTCAGCGCCTTCCAGCGGCAGGGCGTGCGGCCCGGCGGCGAGGTCGGCGACCACCGCCTCCACGCGCCAGACGCCTCGCGGCGTGTGCACGAGCAGGGTGTGCTTCTTCGGCCAGGTGGTGGTCCAGCCGGCGAGGATGGCGCGCTCCTCGATGAGGGTGACCGCCTCCTCCAGCAGGGCGGCGTCGGCGTCCACCAGCGTCCAGCGCTGGGAGCGGGCGAGCAGCGGGGCCAGCCAGCGCAGCAGCGCGCCGGTGCCGGCGCCGAGATCCACGAGATGCGGACGCGGCGGCAACGCCTCGGCCAGGGTGAGAGCGAGATCGAGGTTGCGCGCGCGCGCGTCGAAGGGCTCGCGCAGGGCGAGCCAGCCGGCGTCGAAGCCTTCGCTCATGCCAGTGCGGCGTCCAGTTCGGCGGCGAAGGCCTGGGCGCGGTCCGTCCAGCGCGGCAGCTTCTGGCCAGCTGCCCAGGCGGCCTCGGACATCTCGGCGCGCAGGCCGCGGTCGTAGATGACGCGGCGCATGGCGCGGGAGAGCGAGTTGGCGTCCCCCGGTGCGGCGATCACCCCGGCTTCCTTGGGCACGAGATCGGCGATGGCACCGCCGGCGGTGATGGCCACTGGCAGGCCGCGTGCCAGCGCCTCCGCCGCCGCCATACCGTAGCCTTCCCAATGCGTCGCCAGGGCGAAGAGGTCGGCGCGGGCATAGAGGTCATCCAGCGCCTCCTGCTGCACCTCGCCGGCGAAGGTAACGCGCTGGGCGATGTTCAGCTTTTCGGCGAGCGCGACAAGGCTCTTGGCATGTACCGGGTCGCGCGGTGCGCCGGCGATGGTCAGGCTCCATTCGAGGTCGGTCAGGCGGGCGAGCGCGTGCAGCAGCACGTCATGCCCCTTGCGCGGCACCAGCACGCCGACGGCAAGGATGGCGCCGCCCGGTCCGCCCGAGCCCTGGCTGCGCGGCGCGGGGTCGGTGCCGGGCTCGACCACGCCGATGCGCTCTTTCTCGGCACCGAATTCCAGCGGCAGCCGATCGGCCGTGAGGCGCGATGTGGCGACCAGCCGCGCCAGGCGCGGGAAGAGCAGGCTCTCGCGCTGCTTCAGCTCCTCGCGGTCCTCCTCGTCGTAGCCGGGCTCGATGGCGGTGGGGTGGTGGATCAGCCCCACCGCCTGCCGCGCCTCCAGCTCGTCCACGAAAGGGGCGAAGGCGGGCAGGCCGAGGCCGTCGATGACCAGCCGCGTGTCCTCAGGCACCGCGTCCAGCGCGGTGCGGGCCGAGGCCTGGGCGGCGGCGTCGGGAAGGGGATGCCGCCCGTCGAGTTCGACCACGTCGATGTCATGGCCGGCCGCCCGGAAACCCTCAACCAGCCGGCGGTCATAGCCGTAGCCGCCGGAGATGGTGCTGAAGGGGCCGGGGACGAGCAAGGCGATCTTCATGTCAGGCGACCTTCGCGTCATAGGCGGCCCAGGCGAGCGGGCTCTCGCGCAGCAGCACCTTGATGGCCTCCACCTTTCGGCCGCTTTCGCCGAGGCGGCCTTCCTTCACCGCGGCGCAGAGCCGGCCATGGATGTAGTGGCAGAGGAACTCGGTGCTGGTGTTCTGCCCGGCGAAATCGGGCACGGTGTCGAGGTTGCGGTAGTCGATCGCGTCCAGCAGCCGGCGCAGCTCGGTGCGGGCGGCAGCGATGTCCACCAGCAGGTTGGCCTCGTCCAGCGCAGCGGCGCGGAACTCCGCCTCCACCACGAAGGTGGCGCCGTGCACGCGCTGTGCCGGGCCGAAGCCCTCGCCGCGAAAGCTGTGCGCGACCATGATATGGTCGGCGACCGTGAGGCTGAACATCGGGCGGCAGGTCTCCGGTGCGGTTTGCGGATGATGTCAGTAAGTGATGACGGGGCAGAGCGGCGCAACCGTCCCTGGCGGGGCGTCGAGCACCGCAGGCATCCGCGCGGGCAGTTCGGCGAAGGGAATATCAGGGCCGAGGAGCGTGTCGAGCGTCGGATCGTTCAGAAGGGAGAGGGCAAGCGCAAGCCGCTCGGCATGGCTGCGCCGCCCGCGGAGCGTCGGCGCAACGGCACCCACCTGACTGGAGCGCAGCGTCAGTCGCTTCGCGTGGAACGCCTCCCCCAGCGGCAGCGTCACCGGCTTGTCGCCATACCAGGAGGCTTCGATGATGCGCGCCTCGAATGCCGCATGACTGAGCGCATTGCACAGGCCTTCCGGACTGGCTGAGGCGTGGACGATGACTTCCTGCTCGCCGGGGCAATCCTCCGGCGCAGCGAAGCGCGCGCCCAATGCCTCGGCCACGCTGCGGCGAGCCGGCTCCGTATCCAGCAGGGTAACGGTGGTTCCCGGAATGCGTGCCATGAGCCAGGCGGCGAGCAGCCCGACCACGCCGGCGCCGATCACCAGCACCCGCTCGCCGGGCAGCGGAGCCGCATCCCAGACGATGTTCAGCGCCGTTTCCATGTTGGCGCCGAGCACCGCGCGGCGGCTGGGCACAGAATCGGGAAGCGGGATGCACATGGCCGCGGGCGCGAGGAACCAGTCCTGGTGTGGATGGAGGCAGAAGATGCGGCGCCTGACCAGATCCTGGGGGCCTTCCTCGACCACGCCGACAGCGGCATAGCCATACTGCACGGGAAAGGGGAAATTTCCCTGCTGGAGGGGCGCCTGCATGGCCCCCCACTGGCTCTCCGGCACATGGCCATGGAAGACCAGGCGCTCCGTCCCGCGGGAGATGCCGCTGGCAACAGCGCGCACCAGCGCCTGATCCGGCGCGGGCGTCGGCAGGGGCTGGGTGCGGATCTCGCCCCGGCCAGGGGCGATGGTCCAGAAGCCGTGTGCGATCACGCGCAGACCGCCGGGCGGGCGCGGTGCAGGGCGATGTCGAACAGCACGTCCTGGCCGAGCTTGTGTACCTGCCAGTCGAAGCGCAGCCCGTCGGCGATGCGGGCCGCCTCCGGCAGGGTGAATGCGGGAATGCCGGAGCCGAGCAGCACCGGCGCGACGGTGACATGCAGCCGGTCCAGGCAACCGCTGGCCAGGAAGCGGGAGACGGTCAGCCCGCCACCCTCGACGAAGAGCCGCTTCAGGCCGCGTGTCGCCAGCAGCGGCAGCAGCGCGCAGAGATCAAGCCCGCCGATGACGGCGCGCGGTGCCCGCAGCACCTCGGCCGCTCCGTGGTGATCCGGCCCTTCCGCATCCTCGGCGCAAACCAGCATGGTCGGTGGCCCGCCCGCGGAGAAGACGCCGTATTCCGTGCCGAGGCGCCGGTCGGTGTCCAGCACCACGCGCACGGGGCTGGGGCCGCGCACCTCGCGCGTGGTCAGGCGAGGATTGTCGTGCCGCACCGTACCGGCGCCGATCACCACCGCGTCGCAGAGCGCGCGCAGGCGATGGGTGTGCAGGATGTCGCCCCGGCCGCCGATCCACTGGCTGGATCCCGAGGCGGTGGCGATGCGCCCGTCCAGCGTCTGCGCCAGCCGGCCCAGCACCATGCAGCCATCCGGCGCGCCTGATGGCGCGAGGATCGGTGCGAAGAGCGGTGCCAAGGGATGGGCGGCGATGGCCGCGGCGTCGCCTCCGTCGCGCAGGCGCAGAAGGCTATCCCAGCCGGGGTCCTCCCCGGGGAATTCGGCCTGCCGCGGGTCAGGGGTCAGCGCATCCATTGTCGTGATCTATGCCGCAGCGTGCGGAAGGTTGCCAAGCCCGGCAGCGGGCGGTGCGCCACGACCTTTCGTGATCGGAGCATGGCAGCGCGACGTGCTGAACTGCCGTGAAAGGAGGACGCCGCATGAGGATCGTTCTGGCCACCCTGGCCCTGGCGGCCATGCTGACACCGCTTTGCGCATCCGCGCAGGGCACCGCTCCGACGACGCAGCAGAACCGTATGAAGGAATGCAACGCGACCGCCGGAACACAGAAGCTGAGTGGCGATGCGCGCCGCCAGTTCATGAGCGATTGCCTGGCCGGGCGGGTTCCGCAGGGCGGCGCCGCCCAGGGCGGCAGCCCGGCTCAAGCCGCGCAACGCCAGCGCATGGCAAGCTGCAACGCCACCGCTGCAGAGCGCAAGATGAGCGGCACAAGCCGTCAGGACTTCATGAAGTCCTGCCTCTCCGGCCGCTAGAGCGGTTCCCGATCGGTTGGAAGCACCTGATCGGGTCAAGACAAGAGGCTTGCCTTGACAACAAGCTGGACCGGCTGACGCGAGCCAGAGCGAACGGACGCCGATCCAGCCTGCCTCAGGCGGGCAGGATGCCGCGCCGGGCGTCGGAGCGGCGCAGCCAGGCCGTCAGCGGCAGGGCAAGCAACACCATCCAGAGCTTGCCCAGCACCTGGCCGGGCAGGAAGCTGAGGTCGCCGAAGGCGATCAGCAGGAAAAAGATGCTGTCCACCACCAGGCCGGCCAGGCCTGAGGCCAGGACGGCAAGCACCAGGTTGCGCCGCTGCAGCGGCGTGTAGACGGCGAGGTCCACCGTCTCGCTGATCAGGAAGGCGACGGCGGAGGCCAGCACCAGCGAGGGCGGCGCCAGCAGGGCAGAGAGCACCGTGCCGCCCAGGATGGCAAGCCAGGCGAAGCCCAGGCCGAGCCGCCGCTGCACCAGGTCGCGCAGCACCAGCGCGAGGCCGATCATCAGCACGCCGGAGGGCGCCATGACGCCCGGCGCCACCGGGATGAGGCAGGGGCCCTGCGGCACGCAGACGGTGCCGGCATTGCCGATGAGCCAGTTCGCCGCGGGAATGGTCAGGCCAAAGGCGATGAGGGCCAGCAGGCCCTCCAGGCGGCGAGTTCCGGTCATCTGCGAGTTTTCCCTTAAGGGGCGGGTGCATCCGCGCGTAAGCGGCGCGACTGGTACGCCATCCACCCCTTGGCGCGCAACGCGCAGGCCGGACATTCACCGCAGCCATGCCCCCAGGCATGCAGCGCGCCGCGCTCGCCGAGATAGCAGGTGTGGGTCTTTTCCACGATGTCCCGCACCAAGGGCTCGCCCCCGAGGCTTTCGGCCAGTTCCCAGGTTTGCCCCTTGTCCAGCCACATCAGCGGCGTGTGCAGGACGAAGCGGCGCTCCATGCCGAGGTTCAGCGCCACCTGGAGGGCCTTGATGGTGTCGTCCCGGCAGTCCGGGTAGCCGGAGTAGTCCGTCTCGCACATGCCGCCGACGATGTGGCGCAGCCCGCGCCGGTAGGCGAGGGTGGCGGCGAAGGTGAGGAAGACGATGTTGCGCCCGGGGACGAAGGTATTGGGCAGGCCGCTATCCGTCATGGCGATCTCGGTCTCGCGGGTCAGCGCGGTGTCCGAGACGGCGCCGAGCGCCTCCAGCGCGAGCGTGTGGTCGGGGCCGAGGCGGGCCTGCCAGCGCTCCGGCAGGGCGGCGCGGAACTCGGCACGGCACTCCAGCTCGATGCGGTGCCGCTGGCCGTAGTCGAAGCCCAAGGTTTCCACCCGCTCGAAACGCTCCAGCGCCCAGGCGAGGCAGGTGGCGGAATCCTGCCCGCCGCTGAACAGAACCAGTGCGCCTTCGCTCATCGCTCGCTCTCCTTCGCCTGCCCGGGGCTTCCTGCCTGGGGCGCTGAAGGTCAAGCGGAGGATGGCGGCGGCGGGAGCGGCTCAGAAGAAGGAGAAGGCCTTCTTGCGCGAACGCTCGGCCTGCACCACCAGCCGCGCCTGATCGGCGGCGAAGGCGCGGCGGGCCGAAAGGCCGGGCGCGCCGATGCCGCGTTGCCGGCACCAGGCGAAGAAGTCGTCCGGCCGCATGGCGATGCGGATGACGCGGTAGCCTTCCTGCTCGGCTTTCTTCAGGTCCTTCTGCGCGCCCAGGCGCCAGTCGTCATAGCTTTCGCTCATATCGGGCATGGCCTCGCGTAGTTTGTCGAAGCTGCCGGAATCGTACCAGGCGAAGCCCATGACAGGACGGTTGTCCGACTGAAAACCAAGAATTTCAGAGATCATTCCCGATCCGCCCATCATCCGAGAGTTGTCAGGACCGTGCGGAAGGAGGTGCCGCACATGGTGTGATGCGGCGCATAATCCGGGACAAAATTTACAAAATCATGAACGACTTGCGCCCAAATCAGGGCAAAGCTCCAGCTAGCCGCGTGGCCGCCCAGCCGGCGGACTCCGCCACCAAGGGTGAGGGGTCGGCGCGCAGGGCCTCGGCCACCGGGCGCAGCCCGCCCTCGCCGGAATTGCCGATGGCGATCAGAACATTGCGCACGAAGCGGTCCCGCCCGATGCGCTTGATCGGCGAGCCGCTGAACAGCGCGCGAAAGGCGGCATCATCCAGCGCCGCCAGCTCGGCCAGGCGTGGCGCGGTCAGCTCCTCGCGCGGAATCAGCCCCGGCTCCTGCGTGGCTTGGGCAAACTTGTTCCAGGGGCAGACGGCCAGGCAGTCATCGCAGCCATAGATGCGGTTGCCCATGGCGGCGCGGAACTCCTCGGGGATCGGCCCCTTGTGCTCGATGGTCAGGTAGGAGATGCAGCGCCGCGCATCGAGCCGGTAGGGACCGGTGAAGGCGTTCGTCGGGCAGGCGGTGAGGCAGCGCGTGCAGCGGCCGCAATGGTCGTGCTCGGCGCCGGAGGGGGCGAGGTCGAGGGTGGTGTAGATCTCGCCCAGGAACAGCCAGGAACCGAACTCGCGCGAGACGAGGTTGCTGTGCTTGCCCTGCCAGCCGAGACCTGCTGCCTGGGCCAGCGGCTTCTCGGCCACCGGCGCGGTGTCCACGAAGACCTTCAGCTCGCTGCCGCGCCAGCGATCGACCATCCAGCGCGCCAGCGCCTTCAGGCGCTTCTTGACGATGTCGTGGTAGTCCTTGTTGCGGGCATAGACGCTGATGGCGGCGTGGTCGCGCTGATCGAGGACGCCGAGCGGGTCCTCCTCCGGCCCGTAGTTCATGCCGAGCGCGATGACGGAGACCGCCTCCGGCCACAGCGCCCGCGGGTGGGCGCGCTGCTCGGAGCGGTCGGCGAGCCAGTCCATCTCGCCCTGCATGCCGGCGGCGAGAAAGGCGTTGAGTCGCTCGCGCACCTCCGGGCCGAGATGCGCCGGCGCGAAGCCCACGGCATGGAAACCGAGTTCCAGCGCCTGCGCGCGGATCTCCGCCGCGATGCCCTCCGGCGTCAGCGCCGGGGGCGGCGCCTTGCCGGGGCGGGGCTTCTCACCCCCGGCCACGGTAGTTGGGCACGTCCTGGGCCGGTACCCAGACGCCCTCCGGCGCATTGCCGGTCTGCCAGAATACGTCGATCGGGATGCCGCCGCGCGGATACCAGTAGCCGCCGATGCGCAGCCAGACCGGGTCCAGCACGTCCACGAGCTTCAGGCCGATGCCCACCGTGCAGGCCTCGTGGAAGGCGCCGTGGTTGCGGAAGCTGGTGAGGTAGAGCTTGAGGCTCTTGCTCTCCACGAGCCAGTCGCCGGGAATGTAGTCGATGACGAGATGCGCGAAGTCCGGTTGGCCGGTGATCGGACAGAGCGAGGTGAACTCGGGCGCGGTGAAGCGCACGCAGTACCGCTTGCCGGGATGCGGGTTCGGCACCCGCTCCAGCACGGCCCCCTCCGGGCTCTGCGGCTGCTTCGTGGCCTGGCCAAGCATGGTCAGGCCGGACACGTCATGCCCAAGGGGGAGTGAACTCATGCGGCAATCTCCTGGGCGCGGACCCAGCCCGCCTCGATGGCGGTCGCCTCCTCGGCGAACCGGCCCGCGACGATGGCGGCGCGCAGGCGTGCCATCAGGCTCTGGTAGTAGCGGATATTGTGCCAGGTCAGCAGGATCGGCCCCAGCATCTCATCCGCCTTGAACAGGTGATGCAGATAGCCCCGGGAGTGCCGGGTGCAAGCGGGGCAGTCGCAGTCCGGATCGAGCGGGGAGGTATCCTCCGTATGGCGCGCGTTGCGCATGTTCAGCACGCCCTGGCTGGTGTAGGCGCGGCCGGTGCGGCCCGAGCGCGTCGGGATGACGCAGTCGAACATGTCCACGCCGCGCGCCACGGCGCCCACCAGGTCGGAGGGCGTGCCGACGCCCATCAGGTAGCGCGGATGCGTCTCCGGCAGCATCGGCACGGCGAAGTCGAGGACGCGGAACATCTCCTCCTGGCCCTCGCCGACGGCGAGCCCGCCGATCGCATAGCCCTCGAAGCCGATCCGCTTCAGCGCCTCGGCGCTCTCCCCGCGCAGGTCGGCGTAGACGCCGCCCTGCTGGATGCCGAACAGGCCATAGCCCTCGCGCGGCCTGAAGGCGGCGCGGGAGCGCGCGGCCCAGTCCATCGAGAGCCGCATGGCGCGGGCGGCTTCCTGATGCGTGGCGGGGTATTGGATGCACTCGTCGAAGCACATGGTGATGTCGGAATCCAGCAGGTGCTGGATCTCGATGCTGCGCTCCGGCGTCAGGCGGAACCTCTGGCCGTTGATGTGGCTCTGGAAGGTGACGCCGTCCTTGTCGAGCTTCCGCAGCTTGGAGAGGGACATCACCTGGAAGCCCCCGGAATCCGTCAGGATCGGCCCCTGCCAGTCCATCATCGTGTGCAGGCCGCCGAGCTTGCCCACGCGCTCGGCGCCTGGCCGCAGCATCAGGTGGTAGGTGTTGCCGAGCACGATGCTGGCACCGGTGGCGCGCAGGTTGTCCGGCACCATGCCCTTCACCGTGCCGGCGGTGCCGACGGGCATGAAGACCGGCGTCGGCACCTCGCCATGCGCGGTGCGCAGCGTGCCGGCGCGGGCATGGCCGTCGCGGCACTGACAGGTCCAGGAGAGCGTCACTGGGCGGAATCCTCCCGGAACAGCAGGCTGGCATCGCCATAGGAGTAGAAGCGGTAGCCGGCTTCGACGGCATGGGCATAGGCCGTGCGCATCCGCGCCATGCCGGCAAAGGCAGAGACCAGCATGAAGAGGCTGGACTTCGGCAGGTGGAAGTTGGTCAGCAGCAGGTCGGCCGAATGGAAGCGGTGACCGGGCAGCAGGTAGATATCGGTGAGGCCACGGAAGGGATGCACCACCCTCTGGTCGTCCACCGCGCTCTCCAACAGCCGCAGCGCCGTGGTGCCGATGGCGACGATACGCCCGCCCTTCGCCCGCGCTTCGTTGATCGCCGCCGCCGCCTCAGGCGTGATCTCGCCCCATTCGGCATGCAGCTTGTGGGCGCGCGGGTCCTCGGTACGAATGGGCAGGAAGGTGCCGGCGCCGACATGCAGCGTCAGCGCGACCTGCCCGACGCCGCGCTCCGCCAGCGCGGCCAGCAGCCGGTCGGTGAAGTGCAGGCTGGCGGTCGGCGCCGCCACGGCGCCGGGCTGGCGGGCGAAGATCGGCTGGTAGTCCTCCCGGTCCTCCGGGCGCGGCCCCTCGGGCCGGGCGATATACGGCGGCAGCGGGATCTCGCCGGCCTTCTCCAGCGCGGCGGCGAGCAGCGCCTGGTCCGGCCCTAAGTCGAGCAGCGCCGCGCCGCCCTCCTGCCGCTCCACCACGCGGGGCGCCAGTTCCGGCGCGCCCTCGATGCTCAGGATGTCACCCGGGCGCAGCTTCTTGGCGTTGCGCACCAGCGCGTGCCAGATGCCGCCCGCCTCAGCGCGGTTGAGCATGATCTCCAGCCGCGCCTCGCCGCGACGTGCACGCAGCCGGGCGGGGATGACGCGGGTGTCGTTCACCACCATCAGGTCGCCGGGGCGCAGCCAGCGCGGCAGGCTCAGCACCTCCGCATCCTGCACGCCCTCCGGGGCGGCCACGAGCATCCGCGCCGCGTCACGCGGGCGGGCGGGGGCCTGGGCGATCAGCGCCTCGGGCAGGGCGAAGTCGAAATCTTCCGCCCGCAGAGGGGGCAGGGTGGAGGGGTCTTGCGCGGTCATTCCGATGGG
The DNA here is from genome assembly GCA_035556695.1 of Roseomonas sp. Taxonomy (GTDB): domain Bacteria; phylum Pseudomonadota; class Alphaproteobacteria; order Acetobacterales; family Acetobacteraceae; genus Pseudoroseomonas. The sequence goes on from DATMFR010000032.1 coordinate 41,920, forward strand.
GCTTTCGCCGCGGGCGGTAGCGGAGGGGAGCCCCAAAGGCAAGCGTGGCCTCGGCACTGTTCGCCTCCACGGGGGTTGCCTCCCTGCGGGGGCGGGGGCAGGCTCGAATGAAATCAAGGGGAGATCGTCCGACCATGGGTCTCAAAGGGGCAGACTGGCTGGCGCGCAGCATCGCGGCATCCGGCCAGAGCCATGTCTTCTTCATCGACGCCGTATTGCGTCCGACGCTGATGGCGCTGGACGCGCAAGGCGTGCAGCCTGTGCTCGCCCATTCCGAGAAGGGCGCAGCCTATATGGCGGACGGCTATGCGCGGGTCAGTGGCCGGCCGGGCATTGTCGCGGCGCAGTCGGTCGGCGCCGCCAACCTCGCGGCGGCCTTGCAGGACGCCTGGCTTGGTCGCGCGCCCATGATCGCATTGAGCGGCCGCAAGCCGCCGGCGGCGCAGCACCGCAACGCCTATCAGGAAGTGGCACATGCGCCACTCTTTGCCCCCGTGACCAAGTTCGGCGCGGCCGTCGAGGCCGCCGCCGACCTGCCGCGCCTCTTCCGCATGGCCTGGGCGGCCGCCACCACGGCCCCGCCGCGCCCGGTGCATCTCGACCTCAACGGGCTAATGGGTGAGGTGGTGGAGCAGGGCGACAGCGGCGCCGACCCGGCCGATTTCTCCGCCTGGACTGCCCCGCGGCACCGCCCGGTGGCGGAAGGGGCGCAGATCGAGGCCGTCGCCGCCCGCCTCCGCGCCGCCGAGGATGTGGTGATCCTGGCCGGTGACGGCGCCGCGCTCTCCGGCTGCGGCGCCGAGTTGCAGGTGCTGGCCGAGGCCTTGCAGGCGCCCATCCTCACCAGCCTTGGCGCGCGGGACCTGCTGCCCTCGCGCCATCCGCTCAACCTGGGCGTCGCCGGCAGCTACTCGGCGCCGCCCGCCAACCAGGTGCTGCACGAGGCTGGACTGGTGGTGATGGTCGGCTGCGACGGCGGCGACCAGGTGACGCATGGCTGGTGCTTGCCGCGCCCCGGCACGCCCATCATCCAGATCGACGCCGATGCCCTGGAGCTGGACCGTTGCCCGGCCGAGCTCTCCCTGCACGGCGACCCGCGCGGCACGCTGAGCCACCTGATCGAGGCGCTGGGCCGCCCCGCGCGCGATCATGCCTTCGCCCGCCGCGCCACCGCCCGGATGGAGGAATGGCGCGCCGCCATGGCGCCTCGCCTGGCCAGCGATGAGGCGCCGATCGACCCGGCGCGGCTCTGCGCCGAGATTTCCGTCGCCCTGCCGGAGGATGGCATCCTCGTCGCCGACACTGGCTATTCCGGCATCTGGACCGGCACGCTCATCGAGATGAACGGCACCGGGCAGCGCTACCTGCGCGCCGCCGGCTCGCTCGGCTGGGCCTTCCCGGCCTCACTCGGCGCCAAATGCGCCGCGCCGGACCGCAAGGTGGTCTGCTGGAGCGGCGACGGCGCGCTCTACTACCACCTGCCCGAACTGGAGACGGCCAAGCGCCGCGGCATCGCCGTCACGCTGGTGGTGAACAACAACCAGGGCTTCGGCCAGGGCTGGCCCAACCTCGTCCGCGCAGCCGGCAACAACCCCGAGCGCGCCGCCACCCTGCTGCGCTTCGGCGAGCACACCGATTTCTGTGCCATCGCGCGCGGCTTCGGCCTGCGTGGCATCCGCGTCGAGCGCCCGGAGGAGATCGGCCCGGCGCTGCGCGAGGCCATGGCCGCCGAGGAGACCGTGGTGGTCGAGGTCATGACGGGCATCGAGCATCGCGCGCCCGAGCCCTGGGCGCCGGGGGAATGAGCATGAAGGTTTCGATCATCGGCGCGGGGTTGATGGGCCATGCGCTGGCCCTGGTCTTCGCCATCGGCGGCCATCGCGTGCGGCTGACGGACAACAACCCGACGGCCCTGGCCCGCGCGCCCTCGCTGATGGAGAAGGCCCGCGCCACGCTGGAGGGTGCCGGCGAGGCGAACGGACTGACCGAGGCCGGGCTGCGCGAGCGCGTCTCGCTGCACGAAAGCCTCGCCGAGACGGTGGCCGATGCCGAGCTGGTCATCGAGGCGATCATCGAGAAGCCCGAGGTGAAGCGCGCGCTCTTCGCCGAGCTCGACCCGCTGATGCCGGCGGATGCCATCCTGGCCAGCAACACCTCCTATCTCGACGCCTTCCCGCTGATGCCGCCGGGCCGCCTCGCGCGCGCCATCCTCATGCACTGGTACACGCCGCCCTACCTGGTGGACCTGGTGGACCTCGTCGGCAGCCCGGAATGCCCGCCGGAGCTGGTGGAGCAGGTCGCCGCCATGCTGCGGGCCATGGGCAAGGTGCCGCTGGTCATGCGCCGCTTCCTGCCGGGCTACCTCGCCAACCGCATCCAGTCGGCGCTCTCCGGCGAGTGCTACCGGCTGATGGACGAAGGCTACGCCACGCCGCAGGAGATCGACGCCGCCATCATCCACGGGCTGGGGCTGCGGCTGCTGCTGCTCGGCCAGATGGCAAAGGCCGACTTCACCGGCCTGCCGCTCTCCGCGCAGGCGCTGGCCAACGGCATGTACCAGCCGCCGCCGCCGCGCCGGAACAGCGAGACGCTCGACCGCGCCCTGGCGGAAGGCCATACCGGCGTCATGGCGGGGCGCGGCCTCTATGACTGGGGCGGGCAGGACCCGGAGGCGCTGCTCGCCGAGCGGGACCGCCGCCTGCTGGCGCTGAAGCGTGCGATCAAGGAGATCGGCCCGATGGCGGGCCTGGAGGAGAGGAAGGCATGATCCGCTACGAACTTTCCGGCAAGACGGCGCTCGTCACCGGCGGCGCCTCCGGCATCGGGCTCGCCACAGTGCGCGGACTGGCCGAGGCCGGCTGCCGCGTCGCCATCAACCACCTGCCGGACGATCCGCGCGCCGAGGCCGTCATCGCCGAGCTGCGTGCCGCCGGGCGGGACGTGATCTCCGCGCCGGGCAATGTGGGCGACGCCGAAAGCGGCCCCCGCATGGTGGAGAAGGCCGTCGCTGATCTTGGCGGGAAGCTCGACTACCTCGTGAACAACGCCGGCACGCCCGGCACCAGCAAGCTGATCCCGCCGACCGAGCTGGACCGCATCACCGAGGAACTCTGGCAGACCGTGCTGCAGGTGAACCTGCTCGGCGTCTTCCGCTGCGCCAAGGCAGCGGCACCGGCCTTGAAGGCGTCGCAGGGAGCGGTGGTGAACGTCGCCTCCATCGCCGGGCTCGACAGCCCCGGCAGCTCGATGGCCTATGGCGCCACCAAGGCCGGCGTGATCAGCCTGACCAAGAACCTCGCGCGCTCCCTGGCGCCCGAGGCGCGGGTGAACGCCATCGCCCCCGGCGCGGTCGACAGCCCCTGGATGGTGGAATGGACCGAGGAACGCCGCGCCGCCTCCGCCAACAAGGCCCTGCTGAAGCGCCGCAACCAGCCGGAGGACCTCGCGGAGGTCATCATCTTCCTGCTCGTGGGCGCCAGGATGGTGACGGGGCAGACCATTGTCGTTGATGGCGGGCTGACGCTGGAAGCGCGGTAAGCGAGGTAAGCGAGGAAACGAGGGGGCCTTGCCCCCTCGCGCTTCCCCGCCAGGAAACAGAGTTTCTGGGCCTTCCCTCAGCCGAGGGCCGCCACGGCCTCGATCTCCAGCAGGAACTCGGGCAGCGGAAGGGCCTTCACCACCGCCGTCGTGCGCGCGGGATATGGGCCTGGACCGTACCAGGCGGCGTAGAGGCGGTTCATCTCCTTCACGTCCTCCTCGCGGGTCAGCAGGACGTTGACCTTCACCAGGCGGCTGCGATCGGCGCCTGCCTGCGCGAGCACCTTGTCCAGCGTCGCCAGCACGAGCTGCATCTGCGTCGCGAATCCCTCGGGCACGCTGTTGTCTGCCTCCAGCGGCCCGATGCCGGAGATATAGAGCAGGTCCCCCGTGCGCACCGCATAGGAAAGTGGCGGCGTGCGAAGTCCGGCCGGCGGCGGGATATGCGTCAGCTCGCGCATGGCAATGTTCCTCCTCAAGACCAGCCACCATCCTGCACGTCATGGCCGCCGCAGGCGAGACGCCTTGCCGTGTGGCCATGGGAGCGGCACGCTGCTTGCCGACGTTGCCCTGACCGCAATCACCGACGGACCCTCGCCATGCCCCAGGTTGATACCGCCCGCTTCCTCCAGGACCTGCACGACCTGCGCAAGATCGGCGCCTTCAAGACGGGCGTGCATCGGCCGACCTACTCGCCACAGGACATGGAGTCCCGGCGCTGGCTGATGCAGCGGATGGAGGAAGTCGGGCTGGAAGCTTCCATCGACGGCATCGGCAACGTCTTCGGCCGGCACAAGGGGTCGGGGCCGCACCTGCTGGTTGGCAGCCATATCGAGAGCCAGAACGAAGCCGGCTGGCTGGATGGCGCGCTGGGCGTCATGGCCGGGCTGGCGCTGGCACGTGCCGGGCTGCCGGTGGATGTCTGCGCCTTCGCCGACGAGGAAGGCCATTTCGAGGGCGGCTTCCTCGGCAGCAAGTCCATCATCGGCGAGCTTTCCGAGGAGGAGATCGATCGCAGCCGCAGCCGCAATGACGGCACGCCGCTGCGGGAGGCGCTGAAGGCCGCCGGCCTCGCCGGGCTGCCGCGGATGCAGATCGACCCTGCCCGCTATAAAGGCTTCTTCGAGATGCATATCGAGCAGGGTACGCAGCTTGAGGGGAAGGGCCTAAAGGTCGGCGTCGTCACCGGCATCGTCGCCATCTGGCAGTGGCGCCTGATCGTGACGGGGCAGCAGGACCATGCCGGCGGCACCACCATGGCCGAGCGCCGGGATGCCGGACTGACAGCGGTACGCCTGCTCGCCACGATCGACCAGGAGTTCCCACGCATCTGTGGCGAGCGCAGCACCTGGACTACGGGGCGCATCGTGCTGGAGCCGGGCGCGCCGAGCATCATTCCGGGCAAGGCGGACGTGCTCTTCCAGTTCCGCGACGTCTCCATGGAGAAGCTGCAGGAGATGGAAGCCACGCTGCGGATGCTGGTGCGCGAGAGCAATCGGCGGGAGCGCTGCCAAACGGAGCTCATCAGCGTCAGCAAGGCGACGCCGGCGCTTTGCGACCCGGCGATGATGCGCGCGCTCGGCGGCGCGGCCGAGGCGCTGGCGCCCGGCGCCTGGCAGGAGATGCCGAGCGGCGCTGGGCATGACGCGCAGTACCTGGCGAAGCGGATGCCGGCCTCGATGCTCTTCGTGCCTTCGATTGGGGGCATCAGCCATCACTGGGCGGAGGACACCAAGGAGGAGGACCTCGCGCTCGGCGTGCAGGTGCTGGCCGAGGGCGCTGCGCGCTACCTCGCCGGCTCGAACTGAAAACTCGAAGAAAAAAGATGGGGGTCCGGGGGAATTCCTTCCCCCGGGCTTTTTTCATCCCGCGACCAAGTCGACTTCGACCTGAAGGCTGTGCTTTCCGCCCCCAAGGATGATGCCGCGCAGGGGTGAGATGTCGTGGAAGTCGCGCCCCCAGCCCAGCGTGACATGCTCGTCGCCCACGACGAGGGCGTTGGTCGGGTCGAGGTCCACCCAGCCGTATTCCGGACCGAGCCAGGCGCTGACCCAGGCATGGGACTGGTCGGCGCCCATGAGCGGCGCGCCGCCCGGCGGCGGCAGGGTGCGGATATAGCCGGAGACGTAGCGTGCCGGCAGCCCGAGCCCGCGCAACGCGCAGAGCATCAGGTGGGTGAAGTCCTGGCAGACGCCCGCCCGCTGCGCCAGCACCTGGGACACCGGCGTGGCGATGCCGGTAACGCCGGGGCGGAAGGCAAAGTCGCGCGGGATGCGCGCGTTCAAGTCGAGCAGGCCCTGCAGCACCGGCCGCCCGCTAGGGAAGGAAGCGGCGGCATAGATAGTGGCTTCCGCTTCGGGCGGCAGCATGGGCGAGGGGAGGGCGAACTCCGCCACGTCCGGGTCGTGCGTCGCGAGCGCCGCCACCTCCTCCCACGGCGGCGTCGCGGCAGGCGCCGGCAAGGTGCGGGGAGTGACCTCCACGACCGCTTCCGCGACCACTTCGAAGATTGAATGCGGGCGGTCGAGGAAGAGCCAGGCGGCACGGTTGTCGAAATGGTCGGTGCCGATGGAGATGCGCGCGGGCTCCGGCCAGCAGGTCAGGCTTTCAGCCAGCACGCGCTGATGCGGCAGCGGACGCGGCGAGAGGTGCAGCAGGTGGGTGGCGATGTCCACCGGCTCGGCATAGCGGTAGGTGGTGGCGTGCCGGACGCGCCAGATCATGCCGCGCCTCCGCCCGGGAGTTCCTGGCCGATCCTCTGGATCGGCGGCAGCAGCGCGAAGTAGCGGCGGGTGATGGCGTCGGAGAGGGCCGCGATCTCGCCTTCCATCGCCGCGAGGCGGGGCGCGAGCGCCACCGCCGCGGCGGCCTGGTCGGGCGCGGCGAGCACGGCGGCGGGCATGGCTTCGACAGCGGCGATCAGCGCCTCCACGGGCGGCAGGAGCTCGCGCTCGGGGCCGCCATCCACCGCCCGCAGCAGGTCGCGGATGGCGTGGAGCTGGAAGGCGAGGCCGCGCGGATTGCCGGGATCGGCCAGCACGAGGTCGAGCGCCGGCGCGGGCTGCAGCGTGCCGAGATAGCGGTTGCGATAGGTGATGACGGAATCACAGAGTTCCAGCGCCAGCCGCAGCCCGCCCTCGATGCGGCTGGGGCTCTGGCTGAGCGCGAAGCCGAGTTGCGCGGCGATGCTCTGCGCCCGCTCCACGCGGCGGCCGAGGTCGAGGAAGGCGAATCCGCCGGCGCGCACCATGTTCTCGGCCACCGCGCCGGCCACGCCGGCCGAGTAGCGCAGCACGCTGCCCAGAACGGCCTCCAGCCCTTGCAGGCCGAGTTGCGGTGCCTCGGCCTGCACGCGCACGGCGCGCAGCGGCAGTGTGAAGAGCGTGTGCATGTCGCCGGTCAGCCGGTCGCGCACGGCTTCGACGAGGCGGCCGATCTCGTCGAACAGCCGCGCCACCAGGCCGCCCGGCCGCAGCGCGCGCCACAGCGCTGCTTGAAAGGCGGAACTGGCGGCGGCATTCGGCATATCCTCCGGCATGACCAGCCCGGCATGGCGCAGGCCCGTGAAGAGGGCAGCCAGCTCCGCCATCTCGCGCGGCAGCAGCGGGCCGCGATCCAGCCGGGCCAGAGCAGCGCGCATCAGCCGTGCCGCGCCTTCCATGCGCTCGACATAGCGGCCGAGCCAGAACAGGTTGTCGGCCACACGGCTGGGCAGGTCGCCGCCGGCGCGGCGGATCGGCACCGGAGCCTGGCGCAGCGCGCCTGGTCCCTGAATGCGGCTGCCCTCCTCGCTGAGCACCCAGACATCCTTTGACAGCGCCTGGCGCGGCAGACGGCCGATCGGCCCCGCCGCCTCGTCGGGCACACGCGCAAGACCGCCCGGGAGGGCGCTCCATGTCTCGCCGTCCTGTGCCAGGAAGAGGCGCAGCAGCACCGGCCGCGGCGTCAGGCCGCCACCCCCGGCGAAGGGCGCGACGGAGGGCGGCAGGTCGCGCGTTGCGGCGAAGGCACGTGGTTCCGCCGCCACGCGGGCGAGCAGCGTCTCGCGATGCGCGGGCGCCATGCGGCCGGGGCGCCAGGCCGGGGCGATGCCGTCGGTGGCAGGGCGCAGCAGCCAGTCCTCCGGCGCGCGCAGCACGATGGCCAACGCGTCGGTGTCGGCCAGCCAGTGCGTTTCGACGGAGGGCAGGCGCAATGGCTCGCCAAGCAGGCGCTCGCAGAGGCGCGGCAGCAGGGCGGTGAGGCCCGGCGCCTCGGCCAGCCCGCAGCCCGGCGCATTCACCACCCGCACGCCGCCATGCCGCCATGCGTCCAGCAGGCCCGGCACGCCGGGGTCCTGACCGCCGAACTCCAGCGGGTCGAGCAGGCGTCCGTCCATCCGGCGCAGCAGGACGTGCACGGGCTGCAGGCCCTTCAGGGTCTTCAGGAAGACGGCGCCGCCGCGCGCGGTCAGGTCGCCCGGCTCGACCAGTGCGCAGGACAGTTCGCGCGCCAGCAGCACATGCTCGAACCAGAGCGGGTGCTGCACGCCGGGCGTCAGCAGCGCGATGGCGGCATTCTCCTGGCCGGGCGGCGCGAGGCGTTGCAGCGCATCCTGCCAGAGGTCGAAGAAGGGGCGCAGCGGCCGCACCTGTTGCCCCTGGAAGAGATGCGGCAGCACGCGCCCGAGCATGCGCCGGTTCTCCTGCGCGTGGCCGATGCCGGCGGCGCGGCTGGTGCGGTCGGCCAGCACGTGCCACCGCCCGTCCGGCGCGCGCAGCAGGTCGGCGGCATAGGTCTGCAGCATCGGGCGCGGCGGTGGCGCGGCGGCGCTGCGGCAGGGGCGCAGGAAGGCAGGGTTGGCGAAGAGCAGCTCCGGCGGCACCAGCCGCTCGGCCAGCAGGCGCTGCTCGCCGTAGAGATCGGCCAGCACGGCATCGAGCAGGCGGGCGCGCTGCGCCAGTCCATCGGCCAGGACGGAGAATTCAGCGGCGGGCAGGGGCAGGGGAAGGGGGTCGCAGCGCCAGGAAGGCCCGGCGCTCCCGGGGCCGGGCAGCAGCGAGGTGGCGCCCTCCTCCTCGAAGGCGCGGTCGAGCCGGCGCATGGCCTCGCCGAGGCCGCCTTCCACGAAGTCGGGCGGCAGGTCGGAGAGCGCGGCAAGGGCGCGCCGCCAATGCGGCCGCACCTGGCCGCGTCCATCGACCATTTCGTCGGGCGGGGAGGGCTGTGTCACCCGCCGCCCGCTATCATGCGAGGCGGCGCAGGTCGAGGGTTCGCCGCAGTTCCGCGCCCTGCACCGTCACCGGCGCGGCGCTGACACCCGGGGTATGCCCGAAGGGGAAGAAGCGGGCACGGCGCCGTGCCTCGGCCTCGTTGGCATTGACCGGAAAGCGCTCGTAGCTGCGCCCGCCCGGATGCACTGCGTGATGCATGAAGCCGCCGAGGCTGCGGCCAGCCCAGTTGTCCCAGAGATCGAACGTCAGCGGCGTCTGGGCACGGATGGTGGGGTGCATGGCGAAGGTCGGCGCCCAGGCCTTGAAGCGCACCCCTGCCACGAACTCGCCGGCCCGGCCGGTGGGCGCCATCGGCAGGGCGCGGCCGTTCACCGCCAGGGTGAAGCGCTCCGGCACGAAGCCGGTGGCGCGGAGCTGAAGGCGCTCGGTGCTGCTGTCCACGAAGCGGGCGGTGCCGCCGGTATAGTTTTCCTCGCCCAGCACGTTCCAGGGCTCCAGCGCGTGCCGCAACTCCAGGCCGATGTCGCGCACCGCCGTCTCGCCCAGCAGCGGGAAGCGGAACTCGAAATGCGGGTCGAACCACTCCTCCTCCAACGGCGCACCGAGGCCTTTCAGCTCCTCGATGGCGTCACGGAAGTCCTCGCGGGCGTAGTGTGGCAGCATGAAGTCGTCATGCAGGCGGCTGCCCCAGCGCACCAGGCGGCGCTCGTAGGGCGTCTTCCAGAAGGCCGCGATGGCGGCGCGCATCAGCAGCATCTGCGCCGCCGACATGCGCGGGTTGGGGGGCATCTCGAAGGCGCGGAACTCCACCAGGCCGCGCCGGCCGCCGGCATGGTCGGGCGAGTAGAGCTTGTCGATGCAGAACTCGGTGCGATGGGTGTTACCGGTCACGTCCGCGAGGATGTTGCGGAACAGCCGGTCCACCAGCCATGGCGGGCATTCCAGCCCCGCCTCCACCTGCTGGAAGGCGATCTCCAGGTCGTTCAGCACGTCCTGCCGCGCCTCGTCGATGCGCGGGTGCTGGCTGGTCGGTCCGATGAACAGGCCGGAGAACAGGAAAGAAAGGCTGGGATGGTTGTGCCAGAAACCGAGCAGCGACTTCAGCAGGTCCGGCCGGCGCAGGAAGGGGCTTTCGGCCGGCGTCTCGCCGCCCATGACCACATGGTTGCCGCCACCGGTGCCGACATGGCGGCCGTCCAGCATGAACCTTTCGGTCGCCAGCCCTTCCTCGCGCGCGAGAGCATAAAGCTGCTCCATGCGTTCGACATGCTCAGCCCAGGAATGGGCGGGATGGATGTTCACCTCGAGAACACCGGGATCGGGCGTAAGGGAAAAGCTCTGCAAGCGCGGGTCGGAGGGCGGGCCATAGCCTTCCAGCACCACGCGGCGGCCAATGGCAGCGGCGGTGTCCTCGACGGCGGCGCAGAGTTCCAGCCAGTCCTCGGCGGCGTGGAGCGGTGGGAAGAAGATGTGCAGCCGGCCCTCCCGCGCCTCTACTGTCAGCGCGGTGCGGACAAGGTCCGGCTCCTCGCGGCCGATCTCGGGGCGCTCGGCGGGCAGTGGCGTGCGGGCATGGCGCTGCGCCTCGGCGCGGGGCAGCGGGTTGGTGCCGGAAGCGTCTTCAAGGGGCGGATGCCCGGGCTGGTGATGGACCGGGAGGCCGGGCGCGCCCTCAGTCGGCGGCCGCGCGCCGGCGCGGAAGGCCTGGACCGGGGGCAGGGGGGCACGCGGCGCCAGGGGATCGGCCTCGAATTCCGCCGGGATGCTCGCGGGGTCGGCCCAGGGCAGGCTTTCCAACGGCAGACGGAAGCCGATCGGCGAGTCACCGGGGATGAGGAAGATCGGGTCTTCGCGGAACAGCCAGCGGCTGGATTCCCAACCCTCGCCATCCTTCTGCCGACGCAGCGGCAGCACCGAGCCGACGCTCGCCGCCAGCCCCTGGCCGAAAACCTTTGCCAGCCGCGTCCGCTCCAGCGGGTCCTTCAGCCTGGCGTCCTCAGCCAACACGTTCGCCGGCAGCCGATTCTCCTTCCAGAGATAGTAGTGGATGTCCTCGTGCGCCGGCTGGACGTAGCGCGCATCGAGCCCGAGGCGCCCGGCCAAGGCAGCGGCAAAGGCAGCGGCGTCGGCGACGGTGGCGCTGTCGGTGTGCTCGTCGTCGGAGAGCAGGCCGGGGTCGGTCCAGACCGGCTCGCCATCCTTGCGCCAGAAGACATCGAGTGCCCAGCGCGGCAGCTGTTCGCCGGGATAATGCTTGCCTGCCGCGTGCTGCACCACGCCGCCCGGCGCCCAGAGCGGCATCAGCCGTTTCAGCAGCCGCCCGGCGATGCGCCGCTTGGTCGGGCCGAGCGCGGCGGTGTTCCACTCCGGCGCCTCCTGGTCGGAGGCGGAGACGAAGGTGGGCTCACCACCCATGGTCAGCCGCACCTTGCCCTCGGCGAGCTGCGCGTCCACCACCTCGCCGGCCTCCAGGATGTCCTGCCAGGTCTCCTCGGAATAGGGCTTCGTCACGCGCGGCGTCTCGCGCAGGCGCGTGACGCGCATGCCGAAGTCGAAGGCCGTCTCGGCCTTGGACATCAGGCCGCTGATCGGCGCCGCCGACTGCGGCTCCGGCGTCGCGGCGAGGGGGATATGGCCCTCGCCCGTCAGCAGACCAGAGGTGGCGTCCAGCCCCACCCAGCCAGCGCCGGGCAGATAGACCTCTACCCAGGCATGCAGGTCGGTGAAGTCGGCGTCCGGGCCTTCCGGTCCTTCCAGCGGCTTCTGGTCGGCGACGAGCTGGATCAGGTAGCCGGAGACGAAGCGCGCGGCGTAACCCAGGTTGCGCAGGAGCTGCACCAGCAGCCAGGCGCTGTCCCGGCAGGAGCCTTTGCCCTCGGTGAGGGTCTGCTCCGGTGACCAGACGCCGGGCTCCAGCCGCACGATGTAGGAGACGCGGCTCTGCACCATGCCGTTCAGCGCCATCAGCATGGAAACGGTGCCCTGCTCGCCGCGTGGCACCTCGGCCAGCAGGGCGGCGAGGCACGGGCCGGGCTCGGCGGCACGGCGGAAGGGCGCCAGCTCCTGCTCCAGCACCGGATCGTAGGTGAAGGGCCAGGTCTCGGCCTCGGGCTCCAGGAAGAAGTCGAAGGGGTTGATGGTGGCCATGTCGGCCACGAGGTCCACCGTCACGTCGAACTGCGGGACGGGATCGGGGAAGACGACGCGGGCGAGGAAATTGCCCTGCGGGTCCTGCTGCCAGTTCAGGAAGTGCGGCTTCGGCGCGATGTTCAGCGTATAGGAGAGGATCGGCGTGCGCGCGTGCGGGGCCGGCCGCAGCCGGATGGTCTGCGGCCCCAGGCTGACGGGGCGATCATAGCGGTAGCTGGTGCGGTGGGTCAGCGCGACATGGATCGACATGCGGGAGCCCGGCTGCTGTTGCTGCGGTGCAGCTTAGACTGCCCTTGCCGCGCTGCGGAACCCGGCGAGTGGAGGTGCGCCTTGGCGTCACAGCTTGCTCGCCCCATCATGCGCGGCTCGCTGGATCACCTAGAGGCGGAGGCCATCGCATGGCGGCTGGAAACGAATCTCCCACGGATGGCTCGCGCGGCGTGGAAGGCGCCCCACCCAGCTTGGAGGTCGCCGGCAGCATCGCCACTCTCCGCCTGAACCGTCCGCGCCACCACAACCGGCTGGAGCCCGAGGATCTGCTGCGCCTGGTGCAGCTGCTCGATCAGGTGGAGGCGGATGCCGCTTTGCGCGTGCTGGTCTTCACCGGCACCGGCCGCTCCTTCAGCGCCGGCTACAATATCGGCAAGCTCGGCGATGGCGCCGGCCCGGAAATCCCGGAATTCGGCACCGTCGCCGACCGGATCGAGCGCTGCCGGCTGCCGACCATCTGCGCCCTGAACGGCAGCGTCTATGGCGGCGCGGTGGATCTCGCCATGGCCGCCGACTTCCGGATCGGTATCGCCGGCATGTCGCTGACCATGCCGGCGGCGCGGCTTGGGCTGCACTACTATTCGACCGGGTTGCAGCGGGCGGTGGCGCGCATCGGGCTGAATGCGGCCAAGCGGCTCTTCCTGCTGGCCGAGCCGGTCGGCACCGAGGAATTGCTGCGCATGGGCTTCCTCGACGAGGCGGTGCCGGCAGACGCCTTCGAGGCCCATGTCGCCGCGCGCGCGGCACTGCTGGCCGAGCGGGCCCCTCTGGCCGTGCAGGGCATGAAGGCGGCGATGAACGACTTCGCGCGGGGCGAGGCCGATCTCGCGGCGATCGAGGAGCGCCACCAGCAATCACAGCGCTCCGCCGACCTTGCCGAGGGGCGCGCCGCCTGGCTGGAGAAGCGCGCGCCACGGTTCGCCGGACGATAGGGGCTTCAGCCGCCCCGCTGGGTGTCCTGGCGGGTCATTTCCGCGTTCACCCCGCCCGCGGCGGCGGCGGCGCGCGGCAGGCGCGGCATGCTGGCCAGCAGGCGCAGCGTCTCCGCTCCGCCGCGGCTGAAAGCAGGGCCCTGCAGCGCCGCCTCCGCGGCAGCGGGGCTGCCACGGTCCAGCGCCTCGGCGGCCTGGCGTAGCGCGCCCATGACCGCCTCGGGCGGTGCCGCTTCGGGGATGCCGAGGTAGTCACGCACTTCTCGGCGGGCCTGCTGCATCTGGATCACCACGGTCGGCGAGGTCCTGGCGGACCAGTAGGGGTCGTTCGCCAGCGCGTCCGCCAGGAACTCGATCTGCACCACAGCAAGGGCAGCCCGGCCGGGCTGCCCTTGCCATCGCGAGAGATTGCCGAACTGGAAGGGCGCGTTGAGCGCCGCACCGCGGACCGGGCTGCCAATGCCGAAAAGGTAGGAGCCCGCCGGGTCCGCCGTGGTGCAGGCGGCGAGGAGCAGCGCGGGGAAACCGAGGGTGGCGAGCAGGGCGCGGCGGTTCATCCAGGGCACATGGTGCCGCCCGCCTCCGGCTGAAGGCAGGCCAGCTTCACGCTCCCGCGCGCGATCCGCCCTTGCCCCCGCCGCGCGGCGCTGCCACACACGCGCCGTCCGAACCCTCTTGCGCCGCGCTCCCCGGGGCGCCACGGCCAGCGGAACCATGACCGAAGACCTGCCCAACCCCGCCCTGTTGCCCTCCGGCCTCGCCGACCTCTTGCCGCCGGAGGCAGCGCGCGAGGCTGACATGGTCGAGGCGATGCTCGCGGTCTTCGCCGGCCATGGCTACGAGCGGGTGAAGCCGCCACTGCTGGAGTTCGAGGATTCTCTGCTGGCCGGCTCCGGCGCGGCGGTCGCCGACCAGACCTTCCGCCTGATGGACCCGGACAGCCACCGCATGATGGGGCTGCGCGCCGACATCACGCCGCAGGTGGCGCGCATTGCCGCCACGCGGCTGGCCGATGTCCCGCGGCCGCTGCGGCTGTCCTATTCCGGGCAGGTGCTGCGTATCCATGGAAGCCAGCTGGCGCCGGAACGGCAGGTCCCGCAGGCCGGCATCGAGCTGATCGGCGTCGATTGCGCCGAGGCGGATGCCGAGGTGGCGCTGATCGCCACGGCGGCGCTAGCCGAGGTGGGCGTCACCGCTCCCAGCCTGGACATCACGCTGCCGACCATGGCGCCGGCGCTGCTGGATGCCGCCGGGGTACAGGGCGACCTGCGCCGCAAGCTGGCCCGCGCGCTGGACCGCAAGGATGCGGCGGCGGTGCGCGAGCTGGCTGCCCTCGCGGGGCCGCCCGCCATCGGCCTGCCGGCGCTGCTGACCGCCGCCGGGCCGGCCGACCGCGCGCTGGCCGCGCTCCGAGAGGCCGAGCTGCCGCCCGCCGCCCGCGCCATCGCTGACAATGCCGCGGCTATCGTGGCGGTGATCCGCGCCCGCGCGCCGGAGCTGCACATTACGCTGGACCCGGTGGAGTTCCGTGGCCTGCAGTACCATGTGGGGGTGGCCTTCACCCTCTACGGTCCCGGTACCACCGGCGAACTGGCGCGCGGCGGCCGCTACCGCTCCGGCGAGGAGCCGGCGACCGGCATGACGCTCTATCTGGACGCGGTGCGCCGCGCGGCGCCGGTGCCGCCCGAGGCGCCGCGCGTCTTCATTCCGCTCGACGCCGATCTGGCGGCGGCGGCGGGCCTGCGGGCCCAGGGTTTTGTCACGGTGGCGGCGCTGACCCCCGCCGATACGCCGCAGCGGTTGCGCTGCGGTCACATCCTGCGCGGGAATGCCGCCGCGCCGATCGAGGAGAGTGTGTAGCCATGGCCAATGTCGCCGTGATCGGCGCCCAGTGGGGCGACGAGGGCAAGGGCAAGGTGGTGGACTGGCTGGCAAGCCGGGCCGACATCGTCGTGCGCTTCCAGGGCGGCCACAATGCCGGCCATACGCTGGTGGTGGGCAACCAGACCTATAAGCTGTCGCTGCTGCCCTCGGGCGTGGTGCGGGGCAAGCTGGGCGTCATCGGCAACGGCGTGGTGCTGGACCCGGACGCGCTGCTCGGCGAGATCTCGCGCGTGCGTGGGCAGGGGCTGGATGTCGGTCCGCACAACCTGCGCATCGCCGAGAACGTGCCGCTGATCCTGCCGCTGCACCCCGCCATCGACAAGGCGCGCGAGGAAGCCCGCGGCGAGCGCAAGATCGGCACTACCGGCCGCGGCATCGGCCCGGCCTATGAGGACAAGGTGGCGCGCCGCGCCATCCGCCTCTGCGACCTCGCCGAGCCCGAGACGCTCTCGTCCAAGCTTGACGAGCTGCTGCTGCACCATAACACCCTGCTCAAGGGCCTCGGCGCCGAGACCTTCGAGAAGCAGGACCTGCTGGACCGCCTGCTGGCGCTGGCGCCGAAGCTGCTGCCCTATGCCGAGGCGGTGTGGGAGCGGCTGGACGAGGCGCGCCACAGCAACAAGCGCGTGTTGTTCGAGGGCGCCCAGGCCGTCATGCTGGACGTGGATCACGGCACCTATCCCTTCGTCACCTCCTCCAACACGGTGGCGGGCAATGCGGCGGCGGGCGCCGGCATCGGACCGCACGGCGTCGGCATGGTGCTGGGCATCGCCAAGGCCTACACCACCCGCGTCGGCTCCGGTCCGTTCCCGACCGAACTGCATGACGAGATTGGCAAGCGTCTGGGCGAGCGGGGCCGTGAATTCGGCACCGTGACGGGCCGACCACGCCGCTGCGGCTGGTTTGACGCCTGCCTGGTGCGCCAGGCCGTGAAGGTCGGTGGCGTGCAGGGCCTGGCCCTGACCAAGCTCGACGTGCTGGATGGTCTTTCCGAGCTGAAGATCTGCACGGGCTACCGGATCGATGGGGAGGTGGTGAAGCGCCTGCCGGCCGCCGCCGCCGCCCAGGCCAAGGCCGAGCCGATCTACGAGACTCTGGAGGGTTGGACCCAGTCCACCATGGGCGCGCGCTCCTGGGCCGACCTGCCGGCGACAGCGATCAAGTATGTGAAGCGCATCGAGGAACTGGTGGAGGCCCCAGTGACGCTGCTTTCCACCAGCCCGGAGCGCGATGACACCATCCTGGTGAGCGATCCTTTCGCGGGATGAGGCGATGGGCCCGCTCCGGCGGGCCCAGGCCGCAACGAAAAAGGGGCATGGCCGAAGCCATGCCCCTTTTTCGTTCCCGCGTTGGGCGGTCAGTCGACCGCCAGGCGGCGCTCCATGATCTGCGTCTTCATGCTCTTCTGGAGCTTCTCGAAGGCGCGGACCTCGATCTGCCGCACCCGCTCGCGGCTGATGTTGTACTGCTGCGAGAGTTCCTCCAGCGTGGTCGGCTCGTCCTTCAGCCGCCGCTCGATGAGGATGTGGCGCTCACGCTCGTTCAGCGTCTTCAGCGCCTCGCCCAGAAGCTCACGGCGGTTGGTGAGGTCCTGCCGTTCGGCAAGTTCCTCCTCTTGGCTCTCGCCCTCGTCCACCAGCCAGTCCTGCCACTCGCCCTCGCTGTCGGCGCGCACCGGCGCGTTCAGCGAGTTGTCGGGCGAGGCGAGGCGCCGGTTCATGGACACCACGTCCTGCTCCGGAACCTGGAGCACGCGGGCAATCTTCTCGACCTGCTCCGGTTGCAGATCGCCTTCCTCCAGCGCGGCCATCTGGCCCTTCAGCCGGCGCAGGTTGAAGAACAGCTTCTTCTGCGCAGCCGTGGTGCCCATCTTCACAAGCGACCAGGAATGCAGGATGTACTCTTGGATCGCGGCGCGGATCCACCACATGGCGTAGGTAGCCAGGCGGAAGCCACGGTCGGGATCGAAGCGACGGACGGCCTGCATCATGCCGACATTGCCCTCGCTGATCAGCTCGCCGACCGGAAGGCCATAGCCACGATAGCCCATGGCGATCTTCGCCACGAGGCGCAGATGCGAGGTGACAAGCTTATGCGCGGCCTGCTGGTCGCCATGCTCCTTCCAGTCCTTCGCCAGACGGAGTTCCTCGTCCGGCGAAAGCATCGGGAACTTGCGGATCTCCTGCAGGTAGCGGGAGAGATTGCCCTCAGGGGCAATCGGAATCATCGAAGAAGTGGAAGCCATTCTGCATCTGCCTCCTGCACCGGCCGGGTACTCCTGTGACAGCGAGCCCCGGAGGGTATGGATCCGGCCGTCCCCGCTGAGCCCTGGCGCGCCGCTTGGTCCCCCGTCACGGAAGGGACAGTTTCGGCGGCCGCGCCTTGGTGGTGGCACCCGGCGTTGGCGACGAGATGAACGCTACCTCTCTTCGGATGGTTTCGCAAGAAAATCCCGACTGTAATAGTCGGGTTACGGCGGGTTACCGTTCAGTAATGTTAGCAGGGCCTGCATGTCCGGCGGTAGGGGGGCCGTGAAGCGCAGCAACTCCCCGCTGGAGGGATGACGGAATCCAAGGCTTTCCGCGTGAAGCGCCTGCCGGGGGAAGGCGAGCAGGGCGTCCCGCACCATCGGAGGCAGGTTGCGGGCGGCGGCCGGTATGCGCCGCAGGTAGACCGGATCTCCGATTAGCGGATGCCCGATCTGTGACAGATGGACACGAATCTGGTGCGTCCGCCCGGTGGCAAGCCGGCAGCGCAGCAGGGCGCAGCCTGTCCCCCAGGCGCGCTCGGTGGCGTACCGGGTGAGCGCCGGCTTGCCGTTACGGGCGACCACCGCCATGCGCTTGCGGTCGGTCGGGTGGCGGCCGATCGGCGCCTCCACCTCGCCGGCGGGCGGGGAGGGCACGCCCCAGGCGAGGGCGAGATAGGCGCGCTCCAGGTCCCGCGTCGCGAAGGCGGTGCTGAGGGCCTGGTGCGCCAGGTCGGTCTTGGCGACCACCATCACGCCCGACGTGTCCTTGTCGAGCCGGTGCACGATTCCGGGGCGGCGCTCGCCGCCGATGCCGGTCAACTCCTCGCCCGCATGGGCCAGCAGCGCATTGACCAGGGTGCCGTCCTGGTTGCCGGGCGCGGGGTGGACCACCAGCCCGGCCGGCTTGTCCAGCACGATCAGGTGCCGGTCCTCGTAGAGGATGGTCAGCGGCATGGCCTGTGGCTGCGGCGTGGCGTCCACCGCTGGGGGCGGAGCGACGCGGTAGCGCGTGCCGGCACGCACCGTCTCGGCCGGGTCGGTGGCGGGCGCCCCGTCGCGGCTGACATGCCCCGCCTCGATCAGCGCCTTGACGCGGGATCGGGAGAGCGTGCCTATCGCCGCCGCCAGGAACCGATCGAGCCGGTCGCCCGCATGGGCGGCCTCGGCGAGGATCTCGAAGGGGCCGTCCGGCATGGGGCCGGGCTCGGGCTGGCTTGCGGAATGGGAGATGTGGGTGCGCGCGCTCAAGATTCTGGTCGTGGTGATGGGAGTGATGATCATTGTGGGCACGGTGGCGCTGGTGGTGGCGCTGGTGCAGCGCTCGCACACGGCCATGACCGGCCTTTCCTCCGGAGCCGTTAGCACGGATCTGGCGCTGCGGCAGCCGGCCGGGACGCAAATCAGCCAGATTGCTGTCCTGAATGGCCAGTTGGCCGTCTGGGTGGAGCGGCCGGATGGCGGGCGAATCCTGCTGGTAGACCCGCAGGGTGGCCGCGTGGCCGGAGAGATCCGTCTGGGCGAGTGAGCCGCGGAGGTGGCGGGGAAGGGGGAAGCGTTCCACCTGCGGAAATATGAAATCTTCCCCTTGCCCAACCCGGAGCGGGCCTATAAAAGCCCCCTCACGCCTTTAGTCCCCTTCGTCTAGAGGCCTAGGACACCGCCCTCTCACGGCGGCAACAGGGGTTCGAATCCCCTAGGGGACGCCATTTTCCAGCATTCTGGATCGGAACAGCGGTTCAGTTTGCCGCCACAGCTCTAGTCTGTGCTTGGCGTTGCCTCTGCGGCATAACCCCATCAATCCGGTAGAAGCTGAATATTCCGCCATCCTCGCGGCCTAGGCTTCGTCACGCCGCCTACTCTTTAACTCGAGCGCATTGATATGGTCCAAGGCACGGGAATAGGCGCTTTCGATGGCCTTGTTCCGTGATGCCGCCGCCGACGCGAGAGCTCCAGTCTCGCCCTGCCTGCCCCACGGTCCGCGCCCTAGCGCGTTCCTGCTGGGTCAGTAGCCGGAGTTCGGCTGCCACAGAGCGGGCCGAGCGGGCCTGACTTGCGATCAGGCGCGTGGCTTCGCCACGAGCACGCAGTGTGAGAACCACTCGCTTCCTTGAAGATGAGGCCATTTGCAGCCCAGCGGATGGCAGCATTGTTCCTCTGTGCCATTTGGCAACCAGCGATCTTCGCCTCGGGAACTCGCTTCCTCTCTGTCCTTTCCCTGACGCAAAGGGAAGCAGGCATGGTGGACCGGAGGTCGTTGAGCACCGAGCAGAGTGGTCTCTCTCAAGGGCAGATAGCGGGCCTCGGAGCGTCTGCGAGCATGGCAGGTAGTCTCGGCGCGGCCTTCGCGCGCACTGCGGGGGTCAGGAGCTGCGCGGTCGGCAGGGAGGACGAGGCGATCCGGTCAGGAGGCGCTATCTCCTGCGAGTTCCCAAGGTTTGTGAAGGTAAGGGTAGCGAGCAGGAGGGTGACGCCATAGGCCATGCCGATCATCAGCATCGGACCCCGCGCGTACCAGAACCTTCCGAATGCCACTCGCCCGCTGTAGCGCATCATCCCGGCCCTTCTACAAGGCTGCCCCGCCCCGCCTGTGGTCGTGCAGGCCTGCTAACGCTTGTGATCGTGTACCCAGCGCTCCATTTGCAGCCGCTCCCAGGCAAGGCCCAGCCGATCCTGAAAGCCCGTCAGGACCCGCCGGGCTGCCTGCGCCTCCTGCCATGCGCCATCCCTCTCCAGGGCTAGAACAAGGCAGAACTGCCGCGCCACGCGGTCTTCACTTTCCCGCACCTCCCGTTCAGCGAGGGGGAGGGAAATCTCATCCGGTTCATCTGCGCGCATCTTTTTTCCGGCCAGGTATCCACCCGTGAGATGAATGAAGCTTGGTGGGAATTATCAAGGCTGCGCTTGCATCATGTTACCGCTCTTGCGGATATCATCCGTTTGAGGAGGTGACCCGCGCAGGGAGGACTTTTCCCAGCGGGAAGTTGAGGGCGCACCCGTTTAACGGCCAACTCAGATCCCTCTAGGCTCCGCGCCAGGCCCGCTTCCGCCGAACGGACATCCGTAGGGTGCAAGCTGGCAGGGAGCAGAGACCGTGGCCGCATCCATCCATCGCCCCGCCAGCGTCGCCACCTCGACCAGAGATGCGCAACGCACCGGTTCCCGCACCGCTTGGCTGCTGACCTTCGCCTTCGTCATGTTGGCGCTGCCCGTCCTGTTCACTCCGCTCCCGCCGCTGCTGGACTATCCGAACCACCTTGCGCGCCTCTGGCTGGTGGCGGGGGGCGCCGCGCAGCCACCCTTCGACCGCATCTACGCCGTGGACCTCACCAGCGTGCGGACGAATATCGGCATCGATCTCCTGGCGGCCGCGGTGGGCTCATGGCTGCCGATCGAGCGCTTCGGGCAGGCGCTGGTGCTAGCAGCGGTGCTGCTGCCTCCGCTCGGCGCCGTGCTGCTGAACCGCTCCGTTTTCGGCGGGCTGCACTGGTGGCTGGTGGGTCTGCCCCTGCTGGCCTGGAACTGGACGCTCATCGCCGGTTTCCTGAATTTCCAGATCGGCCTCGGCCTCGCTCTCCTGGCCGCTGCTGCCGACGCGGCGCTGGCACGGAGGACCGGGCCCCTGGGCACCTTCGCGCTGCGTGCCGCGCTGGCCGTGCTGCTGCTGCTGGCGCATGCCTTCGCCGCGCTGTTCTATGCCGGGTTGCTCGCTGCCCTGGCGCTCGGTCGCGACTGGGACTTCCTGCGCACGCCACGCGCCTTCGGGCAGGGACTGCGGCGTGTGGTCGTGGCGGTGTTGCCGGTGCTGCTGCCCGTGCTGCTCGCCTGGCTTTCCGCGCCGGCCCTGCCGGGAGCGCAGGAGGACCCGGCCACCCAGACCTCGTGGCAGGGTGGCTTCAGCCTGCATGCAAAGCTGGTGACGCTGTTCTCCGGCATCGCGGCTTACAAGTCGCTCTACGACCTGACCTTCGTCGCGCTGCTCGTCCTGCCGGTGCTCTGGGCGCTGGTGACGCGGCGGCTCCGGGTCCATGCGGGGCTCCTGCTGGCTACAATCGGATTTCTTCTCCTCGCCTTCGCCGTGCCGCCCAAGGTCGCCGGAACCTATTTCGTCGACGCGCGCTTTCCGGTCATGGCGGTGCTCGCCATCGCCAGCGCGCTGCGCCCCGAACTGCTCATGCCGGCCTGGCCACGGCGCCCTTCTGCCGAACTGCTGCTGGCCTGCGGATTGCTGGCGCTGGTCGGGCTGCGGGCGGCCTGGGTGGGGGGCATCTGGCACGAGCGACAGGCGGACATCGCCTCGCTGCGCCGGGCGCTCTCACATGTGCCGCCGGGCAAGGCGATCCTGCAGGTGACGCATTCGATGACCGTTCCGGCCCGCCGCTCCGCGCCTCGGGGCCGATACTATGGCGGCGGCGGCCCGATGCTTTACGAACATCAACCTGCTCTGGCGGTGCCCTGGCAGCATGCCTTCGTGCCCATCCTCTTCGCCTCGCGCGGAAAGCAGCCCTTGCGGGTCCTGCCACCCTGGGACGAGATCGCAGGGCCCGACAACACCACGGCGGTCTCGGTTCACCGCCTTGCCGATGCCGAGCACGCCGTCCTGCCGGAGAACACCGAGTACGTTCGGGCCTGGCGCACACGCTTCGACTACGTGCTGGTCCTGAACGCGGACCAGCCTGATGACGAGGGTCCGATGAACATGCCGCCGGAGCTGGAGCTGATCGCGGACGAAGGTTACGCGCAGCTCTACCGGATCCATTCCGGACTTGGTGCGAAGCCCCGGGATGCCACTGCCGGACGCTGAGATGCCCGCCCGAACCGGGAACGCCGAAGCGGCATGACGCAGGCGGGACCGGGGCGATCGTATCACGGGACCAGCACCAGCGCCCCAGCCACTGTTCCAGCCCGCAGCCGGGCGAGTGCCGCATTGGCCTCCCCGAGCGGCAGCGTCTCCACGGTGGTGCGGACCGGCACACGCGGCGCCAGGGCCAGGAACTCCTCTCCGTCCCGGCGCGTCAGGTTGGCCACCGAGCGTACGCAGCGCTCATGCCAGAGGATCTGGTAGGGAAAAGTGGGGATCTCGCTCATGTGGATGCCGGCGCAGACCACGGTGCCGCCACGATCCACGGCACGCAACGCGGCCGGCACCAGCGCCCCCACCGGGGCGAACAGGATGGCGGCCTCCAACGGCACCGGCCCTGGCGCGTCGGAGGGTCCGGCCCAGGCTGCTCCCTGCTGCCGGGCGAAGGCCTCCGCCGCCGCGTCGCCGGGGCGGGTGAAGGCGAAGACCTCGCGGCCCTCATACCGCGCCACCTGCGCGACGATATGCGCCGCGGCGCCAAAGCCGTAGATGCCGATCCGGCGCGCATCGCCGGCCATGCGCAGCGCCCGGTGGCCGATCAGCCCGGCGCAGAGCAGCGGCGCCGCCTCGGCATCGCTGTAAGCGTCCGGCAGGGTGAAGCAGAAGCGCTCATCCGCCACGGTCAGTTCGGCATAGCCGCCGTCGATCTGGTAGCCGGTGAATCGCGCCTGTTCGCAGAGGTTCTCGCGCCCCACGCGGCAGAAGCGGCATTCACCGCAGGCAAAGCCGAGCCAGGGAACGCCGACGCGGTCACCCACCTGGAAGCGAGAGGCGCCGGGCCCTGCCTCGACGACGCGCCCGACGATCTCATGGCCCGGAATCACCTGGGGCTTTGGATCGGGCAACTCGCCATCCACCACATGCAGGTCGGTCCGGCAGACGGCGCAGGCGGCGACGCGCAGCAGGAGCTGGCCAGGGCCAGGGTGGGGGTCTGAGACGGCTGTGCACCGCAGCGGCAATCCTGGCCGGTCAAGGATGCAGGCGCGCATCAGGTTTTCCCTCCTGGGCAGGCAGCGCAGCATCACCGGCGTGCAAGAACTGCGCGCTGATCCGGATCAGGGCAGGGCTGACCGCCGCTCTCCACCATCGCCCGTAGTGCCGCGCCCTCCGCGAGGGAGGCGCATGTGCAATCGCCAGGACATGGTCCGGAGAGGAGCTAATGGATGGTCGGAATCACCCTGAGCCCGGAGCAGATCCGCGCCGCGCCGCCGCAGGTGCGGCAATGGCTGGAGCAGGAGATCGCTGCCGCGCTTGGCCTGCCCGGCATGGCCGCACCCGCCATGCATCCGGAGCCGCCGCATCTCGTCGGTTGCGGTGCGCGCGAGGTGGAAGCGATCTTCTCGCTGATCCAGGGCCTGCTGCCGGTGGCGAATGTCTTTTTGGAGCTGGGCCGTGATACCGGCCGGCGCCTGCCGAACGGCATGCACGCCTTCGGCCTGCTGGACATCCAGAGCCATGCCCGGCTTGGCTCACCGGAGCAGGTGCTGAACTGCCTGGAAATCGCCAACCGCGCGCTGCGGCAGGTTTCCGGCGATGCCCATGCCACGCTCTACGGCCTGGACGACCGCGCCAACTGCTTCGTGGCGGAGGCGACGCATCAGAACATCCGGCAGTTCTGGCAGCAGATGATCAGCGGCACGGAAGCCGGGACCTTACCCGGCCGTGCCGATGGCATGCGCATCCCGGTCACGCCCCGGGAGATGGAGGCGCGCGGCGCCACCCCCATGGGCGGGGATGGCGCCGCGCCGCGCTGAACGCATTTCGGCGCTGGCGCGGTGCTGCGGCGCGAGGTCGGGTCAGGCCGCCTGCGCCCGCGCCCAGTCCACGATGCGGCGCGCCGGCATGGCACCGCTCACGCGCGCCAGCTCGCGCCCTCGGGCGAAGAGGGCCAGGGTCGGGATGCTGCTGATCCCGAGTTCGGCGGCGAGGCGCGACGCCTCCTCCGTTGAGACCTTGAGCAGACGCATCCGCGGTTCCAGCGATGCAGCGGCCGCGGCGAACTGCGGCGCCATGGCGTGGCAGGGCCCGCACCAGGAGGCCCAGAAATCCACCAGCAGCGGAATGTCGCTGTTGCCGAGGTGGCGACGGAACCGCTCCTCCGACAGCGCCGCCGGCTGCCCCGCAAAGAGCGGCGCATGGCACTGGCCGCAGCGTGGCCCGTCGCCCAGCCGCGCGGCGGGCAGGCGGTTGATGGCGTCGCAATGCGGGCAAACGATCTGCAGGCTGCCGTTCATCGCGCCACCTCGCTTTCCCGCGGGTTCACCGCGCCGTTCTTCGCCTTGACGGGAACCACGAGGTAGCGGACTCCGTTGCTCTCCGCTTCCGGGAAGCGCCCGGCGCGCATGTTCACCTGGATCGAGGGCAGCAGCAGGGCAGGGGCGGCCAGCTTGCTGTCGCGCTCCGTGCGGAAACGGACGAAATCCTCCTCGGTCGCGCCGTCCTTCACATGCGGGTTGTGCGCGCGCTGCTCATCCACGCTGCTCTGCCAGGCGTAGTGGTCGCGGCCGGGCGCCTTGTAGTCGTGGCACATCCAGAGGCGCGTCTGCGGCGGCGCGGCCAGCAGGCGCCGGATGGAGCGGTAGAGCGTGCGGGCATCGCCGCCCGGGAAGTCGGCACGGGCGGTGCCGTAGTCGTGCATGAAGAGCGTATCGCCGACGAAGACGTCGGTGGCCTCATCCGCCGCCGCATCAGGGGCGGACACGCGGTAGGCGACATCGGCTGGCGTATGCCCGGGCACGTGCATCACCTCGACGGTAAGCCGGCCAAGGGGGAACTGCTCGCCGTCGCGGAACAGATGGTCGAAGTCGCCGCCCTCGGGGCGCAGGTCCTCCGCGCGGAAGACGGGGCGGAAGATGCGCTGCACGTCCTTGATGCGCTCGCCGATGCCGATCAGCGCGCCGGTGCGCGCCTTGATGTAGGGCGCGGCGGTGAGGTGGTCGGCATGGGCGTGGGTTTCCAGCACCCGGCGCACCATTACGCCTTCCTCGGCGGCGGCGCGCAGGATGGCCTCGGCCGAGCGGATGTCGGCCTCGCCGGAGCGGTTGTCCCAGTCCAGCACGGGGTCGATGACGGCGCCTTCCCGGGTTGCCGGGTCCCAGACCAGATAGCTGACGGTGTTGGTCGGCTCGTCGAAGAAGGCGCGGATGGCGGGCTTGTTCACAGGGTCCTCCTTCACCCCGGGAAGGGGCTTGAAAATAACATAAGAGGATACTTATTAAGTTCAACCTTATGTAGGGGCCGGAGAGGCGAGCTTCACCTCCTTGCGGCAGTGCAGGAAGGATGCCGCGGCGTCGATGCCCGGCCTGCCTCCTCCGACCTGCCGTATCGCCGGCCCCGAACCTGAAGCGAGCCCCTGGAGGGAGCAAGGACCATGCTGAAGACGATCATCCCCGCGGAAGCGGCACGGCTGCTGCGGGAGGAGGGCGCGGCCCTCATCGACGTGCGGGAGCCGGACGAGCATGCGCGGGAGCACATCCCCGGCGCCCGCAGCCTTCCGCTCTCCCGGCTGGAGCAGACGGACCCGGCGGTTCAGCAGGGGCGCCCGGTGGTGTTCCACTGCCGCAGCGGCGCCCGCACGCAGGCGAATGCCGCGCGGCTGGCCAGCAAGGTGCCGGGCCGCGAGGCCTATGTCGTCGAGGGCGGGCTGGACGCCTGGAAGCGCGCCGGCCTGCCGGTGGCGGAGGACCGCCGCCAGCCGCTGGAGTTGATGCGGCAGGTGCAGATCGTCGCGGGCTCGATGGTGCTGCTCGGGGTGGTGCTGGGCGCACTGGTCTGGCCGTGGTTCTACCTGCTTTCGGCCTTTGTCGGGGCGGGGTTGGTGTTCGCCGGAATCACCGGCACCTGCGGGCTGGCCCGTGTGCTGCGGCTGATGCCATGGAACCGCAGCCTGCCGGCCGCGCCCGCCGCGACGGCCGCCTGAGCCCCGGCAAGGGAGGCGCCGACGGCGCGGCCGCATCGCGCGCGGCCACTATTCGGCAGCGGTGTCGCGCAGGCGCTTGCCACTCAGGGCCTGGAGTTCGGCTGCCTCCAGCGTTTCCTTCTCCAGCAGGCGATGCGCCGCCTCGTCCAGCGTGGCGCGCCGCTCCTTCAGCAGGCCGAGGGCGTGGTCGAAGGCCTGCTGGACGATGCCGCGTACCTCCACATCGATGGCGGCGGCGGTCTCCTCCGAATACTCGTGTTCCCGCATGGCGCCGAGCAGCGGGTTCTGCTCCAGAAAGGCATGGTTCTCCTTCTCCAGCGCCACCTGGCCGAGTTTGCCGGACATGCCGTAGCGGGTGACCATGGAGCGGGCGATGTCGGTGACGCGGGCGAGGTCGTCGGCGGCGCCGGTGGAGAGATGGCCGAAGACGATCCACTCGGCGGCGCGGCCGCCCAGCAGCACGGCCATCTTGTTCTCCAGCTC
>DATMFR010000033.1:0-1957 GCA_035556695.1 Roseomonas sp.
TGACGGCGCGCAGCATGGCCAAGCGGCCGGCCGCGCCGGCCCGCCCCGCGGCGCCCAAGCCAAAGCCCCGCCCCGCCGGCGTCGAGCTCGACATGACCGCCGGCCCCGACGCCCGCGACAGCGACTTCGAACGGTACTGACGCCATGGAGCCCGCCCCCCGACAAGCCGTCCAGTACGTCACGCTGGGAGTCGATGGTGACATCTTCGCCATTCCCGTGGCGATGGTGCTCGAGATCCTGGACAGCCGCCGCATCACGCGGCTGCCGGAGGCGCCCATGCATGTGCTGGGCCTGATCGACGTCCGCGGCCGGAGCGTGCCGGTGATGGACCTGCGCGCCTGCCTCGGCCTACCCGGCGGCGAGACGACGGAGCACACCCGCATCCTGGTCCTGGAGGTCGCCGGCAGCGACAAGCCCAAGGTCCTCGGCCTGATGGTGGATCGCGTCTTCGAGGTCACGGGGTTGGACGGCCGCGAGGTGGAGCCGCCGCCGGACCTCAGCGTGCCCTGGCGCTCGGAGAACCTGCTCGGCGTCGGCCGGCAGGGCGATGACTTCGTGCTGTTGCTGGATGTCGGCCGCATGTTCGCGGGCGGCGAGCTTTCCTTTTAACCGGCCCAAGGCCGAGGCATCGAAGCGGAACTGAGCCATGAAAATTTCGGTCAAACTCAAGCTCGCGGGCGGGTTCGGGGTCGTCATTCTGCTCTCGGTAGGCGCAGGCGTCGTCGCGCTGCGCAACCAGCAGACCCTGCAGCAGACGCTGCAGGAGTTCGTCGAGGTGGGCACGCAGAAGCTCCGCCTGACCAGCGAACTGCGCGGCAACCTTTTGGAGAGCGTGCGGGCCGAGAAGAACGCAATTCTGGCGCCGGACGATGCCACCATCCGCAACTTTGCCGACGTGATGGTGGAGAAGCGCCGAGCCGCGCAGCAGGCCTTCAGCCAGTTGCAGGCCATCTCCGATCCCGAGGCCCGACAGCTTCTGGAGCAGCTCCAAGGTGGCCTGGACCGTTACTTCCCTCTCCAGGACCGGGTGCGGGATGCGGCTCTGCAGAACTCCACCAACCATGCCCGCGCCATCCTTAAGAGCGATGCAGTGTCCCCCTTCCGCGAGGCACAGGCGGCCTTGCAGCGGCTGAGGCTGTCGGCCTCCGCCGCGCAGCAGCCGCAGGCCCTGCAGACGGTGGCCGCGCTGAACGATGGCATCCTGTCGCTGAACAGCGACCTCAAGGATGCGCTGCTCAGCAGCACCGCTGAGGAGCTCACCCGCACGACCCACCAGGTGTCCGATGCCATCGGCAAGCTGCGCCGGCTGCGCGAGGATCTTCGCACCGGGCCGGGGAGTTCGTCGCAACCCGAGATCAACGAGCTTGCCGCCGCGCTGGAGCGCTGGCTGGATGCCATGGGCCGGGCGGCCGAAATCAACCGGGCCGGCGGCAACATCGTCGCGAGCAACCTTTCCATGGGTGAGGCCCGGCGCCTGCTCGGAGAGGTGGACAACCAGCTGAGTGCCTATATCGCCTTCGCCCAGAGGCGCATGGCCGAGGCGAGCAGCGCGGCGGCGCAGAGTGCCGACCAGGCCGCCATGGTGCTGATGGGAACCCTGCTGCTGTCCACCCTGTTCGCCGCCGGGCTGGCCATCTGGCTTTCGCTCAGCATCAGCCGCCGCCTTGGCCGTGCCGTGGAGCTCACCCAGGCCGTCGCCGCGGGAGACCTGACCCGCAGCGTGGAGGCGCGGGATGACGACGAGATCGGCGCCTTGATGGTGCAGATCAATCGGATGGTCGGCCGGCTGCGCAGCGTGGTCGAGGATGCGCTGAGTGCCGCGGAGAACGTGTCGTCGGGGAGCCAGGAGCTGTCGGCGAGCGCGGAGGAGCTGTCGCAGGGGGCGACGGAGCAGGCCTCGTCGACGGAGGAGGCCTCGGCCTCGATGGAGGAGATGGCGGCGAACATCAAGCAGACG
>DATMFR010000034.1:0-9511 GCA_035556695.1 Roseomonas sp.
TGACGGCGCGCAGCATGGCCAAGCGGCCGGCCGCGCCGGCCCGCCCCGCGGCGCCCAAGCCAAAGCCCCGCCCCGCCGGCGTCGAGCTCGACATGACCGCCGGCCCCGACGCCCGCGACAGCGACTTCGAACGGTACTGACACGATGTCCCACAGCATGGCCGAGGGCCTGGACCGCCTGCGGGAAGCCGACTTCCTGCGCCTCGCCCGCTTCATCGAGGAGTACAGCGGCATCAAGATGCCCCGCAGCAAGCAGACCATGCTGGAGGGCCGGCTGCGCAAGCGCGTGGTGGCCATGGGCTGCCACGACCTGCGGGACTACTGCGCCTTCCTGTTCGATCGCGACGGGCTGGCGCAGGAGGCAGTGTCGCTGATCGACGCCGTCACCACGAACAAGACGGAGTTCTTCCGGGAGTCCGAGCATTTCCGGATTCTGGTGGAACAGGTCCTTCCCTCGCTCCTGAAGCACCCGCGCCGTGGTGGCCAGGCCTGCATCAAGGCCTGGAGCGTCGCCGCCTCGACCGGTGCCGAGCCTTACTCCCTGGCCATGGTGCTGGACGAGGCCGCGCGGCAGGGCCGCTTCGCCGCCAGCGTCCTGGGCACCGACATTTCCACCCGCGTGCTGGAGACCGCGGTACTCGGCATCTACCCCGAGGAGATGGCCGATCCGGTTCCGGCGCCATTGCGGCAGCGCTACCTGATGCGCGGCCGCGGCGCCTCGGCTGGGCTGGTCCGCGTGGTGCCGGAGCTGCGGCAGATGGTGCGCTATCGCCGGCTGAACCTGATGGATGCCAGCTACTCCGTCGAACAGGACATGGATGTGGCGTTTTGCCGCAACGTGCTCATCTACTTCGACAAGCCGACACAGCAGGCCGTGCTGGAGCGGGTCTGCGGGCATCTGCGTCCGGGCGGCTTCCTGTTTCTCGGACATTCCGAGTCGCTGGCGGGCTTTGGCCTGCCGGTCGAAGCCGTCGCCGCGACCGTCTTCCGGCGGGTCTAGGCATGACTGGCAAGATCCGGGTCCTTGTCGTGGATGACTCCGCCGTCGTCCGCCAGACCCTGAGCGACATCCTCCAGTCCGACCCCGAGATCACGGTGATCGGCGCGGTGCCGGACCCCTTCGCGGCCGCCAGGCGCCTCCAGCAGGAAGTGCCGGACGTGATCACGCTGGACGTCGAGATGCCCCGGATGGACGGCATCACCTTCCTGCGCAAGATCATGGCGCAGCGGCCCATCCCGGTCGTCATGTGCTCCTCCCTGATCGAGCAGCATTCGGAAACCCTGATGCAGGCCCTGGAGGCGGGCGCCGTGGACATCGTCCTCAAGCCAAAGCTGGACACCAAGCAGGGCCTCATGGAGGCCCGCATCCGCATCTGTGACGCCGTCAAGGGCGCCGCGCGCGCCAGGCTGAACCGCGGCGCCCGGCCGCGCGGCGAGATGCGCCTCGTGGAGAAGAAGCTGAGCGCAGACGTTATGCTGCCTCCGCCAGCAATGCGGCATGCCATGGCGCGCACCACGGAATCCGTGGTCTGCATCGGCGCCTCCACCGGCGGCACCGATGCCCTGCGCGTGGTGCTGGAGGCACTGCCGGCGGATTGCCCCGGCATCGTCGTGGTCCAGCACATGCCGGAACGCTTCACCGCGGCCTTCGCGCGGCGCCTGAACAGCACCTGCGCGGTGGAAGTGAAGGAAGCAGCCGATGGCGATACCGTGTTGCGCGGACGGGTGCTGATCGCACCGGGAGCGCGGCACATGCTGCTGCGCCGGAGCGGGGCGCGCTACCATGTCGAGGTGAAGGACGGCCCCCTGGTGTCACGCCACCGCCCCTCCGTCGATGTGCTGTTCCGCTCCGCGGCGCAGTATGCCGGCAGCAATGCGACCGGGATCATCATGACCGGCATGGGTGATGACGGCGCGCGCGGCCTGCTGGAGATGCGCCGGGCCGGCGCGCATACGGTGGCGCAGGACGAGGCGACATCGGTGGTGTTCGGCATGCCCCGGGAGGCAATCGGGCTTGGAGCGGCCGAGCGGGTTCTGCCGCTGGAAGCCTTGGCCGGCGAAATCCAGCGTGCGAAGCCGCAATGATGCGCCAAGGGCCGGTCCTTCCCTGAACCGCATCTTCCTGACGGCGGGCGAGATCGCCTGCCCTCCCATGCCGGCGGTGATCACCACCGTGCTGGGGTCCTGTGTCTCGCTCTGCCTGCGGGATCCGGCGCGGCGGCAGGGCGGGATCAATCACTCCGCGCTGCCCCAGGGGGCCGATCACGCGGGCTATGGCCGGGCGGCAAACGATCTGCTGGTGCAGGCCATGCTGGACCGGGGGAACATCCTCCAGGCCATGCAGGCGAAGCTCTTTGGCGGCGCCGTCGCTCCTGGCGGTGTGGGCGCGCAGAACCTGGCGGCGGCCGTGGAAGCGCTGCGCCGCTACAATATCCCCCTCATGGCGCAGCGAACCGGCGGCGCGTCTGGCCTGCTGCTGCACTTTCACACCGATACCGCCGAGGTGATGCTGCGGGCCACCGGCGCGGGCAGACCCGCGTGAAGGCCGCGCCCTCCTGCCGGGAATAGCCACTGCCGCCAGGAGGGCAGGCCGGCGCCCGCCGGTTCGCCCGTGAGCGCCGTCCCTGTTCAGAAGCCACGAAGAGGCGAGGTTCAGAACAGGATATCCTCGAGGATGTCCTCGGCCGGGCTCGCCGCATGATCGCCACTGCCGCTCAGGCGTGCCTGCACCTGCCGTTCACTGGCCATGGTGTAGCTGGCGGCCGGCGGCAGCAGGTGCCGGATGGTGGCAAGCACTACTTCATCCGGAGGAGGGCCGCCGGCCAGCGCGACCAGCTTCGCCGCCGTCGCCCGCAGCATGGCGGGCAGGTCGGCAACGCCCAGATTCGCGGCGGCGGCACGAAGGGCCGTTGCGGCCTCGCCGCCCTCAGCCTCCAGCGTCGTCAGCGCCTGCGTGATCTGGAGCCTCACGGCCTGAAGCTGCTCCATGGCGCCCGACATCATGCCGTCGAGATGTTCCAGCGCCGCTTCCTCGGGCGTTGGCTGCCGCGTGGCGCGGTCCTGCGCCAGCCCCGTGATGCTGGTCAGCTCCTGCGTGAGCAGCGCCACGATCTGCGTCGTCTGGTCGGCGCAGGTCCGGAGCTCCCTCGCGATGGTGAGCAGGGTGCGGCCCGCATCGTGCAGGCGGCCGGACTTGAGCGTCATGTTCAGGCTCATGAGCCGCAGATCGGTCTCAACCTCCCCCACCGTCTTGATATGGCCGGCGAGTTGCGCCACGGCGCTGGCAATGCCCCGCACCATCCCATCCACGACCGCCTGCGCGGCCCGGAAATCCCGGAGCAGGGTCAAGGCCTGGCGGACATTCTCCTCCAGCGGCCCCAGGAAGCTCTCGCGCCGCGGCCCGCTGCCATAGGCTTCGGCTCCCACGGCGCAGATATGCCGCGCATCCTGCGCCAGGGCATTCAAGGCGGCATCGACACGCTGCACCTGCGCCGCATGCTCCTCCGCCGCGCTGAGTAGCTGTGCCGCCTGAAGGTGGCAGACATGCGCCAGCACGAGCGCCCCTTCCGCCGCCTCGGCAGGCTCCGCGTGCTTGAGGAGGGCGATCAGCGCGGCCTCCACATGTTCCACGCGCTGGCGCGTGCTGTCCGCGATCTGCAACGCCATGACCGATTCCGCCACCTGCCGGGCCATGGCGGCCGAGCGCGCGCGGACCTCGGTGGAGGCGTCGGCTCCGGCACGCAGCCGCTGCTCGACCGCGGCCGTGCTCTCCGCCAGCCAGCCGGGGATACTCTGCAAGGCCTCGGCCTGCTGCCGCGCGAAGCCATCCTGCTGCGTGAGGCCGGACTGCACGTTCTCCAGCAGCCGCGTCGCCGCATGCTGGAACTCGCCCAGGCTGCGGCGGGAGAGCTCGAAGAGGCGCACGATCTCGTCGGTGAAGGTGACGAAGTCCTCCCGCGTCTCATCGAGGGCGGAAGCGCAGACCTTGGCCGAGGCGGTGAGCATGCCCACCGCCCGCACCGTGCTACCGAGCTGGTTCAGCGCGCCGGCGATTGACGCGAGCTGGCGGTGCATCCCTTCGAGCATGCTGCGCTCGGCGTGCAGGACAGTGGCGATGCCACGGACCTGTCCGGCGGCCTGCTCGAAGCGTCCCATGGCTTCGGCGAGCTGTGGCCCGCGAAGCTGGCCCTCCAGCGCCTCGAAGCAGCGACCGAGCCCGCCCAGCGCGCCTGTCGCACGCTCCAGCTGGCGCCCGGTTGCCGTGAAGTTGGCCTCCAGAGGCGAGTAGGCGTCCCGCAAGCTGGAGGCGATGGCCGTCAGGCTGGCGCGTGGGATCATGGTTGGCTTCATCTCCTGCCGAACGGCGCGATACCGCCCGAGTCTGCCACGCCAAGGGTTCAGGATTCCTCACCATCGCCCGCGCGCGGTGCCTTGCCACCGCCAAGGAGGAGGCCAGGACGCGAAGGCAGCGGAACCTGGGTTGCGGGCCATTGGCGGTCACCCTGCGAGCACCTCATTCAGAACAGTGTCGCCTGGCCGGCATCGAGACATGCTTGCACACGATGCCCTCCTTCGCCTCCCGCATCACTGCCTGCATGATCCTGGCCAAAACTCTGCTCTCCCTCCTTGGCCGGGATCTCCAGCCGCCGGCCATCTCCCGGGGCGTGCTGCTCAAGGAGGCGCAGAACATCCATCGGCTTGCCGCCGCGCCCCGGCTCTTCCCGCCCAGTGCCGCCGTGGTGATGGCGGTGCTGGCGCTCAATTTCTTCGCCGTTGCCGTGGACGTGAAGCTGATCCTGGCCGACGAAGTCACCTCCACGCTGGATGTTGGCAGCCGCGCGGGGTGCTCGATCCGCTGCTGGACACGCGGGAGCGACTCGGCCGGGGCTTCCGCTTCATCAGCCGCGACATCAGTGTCATGCGCAATTTCTGCGGCCGCATGGCGATGATGTACCGCCGCCGGATCGTCGAGACCGGGCCGACGGAGAAGGTCACCGCCCGGCGTCCCAGCATGGCTACACCCGCGCCAGCTCGCCGCCCTGCGGAGTGCGGGCCCACGACGGCGTGGCCCCTGGGCAGCGGTCTCGCTACCGTGATGAATGGCTTGCGCGCATGGCCGCCCACCGCCCTGACCCCGGCAGTTGCGTTGGGAAGGCGTAATGATGCAAGCTTTCCCCATACCATGCGGCGACGTCAACGATCGCCCGGGGAGGGAAGAACGTCATGGACAAGGAAGTTCCGCCGGCTGGCGGTCGCCGTGGTCTGTTGCAGGCCGCCGCTGCCGTTCCCCTGCTCGGGGGTCTTGGCATCGCGCCAGCCCTGGCGGCGGAGATGGGCCGCTCGGAGCGCCCGCTTCGCGCCGCCTTCTCCAACGCCGGACTGCAGGCCACCTGGTGCGCGCAGGGCAAGGCTGCGGCCGAGTATTGGGGCAAGCTCTTCAATGTCGACGTTACCTGGTTCGATGGCGAGCTGAACGCCACGCGCCAGCGCGGCGCGATCGACAACATGGCCTCGCAGAAATGGGACTTCGTGGCCATCCAGGCTTTCGGCATCGGCACGCTCACCACCCCGGTGCGCCGGATGATCGATGCCGGCGTGCCTGTCATCGACATGGACACGCTGATCGCCCCGCTTGAGCAGCTCAACGTGCACAGCTTCCTGGCACCGGACAACGAGTTCATGGGCGCCTCCGTCACCGAGGCGCTGATGCAGGCGATCGGCGGCGAGGGCACCATCATCATGACGCAGGGCGCGCTGGGCCATACCGGCGCGCAGGGCCGCGCGCGCGGCTTCGACTCGGTGGTGAAGCGCTATCCCAAGGTGGAGGTGCTGGACACCACCCCAGGCGACTGGGACGTCACCAAGGTGGCCCGCATCTGGGACACCCACCTGACCAAGTATCCCAAGATCAGCGCCGCATACTTCCACAACGACGACATGGCGCTGGCCGCCTACAACGTCATGCGGGCGAAGGGCCGCACCGAGATCAAGATCGGCGGCTGCGACGCCATGCCCCCTGCCCTGGCCGCGGTCATGGACGGGCGCATGCATGCCACGGTCCGAAATCCCTCCTGCCGCATTCATGGCGGCGCGATCATGGCGGGCGTCGCCGCGGCGGTCGCCGGGGAGAAGACGGGCGACGAGGGCATTCCGAAGCACGTCATCACCGATGGCCCGGTGGTCACCAAAGCCAATGCCCCGGGGATGGCCTGGATGCAGAAGCACTTCCTGATCTAGCCGGCGCGCCGCATGCAACCGGGAGCGGAGCCCCTGCTGGAACTACAAGGCGTCTCCAAGCACTTCGCCGGAGTGGCCGCCCTCAGCGGCGTGGACTTCACCCTGAACCGGGGTGAAGTCCATGGCCTGGTGGGGGAGAATGGCGCTGGGAAAAGCACGCTGATGAAGATCATCGCCGGCGTGCATCCGGACTATGAGGGCGAGATGCGCCTCGATGGACGCCCCGTGCGCTTCCGCAGCCCGCGGGACGCGCGCGCGGCCGGCATCGGCATGGTGCACCAGGAACTCTCCATCGTGCCCGCGCTCTCCGTCGCCGAGAACGTGCTGCTTGGCGCACAGCCGGTGAACGGTCTCGGGCTGGTGGCCTGGCGCCGGATGCGGGCGCAGGCGCGGGCGCAGCTTGAGGCGCTGGGCATCACGGTCGATCTCACGGCGCCAGCCGGCTCGCTTCCGCTCGGGCAGCAGCAGATGATCGAGCTGGCGCGCGTGCTGATGTCGGGCGCGCGCATCCTGATCCTGGATGAGCCAACCTCCGCCCTTTCGCCGCCGGAAGTGGAACGCCTCTTCCAGCTTCTGGAGCGCCTGCGGCAGAGCGGCCGCAGCGTCGTGTTCATCTCGCATTTTCTCGACGACATCCTGCGCATCTCCGACAGCGTCACGGTATTCCGCAACGGCCGCCGGGTCGGCACCGCACCGGCGCGCGAGGTCGGCAAGTCCTGGCTGATCGAGCGCATGATCGGCGCCGGGCATGAGCGGCTGGAGGAAAGCTACACCGAGGCCTTCGCGCTGCCGCCAGCCACCAACGCCCCCGTGGTGCTGGAGGCGGAGCACCTGACGGTCGCCGGCCTCTTCGCGGATGCCTCCCTGCAGGTGCGCGCCGGCGAGGTGCTGGGCATCTACGGCTTCATGGGCTCCGGCCAGCTCGAACTGGCGCGGGCGCTCGCGGGCAAGCTGCCGCTGGAGCACGGCACGGTGCGCGTGGATGGCCGCCCGGCCCGGCTGCGGGGCGGCACGCCGGCCGCCAAGCGGGCCGGCATCGCCTTCGTGCCGGAGAGCCGCCGCGCCATGCTCTTCGCGCAGGAGCCGGTCTACCGCAACATCAGCATCGCCATCCTGGAGCGCATCGGCCGCATCCTGCTTCACCCGAAGGAGGAGCGCCGCATCGCCGAGGGGCATGTGCGGGCGCTCGGCGTCCGTCCGCCGCGCGTGAACCTGCCGGTGGGCCAGCTCTCCGGCGGCAACCAGCAGAAGGTGGCGCTGGCGCGCTGGCTGACGCACCTGCCGCGGGTGCTGCTGCTGAGCGAGCCGACCCGCGGCATGGATGTCGGCGCGAAGGACGACGTGGTGCGGATCGTGCGCGGCCTGCGCGCGCAGGGCCTCGGCATCATCGTCTTCTCATCCGAGCCGGAGACGGTGCTCGCGCTCGCCGACCGCATCCTGGTGATGCGGCGCGGCACGCTGGCGCAGGAGTTCGCCGGCGAGGCGGTCGGCAAGGACCGCCTGCTCGCGGCCGCATGAAGGAAGCCCGATGTCCGCACCCCTGACCGAACCGACGCATCTGCGCGAGCCGCTCTGGCAGCGCCTGGGCGGCCAGCTCCGCAACCTCGCGCCCTTCGCCACCCTGCTGGCGCTGATCGCCCTGTTCAGCGCGCTCAGCCCCTCCTTCGCCACCACGGCGAATCTCGGCAACATCCTGCAGCAGGTCTCGATCACCGCCATCATCGCGGTGGGCCTCACCTATGTCATCCTCTGCGCCGAGATCGACCTCAGCGTCGCCAGCGTGGCCAACGCCACCGGCATCCTGCTGGCCTTCCTCACGCTGCAGGATGCCAGCGTGAACATCGCCAACCTGCCCCTGCCCGGCCCGCTGGCGGTGCTCTTCGCGCTGCTGGGCTGCCTGGCGCTGGGCGCCGTCACGGCCTTCGGCGTGACGCGGATCGGCATCCCCTCCTTCATCATGACGCTGGCCATGCTGCAGATCGGCAACGGCATCGCCGCCATGCTGGTGCGCGGGCAGATCGCCTACAGCGTGCCGGAGGTGATTCTCACCCTGGGCAGCGGCTCGATCGGCCCCGTGCCCTGGATCGTGGCGATCGCGGGGCTGGTGCTGCTGCTCGGGCATCTGGTGCTGACCTACACGCGCTTCGGGCGCTACGTGTACATGGTCGGCGGCAACCGCGAGGCGGCGGAGCATTCGGGCGTCAACGTCAAGGCGGTGGTGGCGGCCGTGATGATCGTCTCCGCCCTGTGCTCCGGCCTCGCCGGCATGCTGGGCGTGGCCTATTTCGGCAGCGCGCAGCAGAACCAGTTCGACAACTACCTGCTCGATGCGATCGCCGCCGTCGTCGTTGGCGGCACCAGCTTGTTCGGCGGCCAGGGCGGCATCGGCAACACCATTGTCGGCCTTCTGGTGCTCGGCGTGCTGAACAACGGGCTCGACCACATCCGCATGGACAGCTTCCTGAAGATCCTGATCCGCGGGCTGGTGCTGCTGCTGGCGCTGGTCATCAACGTCTATGCGCAGCGGTTGCGGAACCGGCAGCGCAGCGCCGCCTAGTCCAGGCCCCTGCCCCCTGGGCCCCCAGGGCGGGAGGGCGGCCTTCCGCCCTCCCCCTCCCTCCTTACCGCGAGGGTGCCCGTCCTTGCAGCGTCTGCTCCGGCAGGCCCAGCACGAGCACGAAAGCTGCGCTCATGACAACGCCGCTCAGCGTGAAGCAGCCCGTCAGCGCCTGGCGGTAGGCGTCGCCCACCATGCCCTGCTGCGCGGCGGTCAGTGTGGCGAGGGCCTGCACGCCCTGCCGCGTGATGGCCTCGATGTTCAGGTCGGCGCCGATCGAGGCGGAGGCCGCCGCCAGCCGCGAGGACATGATGGCACCCGAGGCCGCCACCCCGACGGCGCCGCCCAGCGAGCGCAGGAAGGTCATCGCCCCCGTGGCGGCGCCGAGCTCCTGGTGCGCCACGGCGTTCTGCACGGCCACCGTCAGGTTCGGCATACCCATGCCCATCCCGAGGCCCAGCAGCCCCATGGAGATCAGGAAGGTCGGCGCCGGCGCGGCGAGGTAGGCGAGCACCGCCAGGCTGGCGAGCGCGACCGCCTCCAGGCCCAGCCCGGCGAGGAGAAAGGCCTTGTTCTTCCCCAGCCGCGAGACCATCCGCCCGCCGATGACGGAGGTCAGGACCATGCCCACCACCTGCGGCAGCAGCATCGCGCCCGCCCGCGCCGGGCTCATGCCGAGCACCAGCTGGAAGTAGAGCGGGAGGAAGACGGTCGAGCC
>DATMFR010000035.1:0-9086 GCA_035556695.1 Roseomonas sp.
GAACATCTCGACGAACTCGGAGCCGGAGATCGAGAAGAACGGCACCTTGGCCTCGCCGGCCACCGCCTTGGCCAGCAGCGTCTTGCCGGTGCCCGGCGGGCCGACCAGCAGCACGCCCTTCGGCATCCGCCCGCCCAGCCGGCCATACTCTTTCGGGGCGCGCAGGAAATCCACCACCTCGCGCAGCTCGTCCTTCGCCTCGTCCACGCCCGCGACATCGCTGAAGCGCACGCGGGTGTCATTCTCGACGTAGATCTTGGCCTTGCTCTTGCCGACCTGCATCAGCCCGCCCATGCCGCGCCCGAGACGGCGCAGCATGAACATCCAGATGCCGATGAACAGCGCCATCGGCACGATCCAGGAGAGCAGGTCACGCAACAGGGTGCTCTCGATCTGCCCTGTGTACTGCACGTTGTAGCGCTGCAGCTCCTGGGCGAAGTCAGGGTCTACCCGGGTCGTGGTGAAGCGCGTCTCGCCGCCGGGCAGCGGCTCCTTGAGCTTGCCCTGGATGAAGCGGTCCGAGATGCCGATCTCGGCGACCTTGCCCTCATGCAGCAGTTGCTCGAAACGGCTGTAGGGGATCGGGGCGACGCCCTGATATGCGGCGAGGTAGTACTGGATCAGCAACACACCCAGCAGGGCGGCGATCCAGTAGCCCATGTTGAAGCGGGCATGCGGCTTCATGGCTTCTCCCTGACATTTGGCGTCACGGCCAAGCTCCTTTCGCGACAGACCGATGGCCGCTCGTCCTGCGGGCGTTCCCCAGCGGCAAACGGCGCAGCGCGGCGGATGTTGCATCCGAGGTCGCACGGGCATGTGACAGCCCTGGCCGCAACGGCCCTGCGCACCCCCTCTTTTATCCTACTGACGCGCCTTTCTGGCCCGTGCGGAGGAGAGAGAATGGACGACGACAAGCGCTACGAGACGGCAAGGCCCGCCAATGTCGGCCCGCACCATGTCAACAAGGACCAGGCAGATCCGAACGCCAAGCGCCCGGTGCCCGAGGAAAACTACAACACCGAGGTGGCTGGCCAAGTCGCCGGGATTGGCCCTGCGGGTGGCAAGAAGCAGGCGCAGGAGCCCGTGAAGAAGAACTGAGCAGCCGAACTCGGCCCTGCTGCAACGGTTTGCCGGATGGCTGCTGCCTCCGGTGAATCGCGTGCCTGCTCGCGACCTTCTCCCCTGCTTACCCAAGCGTTGTGGCGCAGCATGTGGCGCTGCACTTCGGAGCGGCGGCACCACGCGGCGGCCTGGCAGCTCCGTTTGGCACATCGCTTCGCCGCTCACCACGAGCCGCCAGCCGCTGCAAAGCGATCCTGTCCCGCTTACCTGTGGCTGGGCTGCGATTGAGCGCCGGAAGATGAGGCTGGGACTGCGCCTCTTCCCCGGAGCACGCCGCTCAGCTGCGCTTTGCCTCATCCTTGAAACCGAGCTGCTGCAGTGCGGCCATCGAGCGCTCCGCCGAGACATGGTGGATGAAGGTGCCGCCCCGCCGCTCCCAGCCCTCGCGGGTGGAGGCGCGGTCATCCACCAGCACGCGGCCCGGGCCTGACCAGCGCGGCTTCTCCCGGCTCATGCAGGTGATCACGGGCACTTCGGCACCCAGCATCCGCGCCACCCAGCGCCGCTTCTGCTCCGGTGCCCAGGCACCCAGCGGCAGGCCGGTCAGGATGGTCGGATTATGGGGCGCACAGAAGCGCCAGAGCACTTCCGCCTCCGCCATGAACTCCAGCGTCTCGAAGAATCGGGGCGCCCGCGCCAATGCGGACCACATTGCTTTCAAGGACAGTTCCTCCGGCCGTTTTCCGGTCACCGCCTGCACGCCACGATCGAAATCGGCCAGGACGCCGTCAAGGTCGAGGAAGAGGCCGCTTGCCATCGGGTGAATCGCCCTTCGTGGGACAGAATGTCCTTGAAAGCTCAAGGTGGTAGCAAGGCCGGACGAGTGAACTCCCCCAAAAAACCTCCCTCCTTCTTCTGCCAGTTTCTCGGCCGCGCTTACGGACAGTGCGGCAGAACCGACGGAAAGGAAGAAGTGGGGCCTTGGGGAGAATTCATTCTTGCCTGGCTCCGCCGTCTGGTGAGTGTGAGGAGAGATCCAGGTTCTCCCAGGCATCGAGGTGGACCTATTCGGCGACATAGCCGGGATGGCGGGCGCGGATCTGGTCCACGCTGCGGAGCGTTCCCGATAGATGCGCCCGCAGGGCCGCCTGCGCCGCCCCGGGATCGCCCTGTCGTAGGGCGGCCAGCAGGCGCCCATGGTCGTGCACAACTGCCTCCGCCTTGCCGGGATCGGGCAGGTTCAGCCGGCGGAGGCGGTCGATATGCCCGCTCTTCTGGCGAACCATCTCCCACAAGTCCGGCATGCCCGCCGTCAGGTAGAGTTCCCGGTGGAAGCTCGCATCGCCGGCCGTCAGGGCGCCGTAATCGGCCGCGGCCAGCAGTCGCTCCTGCTCGCCGAGCATCGCCTGCAGCCGCTCCAGCGTGGCCGGCGGGGGCGCCTCCGCGACCACCCGCACCACCTCCAACTCGATGGCGACCCGCAGGAAATGCGCCTGCCGCGCGAGGCCGAGATGGATGCGGGAGACGCGCGTGGCATGCTGCGGGAAGACATCCACCAGCCCTTCCTCCGCCAGCCGACTCAGCGCGTCCCGGATCGGCGTCTGGCTCAGGCCGAAGGCCCGCTGGAGTGCCAGGCGGGACAGCACCGCACCCGGCACCAGCCGGATCGCCAGAATCTGCTCGCGCAATTGCTCGAACACCTGTGGCGCGGCCTGCCGGGTGCGGTCGAGCGGCAGGACGGGGGGCAGCGTCTCCAAGGAGGCGTAGCTATCCATGATGGGGCGCTCCACGACCGGTGCGTGATGGATTCATGGGGGCCTATCCGTTCCGCGTTGACGCCCTGGGGCACTAATGTTTTAGTGGATCAGCAGAGCGGCACCAAGCCGCCAGTTGAAACGTCCGAGGTTCCCGCGATGCTTGCCCATCCAGGCTGTGTCCTGTGGCCGTACGCCGCTGCACTTCGTCATGTTTCCACCCCCGCAGGCAGCCCCCGTCTCCCCCTTGGAGCACGGCCGTGAGCCCGCAGCCGGAAGCTCGCCTCGCAGCAGCACCGCCGCTTCGCCGCAGTCCCCAGGTGCTGGCGGATTTCGCCGCCGCCCTTTTCGCCGCCGCTGGCATGGATGGGGAAAAGGCCGCCACCATGGCCCGGCTGCTGGTGCTGACGGACATGATGGGCCGGCACACCCACGGCCTCGCACAGTGCAACGCCTATCTGCAGGAAATCGCCCAGGGCCGCATGGCCTGCGTGGGCGAGCCGGAGGTGGTGCGCGACACCGGCGCCACCCTTGTCTGGGATGGCGGCTACCGGCCGGGCCTCTGGCTGGTGGATCGCGCCATCGCCCTGGCGGCCGAGCGCGTGGCGGAAGCGGGCGTGGTGACCATGGCGATCCGCCGCAGCCACCATATCGGCTGCCTTGCCGCTTTGGCCAAGGCCGCCACGGATCGTGGCCTTTATGTGATGCTCGCCTCCTCCGGGCCGCACAGCCGCATCGTCGCGCCCTTCGGTGGCAAGGCGCCGCTCTTCAGCCCGAACCCCTTCGCCATCGGCTTCCCCACTGCCCAGGCGCCGGTGCTGGTGGACATCTCCGCCTCCCTCACGACCGCTTCCATGACGCGGGAGAAGGCGGCGGCTGGGGAGCAATTCGAGCATCCCTGGCTGATGGACAGCGAAGGCCGCCCCACCCGCGACCCCACGGTGATGGAAAGCGCCGGGGCGCGCGGCAGCCTGCTGCTGCTGGGCGGCTATGAGGCCGGGCACAAGGGCTTCGGCCTGGCGCTGATGGTCGAGGCGCTGACCCAGGGCCTCGGCGGCTATGGCCGGCGTGACGCGCCGGATCGCTGGGGCGCCGCCGTGTTCCTGCAGCTGATCGACCCCGCCGCCTTCGCTGGCGCCGAGGCCTTCGTCGCGCAGACCGAGTTCTTCGCCGAACAGTGCCGGGCCAACCCGCCGCTCGACCCGGCCCGCCCTGTGCGGCTGCCGGGCGAGCAGGCCTGCCGCAACATCGCGGCGGCCGAGCGCGATGGCCTCGCCG
This sequence comes from Roseomonas sp., assembly GCA_035556695.1. Classification (GTDB taxonomy): domain Bacteria; phylum Pseudomonadota; class Alphaproteobacteria; order Acetobacterales; family Acetobacteraceae; genus Pseudoroseomonas. The sequence goes on from DATMFR010000035.1 coordinate 4,095, forward strand.
TGCCGGCGGCGACGGCCGCCACGCTCGCGGCCTGGGCGGAAAAGCTGGGGGTGGACGCCACCATCCTCTGCTGACCGCCCGCATTTCCCTGGCGCTTCCCGCCATGGGGAGCGCCACAACAAGGACAAGGCGACGAGGCCCCGATCGGCCTCTGAAGCGCCGGGCGTTGCTCCCACCGACTGAACCGACAAGCCGGCGCCCTCATCCGCGCCGGAAACGAGCAGGAAGGGAAAGCCGATGTCCAAGGAAGACGATCGCTCGCAGCCGGGCCTGACACGCCGCACCGCGCTGCAGGCCGGGCTGGCCGCCGCCGCGCTGCCGCTGGCTGGCCTGGCCGCGCGCCCGGCGCTGGCGCAGGGCCGCAAGGGCACCACCGTGCACGGCTTCGAGACGGCGGCCGACATCGCCAAGGCCGAGCAGGAAGGCGCGCTGCTCTTCTACACGCATGACAGCGATTCCGCCGGCGCCGCGATCATGGAGGCCTTCACCAAGGACTTCCCGAAGATCCGCGCCAACTACGTGCGTGCGCAGAACGGCGCCCTCTATTCCAAGATCCTCGCCGAGCGCTCGGCCGGGCGGAACGACGTGGACGTGATCCAGTTCTCCGACGTCGGCACGGCGATCGACTTCCAGAAGCGCGGCGGCTACGAGAAATACGAGTCGCCGCAGGCGCAGCATTATGCGACCGGCCATCTGAGCAATCCGGCGGGCTACTATTTCTGGAGCGGCATGACCTTCGCCGGCATCGCCTACAACACCAACCAGGTGAAGAAGGAGGACGCGCCGAAGAACTGGAAGGACCTGCTCAACCCGCGCTGGAAGGATGCCCTCAGCGTCAAGCAGGCCACGTCGGGCATGCAGTTCGTGCAGTGGTACGAGCTGCGCCGGCTCTATGGCGACGACTACTGGAAGGCCTTCGCCAAGCAGCAGCCGCACGGCTTCGATTCCCGCGCGCAGCTCTTCGACCGGCTCGCCAAGGGCGACGACAAGGTCTGCGGCCTCGCCGAATGGGCGGGCTACGTGCTGTACCAGCGCCGCGAGGCGCCGATCGCCTTCGTCGCGCCGGAGGACGGGCTGCCGGCCGCGCCGCTGGCCACCGGCGTGGTGGACAAGGCGCCGCATCCCGAGGCCGCGCGCCTCTTCCTCGACTGGCTGGCCTCCGAGCGCGGACAGGCGGTGTACCAGGACAATGAGTACCTGCTCTATGGCTCGGTGCGGAAGAACGCGCCGCCCATGCCGGGCGGGCTGAAGCTCGCCGACTTCAAGCTGCTGGTGCCGGAGGACATGGACGCCTACCTGGCCAGTCGCAAGCAGTTCAATTCGCAGTGGAACAACATGCTCGGCCTGCTCTGAGCATGTCGGGCGACGTGCAGGTGCAGGCCGGGGCGCCGGAGAGCGCGGGCCTGTCCCGGTCCTGGGTGCCGTCCGGGCAGACGGTTGCCGGGATCATCGCCATCCTGGTGACGGCGGCCCTGGTCGCCTACCCGATCTACTATCTCCTGCAGGCGTCGCTGGACGTCGGCGAGCCGGAAGTCCGGCCGCCGACCGCCTACGGCCTCGACAACTACGCGAGCCTGCCGCGCTACTCGCAGATCATGCTCAACACCCTCTACGTCTCCTTCGCGGCGACGGTGATGGCATTGGTCTTCGGCTTCATCACCGCCTGGATCCTGAACCGCACGGAGGTGCCGTTCCGGCGCACGCTGGAGCAGGCGATGGCGGTGCCCTACTACGTCACGCCGCTGCTCGGCGCATTGGCCTGGAGCCTGCTCGGCGCGCCGCAGAGCGGGCTGATCAACCAGCTCTGGCGCGCCATGGGCGGCGAGGGCGCCATCGTCAACATCGCCACGCCCCTCGGCATCGCCTGGGTCATGGCGCTGTTCGAGGGCTCCGTCGCCTTCGTCATGATCGGCGCGGTGATGAAGTCGATGGACCCCGCGCTGGAGGAGGCGAGCCAGGTCATCGGTGGCGGGCGGCTGCGCACCATGCTGCGGATCACCCTGCCGCTGGTCACGCCGGGCGTGCTGGGAGCGGCGATCTTCGTCTTCGCCGAGATGCTCGGCTCCTTCTCGGCCGCGCTGGTGCTGGGTACGCCGAGCCGCTTCTACGTGATCACCACGGCGATCTACCAGCTCGTCGCGCAATACCCGCCGCGCATCCCGCTGGCGGCGGCCATGGGCGTCTCGCTCTTCGCGGTGATGTTCGTGATGCTGTTCATCTACCGCCGCATCGTCGCGCGCCGCAGCTACGTCACCGTGACGGGCAAGGCTTTCCGGCCGCGCCTTGCCGATGTCGGGCGGCTGCGCTGGGCGCTCTTCGCGATCTGCGCCGCCTATGTGCTGCTCTCGGTCGTGCTGCCGATGCTGACGCTGGTCTATGTCTCGCTGCAGCACCTGACGGCCATCGTCCCGAGCGCCGCCAACTTCACGCTGGACAATTTCCGCAGCGTGCTGTCGCAGAACGCCATCCGCCACGCCATCACCAACAGCCTGCTGCTGGGCGTGATGACGGCGACCATCGGCGTCGCGCTCACCGGGCTGATCTCCTGGCTGGTGCACCGCAGCCGAATCCCCGGCCGCGGCCTCCTGGAATACGCGGCGATGTTCCCGCAGGCGGTGCCGCGGCTGGTCTTCGCCTTCGGCATGATGTGGGCCTGGCTGGTCTTTCCCCTGCCGATCTATGGCACGATCTGGGTGCTGCTGATCGCCTATGTCACGGTCTTCCTGCCGCTCGGCGTGCGCACCATCTCCAGCGTGCTGATGCAGGTGGACAAGAGCCTGGAGGAATGCGGCGAGGTCTGCGGCGCCTCCTGGAGCTACCGCATGCGCACCATCACCATGCCGCTGCTGCGGCCCGGCCTGCTGGCGGCCTGGATGCTGCTGTTCATCGCCAGCGTGCGCGAGCTCGGCGCCTCGATCCTGCTGATGGGCCCGAACTCGCAGGTGCTGACGCCGGCCATCGTCGAGGCCTGGTTCACCAACAGCTCCGAGCGCACCGCCGCCATGGCGCTGATCCAGACCTTTGTGGTCGGCCTGGCCATGCTGTTCTTCATGATCGTGACGCGCCGCATGGCGCGCCAGGGAGGGTGACGGCCGATGCCGAGCAACGCGCCTGCGGCCCATATCGAGGTCGAGAACCTCGAGATCCATTACGGGCCGGTCGCCGCCGTGGGCCCGGTGAGCTTTTCCGTGCAGCCGGGCCAGCAGCTCACCCTGCTCGGCCCCTCGGGCTGCGGCAAGACCACCACGCTGCGCGCCGTCGCCGGGCTGGAGCGGCCGAGCAGCGGCATCATCCGCATCGGCGGGCAGACCATGTATTCCTCGGCCGAGGGCATCAACCTGCCGGCCGAGCGGCGCGGCCTCTCGATGGTGTTCCAGTCCTACGCCATCTGGCCGCACATGACCGTGTTCGAGAACGTCGCCTATGGCCTCAAGGTGCGGCGCAAGAGCCGCGCCGAGGTCGAGGAGAAGGTGCGCAAGGCGCTCGACCTCGTGCAGATGGGCCAGTATGCCGACCGCCACGCCTCCCAGCTCTCCGGCGGCCAGCAGCAGCGCGTGGCGCTGGCCCGCGCCTGCGCCTTCTCGCCCAGCGTGCTGCTCTTCGACGAGCCGCTCTCCAACCTCGACGCCAAGCTGCGCGGCGACATGCGCATCGAGCTGCGCGAGCTGCAGCACCGGCTCGGCGTCACCTCCCTCTACGTCACGCACGATCTGGAGGAGGCGCTGGCCATGTCCGACCGGATCGTGGTGATGCGCGGCGGCAAGATTGAGCAGAGCGGGCCGCCGGACGAGATCTACAACTACCCTCGCACCGAGTTCGTCGCGGATTTCGTCGGGTCTTCCAACCTGATCCGCGGCCGGCTCAGGCCCGACCTGACGCGGGATGGATTGATCGCGCTGGAGACGGAGGGCGGGCATGTCGTGCACGGCGTCGCGCATGGCCGCCCGGCCGATGGGGAGCCGGTGCTCTCGGTGCGCACCGTGCATCTGCGGCTCGCGGCGGAGGCGCCGCCGGGCGCGGCCAATGTCTGGCCCGTGACGGTGCGGCGCTCGGTCTTCCTGGGCGACCTGACCGAGCTGCATGTCGGCTGGGGGCCGCGGGAGCTGGTGGTCCGCTGCAGCGGCCGGGCCGATGTCGGCGAGGGCCAGCCGGCCTTCCTCTCGGCCGACCCACAGCATTGCGTCCTGCTGGAAGGGGCCTGAACGGCCCCTCCCATGGCCGCCGGGTTCAGCCCGGCTCGCGCTGCAGCGCGTCGAAGGCAGTGCCGAAGCCGCGGAAGGAAACAGGGAGCGACATGTCGCTCTCGTTCGCCAGCTTGTACTCGATGCGGCCCATCCCGCCCTCGCGGCCGCGCAGGCGGCGTTGCAGCGCCTCGGTCATCTCGGCTTCCAGCGTGCAGCTCACCGGGGTGCAGAGGCGGAGCTGCAGCGGCACCGCCTGCCCGCCTTCCTCCGGCAGCAGCCGCGCCGCGCCCGGCGCGAAGACGTTCACGGGCACGGCGACGATCAGGCGCCAGAGCTGGCTGCGCAGCAGCCGGCCGACAGCGATCTGCGCGATCGGCTGCTGCTGCTGGTTCTGCACGCCCTGCGCCATCTCGCAGATCCGGCTGGCCGGCGTGCTGCCCTCCGTCGTGCGGTTCTCGCAACGCACCACCCAGTCGCCGTAGCTGGAGGAGGTGCGTTCCGGCGCGGGCGGCGGCGCCGCAGGAGTGGCCGCCGGTGCCGCGGCGCGGGCCGGAGTCTGGCGGGAGGACTGCGCGGCCGCTGGGGCGGCCAGGAGGGCCGGAACCAGCGCGGCGGCGAGCATTCGGGTGAGGGGCGCCTGGGTCATCGGGGGCATCCTCGCTCCTGTCAGTCTTCGGCTCAGGCCTGCCTGGCTTCGGCCAGGTCGAGCACGCTGCTCCAGGAGTTGCCCGCATGCATGATGGCATAGGCGGCGCTGAGCCAGTGGCGCTTGCGCCATTGCAGGATGGTCTCGTCCGGCAGCTCCTCG
>DATMFR010000036.1:0-97037 GCA_035556695.1 Roseomonas sp.
GGTCACCGCCAGCTACAACCTGGCCGCCGCGGTCGGCCGCCTCACCGCCCGCGACCTCGCCCTCCCGGTCGCCCAGTACGACATGGAGGAATACTACAACGCCGTCCGCTCCAAGTGGTTCGGCACAGGAAACCCGCTGGACAGCAAGCGGGGCTGACGCCTCACCCCGCCAGGCGCTCGGCGGGCGGCAGCATGCTGCCCGTCCGCTGCGCCCGCAGGTGCCAGGAAAGCGCCTCCTCCAGCAGGTGTGGGGTATGGCCGCCACGGCGACAGGCGGCGCGGAAATAGTCGCGCCCCAGGGGGCGGAAGCTCGGGTGCATGCAGTTGGCGATGATCAGCTCGGCCCGCTCACGCGGGGCGAGCCCGCGCAGGTCCGCCAGCCCCTGCTCTGTCACCAGTACGTCGAGGTCCTGCGCGCCATGGTCCACATGGCTGGCCATGGGCACGATGCAGGAGAGAGCGCCGGCCTTCGCCGTGGAGGGTGTGACGAAGACCGAGAGCCGGGCATTGCGGGCGAAGTCGCCCGAGCCGCCAATGCCGTTGAGCATGGCCGAGCCGTTCACATGCGTCGAGTTGACGTTGCCGTAGATGTCCACCTCCAGGGCCGAGTTCAGCGCGATGACGCCGAGCCGCCGCAGCACCTCGGCGGAGTTGGTGATCTCCTGCGGCCGCAGCACCACGCGGCTGCGGTAGCGGCCGAAGTCGCGCAGCACATCCTGCCGCTGCCCGAGCGTGATGGAGGAGGCGGAGGCGAAAACCAGCCGGCCGGCATCCATCAGGTCGAAGGTGCTGTCCTGCAGCACCTCGCTGAACATGGTAAGCTGGGTGAAGGGGCCATGGGCGAAGCCCGAGAGCACCGCGTTGGCCACGCTGCCGATGCCGGCCTGCAGCGGCGCCAGCGCCTCCGTCAGCCGTCCCTGGCGCACCTCGCGGGCCAGGAACTCCTGCAGGTGCCCGGCGATGGCGCGCGTGCTGGCGTCCGGCGCCTCCACCGTGGCGGCGCTGTCGGGCATGTCCGTCGGCACGATGGCGACGATGTCGCGTGGATCGACGGGGAGGTAGGGCAGGCCAATGCGGTCGGCCGGCTCCAGGATGCCGATCGGAAGCCGTTCGCCCCAGGCAGCCGGAGAGGCGATGTCATGCACCCCCTCTAGCGCCGGCGACTGCGCCGCGTTCAGCTCGACGATGACGCTCCTGGCGCACTGGACAAAGCTGGCGGAGTTGCCGACCGAGGTGGTGGGCACGATGCCATGCCCATGCACCGCGACGGCCTCGATGATGGCCACCTCCGGCGGCCGCAGATGGCCGGCGCGGATCAGGTCCGCCGTCTCGGAGAGGTGGTGGTCCATATAGAGGATTTCGCCAGCATTGATCGCGCGGCGCATCTCGGGGTCCACCTGGAAGGGATAGCGGCGGGTGAGGGCACCGCTGCGCGCCAGCGCGCCGTCGGTGCCACGGCCGAGGGAGGCGCCGGTGGCCAGGGTGAGCCGCAACTCCTCCTTCTCGGCACGGCGGGCGAGGGCCGCCGGCACCGCCTTGGCATCGCCGGCGCGGGTGAAGCCGCTGAGCCCCACCACGGTGCCGGGGCGGATCAGTTGGGCAGCTTCCTCGGCGCTCATCAGGCGGGAGTTGAGGGAATCGTGGCGCAGGCTCTCGGGACGCATTCTCGGCTCCGCCGTGCAGGGCTTTCTTGTTCGGTGCGATGCTCCAGGCTAGGTCCCGGCCGGCTTCCTTGTCATTGACAAGGCATGGAAAGCCGCCTCCCGGAATCCGGGAAGCGGCGGGAAGGCAGAGGATGGACCGCTTCGAGGCGATGACCCTGTTCACCACCGTGGCGGAGGCCGGTGGCTTCTCCGCCGCGAGCCGGCGGCTGGGCATTCCTGTCTCCACCCTTTCGCGCAAGGTGACGGCGCTGGAGGCGAAGCTTGGCACCCGGCTGCTCACCCGCAGCAGCCAGGGCCTGCAACTGACCGAGAAGGGCCGCGCCTGGCACCTGCACTGCCGGCGCATCCTGGCGGAGATGGAGGCGGCGGAGGCGGCGCTCGGCGACGACACGGCCGTCGTCTCCGGCACGCTGCGGGTGACGGCGCCGGTCATCTTCGGTCTGCGCTTCGCCGCGCCGCTGGTGGCGGCCTTCACCGCCGCGCATCCGCGTGCGGCCGTGGAGCTCTCCCTGAACGACCGCGCGGTGGACCTGGCGGAGGAAGGCTTCGACCTTGCCATCCGCACTGGGGTGCTGGCGGATTCCAGCCTGGTCGCGCGGCGGCTCGGCAGCTTCCGCCGCATCCTCTGCTGTGCCCCGGCCTATCTGGAGCGGCACGGCCCCCTGGGCGCCCTTGGCGATCTCGAACGGGCGGAGGCGCTGGTCTTCACCCGGCTGGCCAACCCGCAGCGCTGGCGCCTGCGCGACAGCGGTGGCGGCGAGCATGTCGTCGCGGTCCATGGCAGGCTGATCTCTGACAGCGCGGACGCACTCTATGTGGCGGCGCTGGCCGGGCAGGGGGTGGTCCTGACACCAGCCTGGCAGGCGCGCGCGGATATCGAGGCCGGGCGGCTGGTGCGCCTGCTGCCGGACTTCGCCACCGCCCCGGTGCCGGTGCACGCGCTCTTCCCGGATGCGCGGCTGCTTTCCGGCAAGGTGCGGGCGCTGCTCGACGCCGCCGTGCGCGCCGCGCCCGCCTTGCTGGAGCCGTGAAGCCTCAGGCCATTTCCGTCGCCAGCATCGCGCCGACATGGTCGGCGATGGCGAGGGAGGCGGTCAGCCCCGGCGATTCGATGCCGAACAGGTTCACCAGCCCAGGCACGCCATGCACCTCCGGCCCCTGCACCACGAAGTCCTGCGCCGCCTGCTTCGGCCCAACGATCTTCGGGCGGATGCCGGAATAGCCCGGGTTCAGGGCGCCGTCCGGCAGGTCCGGCCAGTACCGGCGGATGGCGGCGTAGAAGCTCTCGCCGCGCTTCGGGTCCACCTCGTAGTCGATATGGTCCACCCACTCGACATCCGGCCCGAAGCGGCACTGGCCGCCGAGGTCGATGGTCAGGTGCGTGCCCAGCCCGCCCGGCACCGGCACCGGGTAGATCAGGCGGGAGAAGGGCGAGCGGCCGGCGAGGGTGAAGTAGTTGCCCTTGGCGTAGAAGGTGGGCGGCACGTGGTCGGCCGGCATGCCCTCCAGGCTGCTCGCCAGCTTGGGCGCGTGCAGCCCGGCGGAGTTGATCAGGGTGCGGCAGCGCAGCTCCATCGGCTCGGCGCCGCCGACCCGCAGCTCGGCCCCCCCTCCCGGCAGCAGCCGGCCGCCGAGCACCGGGCTGTGGAAGACGAACACCGCGCCCGCGTTCTCGGCATCGCCTTGCAGCGCCAGCATGTAGGCGTGGCTGTCGATGATGCCCGTGGAGGGCGAGACCAGCGCGGCCGTGCAGGAGAGCGCCGGCTCCAGCTCCAGCGCCTCCTCGCGGCTGACGAAGCGCAGGTCGGGCACGCCGTTGGCGGCGGCGCGCGCCTGGATGGAGGCGAGCTTGCCGCTCTCCTCCTCGTTGGTCGCCACGATCAGCTTGCCGCAGTTGCGATGGGGAACGCCGCGCTCGGCGCAGTACTGGTAGAGCTTCTTCTTGCCCTCGACGCAGAAGCGCGCCATCAGGCTGTCCTTCGGGTAGTAGATGCCCGCGTGGATGACCTCGCTGTTGCGCGACGAGGTCTCGGTGCCGATCCCCTCGGCCGCTTCGAGAACCAGCACCTCCCGCCCGGCCAGCGCCATCTGCCGCGCCACCGCCAGTCCAACCACCCCGGCGCCGATGACGACGCAATCAACCTCGTCCAAAGCCCTCTCCCTCCCGTATTCCCGGGGGCTTCTTCTCTAGCGCGCCTTGCCCGCCCCGTCGCCTGCCGGTTGACGGCCCTTGGCCGAGAACGCGCTCAAAAATTCGATGGGGTCGCGAGGGCTTGACGCCCCGGCCGCGCCGCATCACGCAGCAGGCCATGGCAGCCCCTCCGATCCTCCTGCTCCAGGACATCCGCCTCGGCTTCGGCACCACGCCGCTGCTGGCAGGCGCGACCCTCTCCGTTTCTCCCGGCGAGCGGCTGGCGCTGATCGGCCGCAACGGCTCGGGCAAGTCCACGCTGATGAAGATCGCCGCCGGCCTGGTCCAGGCCGATGGCGGCACGCGCTTCGTCCAGCCCGGCGCCACGCTACGCTACCTCGAGCAGGAGCCGGACCTTGGCGGTTTCCCCAACGTGCTCGCCTATGTCGAGGCGGGCCTCGCACCGGGCGACGACCCCTACCGCGCCCGCTACCTGCTGGAGCAGCTCGGCCTGACCGGCGAGGAGGCACCCGCCAACCTCTCCGGCGGCGAAGCCCGCCGCGCTGCACTGGCCCGCGTGATGGCGCCTTCGCCCGACATCCTGCTGCTCGACGAGCCGACCAACCATCTCGACCTGCCGGCCATCGAATGGCTGGAGCAGGAGATCGGCGCCATGCGCTCCGCCCTGGTGCTGATCAGCCACGACCGCCGCTTCCTGGAGACCATGACGCGGGAGATGGTCTGGCTCGACCGCGGCACCACCCGGCGGCTGGCCCGCGGCTTCGCCCATTTCGAGGAATGGCGCGACACGGTGCTGGAGCAGGAGGAGCAGGAGGCGCACAAGCTCGACCGCCAGATCGCCCGCGAAGAGGACTGGATGCGCTACGGCGTCACCGCCCGGCGCAAGCGCAATGTCCGCCGCGTGGCGGAACTCGCCGGGCTGCGCCAGCAGCGCCGCGAGCGCCGCGCCGCCCAGGGCGGGGTGAAGATGGCGGTGGCGGAGGGCGAGGGCTCCGGCACGCTCATCGCCGCCGCCGACAACGTCACCAAGTCCTATGGCGATCGCACGGTGGTACGCGACTTCTCCACCCGCATCCTGCGCGGCGACCGGGTCGGCATCGTCGGCCCCAACGGCGCCGGCAAGACGACGCTGCTCTCCATGCTGACCGGCACGCTGGCGCCAGACAGTGGCGAGATCCGCCTCGGCACTGGCCTCGCCATGGTCACGCTGGACCAGCGGCGCGAGGCGCTGGACCCCAACACCACGCTTTCCGAGGCGCTGACCGGCAAGCGCGGCGACCAGGTCTGGGTGAACGGCCAGCCGCGCCATGTCATCGGCTACATGAAGGACTTCCTGTTCCTGCCGGAGCAGGCGCGCACGCCGGTCTCGGCGCTTTCCGGCGGCGAGCGGGGGCGACTGCTGCTGGCGCGCGCCTTTGCCACGCCCTCCAACCTGCTGGTGCTGGACGAGCCGACCAACGACCTCGACCTGGAAACGCTCGACCTGCTGCAGGAGCAGATCGCCGACTATTCCGGCACGGTGATCGTGGTCAGCCACGACCGTGACTTCCTCGACCGGGTGGCGACCAACGTCATCGCCTGGGAGGGGGACGGGCGCTGGCAGGACTATGCCGGCGGTTATTCGGACATGGTGGCGCAGCGCGGCCACGGCGTGCGCGCCCGGGCCGAACCCGCCCGTGGTACCTCCACGGCTTCCGCCGCGCCGAAGCCGGCCCCTGCCATAGCCTCCACCGCACGGAAGAAGCTCTCCTTCAAGGACCAGCACGAGCTGGAAACCCTGCCGGCCCGGATGCGGAAGCTGGAGGCCGAGGCGGCGAAGCTGAAGGAGATCCTGGCCGATCCGGACCTCTACAGCCGTGACCGCGCGCGCTTCGACAAGGCCACGGAACTGCTGGGCAAGACGGAAGCCGCCCTGGCCGAAGCCGAGGAGCGCTGGCTGGAGCTGGAGATGCTGCGCGAGGAACTGGAGAGCTGACCGCCCCGCCTTCCGGGAGACAGGCAGAAGAAAGATGGGGGTTCGGGGGAATTCCTTCCTCCGACCTGTCCTATCCGATGCGCTTCCGCAGCCGCGCCGCCGCCGTGTAGAGCGCCTCGTGCACTTCCGGCTCGCCGGTGGTGTGGTTGCCGTCATTGACGATGGTGAAATCGGCTTCCGGCCAGGCCTGATGCAGCTCGAAGGCGGTGACGGCGGGCGTGACCACGTCGTAGCGCGCCTGGACGATGGCCGCCGGAATGTTCCGGATGCGCCCGACCTCACGCAGGAGCTGCCCTTCCTCCAGCCAAGCGCCGTGGATGCAATAATCGGCGAAGAGGCGCGACACGGCGAGCGCCTTGGCGGGCTCGGTGAGCTTGGCGATATGCGCCGGGTCGGGGCGGAAGGTCTGGGTGCGCGCCGAGAAGCCACGTAGGGCGATGCCGGCGGGGATATGCACCGCCGGGTCCGGGTCCATCAGGCGCCGGTGGTAGGCCGCCAGCAGGTCGCCGCGCTCGTCCTCCGGCACGTGGGCGGCGAACTCCGCCCAGTGGTCGGGAAACAGGCTGCGCACCCCGTGGAACCACCACGCCACTTCCTGTTTCCGCGCGGTGAAGATGCCGGAGAGGCGCAGCGCCGTGACGCGCTCCGGATGCGCCTGCGCATAGGCAAGGCCAAGGCAGGAGCCCCAGCTATGGCCCATTACCGTCCAGGCGGGCACGCCGAAATGCTCGCGAAGGCGTTCGAGGTCAGCGATCAGGCGGGCGGTGGTATTGGCCTCGGTGCTGGCATGGGGCGTGGAGTCGCCGCAGCCGCGCTGGTCGAAGCGCAGCACGCGCCATTGCGAGAGGTCCAGGCTGCGCAGCACCGCCGGGGTGCTGCCGGCGCCGGGACCACCATGCAGGAACACCACGGGCGGCGCATCGGCACGGCCATATTCCCACCAGGCCAGGCGGTGGCCCTGGCCGACATCGAGATGGCCGGAGGCGACGGGATCGGGAAGGGGGCTGTCGAGCGCGGGGATCTGCGGCATGGCGCGGCAGCTTTGCCCATATTGCGCGGGCTGACCATCCCGCGTTAACCGCGCCGCCTGACCCACAGGAGGAGCCCGCCGATGGACGAGGACGACGAGGACGATGCGCCGCCCGGCCTGCCCCCCGGCACACCCTTCTACATGACGCCCGCCGGTCATGCGGCCCTCCAGGCCGAGTTGCGGCAGCTCTGGAACGAGGAGCGGCCAAAGGTAGTGGAAATCGTTTCCTGGGCCGCCAGCCTCGGCGACCGCAGCGAGAATGCCGACTACCAGTACGGCAAGCGCCGCCTGCGCGAGATCGACCGCCGCGTGCGCTTCCTGCGCAAGCGGCTGGAGCGGGTGCAGGTGGTGGACCCCGCCACCCAGTCCCGGCGGGACCAGGTTTTCTTCGGCGCCACAGTCACCTACGCGCGGGAGGACGATTCGGAGGTCGCCGTCACCATCGTCGGGGTGGACGAGGCGGAGGCCGAGCAGGGGCGGATTTCCTGGGTCTCGCCGGTTGCGCGGGCGCTGCTGAAGGCGCGGGTCGGCGACCTCGTGCGCATCCGTACGCCGAACGGGCCAGAAGAGGTCGAGGTGGTGGAGATCCGCTACCCGGAAGCCTGAGAATGGCGGCCGGGGGGAAGGCGCACCTTCCCCCCCCGGCCTGTGCTCAGTTGCTCGCCACCCCGGCGGTGAGGAGGATGCTGGCAACGGCGGTGGCGACGCCCTTTACGCTGGCGCCCTTCTCCACATCGATCCACTCCTCCAGCGAATGCGCCCGGTCGCCCGCGCAGCCGGTGCCGATGGTGACCGCCGGCAGGCCGAGGCTGATCGGGATGTTGCTGTCGGTGGAGGAGGCCTCATAGGCCAGCTCATAGCCCTGCGCCGCGATCACGGCCGAGGCGATGCGGGCGATCCGGGACTCTGTGGAGGTCGTGCCGGCCGGCCGGTCGCCGATCTGCTTCACCTCGACGCGGATCTTGCCGCGCTTGGTGTCGCGCGCCGCGTCCTCCGCCGCCGCCGCCTGCGGCAGGATGGCGAGGAAGCGCTCCTCCAGTGCCGCCAGCGCCTCGGCCGAGGCGGAGCGGAGGTCCACTTCCATCCAGGCCTCTTCCGGGATGGCGTTGATCGAGGTGCCGCCGCCCATGCGGCCGATTGAGAAAGTGGTCTTCGGCGAGGCCGGCACGCGGATGCGGCCGAGGTCGTCCATGGCGCGCGCCATGGCGAAGGCCGGGTTCACCAGGCCGAAGGCGGCGAAGGAATGCCCGCCCGGACCGCGGAAGGTCACGCGGTAGCGCTTGCTGCCCACGGCGCCATGCACCAGCCGTGCCGGGTTCAGCCCGTCCAGCGCGATGAAGCCAGCCACCCGGTCCCGCCAGCGGTTCTTGCTGAAGAAGGCCTTCACGCCGCGCAGGTCGCCGGCGCCTTCCTCGCCCACCGAGGCCAGCAGCAGGATGCCGGCACGGGTGCGGATCTCGGCGGCATCCAGCGCACGGGAGATGGCCAGCAGCACCGCCAGGCCACGCGTGTTGTCGCCCACGCCGGGGGCGCGAAGGATGGTGCCCTCGCGCTTCACCGTCACGTCCGTGCCGGCTGGAAAGACCGTATCGAGGTGCGAGCAGAGCACGACGACGCCCGCCTCAGGGTCGGTGCCCGGACGGTAGGCGGTGACATTGCCCTCGGCATCCGTCTCCACTTCCTGCAGGCCCTGGCCGCGCAGCAGCTCGGCATAGGCCGCGGCGCGCTTCGCCTCGCCGAAGGGCGGTGAGGGTATCTGGGTCAGGGTGATGAGCTGCTCGACGAAATTGTCGTGGTCGGCATCCAGCGCCGCCTGGAGGCGGCCAAAGGCCGGGCTGGCGAGCAGCGCATTCGCCTCCGCCGCCGCGCTGCTGCCCTCGGTGGCGGAGAGCACGGCGCGCAGAGTGGGGAGGGCATCGGACATGGGCGGAACCTCGAATCAGAAGAAGGGCCGACGTTCCGCCGCCCGGCCCCCGCGGTCAAGGGAGGCTCAGGTGCCCACCCGCAGCGGCGCCGTCATCTTGCGCAGGCAGGCAATGACCGAAAGCGGAGTAATCCGGCCGGTCTTGGGGTTCTCGCTCGGGATGCCCTCGATGGACATGCTGAAGCGGGCCGAATCGGACTCCACCTCAATGCGGTGGGTGTTCCGCTGCAGGTCGGGGTCGGCCCAGATCTCCAGCATGGTGCGGTCCGGGCCGATGCCGGCCAGGGACAGCGCGACGGCAACGTTCAGGTTGGCGGGGAAGCCCTTCGCCGCCTCGCGCGCCGTGCCCTGGAAGACCCGCATCGGCTCGCGGATGTCTTCGATGCGGATGTTGTTCTCGACGAGATAGGGCGCACCCACCAGCCCGCGCACCGGCTTGCGCGTCACCATCCGCACGGACTCGATCTGCCCCTCGGCGGCGGCGGCCACCGCATCCAGTCCCAGCAGCGCCCCTGTCGGCACGATGATCTGCCCGCCATGCTGCCGGGCGAGCGCCACCAGATGCTCCTGCGCCAGCAGCGCGCCGACGCTGAGCACCATCACCGACTTCGCCTCCCGCAGGAAGGGCTCGGCAATAGCCGGCAACAGCGCGGCGGGGGCGCACTCGATCACCAGGTCGGCCACCGGCTCCAGCTCGGCGATGTCGAGCACGGGGGCGGGGTTGCGCAGCTTCTCCATCCGCCGCGCCGCCTTGCCTTTGTCCTGCGCCGCCACCGCCACCAGCTCGAAACCCGGGATGCCGTCATCCAGCGCCTGGGCGACACGGCCGCCGATGGCGCCGAAACCGGCAATGGCGACGCGCAGGGGACGGCGGCGCGGGGACGTGAAGGCATTCATGGCAAGGAACCTCCCGGGGCAGCCGGCGCGCCTGAACCGCGCGAGCGCCGAAGACAATGCGGCGGGAGGGTAACGGTGGGCGGCGCGGGTGCCAAGCCGCCCCGCCGGAACGCGGAACGGCCCGGGGCGGGTGCCACCGGGCCGTTCCTGATTTCAGACCGCGAAGGGGAGGGCGCTCAGCCCGCCGCCTCCGGGGCATGCTCGTTCTCGCCATCCGGCCCTTCGTCGGGCTTCGGCAGGGCGGGCAGCGGCGCCTCGATGAACTCGAAGGTGAGCTCGTCGTCCTTCTTGCCGACGCGGACCGCGCCGCCCTTGGCCAGCTTGCCGAAGAGCAGCTCCTCGGCCAGCGGCTTCTTGACGTATTCCTGGATGACGCGGGCCAGCGGACGCGCGCCATAGAGCGGGTCGTAGCCCTTCTCCGCCAGCCACTCCTTGGCCGCCGAGGACAGCTCGATCGTCACGTTGCGGTCCGCGAGCTGGGCCTCCAGCTGCATCACGAACTTCTCGACGATGCTGCCGACGATCTCCTGCGTCAGCCCGCCGAAGGGCACGATGGCATCCAGCCGGTTGCGGAACTCCGGGGTGAACAGGCGCTTCACCGCCTCCTCGTCCTCGCCCACGCGCACCTCCCGGCCGAAGCCGATGCCGGCCTTCGCCATGTCGGCGGCGCCCGCATTGGTGGTCATGATCAGGATGACGTTGCGGAAATCGACCGTCTTGCCGTTGTGGTCGGTCAGCTTCCCATGGTCCATCACCTGCAGCAGGATGTTGTAAAGGTCCTGGTGGGCCTTCTCGATCTCATCCAGCAGCAGCACGCAATGGGGGTGCTGGTCCACGGCGTCCGTCAGCAGGCCGCCCTGGTCGAAGCCGACATAGCCCGGCGGCGCGCCGATGAGCCGGCTCACGCTGTGCCGCTCCATGTACTCGGACATGTCGAAGCGGGTCAGCTCGATGCCGAGCGTCTTGGCGAGCTGCTTGGCCACCTCGGTCTTGCCGACGCCGGTGGGGCCGGAGAACAGGTAGTTGCCGATCGGCTTCTCCGGGTCACGCAGCCCGGCACGGGACAGCTTGATCGCGGCGGAGAGTGCCTCGATCGCCTTGTCCTGGCCGAAGACCATTGCCTTCAGGTCGCGCTCCAGGTTCCGCAGGGTCTCCTTGTCGTCGGTGGAGACGCTCTTGGGCGGGATGCGCGCGATCTTCGCGACGATGTCCTCCACGTCCTTCAGCGTCACGGTCTTCTTCCGCTTCGCCTCGGGCAGCAGCATGCGGGAGGCGCCGACCTCGTCGATGACGTCGATCGCCTTGTCCGGCAGCTTCCGGTCATGGATGTACTTGGCGGAAAGCTCGACCGCCGCCCGGATCGCCTCCGGCGTGTACTTGACCTTGTGGTGCTTCTCGTAGTTGGTCTTGAGGCCGGTCAGGATCTTCACCGTATCCTCGACCGTCGGCTCATTGACGTCGATCTTCTGGAAGCGGCGGACCAGGGCGCGGTCCTTCTCGAAGTGCTGCCGGTACTCCTTATAGGTGGTGGAGCCCATGCAGCGCAGCGTGCCCTGGGCCAACGCCGGCTTCAGCAGGTTCGAGGCGTCCATCGCGCCGCCGGAGGTCGCCCCGGCGCCGATCACGGTGTGGATCTCGTCGATGAACAGGATCGAGCCCGGCTGCTGCTCCAGCTCGGCCACCACCGCCTTCAGCCGCTCCTCGAAATCGCCGCGGTAGCGGGTGCCGGCCAGCAGCGAGCCCATGTCGAGCGCGTAGATGGTGGACTTGGCCAGCACCTCCGGCACGTCGCCCTCGATGATGCGCTTGGCCAGGCCCTCGGCGATGGCGGTCTTGCCTACGCCGGGGTCGCCCACGTAGAGCGGGTTGTTCTTGGTGCGGCGGCAGAGGATCTGGATGGTGCGCTCGATCTCGGAGTCGCGCCCGATCAGCGGATCGACCTTGCCCTGCTGCGCCTTCTTGTTGAGGTTGACGCAGTAGTTCGAGAGGGCGTCCTGGCCACGGCGGCCGGAGGGCTTCTCCTCCTTCTCGCCCGGCTCCTCGGCCCCCGGCCCGCTGGGTGGGCCGCCCTGGACGGGGCGGCTGGTGGAGCGGCCCGGCGCCTTGGCGATGCCGTGGCTGATGAAGTTGACGGCGTCCAACCGGGTCATGTCCTGCAGCTGCAGGAAATAGACGGCATGGCTCTCCCGCTCGCTGAACAGGGCGACGAGCACATTGGCTCCCGTCACCTCGTCCCGGCCGGAGGACTGGACATGGATGGCCGCGCGCTGGACCACGCGCTGGAAGCCGGCGGTCGGCTTCGGGTCGCCGCCGCGCTCAGTCACCAGCCCGGCGAGGTCCTTGTCCAGGAACTCGGAGAGGTCACGCTTCAGCTTTTCCTGATCGACCCCGCAGGCGCGCAGCACGGTGGCGGCGTCGATGTCGTCGACCAGGGCAAGGAGAAGGTGTTCCAACGTGGCGTATTCGTGCCGGCGCTCGTTGGCTAGCCCCAAGGCACGATGGAGCGTCTGCTCAAGGTTGCGGGACAGCATGCGTTTGACGCTCCCCTTCCAGGAACGGTGCCGGCAGGAGAAGGGGCCGGCACCGGAAAGACAGGATCTTACGACCCACGATACCGAATATGTGGTTCCACTCCCTTAAGACGACGAGAGGGGACAGCAAGTTTCAGCACGTTACACACAGACGATGCCCGCCTGCATGGAATTTCGCCGAGGGTCCGGCGCGGCCTACTCCTTTTCGATGGTGCATTGCAGCGGGTGCTGGTTCTGGCGGGCCAGGTCCATCACCTGGGTAACCTTGGTCTCGGCCACCTCGTAGGTGAAGACACCGCAGACCCCCACACCCCGGCGGTGGACATGCAGCATGATGCGCGTGGCCTCCTCCCGGTTCTTCTGGAAGAAGCGCTCCAGCACGTGGACGACGAACTCCATCGGCGTGTAGTCGTCGTTCAGCATCAATACCTTGTACATCGCGGGCTTGCGGGTGCGCGGCTTGGCCTTGACGACGACGCCCGTGTTCGTGCCGTCCTGGCCACCCGTCCCGCCCTGTCCGGCGCCGCCCATTCCATTCCGCTCCGGGTCATGGTCGGGGCGCTTATCCTGATCCGTCATGTCGCTGTCGCGGGCCTGCCGGTTTGTCTGCTGCACCTGTAGGGCGCTCCGTCCACCTGAAGAGTGACGGGGCGGCGGCGCCGGTTGGCCCGGGCCGTCGCCCCCGGGGTGCCCCGTCACGCTAAGATATCGGAGCGGCGGCGCTCAGGTGAAGGGCCGAGCGCATCAAAGCCGCAGGAAAAGCCGCATTGACGGGGGATAAGGGGCGTTTTCCGCCCGCCGCGGAGCCTCGCCAAAGGGGTGCCCGCAGGAAGCGGGCCCGGGCCAGGCCGGCGTACCGGCCTAGCGACCGGGAGGCCGGGAGCGCCACGGCGCTCCCGGGATCGGATGTCAGACCAGGGCGGACGGGCGAGTCATCCGCTCGACCGCCAGCGTCATGCGCGCAGCGATCGGGGCGGCGGACTGCTCAGCCAGCTTGAAAGCGGCCTCGCTCAGCTTGGTGGCCTCGGCCACGGACTTCTCGAGCTGCGTCTTCGCGAAGGTGGACTGCAGGTCGGCGGCCTCCTTGAGGCTCCGCACCGTGGCCATCGCCTTGGCGTTCTGCACGGCCTGCTCATTCAGCGCCTGCATCGCAGTGAAAGCCTGCTTGCTCAGCTCCTGCAGGCCGCTGACATAGGTCTGGGTCGCCTTGGTGAAGGCCTCGAAGTTGCCGCGGCCGAACTCCATGGCCTCCTCGGTCGCCTTGTAGAAGCCGTCCGTCGTGCGGGTCGCCTGTTCCATGCTCTTCTCCATTGCCGTGCGGGTCTGAGCCCCGCTCTCCTCGATCGTCTTGCCAGCTAGGTTCTGCGCCGGCTCAGCCACCGTCGTCATCGCCGCCTTCGCGGCCTTCTCGACCGGGGCCGGAGCCGCCGCGATGCTGGGCTTCTCAGGGGCCGTTTTGCCGGCCTTGGGCTCGTTGGCCATTCTGCCCTCCTCTGTTACACTCCGCTGTTGCCACCGGAAGGCGGAGGCACCAGATGCGGCCGCCAGCTCCACTGACCAGCCTTCCAGGGGAAAGGCCGGCATATCGGGAATTGCTTTGCTGCGGCGCAGCATGAAGCGGTATGGCAACGAAATTTCGGCCTGTCCACTCCTATTTTGCAGTGCACCATAACCTTTTCTTGTGCGCCGTGCGGGCGCCGCGCTGCCCTTTTCAGCGGCATCCCAAGGACCCCTCCTAACCCTTTGTGGAAAGGCGATGTTCCACATCGGTTCTCGATGACATGAGCGGATTCGTGACCGTAGAATGTGCGCGCTTCACTGGGGGGTGAGGTTCATTCAGGGGATGTCAATGCAACTTGCCCGTGGGGTCCGGCGGCTGAGGCTTCTTGCCGCCTCAGCAATCCTGCTCGTTACGCTGCCGGGCGTCGCCGCCGCCCAGATCGGCAGCGCGCGCTACTCGTCCGTGGTGATCGATGCGCAGAGCGGGCAGATGCTGTTCGGCAGCAGCGCCACAGCGCCACGCCACCCGGCCTCGCTGACCAAGATGATGACGCTCTATCTGGTCTTCGAAGCCATGCGCCGTGGCGAGCTGCGCCCGGATGAGCGGCTGGTCATGACCCCCTACGCGGCCAGCAAGCCGCCCTCGAAGCTCGGCCTGAGGCCAGGGCAGAGCCTGACGGTGGAGAATGCCATCTACGCCGTCGTCACCAAGTCGGCGAACGACATCGCTACCCTCTTCGGCGAGACGCTGGGCGGCGGCAGCGAGGCCCGCTTCGCGCAGATGATGACGCTGCGGGCCCGCGCCCTCGGCATGAGCGGCACCACCTTCCGCAATGCCTCCGGCCTGCCGGATGTGGATCAGGTGACCACGGCGCAGGACATGGCGACGCTGGGCCGCCGCCTGCAGCAGGACTTTCCGGAGTACTATCACTACTTCGGCACCCGCGAGCACCGGATGGGCGGCATCACGCTGCGCAACCACAACCACATGCTCACCGACTACGAGGGCGTGGACGGCATCAAGACCGGCTACATCGACGCCAGCGGCTTCAACATCGTCAGCAGCGCCCGGCGGGGCGCCGCCCGCCTGATCGTCACTGTCTTCGGCGGCAGCTCCTGGACCGAGCGCGACCGCCACGCGGCGGCGCTGCTCGAACGCGGATTCACCCAGATGGGCGTGGGCGAGGGCCGCAGCCTTGTCGCCCAGGGCGGCGGGGGCGTCGGGCTCGCCATGGCCGCGGTGGGCGGCACGGCGGCAGCGGCCACCCTGCGGCGAGTCCGCACGCCGGTGGTGATGGCGCGCGCCGCAGCGGCGGAGCCGGTGGTCCGCCGCGGGAAGCCGGTGGTCACCGCCAGCCTTCCGGCGCGGAAGGGGCGGCCAGTGCCCCGCCTTGCGGCCGGCAAGCCTGCCCGTCAGGCGGCAAGGGGCCGTACCGTGATGGAGCAGGGGGATGGCGGCAGCCGCGTGCGGGTCGCCTCGGCGGCGCGCAAGCCGGCCCGCCACAACCCGGCGCGTCCCCGCCGGTGATCGGAAAAAAGGCGTAACATTTCCTCACCCCTCGCGTGGGGTGAGGAAATGCGCCCGTTACATGCGCTCCCCAGTTTCATGGCATGCGGTGAACCCGCCGCATGCCTCTTGGGAGTTCTTGCATGAAACGCTCGCTTGGACTGGGACTGCTCGGCGCCGTGCTCGCTGTCACCGCGCTTCCGGCCCTGGCCCAGCCTGGCCCGCATCGCGCCGGGCCTGGCCCCCTGATGCGGCAGGCTGATGCCGACCATGATGGCCGCGTCACCGAGGCGGAGGCGCTGAACTTCCTCTCGGCCCGCTTCGCCGAGGCGGATGCGGACAAGGATGGCGGCGTGACGCGCGAGGAACTCGGCACCTTCCTGCGGGCCCGTTGGGAGGCCAACCGGCCCGCCAACGCGCCTACCCGGTCAATGAAGGGCCTGCAGCAGCGCGCCGATGCCATGTTCCGCGCCGCCGACGCGAACCGCGATGACCGCCTGACCATGGAGGAGGTGCAGCCGCTCGCCATGGCGCTGTTCCGCGCTGCCGACCGCAACAATGACGGCGCGTTGGAGGTGGCGGAGCTGCGCGCTGGGCGCCATCAACACCACCGCCGGGGTAGTCCGCAGGAGCCGCGGCCTGAGCAGGCGCCGGCCGCACCGGTCACGCCTGGCTGACGAGGCGGCCCGGCGGCACCCTCCGCCGGGCCGAGCCGCTTCCGGTGGCCCGAACACAAGCAAGGCCGCAGGAACAAATCCCGCAGCCGACCGACGCCGTGAATTGTGAGAAGAAAGACCCCGATGGTGGGTGCGACAGGGATTGAACCTGTGACCCCCGCCGTGTGAAGGCGATGCTCTACCGCTGAGCTACGCACCCATCGGGGTGGGGCGGGAAATAACTGTCGCCAGGGGGAGTGTCAAGCGGCCCCTACGCAGGAATTTTCCCCCTTTCTTCAAGGGCTGCCATCCCCATCTGCCATGAATGCGCTGGCGCTCCGCCGTTGCCCTCCTGGCCATGCTCTGCAGCCCAGCCGCCGCCCGGGCGGAGCCGCTGCGTGCCGTCTATGCGGTGCAGGCCGCAGGCATGCAGGTCGTCCGGGTGGAGGTGCTGTTCGATCTTTCCGGCCCCTCGCATTACCGCATCGAATCCCGCATGAATTTCACGGGGGTCGCGAGCTGGTTCACCAGCGGGCGGATGTTCAGCCGGGTTGATGGCGTCTGGGTCGGGGATGCTGCCCGCCCGAGCCGCTATGTGAGCGAGGGTAGCTGGCGCGGCGAGCCGCGCCAGGTGGCGCTGGACTATGCCGGTGGTCAGCCGGTGCTGCGCCAGATCGTGCCGGCGCATGACCCGGACCGCGAGCCGGTGCCGCCATCGCTGCAGACCCACACCATCGACTCCCTGAGCGCCCTGGCACAGCTCAGCCGCACCCTGGAGGAGACCGGGGGCTGCGAGGAGCGCGCCGCCATTTTCGACGGGCGGCGGCGGGGCAATGTCGTCGTCCGCACCCAGGGGCGGGACTACCTGCCGCCCCTGGGTGCGGCCTGGACCGGGGAGGCCGTGCGCTGCGGCTTCACCGCGCGGCAGATCGCCGGCTTCCGCCGGGACGACGGCGAGGATACGCGGGAGCCGCAGGAAGGCACCGCCTGGATGGCGCGGCCGCGCCCCGGTGCGCCGATCCTGCCTGTGCGGGTGGAGATGCCCGGCCGCTGGCTGGGCCGGCTGACCGCCTACCTAGTGGAACTCGGCCCGGCCTGAGGGCAGAAGGCCCTCATCGCGGCAGCAGGCACTCCAGCAGGGCCGGCAGGTCGTCCGCGCGCTCCGCCACCGGGGCGCCGTCCGCCATCTCCGGCAGGCCATAGCCCCAGGCGCAGAAGGCCACCGGCAGGCCGGCGGCACGCCCGGCGGCAACGTCGTTGTGGTGGTCGCCGACCATCACCGCCCGTGCCGGATCGCCGCCTGCCGCCTCCAGCGTGGCCAGCACATGGCGTGGGTCCGGCTTGCGGACAGGGAAGCTGTCGCCACCGCCGAGCGCGGCGAAGCGGTCCGCGAGCCCCAGCCCCGCCAGAAGCAGGCGTGCGGCGCCTTCCGGCTTGTTCGTGCAGACGGCCATTGCCCAGCCCTCGGCCGCCAGTCGGTCCAGCGCAGCCGGGATGCCGGGGAAGGGGCAGGTCTCCACCGCCGCGTTGGCCTCGTAGTCGGCGAGGAAGGCGGGCAGGGCGGTCGGGTCCGGTGGCAGGTCGTGCGCGGCAAAGGCGCGCTGGAGCAGCACCGGCACGCCGTCGCCGATGAAGCGGGTGACCTCCGCGCGGTGAAAGGGCGGCTGGCCACGCGCGGCCATCAGGCGGTCCAGCGCGGCATGGATGTCGGGGACGCTATCCACCAGCGTCCCGTCCAGGTCGAAGATCACGGTGCGTTGCATGCAGGGGGCTTTGCCATGTTTCCGGCGGCAACGCGATGTGACTTCATGGCTCTTGCTCCAGCGCGGCCTTCCCCGGCACAAGCGTGACATGTCCGCTGCTGCCATTCTGCTCGCCGCCGGCCTCGGGACGCGGATGAAGAGCCGCCTGCCCAAGGCGCTGCATCCGCTCGCCGGCCGCCCCATGCTGAACCACCTCGTCGCCGCCTGCGAGGGGGTGTTCGACCGCATCGTGGTGGTGGTCGGCCCCGACATGCCGGCGCTGGAGCGCGCCGCCGCGCCGCATGCGACGGTGGTGCAGGCCGAGCGGCTGGGCACCGGCCATGCCGCCCTGCAGGCCGCGCCGCTGCTGGCCGACTTCCCGGGCGACGTGGCGGTCCTCTATGCCGACAACCCGTTGATCTCCGCCGCCACCCTGCGTCGCCTGCGCGCCGCCCGCGAGGAGGCCGGCCTCGCGCTGCTGGCGATGCGCCCGGCCGATCCCGCGAAGTACGGCCGCGTGTTGCAGGACGCTGCGGGCGATGTCCGCCGCATCGTCGAGTTCGCCGATGCCTCGGAAACGGAGCGGCAGGTCGGGCTGTGCAATGCCGGCGTGCTCTGCGCTCCCGCCGCCGATCTGTTCCGCTGGCTGCGGGCGGTGCGCAACGACAACAGGTCCGGGGAGTACTACCTGCCGGACGTCGTGCCCCTGGCCGTGGAGGACGGGAAGCGGGTGGTGGCCGTCGAGGCCGCCGAGGCCGAGCTGCGTGGCATCAACAGCCGCGCCGAGCTGGCCGCCGCGGAGGCCGAGGTGCAGGCCCGCCTGCGCCGCGCCGCCATGGACAACGGCGCCACGTTGATCCAGCCGGAAAGCGTGGTCTTCGCGCACGATACCCGGCTCGGCCAGGACGTGACCGTTGGGCCGAACGTGGTCTTCGGCCCCGGCGTGACGGTGGAGAACGACGTCGAGATCCGCGCCTTCAGCCATCTGGAAGGCTGCGTGGTGCGCTCGGGCGCGGTCATCGGCCCCTTCGCCCGGCTGCGGCCCGGCACCGAAGTGGGCGCCCGCGCGCATGTCGGCAACTTCGTGGAGCTGAAGGCGACGCATCTCGGCGAGGGCGCCAAGGCCAACCACCTGACCTATCTCGGCGATGCCTCCGTGGGCGCCGGCAGCAATATCGGCGCCGGCACCATCACCTGCAATTACGACGGCTTCGGCAAGTTCCGCACTGAGATCGGCAGCGGCGTCTTCGTCGGCTCGCACACCACTCTGGTGGCTCCTATCCGCCTGGGGGATGGCGCCTTCACCGCCGCCGGGTCCACCCTGACGCGGGACGTGGCGCCCGATGCCATGGCCTTCGGCCGCGCCCGCGCGACCGAGAAGCCGGGCATGGCGGCGGCCTTCCGCGCCGCGCGCCGCCCGGCCGCTGCGCCCGAGACCCCCGTGACTCCCCGCAAGGAGAAGACCTGATGTGCGGCATCGTCGGCCTGGTCGGACGGGACGCGGCGGCACCGCGCCTGCTGGAGGCGCTGCGGCGCCTGGAGTATCGCGGCTATGACAGCGCTGGCGTCGCCACGCTGGTGAACGGCCATATCGCGCGCCGCCGCGCCGAGGGGAAGCTGGTCAACCTGGCGGAGGTGCTGGAGCGGCAGCCGCTGGAGGGCACCACCGGCATCGGCCACACCCGCTGGGCCACGCACGGCGCCCCCACCGAGCGCAATGCCCATCCGCACGGCACCGGGCGTGTCTCCGTGGTGCATAACGGCATCATCGAGAACTATGCCGAGCTGCGCGCCGAGCTGGAGGCCGAGGGCGTCGAGTTCGAGACGGAGACGGATACCGAGACCGTCGCCAAGCTGCTCGACCACCTGCTGGCCGGCGGCGCGACGCCGGAGGAGGCGGTCTCCGCCACGCTGAAGCGCATCAGCGGCGCCTTCGGGCTGGCGATGATCTTCGCGGGCCACCCGCGCAAGCTGATCGCGGCGCGGCAGGGCAGCCCACTGGCCGTCGGCTTCGGCGAGGGCGAGATGTATGTCGGCAGCGACGCCCTGGCGCTTTCGCCGCTGACCCGCCGCATCGCCTATATGGAGGAGGGTGACTGGGTGGTGCTGGACGACAGCTCCGCCCGCTTCTTCGACGCCGAGGACCGCCCGGTGGAGCGGGCCGTGAAGATCACCGCGCTCACCGGCGCGGCGGTGGGCAAGGGCAACTACCGCCACTTCATGGAGAAGGAGCTGCACGAGCACCCCGTCGTGCTCGGCGATACGCTTCGGCAGTATGTGGAGCCGGCGACCCGCGCCGTGGCCCTGCCGGAACTGCCCTTCGACCCCGCGAGCGTGCCCCGCATCACCTTCAGCGCCTGCGGCTCGGCCTATCTGGCGGCGCAGGTCGGGCGCTACTGGATCGAGCAGGTGGCGCGTATCCCCGTCGACTCCGACATTGCCAGCGAGCTGCGCTACCGCGACCCGCCACTGCCCGAGGGCGGTGCGGCCATCCTGGTCAGCCAGTCCGGCGAGACGGCGGACACGTTGGCGGCGCTGCGCCTGCTCAAGGCGCGTGGCCAGCACGTGCTCTCCGTGGTGAACGTCTCCGAAAGCACCATGGACCGCGAGAGCGACGGGACCCTGCTGACGGTGGCGGGGCCGGAGATCGGCGTCGCCTCCACCAAGGCCTTCACCGCGCAGCTCGCCGTTCTGGCCAGCCTGGCGCTGGGCTTCGGCCGGGCGCGGGGCGTGCTCTCCGCCGAGCGTGAGGCGCAGCTCACCGCGGCGCTCCTGGAGGTGCCAGGCCATGCCGCCACGCTGCTGGAGGACGATGCCGAGATCCTGGCCATGGCGCGCGAGGTGGCGGCGGCGCGGGACGTGCTGTTCCTCGGCCGCGGCAGCCTCTTTCCGATCGCCATGGAGGGCGCGCTGAAGCTGAAGGAGCTGAGCTACATCCATGCCGAGGGCTATGCCGCCGGCGAGATGAAGCATGGCCCCATCGCGCTGATCGACCCCGCGGTGCCGGTGATCGCCCTCTGCCCCTCCGGGCCGCTCTTCGAGAAGACGGCTTCCAATCTGCAGGAGGCGGCGGCGCGTGGCGGCCGGATCATGGCCTTCACCGACGCGTACGGCGCGCCGGCCCTGCGCCGCTTCGCCGAGCGGGTGGTCGTCGTGCCGCAGGTGGACCCCTTCGTGGCGCCGATCCTGCACGCCATTCCCGTGCAGCTGCTCGCCTATCATGTGGCGGTGCTGAAGGGCACGGATGTGGACCAGCCGCGCAATCTCGCCAAGGCAGTGACGGTGGAATGAAGCGTCGCGGCTGAAACCACCGGGGCGCGGCGGCGCTTGGCAGGATGATCCGGGGGCGTTTACGCTGCAGTGCAGCAGAACGCGCCCGTTTTTCTCCGCTGAGAACCCCTGCCGCCGATGTCCAGGACCAGTCGCGCCCATACCGAGCTTCTCGCCCGCCGCTATCTCGCCAGCCGCGGGGCGGCCCCCATGGTGGATGACCCGTTGCGCCTTGCCCTTCCACGCCTTCGCCAGGAAGTGGCGACAGCAGCCCGGCTGGCCCGGCTGGATGTCGCCATCGCGGCGGGGCTGATCCTCGCGGGCACGACGGTGGCGGTCACCGCCTGGCTCGCGCCGCTGCACGGCGGCATCGTGATGGTGCTTCTTTACCTGCACCTCATGCCGCTACTCGGGCTGGGTGTCGCGATCTGGGCGGCGGTTGTGCTGGAGAAGTCGGGGCCGCGTCTGCTCGCAGCACGCCGCATTGCCCGTGCGCTGCAAGCGGGGGCGCTGATGGAGGCGCTGGACCTCGCGCTCCGTGGCTTGCCCGATCCCGCCGCGAGCTGAGGCGGCGGGATCGGGCAGGGGTCAGATCCTGCCCATAAGGAGCAGCACGATCAGCACGATCAGGATCAGGCCGAGCACGCCGGAGGGGCCGTAGCCCCAGGCGGAGCTGTAGCCCCAGGTCGGCAGGGCACCGACCAGCAGCAGAATGACAATGATGAGAAGGATCGTGCTCATCGCTTCCTCCAGCGAAGTGTGCGGCCCCACGGCCACGGCAAAGGTCGAACGTGCCAGTGCGACAAAATGTTGCGCACAGGTTTCAGCGAGAGCGCGTGAGGGGTGGGCTGACACCGCCGACCGTCGGACCTAACCTTGTCCGCATCAGGAGGCCCGCCGCCCCGGCGGACGGGCCCGAACCGGGAAGGAGCCCGTTCATGCTCGATACCATCGCCAAGCTGCCGCTGAAGGACCCCGACCTGCTGCGGCAGGCCAACTACATCAATGGCGAGTGGGTGAAGGCCGACAGCGGCAAGACACTGGAGGTCCGCAACCCCGCCACCGGCGAGCTGGTCGGCACCGTGCCGGCCATGGGGCAGGCCGAGACCCGCCGCGCCATCGAGGCCGCGAACGCCGCCTGGCCGGCCTGGCGCGCCATGCTGGCGAGCGAGCGCGCCGCCATCCTGAAGAAGCTGGCCGCGCTGATGCTGGCCAATACCGACGACCTGGCCGCCATCATGACGGCCGAGCAGGGCAAGCCGCTGGCCGAATCCCGCGGCGAGGTCAGCTACTCCGCCAGCTTCATCGAGTGGTTCGCCGAGGAGGCCCGGCGGGTGGATGGCGAGATCATCCCGCAGAACGCCAAGGGCCGCCGCATCCTGGTGACGAAGGAGCCGGTCGGCGTCTTCGCCGCCATCACGCCCTGGAACTTCCCCTCGGCCATGATCACCCGCAAGGCTGGCCCCGGCTGGGCGGCGGGCTGCACCGGCGTGATCCGCCCGGCCAGCCAGACGCCCTTCTCCGCACTGGCCATCGCCGTGCTGGCCGAGCGTGCGGGCATGCCGAAGGGCGTCTGCAACGTCATCACCGGTCCGTCCTCGGCCACCGGCAAGGAGCTGACCGGCAACCCGCTGGTGCGCAAGCTCTCCTTCACCGGCTCGACCGAAGTTGGCCGGGTGCTGCTGGAGCAGTGCGCCCAGACCATCAAGAAGACCTCGATGGAACTGGGCGGCAACGCGCCCTTCATCGTCTTCGACGATGCCGATCTGGACGCGGCGGTGCAGGGCGCCATCGCGTCGAAGTACCGCAACACCGGACAGACCTGCGTCTGCGCCAACCGTGTCCTGGTGCAGGAGGGGGTCTATGACGCGTTCAGCCAGAAGCTGAAGGCGGCGGTGGAGAAGCTGAAGGTCGGCAACGGCATGGAGGAGGGGGTCACCCAGGGCCCGCTGATCAATGCCGACGCGGTGAAGAAGGTGCAGGACCACATTGCCGACGCCCTGTCCAAGGGCGCCAGCATCGTCACCGGCGGCAAGCCGCACGACAAGGGCGGCAACTTCTTCCAGCCGACCGTGCTGGCCAACGTGCCGCATGACGCGGTGATCTTCCGCGAGGAGACCTTCGGCCCGGTGGCGCCGCTCTTCCGCTTCAAGACGGAGGAGGAGGCCATCAAGCTCGCCAACGACACGGAGTTCGGCCTCGCCGCCTATTTCTATTCGCGGGATGTCGGCCGGATCTTCCGCGTCGCCGAGGCGTTGGAATACGGCATCATTGGCATCAACGAGGGCATCATCTCGACCGCCGAGGCGCCGTTCGGCGGCTTCAAGCAGTCCGGCCTGGGCCGCGAGGGCAGCAGCCACGGCATCGAGGAATACCTTGAGACCAAGTACCTCGCGCTCGGCGGCATCGGCGGCTGATAGCGGGGAGAGAGCGGCCAGGAGAGGCGCTGCTTCTCCTGGCCGCTTGACGGAAGCCTTGCGGCTGCCCTTCTTGCGCTCACCACCCGCAGAAGGACGCCGCGATGCCCGACTATGATTTCGACCTCTTCGTCATCGGCGGCGGTTCCGGTGGCGTGCGCTGCGGCCGCATCGCGGCAGGTCATGGCGCGCGGGTGGGCGTGGCGGAGGAGCGCTTCTGGGGCGGCACCTGCGTCAATGTCGGCTGCGTGCCGAAGAAGATCATGGTCCATGCCGCCGAATACGGCGAATGGGCGAAGGAGGCGCCGGCCTTCGGCTGGAACGAGATGCAGGCCGGCGCGCATGACTGGGCGAGGCTCGCCGCCGCGCGCGATGCCGAGGTGGCGCGGCTGAACGGCATCTATGGCCGGCTGCTCGGCAATGCCGGCGTCACCACCTTCGAGGCACGCGCCAGCTTCATCGACGACCATACCCTGGATGTCGGCGGCCAGCGCATGACTGCCGAGCGCATCGTCATCGCCGTCGGTGGAAAGCCGATGCGGCCGGAGATCCCGGGCGCCGAGCTGGGGCTGGTCTCCGACGACCTCTTCACCCTGAAGTCCTGCCCGGACCGCATCGTGGTGGTCGGCAGCGGCTATATCGCGTTGGAGTTCGCCTGCCTGTTGCGCGGGCTGGGAGCGGAGGTGGACCTGATCTACCGCCAGGAGCTTCCGTTGCGCGGCATGGATGGCGACCTGCGCGAGGCAATGGCCGAGGCGCTCATGAACCTCGGCATCCGCCTGCATCCCGGCCACACCCCGGCGCGGCTGGATAAGGTTGCGGGCGGCCTGAAGGTCACCACCGATGCAGGACTGGAACTGGAGACAAGCCAGGTGATGTTCGCCACCGGCCGGGTGCCGAACACGGCCGGGCTGGGGCTGGAGCGGGTCGGCATTTCGCTGGGCAAGTCCGGCTGCGTGCCGGTGACGGTCGAGCAGGCCACCACCCGCCAGCATATCTTCGCCATCGGCGACGTGACGGACCAGCTCAACCTGACCCCGGTGGCGACCGCCGTGGGCCACGCCCTGGCCGACACGCTGTTCGGCAGCAACCCGCGCCGGGCCAGCTTCCAGAACGTGCCGACGGCGATCTTCACCTCGCCGCCCGCCGCCATGGTCGGGCTGACGGAGGAGGCGGCCGCGCAGCAGGGCCCCACCGAGATCTACATGGCCCGCTTCACCCCGATGCGGCACACGATCAGCAAGCAGCCGCGCAAGACGCTGATGAAGCTGGTCGTCTCCGCCCGCACCCGCCGGGTGCTCGGCGCCCATATGCTGGGCGAGGACGCGGCGGAGATCATGCAGGGCATCGCGGTGGCTGTCGTCGCCGGTGCCACCAAGGAGGATTTCGACCGCACCATCGGCATCCATCCGACGGCGGCGGAGGAGTTCGTCACCCTGCGGACGCTGACCCGCCGCGTCGGCTGAGGCGGCGTGGGGCCGCTGCTGCGCCTCGGTATCCTGATGTGGCGGCTGGTGCACCGGCCGCCCTCCCGCCGGGCGGCGATCGCCATGTTGGCGGCGCTAGCGCTCTCGGTCGGGCTGGTGTTGGTCGAGCGCTATGTCGGCTGGCCGGAGGCGCTGCGGACAGAGAGGGTTCCGCTGCGCCGCATGGCGCCCTGATGGCGCGGGCATGGCTGCCAGGCTGGGGAAGGGGGAAAGCCTCCCCCTTCCGCGCCGCTGGTGGCGGGGGTTCCGCTTACCGGCCCGGGCCGCCGCCCGGGCTGGTGTCGGCACCCAGGTTGCCGGCGCCGACCCGGCCGATATTGCCGAACAGCGCCTGCAACAGCGTCCGCTCGGTGCCGGGCACCGGCGTGGTGCGGTCCACCATGCTGACGCTCTTCATGTCGTCCGGCCCGCGCTGCTCCACGTTCCGCAGCACACCGTTCTCGTCGAAGCTCAGGGCGACGACG
The DNA here is from genome assembly GCA_035556695.1 of Roseomonas sp. GTDB lineage: Bacteria > Pseudomonadota > Alphaproteobacteria > Acetobacterales > Acetobacteraceae > Pseudoroseomonas. The sequence goes on from DATMFR010000036.1 coordinate 25,217, forward strand.
CGCTGGTTCTCGGAAGACGGATTGCTGGCCGGCTGCATGCGCGTGACCGAGCTGATGTAGTACCAGGAGTTCCGGTCGAAGGTGCCGGTGGCCGTGGGCGAGCCGAGCAGCGCCTCGACGTCGCTCTTGGTCGAGACGCCGGGGGTGAGCTGCGCCACCAGCTCCGGATCGGCGCGGTTGCCGCGCTGGACGGGAGCCGCCTGGAAGAAGGAGCAGCCGGCCAGCGGCGCGGCGAGGGCGACGGCCAGGGCCACCAGCCCGGCGCGCGCGGCGCGGCGCGGTTGCGGGCGGGTCTTGCTGCGGGTGGTGCGGCTGAAGCTCACGGGCGCCCCGATTCCTTGCTGACGAATGTCCCGCCTGGCCCGGGAGCCGGCGCTCCGCGGATTGACCAGCGCGGGGTTGCGGTCCATCTGCACGGTCGATTGCCACCGCCCCGCACCGGGGTCAACCGGCGCTCGCGACAGGAGCGCCAGGAGCCGCACCGACCATGGGCCTGTTCGGCCTGTTCCGACGCAAGCCGCATGAGCGGCAGGGCTTCGAACTCTACACCGCCGCCGTGCAGGCGGCGCGGCACCCGGCCTTCTTCGCCGGGATCGGCGTGCCGGACACGCTGGACGGCCGGTTCGACCTGATAGCCCTGCATGTCGGGTTGTTGATCCGCCGCCTGCACCGCGATGCGGACCCGCGTGGCCCCGCGCTGGCCCAGGCGGTGTTCGACGCCATGTTCGCCGACATGGACTTCAGCCTGCGGGAGATGGGGGTGGGCGACATGTCCATCGCCCGTCGGGTGAAGAACATGTGGGAGGCCTTCCACGGCCGCGCGCAGGCCTATGAAGTCGCGCTCGCCGCCGGGGATCGTGCCGGCTTGGCGGAGGCGCTGGCGCGGAATGTCTGGCGCGGCGAGCAGCCGGCCGAGGCGCCCGGCGTGCGCCGCCTGGCCGACTTCGCCTTCATGGCGGATGCCGCACTGGCAGGGCAGGGCCTGGAGGCCATGCTCGGTGGCGTGGCGCAGTTCCCCGCACCCGAGCAGGAGGCCGCATGACCGTCGCTCCCGAATTCTCCCGCACGCTTCCCTGGGCCGCGATTGGCCAGGAAGGCCGGCGGCAGAGCCTGCGGGCCTCGCCGGAGGAATGCGCCGCGCTGGCCGAGCGCTTCGGCATCCCGGCCGTCGAGGCCTTCAGCGCCGAACTGGAGCTGCGCCTGGAGGGCAACAACGCAATCCGCGTGCGCGGCCGTCTCTCGGCGCGCGTGGTGCAGTCCTGTGTGGTGACACTGGAGCCGGTGGCGCAGAGCGTCGAGGAGGCGGTGGACCTGCGTTTCCTGGCCGCTGGGGAGGAGCCGGGCGACGACCCCGAAGGGCCGGATGAGATCCCGACCGAGCGGAACGTGCTGGAACTGGGCGAGGCGCTGGCGGAGCAGCTCTCCCTGGCGCTCGACCCTTATCCGCGCGCGCCGGGCGCCGCCTTGCCGGCCGAGGTGCGGGAGGATGAGGAGGAGGGGCCGCCACGCCGCAATCCCTTCGCTGTGCTGAAGGGCGGCAAGGCTTGAGCTTGCTGCGCTCCGTTGCGAAAACAAGCCGTTCAGGCGGGATGTAACAGCGGTATATCAACACTGGCGGCCCCGTGATGCCGCCTGTAAGACGGGGCGCATGCGCCGGAGAGACCTGAACGCCCTTCTCCTTGCCGCAGCCCTGCCGCTGCCGGCCTTGGCCGGTCCGGTGGCGCCCGCGGCGCGGCCCGGGACGGAGGCATTGCTCCGCCTGGCGGCCCGGCTTCGCGCCCTGGACGCCGACGGCCTCTTGCCGCGCCTCTACGACATCCCGGCCGATGCCCTGGCAGGCAGCGATGCCGCAGGCCATGCCAAGGCGCTCTATGCGGCGGCCTCGGCCGCGTTGACCGACCTGGTGCTCGGGCGCGTGGCGGAACTGCCGGGCCGGCCGGACATTCGCCGCGCACCGGCTGCGCAGCGCCTGCCGCAATGGCTCGCCGCGCTCCGCAGCAGCGCCGAGCCCGCTGAGGTCATCGAGCGCGCCGCCCTGCAGCACCCCGACATGCCGGCGCTGCGGTTGGCCCTGCAGCACGCCCGCGCCCGCGTGGAGGCCGGTGGCTGGCCCACCATCCCATCCGGCGACACGCTGGACCCCGGCATGGAGGACCCGCAGCGCGTTCCTGCCCTGCGTGCCCGCCTACAGGGTCAGGACCCGGAACTCGCGGCGGCGGAAGATGCCGGCCCGCTCTATGACCCCGCGCTGGAGGCGGCGGTGCGCCGCTGGCAGCTTGCCTGCGGCCTGGAGCCGGACGGGCGCGTCGGCCCATCCACCCTGCGGCTGCTGAACCGCCCGGCCTCGGCCTGGATGAACCAGATCCGCGTGGCGATGGACATGCGCCGCGGCATAGCACCCGCTCCGGCCGGGCGGCGGGTGGAAGTCAACATCCCCGAATTCCGCCTCTGGATGGTGGAGGGCACGCAGGTCCTGTTGGACATGCCGGTGATCGTGGGGAAGCTGGATCGTCAGACGCCGCCGCTCGCGGTGAAGATGACGGCGGTGCAGTTCAATCCGCCCTGGGGCGTGCCCGAACGCAATGCCCGCGAGGATCTCCTGCCGCGCTTCCGCCGCGACCCGCGCGCGATGATGGAGAAGGGCTTCCGGGTCTATCAGGTGATCGGCGGCGAACGGGTCGAGATCGACCCCATGACGGTCAACTGGGCCAGCGTGGACCCGAAGCACTTCCCATACCTCATACGGCAGGATGCGAGCGACGTCAGCGCCCTGGGCCGGCTGAAGTTCGTCATGCCGAACGGCGAGGACATCTATCTGCACGACACGCCGGACCGGCACCTGTTCAGCCGCGCCGGTCGCGCGCTCTCGTCCGGCTGCATCCGGCTGAGCCAGCCGATGGAGTTGCTCGACCTCGTGCTCGCCGGCATTCCCGGCTGGGACCGCGCCAAGGCGGAGAAGGCGCTGGACAGCCGGCAGACCAGCTTCGTCGGCCTGCCGCGCCCGCTCCCGGTGCGGCTGGCCTATGAGACGGTGGTGGTCGATCGCGGCCAGGTCCGCATCCTGCCCGACATCTACGGGCTCGACGCCGCCTATCTGCAACTCCTCGATTCCCGGCAGCCGCTGCCGCCGCCGGTGGCGCGCAGCCCGGCGCCGGCCCCCACGGTCGCGCGGCGCGAGGTGACGCCGGTGCGCACCGCTCCCCAGAACCCCGCCCCAACCTCCTCCACGGCTTCGGTTCAATAATGCCCTTCCGCTTCAAGTCCGATTCCTGCCCCTGCTGCGATCCTGCCATGGCGAGCCGGCGTGAGGTGATCACGGCCGGCCTCGGCCTGCTGGCCTGCGCGGCCGTGCCGGGGACGGCCAAGGCCATGCCGGCGCTGCCCCCCATCCGCGCGCTGCGGGTGCAGCGCGTGCTGACCGAGGACAGCTTCGACGGCGTCTATTTCCGTGACGGCCGCTACGACCGGGATGCGCTGCACAAGCTGGACTGGGTGTTCCGCGACCTCTCCGCGGCCGAGGTGACGCCGATGGACCCGCGCCTCTTCGACGTGCTGCACGCCGTCGCGGAGGGCCTGGGGAGTGAGGAATTCTACCAGATCTCCAGCGGCTACCGGACACCGGAGCGCAACGGCGCGCTGCGCACCAACCGCGTTTCCGCAGTCAGCCTGCACATGTCCGGCATGGCCGCCGACTTCCGCCTGCCGGGCTCCGACCCCTATGGCGTGGCCCGGCTGGCGGCGCGGATGCAGGTGGGGGGCGTCGGCCTCTACCGGCGCGATGGCTTCGTGCATCTGGACTGCGGACCGCCGCGCCGCTGGTGAGGCGGCCTCTTCCGGGCAAGGTCTTGCAGGGTCGATAGATAGGTTCCTATCTAATTGCATGACCTTTGAAGATCCGGATCCGCGGGCGGGCTTTGGCCTGCGGCTGCTCCTTCTCGGCCGGCTATGGCGCCAGGCGGTGGATGCGGAGATCCAGAGATCCGCCTTCTCCGGCGCCGGCTGGCGCGCCCTGCTGTGGCTGCAGCGCGGTGGGGAGGGGATGCGCCAGAAGGATCTCGCCGCCCTGATGGGGATCGAGGGGCCCAGCCTGGTCCGGTTGCTGGATGCCCTCTGCGCCCAGGGCCTGATGCGGCGTGCCGCCGACACCGCCGATCGCCGCGCTCATCGCCTTCTCCTCACCGACGCTGGCCGCGCCGCCGTGGCCCGGATCGAGGCGCGGCTGAAAGCCATCGAGCACGCGCTGCTGGACGGCCTCAGCGATGCCGAACTGGCGCCCTGCACCGCCGTGCTGAAGCGGCTGGAAGCCAAGCTGCAGGACCAGCGCAGCGGCGGGCGCTGAACGCCCGGCCGCACTGCGCAAGGCTCAGCCGCTCGCCAGATCCACCAGCGTGGCCGCCAGGGCGCGCGTGCCAGCCGCCAGTTGGTCGGGCCGGGAATATTCCGCCGGATGATGGCTGACGCCGTTCCGGCAAGGCACGAAGATCATCCCTGTCGGGCAGACCGGCACCAGGAACTGCGCGTCGTGGAAGGCGCCGGAGGGCATGCGAACGGCTTTCAGCCCCTGCGCCGCGGCGGCGCGCTCCACCGCCGCCGGCACCTCCGGCTGGAACTCGGTGGGCATGGCGTGGAAGCGCTCCGTCACCACTACCTTGCAGTTGCGCACCGCCGCCTGCACCACGCCGGCGATGGCGTCGCCGCGCGCCAGCAGCACCTCCTTCTCGGGGTGGCGCAGGTCGATGGTGAAGCGCACCTTGTCCGCGACGGTGTTGGAGGTGTTGGGCGACACCTCGATGCGGCCAACGGTGAAGCGCAGCACGTCCTTCGGGTCGCGTGTCAGGAGGTTCAGCGCGTTGATGGCGCGGACCATGTCCTGCACCGCGTCCTGCCGCAGCGCCAGCGGCGTGGTGCCGGCATGGTCGGTCTTGCCGGTCAGCTCCACCACGAACCAGCGGCTACCCTGGATGCCCGTGACGATGCCGATGTCCAGCCCCTCCGCCTCCAGGCGCGGCCCCTGCTCGATATGGCACTCGACATAGGCGTGCGGCTTGCCGCCGAGCGGCCGGCGCGGGAGGTCCGCCTCAGCCGCGAGATGCTCTTCCAGCGCGGCGCGGAAGGTGATGCCCTCCGGGTCCTTCACCGCGTCCCAGGTGTCCGGCGCCGCGTAGCCGGACCAGGCCATGCTGCCCATGCAGCCCGGTGCGAAGCGGCCGCCCTCCTCATTCGTCCAGGCGACGATCTCGATCGGCCGCTTCGTGGCGATGCCGGCGGCGCGGATGGCCTGCACGGCCTCCAGCCCCGCCAGAACGCCCCAGATGCCGTCGAATCGGCCGCCATTGGGCTGCGTGTCCATGTGGCTGCCGGTCAGCACGGGCGCGGCGGCGGGGTCTTGACCTTCGTGGCGCAGGAACAGGTTGCCCATTTCGTCCACCGCGGCGGTGAGGCCGATCTCGGCGCCCCAGCCGATCAGCTTGCGGCGCGCGATGCGGTCGAGCGGGGTGAGGCAGGCGCGGTTGACGCCGGGGTCCTCCGGCGTCGGGCCCGGGATGGCGCCCAGTTCGGCCATTTCCATCAGCCTTGCCCAGTGGCGGGCCTCATCCACGGCGGAGATCAGGTTGGGTGCCACGCGGTCGGTCATCGGTCGCCAGTCCTGCCATTCGGGGGAATGAGGACCCATTCCTGACAGGGGCGGCGGCGAAAGCAACCGCCCGAACGGCTCAGCCGGCCAGCTTCAGCCCGACGATTCCGGCCGCGATCAGCGCAATGGGGATGAGCCGCGCCAGCGTGACGGCCTCACCGAAGAGCATGATGCCCAGCAGCGCCGTGCCGAGCGTGCCGATGCCGGTCCAGACCGCATAGGCGGTGCCGAGTGGCAGCGTACGCAAGGCCAGTCCGAGCAGGCCGAGGCTGGCCACCATGCTGAGCACCGTGAACAGGGTCGGGACGAGGCGGGTGAAACCTTGAGTGTATTTCAGCCCGACCGCCCAGCCGATCTCGAACAGGCCAGCGAAGAAAAGAGTCAGCCACGCCATGACGACCTCCTGTGCTGTGCGAGGTCGTCCACGCGGCAGCCCTTGGCGAGCGGAAGGGTCGTCCCTTCAGGGCGGGGAAGAGATGGCGGCCTGGCGCGCTGAAGGCAAGAGGGTGCCAGGGCACGGCGGCCCTTGGGAAGCGGCGGTCAGTTCCAGCGGCCGTCGCGCATCTCGTCCCGGCGGTCCCGCGCCGCATCGCGCCGGTCGCGTTGCGCCTCATGCCAGTCCCGTTCGGCTTCGCGGCGGTCACGCATCTCGTCCCGCCGATCCCGCGCCGCGTCGCGGCGATCCCGCTGGGCGTCACGCCAGTCGCGCTGGGCATCGCGTTGATCGCGCCAGCCCTCCCGGCGGTCCGCGTGCCAGCCGGGCGGGGGAGCGGCCGGTCCGCGTGGAGGGGGTGCATAGACCGCCACAGGGCGGCGGCCAGGCGGTGGACCGCCATACTCGTGATAGGGAGCGGGGGCGCAGGCGGCCAAGCTGGCGGTGGCCATCAGCACGGGCAGGATCGGCAGCTTCATCAGGGCGTCTCCCTCGGGGTCCGTCCCGTGCAACGCGCTACCGCAGGGTGGGATGCGTTCCCACCCCGCCGGCGGCACCCCATGCCCTCAGTCGCGCTGCGGCTCGGCGCGCAGGAAGTCGAGGTCGCAGCCCTCGTCGGCCTGCAGCACCTGGTCCTTGTAGAGCCGGGCATAGCCGCGCTTCGGCCGGGCCGGGCCGGCATCGCCCATCTCGGTGCGGCGGCGCGCCAGCTCGGCATCGTCCACCAGCAGGTCGATCCGGCGGTTCTTCACCGAGAGGCGGATACGGTCGCCGTTGCGCACCAGGCCGAGCGGCCCGCCCGAGGCGGCGTCCGGCGAGACGTGCAGCACGATGGTGCCATAGGCCGTGCCGGACATGCGGGCATCGGAGATACGCACCATGTCCTTCACCCCCGCCCGCGCCAGCTTGCTCGGGATGGGCAGGTAGCCCGCCTCGGGCATGCCGGAAGGCGAGAGCGGGCCGGCGTTCTGCAGCACCAGGAAGTCGTCCGCCGTGACGTCGAGGTCCGGGCTGTCGATACGGTCCGCGAGGTCCTCCAGCGAGGTGAAGACGACGGCGCGAGCCTCCTTCTCGAACAGCTTCGGATCGGCGGCGGCGCGCTTGAGGATGGCGCCGCGCGGCGCCAGCGAGCCGAACAGCGCCACGAGGCCCCCCTCCGGCTGCAGCGGCTCCTCCAGCGGGCGGACGACGGCGCGGTCCACGAAGCCCGGCTCGGCCGCCAGCCGCTCGCCCAGCGTCTCGCCGGTGACGGTCATGGCGTCCAGGTGCAGCAGCGGCTTCAGCTCGCGCAGCACCGCGCCGATGCCGCCCGCCACGTGCAGGTCCTCCATGTAGAAGGGGCCGGTCGGCTTCAGGTCCACCAGCACGGGGGTGGTGTCGGACAACTCGTTGAGCCGGTTCAGGTCCACCTTGATGCCGGCGCGGCCGGCGATGGCGGTCAGGTGAATGATGGCATTGGTCGAGCCGCCGATCGCCAGCAGCACGCGCAGCGCGTTCTCCACCGACTTCTCGGTGATGATCTGGTCCGGGCGGAGCTTCTTCGTCGCCAGCATCATCGCGGCGGTGCCGGAGGCCTCGGCGGCTCGGATGCGGTCGGCATGCACGGCGGGGATGGCGGCGGTGCCTGGCAGCATCATGCCCAGCGCCTCGGCCAGCGAGGCCATGGTGCTGGCGGTGCCCATCACCGCGCAGGTGCCGGCCGTGGTGGCGAGGTTGCCCTCAACCTCCTCGATGGTCTCGGCGTCGATCTCGCCGGCGCGGAACTTGGCCCAGAAGCGGCGGCAATCGGTGCAGGCGCCGAGCCGCTCACCGCGCCAGCGGCCGGTCATCATCGGCCCGGTGACGACCTGGATGGCCGGCACATTCGCGGAGACGGCGCCCATGAGCTGCGCCGGCACCGTCTTGTCGCAGCCGCCGACCAGCACCACCGCGTCCATCGGCTGGCCGCGCACCATCTCCTCGGTGTCCATGGCCATCAGGTTGCGGAAGACCAGGCTGGTCGGGTTCAGGAAGACCTCTCCGAGCGAGATGGTGGGAAATTCCAGCGGCAGGCCACCCGCCGCCAGCACGCCCCGCTTCACGGCGGCGACCAGCTCCGGCACCAGGCGGTGGCAGTTGTTGAACTCGGAATAGGTGGCGGCGATGCCCACCACCGGCTTCTTCAGCAGGTTGGTGGACAGCCCCATGGAGCGCGCCATGGAGAGCCGCAGGTACCGGGCAAAATCGCGGTCGCCGTAGTTGGTGAGGCCACGGGTGAGGCCGTGTGGCTCAGGGGTGGTATCGGTCATGGCAGGGGTTTCCTCCGGGTGCAGGGAATGTGGCGGGCTCAGGCCAGGAAGCGGCCCTGGGCACGCAGATAGGCTTCCTTCGAGGGCAGCAGGTGCTCGCCGCAAAGGCGGACCAGCGCCGCGCGGTCGCCGCTTTCCAGCGCGGCAAGAATGGCATGGTGTTCCGCCCGTGCCTGGGCGAGGCGTTGCGGCTCGGCGAGGGAGGCGAAGCGGATACCGTGCGCCCGCAGCGCCAGATCCTCGATGACGCCGGCCAGGAAGACGTTCCCGCAGCCGAGGAAGAGCGCGCGGTGGAAGGCGATATTGGCACGGAAGGCGGCGCGCGGATCGCCGGATTCCACGGCGGCATCGTGGCGTGCCTGGACCTCCCGCAGGGTCTCCAGCGCCCCCGCAGCGAGAGGGAGGGGGATCTGCTGCGCCGCCTGCGTCTCCAGCAGCCCGCGGAGCGCATAGAGCTGCTCCACCTCGGCCAGGCTATAGGCCTTCACCAGCGCGCCGCGATTGGGGATGCGCTCGATCAACCCCATGCGCTCCAGTTCCGCCAAGGCCTGCCGGATGGTGTGGCGGGTGGCGCCGAAGCGGGCGGCCAGCTCCTCCTCGATCAGCCGCTCGCGCGGATGGAGCTGCCCGAGGACGATGTCCTCCTCCAGGGCGGCGACGACAGCGGGAAGCAGCGCGGCCGGCGCGTCGGTGCGGGCGGGCTCGGCCATGCCTCCAGTCCTCCGGCTCGGGGGGAAGGGGCCTCCAGGCGGCCCAGACAAGAGCAGCATAGGCGGTCCACGTATTGTCGACAATCTTGTTGACTTGGTCTTTGGGCGACGGAAACATTGCACCTCGGAAATCTAAGAAACGGAAACGTCCATGCCCCGCACTCCCTCCGGCCCCGCCCTGCCACCGGGCGACAGCTGCGCCTTGCCGCATGGCACTGTCCTGGGTCGCCGCGCCTTCGCCGGCCTTGGCCTTGCGGGCACCGCGCTGGCGCTGGGTGCGCGCCCGGCCAGTGCCGCCACCTTCCCGGACCGGCCTCTCTCCGTCATCGTGCCCTTCGCGCCGGGTGGCGCCACCGACCTCGCCGGCCGGCTGATGGCGGACCGCATGGGGCCGCATCTCGGCGGCGACGGGCGAGCGGTGGTGGAGAACAAGCCCGGCGCCGGCAGCGCGCTGGGCGCGGAGTATGTCCGGCGTGCCAAGCCGGACGGCTATACGCTTCTCGTCGGCTCGGCCTCCACCCTGGCGGTGGCGCCGGCGGCGCAGCCCAAGGTGGCGCCCTACAACCCGGCAGAGGACTTCACCCCGATCGCCATCATCGGCACCAGCGCCATGGGGCTGGTGGTGCCGGCGGCCTCGGGCATCCGCAGCGTGCCGGAGCTGATCGCGAAACTGAAGAAAGGCGATGGGGCGGATGGGTACGCCAGCTCCGGCGTCGGCGGCGTCTCGCACCTCGCCTCGGCGCTGTTCTGCAGCATGGCCGAGGCCCCGGCCAACCACATCCCCTACCGCGGCGGCAGCTCGGTGGCGGAGGCGCTGATCAAGCAGGAGGTGGCCTTCGCGATCGACCAGATTGCCTCGATCGTCGGGCAGATCCGGGATGGCGCGCTGACCCTGCTCGCCGTCACGACCACCGCGCGCGACCCGAATTTTCCGGATGTACCGACCCTCGCCGAAGCCGGGGTGCCGGGCTACGAGCTGTCCACCTGGACGGCGATGGTGGCACCCAAGGGCATCCCGGCCGAGGTCGCGGAAGCGTTGAACCGCGCCGCCAACGCGGCGTTGCAGGAACCGGCGGTGCGCGAGCGGCTCTCCACCAGCGGCACCGACCCGAGCAACGGCAGCACCCTGGAATCGACGAGGAGCTTCCTGACGGCGCAGTTCGCGCTCTTCCAGAAGGTGGTGGACCGGACCGGCCTGCGGATCGACTGAGCTGAAGGCGCACTTGCGGCGGGGGCGCGGCGCGCGGCATGCTGCGGGGCGGTTGTGCGCAGCAGCATGGCCGCCCCTCCGCCGCCTGGGAGCGAACCCCGCCATGGCCAACGCCCTTGCCGAACTGGAGAAGGAGGTCCGGCGGCAGCTCGCCTTGCTGGACTATCCCGCGCGGGCCTGGGTGCCGCCACGCGGCGAGGGCGTGCTGGATGTCGCCATCCTCGGCGCCGGGCAGACAGGGCTGGCCACCGCCTTCGGCCTGCGCCGGCAGAAGGTGGAGAATGTCGCCATCTTCGACCGCGCGCCGCCCGGCGGCACCGGCGTCTGGACCACCTTCGCCCGGATGCGCACGCTGCGCACGCCGAAGCACGTCACCGGCCCCGATCTCGGCATTCCCGCGCTGACGCCGCGCGCCTTCTTCACCGCGCGCGACGGTGCCGAGGCGTGGGAGAACCTGCACAAGATCGGCCGCGAGGACTGGCAGCGCTACCTCGACTGGTACGCGGCGGTGCTGGCCCTGCCGGTGCGGCACGAGCACGATCTGCTGGCCATCGGGCAGGAGGCGGCGACCGGGCTGCTGGAACTGCGCTTCGCCACCCCTGCCGGCGAGCAGGTGGTGCGTGCCCGCAAGCTGGTGCTGGCCACCGGCATGGACGGCTCCGGCGCCTGGCTGCTGCCGCCGCCCTTCGACACCCTGCCACCAGGCCGCGTGCTGCACACGGTCCAGGGCATCGACTTCGCCTCGCTCGCCGGCAAGCGGCTGATCGTGGTGGGGGCCGGTGCCTCGGCCTTCGACAACCTCGCCGTGGCGCTGGAGGCCGGCGCCGCCGAGGCCACCATGGTGGTGCGCCGCCGCCGGATGCCGCGCGTCAATCCGTTTCGCTGGATGGAGCAGGCCGGCTATCTCGGCCAGTACCACGCCCTGCCGGACCTGCTGAAATGGCGCTTCACCCGGCACATCTTCGAGCTGAACCAGCCACCGCCGCAGGAAAGCTGGAACCGCGTGGTGGATGACCCTCGCTTCCGCCTCGTCATGGGAGCGCCGGTCGAGGGCGCAGGCATGGCAGGCGAGGAGGTGGAACTCGCCACCCCCCGCGGCAGCTTCCGCGCCGATGCGGTGATCCTCGGCACCGGCTTCACCTTCGACCTCGCGCTGCGGCCGGAACTCGCGCCCTTCGCACCGCAGATCCGACTCTGGCGCGACGCCTTCACCCCGCCGCCCGGCGAGGAGAGCGCGCTCTGCGGCGCCTCGCCCTATCTCTCGGACGATTTCGCCTTCCAGGAGAAGACACCCGGCGCGGCGCCGATGCTGCGCCACATCCACTGCATGACCTATGCGGCCACCTTGTCCATGGGCCTCTCGGGGGCCAGTATCAGCGGCATGAAGTATGGCGTCCCGCGGCTGGTGGACGGGCTCTGTCGGGCCCTCTGGCGCGAGGATGCCGAGGCCCATCTGGCCGCGCTGCGGGACTATGACGTGGCGGAACTGACCTCCACCATTCCGCAGGAACTGCTGGCCGACGCTGCGGAGTGACGCGATGAAGCCCGGCGCGCTGACCACCCATGTGCTGAACACCGCCGAGGGTTACCCTGCCGAGGGGGTGGCTGTCGAACTCTGGCGGATGGGGCCGGAGCCGGAACTCGTCACCCGCGCGGTGACGAATGCCGATGGCCGCACCGACGTCGCGCTGATGGATGCCGCCCAGTTCCGCGCGGGCCGCTATGAGCTGCGCTTCGCCATCGGCGACTACTTCGCGGCGCGCGGGTTGGAAACGCGGGTGAAGGCGCCGGAGCCGGCCGCCGAGCTGCGGCTGCTCGACCCGCTGCCCGAGCCGCGCAAGGTTGAGCTGGCCCCTCCAGAGCGCTTCCTCGACGTGGTGACGCTGAATGTCGGGCTGGCCGAGGGGCAGGGGCACTATCACGTGCCGCTGCTCTGCTCCCCCTGGTCCTTCAGCACCTATCGCGGCTCCTGAGCGCCACGCCTCAGTAGACCGGCGGGTCATCCAGTTCGGGTGGCGGGTTGGCCTCGGGATCGCGGGCGAGCAACCCGGCGTCGTTCTCCGCCACCTTGCCGACGCGTGCCGCGATGGGCCAGGAGGCCAGCCATTCGGGAGGGCAGGGTCGCAGCAGGGCCAGCAGGTCCGGCGGTTCGGCCGGTTCCTCGCCCAGCCAGGCCGGCCAGTCGGCGCGGCCGAGAATGATGGGCATGCGGTGATGCACCAGCGCCTGCTTGGCGTTCGCCTCGCCGGTGATGATGCTGTAGGTCCGCAGCCAGGTGCCGTCCGGCTGCTTCCAGCCCTCCCAGAGACCGGCCAGCGCCATGGGCTCGCCATTCGCCAGCGCAACGGCATAGGGCTGCTTGCGCGCACCTTCCTGCCGCCACTCATAGAAGCCGTCCAAAGGCACAAGGCAGCGGCGCCTGGCGAAGGCATCGCGGAAGGAGGGCTTTTCCGCCACTCCTTCGGCCCGTGCGTTCATCAGCTTCGCGCCGCCCGAGGCATCCTTGGCCCAGCGCGGCACCAATCCCCAGCGCAGCGCGTCCAGATGGCGGGCGCCAGTCTCCGGATTGCGCCGCACCACCAGCGAATCCTGAGTCGGTGCGACGTTCCAGGAGGGCGGGTGGTTGGGCAGCGGGTTCTCTGTCCCGAAATAGGCCGCCAGCCCAACCGGATCGCGCTGAAGGAAATAGCGCCCGCACATGCCCTCGGTTCCCGTCCTGTCGCCCGGGCGGCGCCTGCCGCGACCGGTGCACCACTGTAGCGCACCGGCCGCGGACCGTCCGGACTCAGCTCCGCCGCACGCCCCAGAAATAGGCGGCGCCCGTCGGGAAATCCGTCAGGTTGGTGCGGCTGGCCTGCAGGCGGCGATAGGAGCCGAGCGGGATATAGGGAACGTCCTGGAAGGCCTGGAGCTGGATCTCGCGCGCGGTCTGCTTCTGCGCGGCGAGGTCCTTGCCGGCGAACCACTCCTCGCGCAGTTCCTCCAGCTTCGGGCTGTCGGGCCAGCCGAACCAGGCCTTGGCGCCATTGGCGCGCAGACCGAGATGCCCGGCCGGATCGAGCGTGGCGCTGAGCCCGGTGCAGAAGGCGCTCCAGCCGCCCTTGTCCAGCGGTTCGCGATTGGAGCGCCGCTGGCTGACGGTGCCCCAGTCGCCGCTCTGCGTCTCCACGTTCATGCCAACCTGCCGCATGACATGCGCCGAGACCTCGGCCAGGGCGCGGAGCGTCGGGTAATCCTCGGCCTGGAGCACCACGACCTTCTCGCCGTTGTAGCCGGCGGTGGCGAGGTCGCGCTTGACCTTCTCGTAGTCGCGCGGGCCGTTCAGCGCCTCCATCCCCGCGTCGTTCGCCAGCGGCGATTCCGGGTTGAAGAAGCCGATGCCGGCCTTCCAGCCCTCAGGGTCGGTGCCGTAGCCCGCCTGCATCATCTCCTTCTGGTCGATCGCACCGAGCAGGGCGCGACGGATGGCCGGGTTGTTGAAGGGAGCGTGGAGCTGGTTGAAGCGCAGGATTGTGTCGTAATAGTCGTCGCCGTAGCTGACCTTCACGCCGCGGCTGCGCTGCAGCATGGGCGCGATGTCGCTGCTGGTGCTCTCCACCCAGTCCACCTCGCCCGACATCAGCGCGCCGGCAGCGGTGGCCTGGTCGGGGATGACGTTCCACTCGACACGGTCGAAATGGGCGATCTTCGGGCCGGCGGTGCGGCTCGTCGTGCCATCCGGGCGCGGCACATAGCCCTCGAAGCGCGCATAGGCGACGCGGGCGCCGGCGAGGCGCTCATCGGCCAGGAAGCGGTAGGGGCCGCTGCCCACCATCTCCGTCACCTGCTTCGTCGCGGGCGTGGCAGCGAGCCGCTCCGGCATGATGACCGGCAGGTTCGGCCCGACCTTGCCCAGCGCCATCGGCAGGGTGGGGAAGGGGTGCTTGAGGCGGAAGCGGATGGTGCGGTCGTCCGGCGCGGTGATCTCGTTGGCGACGGCGAGCACCTCCTGCCCGAACATGTCGCGCGAGCCCCAGCGGCGGAGGCTGGCCACCACGTCACGCCCGCGCACCGGCTCGCCGTCGTGGAACTTCAGGCCCTCGCGCAGGGTCATCACCCAGGTCAGGCCGTCATCCTCGACATTGTGCCCGGCGACCATCTGGGGGTGCGGCTGGTAGTTCTGATCGGACCCGTAGAGGGTGTCGAACACCATGAAGGCGTGGTTGGTGGTGACCGAGGCGGTGGTGAAGACCGGGTCCAGCACCGCGAGGTCGGCCTGCGGCACGAAGCGCAGGACGCGCGCCCCTTCGGCGCGGCCAAGCCGTGGCGCCGCCAGCAGGGCGGCGCCGGTGCCGAGCAGGGTACGGCGGGAAAAGGCGGGGAGGGCTGCGGACATGCCGTATCCTTCCTGGAGTTCGTTGAGGAGACTGTCTGGCTTTCCCGGCGCGCAGCTTCGTGACGCCGGGGGATGGCGTCAACCCGCGGGCAGCTCGATGCGTGCGATGCCGTCGCCGATTTCCATTCGGGTGCCGAAGGGCGCGGAAAGCTCGGCGAAGCGGCCGAGGATCTGCGCGGCCTGCTCGCCTTCCGCCGGGCGCGGGCGGCCGCGCAGATGCGCCTTCTCGCCGAGCCCGAGGCTGATGGGGTGTACCTCCAGCGCGACCAGCCGGCCATCCTCGAAGGTGCAGAAGGGCACCACGGATTCCCAGAAGCGGCGGTCGGAGGGAAAGCCCTTGGTGTCGTTCGTGGTGCGCTGGCGATAGACGGCGATGGGCGTCAGCTCCGGCGCGGCGCGGAAGCGGGCGTAGGAATCCGCGGGGATGCGCGGCACCAGCTCGTTCTGCCCGATGAAGTTGCCGAGGCTGTAGAAGATCGGCTTGCCCCGGTAGATCTCCATGCCGCGCAGCAGGTGCGGCCCGTGGCCCACCACCAGGTCGGCGCCCTCGTCGATCATGCGGCGGGCGAAGGCAGGGATGAACTCCGCCGGCAGGTCCTTGTCCCCGCCCTGCTCATGCGCATGCAGGCTGAGCAGCACGAGGTCGCTCGCCATCCGCGCCTCGCGCACCCAGCGGGCGATGTCCTCCACGTCCTTCTCGCGTGCCTTGGTGCGCAGCGCGGCCTTCTCGGCGGCGCGGAAATTCATCTTGCCAAGCGGCAGCACGCCTTCCTCCGGCGGGAAGCCGAAGCCGAGCTTGATGATCTGCTGCCGCTGCCGCTCCAGCCCGAGCTGTTCGGCGACCTCGCGCAGTGTGGCGAGCTGCGCCTCCGTCACCTCGTGCATGGTCTCGACATGCACCGGGTTGAGGCCGGGGCGGCCCTGCATGTCCGGTCGCTGCACGCCGGCCTCATGGCCGCTGGCGAAGGTGGAGCAGCAGGAAAGCAGCGCGACGGTGCCTTGCGGATGCGTCAGATAGGCCGGTCGGCGCGCATCCTCCAGGTTGCGGCCGATGCCGGCATAGCAGAGACCGCGCATGTCCAGCGCCTCCATCGTGTGGAGCAAGCCGGAGATGCTGTAGTCCAGGCAGTGGTTGGTGGCGGCGGCGAAGAGGTCGAAACCCGCCTCGCGCAGCTCGTCCAGCACCCAGGAATGCGCGCCGAAATGCGATCCGCCGCTTTCCACCGCCGGGTCGCCGCGGAAGTCGTTCGCCAGCACCTCCAGGTTCGTGAACGCGACGTCCGCCTCGCGGATGCGGTCGAACAGCGGCCGCAGCACCGGGTCGGTGCGGCTGAGCAGCCGGCGCTGGAGAATGCTGTCGCCGGTGAGGGCGAGGCGGAGCGAGCGACTCATACGGTACTTCCCCCGGATGCCAGGTCCGGGGACACTATGCGGGCGAAGCGCGGGCTTGTCTGCCCGGCGCCGCACCGAATCAGCCGCGCGGCAGCAATTGCTCCGCCAGGGTGGCGAAGAAGCTGGCGCCGACCGGCAGGATGGCGTCGTTGAAGTTGTAGCGGGGGTGGTGCACCTGCGGGTCATCCTCGCGGCGGCCGCCGCCGAGCATCAGATAGGCGCCCGACTTCTCGTTCAGCATGAAGGCGAAGTCCTCGCCGCCCATGGTGGGCTTCGGCATCTCGCTGACGCGGTTCTCGCCCACCACGGCGCTGGCGGCACGGATGGCGAGTTCCGTGGATTCGGCCTCGTTCACCGTCGCCGGGTACATGCGGGTGAACTTCACCGAGGCCGTGGCGCCAAAGGCCGTGGCGATGCCGCTGGCCAGCTCCGTCACCTTCTTCTCCAGCATGTCGCCCACCTCGGGCTTGAACCAGCGCGCCGTTCCGTGCAGCCGCACGCTTTCCGGGATGACGTTGAAGGCATGCCCGCCCTGGATGCTGCCGATGGTGATGACACCCGCCTCCACCGGCTCGATGTTGCGCGCCACGATGGACTGCAGCGCGGTGACGAGCTGCGCCGCGATCACCACCGGGTCGTTGCCCTGGTGCGGCATGGCGCCGTGCGCGCCCTTACCGGTGATGGTGATGTCGATATCGGCCACCGCCGCCATCACCGGGCCGACGCGCCAGACGAACTCGCCCTCCGGCACGCTTGGCCAGTTGTGGATGCCGAAGACGCGGTCCATCGGGAAACGCTCGAACAGCCCTTCCTTGACCATCACCTCGCCGCCGCCGCCGCTCTCCTCGGCGGGCTGGAAAATGACATAGACGGTGCCGGCGAAATTGCGGGTCTCGGCCAGGTACCTCGCCGCGCCGAGCAACATGGTGGTGTGCCCGTCATGCCCGCAGGCATGCATCTTGCCCGGTGCGGTGGAGGCATAGGGGACGCCGCTCTGCTCATGGATCGGCAGCGCGTCCATGTCCGCGCGCAGGCCGATCGCCCCGCCTGGCGCGCTGCCGCGGATGACGCCGACCACGCCGGTCTTCGCGATGCCCGTGACGACCTCGTCCACCCCGAATTCGCGCAGCTTCTCCGCAACGATGCCGCTGGTGCGCACCTCCTCGAAAGCCAGCTCGGGGTGCCGGTGGAAGTCCTGCCGCCAAGCGGTCATCTCGTCGTGGAAATCGGCGATGCGGTTCAGCACGGGCATGGCGTCAGGGTCCTGAAAGGCTGGAAACCGGCGCAGCTTCGCGGCAGGCGCCGGCCCGGGCAAGGGGAAAGGGTTCCGCCCGGGGCAGGAGGGGGCCATCTCAAGGCCATGCTCCTCCGCGCCCTGGTTTCCTCGCTGCTGATGGTGCCCCTCACCCTGGTGGTCCTTTATGTCACGGGCATCTGGCGCCCGCCGCCGGCCTGGGACCCGCTGACGCCGCTCGATTTCCGCGACCCGCCCACGCTGATGACGGGCTGGAAGCTGGCCCGCATGGCCTGGCAGCCCGAGACCTGCCTTGCCGCCTTCGCCGCCTCGGGCCTGACGGTCACGCCGCTGCCCGACCGCCCCTCCCAGGAGGGCTGCCCACTGGAGAACACATTGCGGCTGGTGGGCGAGGGGGCCAGCCTGGCACCCGCCGGCCCTGTGGTGACCTGCCCGCTCGCCGCCGCCTGGGAGATGTTCGAGCGCCATGCCTTGCAGCCCGCGGCGGAGCGGCATTTCGGCAGCCGGGTGGTGCGGGTGCAGCATCTCGGCAGCTTTGCCTGCCGCAACGTCTATGGCCGGGCCGAAGGGCGGCGCAGCGAGCACGCCACGGCCAATGCCCTCGACGTCGCCGGCTTCACCCTGGCCAATGGGCGCGAGATCCGGCTGGCGCGCGACTGGGGGCAGGGGGAGAACGGTGCCTTCCTGCGCGAGGTCCGGGACGGCGCCTGCCGCTTCTTCCGCGCCGTGCTGGGGCCGGAGTACAACGCCGCCCATCGCGACCATTTCCACCTCGATCGCGGGCCCTGGCCGCGCTGCAGCTGAACGCACCCCGCATTGACCCGCGTGCGGCGATCCACAAGAAGGGGAGACGAGAGGGAGGAGCTGAACGCGCAGGCCATGGCCGGCCGTGCCATGCTGCGCCGCATCGCGGGCCGCGCCGGCCCGCAGGACCCGTGCCGATGCCGATTCCAGCCCGCTGCCCCGCCGACCTGCTGCCCGCCGGCGCAACCTCTCCGGGCCGTGGAGGCTGAGTCGCGATGCTCAGAAGAATCCTTCAGGGCCGGCGGCCGACCCTCGCGACACTGCCGCTCCCAGTCCGCTGGGCGGTGATGCTCGGCTTGTCCACGCTTCTCGTGCTGGTTCTGGAACTGTTCGGCCTGCCGGCGGCACTGCTGCTCGGCGCCATGGCGGCGGGCATCCTGGTGGCGGTGATGGAGGGTGGCCTGCGCGTCGCGCCTTTGCCTTTCACCCTCGCTCAGGCGGTGATCGGCTGCATGATCGCCCGCAGCATCAAGCCCGAGATCCTGGGCGAGCTGCTGGTGGACTGGCCGATCTTCCTTGCCGGTGTCGCCTCGGTGCTGGCGGCGAGCAGCCTACTCGGCTGGCTGCTGGCGCGCCGGCAGGTGCTGCCCGGCACCACCGCCATCTGGGGCTCATCCCCTGGCGCCGCCTCGGCGATGATGCTGATGGCCGAGGCGCATGGCGCCGATGTCCGGCTCGTCGCCTTCATGCTCTATCTGCGCGTGGTGGTGGTGGCGACGGTGGCCTCGGTGGTGGCCCGGGTCTGGGTCGGGGTGCCGGAAGGGGCGGTGCAGAGCGATCCTTGGTTCCCGCCGGTGGACTGGCTAGCGCTGGGCGCCACGCTGGCGGCCGGGCTCGGCAGCGCCCTGCTGGCGCGGCAACTGCGCCTCCCGGCCGGGGCCATGCTGGTGCCGATGTTCCTCGCCGCGCTGCTGCAGGGCTTCGGGCTCATGACCATCGAGCTGCCGCCCTGGCTGCTGGCGACGAGCTACGCCGTGGTGGGTTGGAGCATCGGCCTGCGCTTCACCCGGCCGATCCTGGCGCACGCGGCGCGGGCGCTCCCGCGCGTGATGGCCTCCACCCTGGCGCTGATCGCCATCTGCGGCGTCTTCGCCGCGCTGCTGAGCCTGCTGCTGGGAATCGATCCGCTCACCGCCTACCTCGCCACCAGCCCAGGCGGCGCGGATTCGGTGGCTATCATCGCCGCCTCCAGCCAGGTGGACATCGCCTTCATCATGGCCATGCAGATGGCCCGCTTCCTCATCGTGCTGGTCACCGGCCCGGCGATTGCCCGCTTCTTCGCGCGCCGTTTGCCGCCCTCTTCCGCGCCTCAAACGGCTGAGGTATCATGATACCACAGTATTTTCCCTTGACCCGGAGCGCCGCGGCGGCGATAAGCCCGGCACCCGATACCAGGACTTTACGAAGCGCATCATGCTGACCACGCAGACCCGCTCGCTGAAGCCGGCGGAGGTCAAGAAGGGCTGGGTGCTGATCGATGCGGACGGGCTCGTGCTCGGCCGCCTCGCTGCTCTCGTCGCCACTCGCCTCCGCGGCAAGCACAAGCCGCAGTTCACCCCGCATGTCGATTGCGGGGACCATGTCGTCATCATCAACGCCGACAAGGTGAAGGTGACCGGCAACAAGGCCGAGCAGTCGGTCTTCTATTGGCACACCGGCTATCCCGGCGGCATCAAGGGCCGCACCGTGCGCGAGCGCCTTGAGAGCCGCTTCCCGGAGCGCGTCATCGAGAAGGCCGTCGAGCGCATGATCACGCGCGGCCCGCTCGGCCGCCGCCAGATGAAGAACCTGCACGTCTATGCCGGGGCCGAGCATCCGCATGCCGGTGCCCAGCCCGAGACGCTGGACATCGCCGCCCTGAACCGCAAGAACAAGGTGGCCTGAAGACCATGAGCGAGCAGACCACCGCCAATTCCCTGGCCGACCTGAAGAACCTGGTTGCCGGCACCCCGGCCGCCGGAGAGGCCGCGGCCGCGCCGCGCGAGCCGAAGCGTGACCAGTTCGGCCGCGCCTATGCCACTGGCCGCCGCAAGGACGCCGTGGCCCGCGTGTGGGTGAAGCCGGGCAAGGGCACCGTCGAGATCAACGGCAAGCCCGCCTCCAAGTACTTCGCCCGCCCGGTGCTGCGCATGCTGATCGCGCAGCCCTTCCTGGTGGCCGACCGCTACCAGCAGTTCGACGTGTACTGCACGGTTGCCGGCGGCGGCCTCTCCGGCCAGGCCGGCGCGGTGCGGCATGGCATCAGCCGCGCGCTGACCAACTTCGAGCCGGAGCTGCGCGGCATCCTGAAGAAGGCCGGCTTCCTGACCCGCGACCCCCGCGTCGTCGAGCGCAAGAAGTACGGCAAGGCGAAGGCCCGACGTTCCTTCCAGTTCAGCAAGCGCTGACGCTGGCGGGCCGGCGTTGGCGCCGGCCCTTCAAGGGCTGTACATCGGAAAGGGCGGGTCCGCAGGGACCCGCCCTTTCTGCTTTCCTGCTATCCCTACCGACCCCTTCAAGGAGAGCCAGATGGCCAAGGGTGCAGTTCCCGCGATCTTCATCGACGGCGAGGCCGGAACCACCGGACTCGGCATCCGTCAGCGCCTGGAGGCCCTGCCGGGCATCGCGCTGCGCTCCATCGACCCGGAGCGCCGCAAGGACCCCGAGGCCAAGCGCGCCCTGATGGCGGAGGTGGACCTCGTGGTGCTCTGCCTGCCCGACGCCGCCGCCAAGGAGAGCGCGGCGATGGCCATGGCGCTCGGCGCCGATGCCCCCAAGCTGCTGGACGCCTCCACCGCCCACCGGGTGGACCCGGACTGGGTCTATGGCGTGCCCGAGCTGGCGCCGGACCAGGCGGCGAAGATCGCCGCCGCCCCGCGCGTGGCCAATCCGGGTTGCTACCCCACGGGCGGCATCGCCCTGCTGCGCCCGCTGGTGGCCGCCGGGCTGATCCCGGCCGACCACCCCGTCACGGTGAACGCCGTCTCCGGCTATTCCGGTGGCGGCAAGGCGATGATCGAGGCCTACGAGGCCCATGCCGCGCCGAACTTCGAGCTTTACGGCCTCGGGCTGGAGCACAAGCACCTGCCGGAGTTGCAGATGTACTCCGGGCTGACGCGGCGGCCGATCTTCGTCCCCAGCGTCGGCAATTTCCGGCAGGGAATGCTGGTGTCCATCCCGCTGCACCTCGATACGCTGCCGGCGCAGCCTTCTCCGGCCGAGCTGGAGGCGGCGCTCGCCGCCTATTACGAAGGCTCGGAATGGGTGAAGGTCGTACCCGCGCCGGAGAACGGCAAGCTGGAGCCGGAGGCGCTGAACGACACCAACCTGCTGGAACTGCGGGTCTTCGGCAACTCCAAGCGGCAGCAGGCGGTTCTGGTGGCGCGGCTGGACAATCTCGGCAAGGGCGCGTCCGGCGCGGCGGTGCAGAATATCGGCCTCATGCTGGGGCTGGCGATGGCCGACGCCAAGGCGCAGGCTGCCTGAAGCGCGGTGGGGCAGGGCATCCTGCCCCTTTTCCGCCGAGGACAAGCAATCGGACGGGGCGCCTCTCGCGCCCCGTTTCGCTGGGAGGAAGCCGAACGCGATGAGCCCGCTCTACCCTTTCGAAGGCCGCCTGCCGGCCATTGACCCGACCGCCTTCGTGGCGCCCAGCGCCGCTGTCATCGGCGACGTCGAGCTCGGGGCCGATGCCAGCGTCTGGTACCATTGCGTTCTGCGCGGGGATACCAACTTCATCCGCATCGGACCGCGCAGCAACATCCAGGACGGCACCATCGTGCATGTGAATGCCGGCAGGGAGCCCGCCATCATCGGCGCCGACGTGACGGTGGGCCATGCCTGCATCATCCATGCCTGCACGCTGAAGGACCGTGCCTTCGTCGGCATGGGCGCCACCGTGCTGGACGGCGCGGTGATCGAGGAGGGCGGCATGCTGGGCGCCGGCGGCCTGCTGGCGCCGGGCAAGGTGATCGGTCCGAACGAGCTCTGGCTCGGCGCGCCGGCGCGGAAGGTGCGGGTCATGGATGCCGAGGAGCGGAAGAGATGGGACCGGACGGCGGCGCATTACGTGGAGCTTGCCAAGCGGCACCGGACTTCGCTGGCGGAGTAGGATCAATGCGGCGCGGTGCGATTCTCGCAGGAATGTTTCTGGTGCTGGCCGGCTGCGCCACCCCGGTGCCGCCCCTCCGGCTGCCAGCGGCGGTGGTCGGCCAGACCCGCGATCCGCTGGAGGGGGCGTTGCGCGGCGCTGCCGCGGCCTTCGCCGCCCCAGGCAGCCTTCAGGGGCAGCCGGCGCTTGCCGCGCGCGCCGTCGCGCAACTGGAGTTCCTGGCAGTGGAGATCCCCGCCGGGCGCAGCTCTCGCGAATTCGGCTCGCTCATTGCTCCCGGCCTGCAGGCGGCGCGCTATGAGGTCCGCAGCACGCTCGGCATCCCGTCCGACGCGCCGCCGCAGGCGGTGATCGACGCGCTGGCGGCCGCCGCCTCGGCGCCGACCGCCCAGGCCGCTGCGGCGCAGCTGCCGGCCACCCTGTTCCCCGCCGGCGGCGCGGAGACCTGGCGCCGGCTGGGGGATCTGCCGCGCCTTCCGCAAGCCAATGCGGCGACACAAAGGGCCGTGTTCGAGTGGGATTTCGGTCCTCCACAGGAGCTGATCGACTCTCCGAACTGAGCGGCACGGGCGCGGGATCTTTTTGCGCCTGAGGGACTGATGGCGAGCCGGTGCTGAAGCATTGGCGAGCGGCGTGTCGTGGATGGCCCCCCATCGGCGGCGGGCGCCACTGTCCGGCCGTCGCACTGGGGCCGGTCGCCTTTCATGCAGTGGCCGGACTGGGCCATCCTGCCGCCCAACTTCGCGGGAACCTGTCATGCGCCGATTCGCCCTTTCTCTCCTGCCTCTGCTTCTCGCCACCACGACCCTTTCGGGCTGCGCCGAGATGCGCACGCCGCGTCCCGCCTTCAGCATGCCGCTGGATCTCGTGCCCGGTGCCACCGATCTGGTGCGGAGCGCCGTCGACATGGCCGCCGCCGACTTCGCCGACCAGGGCGCCGTCCTGTCCGGCCACCCCGCACGGACGGCACGCGCCGCCGCGCGGCTGGAGTTCCTGGCCGAAACCCTCGCGACCGACCCACGCTACGCCGCGCTGCCGCCAGGCACGATCCTCTCCCTGCGGGCAGCGGTGGGAGAGGTGCGGCGGGCGATTGGCCTTTCCGAGACCACGCCACCGGAGCAGGCCGTGACACTCCTGGCAGGCGCCGCGCGTGCGCTGGAAGCGGGGCGCCGCCCCCCGCTACCCGCGGCGGTCTTCCCTGCGGGCCCCGAGGTCACGTTGCGGCGGCTGAATGAGCCAGGACCGCTGCCTGGGGCCGCCATCGCCACGGGCCGGCTGCAGGAGACGATCGCGGCGCTGGATATCAGCGCGGGCTGGAGTACGCTGGGCGAGACCACGGACCCCGGCAGAATTCTCACGCATTGAGAGAGGGGCGGCGCAGGCGCGGGTCCCTCCCGCTGGCCCTTCTGCGGGTGAGCAGGATGTGCAGAATGCGCCCCTTCGCGCTTCACGGAACCTGGGAGACGACCCATGCAACGACGCAGCTTCCTGGCGGGCACAGCCGGGCTTGCCGCCGCTGCCCACCTCGCCCGCCCGGCGCTCGCCCAGGGCGACAGCCAGCGGGTCCTGCGCTTCATCCCGCAGGCAGATGTCAGTATCCTGGACCCGCTGAACACGACCGCCTATCCCACCCGCAACCACGGCCACATGTGCTGGGATACGCTCTACGGCATCGATGCGGATTCCCGGCCGCATCCGCAACTCGCCGAAGGGCATGTGGTCGAGGATGACGGCAAGCGCTGGACCTTCACGCTGCGCGACGGTCCGACCTTCCACGATGGCGAGAAGATCCGCGCGCAGGATGCGGTAGCCTCGATCAAGCGCTGGATGCTGCGTGACTCGCACGGCCAGACGCTCGCCTCGCGCCTGGACGAGATCCGCGTGCTGGACGATCGCCGCTTCGAGATGCGGCTGAACAAGCCCTTCGGACCGATGCTGGATGCGCTGGCCAAGGCCTCGTCCTACCCGTGCTTCGTCTATCCCGAGCGTTTCGCCAACCAGGACCCCACGCGCGGCTTCACCGAGGTGGTGGGTTCCGGGCCTTACCGCTTCGTGGCGGAGGAGCGGATCTCCGGCAGCCAGCTCGTGTATCGCAAGTTCGAGAAGTACATCCCCGCCAAGGGAGGTCCGGTCAGCCTGATCGCCGGGCCGAAGATCGCGCATTTCGAGCGGATGGAGTGGAAGCACATCCCCGATCCCGCCACCGCCGCCGCGGCGCTCCAGTCGGGCGAAGTGGACTGGTGGGAGCAGGTGGCGCCTGACCTGCGCCCCTTGCTGAAGGGGACGCGCAACATCACCGTGGACCGGCTCGACCAGGGCGGCACGGTGGCCATGCTGCGGCCGAACCACCTGAACCCGCCCTTCGACAATCCGGCTATCCGTCGTGCGCTGCTGCCGGCGATCAAGCAGGCCGACTTCATGACGGCCATCATGGGCGACAACCGCGACCTCTGGCGCGAGAGCGTGGGCTGCTTCCCCGAGGGCAGCCCGCTGGCTTCCGATGCGGGAATGGCGGCGCTAACCTCGCCGCGCGACCTGGATGCGGCGAAGAAGGCGCTGAAGGAGGCGGGTTACAAAGGCGAGAAGGTCCTGATGCTTCACCCGACGGATGTGGTGAACAACAACAACCTCACCGCCGTCGCCACCGACATGCTGCAGAAGTGCGGCATG
Organism: Roseomonas sp.; assembly: GCA_035556695.1. Taxonomy (GTDB): domain Bacteria; phylum Pseudomonadota; class Alphaproteobacteria; order Acetobacterales; family Acetobacteraceae; genus Pseudoroseomonas. The sequence continues at coordinate 50,079 of DATMFR010000036.1, forward strand.
AACGTGGAGAGCGCCACCTCCGACTGGGGCACGCTGCTCCAGCGCCGTGCGAACAGGAACCCGGTGGATCAAGGCGGCTGGAGCGCGCTGATCGTGCTGTTCGGCGGCATGGACCTGGCCAATCCCGGCGGCCATCCGCTGCTGCGCGCCAATGGCAAGGATGCCTGGTTCGGCTGGCCCACGGCGCCCAAGCTGGAGGAGCTGCGCACCGCCTGGTTCGACGCGCCGGACCTCGACGCGCAGAAGCGCATCGGGCGGCAGATCCAGGAGCAGTTCTTCGTCGATGTGCCCTTCTATCCGCTCGGCCAGTACCTGATCGACAGCGCCTGGCGCAGCAACCTCACCGGCCAGCGCAAGGGCATGACGCTGCCGATCAACGTGAAACGCGCCTGATGATGAGCGGGGGAGGGTGCTCCCCCGCTGCTTTTCGCCTGACGGCCGCTCAGCAGGCTTCCGGCAGGAAAACGCGGCTCGGCGCCACGAACTCGTCCTGCGCCGCCACGGTCAGGATCTCGCGCGAGGCGGCCTCCGAGGTGCGGCGCAGCAGGCCGTAGATCGAGGAGGCCGCCGCGCCCAGCGCCGCGCTGGCCTGCCCGGTCTTCAGGCGGTGGAACAGGAACAGCGCGGCGATCGCGTCCCCCGCGCCATTGACCGAGAGCGGCAGCATCGGCGTGCGGATGCGGTGGAACTGGCCGCCCTCGGCAGCAAGCATCTCGATCTGGTCCTCCGGCGTCTCCGCCGCCTGTAGCGAGGTAACGAGCACGCAGCGCGGCCCGCCCGGCGCCATGGTGGCCTGCACCGCGGCAGCCGCCGCCTTGGCTTCCTCCAGCGTGGTGACGGGCTTGCCGGTGAGCCATTCCAGCTCGAACTGGTTCGGCGTGATGATGTCGGCGGCCGGGACGGCGAGGTCGCGCATGAATTCCGGGATTCCCGGGCGGACGAAGATGCCGCGCCCGACATCGCCGATTACGGGATCGCAGCAATAGAGCGCACCCGGGCGGGCGGCCTTCACCCGCGCCGCCGCGTCCAGGATGGCGGCGCCGATGGCGGCGTCACCCATGTAGCCGGAGAGCACGGCGTCGCAACGGGGCAACGCACCGCGATCCTCGATACCCTGCACCAGATCCCGCACCAGATCAGCCCCGAAGACCTGCCCGCGCCAGGTGCCGTAACCCGTATGGTTGGAGAACTGCACGGTATTCACCGCCCAGACCTCGGCGCCCAGCCGCTGCAGCGGGAACACGGCCGAGGCATTGCCGACATGCCCATAGGCGACCCAGGACTGGATGGAGAGGATGTTCATGCGGACTCCGCTGGCTGGCAGGAGCCGCGGAGACTAGGCCAGCGCTGCGCCTGGCGAAATCGCCCTCCGGCTTGATGACGACAGGGTAGGGGTGAGGCACCCACCCGGATCGCCTCCGGATTCCGTGATGGGCAGCTTCTCGTTAAGAGAGCGAAAGATGTTGTGGCTTCCTGTTGCTAAATCTACCGTCATGCGAAGCCACGCGCCGGGAGAAGAGGTGGCATGCCGAATGAGTGCCGTTTGCAGGATTGTTATTGAAAGGCGCCTCTGGCGGGAAGGTCAAAGTTCCGGCTTTGCTTGCCGAGCGAGCGCTTATCTGCACGCTGGAGCGGATACACTTCGCCGCTTGGAGAAAAGGCGGTCTGGCAGGCGTGGAAATGGTTTTGCGTCCGCCTTCCCTCGACTGTGCCTCCATGCTCCGGGAACCGGTGCCGGGTGGAGGTGCGCAGCAAGCCGGTCTCGCATCCTGCCGCCCTGTTTTCACCGCCCGGCTGCGTGGCCAGAGCGGCTGCCTTGCCGCGTGACACCCTTTCCCGCCTCCTCGCCCTTCCAGGGCCGGTGACCGGACGAACCGGACGGTAGCCCAGCATGAGTTTTTCGCCTCAGATGCCTCCGCAGCATGGCCGCAAGGAAGGAGACGAAGCCGACGGCAGCACGGCGGCCGCCCATCCGGCCCTCCCCACCCCCGCGCGTGGGCCGAGGCCGCTTCTGATCGCCGGTCTGGCTTCGCTCACCGCGATGGGGGGAATGGGCGTTTTCCTCCTGCCGGCCCTGCTGAACGAAGGTGGAGGCAGGCAGAGTGCTGCTCGGGCCGAGGCGAAGCCGCCATCGCCTGCATCCCCTGCGCTGCCGGCTGCCGCCGCAGTGACGCCAGAGCAGGCAAGGCCCGATGGTGTTGCGGCCCTCCAGGCTGAGATCGCCGCTCTGTTGGCGCAGGCTGACCAGATCGACGCGACGCTGACGCGGATCCAGTCGGGTATCACGGCGCCTGCGCAGCCGGAGGAGGCGGAGAGCAGTCCGTCCCTGACACAGGCGGAGGAACTCCTGCGCCAGGCTTCCACCTTTGCCGCGGCGATACCGCCTGCGCCGCCGCCGCCACCGCTGGAGGGTGCGTCCAATCCGCATCCCGCACCTGCGGCGGAGGCCGCGCGCCCCGTGGTGGAGCAACCGGCGGTCCGGTTCGCCGTCGCCAGCCTGCCAGAGATGGTCGTGCCCCGGGAGCACCGCTACACCGACGGTGCCTTGCCACCGCATGTGGGCGCCGAGCCGCTTCCACCGCTCGGTGAGGTAAATCTCATCGAGGAGCAGACGCCGCACGCCCTCGCAACGCCGCCTCGCGAAGCCGCACCGGAGCCCGCGCCTGGGACGATGGCGCCCTCGGCGCCGGCTGCCCCTGAGGCGGATGCTGCCGCTCCGGTCAGGCAAGCCCAGATCAGTCAAGCGCGGGAGAGGGAGGCGCAACCGCCCGCCGCCGAGGTGGAGCCGAGCCGACCGGCGGAGGCTGAGCCCCCTTCCGCCACCGCGGCCGAACGCGAGGCGCGATCGGCAGCGCCGGAGGATCCGCCCGCACCGGCCCCCGCCGAGCCCCCGGCCGCGATGGCAGAGACGGCGCCGCATGGCAACGCCGCGCCTGATCCCGTGGCGCCGGAACGCCCTGCCAGCCAGGCCGCCGCCGCTCAGTCACCCGTCGCCCCGCCCACGCCAGCAGCGGGCGGTGAGGTGAAGGCGCAGTCCGCACCGGCTATGCCGGAGGCGAGCGCGTCCCCGGCGCCTGCTGTGCCTGCGGCACCTGCCGTGCCTGCGGCGGCGCCGGAGCCCGCCACCCCTGCGCTCTCCCGCGAGGCTCAGGCGGCGATCCTGCAGCGCGCCGAGGAAAAGCTTGCCATTGGCGACGTGGCCACCGCCCGGACGCTCTACCGGGAGGCTGCGCAGGGCGGCAGCAGCAAGGCGGCGGCGGCCCTGGGCCGCACCTACCAGGAGGACTTCCTGCGCGGCATCGGCGCCAGGGGCGTTGCGGCCGATCCCCTGCTTGCCGCGGTCTGGGCGCGCCGGGCGGAAGCCCTTGCGGCCTCCGAGCCGCAGCCACCCGAGGCTCCGCCGGCAGAAGCCACCTCCGCCCCGCCGATGGCGCGAGGTGAACCGCCGCGCCCGCCCGCGCCTCCGGCGCCCGTCGCTCCCGCGCCACCCCAGGCGGCGTCCGGGGCGCCTGCGGCGGATCAGCCAGCCCCTTCCGCCTCTCCGGCGCCGGCCGCCCCGCCGCCCTCGCAAGCGACGGCGGCGGTGCCTGGCGTTGCCACGCCCGCCGAGCCGCCCGCTACGCCGGGCCCGGCCAGCCCGCCACGCCCGAGCACCGCCATTCCCGCGGAGGAGCTGGAAGCCGTGATCCGGCGCGCGGATTCGATGCTCGCCCTTCGCGACATCTCCGCCGCGCGGCTCCTTTATGCCTATGCCGCGCAGGCCGGCAGCGGCCGTGCCGCTTCCGCGCTCGGCCGCACCTATGACCCGGCCTTTCTGGAGAGCATCGGCGCACAGGGCATCCGCCCCGATCCGGCGCTGGCCGCCCAATGGTACCGGCGGGCGGTCGCGCTGGGGGAAGCGCAGGCCGCCGCCGCCTTGTCGAGGCTGGAGCGGCGCTGAACGGCAAGGCATGGAGGAGGGAGAAGAATGACGGAGCTTCGCATCGGCCGGCGCGCCGCTCTGCTGGCTGGCGCGGCGAGCCTGCTCGCTAGCCCGGCGGCCCTGGCGCAGGGCGCCCGCCGCGGCGTGGCGGAGATGACGCGGGACGCGAATGCCGGCACCGTGGGGGTGATCTCCGGCGGGGTGGACGGAACCTATATCCGCATTGCCACCGACCTCGCCGCCGTGCTCGACGAGGGCGACTACCTGCGTGTGCTACCCGTCGTCGGCAAGGGATCGCTGCAGAACATCTCCGACCTGCTCTACCTGCGCGGCATTGACCTCGCCATCGTGCAGTCGGACGTGCTGGCGGCGGCGACGCGGGACAGGCTCTATCCCGGCGTCGGGCAGCTCGTGCAGTACATCACCAAGCTCTATGACGAGGAGGTGCACATCCTCGCCCGCCGGGACATCGAACGCGTCGAGGACCTGGCCGGCCAGCCCGTGAACATGGACCTGCGCGGCAGCGGCACCGCGATGACGGCCTCGCTCATCTTCGGCAGCCTCGGGGTGGCGGTGCAGCCGGTCTATGCGGCGCAGGACACCGCGCTCGTCAGGCTGCGGCGGGGCGAGATCGCGGCGCTCGTCTACGTCGCCGGCAAGCCGGCCCGGCTGTTTTCCGGCGTGCGCGCCGAGGACAACCTGCATCTGCTCACGCTGCCGCTCGTCCCCGCCCTGCTGGAGACCTACCTGCCCGCCACCATCCGGAAGGCCGACTATCCCGCACTGGTGCCGGAGGAAAGCCCGGTGCAGACCGTCGCCGTGGGCGCGGTCCTCGCCGTCTATGCCTGGAAGCCTGGCACGGAGCGCCATGCCAAGGTCGTGCGCTTCCTGGAGCGCTTCCGCAGCAAGTTCCCCGCGCTGCTGCAGCCCCCGCGCCATCCCAAGTGGCGGGAGGTCAACCTGACGGCGGAGGTGCCGGGCTGGACGCGCTTCGCTCCCGCTGCCGAGTAGCGCGGGGCGGGGATCAGTTGTTGCGCCGTAGGCGCCTGGAGGCTAGAAGCGGCGCTTCCGTGCGGCCGGTCGGCATCGGCTGCTCCAGCAGAGAAAAGTGCGCCATGAAGCCCGATATCCACCCGGACTACCACGAGATCACCATCATCATGACGGATGGGACCACCTACAAGACCAAGTCCTGCATGGGCAAGGAAGGTGACACCCTCCGCCTGGACATCGATCCGAAGTCCCATCCGGCCTGGACCGGCCAGCAGCGCATCATCGACACGGGCGGCCAGATCGCCAAGTTCAACAAGAAGTTCGCCGGCATCGGCGCGCGCAAGAAGGCCTGAGCCAAGCCGCGCAGAAGCCGAGCGCAAAGAAAGCGCCGCCCCCCTTGAACCGGGGGGCGGCGCTTTCTATTTCAGGACATGCCAGCGGTGCCCGGATAAGCGGGGCCGCCGGTGTGGTCGGGTCGCGAGGGGTTGCCCAATTGGGGACCCGGAGGCGCCAGGCCGCAGCACAATGGACCTTGCTTGCCCGAGGAGGCTCCTGGACTATGAACACTTTCGATCCGCTGTTCCGTTCCGCCATCGGCTTTGACCGTCTGACGCGGCTGATGGACACCGCCCGTTCCGCGGCGGAAGGCCCTGCCTATCCTCCCTACAACATCGAGAAGACCGCCGAGGACTCCTACGTCCTGACCATGGCCGTGGCCGGCTTTGCGCCAGAGGACCTGGAGATCACCATGCAGGACAACGTTCTGCTGGTGTCCGGCAAGGCCAGCCCGCAGCCCGAGCAGGAGCGTCGCTTCCTGTATCGCGGCATCGCCGGCCGTGCCTTCGAGCGCCGCTTCGTCCTGGCCGACCATATCCAGGTCGAGGGTGCCGAAATCGCCAACGGTCTGCTGCACGTCGCGCTGAAGCGGCAGGTGCCCGAGGCCCTGAAGCCTCGCCGCATCCCCATCGCCAATGCGCAGCTGCGTCCGCAGCCGGTGCTTGAGGGTGAGAAGGGCGCGCCGCTCGCTGCCTGACGGCCCGAGCCCATGCTGTTGAGCGGCCGGGGTGGCGACACCCCGGCCGTTTTTGCATGCGCGGGGCAGGGACGCGTGGACCGCGCGTGTTCGCACTTGCGTCATGCCCGGCAGACGCGCATATGACCTCTGTCGGTGCCCAGTCGGGCCACTGGCCGCGCCCTGGTTGCGTGAAGGTGCGCCCCGCTTCGGAGCGGCGGCAGCCCTGCCAGGGCCCCGGGCGACAATTCCCCCGGCTTTACCCTGTGTTTCGGTACGACCCATCCACGCGGGGCGTCCTGAGCCCCTCAACCGGTGCGGCCTGACGGCCGGCGCCGAATCTTGGATGTGTTCTTCATGACCGACTTCAATGCCCTCGGCCTGGCCGAGCCGCTGCTGCGCGCGCTCGCCGACGAAGGCTACGCCACCCCGACCCCGATCCAGGCGCAGGCGATCCCGCTGGTGCTGCAGGGGCGGGATCTCCTGGGCATCGCGCAGACCGGCACGGGCAAGACCGCCGCCTTCGCGCTGCCGCTGCTGCATCACCTCGCCGCCCGCCGGGCGCAGGCGCCGCGCGGTGGCTGCCGTGCGCTGATCCTCTCGCCGACGCGCGAACTGGCCTCGCAGATCCATGACAACATCCGCGCCTATGGCCGCCATCTCGGCCTGAGCTCCACCGTCGTCTTCGGCGGCGTCGGCGCGCGGCCGCAGATCCAGGCGCTGGCTCGCGGCGTCGATATCCTGGTGGCCACGCCGGGCCGGCTGCTCGACCACGTCCAGGCCGGCGTCGCCCGCCTGCAGACGGTCGAGGTGCTGGTGCTGGACGAAGCCGACCAGATGCTGGACCGCGGCTTCTGGCCCGCCATCCGCAAGCTGACGGGCATGATGTCGAAGAACCGGCAGACGCTGTTCTTCAGCGCCACCATGCCGACCGAGATCGCCAAGATCGCGAACGAACTGCTGCAGGACCCGGCCAAGGTCTCCGTCACGCCGGTGGCCTCCACCGCCGAGCGCGTCGAGCAGCGGCTGATCCACATCGATGCCAGCCGCAAGCGCCTGCTCCTCGCCGAGATGCTGCGCGACCCGGCGATCGGCCGCGCGCTGGTCTTCGCCCGCACCAAGCATGGCGCCGACCGCGTGGCCAAGCACCTGGTGGCCGAGGGCATCAACGCCCACGCCATCCATGGCGACCGCAGCCAGGGTCAGCGCGAGCGCGCGTTGGCCGAGTTCCGCAACGGCCGGGCGCCCATCCTGGTGGCCACTGACATCGCCTCCCGCGGCATCGACGTGGATGGCGTGACGCATGTCTTTCAGTTCGACCTGCCGGATACGCCGGAAGCCTATGTGCACCGCATCGGCCGTACCGCGCGTGCCGGGGCAAGCGGCGAGGCGGTGGCCTTCTGCGCGCCCGACGAGCTGGCGAAGCTGAAGGCGGTGGAGAAGCTCATCGCCATGCGCATCCCCGCCGAGGATCGCCGCAGCGAGGCAGCCCGTGCCGAGGCCGCCACCGCGGCGCCGAAGCCGCAGCCGCCGCGTGGTGGCCGGGGCGGACGCCCGCAGGGTGCCGGCCGCCCGCAGGGGCAGGGCCGCCCGCAGGGCACCGGGCGCGGTGGGATGCCGCCACGCGCGGGCATGCCGGAGCGCAAGGACCGCAGCTGGCGCAACGCCGACTTCCGCGACGGCGGCCGCTAAGCACAACAAGGAAAGGCCGGGAGAGGCAGTCTCCCGGCCTTTCTCGTTTCAGTCGCTCGCCATGACCTTCACGTAGCTGCCCGGCGCATCCTCGATGGCGGGCAGCGCGCCGCTGCCCGGTTCGCGCGCGGGCACCTGGGTCTTGTCGAGGCCACTGACCCAGCGATGCCAGTCCGGCCACCAGGAGCCCGCCATCTCCGTGGCACCGGCGAACCAGGTCTCCGGGTCGGGCGGCGTCTCCTCCGAAACCCAGTGGCTGTACTTGCCGGATTCGGGCGGATTCGCCACGCCCGCGATATGTCCGGAGGCCGCCAGCACGAAACGAACCGGCCCCTGGAAGAGCTGCGTCGCGCGGTAGGTGCTCTTCCACGGGGCGATATGGTCTTCTCGCGTCGAGAGCATGTAGGCGGGCACCTTGATCTTGCGCACGTCGAGCGGAACGCCGGCCAGGGTGACGCCGCCAGGCCTCACCAGATCGTTCTGCTGGTACATGCGACGCAGGTAGAAGCTGTGCATGGCCGCCGGCATGCGCGTGCTGTCGTCGTTCCAGTAGAGCAGATCGAAGGGGAAGGGCTCCTGCCCCAGCAGGTAGTTCTGCACCACGAAGGACCAGATCAGGTCGTTGGCGCGGAGCATGTTGAAGGTGGTGGCCATCTCGTGTCCTTCGAGATAGCCGCGCTTCTGCATCCGCTCCTCAAGCGACTTCAACTGCTCCTCGTCGATGAAGACCGAAAGCTCGCCGGCCTCGGCAAAATCCACCATGGTGGTGAAGAAGGTGGCCGCTTTGATGCGGGTGTCGCGCTTCGCAGCCATGTGGGCCAGCGTGCACGCCAGCAGCGTGCCGCCCAGGCAATAGCCGATGACGTTCACGCCCTTCTCGCCGGTCGCCTTCTGGATGGCGTCCAGCGCGGCATAGGGACCTTCGAGCATGTAGTCCTCGAAGCTCTTTTGCGCGAGCGTCTCGTCCGGATTCACCCAGGAGATGACGAAGACCGTGTGGCCCTGCGCCACCGCCCAGCGGATGAAGCTGTTCTTCGGCCGGAGGTCGAGGATGTAGAACTTGTTGATCCAGGGCGGGATGATCAGCAGCGGCCGCTTCAGCACCTTCTCGGTCGTGGGCGCGTACTGGATGAGCTGCATCAGCTCGTTCTGGTAGACCACCTTGCCCGGCGTGACGGCGATGTTCTCGCCGATGCGGAACTTGGTCTCGTCCGTCATGCGGATGCGCAGCTTGCCCTTGCCGCGTTCCAGATCGGAAAGCAGGTTCTGGAGGCCGCGCAGCAGGTTCTCGCCGCCCGTCTCGGCCGTCCTGCGCAGCACCTCGGGATTGGTCATCAGGAAGTTCGAGGGGCTCATCGCGTCCACGAACTGCCGCGTGTAGAAATCCACCTTCTGCGCCGTCTTCGGGTCGAGATCCTCGGCGGAGCGGGCGACATTGGTGAAGTAGCGCGCCGAGAGCAGGTAGGACTGCTTGATGAAGTCGAACACCTCGTTCTCGCGCCAGGCCTCGTGCTTGAAGCGGCGGTCCTTCGGGTCTTCGGCGATGACGGGCTTCACCTCCTCGTCGCCCCAGATGCGGCGAGCGGTGTTCTGCCAGAGGGTCAGGTAGTCCTGCCAGAAGCCGAGTTGCGCCTCCACCAGCCGGGCCGGATTGGCCATCAGCCGCGCGGCCATATCCATGAAGGCGGTGCCGATCTGCATCGGGTCGCCGCCGATGGGGCGGCCATCGGGGCCGGTCTGGGCCTGGCGCTTCAGGAAGTCCGCCACGATGCGCTGCCCGCGCTCCGCGACATCGGCCATGGTGCGGGAGAGCAAGGCGGGGTCAGGCAGGCGGAATGCGCCGGCATCCGGGGGAGTGTCGTCCGTGGTCATGCGTCCCTCCGCGCCTGTGGCGCCTTCTTGTTGCCCCCGAACTGCGCCTCCGGATCCCTGGCGGTGACCTTCCGCCCGGCCCGCCTTTCGGGCTAATCCCCTGGGCGGGCGAGAAGAGGATGGACCATGGAACAGCGCGCCGGTCGAGGCATAGGGCAAGGTAAAGCCCGGATATGGGGGCTTCAAGCCGAGGCGGCGCGGTGCGGCCTGGCCTTCGGCACATTGTTTCTGCTGGCCGGCTGCGTCGGCGCGGGCGAGGCGCCGACCCGGTTCCTCGACCGGGCCTTCGGCACCCCGCTGGATGGACGCCCGCCCCCGCCCGGTGCCGAACAATCCTACCCCAACCTCGCCTCGGTGCCCCCGGCGCCGCCGCGCGGCTCGCCCTCCGAGCGGGAGGCGCTGACAAGCCGTCTGGCCACCGCCCGCGCCGCCTCGCGCGAACCGGTGACGCCGGGCGGGCCGCTGCCGCCCCCCCCGGCGGGGACCGAGGGCGAGGGACAGATCCCGCTGCGGCCGCCTTCCGCCCCACGCCTGACCGCCGCGCCACGGGTGCGCCCCGAGGCGCCCGTCGCCGCGCCGGCGCCGGGCATGCCCGAGGCCGCGCCGGAACTGCCCGCCGATCCCGGCGCGCCGCCCGCGCCGCCGCCCTCCGAATTTCTGGCGCCGCCGCCACCGCGGCTGTAAGTCCTGCCGCCCGGCCGCCGTTCCGATTCCGCTGGCGGCCGATCTGCTCTATCCTTCCCGCGCCAGTTTTCACGGACCTCTCGCCATGACCGAGGAATTCCACCGCATCCGCCGCCTGCCGCCCTATGTCTTCGCCGAGGTGAACCAGGCGAAGGCGAAGGCTCGCGCCGCGGCTGAGGACATCGTGGATCTCGGCATGGGCAATCCGGACAGCCCGACGCCGCCGCATATCGTGGCGAAGCTGATCGAGGCGGTGCAGAACCCGGACACCCATGGCTACTCCGCCAGCAAGGGCATCCCCGGCCTGCGCCGCGCGCTCGCCAGCTACTACGCCCGCCGCTTCGAGGTGAAGCTGGACCCGGAGACGGAAGTGGTGGCCACCCTCGGCTCGAAGGAGGGGCTCGCCAACCTCGCCGCGGCCATCACCTCGCCGGGCGATACCATCTTGGTGCCCAATCCGAGCTATCCGATCCACCAGTTCGGCTTCATCATCGCCGGCGCCTCGGTGCGCTCGGTGCCGCACGCGCCGGACGAGGAGATGCTGCGGGCGCTGGAGCGCGCCGTGCGGCATTCCGTGCCGAAGCCGACGGCGCTGATCGTCAACTATCCCTCCAACCCGACCGGGCTGATGGCCGGTCTCGACTTCTACCGCGAGATCGTCGCCTTCGCCCGCCGGCACGAGATCTTCGTCCTCTCCGACCTCGCCTATGCCGAGCTGTATTACGGCGACCAGGCGCCGCCCTCGATCCTGCAGGTGCCGGGCGCGAAGGAGGTGGCGGTCGAGTTCACCTCCATGTCCAAGACCTACAACATGGCGGGCTGGCGCATGGGCTTCGCCGCCGGCAACCCGAAGCTGATCGCGGCGCTGACACGGGTGAAGTCCTACCTGGACTACGGCGCCTTCACGCCGATCCAGGTCGCCTCCGTCGCGGCGCTGAACGGTCCGCAGGACTGCATCGAGGCGATGCGCAAGCTCTACCGCGAGCGGCGGGACGTGCTGGTGAAGGGGCTGAAGCAGGCCGGCTGGGATGTGCCCGTGCCGGAGGCCGGCATGTTCGTCTGGGCGCCAATTCCGGACCGGTTCCGCGATCTCGGCAGCGTCGAGTTCAGCAAGCTTCTGCTCGCCCGCGCCAAGGTGGCGGTGGCGCCCGGAATCGGCTTCGGCGAGCATGGCGACGGCCATGTGCGCATCGCGATGGTGGAGAACACCCAGCGCATCCGGCAGGCACTGCGCGGCATCCGCAGCTTCCTCGCGACCGATAATGGCGGCCCGGCCAGCGAGCCGGCGCCGCAGGCTTCTGCTGAACTGGTGAAAGAATGACCCGTCCGCTTTCCGTTGCAGTCGCCGGCCTGGGTACGGTCGGCGCCGGCGTGCTGACCCTGCTGCGCGACAATGCCGAGCTGATCGCCGCCCGCGCCGGGCGGCCCATTGTCGTCACCGCCGTCGCAGCGCGCGACCGCAACCGCGATCGCGGTGTCTCCCTCGACGGGCTGCGCTGGTACGAGGACCCGGTGGCCATGGCGGCCGAGGCGCAGGCCGACGTGGTGGTGGAGCTGATCGGCGGCAGCGGCGGGCCGGCGCGCAACACGGTGGAAGCGGCGCTGAAGGCCGGCCGCCCGGTGGTGACAGCCAACAAGGCGCTGCTCGCCCTGCACGGCGCCGCGCTGGCGCAGAAGGCCGAGGCGGCGGGCGTCACGCTCGCCTTCGAGGCGGCGGTGGCTGGCGGCATCCCCGCCATCAAGGCGCTGCGCGAGGGTCTGGCGGCCAACCGCATCAGCCGCGTCACCGGCATCCTGAACGGCACCTGCAACTACATCCTGACCTGCATGCGCGACCAGAAGCGCGAGTTCGGCGACGTGCTCGCCGAGGCGCAGCGCCTGGGCTATGCGGAGGCCGACCCCTCTTTCGACATCGATGGCGTGGACGCGGCGCACAAGCTCGCCATTCTCGCGGCGCTGGCCTTCGGCCGGCCGGTCGAGTTCGAGGCGGTGCATGTGGAAGGCATCCGCAACATCACCGCGCTCGATATCGCGCTGGCCGAGGAACTGGGCTACCGCATCAAGCTGCTCGGCATCGCGCAGCAGGAGGAGGATGGCGTCGCCGCGCGCGTGCATCCCTGCATGGTGCCGGCCAGCCATCCGATCGCGCGGGTGGACGGCGTGTTCAATGCTGTCGTGGCGGAGGGCGATTTCGTCGGCCGCGTGGTGCTGGAAGGCCGCGGCGCCGGAGCGGGGCCGACCGCCAGTGCCGTGGTGGCCGACCTGATCGACATCGCCCGCGAGCGCCATACGCCGGTCTGGGGCGCGGACCACGCGGCACTTTCCGCCGTGCCGGCTCTGCCAATGGCGAGCCACCACGGCGCCTACTACCTGCGCCTGATGGTTCTCGACCGGCCCGGCGTCATCGCCGACGTCACCGGCGTGCTGCGCGATCATGGCATCAGCCTGGAGTCCATGATCCAGCGCGGCCGCGCGCCCGGGGAGGCGGTGCCGGTGGTGCTGACCACGCATGATTGCCAGGAGGCGGCGATGCGCGACGCGCTGAAGCGGATCGCAGCCTTGGAAGCGGTGCTCGAACCGCCCGCCTTGATCCGCATCGAATCCCTCTGACGAGCGTTAGCGGGACGGTTTTCACCGCCTCCCGCACCCGGGAAGAACAGGAGCCTCTCATGCGTCGCGACACCACACCCGTAGACCGGAACCTTGCCCTCGAACTGGTGCGCGTCACCGAGGCGGCGGCGCTGGCCGCCAGCGCCTGGATCGGCCGCGGCGACAAGAACGCCGCCGACGGCGCGGCGGTGGACGCCATGCGCAAGGCCTTCGACACCGTGGACATCAGCGGCACCGTCGTCATCGGCGAGGGCGAGATGGACGAGGCGCCGATGCTCTATATCGGCGAGAAGATCGGCGCCGGTGGTCCGGAAGTGGACATCGCCGTCGATCCGCTGGAGGGCACCAACATCTGCGCCACTGGCGGGCCGAACTCCATCGCGACGCTTGCGGTGGCGGAGAAGGGCGGCTTCCTGCACGCGCCCGACATCTACATGAACAAGATCGCCGTCGGCCCGAACCTGCCGGTGGGCGTGGTCGATCTCGACGCCACGCCGGGCGAGAACCTGCGCGAGCTGGCCAAGGCCAAGAAGGTGGAGATCAACGATCTCGTCGTCTGCATCCTCGGCCGTGACCGCCACAAGGACATCATCAAGGCCTGCCGCGAGGCCGGCGCGCGCATCATGCTGATCCCGGATGGCGACGTCGCCGGCGTCATCGCCGTCTCGCAGCCCAGCACGGGCGTTGACCTCTATCTCGGCTCCGGCGGCGCGCCGGAGGGGGTGCTCGCGGCGGCGGCGCTGCGCTGCATCGGTGGCCAGATGCAGGGCCGGCTGATGTACGAGGACGAGGCGCAGATCACCCGCGCCAAGGACATGGGCCTCAGCGACCCGCACCGGAAGCTCAGCGTCGAGGACATGGCGAAGGGCGACGTGATGTTCGCCGCGACGGGCGTGACGGGCGGCCCCATGCTGCACGGCGTCCGCCGCCGCGCCACCACCGCCTACACACACTCGATCATCATGCGCAGCAAGACCGGCACGGTGCGCTACATCGAGGGGCACCACAACTTCGCGCTGAAGCCGAGCGCCTTCATTGCCTGAGGCGCTGGCAGCGGCACTTCCGGAGGAGGCGGCGCCGGTGCTCGGCGTCGCCCGCTCCGCGCTGGGCCGTCGCTGGAGCTGGCGCCAGGCCGATGCGCGCATCGGCCTGGCCATCGCGCAGCGCCTGGCGCTGCCGGAACTGCTCGGGCAGTTGCTCGCGGCGCGCGGCGTCGCGCCGGAGCAGGCGCAGCTCTTCCTGGAGCCGACGCTGCGCGCCCTGCTGCCCGATCCCTCCGTGCTGATCGACATGGACCGCGCGGCGGAGCGGCTGGCGCAGGCCGTGCGCGATGGCGAGCAGGTGGCGGTCTTCGGCGACTACGACGTGGATGGCGCCTGCGCCGGCGCACTCATGACGCGCTTCCTGCGCGAGCTCGGATGCCGGGTCCGCGCCTATGTGCCGGACCGCCTGAAGGAAGGCTACGGCCCCAACCCGGCCGCCATCGCCGCGCTTTGCGCCGAGGGCGCCCGGCTGGTGGTCTGCGTCGATTGCGGCATCGCGGCGCATGAGGCCCTGAAGGCCGCCGAGGGCCGCGCCGACGTGGTGGTGCTGGACCACCACAAGGCCGAGGGGCCGGTGCCGGTGGTGGCCGCCGCGGTAAACCCGAACCGGCTGGACTGCACCTCCGGCCTGCGGCACCTCTGCGCTGCCGCGGTCAGCTTCATGGCCGCCGTGGCGACGCTGCGCGTGCTGCGCCGCGCCGGTTTCTTCAGCGACCGCCCCGAGCCGAACCTGCTGGACTTCCTGGACCTGGTGGCGCTGGCCACGGTCTGCGACGTCATGCCGCTGACCGGGCTGAACCGCGCCTTCGTCGCCCAGGGCCTGAAGGTGATGGCGCGCGGCGGCCGCGTGGGCATCGCCGCACTGCTGGAGGTGGTGCAGGCACGTGACGCGCCCTCCGCCTATACGCTCGGCTTCCTGCTCGGGCCGCGCATCAACGCCTCGGGCCGCATCGGCGAGCCGGATCTCGGCCTGCGCCTGCTGGCCTGCGACGACCCGATCGAGGCCCGCGCCATTGCCGAGCGGCTGGACCTGGTGAACCGCCGCCGGCAGGAGGTGGAGAGCGCCGTGCTCGCCGAGGCCTTCGCGCAGGCGCAGATGCAGTCCGAAGCGGGGCATCCCGTGCTGCTGGTCTGTGGCGACGGCTGGCATCCCGGCGTCGTTGGCATTGTCGCGGGGCGGGTGAAGGAGCGGTTCAACCGCCCGGTCTGCGTCGCGGGCATGGATGGCGGGCTGGCCAAGGGCTCCGGGCGCTCCGTGCCGGGCGTGGATCTCGGTGCGGCGATCATCGCCGCGCGGCAGGCCGGGCTGCTGGAGACTGGCGGCGGGCACGCGATGGCTGCCGGCTTCTCCTTCCGCCTGGAGAACCGCGAGGCCTGCCACGCCTTCCTCAACGAGCGGCTCGCCCATGCCGCCTCCCTCCCGGCCAGCGCGGAACTGGTGCTGGACGGAACCCTGCTGGTGCCGGCCGCTACCGCCGACCTGGCCTCGCAGATCGCGCGGCTCGGCCCCTTCGGCGCGGGCAATGAGGAACCCGTCTTCGCCTTCCCCCGCGTGCGGATCGTCCGCGCCGACCGGGTGGGCAAGGAGGGCAATACCGTGCGCGCCTTCGTCGAGGGTGAGGCGGGCGGGCGCCTGAAGGCCGTCTGCTTCCGCGCCAAGGAAGGGCCGCTGGCCGAGTTGCTGCTGGGCAGCGGCGGCGCGCCGGTGCATCTGGCGGGAACCCTGCGCGCCGAGAGCTGGAACGGCAACGTGACGCCGGGCCTGCACCTGCAGGACGCCGCGCGCGCCTGACCGCGCGGCGCCCGGCCGGGCAAGGGGAGGGCCGCTACAGCGGCTCGCCCGCCCCCGTGCCGGAATGCGGCGTCGGGATGCACCATTCCTCGCCGCGCGGGGTGCTGACGTATTCCGGCCAGCGCAGATCCACCGGCGGGTCGAAATCGGCCGAGAGCAGCGGCCCCACCCACTTCGAGCCGCCCACGCCGCCGCCGGTGCGCTCGCGGAACTCGGCCTGGGCCGCCTCCAGGGCGCCGGGCTTGGCAGCCAGGTCCAGCAAGGTCAGCGCCATGGTGCGGCCAGCGACGAACATGCCTGGGTCCACCGCCTCTGGCAGGCCGCCCAGCGCGTTGTACGTCCAGGCCGGATAGGCATAGCCGGGCGAAGGCGGGCGCAGCCGGGGACGCGCCGCCAGCAGGCGCACGGTCGGGCAATGCCAGGAATACTCGACATAGTCGTCGGCGCTCAGGTGCTTCTGCCAGGGCGGCAGGCCACCGCGCAGCTTGGCCTCGTTCTCCTCCGGCGACATCAGCCGCGAGACATTGGCGATGAAGGGGTCCTCCATCGGCTCCAGGCCGAGATTCTTCTGGATGGCCCGGCCGAAGCCCAGCGCCGCCTCGGAATAGCGCGGCGCGCCCACCTCCTGCAGGTTTGCCCAGGTCAACTCGGTCAGCGCCGTGTTGGGCAGGCCGACGCGCGTCTTGGTCACCCATCGAACGAAGGCACGGCAGCCCGTGCTGGCGGCCACCTGGCGCGCATTGTTGGCCAGCACGCGCCAGATCTGCTCCTGGATGGCCAGCGAGGAGGAGCGCCAGGAATACTGGATCTGGCTGAAGCGCGGCGTGAGGTTGTCCGAGGTGGCGCCGCCGTCGCCGAGGATGAACTCGTTCAGTGTCCAGGAGCCGGTGTGCGGGAACATCGCCTCCTTGGTATACTTGGTCGTCGTGTACATCAGGCAGAGCGCGTCGGTCGCGCCCGGACAGCGCGCGATGGCGTGGGAGGCGTCGATCGGCATCAGCGAGGGGTCCACCCAGCTCTCCGGCGCCTCCGCCTCGAAGCTGATGACGGCGCTCCAATAGGCGCCGAAATGCGTCTCGCCGGTGACGGTGTTGGCGGGCCAGGGGTGCCAGACCACGGCCGCGTCCAGCCCGTCGAAATAACCCTTGGCGGCATGGATGGGCTTGGAGCCGCAGACCTTTTCCGCCGGCTCGCCGAACAGCTTCAGCGTGCCCGCCACGCCATGCGCCTGCATGGCGGCTTTCGCGGCGAGGATGGCCGTCAGCGCCGCCGTGCCCAGCACCGAATGCGGGTCGGTATGGCCGGCGGCATAGGGGTGCAGCCCCTCGCGCGGCGCCTTGTAGGGCACCACCTGCTGCGAGTTGCCGGGCACCGCGTCGTACTCGGAGAAGCTGGCGAGCACCGGCCCGCCATCCCCCTGGCTCCAGCGGGCGGCGAAGGCGGTGGGCATGTCGCCCGAGCCTTCCTCAACCTCGAAGCCCTCGGCGCGCAGGATCTCCACATAGTCGCGCGCCGACTTGTACTCGCGCCAGGCCGGCTCGGCATGCGCCCAGATCCGCGCATTGAAGGCGGAGAGCCGCGCCTCGTTCTGCGTGATCCAGTCCATCGCGTGCTGGCGGACTGCTTTCAGCTGCTCCATCGATTCTCTCTCCTGTCACCACGCAGTCGTCAGGCCGGGCGCACGTTCCAGAAGGTTGCGAAGCCGTCCAGCACGCCGGTGATGTTCTTGCGGAAGGCGGTGGGCTGCATGTACTGGCCGAGCGGCAGGTAGGGCACGCTCTGCATCGCCTGGAGCTGGATGTCGCGGCAGATCGCGGCCTGCGCGGCCTCGTCGGGCGCGCTGAACCACGCCTCGCGCAACTGGTTGATGCGCGCATCCTCCGACCAGCCGGCGTAGCTGCCGTCGGCGCGCAGCGCCATGTGCACCGCGGGGTTCAGCCAGTCCATGCCGGACCAGGTGGTGACGAAGCCGCTCCAGCCGCCATCCGCGACCGGTCCGCGGCGGTTGCGCCGCTGCAGCATGGCGTTGAACTCGACGCCGTACAGCTCGACATCCATGCCGAGCCTCTGCAGCAGGTCAACGGCGATGGTGCCGAGCGCCATGCCGCCGGCGGTGTTGTTGCCGGCCATGATGACCACCTTCTCGCCCTTGTAGCCGGCAGCGCGGACCTCCTCGCGCGCCTGCTCGATCGGGCGCGGGCCGGTCAGGATGTCGAGGCCGGCGGTGGAGGCCATCGGCGTGCCCGGGCAGAAGAAGCCGAGCGGCACATGGTACATGTCGGGATCGTCGACGCCGACGATGGCCTGCATGCAATCCGACTGGCTGACCGCCTTCAGCACGGCGCGGCGGATCGCCGGATTGTCGAAGGGCGGCTGCAGGTGGTTGAAGCGCAGCATGGCGACGAAGCCGGTGGGATCGAGCACCCGCACCGTCACCGCGCGGTTCTGCTTCAGCAGCGGCATCTGGTCGTGATAGGCGTATTCCTGCCAATCTTGCTCCCCGGAGAGCAGGGCGGCGGTTGCCGTGCCGCTGTCGGGGATGGAGCGCCACTCGACGCGGTCGTAGTGCACGACCTTGGGGCCGGAGGTCCAGCCAAGCGTCCCGTCCTTGCGCGGCGTGTAGCGCTCGAACTTCGTGAAGACATTCATGGAACCGGCGACGCGCTCATCCGTCTTGAAGCGGAACGGGCCGCTGCCGACGATCTCCGGCACCGGCTTGAAGGGATCGGTCAGCGCCAGCCGCTCCGGCATCATCACGCAGACCGGCACCGAGGCCTTGCCGAGCGCGATGGGCAGCAGCGGGAAGGGGCGTTTCAGCAGGAAGCGGATCGTCCTGTCATCGGGCGCGGAGAGTTCGTCCGTCGCGGCCATCAGCGACTGGCCGAAAACGTCGCGCTGGCCCCAGCGCTTCAGGCTGGCCACGCAATCGCGCGCCAGCACGCGCTCGCCATCGTGCCAGAGCAGCCCGTCGCGCAGCGTCAGATCCCAGCGCCTGCCGTCATCCTCGACGCGATGGCCTTCCACCATCTGCGGCGTGGCGCGGTAGTTGCTGTCCATGCCGTAGAGCGTGTCATAGACCATGTAGGCGTAGTTGCGTGTGATGTAGCCGGTGGTCAGGATCGGATCGAGCGTCACCAGATCCTGCTGCGGCGTGAAGCGCAGGGTGGTGGCGGATGCCGCGCGGAGCCGGGCAGGCAGCGCCAGGGCGGTCGCGCCGGCGCCAAGACCTTGCAGGAGAGTACGCCGTTTCATGGGGGAACTCCTTCATGCTGCGTGTCGTGCGGCGGAGGCTTCCTCCGCCGGCTCGCCGTAGGCTGGTCTTCCGGCCGGGCGTTCTGTGCGCCCGTGCTCTCCGGTCCGGGGCGGCCTAGGCCGCCGTAACTTCCATGCCCCGCGCTGCCGCCTCGGCCATGAGCCTGTCGCCCGAGGCCAGCAGGCGCCCCTTCAGTGCCTCAAGTCCCGGCGCCAGCAGGCGCCCGGCCTGCTTGAGCAGCCGTCCGCCCACCATCACCTCGCGGATGTCGGCGGGATGCGCGAAATGGATCAGCGCCTGCACCGGGTCCCGCGCACCGACCATGCCCAGGCTGTCGCGGCGGAGGATGATCAGGTCCGCCTGCTTGCCTGGCGTGAGCGAGCCAATGCGGTGATCGAGGCGCAGCGCGCGGGCGTTGTTGATGGTGGCCCAGCGCAACACCTCCTCGTGCCGCAGCGAGACGCTGGTGATGGGCGAGCCGGCGGTGGCGATCTCCGTGGTGGCGGCGGGTCGCTCCGGCGCTTCCCGCGCGCGCGCCTCGGCGCGGATGTTGTTGAAGATGCGGTGCGCCTGGAGCGCGAAGCGCATGCATTCGATCATGCCCCCACCGTTCAGCAACTCGCTGTCGGGCGCGATGGAGGGCGCGCCGCCCAGCGCCGCGACGCGGCAGCTCAGCGGCTCCCGCGCATTGCCCTTCAGCTCGGCGGCGGCGGTGGAGGTGACGGAAACGCCGCTCTCGACGATCACGCGCAGCTCGGCATCGCCGAGATAGGTGCCGTGCACGAGGTTGTGGTCCGGCCCGAGCAGCCCCTCGGCGGCCAGACGGCGATAGCCATCCGGCACCAGACGGTTGGTATTGCCCCAGACATGCGCCGAGGAAAGCAGGCCATACTCCCGCGCCAGGGCGAGATCGGCGCGGCAGACCTCCAGCGTCGAGTAGTCCGGCCCCAGGATGCAGGCGGCGAGGGAAACGCGCCCGCTGTCGCTGGTCAGCGGCCCGGTGCGCAGCCGGCGGATCTCGGCGGCGGGATGCGGCACGGTCGAGAAATGCGGCTCGCCCGGACGTGGCTTCGGCTTCACCGTGCCATGGCCAAAGACAGCGCGGATGCCGCTTTCCGCCAGTCCCTCCAGCGCGGCATCGGTGTGTTCAGGGGTGGCGTTGCCGTGGCACCACTCGAAAAGGGTCGTGACGCCGCCCTCGATTTGCGCGAGGGCGCCGGCCAGGGTGGCGATGCGCATGTCCTCCGGCCGGAACAGCGGGCCGAGCTGGCCATGCATGATCCGGAAGTAGTCGGCGCTGGTCCAGTCGCCGCCAAGGCCGCGCAGCCCCGTCTGCCAGGCGTGCAGATGCGCATTGACCAGCCCCGGCAGCACGATGCAGCCGCTTGCGTCCAGCACGCGTGCATCTGCCGCCACGAGATCGGGACCGATATCGAGGATGCGCTCGTCACCGACCAGCACATCGCCCCGCGGAAGCCGGCCGATGCGGTCGTCCATGGAGAGGATAAAGCCACCCTTGATCAGCGTCCGCATGTTCCTGACCCCGTTCGGAGGATGGCGCTTGAGAAAGAAGCGCGCGTTCTCTATAGAGAACGTCGTTCTCTGGGCGTTATGGTGCGGCGGCCTCGCTGCCGCTGTCAACCTCAGGCTTGCAGGGGAGCGGCACGCTGGGCCAGCACGGGAATGCACCTAACGAGGCCGGCCCGGCGAAGTCGGTTCCTGCCGTCGGCAAGTGCCTGGCGATCATCCGGCTGCTGGATGCCAATCCGGGGCAGGGCCTGGCGACCATCGCGGGCCAGCTGGGGCTGACGAAAAGCCACTGCCTGATGATCTTGCGCACGCTGGTGGCCGAGGGCTGGGTCCAGCACGACGCCGAGCGGCAGCGTTACGCGCTCTCTCCGGCCTTGCTGCTGGATCTGGCCGCGACGGTGCGGCGCCATGACCGCAGCACCGTGGTGCATGATGCGCTGTCGCGGCTGGCCATGGCCCTGAGCCTGCCTTGCCTGCTGAGCCGGGTGAACGAGGATGGCAGCTTCACCTGCGTGGACCGCGTGCAGGGCGGCACCGGGCTGATGATCAACATTCCCATCGGGCACCGCTATCCCGCCGATGCGCCCTCGCAGATGCGCGCCCGCCTGGCGGCACTGCCGGAGGAGCGCGGCCGCGCCCTGCTGGAGGCGATGCCGGTCCGTGCCTACACGGCCGCGACGACGACCGACAAGGCGCTGATCTGGCAAGAGGTGCAGGAGGCGCGGCAGCGCGGCTTCGCCATCGGCCGGATGGAGTACCTCGAGGGCGTGATGAGCATTGCCACCGCCATTCTCGACGTGAGCGGCGAGGCGCGGATGGTCCTGCAATGCACCGGCCCGCAGGCCGCCATGGCGCCGCGCGAGGCGGCACTGGGGCGGGCGATCATGGACGCCGCTGGCCGGATCGCCGCCGCCTGGGACATCCTCCGCCCACCCGTTGGCCTTGGCCGGACGGCCTGATGCCGCTTCCGGGTCCCGACCGCAAGGTGGAGTTCGAGATGCAGGGCGAGCACGTCCTTCCCGTGGAAAAGGCGGTCGCCTTCGCCCTGGTCGTGGACGAACTGCTTCGCCTGCGGCAAGGCGGACAGAGCAGGGCGGAAGGCGGAGCCGATCACCCTCCGCCTGGGGCCGCGGAAGGATGGTGGACTCGGCCTGACCTGCCGCGGCGGATCGGGCACGCCCGCGAAGGCCGGTGAGCGCGCACCCTGCCACGTCTTCGGGGCGCTCCTGAGGCAGACCCGCGTCAGCCTGAGCGGCGATCCCGCATTCGACGGCGTCATTCAGCTGGACCTCCAGGCTGAAAGCGCGGCGGCTGCCACGTGACCACCTCTTCCTTCGAGTTCCTCCACATCCTGATCGTCGGGGATGAGGCGGTCGTGGCCATGCGCCTGGAGGATGTTGTCCTGGAGGCTGGACACCGCATCACCGGCATCGTGGACACCACGACGGATGCGATCGAGCGCGCGGGCCGACCGGCCCGACCTGGTTTTCTGCGGCATCAAGCGGCTCGGCGGGGACAGCGGGCTGGATGTCGGCGCGGCACTCCGGCCCATGGGCATCTTCTGCCTGTTCATCAGCAGCAACTGCCCAGCCGCGGCAATCGGGCGCGGTCTCGCGTTCGGGGACCTGCTGAAGCCGTTTCAACCCAGCCTCCTGCGGGATGTCGTCCAGGCTGCCCTGAGCAGCTATCAGGGAGACAGGCCGGAGGCGCTTCCCCCGGGGCAGACGCTCCACGGAGGACGGAAAAAAACTGACGGGTGGCTCTGCCGCAAATTCCGACATTGCGTCTCATTCTCAGCAATGCCACATCCGGTAGGCGATGTTCTGCCGAGGCTCCGCATGACCTGCCTGCCGCTCCCTCGTCTTTTGGTCAGGGCCTTGGCCTTTTGCCGTGGCACGACCGGCTCCGCTGTCCGAGGAGAGGTCGCATGAAGCGGCGCACCCTGCTTGGCGGGCTGCCGCTCGCGGTGGTGGCCAGCGGCGGGAGGTGGGCCAGTGCGCAGCAGCCTCTCCGGGCCAGGGACATCCTGGGCCGCACCGTCGAGCTTCCGCGCTCGCCCCAGCGGATCGTGCTCACCCAGGCTCGTCATGTGCTTGCCATGGCGCTGCTGCACCCGGACCCGGTGTCCCTCATCGTGGGCTGGGGCGATGACCTGCGGCGGATGAACCCGCCCGACTATGCCATGGTGCGCGCCCGCTTCCCGCAGGCGGATGCCGTTCCGATCATCGCCCGTGGTCAAGGCGAGGGGCTGTCCCTGGAGGCCATCATCGCCACCCGTCCGGACCTGGTGGTGTTCAGCCTCGGCACCTTGCGCGCGCTGGGCGAGTCCATGCCCGACCGGCTGGCCGCCTTCGGCATCCCCTCGGTGGTGATCGACTTCTTCAACGACCCGATGGCGACCACACAGCCGAGCATGCGCCTGCTTGGGCAGGTGCTGGGCCGCGAGGAGCGCGCCGCTGCCTTCGAGGCCTTCTACGCGGCCCGTCTCCAGGCGATCACCGCGCGGCTGGAAGGGCAGGAGCGGGCGCGGCCCAGGATCTTCATCCATGCCCATGCTGGCGGCACGCCCTGCTGCTCCTCCCCCGGCAAGGGGGCCTTCGATTCAATGGTGACCTTCGCCGGCGGGCATAATATCGGTGCCGACCTGCTGCCTGGCCCCGTCGGCAACCTCTCGCTGGAATACGTCATCGGCGAGAACCCCCAGGTCTATGTGGCGACCGGCGGGCCCTATGGCGGGCGCGGCGGCATTCCGCTCGGTCCTGGCGTGCTGCCGGAGGAGGCCGCGCGGGAGCTCGCCGCCGTCATCCGCCGCAACCGGCTCGACGTGCTCCCGGCGGTGCAGCAGGGGCGCGCCCACGCTATCTGGCACGGCTTCAACGACACGCCCGCGCATATCGTGATGCTGGAGGTGCTGGCCCGGTGGTTCCATCCCGAGCGCTGCGGCGACCTCGATCCCGCCGCCACAATGGCCGCCCTCAACGCGCAGTTCCTGGCGATCCCGATGCAGGGCGCCCATTGGATCGACCTGCCGCCCGGGGCGCTGTAGCAATCCGCTGCGCCGCTATTCGCCCAGCGCGAAGCGCAGGCCGCGGCTGATGCCGAGCGGCACGACGGAGGCATGGTTCTCCTCCGGGAAGCACCAGAACCGGCTCTCCACCCCAGCGGCGGCGAAATGCACCGCCATGTCCCGCGCCTTGTCCACCATCGCCCGGCGGCTCCGGCGTTCGGCGGTGCTGCGAGCCACGGGGCCGGCGCGCTCCTGCGGCGCCAGCGCCTGCTCCCACTCGCCGACGCTCACCGCAAGCCGCTTCCCGGCCGGCGGAGCGCCGCCGCGCAGCCGTGCCTCGTCCCACCAGACGGAGGGGCTGACGGCGATGTAGTCGCTGAAGGCCGTGCCATCATGGGCCAGCACGTCGAGCGTGAAGAAGCCACCCAGCGAATGGCCGATCAGCACCTGCCGCGCCGGGTCGGTGGCGCAGCGGCCGGCGATGAGGGGCCGGACATGCTGAAGCAGGGTTTGCAGAAACGCGTCGCGCCCGCCGGTGAGACGGGTGGTGCCTTCCGCCGAAGGGCCGGCGGTGAAGTCCAGCACGCGGCGTTCCTGGTCGTGGCGGGCCTCGCCGGGGTAGGCGATACCCGCCACCACGGCCGGGCCAATGCCGGTCGCCCTGCGCCGCTGTGCGCCGTTGCGCAGGATGTCCAGCACGGTGGCGAAATAGGCATTGCCCTCCAGCACCGTCACAACCGGAAAGCCGCCGGGTGGCGGCTCGCCGGGCGGGATGGCGAGGAAGAGGCGGTACGCGCCGCCGGGCGTGCGCAGCGCGTGGCATTCCGTGCCCGGCAGGGTAACGGGGGGCGGGGTCTCAGCCACGGAGCGTCGCGCCGCCATCCACGTAGAGATCGGCCATGGTGATATGCCCTGCGCGGTCGGAGAGCAGGAAGAGCACGGCCTCGGCGACATCCTCGGGCGTCGCCAGCTTCCGCAGCGGGATGCCTGCCTTGTATGTGGCGGGGGAGCCCTCGATCACCCGCGCCGCGCCGTTCTCGTCCGCCCACATGCCGGTCTGCATCGGCGTCAGCGTGGAGCCAGGGGCGACGATGTTGCACCGGATGCCGTGCGGTGCCAGTTCCAACCCAAGGCAGCGGGTGAACATGGTGGCCGCCGCTTTGGAGGCCGCATAGGCCGCCATCGCATGGCGCGGCACGCCCGCGGCATTGGAGCTGACCACCACGATGGCACCCCGCCCGCGCGGCTGCATGACCCGCGCCAGGGCGCGCCCGAGATGGAAGACGCCGTCGCTGTTGACGGCGAAGACGCGGCGCCAGGTGGCATCGCTGGTCTCCGCCACCAGGTCGGTTGCGAGAATGCCGGCCAGCGAAACGCCAAACTCGATCGGGCCTTCCTCCGCTTCGATCCGCGCCACCAGCGCGTCCACGGCCGCACTGTCGGAGACGTCGAGCCGCTCGGCACGCAGGCCGGGCAGGGTGGGGATGGCGGCGGCATCGAGGTCGGTGGCGACAATGCGCGCGCCTTCCTCGTGCAGCGCCCGCAGCATGGCCTGGCCGATGCCGCCGGCCGCCCCGGTTACCAGGGCCAGTTTTCCGTTCAGTCCAGTCGGGCGCATCAGTCTTGGCCTTCCATGTCGCGGGCGAGAAGGTGGGCGGAGAGCACGGGCGCGATCTCCGCGGTCGCTTCAGGACCGATCATCGCGGCGTGCAGGGCAGGGATGTCCACCACCTCCACGGCCCTCGCATAGGGGCGCCAGAGGCTGGGATGCAGGTCCCGCCCGGCATGGTCCAGCGCCGCCCGGAAGTGAAGGATGGCGCCGTCGTAGCGCGCATGCTCATGCGCGCGCACCAGGCGGTTGTTGCCCTGCACCACCCGCACCACGCCGCCCAGCACCGGCGGCGGCAGGCGGCCTAGCGGGCTGTCGCTCCTGCGCAGGAAGGCGGCGACGGCCTCCCGTTTCAGCGGCACCGGCTCCGGCAGGCGGTCGGGGTCGAAGCCGCCGATGGCGAGCAGGGCGCGCAGCGGCGCGTTCTCGTCCGGCTCCGGCTCGGCGCGCCAAACATCGGTGGGGTAGGAATCCAGCATGGCCACCACGCCAACGCGCCGGCCGAGGGCGCGGAGCCGCACCGCCATGGCCTGGGCGATGATGCCGCCCACCGACCAGCCGCCGAGATGGATCACGTCATGCGGAACGACGGCGAGGATGCGGTCCACGTAGTCGGCCGCCAGCGCCTCCAGGCTGTCCGGCAGCGGTGCGCCCTCCTGCAGCGCAGGCGCCTGCAAGCCGTAGACCATGCGGCGCGGCGCGAGCGCGCGGGCCAGGCGGCTGTAGCACCAGGAAATGCCGCCGGCCGGATGCACCAGGAACAGCGGCGGCAATGCGGCATCGCCCTGACAGAGCCGCACCACGGGCCCGAGGCCATGATCCGCTTCGCCCTGCTCGCCCATCACGGCAGCGAGGCGCGCGACGGTGGGATGCTCGAACAGGGCGCCGAGCCCGGGGTCCCAGCCCCAGGCCTCACGCACGCGCAGCATCAGTTCCACCGCCAGCAGCGAATGGCCGCCGAGAGTGAAGAAGTCGTCCTCCGTGCCAACCCGTTCCAGGCCGAGCATCTCGGCGAAGAGGAGGGCCATGCGCTGCTCGGCCTCCGTGCGGGGCGGCCTTCCGGTGCTGGCGGCGTAGTCCGGCACGGGCAGGGCGGCACGGTCGAGCTTGCCGCTGCTGTTCACCGGCAGCGCCTCCAGCGCCACGAAGGCGGCGGGCACCATGTAGTCGGGCACGCAGGCGGCGACATGCGCACGAAGCGCCGCCGCATCGTAGCCCTCCGCCGGCACGACATAGGCCACCAGCCGCCTGTCGCCCGCGCGGTCCTCCCGCGCGATGACGCGCGCCTGCCGCACCATGGGCGAGCTGGCGAGGGCGGCCTCGATCTCTCCAAGCTCGATGCGCAGGCCGCGGATCTTCACCTGCTGGTCGGAGCGGCCGAGGAAGAGGAGGGCGCCATCCTCGCGCACCTGGGCGAGGTCGCCGGTGCGATAGATGCGCTCGTTTGCCCGGAAGGGGCTGGGCAGGAAGGCGCGCGCCGTCAGGTCCGGCCGCCCGAGATACTCCCGTGCCAGTTGCACTCCGCCGATGAAGAGATGGCCCGTCACCCCCGGCGGCGCCGGGCGCATGGCCTCGTCCAGCACGTAGAGCTGCGTGTTCCAGACGGGGAA
This sequence comes from Roseomonas sp., assembly GCA_035556695.1. Taxonomy (GTDB): domain Bacteria; phylum Pseudomonadota; class Alphaproteobacteria; order Acetobacterales; family Acetobacteraceae; genus Pseudoroseomonas. The sequence goes on from DATMFR010000036.1 coordinate 76,708, forward strand.
GCCGATCGGCACGGGGCGGGAGGTGTCGTCGGGCGCGGCGGGCCAGAAGCTGACATCCACTGCCGCCTCGGTCGGGCCGTAGAGGTTGTGTAGCTCGGCCGTGCAGGTGGCGTGGAAGCGGTCGCGCAGCTCGGGCGTCAGCTCCTCGCCGCTGCAGAAGACGCGGGCGAGATTGAGGCCCCGCGCGGCGGGCTCCGCCAGGAAGGCAGCCAGCATCGAGGGCACGAAATGCGCCGTGGTGATGCGCTGGCGGCGCAGGATGGCGGCCAGCGCCACCGGGTCCCGGTGCGCGCCGGGAGGTGCCAGCACCAGGGTGGCGCCGGCGATCAGCGGCAGGAACAGTTCCCAGACGGAGACGTCGAAGGTGATCGGCGTCTTCTGCAGAATGCGGTCGGCGGCAGTGAAGCCGTAGTGCTGCCGCATCCATTCCAGCCGGTTGAGGATGGCGCGGTGCTCGACGACGACACCCTTCGGCTCGCCGGTCGAACCGGAGGTGTAGAGCACATAGGCCGCATCGCCGGGGGCGGGGCCTTCCGTTGGGGCCGCGCCTTCGGCCGGCCATTGCGCAGGCGGCAGCAGCGGTGCCTCGCCGGGCAGCGTGGCCTCCGCCAGCAGCGCGACTGGCCGGGCACCTGTCAGGATGCGGGCGATGCGCTCCGGCGGGTGCGTGAGGTCCAGGGGCAGATAGGCTGCGCCGCTTCGCAACACGGCGAGCAGCCCCACCATCAGCTCGAAGGACCGCTCCAGGGCGACCGCGACGACGCGCCCTGGCCCTGCGCCTCGTGCGCGCAAGGCTCCGGCCAGGGCGCCGCTGCGTGCGTCCAGCTCCGCGTAGCTCATGACGGCATCGCCGAGGACCAGCGCCGGGGCGGCGGGGGTCTCCCGCATGCGCCGGGCGACCAGCGCCCAGAAGGTCGTGTCGGGCAGAGGGTGGTCGGTGGCGTTGAGCCCGCGCAGCAGCCAGTCGGCTTCCGGCGGCGTGGCGGTCGGCACCTCGGCAAGGCGGGAAGCCGTCAGGGCGGCGGCGATGAAATGGGCCAGCCGCATGGCATGGGCGCGGGCGGCGGCTCCGGAATAGAGATTGGGGTTGGCCTCCACTTCCAGGCGCAGGTCGGCACCCGTGGGCGTGGCCCGGAAGTTGAAGTTGATGTCGTCCACTGGCCCCGTGCCCAGCACATGCTGCGTCACCTGAAGGCCGGGGAAGGCGGGAAGGCCGCCGAAGGGCAGCAGGTTCACCAATGGGCCGAAGAGCCGCCGGTTCCCACCCAGCCGGCCGAGGTCGCGCCGCAACTGCTCGCCGCGGTACCGCCCGTGGCGCCGCGCCTTCGCCAGCGGCTGCGCCATCCCCCGCAACATTTCCTCCAAAGGCAGATCCTCATCCGGCCGCAGCCGCACCGGCAGCACGTTCATCAGCGTGCAGGGCACGCGCGCGGCAGGATTGCCAAGCCGGCCCATGAAGGCGAGGCCAACCACCGCCTCGGCGGCACCGGTATGGCGCCGCACATAGGAGGCCGTCAGCGCCGCCAGCGCGTCAGGCCAGGACAGACCGAGATGGCTCAGGGTCGCAGCGACGCTGTCCGGCAGCGCCACGAAGCAGCGATGCGCCCAGCGTGCGGAGGTGGGCGGCCCAGGCGCCATGCCCACCACCTCCGGATTGTCGGCAAAGGCCTCCTGCCAATGGGCCGCATCCGCCGCGCGGCGGGAGCCGTCGCGATAGGCGGCATCCTCGGCCAGCGCCACGGCAAAGGGAGGCAGCGGCGGCCCAGGCCGGCCCTGGCCGATGCGCACCGCGTAAAGCTCGGCCACGCGGCGCAGCGTCAGGTCGGTGCCGAAGGCGTCCAGCGCCAGGTGGTGTGCCCGCTGATACCAGAGGTGCCGCTCCGGCCCGAGCCGGTACAGGACCTCCCGTGCCATGGCCTGCCGCGCCGGATCGACGGGGCTCTCCATGTCCTGCGCCATGGCGGAGAGGGCGGCGGCTTCCGGATCGTCCTCGCCGGAGAGGTCCACCACCTCAAGCCAGGGCCGGCGCGCTTCCTCGACCCACTGCACCGGCCCATGTCGCCCGGCCTCGATCCGCAGCGCCAGCGCATCGGCCTCCGCCACCATGCCGTTCACCGCCGCGCGGAAGGCCCCGGCATCCAGCGGGCCGCGCAGGTCAAGATAATGGCCGGTGTTGAAGAGCGGGTTCGCCGGGTCCAGTGCCTGCGCGTACCAGAGGCCGGATTGTGCCTCGGTGAGCGGCTGCGGCGCGGCGGCCGCCGGCATGGCAAGCAGGCGCGGCATGCGACTCAGCCAGCCTGCCGCTGCCGGCGGTCCACGATGGCCCACCAGGCGTCCAGCGTCAGCCTTTCCGCGAATTCGGCAAAATCGAGCCGCAATCCGGTGTCGCTCCAGCGCACCAGCAGGTTCATGGCACGAAGGGAGTCGAGGCCGAGGTCGATCAGGTCGTCCTCGCCGCCGATCTCCTCCGGGGCCAGATGGATGATGGCGGCAATGTCGGCGCGCAGGCTTTCGCGGGTCAGCATCACAGGGCGGCCAGAAGCTCGTCGGTGGTCATGGGCACGGCGCAGGTGCCGGCGACATAGGCGATCGCCGTACGGTGCTTGTCCTCCGAGAAATCGGCGGTCGCATCGGCGACGAAGAAGGGCTCGATGTCGCGCATGAAGGCCTCGGCGGCTGTCAGCGTGCAGCCGATATGCGCGTAGATGCCGGTGACAATCAGCTGATCACGGCTGCGCACACGCATCAGCGTCTCCAGGTTGCTGCGCTGAAACGCGCTGTAGCGATGCTTGGTCAGCACGAAGTCGCCGGAGGCCGGTTGCAGCTCCGCCAGTATAGGCTGGTGCTCCGGCGCATCCGTCATGCCCGGCCCCCAGAGATCGGCCTGCAATCCGCGGTCGCGCCTATCCTGGTTGCCCCTTTGCGCGGTGTAGAAAACGGGAATGCCGTTTGCCCGCGCATGCGCGATCAGCCGCGCGATGTTCGCCACAACCGGCGCCAGGGGCGAGGCCTCCCGCGCGAAAGGGCGGCAGAAATACTGCTGCATGTCGTGCACCAGCAGCGCCACGCGGTCGCGCTCCGGCCGCCATGGCGCACGCGGCACCGGCAGGTCCTCGGCACGCGGCAGGGGGTAGCTGGGAATGGTGGGAAGGCCCTTGGTAGCAGTCACGCAATCCGTCCTTGAGGGGAACACAGGCGCAGGGTCGGCGTTCTCAACCCTGCTTTTCCAGGAAGGCAGCGCGTAGCCGCGCCCGCAGCTCCTTCCGGCTGACCTTGCCAGCCGCCGTCGTGGCGAAGGCCTCGGTGAAGACGATCTGATCCGGCACCTTGAACTCGGCGATTCCGCGCTGGCGTATCCAGAGCTTCAGCGCCGCCGGTTTCGGCTTCTCGCCGTTCGGGATGATGAAGGCGCAGCTCCGCTCGCCCAGATACTCGTCGGGAATGGAGACGATGGCGGCGTCGAAGACCTGCGGATGCGCCAGCAGGTGGTCCTCGACCTCCTCGGCCGAGATCTTCTCGCCCGCGCGGTTGATGTGGTCGCCCGCGCGGCCCTGCACCTCCAGATAGCCGCCGGGAAGCCGCCGCACGATGTCGCCCGTTCGGTAGAAGCCGTCTTCGGTGAAGGAGCGCGCATTGGCGGCGTCGTCATTGTGGTAGCGGCGGATGGTATAGGGGCCGCGCGCCAGCAGATAGCCCGGCTCGCCCTCCGGCACAGGGTTACCGAGGTCGTCCACCACCAGCACCTCATCATCCGGGCTGATGGGACGGCCCTGGGTGGTGGTGATGATCTCCTCGGGGTCGTCGAGGCGGGTGTAGTTCACCAGCCCCTCCGCCATGCCAAAGACCTGTTGCAGCGTGCAGCCCAGCGTCGGCCGCACGCGCCGCGCCACCTCGGGCGTGAACTTCGCGCCGCCCACCAGCAGGACTTCCAGGCTGGAGAGGTCGTGCGATGTCTTCGGCGCCGCCTGCATCCAGAGCAGCGCCAGCGGCGGTACGAGCCCGGTGATCGTCACCCGCTCCCGCTCGATCAGCGGGAAGGCGGCGTCAGGGCTGGGAGATGGGCTGAGCACCACCGTCGCGCCGGCATAGAGCGCGCCGATATGCCCGGGCGAGGACATCGGAAAGTTGTGCGCCGCCGGCAGCGCGACGAGGAAGACGCTTCGCTCCGTGACGTTGCAGATCGCGTTGCTGGCCCAGCAACTGTAGAGGTAGTCGTCATGCGTGCGCGGGATCAGCTTCGAAAGTCCTGTGCTTCCGCCCGAGATCTGCAGGAACGCTACATCCGAGGACGGTACGTCGGACGGCAGAGCGATGTCCGGATCGCGCTCCGTCGGAAGCACATGGAACTCGGCGGGATCGCCAGCGGCAACGAAGACGTGCCGCACCGCCGGCACCTCCGTCTGCAAGGCGCGCGCCAGCGTGCGATAGTCGAAGTTGTCGCCACGCTCGGCGATGACATAGCCCGTCGCCTCGGCGCGCCGCGCGAAATGCGCGATCTCGGTGATGCGGTGCGCCGGCAGGGCATAGACCGGGATCATCCCGGCGCGGAACAGGCCAAAGACGCAGGAGAAGAACTCGGCGACATTGCCGAGCTGCACCACCACCCGGTCGCCGGGCCTCAGCCCGGCGCGCAGGTAGCCGACGGCCGCCGCCTCGGCGCGCGCCCAGAGCGTGGCATAGGTCCAGCGCCGCCCACCGTCCACGATGGCAACCGCCTGGGGGCGCTGCTCCGCCCGCTGGCGCAGGAAGGACGAGAAGGTCTCGCCGCGCCAATAGCCCTTTTCACGGTAGCGCCGGGCGAAATCCTCGGGCCAGCGTTGCTGCAGGGGAATCATGCGCACCGTTCCTCCGCCTCGACGCCGAGGGCGCGCAGGAAAGCCCTGAACTTGGCGGCGGTCTCGGCCGTCTCCGCCGCGGGGTCGCTGCCTGGCACGATGCCGGCACCCGCATAGAGCCGCGCCTGCCGCCCCGCGATCTCCGCGCAGCGGATGGAGACATGCCACTCACCGTCCCCGCGCCCGTCGCACCAGCCGACAGCGCCGGCGTAGAACCCGCGGTCGTAAGGCTCCAGTTGGCTGATCAGCCGCGCCGAGGCTTCGCGGGGCAAGCCACAGACGGCGGGCGTCGGGTGCAGCGCCGCCGCCAGTGCGGCGGAGGAAATGTCGGCGTCCTTCAGTTCGCCGGCAATGCGGGTGCCGAGATGCCACAGGGTGGCAGTAGTGGTGAGCCGGGTACCTTCCGGCGCCGAAAGGGTGCGGCAGTAGGGCGCCAGCGTGTCGAGCACGAACTCGGCCACGAGCGCATGCTCGCGCCGGTCCTTGTCTGACCGCTCCAGCGCGGTGGCGGCGGCGCAGTCGGCTGCGGTATCGGCCTGGCGGCGGGCGGAGCCGGCCAGCGGATGGGACAGGATGGCCCGGCCTTTCTTGGCGATCAGCAGTTCCGGCGTCGCTCCGGCCAGGAAGCGGGGTGCTCCTTCCGGTGCGGGAAGCGGCACCAGGAAGGCGGTCACACTGGAATCCGCCGCAAGGCGGTGCAGCAGTCCCGGCAGGTCGATTGGGCGGTCCGCCTCGGCCAGCAGGCTGCGCGACAGCACCACCTTCTGCAGGTTGCCCTTCGCCATTTCACCCAGCGCGGCGGCCACCGCCTGCGCGAAGGCCTCCGGCACGGGGTCCGGCCGAAGGGTCCAGCGTGGTGACGGCAGGAGCGGGGCCGCCGCCGGTGTCGTTGACGAGACCTGCCGCGCCTGCACCAGGTGGTCCTCGGCCGCGCGTTCGAAGGGGAGCGCCCCCGCGAGCACCATATCCGCGCCGGCGCCGCGGAAGAAGGCGGCCACGCGCTCAGCCAGCGTCGCCGCCGGCCCAGGCGGCAGAGCGCGCGCCATGCCGTGGCCAACGAGTTTCTGCCGGCCGGAAAGGAAGGCGAAGAGCGGCGGCGCGGCCGATGCGCCGGTCGTGTCTCCCCGCGTCGCTTCCGCCATGGCCATGCAGCTTTCGAGCATCACGCGCCCCCTCCGGCTCAGGCGCGGATGATGCTGATGGTGTCGCCGTCCGGGTCATCCACGGGGGGCGCGTTGCGGCCGCCGGTCTGCGCCTTGTTGGTCACGTAGGCGAGCCCGCTGCGGGGGTCGAAGGCGACGGTGTTGGGATGCGTGCCGGTCTCCAGCGTGGCCAGCAGGCTCATCCCGCCGCTGTCGAACAGGTTGACGGCGCCGGCGCGGCGGCAGGCCACGTAGAGCAGCCCGTTCGCCGGGTTGAGCGCAACGCCCAGGGGACCTTCCCCCGTCGCCAGGCTCTTCACCTGTTCGCCAGTCCCGGCTTCCAGCACCGCCACCGTGTTGCTCTTCTGGTTGGCGACGAAGAGCCGCTGGCCCGCCGGATCGTAGGCGGCGTTGATCGGGCTCTCGCCGCCCGAGGAGAAGCGGCGCAGCGCCCTGTTGTCTGCGAGCCCGATCTCGACGATCTCATTGGAGGTCAGCGAGGTCGCGAAGAGGCGGTTGCCGGCCGTGTCCAGCGCCAGGCCGGTGATGCCACTCTCGGCAATCCCTTCGGTGATGGTGGCGGCCAGGGCGTTGCGGGCGCCATCGATCACCCAGACGGCGCTGGGCTTTCCGCGCGCGCCGAAATTGCTGACATAGACGCGGTTCGCGGCCTCATCCACCAGCACCTGGCGCGGATGCCCGCCCTCTCCGGCGGAGATGGTGGCCACCACCTTGCCCGCCCTCAGGTCAATGGCGGAGACGGTGCCGGAGCGCGTGTTGGAGGTGTAGAGCAGGCCAGTGGCGTCGTTCAGCCCCAGGCCGAAGGCAGGCTCCTCGCCCAGCTCGATCTGGCTTCGCACTTCCAGGCTCTGCGGATCGAGCCCGAGGATGCGCGCGGCCTTGCCGCCGCGCGGCCCCGTGGCCGCGACATGCACCAGGCCGGTGGTGCGGCTGACCACCAGCTCGTACAGGCCAGGATAAACCTTGGCGGTGCGCAGCACCGCCGGAGCGGCGCCGCTTCCAGGCGCCGTGGCGGCGGCCGCGCCCTGGGCGAGGCCGAAGCTCCGACCTGCGGCCAGCGTGGCAGCGAAGAGGCCGAGGGCGCGGCGGCGCGAAAGGCGGAGATCGGGATGCGAGCCGTTCGGCCCGGCCGGATTACCTTGCATGGGAACTCCTCGCTGAGACGGAGAAGGAAGCGGGGGTGCTGAAGGGCTCACCAGTGGCCCCCGCCGCGCGGCGCAGCGCAGCAGCAGGCGCCCCTTGCGGAGATGGGGCGGGGCTGGACCATCACCCTCCGCGCCTCTTGTCGGAGCGGATTGGGGGGAAGAAAGAGCAGAGGGATCATGGCCGTAACTTATGCGAATGCAAATCGCTCGCAACCAAACTGACTTCACCGGCCAGGGTTGTCAATCCTCCAGGGCAGCGCGGGTGCGCCTGCGGTGCTCGCGGCGTGTAGAGGCCAGTCGGTTCAAGGACATGGCAGCCTCGTCCACGCGCCTATCCACAGCCCTATCCCCGGAAACTGGGGATAAGCCGCATGGGATTGTGTTTTTGTTCTGTTCCCGAGGGGCGGATGCGGGGCCGAGTAATCCCCATAATCCTCCGCAATCCCCGCTTTGCCTCGGTGGCGCCCCGCGGTGCGGGACGACACACTCCGCTGCGGATCAGGAGGGCGCGAGATGGACGACTATCAAACCGGCATCCGGATCACGCTGCAGGGCGTGGACGATGCCGCCGTCGAGATGGCGGCCGATGAGCTCAAGCAGCGGCTGGGGCCGCGCTTCGCCGTGACGGCGCGACGGCGGCGGCAGGGCCAGTCGGGGATCAGCATCACCGCGACGATGCTGATGACATCCGCCTCCAACGTGGATGCGGCTGCCTCCGACCTGCTGGACCGCCTCTACGCCGGCCGTGCGCAGGCGGAGGGAAGCAGGGCCGGCGGATGATGCCCCGCCTTCGGGCGGGGCCGAAAGCATGTCCCACACGGGACGGAGGCGCGGCGCGCCTCCGCCGCGTTGGTCAGGCGGCTGGCCGCGCGATGCCGCCCTGCGCCGGAGCACCTCCGTAGAGGCCGGCTTCCTGGGCGCGCGCGATCTCCTCGTTGAAGCCCATCAGGCGGAAATCGGTCATCCGCATCGGGTAGAGAATCCCGTCCAGATGATCGTTCTCGTGCTGCACGACGCCGGCATGGAAGCCGCTGACCTCGGCGCTGACCGTGCGCCCGTCGCAGTCGACGCCGGTGTAGCGCAGGCGCTTGTAGCGCGGCACGGCGGCGCGCAGGCCGGGGATCGAGAGGCAGCCTTCCCAGCGCAGGTGCTTCTCCTCGCCCAGCGGCTCGATCACCGGATTGATCAGCACCGTGTTGCCGACCACGGTGTCATCGGGCGCCCCGCTGGCGCGGGTCGGCAGCACCCGGAAGACAAAGAGGCGCAGCGGCACATGCACCTGCGGCGCGGCGAGGCCGGCCCCGGGTGCGTCCTCCATGGTCTCGAACATGTCGCGCACCAGGCGCCGGATTTCCGGCGCGCCGGGATCCTCCACCGGCCGGCACTTCTCCAGCAGCACGGGGTGGCCCATGCGGGCAATCTTCAGAATGGCCATGGCAGGATCATCTCACGTCGGAAGGCGGGGGCGCACCGTGCAGTGCGCAAGGCTGCATGATCGACCCGGCTGCCGCGGGCGGCAAGGGGAGGGGCAGCCGCCGCGCCGCCCGCCATGAGGCTGGAATTACTGTGTCGCCACGAAAAGGGGCGGTGGGACCTCACCACCGCCCCTTTTCGCCTCATGCGGCCGGCTGCGGCGTGGCCCGCCACCACTGCCGGATGATCGGCAGCAGCAGCGTGATGGCCGCCACCCCCAGCAGCACCACGGTGATCGGGCGCGTCCAGAGAAAATCGTAGCTGCCGTTGGAGAGCGAGAGTGCGCGGCGGAAGCTGGATTCCGCCATCGGTCCCATGATCAGCGCCAGCACCACCGGCGAAGCGGGGAAGTCCCAGCGCTGCATGAAATAGCCGATCACGCCGGCCGCCAGCATGATGCCGATGTCGAAGACGCTGTTGTTGATGGCGTAGGTGCCGACGATGCAGAGCAGCAGGATCAGCGGCGTCAGCACCGACTTCGGCATGGTGAGCACACGGCCGATGAAGCGCATGGAGCCAAGCCCGACCACCAGCAGCATCAGGTAGCAGAACAGCATGCCGGCGAAGAGCGTGAAGACCAGGTCGCTGTGGTCCTTGAACAGCAGCGGACCAGGCTGCAGGCCCTGCAGCGTCAGCGCGCCCATCATGACGGCGGTCACGGCGTCTCCGGGAATGCCCAGCGTCATCATGGTCAGCAGCGCGCCGCCGGTGCAGGCATTGGCGCCGGACTCGCAGGCAGAGACGCCGGCCAGCTCGCCTTTGCCGAAATTCCCGGGATTACGGCTGAAGCGCCGCGCCTCGTTGTAGGCGACGTAGGCCGCGATGTCCGATCCCGCGCCCGGTACCGCGCCAATGAAGGCGCCAAGTCCGCTGGAACGCAGCAGCGTGCCGATCAGGCCGCGGAACTCCGCCCAGGTCGGGATCAGTCGGCCGAGCTGCGCCGCCGTGCCGGTGCGCAGTTCGGAGCCTTCCATGGCCTTGAAGGCTTCGGAAGCGGCGAAGAGGCCGATCATCACAGGGATGAAGGGCACGTTGAACAGCTCGGTATATCCGCCGGTGAAGCGCGGGAAGCCGCCCATCGGATCAAGGCCGACACTGGCCACCAGCAGGCCGAGAAAGCCCGCGATGAGGCCCTTCACCAGCGAGCCGGAGGAGATGCTGGCGATGATGGAGAGGCCGAACATCGCCAGCGCGAAGGTCTCCGAGGCGCTGAACTCAAGCGCGAACCCGGCCAGCACCGGCCCCAGGAAGATCAGCACGAGCACGCTGAGCGTGCCGCCGATGAAGGAGGAGATCGTGGCGACGCCCAGCGCCACGCCCGCCTTGCCCTGCTGCGTCAGCGCGAAGCCGTCGAGCGCCGTGGCCGCGGCGGCGGGCGTGCCGGGAATCTTCAGCAGGATCGCGGTGATCGAGCCGCCGTAGACACCGCCGAAGAAGACGCCGGAGATCATCAGCAGGCCGGAGACGGCGTCCATGCCAAAGGTGAAGGGCAGCAGGATGGCCACGCCCATCGTGGCGGTGAGGCCCGGCAGCGCGCCGATGACGATGCCGACAGCGACGCCGATGATGGAAAGCAGGATGGCCGTGGGGTGGGAGGCCAGCGTCTGCATGCCTCCCAGCAGCAGCTGCAGGTTTTCCATGGGAGTATTCCGGAAGATGTTCGCGGGGGAGGCGGGCTATTCGAACAGGCTGCCGAGCGGCAGCGGCACGTTCAGGCCGTAGTCGAACAGGAGGTAGATGACGGTGGTGGTGGCCAGCGCGATCACGGGGTTCCAGATGAGGCTGCGCTGCCCCATCAGTGCCATCAGCGCCACCAGCAGCACGAAGGCGCTCGGGAAATAGCCGACATAGCCGATGGCCAGCAGGTTCCCGAGCATCAGCAGCATGCCGAGCGCGACACGGCCGTAATGCGGCTTCTCCGCGGGCGGCGCCGCGGCGACGAGCGGCTTTACCAGTGTCTGCGCCAGCAGGATAGCCGAGAGCACGAGCAATGTGACGGCGTAGAGGATCGGGAAGCGCGCGGCGCCGACGTCGTTGCCGCCCGGCGGCGGCGCAGGGAAGTCCCAGGCGGTGACGATGGCGGCGGTGGAGATAACGCACAGCAGCGCCACGATGATGAGGTGCGCGAGGCGGTCGGTACGGGTCTGGCCGGCGGCGGCCGGCGCCTGCCCGGCGGGAAGGCTGCTCATGGGGAACTCTCCTGGGGATGCCGCCCGTGCCACCGGCGGGCCGGTGCAACGGGCGGCATCACTGCTTTCAGCGCGCGAGGCCGATGCGCTTCATCAGCACGGCGAAGGTGTCGCTCTGCGCCTTCACCTGCTCGGCGAACTGCGGCCCGTCGAGATAGGCCCAGTTCAGGTTCATCTTCTTCAGCGTCTCCTTGAAGCCCGGCTCGTTCGCCGTCTCGCGCGAGGCGGTGCGCAGGATCTGCACCACGTCGTCCGGCGTGCGCTTCTGGGCGAAGATGCCGCGCCAGGTGCCGACGGTGATGTCCACGCCGCTCTCCTTGAAGGTCGGCACCTCGGGGAAGGCGGTGAGCCGCTCATCGGCCATGACGCCGAGGATGCGAAGCTGCCCGGCCGCCACCTGCGCGCTGACCTCGGCGGGGCTCACCCCCACGGCCTCGATATGGCCGCCGAGCAGGGCGGTCACGGCCGGCGCCGCGCCGTCATAGGGGATGCTGTTGAACTTGACGCCGGTCTTGTCGGCGAGCGCCTCGGTCGCGAGGTGCCAGATGCCGCCCGTGCCGGAATTGCCCACGCGCACCTTGCCCGGATTGGCCTTCGCGTAGTCCAGGTATTCCTGCAGCGTCTTCCAGGGCGCGTCGACCTTGACGGTGACGGCGCTCGGATCGGCATTCAGCCGCGCGACCGGCAGGAAGTCGTCCGCCTTGAAGCTGACCAGGCCCATATGCGGCAGCATGGTCAGCTCGACCGTGCCGAGGCCGAGCTTGTAGCCGTCTGGCCGCGCCGCCATGATTTCCGAAAGTCCCACCGCGCCGGCGCCGCCGGTGCGGTTCACCACGCCGATGGCCTTGTCCAGATGCGGCTTGGCCGCATCGGCGAAGGCGCGGGCCACGAGGTCGGTGCCGCCGCCGGCGGCGAAGGGCACGATCAGCTCGATCGGCCGGCGCGGATAGGCCGTGGCGGCCTGCGCGCGGGTCCCGAACAGCGTCGCGGCGCCGAGGCCGGCCATCAGGTGCAGGCGGTTACGGTAGGTCAGCATCAACAACATGTCCTCTGGGTGTCGCGCCTCGCTGTCGGAGGCGGCGAAAGGAAGGCCCCGCCGCGCGCGGCTACGCCGGCCGGGGCAGGTTGTGCGGAGTGGCTCAGGCCGGGTGCAATGCCCGCCAGGCCTCGGTGAAACGCCGCGCAGCGGCCGCGACGTCCGCCACGGTCATGCCCGGCTTGTACAGTGCCGAGCCGAGACCGAATCCGGCGGCGCCTGCTTCCAGGAAGGGCGCCATGGTGGTGGGCGTGATGCCGCCCACCGGCAGCAGCCGCGTGCCCTTGGGCAGCACCGCGCGCATCGCCTTCACCACCGGCGGCCCGACCATCTCGGCGGGGAAGATTTTCAGCGCCGCAGCCCCAGCGGCCAGTGCCGCGAAGGCCTCGGTCGGCGTGGCGATGCCCGGCGTGCAGAGCAGGCCCGCCTTGGCCGCCGCCGAGATCACCACGGTGTCGGCATGCGGCATCACCACCAGTTCGGCGCCCAGATCAGCCAGCCGGCCGACATCCGCCGCCTGCAGCACCGTGCCGGCGCCGACCAGCGCATCCTGCGGCAGCAGTCGCCGGATGGCGGCGATGCTGTCGAAAGGCTGCGGCGAGTTCAGTGGCACTTCGATCAGGCGGAAGCCGGCCTCGTAGAGGGTCGTGGCGATCGGCGCCGCCTCCTCGGGCCGCAGCCCGCGCAGGATGGCGACCAGCGGCAGTTGCGCGAAGGCGGCGTCGAGCCGGGCCTGCAAGGGGAAAGGGGTCATGGCAGCGTCTCCTGCGCGCCGGACGCCGATGGCGCGACCAGCCCGGCGGCAATGGCGAAGTGGAACAGGCCGGCGGGCGCGGTGTTGCCGAGCTGCACCGCCGGCGGCGAGCCGCATTGCCGCAGCACCTCACCGTATCGGCGGCAGAGCGTATCCTCGCCGATCAGCGCCAGCGGCGTATCATCCAGGGCCGCCCGTCGGGTGCCGGAGGCGACCTCATGCCCGATCAGCAGGGCGGAGAGGAAATCCTTAAGCGCTGTGCCGGGGAGTTCGCCCGTCAGGCCCAGAGTGCGCGCCGCGAAGATGTGGTGCGCCAGGTCGCCCGGCAGGCTCTCCCGTGCCATCGCCACGCCGCGCGCGAAGGCAGCCTCGGCCACTTCCGGTGCGGCCGCCTCATCGGTCATCAGCCGGCCCAGCAGGGAGTGGCGGCAGAGCACGGCGAACAGCTCGCCGGTCATGTAGGTGGCGAAGCGGGTGATCCGCCCATCCTCCACCTCCACCCATTTGGAATGGGTGCCGGGCATCACCAGCAGGCTGCGCGTGGCCAGTTCGGGATGGGCGAGCAGCGCGCCGGCGATCTGGATCTCCTCGCCTCGCATCACGTCCGGCGCCGCGCCCGGCGCGCGGCAGACCAGCCCCGGGGCAATCAGGATGCGCGCGCCGCGCCCCGTGCCGACCTCCACCGCTCCCGCCGCCAGCCGCCGGGCATCGGCGGGGCAATCGGCATAGGCGGCCTCGCGCCAGCCCTGGGCGCTGCCCACCATGCCACCGGCCACCACCGGCAGGCCGGGGAAGCGATCCAGCCACGCGCCGCACATCGCGTCGAAGGCGGCCTCGAAGCCGGGCAGGCCGGGCTCGGGCAGGTTGACGATGCCATGCCCACTGCCGCGCTGCTCCAGCACGGCGCCGGTCTCGTCCATCAGGAAGCCGCGCAGGCTGGAGGTGCCCCAGTCCAGCGCGATAAGGGCGGGGGAGCCGCTCATCCCGTCCAACCCAGTTCGCGTGCGACGGCCTCGGCCGTGGCGCGCACCAGCGGCGCCACCTCCTCCAGCCGTTCCTCCGGCATAAAGGGCGCCGCGCTGGCCACGCTGATGGCGGCAACGACCCGGCCGCCGCGGTCATGCACCGGAGCGCCGGCGCAACGGATACCCACCTCGTTCTCCTCCAGATCGAACACCACGCCGCGCGCGCGATAGGCCCGCATCCGTTCCGCATAAGGCTCCCAGGGGAGAGCGGGCGGGCGGTCCGGGCTGCGGGCGTTCAGCGCCAGGGCGGCCTCGTGCAGTTCCCGCCAGCGCGGCTCCGGCAGGCCGAGCATCAGCGCCTTGCCGATGCCGGTGGTGGCAAGCGGCATGCGCTGGCCGACGCGGGACCGCATCTCGAAGCCACGCGTGCCGGAAATCTTCAGCAGGTAGACCACCTCGCTCCCGTCCGCGATGCCCAGATGGACGGTGTCCCCGGTCTGGCGCGAAAGGGCCTCGCAATGCGGCTGCGCCATGGCGACGAGCGGCCGCTGCTCCAAGGCGCGCTGGCCGAGATAGATCGGCATCGGGCCGAGCAGATAGCCCTTGTGCGGCAGGTGATGCAGGTACTTGGCCGCCACCAGGCTGCTGAGGATGCGGTGCGTGGTGCTGCGCGGCGTGCCCAGCCGCTCGGCGATGCCCTGGACGTCATGCGTGCCGGCGGCGACGCATTCCAGCACCTTGAGGCCCCGCAGCAAGGTCTGCGTGCCGGCGGCGGAGGTGGCGCCTGCCCCCCCTTCGGCCGGATCGCCGAATGCGCTCCGGGCTTCTATTGACATGGTTCCCTGCTCGCGGTCGGAAGTGGCGCGCATCCTGGGGGGCAGGAAGTCTTGTGTCAAATAGAGGAGTTGTGTTCCAAATAGTGGGAGTTCGCTCATCCCGCCGGGTATGTTTCGGCCGCTGCCTGCTCATGGCGCGGCTGCAGCGGCCGATGATGGGAGGTGGGCTCGATTTCTAGATGGCTGTCGCGAGCGCGCCGGCCACCGCCGTCAGTACCACCACGAGCCAAGCCGGTAGCTTCCACAGCACCAGCGCTGCGAAGGCGGCGAGGGCGATCGCGAAGTCGGCGGGCGCATGTACGGTGGAGGTCCAGATCGGGTCGAACAGCGCCGCCAGCAGGATACCCACGACTGCGGCGTTGACGCCTCGCAGCGCGGCCTGGGCGGCCGGGCGCCGGCGGAAGCCGTCCCAGAAGGGCAGCATGCCGTAGATCAGCAGCAGGCCGGGCAGGAAGATCCCGACCAGCGCGATGGCCCCTCCCAGCGCGCCGTTCGGCCAGAACCCCTGCGCCGCACCCAGGAAGGCCGCGAAGGTGAAGAGCGGTCCCGGCACCGCCTGCGCCACGCCATAGCCGGCGAGGAAGGCGTCGGCCGTGATCCAGCCGCTCGGCACGAAGGCGCGCTCCAGCAGCGGCAGCACCACATGCCCCCCGCCGAACACCAGCGAACCGGCGCGATAGCTGGCTTCAGCCAGCGCCAGGGCATGTGAGCCGGTCGCCGCCGCCACGGGCCCGAGGCCGAACAGCAGCAGCGCGAACAGCACCAGCGCGGTGATGCCCGTGGCCGGCGTGACATGGAAGCCGAGCCGCGCGTCACCGGCCGGCGCACCGCCGCGACACAGCGCCAGGCCGGCGGCCGCGCCCGCGAGGATCACCACGATCTGGATCAGGGCCAAGGGGAGCAGCAGCAGCGCCATCGACGCCAGTACGGCGATGGTGGCCCGTGTGCGATCCGGGCAGAGGCTCGCTGCCATGCCCCAGACCGCCTGGGCCACCACGGCCACCGCCACCAGCTTGAGGCCGTGAACGATGCCCCTGCCGGCGCCCGCCGTGGCCAGGTCCACCCCATGGGCCGCCAGCAGCATCACGAGAGCCGAGGGCAGGGTGAAGCCGATCCAGGCCGCGAGCCCGCCCGGCAGCCCACCCCGCAACACCCCTATGGCGAAACCCGTCTGGCTGCTGGCCGGTCCCGGCATGAACTGCGCGAGCGCGACGAGGTCCGCATAGGCGGCTTCGCTCATCCAATGGCGCCGGGTGACGAACTCGCTGCGGAAATAGCCGATATGCGCGATGGGTCCCCCGAAGGAGGTCAGGCCCAGGCGAAGGAAGATCAGCAGGATGCCGAGGAAGCCCTCCCGCGGCGGCGCGGTTCCGGCGGCGGTGCCGGGCGGCAGGGCAGGGGCGCTGGTCTCGTCCACGTCGGTTTCTTCCTCATCCGTTCCGCTCGCCGGAGCCATGCCGGCTTGTGCCGCCGCCACGGCCCTCCGTATGGCCGGGCAGCGCCACGAGGGCGACGAATGTGTGGCTGTCCTGTCCAGGGCCGGGCCTGCTCGATTTGCTGGCATCCGAACGGAAGGGATCATTCGCGGCGAGACAGGCGCCGTCAACCGATCCGTCTCCGGGCGAGGGGGCGTAACAACACTCGGAGCAAAGCTGTCGCGCCGCCATCGGGAGACGATCTGACGTAGCGGCGTAGGGTGTCCCGGCGCCTCAGACGGTCACGGGGACCTGCGCCAGGCCCTCGACGCCGAAGACCGCGCGATAATGCGCGATCTCCTCCGGTGTGCCGGTCGCCTTCGTATAGTTGTCGCTCAGCTTCACCGCCGGATGCCCCTCCACCTCCGTGACCTTGCAGACCAGGCTGATCGGCATGAACTCGGGCACATCGAAGGGCGCGCAGCCGGCGAAGTCGTTGGTCAGGTTGGTGCCGATGCCTGCGCTGATCCGGCACCGCGGTTCATGGCGCCATTTCGCCGGGTCCTGGAAATCGGCTGCGGAACGGAAGTCGGCGGGCGTGTGACCGGGCTGGATCTGCCCCCCGAAGCAGGCATGGAGGCCAAGGATCAGGCTGACATCGAGCGCGTCCGAGGGAACCAGGAGTTTCTTCCGCGCATCCCGCCCGTGGGCAGCGAAGAAAGCCAGCGCCTCCTCGCCGCCCAGATAGGGGTCCTTGCTGTCGAGCCGCACGCCGGTCCAGTCCGCGGCCCAGTCCGGCGCGTCCCGGAAGAACTGCGTGGAACCGTAGGTGTCGGGCAGCATGACCTGCATGGCCTTGCCGTACATCTCCTGCCACAGGCGCAGCACCTCGTATTGCGCGTCCTTCAGCCCGGTCGTGCCGAGGCGGCCCAGGCGGGCCAGCGCGGTCAGCACCATCGGCAGCTCATGCGCATTGGTGCCGATCGCCTCCAGGTTGTGCTTGTAGGCGAGATAAGTATTCGAAGTGCCGGTGAAGCTCTGAGGCAGTTTCCCGGCGAGGAGCTGGATGACGTATTCCTGCCAAAGGAAGGAGTGCCGACGCCGGGTACCGAAATCGGCAAACTTCAGGCCGGGAACGTCCGTAAGGCGCTCGACCTTCGACCAGAGCCTGGCCTTCACGCGCGAGAACAGGATATCGAGGTCCATCTCGTCCAGCCGGGCGTAGCCGTGCCGGGTGCGCAGCTCGGAGACGATGGCCAGCGCATAGATCTCCCAAAGCGTGACCTCTTCCCACGCGCCTTCGAATTCGAGCCGCAGTTGCCCGTCGTCGCGGAGCAGGCGGTAGGGCGGCAGCGAAAAGCTGGCGAGCCACTCGATGAAGCCGGGGGAGAAGATGTTGTGTTCCCCGTAGAAGGTATTGCCGGCGAGCCAGATCAGTTCCGATTTGGTGAAACGGAGCTGGCGGACGTGATCGAGCTGCCGCCGCAGTTCCGTTTCATCCACCACCTCCGCCAGGCGGACGCTCCGCGTGCGGTTGATCAGCGTGAAGCGGACGCGCGTGCCGGCGAAATGCTTCCGGATGAACTGGAGCATCGCGAGCTTGTACCAGTCCGTGTCCAGCAGGGACCGGACGATCGGGTCCAGCGTCCAGTTCCGGTCGTGTGCCCGCTTCGCGAGGTTATGGATCACGGCACTTTCTCCCGCGCCCGATCGTCTGCCTGGCTATTGCAGCGCCTGAGCGGCCCCCGGGTTGCCTCCTCCGGCGTTGCGCCTGTTCTGGGTCCTCGTCATGGCCTGCAATGGGCGTGATGCCCTATTGCCCCAGGACGACTTCCTGCACCTCGCTGCGTCGGGGCATGAACGCGAAGGGCGGCAAGCGGTCCTTCTCATGCCCCTGCGCCCGCCGGATCGTGGCGAGTTTGTGCAGCAGGAGCCGGATGTCCGGGTCCGACATGCTGTAGGCGGTGAACAGGATCGTGCGCGCCAGCGCATCCGCCCAGAGCTTGATGTCGAGTGGTGAGGTGGAGCCCAGGCGGTCGAAACAGTCACTCTCCGCGATCACCAGCGACTGGTCGTCCTCGAAGTCGCCATGGAACTTGACGATCTGGGTCACGCCGGCATTGGCGCGCGATGTCCCGTGTGTTCGTGATCTTCACGCAGGCCTGCCCCTGGAGGCGGAAGGCCGCCTCCAGATTCTAGCCGTAGTTCGTCGTGTAGATGATGGGGAAATCGAGGGGCGGGGATGGCCTTGTTGATGCGTGAGGCGCCGGCGAAGAGGGTGGCGCGCCGGTCACGGATCACTTCCACCAGCGCGTCGAGTTCTGAACGCGTGCTGCCGGACCGCCTCCCGAGCCTCATGACAGCCGTCGCGTGCCGGCAGGGTTCCGGAACGCGCGGCGGCGGCTCAGGAGGACTGCGCCGCCTGAGCCGTCCGCTGCGCGCGGCGGGAGGCATAGCCGCCGGACAGGGCCATCGCCACGGTGATCACCATGAAGACGACCGAGGCTCCGAAGACCCAGCGCGGCGCCCCATGGTCGAGGATCCAGCCGAACAGCACCGGCCCGGCCACGCCGCCGATGTTGAAGCCGGTGGAGACGATGCCGAAGACGCGCCCCGCCATGCCCGGCGGCGAGGCGGCCCGCACCATCATGTCGCGCGAGGGGGTGATCGCGCCAGAGAGGAAGCCCGCCACGCCCATGGTCAGGATCAGCAGCGCGTTCGGCATGTCCACCAGCGCGACCAGCAGGATCAGCAGGGCGGTGAGGCCGAAGGCCAGTCCGGTGACCTCGCCGTGCCGCCGCGTCCGGTCCGCCACCAGGCCACCCGCCAGAACGCCGAAGGCACTGGCCGCCAGGAAGGCCGTCAGCGCGGCATTCGCCGCTGTCATCTCGATGCCGTAGCCGCTGACGAAGGCCGCCACCGCGAAGTTCTGGATGCCGCCGTTCGACAGGCTCAGCAGCACATAGAAGACCGTGAGCGACAGGATGGCGGGGCTGAACACCGAGAGCGCCGCCGCGCCGCCGACAGCCTGCTTGCCGGCGCGCGCGCCCGACGCCGCGCCGGATGCCTTCCTCGCCGGCGCGCGGTCCAGCAGGAGCGGAAGCGCGGCCAGCGGACCGAGCGCGCCGGCCAGGATGAGGGCGGGCGCCAGCCCGGCCGTGGCGGCGACGGCCAGCATGATCGCCGGCGCGATGGCCCCGCCCAGGAAGCCCGCGAAGGTATGCACCGAAAAGGCGCGGCCGATGCGCGACTCGTCGATGCCCGCCGAAAGCAGCGCGTAGTCCGCTGGGTGGTAGACGCAGTTGGCCAGCCCGGCCAGTGCCGCGGCCACCAGCAGCCAAGCATAGGTGCCGACGAAGCTGAGCGAGATGAAGGCCAGTCCGCCGAGGCAGAGCCCCGCCACCAGCACCCGGCGATGCCCGATCCGGTCAGCCAGGAAGCCCATCGGGGCCTGGGTGAGTGCCGAAACGACGTTGAACACTGTCAGCGCCAGGCCAAGCTCGACGAAGCCGACCCCCATCCGCTCCCGCAGCAGCGGGAACAGTGGCGGCAGGACGAGGATGTGGAAGTGGCTGACGAGATGCGCGATCGAGACCAGGGTGAGCAGCCGGATCTCCTGACCCGTCCACCGCCGCTGCCGGGCGGGGGCCTCCTCGATGCCGGCCACGGCCGGCCCTTGCCCCTCTCGCATGACGGAACTGTCCCCTCGAAGCACCGGCATGGCTGACGTTCTCCCCATTATCCCATGCATGCATGTGGGATGATGTCCCCGATGTCGAGACAGGGTCTGCGCAGGCCAGCCCTGCTGCGCGGCAACCCACGGGCGGCCCGCAGCCTTCCTTCGCCATCTGGACAAGGGGGCCATGCTGCCTGCTCCATCCCGGGGAGGCGCGGCCCTGGCGCCGGCAGGAAAGGGAGGGTTCGCCCCAGTGCCCAGCTCTGACATGGAAGCCTTCCTGGAGCGCGTGGAGAGCCGGCTGGAGCGGGTCGGCCTGACCGCCCAGGAGGCGTGCCGGCGCGCGGGCCTGCCGGCCGACCATCTCGACCGCATCCGCGAAGGCAAGGCGCTGATGCCGCGCGGCCAGCCGCTCATCAAGTTCGCCGAGGTGCTGTCGACCTCGATTTCCTACCTCGTCGGGCTCGATCCCGACACGCCGCCGCCGGAAGAGCTCCTGGAGGAGGCGCAGGGCTCCCTCGGCCTGCTGGCAGGGGATGAGGAAGGGCTGCTGCGCGCCTATCGCCGCCTCGACTTCTCACACAAGGCGGCATTGCTGACGGTGGCGCGGAAGATGGCCGGGCCGGAGCCGGAAGCCGAGGCGCTGCCTGCCCGCCAACAGCCGGGCAGCGCCGCCCGCGCGCGGAAGGGGAAGGGCTGAGCGGCCTCAGGCGCCGCCGGGCAGCAGCATGACCAGCTTGTAGCCGGTCTGCGCGGCTGGCAGCAGCGTCACCTGCTCGTAGCGCAGCAGGCCGTCCTGCGGGTGGCTGAACATGCGCTCGCCGCCTTCCCGCGCCAGCACCA
>DATMFR010000037.1:0-102839 GCA_035556695.1 Roseomonas sp.
GGCAGCCTCTTCGTCGCCAACCAGGACGCCCTGGTCCGCTTCGACTACCGCGACGGCCAGACCCAGGCCTCCGGCCCGCCCGAGCTGGTCACGGACCTCCCCTCCGAGATCAACCACCACTGGACCAAGTCCCTCGCCGCCGGCCCCAACGGCGAGTTCCTCTATGTCGGCATCGGCTCCAACAGCAACATCACCGAGCGCGGCATGGCGGCCGAGCAGGACCGCGCCATGGTCTGGCGGATCGACGCCGAAACCGGCGCCCACCGCCCCTACGCCACCGGCATCCGCAACCCCACGGCGCTGACCATCCAGCCCGGCACCGGCCAGCTCTGGGCCGTCGCCAACGAGCGCGACGAGATCGGCCCCGACCTCGTCCCGGACTACCTGACCTCCGTGCGGGAAGGCGCCTTCTACGGCTGGCCCTACAGCTACTGGGGCCAGAACGTGGATACCCGCGTCCGCCCGCAGGACCCCGAGAAGGTCGCCGCCGCCATCCGCCCCGACTACGCCCTGGGCTCCCACGTCGCCGCCCTCGGCGTGGACTTCTCCACCCCCACCATGGGCGCCCCCTTCGCGGAAGGCGCCTTCGTCGGCGAGCACGGCAGTTGGAACCGCACCGACCCCGTGGGCTACAAGGTCGTCTTCGTGCCCTTCCGCGACAACCGCCCCGCCGGCCCCCCGCAGGACGTGGTGACCGGCTTCCTGACCGCCGACGGCAAGGCCCGCGGCCGCCCGGTCGGCGTCACGGTGGACCCGCGCGGCGCCCTGATCATCGCCGATGACCTGTCGAACACGGTGTGGCGGATAACGCCTGCCCGCTGAGGCTGGCCGGGGGGAAGGCGCCGCCTTCCCCCGGACCCCTATCCGCCAGGAGGCTGAGCCTCCTGGACCTGCTTTCGATGGCCGGCGGCCCTGAAGGAGTTAAGCAGCCTTGCCTTAGTACGGGTCGGGGTTTGCCAGATGTCCTGAGGCACTAAGTCGAGACAGGCGGGCGTTCGGTGCTGGTTGGATGCAGGCAGTCTACTTCTGAATGTGCTGCTTCAGCGAGCGACCTCATCTCCCAGAAGCAGTTTGCGACCTCCCAGAATTATCAAGTCTCCCACTTGCCAAGAAGTCTCAGCAGTAGTCACGCTGTGATGTGAGCGCGCTGACTGACGCCATGGATGGCGTTAGAAAAGCTGATGTGACGGAGAGGGAAATGGACTCGAACATGTATGCGGACGTCCTAGAGCGTCTGCGCGAGGTTGTTCCTATGGGAGGCGCAATCTGCTTTGTTGGGGCGGGCTTTTCGCTGGCAGCGGCTGACCAGTCGGGAAAGCCGGTTCCTAGCAGTCAAGATTTGATCCAAGAAATTAAGGAAGGAATTAAGATCGACCAGACTGAGGACGCTAGCCTTACTGACATCGCGGACTTCTGCGAAGGGCATCCCCAGCGGCAACAGGTTCTTCATCATCTGCTTTGTAGCCGCCTAACACTGTGTAATCCGACTGTTCTTCAAGAGACGATCGCCCATCAGCCTTGGCGCTCATTATTCACCACCAACTTCGACGACACGTTGGAACGCTGTTTGCAGAATGTTGATCATCAGGTAATTACTCCCACGTCGTCTTCTTCAAATCGGCTTGCGGGAAAACTACCTATTTACTACCTCCACGGTCGCGCAAAAGACTTACTTGAGTCCGACAAGGATCCACGGCTCGTAATTTCAGAGAGAAACTATCTCGGATTACGCGATGAAAATCGCGAACTATATGCACAACTCAAGAACGAGATATTTTGTGCCAATCTAATTGTTATTGTCGGTTATTCCATGCGCGACCTAGAAATTGCGCGAATTTTAATTGAACCTGGTCATGCTTTCCGGAGCAAGACGGTGATCATATGTGATCCGAAGGAGAAGCAGCTTTCAATTTCAAGGCTGAGCAAATTTGGTCATGTTCTTCCCATTGGAGTGGCAGGACTCGCTGCCGAGCTAGAACAGGCAAAACCCACTAATATGTTGAAGAGGGGCAGCCTCCAGTTCATTGAAGATGTCAAACTGGTTGAAGCTGCTTCTGCGATAGAAGGCGATGATTTTGTCAGACTAATTCTCACAGGAGATTTTTCACAAGAAAAATACCAAGCACAACTTCGACAAGAAGCGAATGCATCAGAATTATATTGTATTCGCCGTGATAAGGCAATTAGCGTAATTATAAATAGAACAGAAGATAGTAACAACCGATTTATAGTTTCTTCTGACATCGGTAATGGAAAGTCGATTTTTCTTGATCAACTCAGCGTTGAACTGATTGCCGCCGGATACCGTGTTATCCGAGTCTCGTCCCGCCTAACTGAAGTATTTGTAGAAATCGACGACGTGCTAAAAAATCTGCGCGAACGCGTAGCTTTTCTAATTGACGACGTAATTCGTTATAGAAGCGTGGCTAAATTCGTTGGCTCCAGACTTAATGCGTTTGGCATATTGGTTTGCTGTACGCGTGCCGACGCGGACGACATTGAGTTCAAAGAGTTGAGTAGCCAGCTCGGCGGGGCAGTGCGGCAAGTTGACCTGAATCGCCTCTCGCACGATGAACTGCAGTGCTGGGATAAGGCGTTAGAACGCTGGGGTTTATGGGAGCAGCGCATTTCGCGTGCACCCAGCGAGCGCCTAAGCTTTTTGGCGGGCGAGTGTGGCGCTGAGAATCGTTCAATTGTGCTCTCCTTGTTCCGCAGCTCGAAAATTGCGGCGAAAGTCGATCAGATAGTTAACTTTTTTCTACGGAACGGCAATCATAGCAGAGCATTTGCAGCACTGCTCATATCCTCTCTTTGCCAGCAACATGTTTCTTGGGAAAGCCTAAATTCTTGGTTAGAGCTTGATGAGCAACGTCTTCGTGCAGACATCAATAAGAGCGAGATCGCTGATTTATTTTCAAGTGGCCGGAACTGGAATATTTTTACCTCTTCGCAGCTTGCCGAGTACATCCTTCGGACTAAGTATGTCGGAGCTGAAAAAGATACTCTAATTGATGTTTTTTCAACTATAGTGATTAGTACCGCAGAAAGCGCTGCAGACAACTCACTTGGCTCCGCTTTTCGAGAAAATCTGAAAGAACTAATGAAGTTTCGGTTTTTAACGCGTCTCTTCGGTGATGATGCTGTATCTCTCCAACTCATCAGACGAGTCTACGCACGGCTCTCAAACTCACGCTACATTCGCAAAAACCCCCAGTTCTGGCTTCAGTACGCAATGTCGAGAATGGAGGTTGGTGATCTTGAAAATGCGGAGACCTATCTTAACACTGCACTAGGATTAGCTCAGGAGAAAGGACAAGATTATCGAACTTATCAAATACTTGATCAAAGAGCGCGGCTGTATTTTAAAAAGAACAGCAAACATAAAGGTGAATTTAAATCATCAGAAATTAGAGAAGCATTAAAAGATTTGAAAAGCATTCTCAGTGAATCTCATAGTGAAATTGTCTATATTTTCCGTTCAGTTCCTCTGATTCTTGATTTTGTTGAAATTCAGATCGATGACTTGGACGGTGAGCTGCGGGGGGGCATTCTGGATCTGCTTACGAAAATTAAGGTTGAAGGCGAAGGCTATAACAAACTTCCCCGCTCTCAAAAGGGGGAAACAAACGTGCTACAACAAGCAATGAGCGAAGTTCTCCAAATACTACGTTTTGCTTAGTAAATACCGTTGAGGGCTGACAGATCGCAGTTACCGTTTGGGCGAGAAGCTGGTCCGTTTTCGAGCTGGAAGGCGTTATAAAATGCCTACTTTGGCGTGAGGCAAATTGGGGATCGGCCGGCATTTGCGGCCGCTTCCCACCTATTAGTTCCGCTGTAGATGCTCCTAAATCTTGACAAAAGGACTGAATTCCTAATACCCTCCCGCTCCCCCACCGGAGCGGCCCTCCATGTCTCGCCTCACCCCCCGAACCCCCTGGACCCCCCTCTCCGACGCCGCCTGGGCCGCCCTCCAGCCCTTTCTCCCGGCCCTCTCCCCCCAGGGCCGCCGCACCGCCGATCCCCGTGCCCGGCTGGATGCCATCTTCCACCTCGCCCACCAGCCCGGCACCCCGTGGAAGGCCCTCCCGGAGCACCACGGCAAGCCGGATACCGTCTCCCGCTTCTTCCGCCGCCTCACCCATGCCGGCGTCTGGCATGCGCTGCTCCGCGCCCTCGCCAAGGCCCCGCCCGGCCACCCGTTGCGCGCCCTGGAATACGCCATCTGCCGCGCCTGCCGCCGCGCCGCGCGCCTCGGCGGCCTGCCGCTCCTGGTGCTGATCCGCCGCCTCGGCCTGCGCTCCGCGCTGGATGCGCCCCCCTGGCTCCTGCCCGATCCGCTTTTGTCCGAAACCCTCCTCCGCCTCCCCCTCGGCCCCCGCACCCCGCCCGAGGTCGTCCGCAGCCTGCTCCATCTCGCCCGCGCCACCGCCGGCCGGGCGCGGATTCCCCGCTCCGTCCGCCTCTCCTGGTCATGATCGCCTTGCCCGCGCCCCTCCGCTGCGGCAAACCCCGCCCCACGCGCTCCCAGCGGGACATCGAGCGGAAAAGGAACCGGACGCTATGGCGGTGAAGGACGTGAAGAAGGTGGTTCTCGCCTATTCCGGCGGGCTGGACACCTCTGTCATCCTGAAGTGGCTGCAGACCACCTACCGGTGTGAGGTGGTGACCTTCACCGCCGATCTCGGCCAGGGTGAGGAGCTCGGCCCGGCACGGGACAAGGCCCGCCTCCTCGGCATCAAGGAGGAGAACATCTTCATCGACGACCTGCGCGAGGAGTTCACGCGGGATTTCGTCTTCCCCATGTTCCGCGCCAACGCGCTCTATGAGGGCTGCTACCTCCTCGGCACCTCCATCGCGCGCCCGCTCATCGCCAAGCGCCAAATCGAGATCGCCGAGAAGGTCGGCGCCGATGCCGTCTCCCACGGCGCCACCGGCAAGGGCAACGACCAGGTCCGCTTCGAGATCGGCTACTACTCCCTGAAGCCGGACGTGAAGGTCATCGCCCCCTGGCGCGAATGGGACCTCACCAGCCGCACCCGCCTGCTGGAATTCGCCGAGGCCAACCAGATCCCCATCGCCAAGGACAAGCGCGGCGAGGCCCCCTTCAGCGTGGACGCCAACCTCCTTCACAGCAGCAGCGAGGGCAAGGTGCTGGAGGACCCCTGGCAGGAGCCCCCCGAATCCGTCTGGCAGCGCACCATCCGCCCGGAGGACGCGCCCGACACCCCCACCGAGATCACCATGGAGTTCGAGCGCGGCGACGCGGTGGCCATCAACGGCGAGCGCCTCTCCCCCGCCGCCCTGCTCACCAAGCTGAACGAGCTCGGCAAGAACAACGGCATCGGCCGCCTGGACCTCGTCGAGAACCGCTTCGTCGGCATGAAGTCCCGCGGCTGCTACGAGACCCCCGGCGGCACCATCCTGCACGTGGCGCACCGCGCCATCGAGAGCATCACCCTGGACCGTGAGGTGGCCCACCTCAAGGACAGCCTGATGCCCCGCTATGCCGAGCTGATCTACAACGGCTTCTGGTTCGCCCCCGAGCGCCGCATGATCCAGGCCATGGTGGACGAGAGCCAGGCCAGCGTCAGCGGCACCGTCCGCCTGAAGCTCTACAAGGGCAACACCATCGTGACGGGCCGCCAGTCGCCCAACAGCCTCTACTCCATGAAGTACGTCACCTTCGAGGAGGACCAGGGCGCCTACGACCAGTTCGACGCCCAGGGCTTCATCAAGCTGAACGCGCTGCGCCTGCGCCTCGGCGCCATGGCCGGCCGCAAGGGCGGCGCGCTCTGATGCGCGGCGGGCCGCGGGCGAGGGCGACCTCTCCCGCGGCCCGCCCCCTGCCGCACGGGGTCCGAAACCCCCCTCTCTCGCTCGCGTTGTTCCGCCGCGAGCCGCGGCCGCCCGGCCAGCGGCAGGAAAGCAGCAGCGAAGGAGGAGACGCGCATGATCCGTCTTCCGACCACCATCGCGGCCGTGGGCTTGGCCCTGGCCATCGGCGCCCCTCTGGCCCACGCCCAGACCGGCGCCTACGGCACCTCGGGATCGCAGATGCCCCCTGGCGGCAGCGGCATGTCCGGCGGCGGCGCCGCTGGCGGCAGCAGTGTCGGCAGCAGCGGCATGTCCGGCAGCAGCATGTCGGGTGGAAGCATGTCTGGCGGCGGCATGTCGGGTGGGAGCATGTCTGGCGGCGGCATGTCGGGTGGAGGTATGTCTGGCGGCGGCATGGGCCAGCCGGGCGGCATGTATGGCCGCGGCCAAGCGGGTGGCGCCATGACCGCCCACCCCCCGATGCGGGGACAGCGCGGCATGCGGGCCGACAACCCCTCCGAGCCGCCGTCGCAGCCCTTCTCCAACCTCAACCTGCCGAACCAGAATGTCGGCAACGGCGCCTACAACGGCGGCGGCATGGTTCTCGAATACATGCCGGATGGCAGCGTGCGGGTCGTCCCGCCCCGCTGACCATCGGTCTCGCCGCCGGGCGGGTCATTCCCCGCCCGGCGGCTGTCTCCCTGATTTCAGGCGATCTGCGGCCGGCCGGCGCGGCCGGGCAGCCGCGCCGGGTCCAGCGCCCAGGCGCCGGCGCCGAGCCCCGCCTGCACGAACAGCGCCGCGATCCAGAACGCCGGGAATTCCCAGCCGCCGCCCGGCCGGCTGAACACCCAGCCATTGCCGAGATGCTGCAGGGTGGCGCCGATCAGGATGGGCACCGCGAGCAGCGAGACCAGCCGCGTCCAGAGGCCGAGCACCAGGGCGATGCCCGCCGCCGTCTCCGCCAGCGCGACCACGGCGCCGAGGATGGGCGGGAAGCCCAGGCTGCCGAAATAGCCCATCGTGCCGTCGAGGCCGAAGGTCATGATCTTCATCAGGAACCCGTGCGCCAGGAACATGACGCCGAGGCTGACGCGCAGCAGCAGGGCGGCGTAGGGGGCGGTGCGGGAGGCCAGCATGGGTGTTCTCCGTGGGAGGGATGGCCGGTCAAGGCCGCTGCCCTCTCCTGTAGTCCTGCCCCGTCCGCCGCTTCCAACCGCCATCGGAAACAGCCATCATTGGCCGCATCAATGACGGACCTTTCCCGGCTCGACCTGAACCTGCTGCGCGTGTTCGACGCGGTGGCGCGCGAGCGGCACGTGACGCGCGCCGCCCAGCGCCTGAACCTCTCCCAGCCCGCCGTCTCCAACGCGCTGGCCCGCCTGCGTGCCACCCTGCAGGACGAGCTGTTCCTCCGCCGCCCCGGCGGCGTGGAGCCCACCACCCTGGCGCTCTCGCTGATGCAGCCGGTGGCCGAGGTGCTGGACCGCCTGCGGGACGCCCTGGCCGTGCACGCCCCCTTCGATCCGGCCACGGCCACCCGCGTCTTCCCCATCGGCCTCTCCGAATATGCCGAGGCGGTGCTGGCGCCGCCCCTGCTGGCGCGGATGGCCATCGAGGCGCCGGGTTGCCTGCTCGCCATCCGCCATACCGACCGTACCAATGCCCTGGCCCTGCTGGAGCAGGACGCCGTGCAGATGGCTCTCGGCATGCTGCCCGAGCCGCCTGCCCTCTACACCCGCCTGCGCCTGCTGCCCGAGGTCTTCCTGACCCTGATGCGCGCCGACCACCCCCTGGCCGACGGCCCGATGACCGCCGAGCGCTTTGCCGCCTGGCCGCACCTGCTGCACTCGCCGAACGGCTCGCGCGAGGGCGCGCTGGACGAGCCGATGCGCCAAGCCGGCCATCCGCGCCGGCTGGGCGCCGTGGTGGCGCACCTGTCCGCCGTGCCGGCGATCCTGAAGCGCACTGACATGGTGATGGCGCTGACCGCCCGGCTTGCCATGCAACTGGCCGAGGCGCATGGCCTGGCCTTGCGCCCCTGCCCGGTGGAAATCCCGCACAGCCGCCTGTCCCTGATCTTCCCGCGCCGGCTGGAGGCGGACCAGGGCCATGCCTGGCTGCGGCGGCTGGTGCTGGCGGTGGCGCGCGAGGCCACCGAGGGCTGCGCGGAGGTCAAGGCGCTGCACCAGGCCCTGACGCCCTCCGACGACGACTGACAAAAAAAGATGAGGGCTCGGGGGAATTCCTTCCCCCGACCTTTTCCCTTTCCTACCCCCAGGGTCCGCGCCGTCGCTGCGATGGCGGCGCCCCCCAGGGACCGGGCGCGCTTTCCGATGGCCTCCAGGTGCTCTGGGCCGCCCGCGGCGGAGGCCCACCCACCTCGCCCGTCAGCGCCATCAGCCTTGCCACCCGCTCCTCGGTGCTGGGATGGGTGGAGAAGAGGCTATCCATCCGCAGCCCCGCCAGCGGGTTGATGATGAACATGTGCGCCGTGGCCGGGTTGGCCTCGGCGGCCTGGTTGATGAAGCTGCGCCGCCCCTGTTCCAGCCGCATCAGCGCATGGGCGAGGCCGGCCGGGTTGCCGCTGATCTCGGCGCCGCCACGATCCGCCTCGTATTCGCGGGAGCGGCTGATCGCCATCTGCACGATCATCGCCGCGAGCGGGGCCAGCAGCATGATCAGCAGCGTGCCGATCGGCCCGATCCCGCCGCGCTCGTCCCGCCCCCGCAGGCCGCCGAACAGCCAGCCGAACTGCGCCAGCATGCCGATGGCGCCGGCGAGGCAGGCGGTGACCGTCATGATCAGCGTGTCGCGGTGGCGGATATGCGCCAGTTCATGGGCGATGACGCCCTCCACCTCCTCCGGCGGCATGCGCTGCAAGAGGCCGGTATTGACCGCCACGGCGGCATTCTCCGGGTTGCGACCGGTGGCGAAGGCGTTCGGCTGGTCTTCGTGGATGATGTAGAGGGCGGGCATCGGCAGCCCCGCACGCTGCGCCAGCCGGGAGACCATCGCGTAGAGGTCCGGCGCCTCCTGGGGGCCGACGGGCTGCGCATTGTGCATCCGTAGCACCATGCGGTCGCTGTTCCACCAGGCGAAGATGTTGGTGAGACAGGCCACGCCGAAGGCCACCACCATGCCGCCACGCCCGCCGATCGCGTAGCCCACGGCGGCGAAGAGCGCCGTCATCGCCGCCAGGAGCAGGGTCGTCCGCAGATAGCCGCTCATGCCCTCTTTCCGTTCTTACGCCTCCATCCCCAGATGGGGAGCATGACAAGCGCTCAGCAAGAGGCCGGTAAGCCGGCCAGCCCCAGCCCGACCGAAACCAAGGGCACTCCGGAAGGCGCCAAGCCCGCGGAGAAGCCGAAAATGCCGAAGGAGATCGATGGACCGAAGGGGCCGGAACCGACCCGCTACGGGGATTGGGAACGGAAGGGGCGCGTCAGCGACTTCTGAGGCCACAGCCAAGGGGGCGCCGCCCCTTTGAACCCCTTGCCGTTCTCCCTAGGCGGGCGAGTCAGCAATTCGTTCGTGCGACTCGGGAATACTCCGAGGCGGGTACGCTTTTTGGGCCTGATTTGTTCAGAGTAGGTGCGGCGCCTGCCACCAGGAGGCGCTAGCCGCCACGGCGCTGCCCGAAGAAGTCGCGCAGCAGCGCGCCGCACTCTCCTTCCCGCACGCCGCCGATGACTTCCGGCGCGTGGTGGCAGGAAGGCGCGGCGAAAATGCGTGCGCCATGCTCGACGCCGCCGCCCTTCGGGTCATAGGCGCCGAACACCACCCGCCGCACCCGGAAGAAGCTGGCCGCCTGTGCGCACATCGGGCAGGGCTCCAGCGTCACCGTCAGGGTGCAGTCGGGCAGGCGCGGCTCGCCGCGCGCCGCGGCCGCCTGGCGCAGGGCCAGCAACTCGGCATGGGCGGAGGCGTCGTGCAGTTCCTCCACCCGGTTGCCGGCGCAGCCCAGCACCGTGCCGGCGGCATCGGTCACCACCGCGCCGACCGGCACCTCGCCCCGGGCGGCCGCAGCGCGCGCCTCCGCCAGCGCCAGTTCGATCGGGCGCGGTGACGGCACCTCAGGGGCCGATGAGCTGGCCGCCGTCCACCACGATGCTCTGCCCCGTCACCCAGCGGGCACGCTGCGAGGCGAGGAACAGCACGACATCGGCCACTTCCTCGGGATGGCCGAGGCGGCCGGCGGGGATCTTGGCGCGGGTTTCCTCGTAGAGCGGCGCGCCTTCCAGCCGGCGCTTCTCCCAGGAGCCGCCGGGGAACTCGATGGAGCCGGGGGCGACGGCGTTCACCCGGATGCCCTTGGAGGCGTACATCTTGGCCTGGCTGCCGGTGTAGTGGTCCACCGCCGCCTTGATCGCGCCATAGGGCGCGCTGCGGCTGCTGGCCCGCAGCGCCGAGATCGAGGAGACGTTGACGACGGCGCCGGCACCCGACTTCTCCAGCCAGGGCAGGGCGGCATGCGTGGCGCGCACGATCGCCATCATGTCCACCGCGAAGGAGGCGGCCCAGCCGGCCTCGTCATCGGTGGAGCCGAAGCCGGAGGCGTTGTTCACCAGCACGTCGATGCCGCCCAGCGCCTCGGCCGCCTCGGGGATGAAGCGGGCGATCTGCTCGGCATCCGCCAGGTCGCAGGGGGCGGAGAAGGCCGGGACCTTGAGGGCGGCGATCTCGGCCTGGGTCTCGGCGAGCTTCGCCGCGCCGCGGGCGCAGATGGCCACCGCCGCGCCTTCCTGCGCGAAGCCGAGCGCGATGGAGCGCCCGATGCCGCGGCTGCCGCCCATCACCACCACGCGCTTTCCTGCCAATTGCATCCTTGGTCCTTCCTTCCGGCGCTGGACACGGGGGAGAATGAATTCTCCCCCGGCTCCCCTCTTCTTTCTTTTTATCTGGCAAAAAGAAGAAGGGGGTTTGGGGGAATTCATTCCCCCAAGCTTTCTTATTGTCCGCCGCACGCGGCGCGGCTAGCAACCCCACCTATGCGCAAGCTTCCCCTGATCGGCCTGACCCTCGATGCGGAACAGCCCGGCGGCTACTCCAAGCTGCCCTGGTACGCCCTCCGCCAGAACTATTTCGCGAGTGTGGCGCGGGCGGGTGGCCTGCCCATCGCGCTGCCGCACGCGCCGGAGCTGGCGGAAGCCTATCTGGACGAGATCGACGGCCTGCTCGTCACCGGCGGCGCCTTCGACGTGGACCCCGCCCTCTATGGCGGTGGCCCGGCGCACCCCACCGTCGCGCTGAAGGAAGGCCGCACCG
Source organism: Roseomonas sp. (assembly GCA_035556695.1). Taxonomy (GTDB): domain Bacteria; phylum Pseudomonadota; class Alphaproteobacteria; order Acetobacterales; family Acetobacteraceae; genus Pseudoroseomonas. The sequence continues at coordinate 11,083 of DATMFR010000037.1, forward strand.
CCTTCGAGCTGGCCATGGTGCGCGGGGCGCTCCAGCGGAACATGCCGATCCTCGGCATCTGCGGCGGCCAGCAGCTCCTGGCGGTGGCGCTGGGCGGCACGCTGATCCAACACATCCCGGACAGCATTCCGGACGCGCTGGCGCATGAACAGCCGAACCCGCGCACGGAGCCCGGCCATACCGTGGAGATCTCCGAGGGCACGCTGCTGGCGCGGCTGGTCGGCGGCACGCGGATGGCGGTGAACTCGGCGCACCACCAGGCCGTCGCGCGGCCGGGGCCGGGCAGCGTCATCAACGCGGTGGCGCCGGATGGGGTGATCGAGGGAATCGAGTCCACCGGCCACCGCTTCGCGCTGGGCGTGCAGTGGCACCCGGAATATGCCGTGGACGCCGCCGACCAGCGCATCCTCGACGGTTTCGTGGCGGCCAGCCGATGAGCGAAGCACCGGAAGACGACGGCCCTGATGGCCCGAAGGGCGAGCGCATCGCCAAGTGGCTGGCGCGCGCCGGCATCGCCAGCCGCCGCGACGCCGAGAGGCTGATCGCCGAGGGGCAGGTGGCACTGAACGGCCGCACCGTGGAGGCGCCCGCCACCTTCGTGGCCGAGGGCGACACGGTGACGGTGGGCGGCAAGCCGGTGGCGGCGCCGCAGCGCACGCGCCTGTTCCGCTACCACAAGCCGCCCGGGCTGGTGACGACGCATCGCGACCCGGAGGGGCGCCGCACCGTCTTCGAGGAGTTGCCGGAGGGGCTGCCGCGGCTGATCTCGGTGGGGCGGCTGGACCTGAACTCCGAGGGGCTGCTGCTGCTGACCAATGACGGCGCGCTCTCCCGCAAACTGGAACTGCCCGACAATGCCTGGATCCGCCGCTACCGCGCCCGCGTGCACGGCCGGGTGGACGAGCGGGAACTGGCGGCGCTGGCGCGGGGCGTCACCGTCGAGGGCGTGGCCTATGGGCCCATCGAGGCGGGGCTCGACTCGCGGCAGGGCACCAATGCCTGGCTGACCGTCAGCCTGCGCGAGGGCAAGAACCGCGAGGTGCGCCGCGTGCTGCAGCATCTCGGCCTGACCGTGACGCGGCTGATCCGCACCGCCTACGGGCCGTTCCAGCTCGGCACGCTGCCGCGTGGGGCGGTGGAGGAGGTGAACGCCAAGTTCATGCGCGAGCAGCTCGGGCTGGACGCGCCGCCGCGCATCCGGCGCGGCGTCGAGCTGGCGGCGGAGGCCAAGCAGAAGGGGGCGCCGAAGCCCGAGGGCGTGCAGCGCAGCCGCCCCGCGCGGCCGCCGCGCGCGCGCAACGCGACGGAGCCGCTGCGCCGCCCCTGGGGCGCCGTGGTGCAGGGGCCGGAAGCCGCCGACCAGCCCGAGGGCCCGCGCCGCCGCGGGCCGCGCAAGCCGCGCTAGGGCATGCGGATCATCGCCGGCCGGCACCGCGGCCGCCGCCTGGAGGCGCCGCCCGGCGCCGCCACCCGCCCCACGGCCGACCGCGTGCGGCAGGCGCTGTTCGACATGCTCTGGCACGCGCCCTGGGCGGGGCGGGGGGCCATCGAGGAGGCGCAGGTGCTGGACGCCTTCGCCGGCACCGGCGCGCTGGGGCTGGAGGCACTCTCGCGCGGCGCCGCCATGGCGCATTTCATCGAGCGCGACCGCGTGGCGCTGGCGGTGCTGCGGGCCAATATCGCGGCCTGCCGGGAGGAGGCGCATGCCCGCGTGCTGCCGGGCGACGCCACCCGTCCGCCGCGCGCCGCCGCCGCCTGTGGGCTGGTCTTCCTTGATCCGCCCTATGGGCAGGACCTGGTGCCGCGCGCCGTGGCGGCGCTCGGCGCCGCCGGCTGGATCGCGCCGGGGGCGCTGGTCATCGCGGAAGTGGGGCAGGAGGAGGCGCTGGACCTGCCGGAAGCGGAGATCCTGGCCGAGCGGGCGCATGGCGCGGCGCGGCTGGTCTGTCTGCGGGCGAGCGGGAGGGGCGCTGCCCCTCCCGAACCCACCCCGCCAAAGGCCTGAGGCCTTTGGAAACCCATTCCTCAGAAGCGCGGGTGCAGGGGACCGTGTCCCCTGCCGGGGGAGTTTGAGGGGGCAGCGCCCCCTCATGCCCGGCAGACGTCACGTGCCGCGCGGCCAAGGCGTTCCGCCGCCCGTTCCAGCGCCGGCAAGGGATGACCGGAGAAGCCCAGGACGAAGCCATCCGGCTCCTGGGGGACGATGCGCGTGTCGGAGAGCAGCCAGCCCTCCACACCGGCTGCCGCGCGGATCGCGCGCGCCGCATCGGGCGGCATTCCCTCGGGCAGCAGCGCCAGGAGATGCAGGCCCTGGTCGGGCACGGCGACGCGCAGGGTGCCTTCCGAGCTGCGGGTGAGGGTTTCGGCCACGCGGTCGCGCGCCGCGCGGTAGCGGCCGCGCATGCGGCGGACATGCGCCGCGAAGCCGCCGCTGCTCACCAGCTCGGCCACGGCGCCGCTGAGCAGGCTGGGCGGGAAGCGGTCCACCGCCGCGCGCGCCGCGGCGATGGCGGAGAGCAGGGCCGGCGGCAGCACGAGGTAGCCGACGCGCAGGCCCGGAAAGAGCGTCTTGGAGAAGGTGCCGAAATAGATGACGCGCGCCTGCCGGTCGATGCCGGCCAGCGCCGTCAGCGGCGGGCCGGCATAGCGGAACTCGCTGTCATAGTCGTCTTCCAGCACCCAGGCATCGGCCTCGCGCGCCCAGTCCAGCAAAGCGAGGCGGCGCGGCATGCTCATGGTCACGCCGGTGGGGAACTGGTGGGAGGGGGTGACATAGGCCAGCCGTGCCGCGGGCGCCCGGCGGCGGCCCTCGGCGGCGTCCAGCCCGGCGCCGTCCACCGGCACGGGAACGAGGCGGGCGCCGGCGGCTTCCAGGATCTGGCGAGCGGAGGGGTAGCCGGGGTCCTCCATCCAGGCGGCGTCACCCGGCCGCAGCAGCGCGGCGGCGCAGAGATGCAGGCCGTGGCGCGTGCCGCTGGTGATCAGGATGTGGCCGGGGTCGCAGAGAATGCCGCGCGTCGCCGCGAGATGAGCGGCGATGGCGGCGCGCAGCGCCTCGCTGCCGCGCGGGTCGCCATAGCCGAAATGGGCGGGGTCGGCCTGGGCCAGGTGGCGCCGCATGAGGCGGCCGAGCTGGTTGAGCAATGCCGCATCCGGCAGGGTGCGGCCGATGGCGAAGGGCGCCTGGGGCGTGGGAGAGGGAGGCGCGGGCAGGGGAGTGGGCTCCGTCGGCCCCTGCGGCAACTGGGGCGCGACGAAAGTGCCGGCGCCGGTGCGGGCTTCCGCCAGCCCGTCGCTCAGAAGCTGCTCATAGGCGGCGATGACGGCGTTGCGGCGCAAACCGAGCTGGGCGGCGAGGACGCGGCTGGAGGGCAGGCGCAGCCCGGCGGGCAGCCGGCCGCCCAGGATGGCGGCGCGTAGCCCGGTATGCAGGCGGCTGGACTGATTGCCGCCGGTGCCTTCGAGCAGCAGCGGCAGGTCCGGCGCCGTCAGGGAAGTGGTCGGCAATTTCCGCTCCGGATTGGCCCTCGCGCCGACCAATTTCCCGGCGCAAGCATCCGCCTGTCAACCGAGGACCGCTGCCATGTCCGACACCGATGCGCCCGCCGATCCCCTGGCCTACCCGGTGGATGCCCGCAACCGCGTGAAGCGCCGCCACGACCGCGGCTTCTACGACCAGGAGACGGTGCACCGCCTGCTCGACGCCGCCGCGCTCTGCCATGTCGCCTATGTCGTGGACGGCCAGCCCTACTGCACGCCAACGCTGTTCTGGCGCGAGGGCACGCGGCTCTACTGGCACGGCAGCAGCGCCAGCCGGATGCTCCGCAACCTCGCCGAGGGGGAGCCGGCCTGCCTGACCGTGACGCATTTCGACAGCATCGTGCTGGCGCGCTGCGGCTTCAACCACTCGGCCGACTACCGCTCGGTGATGGCCTTCGGCCAGGCGCGGCTGGTAAGCGACCCCGAGGAGAAGCGCCGCGCCCTGATGATGATGGTGGACCGCTTCTTCCCGCACCGCACGGCGGGGCTGCGCGCCAGCACGGAGCAGGAGATCAAGGCCACCGCGGTGATCGTCATGGAGATCGAGCGCGCCTCGGCCAAGATCCGCGCCAAGGGCGTGGCGGATGACGAGGAGGACTATGCCCTGCCGATCTATGCCGAGCGCCTGCCGCTGCGCACCGTCATCGGCGCGCCGGAACCCTGCCCGCGGCTGCGACCGGGGGTGGCGCGCTCGCCGGACCTGGCGGCCTATCGCGAGGGGCGCAGCCTGGAGGAGGCACTCTCGGAAGCCCATGCGGAGGCCTATCGCTAGGCCTGCCCTGCGGCAGCGGGCGGACACCGAAGTCTGAAAACTCTTTCATGCTTCTGTCGCCGCCCTTCCACCGTTCCTCTCCCAGATTGCAGGGCATCGCGGTGGGTCATCCCGCCGCCCGCAAACGAGAGGGACACGCCGCATGAGCAATCCAACGAACCGCCGCCGCAGCGTCGCTTTCGCCGCCCTCCTGCTGGCCGGCACGGCCCTGGGCGGGGGCGCCGGCTGGCTGGCCGCGCCTGGCCATGCCGAGGCCCAAAGCCAGACTCAGGGGAGCCCGGCGCAGACCCAGGCCGCGTCCCCCGAGGTCTCGGCGCCGCAGGTGGCGCTGCCGGGCTTCGCCGACCTGGTGGCGCGGGTGAAGCCCGCGGTCGTCACCATCACCGCGACCGAGCGCGTCCAGGCCGAGCCCTTCCGCTCGCCCTTCCCTGAGGGCTCGCCGCAGGACCGCATGTTCCGCCGCTACTTCGGCGCGCCGGAGGACTCGCAGCCGCAGGCCGCGCAGGCGCTGGGCTCGGGCTTCATCATCGATGCCGAGGGGCACATCGTCACCAACAACCATGTCGTCGAGGGTGCCTCCTCGGTGAAGGTGACGCTGGATGACGGACGCGAACTGCCGGCCAAGATCGTCGGCCGCGACCCGCGCACCGACCTCGCCCTGCTGCAGGTGGATGCCGGCGACAAGCTGCCCTTCCTGAAGCTCGGCGACTCCGACAAGGCCCGCCCGGGTGACTGGGTGGTGGCGCTGGGCAACCCGTATGGCCTGGGCGGCACCGTCACGGCGGGCATCGTCTCGGCGCGTGGCCGCGACATCCACAGCGGCCCCTATGACGACTTCCTGCAGATCGACGCGCCGATCAACCGCGGCAACTCGGGCGGCCCGCTCTTCGGGCTGGACGGCTCGGTGATCGGCGTGAACACGGCGATCTTCAGCCCCTCCGGCGGCTCGATCGGCATCGGCTTCGCCATCCCGTCCAATTTGGTGAAGACGGTGGTGACGCAGCTCAAGGACAGCGGGCATGTCGAGCGCGGCTTCCTCGGGGTGACGACGCAGCCGGTGGACGCCGCCATGGCCGAGGCGCTGAACCTGAAGGAGGCCAACGGTGCGCTGGTGGCGCAGGTGCAGCCGAACAGCCCCGCCGCCGAGGCCGGCATCAAGGCCGGCGACGTGGTGACGGCGGTGGGCGGCACCCCGGTGCACAGCCCGCGTGACCTGGCGCGCCAGATCGCCTCCATGCCGCCCGGCGCCAAGGCCGAGCTGACCATGCGCCGCGGCGGCGACGAGAAGAAGCTGGAGGTGAAGCTTGCCGCGCTGCAGGACGAGAAGGCCAGTGCCGGCCGGCAGGGCGGTGACGAGGGCTCCGCCGAGCGCGGCAGCATCGGCGTCGGCCTGGCCTCAACCGACGAGGCGGCGCGCGCCGGTCTCGACCTGCCGCAGGGCACGCAGGGCGCGGTGATCACCCAGGTGCGCCCGGGCAGCCCGGCGGCCGCGGCGGGGCTGCAGGCAGGAGACGTGATCCTCGGCGTCGGCGACCGCGCGGTGAAGAGCCCGGAACAGGCGGCCAACGCGATCCGCGAGGCGCGCAGCGGCGGCAAGGGCGCGGTGGCGCTGCGGGTGATGCGCGACGGACAGCAGATCTTCGTCGCGGTGCGCGCCGGCCAGTCCGACAAGGGCTGAGTGGCGCCCTTTCCAGGGCGAGCGAGCAGGGCCGGGGGAAGGCGCTTCCCCCGGCCTTTCCCGTTCAGCACTTTCCTGTTCAGGCCTGGGGCGGCTGGCCGTTGGAGGCTGAAAGCCCGCCATCCACCGGCAGGTTCACGCCGGTGACGAAGCGCGCATCCTCGCTTGCCAGGAAGGCGATGACATCGGCGATGTCGGCCGGCTCGGCCGGGCGGCCGAGCGGGATGCGTTCCCTGAACTTCGCCACCAGCGTCTCGTCCTGCGCCATGTCCCTGGTGAGGTCGGTCAGGGTGAAGGTGGGATTCACCGCGTTCACCCGCACGCCCTTCGCGGCGAGGTCCATCGCCAGCGCGCGGGTGAAGTTGGTCACCGCGCCCTTGGCCGCGTTGTAGGCGCTCATCGCCCAGTCGCCGCCGATGCCCGAGACGGAGGAGACGTTGACGATGCAGCCCCTGCTCCTCAGGAGATGCGGCAGCGCGGCGTGGCAGCAGAGGAAGACGCCGTCCACATCCGTCGCCATCACCTTGCGCCAGTCCTCGAAGGTGAGTTCGCCGAACGGACCCGTGGTGGCCAAGCCGGCATTGTTCACGAGAACGTCGAGCCGGCCGAAGCGATCCACGGCGGCCTTGACCAGGGCCTCCACCTGCTGCTGATCGGAGACATCCGCCGTGTGCACCAGCGTGCGGGCCGGATCGAGATCCTGCGCGACGCGCTGCAGCTTCTCCGCGGTGCGGCCGGCGAGCACCACCATCGCGCCATCCCGCGCGAAGCGCCGCGCGGTGCCCTCGCCAATTCCCGAGCCGGCGCCGGTGACGAGCACCACCTTGCCGTCGAACTTCGCCATGGCCGTTCCTTTCGCTCTACACTGTGGCGGGCAACGCGGGAGGCGGCTGCACGGTTGGGAGAAAGGTCGGGGGAATGAATTCCCCCGAGCCCCCCTCTTTTTTCGGTTCGTTTGGCGCGAAGAATGGCCTCGGCGGGACTCCGGGGGCGGAGCCATGCTGCGGGGATGCATGGCGCATGGCAGATCCAGCCGCTGGCGGAGCTTCCCGCCGGCATCGAGGCGCTGCGGGCCAGAGCCGTGGCCGAAGGGTTCCGCTTCATGGATCGCCTGGTCATGGATTGGCGCGCGGGCACGAACAGGTTCGACGGGGCGGGCGAGGTGCTGCTGGGCGCCTTCGACGGCGGCAGCCTCGTCGGTGTGGGCGGGTTGAACCGGGACCCTCACGCGGAGGAGGAAGGCGTGGGCCGGCTGCGGCACCTCTATGTCGCGCGGGCGGTCCGACGCCGGGGCATTGCCTCGCTCCTGGTCGGGCAACTGCTCAGGCGGGCGGAGGGCACCTTCCGAATCGTGCGGCTCAGGACGGAGACGCAGGAGGCCGCCTGCTTCTACGCCCGGCAGGGCTTCGCCTGCACGAAGAGCGAAACCGCCTCGCATCGGCTGATACTGCCCCGGCGACTGCCGCCGCCAGAAGGTTGATGGACACCCTCAGCACCGGCGCAACTGAAAGCTGACAGAAGAAGGAGGGGGTTTGGGGGAGTTCGCTCCCCCAAGCTTATTGTTCCGGCGCTTCGCCGCGTGTTGCGAACCAGGCGGCGGCGGCTTTCGCCTGATCCGGTGCCAGCCGCTCCGCGATGGTATGCATCAGCACGTTGAAGGGGCCGCCGCCGCGTTGGCCCGCGCGCCAGAGCGCGAGCTGGTTCTCCAGGTAGCCGGCATACTGGCCGTGCAGGCGCGGATAGGCCGGGTTGCGCGCCAGCGCGGCGGCGCCGTGGCAGGAAAGGCAGGCCGGCACGCCTTCCCCCGGGATGCCTTCGCGGGCGATGCGCTCGCCTTCGGCCAGCAGCGCGGGGTCGGCGCTTTGCGGCACGGGGAAGGCGGGCTGGCGCGCGTAATGGGCGGCGATCTCGCGCAGCGCGGCGGCGTCGGTGCGGGCGGCGGGCGGCTGCATGATGCCGCTGTGCCGCTTTCCCTCGGCGAAGGCCGCGAGGGCCTGGGCGAGATAGGTCTCGCTCTGGCCGGAGAGCACGGGGAAGGCGTCGTTGTCGCGCCCGCGCCCGTCGAGACCGTGGCAGCGGGCGCAATCGGCCATGTCCTCGCGCGCGAGGCCGCGCAGGCCGGTGGCGCCGGAAGCCTGGGCCTCCTCGCCCTGTTCCAGGCCATAGGCGAGGCGGCGGTATTCCTCCGGCGGCATGCCCGGCATGGCCTGCAGGAAGGCGACCATGGCCCAGACCTCGTCCGCCCGCTCGGGCGCCACCCAGGCGGGCATGCCGCTGTAGCGCACGCCGTGCTGCACGATGCGGAAGCGCTCCGCCGGCGTCCAGTCGCCGGGTTCCTGGACCAGGGGCGGTGGCGGCGGCAGGCTCTGCCGCATGACGGGGTTCTGCGGCTGGCCGGGAGCGCCGTGGCAGGGCGCGCAGCCGGTGGCGTAATGCCCGGCGCCGCGGGCGAGCAAGGCGGGGCTGGAGAGGTCCTCCGGCACCTCGACGGTGAGGGCATGGGTGCGCACGGAGCTGCGCATCACCCAGTGCAGGAACCACTCCGTCGCCGCCCAGTGGCCGCTGCTGGCGCCGATGGTCATGATCCCCGACCAGGCGAAGAGCAGCCCGCCCAGCAGCAGGACCATCAGGCCGAGCGCGGCGCGGCGGAGGGTGATGCGGATGGTCATGGGGCAGCCTCCTCGGCGGGGTCCTGCAGCAGCCGGGCCGCCAGCCAGAGCCCGCCGGCCAGGTAGGCGCCGCCGCCGGCCAGCAGCATCACCACGCCGCCGAGCGACTGGTCCTCCAGCTGGGTCAGGCCGAGGCAGGCGGGATGGTCGTAGAGCAGGCGCGGGGCGAGGGCGATCAGCGCGCCCAGCAGCGTCATGTGCATCGAGGTCAGCAGCAGGCCGATGATGCCGGCGGCTTGGCGGGGCCGGCGGTCGGCCTCGCCGGCGCCGAGGCAGGACAGCCAGACCAGCAGCGCGGCGAGCAGGAAGCTGCCCTGTTCCAGCGCCAGCATGGGGAAGGCACCGCGCGCGGCCTGGTGCGGCCCCGGCGCGTGCCAGCCCCAGATGGCGATGAACTCCAGGCCGGAGGCGACCACCGGGCCGAGCAGGTGGGGGAAGCGCCGCGTCGGGTCGAGGCGGGTGCCGCCGATGGCGATGGCGAGCAGCGGCGCGGCCAGCGCCACCACGCCCATATGCATGACCATGTGGCCGGTGAAGGAATGCTCGAAGACCAGCAGCAGCGGGCCACCCCAGACCAGCGCCAGCACCAGCAGCGCGAGCGGCAGGGCGGGGGAGGCGAGGCCCCGCCCCATCAGCGGCAATCCGCGATGGTCAGCGCCGGCAGCGCGACGAAGATGACGCTGACGAAGCTGAGGGCGGAGAGCAGCAGGGTCGCGTAGCCCAGGAAATGCTGCCGCACCTCGGGCGTCGGGTCGGCATAGGGCGGATCGTCGGTGCCGAAGCCCCAGTGGCGCCGCGCCTGCAGCCCCGCCGTGACGATCAGCGCGAGCGCCAGGAGGGTGATGATCAGGATGATGATGCGCAGCGTGTGCAGGCTGGCGAAGATGTCCGCCGCCTTGGCGCAGGCGATGGCGGCGGCGACGTAGCAGGCCAGGAAATGGATCGCCCAGATCGCCGGCGGTGCCAGCAGGGTCCAGAGATCGGCGTATTTGCGATTGTAGATCAGCATGGCCGCCTCCTCATCCGACGAGCGGGAACAGCGCCACGGTGGCGAGCGTGACGTGGCCGGTGATGGCGGCGAAATGCCAGTAGAGCACGGTGTTCTGGATATCGATGTCGTGCTCGCGGGTCAGCTTGCCGGCCAGGCTGCGGGCGGCGGCGTAGAGCTGCATGATGATGCCGGCGCCGTAATGCGCCGCGGCCCAGATCAGCAGCACCCAGACGGCGGCGGGGTAGGAATGGCTCTCCGGGTCCAGCCCGGCCTGCCACGGGCCCATCAGCATCGCCGCCGCGCTGCCCGCCGCGCAGAGCGCCGAGAGCAGCAGGCCCAGCCGCAGCCCGTTCGGCCGCCCGGCGGCGTTCTGCCGGCGCGCCCAGAGCATCAGGCCCCAGGCGGCCATGCTGGCGGCGAAGGCGAGGCCGGGCCAGAACAGGCCTGGGCCCAGCGGCACGCCGTTGGCGTCGAGCGGCGGGAAGACCGGCAGGATGGTCCAGTAGTAGAAATAGGCGAAGACCAGGCTGGCGAAGGCGGTCATGTCGCCGGTCATGGTGATGAACATCGCCCACCAGCCGACGGAATGCGGGCCGGAGGCGTAGAGCGGCAGCCGCGTGCCGTGGCCGACATCCTTGGCCTGCTTCTCCGGCACCAGCGCCGTGCCGGTCCAGAGCCAGGTCAGGATGGCGAAGAGCGCCGCCACGCCGAAGACCAGGCTGGTCCAGTAGAGATGGAAGGTGGTGAGGATGAACACCGCGCCGGTCAGCACCGCCGCGGCCATCGGCAGGAAGCTGTTGCCGGGCACGCGCAGGCACTGGATCGGCTTGGCGTCCAGCACCGAGGTCACCAGCGTCTCGCGCAGGCCTTCCTCGGCATCGGGGAGGTATTCGCGGCCTTCGTCCACCCGGCGCGGCAGGTCGGGGTCGTCCCAGAGCGGGTAGCGCGAGGTGATGGCGGGCACGCTGCGCACGCCATAGTCCGGGCCCGGCAGCGGGTTCAGCCATTCCAGCGTGCCGGCGCCCCAGGTGTTGCGCGCCGCATTCGCGCGCTTGCGCCAGCCCCAGGCGGCATCCCAGGCGAAGAGCAGGACGCCGATCGCGAAGATCGCGGCACCCAGCGAGGAGATCAGGTTCAGCCAGTCCAGCCCCATGCCGCCGGGATAGGTGAAGACGCGGCGCGGCATCCCACGCAGGCCGCTGAGATGCATGGGCATGAAGGCGATGTTGAAGCCGGCGAACATCAGCCAGAACACCCAGCGCGCCAGCCGGTCGGAGAGTTTTCGGCCGGTCATCAGCGGGAAATAGTAGTAGGCGCCGGCGAAGAGCGGCAGCAGCATGCCGCCGATCAGCACGTAGTGCAGGTGGGCGACGACGAAGTAGCTGTCATGCGCCTGCCAGTCGAAGGGGGCGATCGCCACCATCACGCCGGTCAGCCCGCCGATGACGAAGATGGCGAGGGAGCCGGCGGCGAAGAGCATCGGCGTCGAGGCGGTCACGCGCCCGGCCAGCATCGTGGCGATGAAGACGAAGATCTGCACGCCGGTCGGGATCGCGACGGCGGTGGAGGCGGCGGAGAAGAAGCCGATCGAGATGGCGGGCAGGCCGACGGCGAACATGTGGTGCACCCACAGCCCGAAGCTGAGGAAGCCGGTGCCCACCGCGGCCAGCACGATCCAGGAATAGCCGACGATCGGCCGCCGCGCGAAGGTCGGGATGATCATCGCCAGCAGCGCGATCGAGGGCAGGAAGACGATGTAGACCTCGGGGTGGCCGAAGATCCAGAACAGGTGCTGCCACAGCACCGGGTCGCCGCCGCGCTGCGGATCGAAGAAGGGCCAGCCGGCCAGCCGCTCCAGCTCGAACAGGATGTCGCCGGCGATCAGCGGCGGAAAGGCGAACAGGATCATCCCGGCGACGATCAGCACGTACCAGCAGTAGAGCGGGATCATGTTGATGCGCATGCCCGGCGGGCGGCATTTCAGCACGCCGACGATCAGCTCCACGGCGGCGGCGAGCGAGGCGACCTCGATGAAGGAAAGCCCGAGCAGCCAGATGTCGGCGCCGATGCCGGTGACGCGCGTGTCGGTGGTCAGCGGCGGGTACATGAACCAGCCGGCATCCGGCGCCGCGTTGAAGAAGATCGAGCCGCAGACGAAGATCCCGCCGATCAGGAAGCACCAGTAGCCATAGGCCGAGAGGCGCGGGAAGGGCAGGTCGCGCGCCGCCAGCATGGTGGGCAGCAGCAGGATCGCCACGGCCTCGAAGATCGGCACGGCGAAGAGGAACATCATCGCCGTGCCGTGCAGGGTGAAGGCCTGGTTGTAGAGCGGCGCGGAGAGCAGGTCGTTGTCGGGCACGGCGAGCTGCGCGCGTACCAGCAGCGCCAGCGCGCCGGCGAAGAGGAAGAACAGGAAGGAGGTGGCGGTGTACCAGATGCCGACCTCGGTGTTGTTCACCGCCGACCAGTAGCGCCAGCCCGGCGCCGAGGCCCAGGTGGCGCTCAGCCGCTCCTCCTGCGCCCGGCGGCGGGCCAGGTCCTTGTCCTTCGCGCGCGTCCCGTCGCTCATCGCAGCGTTCCCAGCCAGGCCGCGATCGCGGCGATTTCCGTCTCCGGCAGCATCCCGAAGCCGGGCATCAGGGCGGCGGGCTTGATCTCCCGCGTGTGGGCGATGAAGCGCTCGCGGTTCGCCTGGGTGTTCTCCAGGATGCCGGCGCCCAGCATCGGGCGGCCGGCGAGATGCGTCAGGTCAGGCCCGACGCGCCCCGCCGCCGGGGTGCCGCGCACGGCGTGGCAGGCGCCGCAGCCGTTCTTCAGGAACAGCGCCCCGCCCTCCTCGGCCGGGGCCTCCGCCGGCGCGGCCTCCCGTGCCAGCCAGGCTTCGAAGGCCTCGGGCTCCATGACCTCGACGGTGAAGGCCATCAGCGCATGGGAGGCGCCGCAGAACTCGGCGCAGGCGCCGCGGAAGTGGCCGGTGCGGGAGGGCTCCAGCACCAGCCGGTTGGTGCGGCCGGGGATCATGTCCATCTTGCCGGCCAGGGCGGGCACCCAGAAGGAATGGATCACGTCCGGGCTGGTGAGCCGCAGCTCCACCCGCTGGCCGACCGGCAGGCGCAGCGCATTGGCGCTTTCCACCGGCGCGCCGCCGCCCGGCGGGTGGTAGCGCACCCGCCACCAGAACTGCTCGCCCTGCACCTCGACCAGCAGTGGGCCGCCCGGCGCGCGCAGCGCCGGCATCAGCAGCAGGGAAGGGACCAGCAGCGCGCAGAGCAGCAGCGTCGGCCCGATGGCGCCGGCCCAGAGGATCAGTCGGCCGGCATTGCGCGGCCGCCAGGATGCCTGCCGCGGCCGGCTGGCGTAGCGGGCCAGCCCCAGCACCGCCGCCCAGAGCAGCGCGGCGGCAGCCAGCATGACCCAGAACAGGCGCGCAACCGCATCCGCCTCGAACCCCGCCGGATCGAGCGCGGATTGCACGCCGCTGCATCCCGCCAGCGCCGGCAATGCGAGCAGCACCCCGCCGCGGCAGCCTCCCATCCTCACGCGCATCATTCCCCCGGCGGCGCGGAAGCGGTCGTGCCACGCCATGGCCGGGGCAACGCCAGCGGGAGGGATGGGTTGCGGCGTTGTAATGCGCCGCGCCGGAGCCGATGCCCCTCGGGCTCAGCCTCAGCCTCAGCCTCAGCCTCAGCCTCAGGCGCTCGCGCCGCTTTCGGCGGGCGCCGGCTCCGCCGCCAGCAGCGCCGGATCGGCCTGGTTCAGCAGGCTGAGATGCAGGCGCTGCACCGCCGCCGCCACCGCGGCGTCCAGGCCGGGCTGGCCGTAATAGGTGCCGCGGATGTGCAGCATATGCGTGATGCAGCGCAGGAAGCCCTCGCGCAGCGCCGGATCGGGCGGCGTCGCCTCGGTCCAGAAGCGGTCCAGCGGGCCGGCGAAGACCAGGCCGGGAATGCGGTAGAGCGCCTCGCCGAGCGCGAAGGTCGGCCGGCGGTCGAGGATGGAGCGCAAGCCCACGGTGCTGTTCACCGTGACCGTGCCCTGCACCTCCTCGACGATCGCGCCCAGATTGCCGCCGCCGAGATAGTGCATCCGTCCCTCCAACCCGAACTCGCGGGCGATGCGGCGGCTGCGGCGCTTCCAGTTCTTCAGCCCGGGGTCCAGCGGGTGGACCTTGACCAGGAGATGGGCATTGCCCGGGGCATGGGCGGCGAAGCTCTGCGCCACCTCGCGCAGGACGCTGTCGAGGTCGCGGTACTTGGAATAGGCGCGGATGGAGAAGTCCGTCTCCATCTGCATGGCCATCAGGAAGAGCGGCCCGGTGCCCATCAGCTCCTGCAGGATGGCCTCGGCCCGGCGATTGGCGACGCCGCGCCGCAACAGCCGCCAGGCCACGCCCAGGTAGACCGGGATGGGATGATGGAGCTGATGGCTCGCATAGTGCCGGAAGGGCCAGGGCAGCAGGCTGGCGAGGTGGTAGAGGATGTCCCACCGCGCCTGCATCGGGAAGCTGTCCCGGTACTTCGTGTCGAGCTCGGGCGGGGGCAGCCGGGCGCCCAGGCGGATGATCTCCGCCGGATCGCGGGTGAAGCGGCTGGCGGCGTTCATGCCATCGCGCTCCAGCACGATCCAGTCCGGGCGGATATAGCCGAAATCCGTCACCGTCACGCGCACGCCGCGTGTCTCGGCGGCGGCGATGGCGACCTTGTTGTAGGGGCGCTGCTCGCCGAGCAGGACCATGTCAGTGATGGCGTGCCGGTCGAGGAAGTCGGCGATGAAGGCCGGCCATTCGGCGGGGCGGCCGCGGAAATCCACCGCGCCCGGACCACGCCAGAACAGGCGGTCGCCCAGGTTCAGGTTGATGCGGTGGACCATATGGCCCCGTTCCCGCAGCCCGGCGCCCACGCGAGAGAAGAAGGGGGAGATCGGGCCCTGCAGGAAGAGGAAGCGTTTTGCTGCCGTTGGTTCTTGGGCCGACATTGTGTGTTTCGTTCAAAGCGGCTCGGACACGTCCTGTCAATTCCGGCCGCGCGGCGCAGTCTGCCAGACAACGTCTTACAAAAAGGTAAAAAAATCCTCCGGCCGCAAAATCCTTCGGCTTCAGCTTCAGCCACCCTGCCCTTCCAGAGGGGATGGCGGAAGCGCGCATCCGCAAGGTTCTGGCTGAAGCCAGGTTCGGCGAGCGGACTCCCCCAAACCCCCTCCTTTTCCTGCCGGTTTTCGGCTCCGGCCTCGGCAAGGGCCATCCTGTCGCCGGCAGCTGCCGAGGCGGCTTCCGCCCTGGCGTGAGCGCGCGCGGCCCGCGCGGGCAAAACTGACAGAAAAAAGAAGAGGGGGTTCTGGGGGAGAATTCATTCTCCCCCGGCTCTGCCTTCCGCGGCTTCGAGGACAGGCCTGGCCTCTGGCGCGCTGTGGCCCGTGTTCACGGCGGGATTGGAACGACTCCGGCGACCTGCGGCCAGCGAAGCGCGGTCAACGTGACCAACCGGAAGAAGGAGAGCAAACAGATGCGCTGCGTTTGGCGGGCGTTCGTCGTTTCCGGGCCTTCATCGTCCCAAATCGGCCGACCATAGCCGCCAGTGCCCGCTCACCGGGGCGGGCAGCCGCGCCATGGCCTGCAGCATGGCGGTGTTGTGGGCGAGGATCCAGGAGATCTCCACCCGCTGCCAGCCGCGCCGCTCGGCATGGTCGATGGCGGCGCTCAGCAGCGCCCCCATGGCATAGGCCGAGACCGGATGCCCCCGCCAAGCCCGGCGGATGCCGAGCATGGGCATGCGGGCGCTGTCCGCTCCGCCGGCCAGGGCGTGCAGCATCCGCGCCCAGCCCCAGGGCAGCAGCCGCCCGTCCAGCCGCGCGGCGGCGGGCTCGATGTTCGGGATCAGCGAGGCGACGCCGATCGGCTCGCCCCGCCACTCCGCGAAGAAGACGGCGCCGCGCAGCAGCAGCGGCCGCAGCAGCCGGGCCATGGTCGCCGCCTCGGCGGCGGAGACGGGCAGCGCACCCCAGTTCTCCGCCCAGGCGTCGTTGAACAGGTCGCGGATCAGGCCGATCTCCGCATCCAGGCGGCTGGCCCGCAGGCGCCGTACCTGAAGCTCCGAGCGGCCGGGCCAGCGCGCCAGCAGGGCGGCGAAGCGCGGCCGGTGGGCTTCCTCGGCGAGGTCGAGGGTGCAGGCGAGCAGGTCCATCTCCCGCGCCAGCCCGGCGGCGTCGAGCATCGGCGGCAGCCAGGGCGGGTTGCGTGGCATGCGCGGCATGGGCAGGGCCCCGCCTTCCAGCAGCGCGCCGACCTCGTGGTTGATGGTGAAGGAGAGCGGCCCGCGCATCCGCGCCGCGCCCTGGGCGGCCAGCCAGCCCCGTGCCGCGCCCAGCAGCGCCTCCAGTACCGCCGGGTCCTGTTCCAGCGCCAGGAAGCCGAAGCCGCCGACACCCTGGCTGGTCGCACCGTCGCGCGGCCAGGCGGCGGCGATGCGGCCCAGCGGGCGGCCATCGCGGAAGGCCAGCCAGCGCGGCACCGACCACTCGGCCAGGGCGGCGTTGAAGCCAGGATCGAAGATGCGGCGGGTATCGGCGAAGAGCGGCACCGACCAACCGGCGGCGGCTCCGCCGAGCCGCGCCGGCAGGCGGACAAAGAGCTCGGCCTCCGCCGCGCTGGCGACGGGGCGGATCTCGACCGGCCCGGCCATGCGGGGCCTTATCGCGCCAGGCCGGCCGGCAGGCTCTCCACCCGGCCGACGCTGGCCACCGCCTCGATCAGGGCCTCGGCGGCGCGGTCGAGATCCTCCGGCATGTGCTCGGCCGAGACGAAGAAGCGCAGCCGGGCGGACTGCTCGGGCACGGCGGGGAAGACCACCACCTGGCTGGTCACGCCGCGCTCCAGCAGCGCCGAGGCCACCTTGGCCGTGCGGACGGAGGAGCCGAGGATCACCGGCACGATGGCGGCGCCGAGGCTGCCACCGGTGTCGAAGCCGCGCGCCTTCAGCCGGTCGCGCAGGCCGGTGCCATTGGCCTGCAGCCGCGCCACGCGCTCCGGCTCGGCCCGCAGGATGCGCAGCGACTCCAGCGCGGCGGCGGCCAGGGGCGGCGCCAGCGCCACGGAATAGACCGAGCCCGGCGCGGTGTGGCGCAGCCAGTCGATCACGTCGGCCCGGGCGGCGATGTAGCCGCCGCAGGCCGCGAGCGTCTTGGAGAGCGTGCCCATCCAGAGATCGACGCCAGCGGGGTCCACGCCCTGCGCCTCGGCCACGCCGCGCCCGGTGCGGCCGAGAACGCCGAGGCTGTGCGCCTCGTCCACCATCAGCCAGGCATCATGCCGGCGGGCGATCGCGATGCAGCGGGCGAGGTCGGGGCTGTCCCCGTCCATGCTGTAATGGCCCTCGACCAGCAGCATCGCCCGCTGCGCGCCACGCCGGGCGGCGGCCAGCTCGCGCTCGGCGGCGGCCAGGTCGTTGTGGGCGAAGGGGATGCGGCGGGCGCCGGAGAGGCGGATGCCCTCGGTGCAGGAATTGTGGATCGCCGCGTCATGCACCACCACGTCCCGCGGGCCCATGATGTGGCCGATGGTGGTGACGTTGGTGGCATGGCCGGAGACGAAGGTCAGCGCCGCCTCGGCGCCGTGCCATTCGGCCAGCGCCGCCTCCAGCTCGCGGTGCAGGGCGCGCTCGCCGGCGGTGATGCGCGCGCCGGAGGGCGAGACGCCGTAGCGGTCGATCGCCGCCTTGGCCGCCGCCTGCACGCGCGGATCGCCGTTCAGGCCGAGATAGTCGTAGCTGGCGAAGTTCACCACCTCGCGGCCACGGATGCGGCTATGCGCGCCCGCCCGCCCGTCATGCTGCTGGAAGAGCGGGCTCTCCAGGCCGAGCGACTCGAGCGCCGTGCCCAGCAGGGCGAAGTCCCGCATGCCCGGCAGGGTGGTGAAGTCGCGCGCGCTGCCGGCCTCGGGGCGCGGCGCCTCGCTGCCGCGGCGCTTCGAGAGCCGTGCCAGCAGCGCCATGCGCGCGGTGGCGGAAAGCCCGCCGCTCATTCGGCGGCCTCCGCGCGCGCTTCGCTCGGCTCGAACTGCTCGACGAGATGCGCCACCACCTCCTCCACCGGCTGGCCGCCGGCCAGCCCCTCCGACAGCTTGCGCGCCAAAAGGTCGATGGTCAGGTCCTCCGTCACCGAGGCGAGCGGCACCGCCATGCCGAGCCGCTGCTCCAGCGCGCCACGCAGCTCCAGCCCGCCCAGGCTGTCCAGCCCGAGCCCGGCCACGGGTGCGTCGGTGGGCACCGCCTCGGCGGGCAGGCGCAGGATGCGGGCGATCTCCTCCCGCACCGTCTGGCGCAGCAGGGCGCGCGCGGCCTCCGGGGCAAGGGTCAGCAGGTGCTCGCGCAGGGCGCCGGTCTCCGCCGCCGCCTCGGCGCGGCCGCGCACCGCCTCGAAGAGCGGCTCCTCCAGCAGGGGCAGGGCCAGCCGCGCCTCGCGCCAGCCGACGCGGGCGAGGCCGAGCACCGGTGCGCCACTGGCCAGCATGGCCGGGAGGGCGGAGAGCGCCTCGGCCGCCGCCATCGGCTCCACACCGAGGCGGCGGGCCAGGGTCTCGGCGGTGGCGGTTTGGGTGGCCAACACGCCGGCATCGGCGATCGGCCCCCAGCCGACGGCGAGCGCCGGCAGCCCCCCGGCCTGGCGGCGGCGGGCCAGCGCCTCCAGCGCGGCATTGGCGGCGACGTAGTTGGCCTGGCCGGGATTTCCCATCGCCGTGGTGGCGGAGGAGAAGAGCAGGAACAGGGTGATCGGGTCCTGCCGGGTCAGCCGGTCCAGGTTCTCGGCCGCCGCGAGCTTGGGCGCCAGCACGGCGGCGAAGCGGCGGGCATCGAGGGCGGTGGCGGCGGCGTCGTCGAAGACGGCGGCGGCCTGCACCACGCCGACCAGCGGCGGCCCCTCGGCGCGGATCTCTGCCAGGGCGCGGGCCAGGGCGGCCTCATCCGCCGCATCCGCCGCGTGAATGGTGGCGCGGGCGCCGAGCGCGGCCAGGGCGGTGACGGCGGCCTCCGCACCCGGCGCGGCACCGCCGCGGCGGGAGAGCAGCGCGAGGTCGGTCGCGCCGCGCGCGGCCAGCCACTTGGCGCATTCGAAGCCGAAGCCGCCGGTGCCGCCGACCACCAGGATGGTGCCGGCGGGTGGCGCCCAGGTGGCGGGATCGGGCCTGGTGGCGGGCTGCGCGGGGGCCGGCGGCGGCGTCAGCACCAGCTTGCCGATCTGCGCGCTGGCCTGGAGGGTGCGGAAGGCAGCCTCCACCGCCTCGGCCGGGCGGCGGGCATGGGGCAGCGGCCGCAGCTCGCCGGCGGCGAAGCGGGCGGCGATCTCCTGCAGCAACTCGCGCGCCAGGGCGGGGCGGGCCTTGGGCAACTGGTCCACGTCCACGCCGAAATAGGTGAGGTTGTTGCGGTAGGGCCGCAGGCCGACGCGGCGGTTCTCGAAGAAGTCGCGCTTGCCCAGCTCGACGAAGCGGCCGAAGGGCTTCACCAGCGCGAGGCTGCGCTCCATCGCCTCGCCGGCCAGCGAGTTCAGCACCACGTCCACCCCTTCGGGCCAGGCGGCGCGCAGGCGGTCGGCGAAGCCGGGGTCGCGGCTGTCCAGCACCAGCTCGGCTCCGGCGGCGCGCAGGAAGGCGCGCTTGGCGGGGGTGCCGGCGGTGGCGGCGACCCGCGCCCCTGCGGCGCGCGCCACCTGCAGCGCGGCGAGGCCGACGGCGCCGGCGCCGCCATGGATCAGCACCGTCTCGCCCGGCCGCAGCGCGGCGCAGCGCTCCAGGGAATAGACGGCGGTGAGGAAGGCAACCGGCACGGTGGCGGCGGCGGCGAAGTCGAGCCCCGCCGGGATGCGGGCGATCGCCTCCACCCGCGTGCGGGCGCGGCTGGCGAGCGCGGCGGGGGCGAAGCCGAAGACCGCCTCGCCGGGCTGGAAGGGGCTGCCGGGGCCGGCCTGCTCGACCACCCCCGCCATCTCCATGCCGAGGGTCGGGCCGGCGAAGCCGTGGACCAGCGCCTCCTCCGGCAGCAGGCCCTGGGCCCACATCAGGTCGCGGAAATTGAGGCCGGCGGCCTCGACGCGCACCACCACCTCGCCCGCGCCAGGGGCGGGCAGGTCCAGCGGTTCCCAGGCCAGGCTGCCGAGCTGGCCGGGCTGGCGGATGGCCAGCACGGCCGGACCCTGTGGCGGGGCTGGCGGGGTGGCGCCGGGGCGCAGCCGGGGCACCAGCCGGGCCTTGGGCGCCAGATGCAGCTCCGGCTCCGGCTCGGGCGCGATGCCGAGCAGTTCGGGCAGCAGGCGGGCGGCGGCGGCCGGGGGGGCGAGCGCCCCGTCCAGGCTGATGCGGCGCGGCTTCAGCTGCGGCATCTCATTGGCCAGCACGCGGCCCAGGCCGAGCAGGGCGGCGGCTTCCGGCAGGGTTTCCGCGTCGCCCGTGACCAGGGTGAAGCCGGCGGAGCGGCCGTGCGCGGCCTCGGCCAGGGCGGTGACCTGCGCCAGGGTGGCGGGCAGGGCCTCCTGCGACGGCGCGGCGAGCACCACCAGCGCGGCCCCCGCGAGGGTGCGCGGCGGCTGGCTGGCGGCGGCTTCCAGCGGCTGGGCGGTGACGCGCGCCCCGGCCGAAACGAGGGCTTCCGCCAGGGCGTCGCGGATGGCGGCGCTGGCGGCGTCGGCATGGATCTGGAAGGCGGCGGTGGGGGCGGCCGCCGCGGTTGGGGTTGCCGCTGCGGCGCGGCGGGCCGTCAGCAGGAGGGCCGGCCAGGGGGCGGAGCCGAGGGGCGCTGTCCAGGCGCGCGCCCAGTCCGGCATGGCGCCGGCGCCCTCCCAGGTGGCGGTGTCCGGCGGGGGGGCGCCATCCGCAGACGCTTCGGGGTCCTGGCCGCAGGCGAAGCTCCAGGCGCGGCCGGGCAAGGGCTCGGCCAGCAGCAGCGTGCCGCCGGGCGCCAGCAGCGGGGCCAGCGCCGGCAGCAGGGCGGCGCCCCGCCCGCTGCGGGCGGCGGCGGCGATGCCCACCACCAGATCCGCCGTGAGGTCCGGGGCGGGGCCAGGGGCAGCGGGGTCCCAGGCCTCGAAATGGAAGGCGATGCTTTCGGCCTGTGCCGGAATGAAGGCGGCGCGGGCATCGCCCGGCGCGCCGGTGGCAACGTAGCGGACCGGCTTGCCACTGGCCTCCAGCACGGCCAGCAGGGCGCGGGTCAGAGCGCCGCCCTGGGTGCCCACCTCCAGCACCCGCAACGGCCGCCCGGCGGGCCAGGCGGCGGCCAGGGTGGCCACGGCGCGCGCCAGCACCGCCGCCAGCCGCTCGAAGCCGGCCGCCTCGGGCGCGGGCAGCAGCCTTTCGGAAGGCGCCGCGCCGCCGAGTGCGGCGGGCAGGCGTTCGGCCGCATGGGCCAGCCAGGCCAGCTCATGCGCCAGGGTGGGCGCCTCGGCCAGCACGGTCTGCCAGATCTCGGCCGGTGGCGGCAGCTCGCCCTCGGGCGCGAGCCGCCAGCCGGCCGGCGTCGGCTCGGCCAGCCCGTCCTCGGCCAGCGCGCGCAGCAGGCCAAGTGCATAGGAGCTCAGCCCGGGCAGCGGCAGCAGGCCCTTGGCGTCCGCGCGGGCATGCAGGGCGGCATGCGCGCTGGCGGACACATAGCCCTCCAGCAGCAGCGCCGCCTCGGAAAGGTCCTGCGCCGCATCCTCGGCCAGGGCGGCGCGGGTGACGGCATCGAGGTCGGGCAGCCGGTCCGCGGCGGAGGGAAGCGCCAGCGCCGGCTGCGGCACCACGCGGAACAGCGCCTCTCCGATGCCGCGGCGGGCGGTGAGCGGGATGCGCTGCATCCAGCCATCCTCCAGCCAGGCCACCACCTGGCCGCTGCCGTCGCGCAGCGCCAGGCTGTACTGGCCGCTGCGCGCGCCTTGCCGGAGCAGGCGGAGCTCGCCGCTCACCGGTACCGGGGCGTCCCGGCGCAGCACCAGCCGGCCGAAGCGCACCGGCACGACGGCGCTGCCATCGGCCTCGGCGCCTGCGCCGAGCAGGCTGACCAGGCCCTGCAGGGCGCCGTCCAGCCGCACCGGGTGCAGCAGCCAGCCGGCCGCATCGGGCGGCGCGGCTTCGGGCAGGGTGAGCCGCACCTCGGCGGACCGCCCATCGGCGCTGCGCCGCACCCCGCGCAGCGCCTGGAAGGCGGGGCCATAGTCGAGCTGCAGGCGGCGCGCGGCGGCCAGCGCCTCGGCGCCGCTCAGCGCCGTGCCCGGCTTGCCATGCGAGGGGATGGCCTCCGGCAGGGCGGCGGGGGTCGCCGCCGCCACCTGGCCGCGCGCGTGCAGCGTCCAGCCCTCCGCCGAGAGGCGCGGGCGGCTCTCCAGCAGGAGGGTGTTGCCCTCCGGCTCCAGCGTGCAGCGCAGCTCGCGGGCGCTCTCGGCGGCCAGCGGCAGGGCGCGCAGGATCTGGAACTCCCGCACCTCCAGCGCCGGCGCCTCGGGGAAGCGCAGGGCGGCGGCGGCGAGCGCCATCTCCAGCATGGCGGCGGCGGGCAGCACCGGTTCGCCGCCCAGGCGGTGGTCGGCCAGCCAGGGCTCCAGCACCGTGTCCAGCAGGCGCGACCAGCGCAGCGGCTCCTGGCCCTGGCGGAAGCCGAGCAGCGGGTGATCCTGCACGGCGTCGGTCAGGCGGATGGATTCGGCGGTGGCGGGGAACCAGTGGCGTTGCCGCTCGAAGGGCGTGGGCGGCAGGCCGCGCCAGGCGGCCGGTCCCGCGAAGATGGGCGCGGCGCGCGGGTCGGCCCCGGCGGCGAAGGCGCGGTCGGCCAGGGCGGGGAAGGGGTCGCCCGGCGTGTCGCGGCGGGAGAGGCTGGGCAGCACCGCCGCCTCGGTCTCGGCGGCGCGCAGGCTATCGCGCAGATAGGCCTGCAGCACCGGATGCGGGCCGATCTCGATGAAGAGCCGCGCGCCCGCCGCCGCGGCGGCCTGCACGGCGGCCTGGAAGCGCACCGGGGCGCGCAGGTTGCGCCACCAGTACTCGGCATCGAGCGCCGCGCCGGGCAGCCGCGTGCCGGCGACCGAGGAGAGGAAGCCGCATCGCTCCGCCTGTGGCGCGAGGCCGGCGAGGTCGGCGGCGAGCGCGGCGCGCACCGGGTCCATGGCGGCGGAGTGGAAGGCATAGTCGAGGTCGAGCCGCACGGCGGGCCAGCGGCGGGCCTTGGCCTCGGCCACCAGCCGGTCGATCGCCGCTTCCGGGCCGGCGAGGGTGAGCGAGTCGGGGGCGTTGTAGGCGGCGATCTCGGGCCGCCAGCCCGCTGCGTCGGACGGGCAGGCGGCGAGCAGGGGAGCGATGGCCTCGGCGGAGGCGCCGACCGCCGCCATGCGGCCAAGGCCGCGCTGGCGGTGCTGCGCGCGGGAGCGGGCCACCACCAGCCGCGCCGCCTGCGGGAGGTCGAGGATGCCGGCGGCATGGGCGGCGGCCACCTCGCCGACGGAATGGCCGAGACAGAGATCGGGCCGCAGCCCCCGCTCGGCCAGGGCGGCGAGGATGCCGAGCTGCACCAGGAAGAGCAGCAGCTGCGCCATGTCGGTGCCGGCGAGCTGCGCGGCGGTGGCGCCCTCGGCCAGAACGGCGGCGCCGGACCAGCCGGCGAGCGGCGCCAGCACGGCATCGGCCGCCTCCACGGCGCGGCGGAAGGCGGCGCTGTGCGCCATCGCCTCGCGCGCCATGCCGGCGAACTGCGCGCCATTGCCGGAGAAGACGAAGGCGACCGGGCCGGGGCGGGCCAGCCCCTCGGTCACGCCCTCCGGGCGCTTGCCGGCCAGCCAGTCGCCGAGTTGCGCGGGCAGGCGGGCGGGGGCGCCGCGCAGCAGCAGCCGGTGCGGGTGCAGGTCGCGGTGGCGCACGGCGCCGCGCAGCAGGGCGGGGGTGGCGGGTTGTTCCGCCAGCCGTGCCTGCCAGGAGGTGGCCAGGGCCTTCAGCGCGGCGGCGGAGCGGGCGGTCAGCACCAGCGGCGGCGCTTCCTCGCCTTCCGGCGTGCTGGGCGGGAGGGCGGCAGGCGGGGCGGCGAGCAGGGCGGTGGCGTTGGTGCCGCCGAAGCCGAAGCTGTTCACCCCCGCCACGGCGCCGGGCGGCAGCGCCAGCGGCTCCAGCGCGGTGGGGACGCGGATGTTCAGCGCGCCGAAGTCGATCTGCGGGTTGGGGGTGTTGAAGTGAAGGTTGGGCGGCAGGGCGCCGCGCTCCAGCACCAGCATCGCCTTGAGCAGCCCGGCCATGCCGGAGGCGGGCTCCAGATGGCCGATATTGGTCTTGATGGAGCCGACCGGCAGCGGCGTGCCGCGCGGCTGGCCCAGGGTGGTGCCGATGGCCCAGCATTCCGCCGGGTCGCCCACCTGGGTGCCGGTGCCATGCGCCTCGAAATAGGCGAAGTCCTCCGGCGCCACGCCGGCCTCGGCCAGCACCCGGCCGATCAGCCCGGCCTGCGCCTCGCGGTTCGGCAGGGAAAGGCCGATGGTGCGGCCGGCGGCATTGGTGCCGGTGGCGAGGATGAGGCCGCGGATGGCGTCGCCATCGGCCAGGGCGGCGGCGAGCGGCTTCAGCACCACGAGGCCGGCGCCCTCGCCGCGCACATAGCCGTCGGCCGCGGCATCGAAGGCCTGGCAGCGGCCGCGCGCGGAGAGCATGCCGGCGCGGGAGAAGCCCGTGAAGGCGAAGGGGGAGAGCAGCAGCTGCACGCCGCCCACCAGCGCCGCCTCGACCCGGCCGGCGCGCAGGGCGGCGACCGCCGCGTCCAGCGCCACCAGGGAAGAGGAGCAGGCGGTGTCCACCGTCTGGCCGGGGCCGCGCAGGTCGAAGACGTTGGTCAGGCGGTTGGCCAGGATCGACAGCGTGTTGCCGGTCATGAAGTAGCGGTCGGCGCCGGAGACGTCGCCCAGCCGCAACTCGGCATAGTCGGTTGAGGAACCGCCGACCCAGACGCCGACGGCGCGGCCGGCGAGCCGGCTGGCCGGCCAGCCGGCATCTTCCACTGCCTCGGCGGCGACTTCCAGCAGCAGGCGCTGCTGCGGGTCCATCTCCGCCGCCTCGCGCGGGGAGAGGCCGAAGGCGGGGGCGTCGAAGCCGCTGATCTCGCCGAGATGGCCGGCGGCGAAGCTGTAGCTGCGGCCAGGCTCGGTCTTGCGCGGGTGGTGGAAGGCGGCCTGGGTGAAGCGGTCCGCGGGCAGGGTGCCCACGGCGTCGCCGCCGCGCGCCAGGAGGTCCCAGAGGCCTTCCAGGTCGGGGGCGCCCGGCAACCGGCAGGCCGCCCCCACGATGGCGACGGCGTCGGCGTGGCGCGCGGCGCCAGGGAGACTGGGTCCTTTGGTCACTTCCATCTGCTCAGTCGGCCGTTTTGGGCGGCTGCGCGCTTGCGGGGCAACAGGTCCCGCCTGCGTATGGCCGCTCGCCGGGGGTGCGGGCGAGCGCCCGCCACCCCGCCGCGTTCATGACACGGCTTCATCCCGCGCTGCAACAAGGCCGCCCGGCTGCCCGGCCCAGCCCTTGTCGCGGCGCCCGCCCCAGCGGGAGGGCAGGCCTTGGGCGGCGGCCGGCCTCGGCGCCGGGCGCGGCTGGGCCGGCTCGGTCACCTGGGCCAGCAGCCCGTCCACCAGGCGGAAGTGGTCCTCCCAGTGCGGCGCCCGCCAGCCTTCGAGCCGCTGGAGCTGCGCGCTGCGCCGGTCGCTGTCCAGCGCGGCATAGTCGGCCACCGCCTGGCGCCAGGCCTGGCCGTCCAGCGGGTCGAGATAGTCCGGCACCTGGCCGCCCACCTCGCGCAGCGCCGGCAGGTCGGAGCAGACCGCCGGCACCCCCATGGCCAGCGCCTCGGCGAGCGGCAGGCCATAGCCCTCGGCGAAGGAGGGGAAGAGCAGCGCCCGCGCCCCTTGCATCAGCTCGGCCACCATCCGGTCGGGCAGCTGGCCGACCTCCTGCACCACCCCGTGCAGCGCCGTGCAGCGCTCCAGGATGTCGATGATATTCTCGTTCTCCCAGCCGCGCTTCCCGATGATCAGCAGGCGCGGCGTGGCGGCGCCCTGGACGCGGGCCAGCTCCCGCCAGAGATGCAGCAGGAGGAGGTGGTTCTTGCGCGGCTCGATGGTGCCGAGGGCGATGAAGTAGGGCTCCAGCGGCGTGGTCGGGACGGCGCGCTCCAGCGTGTCGATGCCGAGCGGCGCGACCAGCACCGATGGCGGCCGGGTGCGGCCGTCCAGATGCGGCTCCAGCGCGGCGGCGGTGGCCGCCGAGTTGACGATCACCCCATCCGCCAGCGCGGCGGTGGTGGTGATGCGGCGCAGATGCTTCTCGGCCTGGCCGGGGCGGGCATATTCCGGATGCGTCACCGGGATCAGGTCGTGGATCAGGGGCACGAAGGCGCAGCCGGCGCGGCGCAGCGCCTCGATCGGGCCGCTGCGGTCCAGCGCCTGGTGGGAAACCAGCAGGAAGGCGAGCCGGCGCCGCGAATGCAACAGGCGGGCGAGTTCGGTGCGGCCGAAACCGAGCAGCAGCCGCCCGCGCCCGAGCGCGCCGATGCGCGCGGCGCGGCGGAAGGCGGGGCTGTTGGCGATGCCGGCGCGCCAGGCCTCGGTGAGCGCCGCCACCAGATCCGCCACCAGGCGGCGCGGCAGCATGGCGAAGCCGCCCTGCACTTCCTGCCCCACGAAGGAGCAGCGCTCCGGCGGCGCCTGCAGCCAGTGGCGCGCATAGGCCAGCTCGACGCGGTCAATGCCCGAGGGAGTCCGCTTGCGCCCGCATCCCAGCAAGCGGGAGACGTCCAGGATCACATGCGGGCCATTGTGGCGCGGCTCAACGGGCATTATCGGACCTCAGGGAGCACGACCTCGCCGCAGCACGAAACCATCGCGCCAGCGGAACTATGCTCGCCGGAATTCTACGTTGCGGATGCGAAGACGACACTCTACACAATCTTGTGTAGAATGCTTACGGCGTCAATTGCAATCGCAACGTCAGTTCTGGCCCATCTTTTTCAGTCTTAATATTCAGAAATAGCTCGGTTTTTCCGCGCCCTCAGCGTGGCCGTCTTCAATCGGCATCGGGCGCGATGACATTGCTGTTGCGTCCCTCAACCAACACGTCCCGCATGGTCTCGGCGCTCTTGCGGCGGATGTCCTCGAAGGCTTGCGGCGTGTGGAAGGCGCTGTGCGGCGTGACGATCAGCCGACCGGTCAGCCAGGGTTCGCGCGCCCGGTAGGCGGCGAGCAGCGGCGGCACCGGCTCCTTCGGCGGCTCCTCCGGCAGCACGTCCAGCCCGGCGCCGGCGAGCTGGCCATCGCGCAGGCAGGCCGCCAGTCCATTCAGATCCAGGATGGGGCCGCGCGCGGTGTTCACCAGCACCGCGCCGCGGGGAAGCTGGCGCAGCGCCGCCTCGTCCAGCAGGCCACGCGTGTGGCGGGTCAACGGCGTGTGGATGGACAGCACGTTGCTCTGCGCCAGCAGCTCCTCCAGGCTGCGAACCCGCCGGATGCCGAGCGCGCGGTCCACTCCGTTGGGCAGGAACGGATCGTAGAACACCACCCGGAAGCCGAAGGCCTTGGCACGCAGCGCCACGGCCGTGCCGATCCGCCCCAGTCCGAGAATTCCGAAATTCTGCGTGTCCGCTCGCTGGACGAGGGGAGTCTCAAGATACTGCCAGGGTGCCGGCGGATCGGCGCGCTGCAGGTCGTGGTGCAATGCGATACCGCGGCGCAGCGTCAGGGCCAGCGCCATGGCGTGGTCGGCCACCTCGGTGGTGCCGTAATCCGGCACGTTGCAGACCGTCACGCCGCGCTCGGCCAAGGCGGGGCGGTCCAGCCGGTCGTAGCCGACGCCCATCCGCACCACGACCTTCAGCTTGGGGAAGCGGTGGAGCTGGCTGCCCGGCAGCCAGTGCCGGAAGATGAACAGGCCATCCGCCTCGGCGCAGAGCGAATCGGGCAGCTCCTCCACCCCGCCGCGCCCGCCGCCGCGGATCACCCGCACGCCAGGGCCCAGGATCTCCTGCTCCAGCGCGGTGTCGGCATAGAGGCCTTCCGGCTCCAGTACGGTCAGCATCGCCAGTTTCCGTCCCTCTGCGGCTTTGTTGCCGGGGCAGGATGCGGGGGCGGCCTTGGGGGCGCAAGGGAGCCGGCCTATCCTGCCGCGCCTCAGGCATGGAGAAGGACGGACATGGCGCAGCGGTGCATCCTGGTGACCGGAGCTTCCAGCGGCATCGGCGCCGCCACTGCCTGCGCGCTGGCCGCGCCGGGCACCGCCATCGCCCTGCACGCCCGCGGGAACCGCGAGGGCGCCGAGCGGACCGCCGAGGCGGTCCGCGCGCAGGGGAGCGAGGCCATGGTGCTGCTGGCGGACCTCAGCGAGGCCCAGGCGCCCGAGCGGCTGGTGCAGGAGGCTGCCGCTGCGCTGGGCGGGCTGG
The DNA here is from genome assembly GCA_035556695.1 of Roseomonas sp. Classification (GTDB taxonomy): domain Bacteria; phylum Pseudomonadota; class Alphaproteobacteria; order Acetobacterales; family Acetobacteraceae; genus Pseudoroseomonas. The sequence goes on from DATMFR010000037.1 coordinate 39,140, forward strand.
ACGTGCTGGTCTCGAATGCCGGCTTCGCGGACCGCACGCCCGTCGCGCAGCTTACCGACGAGGCCTTCGCCCGCAGCCAGGACACCATCCTCTGGGCGCTGTTCCGCCTGGCGCGCGCCGCCGGGCCGCTGCTGGCGGCGGGACGGGCGCCGCGGCTGGTCGCCGTCTCCTCCTTCGTGGCGCATAACTTCCGCACCGACAGCACTGTCTTCCCTGCCTCCGCCACGGCCAAGGCGGGGGTGGAGGCGCTGGTGAAGGCGCTGGCGCTGGAATGGGCACCGGCCGTGACGGTCAATGCCGTGGTGCCCGGCTATACGCGCAAGGATGCCGGTGCCCATGCGGCGCTGGATGCCAAGGCCTGGGAGGCGGTGACCGCCCGCATCCCGCTGCGCCGCCTCGGCGAGCCCGAGGACGTGGCGCGCGCCATTGCCTTCCTGGCCTCGGAAGGCGCGGGCTACATCACCGGGCAGTGCCTGCACGTGGATGGCGGGGTGGTGATCTGAGGCGGCGATCCCTGCCGCGCGTCTCGTCGTCAGCTTTGGCGGGGCGCGCGGCCGGAGGAGAATGAGAGCCTGTCCTCAAATTCCTGGCTGAAGCAAAGGTTGGGGGAGTGAACTCCCCCAAGCCCCCTCCTTTTTCTGCCAGTTTTCGGCGCCGTCTGGGCGAGGGCGCCCATCAACGTCCTGGCGGCGGCAATCGCCGGGGCGGCTCCCGCCCCGGTGGCGGTGGATCGCCATCGCCGCAGCCACGACCGAAAAACTGATAAAAGAAGGAGGGGGTTTGGGGGAGTTCATCTCCCCCGATCCTGCTCCGCCCGCGCACAGGTCGGCCGGGTGCAATCCGCAACAAGGCGCCGCCCCCCCTGGCGCGGCGGCTGGCAGGGAAAGGAATCGCAGGATGACGGACGAGCTTGTCCTCTACACGCATCCCATGTCGCGGGGGCGGATCATCCGCTGGGTGCTGGAGGAGATCGGCGCACCCTACCGGACCGCGATCGTCGAGTACGGACCGCCGATGAAGGCGCCCGCCTTCCGCGCCATCAATCCGATGGGCAAGGTGCCGGCCCTCCGGCACGGCGAGACCATCGTGACCGAGGCCGCCGCCATCTGCGCCTATCTCGCCGACGCCTTTCCCGCCGCGAAGCTGGCCCCCGCGCCGGATGACCGGCGGCGCGGCCCCTATTACCGCTGGCTGTTCTTCGGCGCCGGGCCGGTGGAGGCGGCGGCGACCAACGCCGCCCTCGGCTTCGTCGTCCCGGAAGGGAAGCAGGGCGTCGTCGGCTATGGCCAGCTCGCCGAGGTGCTGGACGTGCTGGAAGCCGCGGTGAGGCAGGGCGACTATCTGCTCGGCGACCAGTTCACCGCCGCCGACATGTATCTCGGCTCGCAGATCGGCTGGGGGATGATGTTCGGCACGATCGAGCGGCGCCCGGCCTTCGAGCGCTACTGGCAGCGCCTCGCCGCGCGCCCGGCCGCGCAGCGGGCGCGGCAGATCGACGATGCGCTGATGGTCGAGCGCGGCGAGGCGACCACGCCGGAGTAGCGCGCCCCGCCTGCCAGAGCGGCTTCCGTTCGCTCTGGCTCACTTCAGCCGCTCTGGCTTTTGTTCGAGCGAGCATCTTCACCCGATCAGGCGATTCCACCTGATCGGGGTCTGCTCTATCCCTCGACCAGCGCACCGGCGAAGACCGCGCCGGTGCCCCCATCGGTGATGCCGAGATCCGTCACATGCGGGCCGGCATTGCAGGCCAGGGTGGCGCCGACCACCGCCTTGAAGACACGGTAGGGCGGTTGCCATTCGGCGATCTCGTCGGCGGCGGCACGCAACGCGGTGAACTGCGCCGCCACCTGCTCCGCCGGGGCATCGGAGAGCAGGCCGCAGACCGGCAGCGGCAGCACCGCGCGCACCTCGCCCGCCGCCGCCACGGCCATGCCGCCGCCGCAGGCGATCAGCGCGTTGGCGGCGGCGGCCATGTCGGCCGGGTCGTGCCCGAAGACGCAGAGGTTGTGGCTGTCATGCGCGACGGTGGTGGCCAGCGCGCCGCGCCAGGCGCCCCAGCCCTCCAGCACGCCGAGCACCGGCCGCGCCGGCGCCAGCCCGTGCCGGTGGATGACGGCGAGCAGGGTGGCCTCGGGCGGCAGCACCGCGCGGCCCTCGCGCACGGGCACGGTCAGTTCGCCCCATTGCGTGAAGCGGGGGTTCACCACGCTGCGCAGCCGCGCCGTGTCGCCGGAAGCGTGCAGGTGGAAATCCACGGGGGCGAGCGGGGCCAGCTTCATGGTATCGCGCAGGCCGGGCGGGTCGGCCGGGGGCAGCGCCGCGGCGAGCCGGCCGCCGGCGGCGACCAAGGCGCCGGAGGCGAAGACCTGCTCCACGCCGAGCGTCTCCAGCCCGTCCAGCACCAGGAGGTCCGCCCGCCGGCCCGGTGCCACCAGCCCGAGATCGCGGCGGCCGAGACGCATGGCGGCGTTCAGCGTGGCCGCGCGCAGCGCCTCCAGCGCCGGCATGCCGTAGCGCACCAGCCGGCGGATCAGGTCGATCATGCCGCCCTTGGCCACGAGGTCGTCGGGAAAGACGTCGTCGGTGCAGAGGGTGAGGGTCTGCGGGTAGCGCGGCAGGGCGTTCAGCGCCGCCACCGCCTCGGGCAGGATGTAGTCGTGGCTGCCTCGCAACTCGACGGTGAAGCCGGCGCGCAGCTTCTCCAGGAGATCGGCACCCGAGGTGACCTCGTGGTCGGACTCGATGCCGGCGGCCGCGAAGCCTTGCAGGCCAGGGCCGGTGAGGCTGCGCGCATGGCCGCAGACCAGCTTGCCGCTGGCCAGCCCGGCGCCGACGATGCCGGCCATGCGCGGGCTGCGCTCCAGCACGCCGCGCATGTCCATCACCTCGGCCACGCCGGCGATCTCGGGCCAGGAAAGCATCTCGGTCATCTCGTCCGGGCCGAAATCGGCGCCGGCGCGCTCCAGGCCGGGGGCGGAGGGGACGCAGGAGGGCGCCAGCACCAGCGCGCGCAGCGGCAGGCCGCGCAGCGCGGCGATCGCCCAGCGCAGGCCATCGAGCCCGGCGACGTTGCCCAGCTCATGCGGGTCCCAGCAGATGGTGGTGGTGCCCTGCGGCAGCACCGCCTCGGCATAGCGGCGCGGCGTGACCATCGAGCTCTCGACATGCATGTGCGCGTCGATCAGTCCGGGCGCGATGACGCGGCCCGGAACCGGGCAGTGCTCCGCCGCATCGCTCCGTGTGCCGGGGGCGTGCAGGCTGGCGATCAGCGGACCGACCAGGCCGATATCGGCCGGGCGCAACTCGCCGGTCGCCATGTCGGCGACCTGGCCGCCGGTGAGCAGGATGTCGAAAGGCGCCTCGCCACGCGCGGCGCGCACCGCGCGGTCCCGCAGGGCGGGATCATGCAGATCGGCTTGGGTCATGGCCTGTCCTGCCTCCGTGTCGCCGCGCTGGGTAGAGCGGGGGGATATCCTAAGGCAAGCGGCAGAGGGCGTGATCTTGAACTTCTGCCTGAAGCCAGGTCGGAGGAGCGAACTCCCCCGAACCCCCTCTTTTTTGTCAGTTTTCGGCGCGGTCTGTGGCGGGGGTCTCCGCCGCCGCCCCGGCGTGAGCGCGTGCCGTCCGCGCGGCAAAACTGACAGAAAGAAGAAGAGGGGGCTCCGGGGGAGAATTCATTCTCCCCCGGCTCCGGCGCCGCGCAGATCTGCGGGCAGGTCCGGACGCTCCCTGGGCTTCAGTGCTTGCGCAGGCAGCCGCGCATGAATTCCTTGCGGGGAGCGCCGTGCAGGCTTTGCGTGCGGGCGGTGGCGTTGCAGCTGCGCATCCGCTCCTGCTGCGCCAGGCGCGCGGGGGAGGGGGGGCGGTGCTGGGCAGCTTCCCCGGTGGCCTTGCCGCGCGCCAGGGCGGGGGTCGCGCAGGCCAGGGCCGCGGCGGTGAACAGGAACAGAAGCGGCTTCAAGGGGAGGTTCTCCATGAACGTTACGGTTGTATAGCCGAACACTGGATGCGCTTCATCAGGAATGGAGTGGCCGGTAAGCCGGTCGGCGCCGCTTCGCCTCGCGTGCCGGCCCCAAGACCAGGAAGCCGAACGGAGGGGGCTAGGAGGGATGTTGCGCGATCGGGTTGCCGGCACACATCCCGGGCCGCACCCGGTACAGCACATGCTGCCCGGTGCGGGTCACCTCCTCCAGTGCCGCAGCGGCGGGGCGCCCGCCGAGGGGCAGCAGGAAATAGGCCGTGCCCGGCTTGGCTTCGGCGGCGAAGGCGCAGAGCTGCGGGCCGCCGTTTTCGAAACCCTGCAGGTAGGCGAGCCGGTGGGCCTCTCTTGGCGACCAGTCCAGGTAGGGATTGGAATGCAGCTCGGGTGCGGCAACGAGATGGCGTCCGGCCGCCATCACCGCACCGGTGGCCGGCCCGATCGCGAAAAGCACCGCCTCGGGGGGTGGCAGCGGGGTGACGAACAGGTCCTGCGGCGTGGTGTTTTGCAGAAGCCAGCGATATGCCTTGGCGTCGAGCACCGCCTCTGGCCGCGCCAGCGCCTCGCGCCGCTTCTCCAGGTCCCAGGACTGCAGAAGGAAGCCGGCGCAACCCGTCAGGACGGCCAGGGCGCCGAGGGTAGCGAGGCCGGTGCGTGCCGCGCGCGGCAGCCGCACCCGGGCCCATCGGACGAGCAGGACGACGGCATGGCCGATGAGGGTCGCCCAGGCCGCCTGGAGATAGGCCTCGTAGTGGTGCGCCGCGATCACGAAGGTGCCGCAGGCGCCCCCTTGCGCGCCGGCATACCCGCAGGCGTAGTGCCGGGCGAGAAAGCCGAGGCAGACGAGAATCCAGGCCAGCAGGATGGCCGCGGAGAGCCGTGGAAGTTGCCCGTAGCGGCCACGCAGGGCCAGGATCGTCGCCGCCGCGGCCGCGCCCGGCAGGTTCACGGCGATGAACCATTTCCGGATCGGGATGAGGAGCAGAAGGTGGCTCCAGGCGCCCGGGACGGTGTTGGCGATGTGCAGCCGGTAGTCCACCGCCAGCGGCGCCAGGAACAGCGCGCCCCAGGCCAGTTCCGTCAGCGCGACCGCCGCCAGCCAGCCGATCGTGCGCGGCGTCACCCCGCGCATGGCCATGGCCGCCGCGGCCGTGATGACGGAGAGCAGGAGGGCCGGAACGGTGTGGATCAGAAAGGCGAGGCCGAGCCAGCTTCCGATGAGGACGGCGTCCAGGAACCGCGCCGAGCCAGCGCGCGACTGGATGAGCAGGACGCCGAGGAAGAATACCGGCCAGGCCAGCGAAGGCGTCAAAGCCAGCGGCGTGTAGCCGATCGTGGCGTCGCTCGGCAGCACCGCGCCGTTGAACAGCACCAGGACTGCCGTCGCGGCGACGGCGCCCCACCGGCCGATCAGGCGTGCATTCATGGCGAAGAAGGCGAGCGGGGTCAGCAGGCCGAGCCAGGGGCCAGCCTGGATCCAGGCCGGCATCAGTTCCGCGCCGGAGAGCCTGACCGCCGCGGCGGCGAGGACATGGGCCAGCGGCGGGTACCAGCGCCAGGCGCCGGCATTGGTCGGATCGCCGAATGCGTTGCCGTCGAGCAAGCCCTGGATGAAGCCGAGATCGCGGATCATGTCGTCGTCGGGCGGCACCGACAGGCCGTGGACGTACCACAGGCCCCGGGCGAGACAGAGCGCGAAAAGGGCAAGGAGCAATGCCCGCTGCGCCATATGCTCGCGTGCTGTCCCGGCGCCGGCTGTCGCGGCCTCGCCCTTCTGAAGAACCATCCGCCCGATCCGCAAGCTTCTGCTGGCTTCAGAGCGCTCCGCTCCAGGCCGTTAGGGATTTCTTATCGGATTCGAAATCATATTGCACGATGTTAAAAACATGGCGCTTCATCTACTTGTGGTCGATATTTTGTCGAGTTTTTTCTTGATAGGTGAATATCAAGTTCAGACTGACAAGAATTTGCATTCGTGTCTGGAGTATTTTTCCGCCTGATTGCGGGCACTCACGTCAACCCGGCTTCAGGCGTCCGTATGTCACATGGTCTCGTCCCCGGGCCATGCGACGGCGCCGCTGAGGCTGAACGGGAATGCCTCATGACCTCCGTTTCCTCGACCCCGGCGCATCCCGGCATTGCCAGGGCGCCTGTCGCCGTCGCGCCGCCGGCAGAGCTGACGGTTGTCGTTCCATGCCGCAACGAGGCCGAGAACGTGCCGGTGATGGTGGAGCGCCTGGGCGATGCACTCGCCGGCATCGCCTGGGAGATCATCTTCGTGGACGATGACAGCCCCGATGGCACCGCCTCCGTCGCCAAGGCGATCGCCGCGCGCGACCCCCGCGTGCGCTGCATCCGGCGGGTCGGCCGCCACGGCCTCGCCTCCGCCTGCGTCGAGGGGATGCTGGCCTCGGCCGCGCCTTTCGTCGCCGTGATCGACGGCGACCTCCAGCATGACGAGCGCCTGCTGCCCCGGATGCTGGAGGCGCTGCGCCAGGGAGAGGCCGAGGTGGTGGTGGGCAGCCGGCGCGTGGCCGGAGGAGGAGATGTCGGCGGCTTGTCTCCCCTCCGCCACGCCGTCTCGGAGGCGGGCGGCACGCTCGCGAAGGCGATGCTGCCGGTGCCGCTCGCCGATCCGATGAGCGGCTTCTTCGCACTGCCCCGGCCTCTGCTGGAGGAGATCGCGCCGCGGCTCACCGCCACGGGCTTCAAGATCCTGCTCGACATCCTGCTCTCCGCCGGCCGCCCGCTGCGGGTGCTGGAAATGCCCTACAGCTTCCGCGCACGCGAGCGGGGCGCGAGCAAGCTCGATGCGGGGGTGCTGCTGGAATTCCTCGGCCTGCTGGTGGACAAGGGCCTTGGTGGCCGGGTGCCCTCGCGCTTCGTCTCGTTCTGCGCCGTGGGCGTGGTCGGCGTGGCGGTCCATCTCGCCGTCCTGGCGCTGCTGAACGGGATACAGCAGGACGTCTCCTTCGCGCGGCACCAGTGGGAGGCCGCGGCTGCCGCAATGACGGCGAACTTCCTGCTGAACAACTACGTGACCTATCACGACCGCAAGCTGCGCGGAGCCGCCCTGCTGCGCGGCCTGCTGCTCTTCTACGTGGTGTGCGGGATTGGCGCGGCGGCGAATGTCGGCGTGGCGACGCTCCTGTTGCAGAACGGCATCTTCGCCTGGGGCGCCGCGGGCGTCTCGGGGGCGCTCATCACCGTGGTCTGGAACTATGCCGTGTCGTCCACGCTGGTCTGGCCTGATCCGCGATGAGCGGATCAGGCAGCGTTGCCTGCTCCCGGCGGCCGCGGCACCCCGGAAAGCCGAAGGGCCCGACCGCGTTAGCGATCAGGCCCTTCGAAAACTGGTGGAGCCAATCGGAATCGAACCGACGACCTCTTGAATGCCATTCAAGCGCTCTCCCAACTGAGCTATGGCCCCTCAGGGAAGTGGGCGGGGTATAACCACGCGGCCGGGGCCGCGCAAGCGGGAGAGATGCTGTTTTTCGTGTTTTTTCTCCGGCCCCTCTTCGCTTCGGTGCAGTGCACACGCCGCCCCCCTTCCGCCCGCCCGGCCGGGTCGGTAGCCTCGGCCCATTCCGAACTGGGGAGCGTCTGTGATGCGGAAAATCTACCCGGATGCACGTGCCGCGCTGGAGGGGCTGCTGCATGACGGCATGCTCATCCATTCCGGCGGCTTCGGCCTCTGCGGTATCCCGGCGGCGCTGATCGAGGCGATCCGCGATTCCGCCGTGAAGGATCTCACGGTCGTCTCCAACAATGCGGGCATTGACGATGCGGGGCTGGGCCTGCTGCTGAAGACGCGGCAGATCCGGAAGATGATTTCCTCCTATGTCGGCGAGAACAAGACCTTCGCCGAGCAGTTCCTGGCCGGCGAGCTGGAGATCGAGTTCAACCCGCAGGGCACGCTGGCCGAGCGCATCCGCGCCGGCGGCGCCGGGATTCCGGCCTTCTTCACCAAGACCGGCTACGGCACCGCCGTGGCGGAGGGGAAGGAGACCCGCGAGTTCGATGGCGAGCATTATGTGATGGAGCGCGGCCTCTTCGCCGACCTCGCCGTCATCCATGCCTGGAAGGCCGACACCGAAGGCAACCTCGTGTTCCGCAAGACGGCGCGCAACTTCAACCCGATCATGGCCACCGCCGCCAAGGTGACCGTGGTGCAGGTGGAGCACCTGGTACAGCCGGGCGAGATCGACCCTGACCAGATCCACACCCCCGGCATCTACGTGCAGCGCATCGTCAAGCTGCCTGAGGGCTACGAGAAGCGGATCGAGCAGCGCACCGTCCGCAAGCGGGTGACCGACGCCATTCCCGCCAGCGCGAACACCTCGGCGGCCGGCGCCGAGAACGTGGCCTGAGAGGGAGGACGAGACATGCCCTGGACCCGTGACGAAATGGCCGCCCGCGCCGCGCGCGAGCTGCAGGACGGCTTCTACGTCAATCTCGGCATCGGCATCCCGACGCTGGTGGCGAACCACATTCCTGACGGCATCAGCGTGCAGCTGCAGTCCGAGAACGGCATGCTCGGCATGGGGCCCTTCCCCTATGAGGGGGACGAGGACCCGGACCTGATCAACGCCGGCAAGCAGACGGTGACGGCGCTGCCCACCACCAGCTTCTTCTCCTCGGCCGATAGCTTCGCCATGATCCGCGGCGGACATATCGACCTTTCCATCCTCGGCGCGCTGCAGGTGGCGGAGAACGGCGACCTCGCCAATTGGATGATCCCCGGCAAGATGGTGAAGGGCATGGGCGGCGCCATGGACCTCGTCGCCGGGGTGAAGAAGGTGGTGGTGCTGATGGAGCACACCGCCGGCGGCAAGCCGAAGCTGCTGCGTGAATGCACCCTGCCGCTGACCGGCAAGGGCGTGGTGGACATGGTGATCACCGAACTCGGCGTCTTCGAGATCGACCGCCGGGAAGGCGGCATGACGCTGGTCGAGCTGGCGCCCGGCGTGACGCTGGACGAATTGCGGGGGAAGACCGAGGCCTCCTTCAAGGTCGGCTCCGGCGTGGCCTGAAGGCTGGGGGAAGGAATTCCCCCAGGCCCCCATCTTTTTTCTGCGAGTTTAGGGACGGGCCTGTGGCAATTGCGGTGCCAGCCCGTGCCGCTTGGCGCAGCAAAAAACTGACAGAAAAAAAGAAGAGGGGGCCGGGGGAGAATTCATTCTCCCCCGCTGCTGCCTAAGGCGGGCCTCCTGGGCTCAGGGCGCCTTGCCCTGCGCCTCGAAGCGCCGCCGTTCCTCTTCCAGGCGCCGGCGCATGGTTTCCATCTCCCGCTCCCGTTCTGTCAGGCTGCGTTCCCAGTCTTGCCGGCTGGGGGCGGCAGCCGGCGTCGCCGGTTTGGGGGCGGGGCGGGGGGTGCTGCGGCGCTGGACCGGCCGCCTTGGCGCGGCCTGCGGGGCGGGCGGCGGCGGCGCCCAGTCGAGCATGGGGATGGTGGGCTGCGCCACCGGGCGCGGCAGGCCGGGCCGCGTCTCCGGCAGGCTGTCCGGCGGCGGCGCCGACTGCCACAGCCGGTCGAACTGGCGGGAGGAGTTGCGGAAGAGGTCGCCCCCCGGCCCGGTCTCGTTGGGCCAGGTCTGGGCCAAGGCCGGCAGGGCCAGCAGGGTCAGGAATATGAAAGTCTGCGCCGCGAGCCGCATCGCCACCCATCCATCAGCAGATGAAGGCGAAGATGACGGCTCGCGTTTCGCGGTTCAAGCGATCTGAGAGCGTCTCAGCGCAGGCCGAGCCAGGCCAGGATCACCACGCCCAGGACGATGCGGTACCAGGCGAAGGGGGTGAAGCCGATGCGGCTGATCACCGACATCAGCCAGCGCACCACCACCAGCGAGACGATGAAGGTGACGACGAAGCCCACGCCGATCTGGCCGGCGGCCGAGAGGTCCAGATCCGCCCGGTTCTTCCACAGGCTGAACACGGTGGCGGCCAGCATGGTGGGCACCGCCAGCAGGAAGCTGAACTCGGCGGCGACGCGGCGGTCCACCCCCACCAGCAGGGCGCTGATGATGGTCGCGCCGGAGCGGCTGGTGCCGGGGATCATCGCCAGCGCCTGGCCGAAGCCGACCAGCAGGGCCGCCAACGGCCCGATCTCCGGCACGGAGTGGATGGTGGGGGCCGGCCGGTTCCGCTCGATGAGGATGATGGCCACCCCGCCCGCGATCAGCGCCAGGGCGATGACCAGCGGCGTGTAGAGCATCTCGGTGATCGGCTTGTAGAGCGTGGCGCCCAGCACCATCGCCGGCAGGAAGGCGAGCAGCAGGTTGATGGCGAAGTAGTATTCCGTGCTGCCGCGCCGCCACATGCCGAAGGCGATGCGCAGCAGCGTCTCCCGGAACAACCAGATCACCGCCAGGATGGCGCCGAGCTGAATGCTGATTTCGAAGGTCTTGCCGGGCGGTCCCTGGAATCCAATCACCTCCCCCAGAAGGATCAGGTGGCCGGTCGAGGAGATCGGGAGGAATTCGGTGACCCCTTCCACCACGCCCATCAGCATGGCGGAGAGGAGCGAGACGAGATCCATGGCATCGGTCCTGCGCTGCGACGGCTCCGATAGCGTGCAGCGCAGCATCTGTCATCGCGCGAAGCCACGGCGATGGTGTCACCAGGGATGAAATCGCAGTCAGCTTCACCGGGGCGGAACGAAGTCCACCCCGGTGGCGGTATCATTTCACCGTCTGGGAGGCGGTGAAGGCGAAGTTGTCGAAGGAGTTCTCAGCGACGCGGAACCAGGCGTACTCGTCATCCCGGAAGGGACGGTAGGATTCCCAGACCGCCTTGAACCGTGCGTCCTTCGCGCTGGTCTCCTCGTAGAGCTCATGGGTCGCCTTCCAGGCGGCGGAGAGGATCTCGCGCGACCAGGGGCGGAGCTGGGCGCCGGCGGCGAGCAGCCGGCGCAGCGCCTGCGGGTTGCCGGCGTCGTAGCGGGCGGTCATGTCCGTGTCGGCATCGGCGCAGGCGGTCTCGACGGCCGCCTTGTAGGCCGGGGGCAGCGCCTCCCAGGCATTCTTGCCGACCAGCAGGTGCAGCCGCGCGCCCGGCTCCCAGAAGCCGGGGAAGTAGTAGTTCGGCGCGACCCGGGCGAAGCCGAGCTTCTCGTCGTCATAGGGGCCGACGAACTCCACCGCGTCCAGCGTGCCGCGCTCCAGCGAAGGGTAGATGTCGGAGGCCGCGACCTGGGTCGGCACCGCGCCCATCTTGGCGAAGACCTGGCCCGCGAAACCGGCGATGCGGAACTTCAGGCCCTGGACGTCGGCCAGCGTCTTCACTTCCTTGCGGAACCAGCCACCCATCTGGGCGCCGGTGTCGCCGGCGGTGAAGCCCACGCAGTTGTAGGCGCCGAACAGGTCCGCCGCGAGCTTGGCGCCGCCGCCATGGCGGTACCAGGCATTGTACATGCGGGTGTTCAGCCCGAAGGGCATGGCGGTGAAGAAGGCGAAGGAAGGCTCCTTGCCCACGTAGTAGTAGGAGGCAGTGTGGGCGCATTCCACCGTGCCGGCCTGCACCGCGTCCAGCGCCTGCAAACCGCCGACGATCTCGCCGGCTGGGAAGACGCGGATCTGGAACTTGTTGTCCGTCAACGCGGCGACGCGGCGGGCGATTACTTCCGGCGCGCCGTACAGGATGTCGAGGTTGCGCGGGAAGCTGCTGGTCAGGCGCCACCGTACTTCCGGCGCCGACTGCGCCAGGGCAGGGGTGGCAAGGGCGGCCGGCGCCGCGGCAGCGACGGCGCCGAGCAGGGCGCGGCGGTTCATGGCGGGGTCCTTCCCAGCAGTTGCTTGTGGCCCGGCCTGGGCCATGCAGGGGCTTATCCCCTCGATCAAGCTACCGGGAAAGGGGTGCTGCGCAACTTTATTGCGCGCGAAGCAAAAAATCCGGCCTTTTTGGTGCCTGTGAGGCGTGGAAACTGCCCCTGCAGCCGGAGCCGGGGGAGAATGGATTCTCCTCCGAACCCTCTCTTCTTTTTTCTGTCAGCTTGGCCAGCCTGGCCCAGCCCGCCTGCAGCAGCCCCGGCGATTGAGGTGGGGGCACCCTGACCGCTGGAGCGTGGAAACGGGCGGAAAAAAGATGGGGGGTGCGAGGGGAAATCCTTCCCCCCGCTGCTGCAACCTCAGTAGCGGTAGAGGTCGTGCTTGAACGGCCCGCTGACCTCGACGCCGATATACTCGGCCTGCTTCGGGCTCAGCTTGGTGAGCTGGGCGCCGACCTTGGCGAGGTGCAGGGCCGCCACCTTCTCGTCGAGCTTCTTGGGCAGGGTATAGACCTTGTTCTCGTAGGCCTGGTGGTTGGTCCACAGCTCGAGCTGCGCCAGCGTCTGGTTGGAGAAGCTGGCGGACATCACGAAGCTCGGGTGGCCGGTGGCGTTGCCCAGGTTCACCAGGCGGCCCTCGGAGAGCACGATCAGCCGCTTGCCGTCGGGGAAGATCACCTCGTCCACCTGCGGCTTCACGTTGTCCCACTTGAAGTTGCGCAGGGCGCCGATCTGGATCTCGGAGTCGAAGTGGCCGATGTTGCAGACGATGGCCCGGTTCTTCATCGCCCGCATGTGGTCGAGGGTGATGACGTCCACATTGCCCGTCGCGGTGACGAAGATGTCGCCCTTCGGCGCGGCATCCTCCATCGTAACGACCTCATAGCCTTCCATTGCGGCCTGCAGGGCGCAGATCGGGTCGGCCTCGGTCACCATCACGCGGCAGCCGGCATTGCGCAGGGAGGCGGCGGAGCCCTTGCCCACGTCGCCATAGCCGGCGACCACGGCCACCTTACCGGCCATCATCACGTCGGTGCCGCGGCGGATGGCGTCCACCAGCGACTCGCGGCAGCCGTAGAGGTTGTCGAACTTCGACTTGGTGACGCTGTCGTTCACGTTGATGGCCGGAACCTTCAGCGTGCCCTTCTTCTGCATCTCCCACAGGCGGTGCACGCCCGTCGTGGTCTCCTCCGACAGGCCCCGGACGTTCTTCAGCATCTCCGGATACTTGTCGTGCATCAGCGTCGTCAGGTCGCCGCCGTCATCGAGGATCATGTTGATCTCCCAGCCGCCCGGGCCGCGGACGGTCTGCTCGATGCACCACCAGAACTCCTCCTCGTCCATGCCCTTCCAGGCGAAGACGGGAATGCCGGCGGCGGCGATGGCGGCGGCGGCGTGGTCCTGGGTCGAGAAGATGTTGCAGGAGGACCAGCGCACCTCGGCGCCGAGCGCGATCAGCGTCTCGATCAGCACGGCGGTCTGGATCGTCATGTGCAGGCAGCCGGCGATGCGGGCGCCCTTCAGCGGCTGGGAGGGGCCGTATTCCGCGCGGATCGCCATCAGGCCGGGCATCTCGTCCTCGGCCATCGAGATCTCCTTCCGGCCCCATTCGGCCAGGGAGATGTCCTTCACCTTGAAATCGGCGGCGGTGTTCGCGTCGGGCATCGGGCTGTTCTCCAGAAAGGGCCCGCCGGATAGCACGGTCTGCCCCGCAGGGCCAAGGCATACAGTAAGACATAATAATGTCTTTATGTCTTTTGGCCGTTCAGAACGACGGGGCAGGCTTGGTTCAGGACCGCGGGGGGGGGGGCAGCACCGGGGGAGAATGAATTCTCCCCCAGACCCCCTCTTCTTCTTTTTGTCAGTTCGGTCGCGCTGGCCGCACGCGCTCGCGCCAGGAGGGGAGCCGCTCCGGCGACTGCGACCGACAGGAGGGGGGAAGACTTTGCCGTGGAGGGAATCGAAAACTGACAGAAAAAGGAGGGGGTTTGGGGGAGTTCGCTCCCCCAAGCTTCCTGCTTCGAATGGACAGTGCCGTGTCACCCCCCGTCGGGGGTGCCGAAATTCATCACCAGTTCCTGGATCAGGCGCGGGTCGCCCTGCTCCATGACGCGCCGGGCGAAGCGGGCGCAGTCGTCGATCTTCAGCGTGCGCACCATCTGCTTCACGCGTGGGATGGCACTGGCATTCATCGAGAGCGCGCGGATGCCGAGGCCCAGCAGCAACGGCACCAGCCGTGGGTTGCCGGCCATCTCGCCGCAGACGGAGACGGGCATGCGCAGCCGCAGCGCCGCCTCGGTGGCGAACTGCACCAGCCGCAGCACCGCAGGGTGCAGCGGGTCGTAGAGATGGGAGACCTCGGCCTCGGCCCGGTCGACCGCGAGGGTGTACATCGCCAGGTCATTGGTGCCGATGGCGAAGAAGTCGGCCTCCAGGGCGATGGCGTCGGCGGCCAGGGCGGCGCCGGGCGTCTCGATCATGGCGCCGAGCGGCGGCAGCTTCTCCGGCAGGGGGACGCCCTTGCGGCGTAGCCTGCGGGCGACGCGCTCGTAGATCTCGCGCGCCTCGGCCACCTCGGCGGGGATGGTGACGAGCGGCAGCAGGATGCGCACAGGGCCCTGGGTGGCCACGCGCAGGATGGCGGCGAACTGCGCCTCCAGCAGCTCGGGCCGCTTCAGCAGCATGCGGATGCCGCGCAGGCCGAGCGCCGGGTTGGGGCCGCTGTGCCAGGGGACGACGCCCTCGGCCAGCGCCTGCATATCCTTCTCGCCGCCCCAGTCGAGCACGCGGATGGTCACGCCGTCCCCGGCGAGGGGGCCGACGATCTGGCTGTAGGTCTCGAACTGCGCGTCCTCGTCCGGCAGGTCCTCGCGGTTCATGAAGAGGAACTCGGTGCGCAGCAGGCCGATTCCCTGGGCGCCGGCCTGGGCGATCAGCGGCAGCTCGGCCGGGATCTCCAGGTTGGCCTGCAGCTCCACCTCCTCGCCGTCCAGGGTGATGGAAGGCAGGCGCCGCAGCTTGGCCAGCCGCTGCTTCTCCTTGGCATAACCGGCCAGCGCCTCACGCCCCGCTTCCAGCGCCGCAGCGCCGGGGCGGATCACGACGAGGCCGGTGCCGCCGTCCAGCACCGCCTCGTCGCCCCGCCGCGCCGCCTCGGTCAGGCCGGGGCAACCCAGCACGGACGGAATGCCGAGCGCGCGCAGCATGATGGCGGTGTGGCCGTCGGCGCCGCCCTCCTCGGTGGCGACGCCGGCGATCTTGGTCGGGTCGAGCAGGGCGGCGTCGGCCGGGGTCAGCTCCTCCGCCACCAGGATGGCACCGGCAGGCACACCCTTGAGGCTGCGGAAGGGGGTGGCGGTCAGGTTGCGGGTGAGGCGGCGGGCGATCTCGCGCACCTCGCCGGCGCGGCGGCGCAGGCCGGACTTGTCGTCGTCCTTGGCGGCCAGGATGGCACCGGCGATCGCCTCCGCCTCGTCCTGCACGGCGGTCTCGGCGGCCAGCAGCTCCTCGGCGATGCGGCGACGGGCGCCGCGCAGCAGACGGCTGTCCCCCAGCATCATCGAATAGGCGTCGAGCAGCGGCTCCAGCTCCTCCTGCGCCTCCTCGGGCAGGACGGCGAGGCGGCCCTTGAGCTTGCCGACCTGCTTGCGGCTGGCGGCCACGGCGGCGGCGAGGCGGGCCTTCTCCGCCTCCACCTGCCCGGCGGCGATGCTGCGGCGGGGCGCCTCGGTCGGCGCCTCGCTCGTGTCATAGACAGCGCCGATGGCGACGCCGGGGCTGATGGCGATGCCGCGGATGGCGACTTCGCGCACCTTCCGCCCGGCGCGACGCGGCGGCTCGGGGGACTTGGCGGCTTCGGTCTTCTCGCTCTTCTCAGTCTTCATGGAAACCGGCCTCGATCAGGCCGGCCACGGCATCAAGCGCCTCTCTGGCGTCCCACCCTTCGGCTTCCACCACGACCTCGCTGCCCTTTCCGGCTCCCAGCATCATCAGCCCCATAATGGAGCAGGCAGGCACCTTCTCGCCATCGCGCGAGACGGTCACGCAGGCGGAAAATCGCTCGGCGCAGGAGACCAGCTTGGCGGCGGCGCGCGCATGCAGGCCGCGGCTGTTGCGCACCTGCACCACCCGGCGCAGGAGCAGAGGGTTGTCCACCTCGGCGGGAGGCTGCGCCGCCGCCTGGGCCCGGAACGCGTCGGAGGGGGCGCGCAGCGGAACGGTGCGGTGGGACAGCAGGGTCATCGGTAGCCTCCGTTGGGTGCGCCCGGCGCCGGGTCAGGCCGGTTTGTCCGGGGCGGCTCCCGTGGGGGGAGCGCAGTTCATATGGGTAGGGCAGGCGATGTATTTGCGTCCCGCCTGCAGCGCGTGCTCGACCGCCGGGCCGAGCGTCTCGGCGCCGCGGATGCGCGCCAGCTTGACCAGCAGCGGCAGGTTCAGCCCGGCGATCACCTCCACCGTGCGCTCGGGGCCCGCGCCCTGGGCCACGGCGGTAGCCAGGTTGGAGGGGGTGCCGCCGATCATGTCGGTCAGGATCACCACGCCGTCCCCGCGGTCAACCGCCACGATGCGGCCGAGGATGTCGCGCTTGCGCACCTCCAGGTCGTCCTCCGGCCCGATGCAGACCGTCTCGACCTGGGGTTGCGGCCCGACGACGTGCTCCATCGCCAGGCGGAACTCCTCAGCCAGGCGGCCATGGCTGACCAGCACGAGCCCGATCATGAGGAAGAAGCCATCATAATGTGCAAGAAGGGGCCTCCCGACCCGATAGGATATGCGGCGCATCCCGCGATGCGGCGCCGCGTGGCGCGCCTGCGGCGCCGCACGAGGCGGCCAGTTCGCGGTGCGCCAGGTCAACCCGCCAGCCCTGCGCCGCCAGATGGGCGGCGAGCATCTCGGCCAGCAGGACGGAGCGGTGCTTGCCGCCGGTGCAGCCGAGGGCCACGGTGAGGTATTTCTTGCCCTCCGCCGCGTAGCGGGGCAACAGCGGGTCCAGCAGCGCCGTCATGCGTTGCCAGAATGGGGCGAAGTCTTGATCCTCGCGGATGAAGGCCGCCACCGCCGGGTCCTGCCCCGTCAGCGGCCGCAGGGCGGGATCGTAATGCGGGTTGCGCAGGAAGCGCAGGTCGAAGACCAGGTCCGCCTCGCGCGGGAGGCCCCGCGGGAAGGCGAAGGAGACCACCGCGACGTCCAGGCCCTGTGCCCCGGCCTGCCGGAACCGGCGTTCCACCAGCCGGCGGAGGTCGGGCAGCGGCAGCTCGGTGGTGTCGATCACGCAGTCCGCCGCGTCGCGCAGGGGGGCGAGCAGCGCCTCCTCCCGCGCGATGCCGTCCGCCACCGAGACGCCCAGCGAGCCGCCCGGCGCCAGCGGGTGGCGCCGCCGCGTCTCGGAGAAGCGGCGCAACAGCACCGTCTCCTCCGCCGTCACGTAAAGAAGCTGGGGCGTCACGCCGGGGACGCCGTGCAGCCGGTCCATCAGCGCCAACAGGCCGGGGGCGTCGAAGCCGCGGGTGCGGGCGTCCACCCCGATGGCCAGCGGCACGCTGCCAGCCTCCCGCACGACCTCCTCCAGCACCGAGAGGGGAGGGTTGTCGATGCTCTCGAAGCCGAGATCCTCCAGCACCCGCAGGATGGAGGCCTTGCCGGCACCCGACAGGCCCGTGACCACCACCACCGGGCGGCCAGAAGGGGAGGGGGTGGTCACGCCACGAAGGCTCCGGCGCGCTGGGTCAGCCGCGCCTGCGCGGCGGCCAGGGCCAACTCCAGCTTGGCCGGGACGGAGGCCTCGAAGGCGTGCAGCGCGAGGCGGGGGAGTGGGCCGCCCGGGGCGGCGAAGCGTCGCGGCTCCGGCAGGCGGGGAATGGCGGCCTGGGGGGCGAGGTCCACCACGAGCCGCAACGGCGCCGGGCCATGCGGCAGGCCCTGGAAGATGCCGACGCCGCGAACCTCCAGCAGCCCGGCCAGCGGGGGCGGGGCCTCGGCGGCCGTATCCTGGCCCTCGCCCCGCAACACCACCTGATCGTCGGCCACGAGCTGCCAGCCCCGTTGCATCAGGCGCAGCACCAGATCGGACTTTCCGGATCCCGGAGGACCCAGGAACAGCACGCCCGCGCCTTGCGACGCTGCGCAGCTCCCATGCAGCAACATCTGTGCTCCTGGCCTCCCGCAACGGGGGCGCTCTGAAATCTGTGGAAATATGGCATTCCGAAGGCAGGTGTGAAAGCACCCCCGGTCTGCGCTGCCAGGTTGCGGCTCGGGGCAGGTGATGCCACCGTTCACCGCCATGACCCAATCCGCCTCTCCCGCGCCGGCAGCCGTTCCGCCGGATGCCGCCGCCATCCGTGCCGCCGCGGCCCGCATCGCCACCCGGATTCGCCGGACTCCGCTGCTGCGCCTGAGCGCCGCCGATCTCGGCACTCCCTGTGATGTGACGCTGAAGCTTGAGCTTTTGCAGGCCAGCGGCTCCTTCAAGCCGCGCGGCGCCTTCAACCGCATGCTCTCCGGCCCGCTGCCGGAGGCGGGCGTGATCGCCGCCTCGGGCGGCAACCACGGCGCCGCCGTGGCCTATGCCGCGCGGACGCTCGGCGTGAAGGCCGAGATCTTCGTCCCCGAGATCACCGGGCCGGCCAAGCTCGCCCGCATCCGCTCCTATGGCGCCACGCTGGTGCAGGGCGGCGCCAGCTATGACGAGGCCCGCCAGGCCTGCGAGGCGCGCGCCGCCGAGACCGGCGCGCTGATGGTGCATGCCTATGACCAGCCCGAGGTACTGGCCGGGCAGGGCACCCTGGCACTGGAACTGGAGGAGCAGGCGCCGGAGCTGACACATGTGCTGGTCGCCACCGGCGGCGGCGGGCTGATCGGCGGCATGGCCGCCTGGTATGGCGAGCGCGCCGAGGTGGTGAGCGTGGAGCCGGAAGGCTGCCCGACGCTCTATACCGCCCTCCGCGAGGGCCACCCCGTGCCGGCCCCCGTGGGCGGGCTGGCGGCCGACAGCCTGGGGGCGCGGCAGGTCGGCGCGCTCATGTTCGAGGTGGCCCGCCAGAATATCGGCAACGCCGTGCTGGTGCCGGATGAGGCCATCCGCGCCGCGCAGCAGGCGCTCTGGGAGGCCTGCCGCATCGTCGCCGAGCCGGGCGGGGCGACCGCCCTGGCGGCGCTGCTCTGCGGCGCCTTCGTGCCGCCGGAAGGCGCGGTGGTGGGCGTCGTGGTCTGCGGCGGGAATACCGATCCGGGGTCGATCAACGCCTGACGGGCGAAGACGGAACGTTTTTGCTTCGTGGTTGAAGCGAGATTGGGGGAGTGAACTCCCCCAAACCCCCTCCTCTTTCTGTCAGCTTTTGGCTCCGCCTGGGGCGAGGGCCTCCACCGCCATCCTGCCAGTGGCAGTCGCCGGAGCGGCTTCCGCCCGGGCGTGAGCGGGTACGGCCAGCGCGCCAGAACCGACGAAAAAGAAGAAGAGGGGGTGCGGGGGAGAATACATTCTCCCCTGCCTCTGCCCTTTGGCCGAGTTGAGGACGGACTAGGCTTCCTTAAGCCCGCACCTTCAGGCTCGGGGACGTGATCCTGTTCGGGCCAACCCCTCCGCGCCGGAGCAGTTAGGGCGGCAGAGGGTTCCGCAGCGGAAGGATTGGGCGGCCATGGTCAAAGCCAGCGACATCCGGGAGCACATGGAAGTGGTGGGTGCCGACGGAGGGCATGTCGGCACCGTGGACAAGGTCGAGGGCGAGCGCATCAAGCTGACCAAGGACGACCGCGGCGGCGGAGGGCAGCATCATTACATTCCGCTCTCGCTGGTCGAGGAAATCGATCCGAACGCGGTCCGCCTTTCCTTCAAGGCGGAATTGGCACCGCAGTTCTGGGAAAGCTGAACCCGGGCGGGGAGACTGACCGCTCCGCCCGATGAGCGTGAGCGCCATCTTCGGCCAGGGGCAGCGGCCTCGCGTGGTGGCAGGAATGCCCGCGCGCCCTGTTGATCTTCGCCTATGGGCTGGCGCTGGTCCGTATCGCCGGACGGCGAGTGTTCGAACGCTGGACGGCGCTCGACATCATCGTGGCGATGGTGGTCGGATCCAGCCTGAGTCGCGTCATGACCGGCAGCGCTGCCCTGGGCGGCACGCTGGCGGCGATGATCTTGCTGATGGCGCTGCACTGGCTGCTGGCACGTGCCGCGGTGTGCTGGGCCTGGGCTTCGCGGCTGCTGGAAGGCGTGCCGGTCGTCCTGGCGCGGGGTGGCAAGGCGGAGGCCGAGGCGCTGCGGCAGAACGGGCCGGAGGCGGTTTCCGGCAGCCGGCTGATCATGCTGGAGCCGAGCGGCAAGATCACGGTGCTGAAGCCCTGAGGGAAGGTCCGGGAACCCGGTTTCCTGGCCGGAGCCCTCTCGCAGAGCCGCTCACCCCAGCGGCAGCCGGACCACGAAGCGCGCGCCGATCACCTTGCCGCTCTCGTCGCGCCGGTTCTCGGCGCTGATGCGCCCGCCGAGGCCTTCGACGATCTGCCGGCTGATGGAGAGCCCGAGGCCGGAATGCTGGCCGAACTGCTCGCCATGCGGCCGCTCGCTGTAGAAGCGGGCGAAGATGCCTTCGAGCTTGGCCTCGGGGATGCCGGGGCCTTCGTCCTCCACCGTGAACTCCATCATGGAGCCGGTCGGCCGCGCCCGCATGCGCACATGGCCGTTGGGCGGGGAGAAGGAGATCGCGTTGCCGAGCAGGTTGCGGAACACCTGCACCAGCCGCCCCTCCACGCCGCGTACGACGAGTGGACCGGGCGGCATTTCCAGCTCCACCACGGGCGCGTCCGGCTTGCGGGTGGCGTTGTGCAGCTCGGTCAGGGCGGGGAGGATGGGGGCGATGTCCACCGGCTCGGAGGCGGTGCGGGAAAGCTCCGCGTCCACCCGCGAGGAGTCGGCGATGTCGGCGATCAGGCGGTCCATCCGCACTGCGTCATCGGCGATGATGCCGAGCAGGCGCTTCTGGTGCTCCGGGTTCTCGATGCGGCGCAGCGTCTCGATCGCGGAGCGCACGCTGGTCAGCGGATTGCGCAGCTCGTGCGCCACGTCGGCGGCGAAGCGCTCGTTCTGGTCGATGCGGGCCCAGAGGGCGGTGGCGGAGGACTGCAGGTCGCGCGCCAGCACGCCGATCTCGTCCTCCCGCTCCAGCAGCGGTGGCGGCACCGAGCCGGCGCGGCCCTTGCCCTGGCGCATGGCCGCGGCGGCCCCGGCCAGGGCCAGGATCGGCGAGGCGATGGTGCGGGAGAGGAAGAGCGAGGCGGCGACGGTCAGCAGCAGCGCCAGCAGGAAGAGGCCGAGGACGGAGGAGCGGATCTCCAGCAGCCGCTCGTCCACCTGCCGGGCCTCGCGGGTCAGCAGGATAATGCCGATGCTCTGGTTGCCGCGCCGCGCCGGCTCGGCCACCGAGACCAGCAGGCGGCCATCCGGGGTGCGGCGGATATAGGGGCGCACGCCGCCTTCCAGCGCCAGGCGCAACTCCTCGCGCCGGTCGGGGCCGAGGGCGGGCTGCCAGTCGAAGGAGCCGGCATTCGGACCGACGTCGACGAAGACCTCGTCATCCGCGCTGCGCGGGCCGAAGACGCTGCGCGGCAGCAGGGCGAGGATGCGGTCGTAGAGGCTGCCGATGGTGCCGGCGAGCAGGCTGCGGTGCTCCGGCGGCGGCAGCGGCTCGGTGACGATGGCGCCGCCCTGGCCCTCGCGCACGCGGCTGTCGGCCACCAGCAGGCCGGTGGTGTCGAACAGCTTGGCCTGGGTGTTGGGGCTCGGCTCCACCAGGCGCCGGAGGAGGGGGCGGGCGGTGTCGGGCACCAGCACGGCGCGGTCGTCCTGGATGCGCACCGCCGCCTCGGCGATGCCGCCGGCATAGATGCGGGCCTGCGTGCGCAGCGCCTCCACCTCGGCGGCGATCAGGCCGTTCTGGTACTGGTCGAGATAGAGCAGGGCGGCGGCGAGCAGGGCCGGCGCCATCATGTTCAGCAGCAGGATGCGACGCAGCAGCGGCGAGACCCGCTTGCGCGGGTGCCACTCCTTCAGGGCCGGGGCGCGGGCCTCGGCGGCGGGGCCGCTGGCGTCGGGCATCAGGCTTCCTTGTAGCGGTAACCGATTCCGTAGAGCGTCTCGATCATCGAGAAATCGTCGTCAACCTGGCGGAACTTCTTGCGCACCCGCTTCACGTGGCTGTCGATGGTGCGGTCGTCCACGTAAAGGTTCTCGCCATAGGCGGCGTCGATCAGCTGGTCGCGGTTCTTCACCATGCCCGGGCGCTGGGCCAGCGCCTTGACCAGCAGGAACTCGGTGACGGTGAGCTGCACCGGCTGGCCTTTCCAGGTGCAGGTGTGCTTGGTCTCGTCCAGCACCAGGTCGCCGCGGGTGATGACGCCGGTGGGCGGCGCGCCGGAGCCCTCGGCGCGGCTGGCCTCGTTGCGGCGCAGCAGGGCGCGGATGCGCTCCAGCAGCAGGCGCTGGGAGAAGGGCTTGGTGATGTAGTCGTCGGCGCCGAGGCGCAGGCCCATGAGCTGGTCCAGCTCGTCATCCTTGCTGGTGAGGAAGATGACGGGAACGGAGGAGCGCTGGCGCAGCCTCTGCAGCAGCTCCATGCCGTCCATGCGCGGCATCTTGATATCCAGCACGGCAAGGTCCACGGGGCGGGTAAGCATGCCCTGCAGGGCGCTCTCCCCGTCGGTGAAGGTGCGCACCTGGAAGCCCTCCGCCTCCAGCGTCATGGAGACGGAGGTGAGGATGTTGCGGTCGTCGTCGACCAGGGCGATCGTGGCAGGCATGGCGCGGAGCTCCTAAGGCGTCCACTGGGCATGTATCCGCCGGGACTATATCCACTGGGCACATAGGTCCGGCGGGGCGCGGTTCCGTGGGGCGGTGCCCCTTGGCGCCCATCGTGGCCAAAGATTGTGGCGCAAGCCGGGCCGCCGGATGCGCATTAGGGCTTCGGAGGGATGATGGACAAGGCTGAACCGGTCCGCCAGGCGCGCGCCCTGCTGCGCGGCGCGCGCGCGGCGACGCTGGCCACCCAGCGGGACGGCCAGCCTTTTGCCAGCCTGGTGACGCCGGCGGCGGCACCGGACCTTTCGCTGTTGCTCTGGCTCTCCAGCCTCTCGGAACACACGCGGCAGCTCGCGCAGGAGCCGCGTTGCGCCCTGCTGGTGCAGGGAACCACGCTGGAGGCGAACCCGCAGACCGCTCCTCGCGTGACAGTGACCGGAATCGCGGAGCGGGTGGAGGACGATCAAAAGGCCGCGCTGAAGGCACGCTGGTTGGCCTTCCACCCCTATGCAGCGCTGTATGCCGGATTCGCGGATTTCGCGCTGTGGCGCATCCGGCCGGTGGGCGCGCTGCTGGTGGGCGGCTTCGCGGCCGCCACGCGGTTGCGTGCGAACGAGCTTCTGCCAGCCCCGGACGCGGTGGCGGCGATCGCTGCGGCGGAGCCCCGGATCTGCGCCCATATGAATGAAGATCATCTGGAAGCGATTGAAATCATTGCTGTGAACCTGCTCGGCGAAGCGGCGGGCGACTGGCGGATGGTGGCGGTGGACGTGGATGGCTGCGACCTCGTGGCCGGCGAGCGGCATCGCCGGCTGGACTTCCCGGCACCCGTCAACGAGCCGGGTGGGGTACGGGAAGCACTGGTGGAGGCGGCGCGGCGAGCGCGCGGTTCGTCTCTAAAACGTGAATGATTGCGGGCGCTGAGATGCCTGTGTCGTCATGCAATATGACGAGTGCACGAACATTGACCAAATCCTGGGCGCTGCCCTAGGGTCCATCCGCCTGCGCCGGCCATGCCCATGCGGTACGCTGTTGTACGAGATGCGGATCCCGGCGTGGGCAATTCAATGGCCACTACCCCGGTGGAATTGCTCCCCGGAGGCATAGCGCCTTGATTGGAGAAGAGACTCGTATGACTGCGCCGACTGCCGCGTCCACCGGGCCCCTCGCCGGGACCGGCGTGACCTCCACCGCCGACATCCATGCCAACCTGACCGCCGCCGGACTCTACGCGCATGCGCTGCGGCGCGGCGAAGGCCGGCTCTCGGCGGACGGCGCCTTCATCGCCGTGACCGGTCAGCACACCGGCCGCTCGGTGCAGGACAAGTTCGTGGCCGATGACCCGGAGGTCTCCAAGGAGATCTGGTGGGGCAAGGTCAACCAGAAGCTCGACCCGGCCAAGTTCGACGCCTTCTCCGCCCGCGTGCGCAACTGGCTGGGCCAGCAGCCCGAGCTCTTCACCGAGGACCTGTATGCCGGCGCCGACCCCGCGCACCGCATCAAGGTGCGCCTGGTGACGACCCATGCCTGGCACGCCCTCTTCGCCCGCAACATGTTCATCCGCCCGCCCGTCGAGGAGCTGGACAGCTTCGAGCCGGACTTCGTGATCCTGCACGCGCCGGGCATGGAAGCGGACCCCGAGGTGGATGGCGGCCGCGCCGGCTCGCCGACCATGATCGCGCTCTCCTTCGCCAAGAAGGTGATCGCCATCGCCGGCACCAGCTACGCGGGCGAGATCAAGAAGAGCATCTTCACGGTCATGAACTGGCTGCTGCCGGCCAAGGGCGTGCTGCCCATGCACTGCTCCGCCAATGTCGGCAAGGGCGGCGACACGGCGCTGTTCTTCGGCCTCTCCGGCACCGGCAAGACCACCCTCTCCTCCGACCCCGAGCGCGCGCTGATCGGCGACGACGAGCATGGCTGGTCGGACAAGGGCGTCTTCAACTTCGAGGGCGGCTGCTACGCCAAGGTCATCAAGCTCTCCAAGGAAGCCGAGCCGCAGATCTGGGACGCCTCCCACCGCTTCGGTTCCGTGCTGGAGAACGTGATCGCCGATGCGCGCGGCAATCTCGACCTCAATGACGGCTCGCTGACCGAGAACACCCGCTCCTGCTACCCGATCGAGTTCATCCCGAACACGGTCGAGGGCGGCATGGCCGGACTGCCGAAGAACGTGGTGATGCTGACGGCCGACGCCTTCGGCGTGCTGCCGCCGATCGCCAAGCTGACGCCGGCGCAGGCGATGTACCACTTCCTCTCCGGCTACACCGCCAAGGTGGCGGGCACCGAGAAGGGGTTGGGCAAGGAGCCGCAGGCGACCTTCTCCACCTGCTTCGGCGCCCCCTTCCTGCCGCGCCACCCGGAAGTCTACGGCAAGATGCTGGCCGAGCTGATCGCCAAGCACGGCGCCCAGGTCTGGCTGGTGAACACGGGCTGGACCGGCGGCGCCTATGGCACCGGGCAGCGCATGTCCATCAAGCACACCCGCGCCCTGCTGCGCGCGGCGCTGGACGGCTCGCTGAACAACGCGACCTTCGCCACCGACCCGTTCTTCGGCCTCGCCGTGCCGCAGGACGTGCCGGGCATCCCGGCCAACGTGCTGAACCCGCGCGACGCCTGGGCCGACAAGGCCGCCTACGACAAGACCGCCAAGCACCTGGTCTCCCTGTTCGAGAAGAACTTCGAGACCTTTGCCGGGGCGGTCAGCGATGACGTGAAGGCCGCGGCCCTGCGCGCCGCCGCCTGACCGGCAGCATCCTTCGCGATTGAAGAGGGCGGGGCCGGACACGGCTCCGCCCTTTTTCTTTGCGCGCTCCCTGGGGAAGGCGCCGCCTTCCCCAGGCCCCATCCGCCGGGGTGGCCGTGCCACCCCGGACCCCACCTCCAACGGCTTTGGCACAGGCAGCACTGGCAGGGCAGGAGCCGGAGCTTGACTTTTATGCCTGAATAGGAATAAAGTCCGAAAGAAGGAGGTGGCGCATGGACCTTGTTCCCGTCACCGAGGCCGGCCTCAAGCGCGCCATGGCGGATAAACGCTATTGGCAGAGCGGACATCCCGAGCGCCCCGCCTATGTCGGCTGGGTCACGGAAGGCTGGCAGGCTATAGGATCATAGTCCTATTGCGGTGGAACCGGTGGGCTGGTTTTCGTCCGGGCCTATGACCGCAGCCGGAATGGGAAGGCGGAGCATGTCTCCGCCTATGTGCGAGGCGCGGGAACGTCCGGCAGGGGGACGAGCCAGCCCGCTGCCGTGCTTCCGGTTGCCGCGGGGCGCTATCCCGGAAGTGGCCGGAGCGCCCTCGATGGTCCGCCTGGGCCGCAGGATCTCGATGCAGGTGGCGGCGGGTTCCGGCCCTCACCGCCGCCGGTCACGCCGCCGCTCAGGGCACCCAGCGCTGCCGGCCCGTTGCGGCCATCACCCAGCACTGTGGAGGAACTGACGGCGGCTACGCCACGCGTGCAGGCGCGAGCCGGAGGTCGGTACACAGGAACGCCTGAATACGACCGAGGCGGCGGTGTGGCGCAGCGGCAGGCCGACTTGGAGGCACTGGGTGGTAAGTTTGTCGATGAGCCGTCACCCGGCGTGTACCGGTACATGCTCCAAGATGGGAGGCAGGCGATGATACGTGACGGCACCAAGAGCGACAAAATTACCATGGAAATACAGGTCCCGAGGCCGAATAGCCGAAAAGCGGACCCAACTCATAAATTTCGCTACGGAGCCGTTGAATGAACCAGCCCTCCACCTTGCGCTCGCTCAACTCCGATCTGGACGGTGACATCCCTCGTGCTGGCGATGACGCGGAGCAGCGCCGCCTCGCTCTACTGGCCTGGGAGATGGTGGAGATCTGGACCATTCCCACTCCACGCCGCCGGGCCTTCACCCGCTTCTCCGCTGACTGGCTCCGCCACAAAGACTGGCGGGTGACCGTTATTCCGAGCCGCCTCAGGCCAGAGGATCAGGTGCGCATCGACGGCGCCATCCAGGCCCTGGGCCACGATCACTGGCTCGGCACGGCGGTCGACCCTCGGATACCGGAGCTGACTGCGGTGTGGAAGTGGGGCTTTGCGGAGGACGACATGAACTGGTTCCACACCTCCCATACCGGTACCTGGGTGATGGGCTTCACGGCAGAGCGCGACTTCGCCTTCCTAGGCGATGGCGACGGGCTCTCCACCTTGGCCGGTCCCACGACCTTCCTGCGCGCCGCTCTGGGCGACCTACGGGAATGGTGGATGGAATTCGAGGAAGATATGCGCATCCCGGAATCCGAGCGAGATCCTTCCGCCAAGGCCTATTTTGACGCCTTCATCGCCCACTACGAACCCTTCATCGCCCGTGCGTGAGGCTGGCGCCCTCTGATGTCGGGGCCCGGGGTGGTTCAACCACCCCGGCGGGGGTGTCCAGAGGGGGCGGCGCCCCCTCTGGCCCAGGCTTGGTCTTGAGAAGCCGACGAAAAAACTCGTGGCGTCCTGGCGCGCTGCGGTCCATAAGGCGCACCGGGCGGCCTGCAAGCCGGGCGCCCGGACCCGCGAGCGTGCGGGATGTCAGCGTCTGCACCGGGCGCCTCCCGAGACTGTCCTGGGGTGTTCCCCTTGGATTCGGGGCGGCGGGGCGGCGTTTCCGGCCACATGGTGCGACCCGCGGTGCTCCCGCGGCCAGCCATGCCGCCCGAGACGCCGGTGGGCCTTCTTCACGGGGCCTTCACATCCGGTCTGGGCCTGGGCGTCCCGTGCCGCTCTTTCGGCCCCCGGCCAAGCCGGGGAGGGCAGGGCCCGCCGCCAGGGATGGCGTGGGCCGCGATGCTAAGGACGATCCATGTTCGACAATTACTTCCGCAAGGACATCGCCTGGGGTGGCAAGACCCTGACGCTGGAGACGGGCAAGGTGGCCCGCCAGGCGGATGGCGCGGTGATGGCGCGGCTCGGCGACACCATCGTGCTCTGCACGGTGGTCGGCGCCCGCTCGGTGAAGCCGGGGCAGGACTTCTTCCCGCTCACCGTGAACTACCAGGAGAAGGCCTTCGCCGCCGGCAAGATCCCGGGCGGCTTCTTCAAGCGCGAGGGCCGGCCCTCCGAGGCGGAGACGCTGATCTCCCGCCTGATCGACCGGCCGATCCGCCCGCTCTTCCCCGAGGGCTTCCGCAACGAGGTGCAGGTCATCGCGACGGTGCTGTCGCATGACATGGAGAACAGCCCGGACATCGTCGCGCTGGTCGGCTGCTCGGCCGCGCTGACGCTCTCGGGCATTCCCTTCTTCGGCCCGGTGGGCGCGGCGCGCGTCGGCCTGATCGAGGGCGCCTATGTGCTGAACCCGACGCTGGAGCAGATGAAGTCCAGCAAGCTCGACCTGGTCGTCGCCGGCACCGCCGAGGGCGTGCTGATGGTCGAGTCCGAGGCGCATGAGCTGTCCGAGGACGACATGCTGGGCGCCGTGACCTTCGGCCACCAGGGCTTCCAGCCGGTGATCGAGGGCATCATCGACCTGGCCGAGCGCGCCGCCAAGGAGCCGTGGGACCTGCCGGAGCCCTCCGAGGAGGAGGTGGCGCTGAAGGCCAAGCTGGCTGATCTGGGCAGTGCCTCGATCGCCGAGGCCTACAAGGAGACCCAGAAGCTCGTCCGCCAGGGCAAGGTGAGCGAGGCCAAGAAGGCGATCCTGGCGCAGCTGACGCCGGAGGAGGCCGAGAAGGCCAAGGGCCTGCTGAAGGAGCTGGAGGCGGACGTCGTCCGCAACGCCATCCTCGACACCGGCATGCGCATCGACGGGCGCGACACCAAGACCGTGCGGCCGATCCTGGCCGAGGTCGGCGTGCTGCCGCGCGCGCATGGCTCGGCGCTGTTCACCCGTGGCGAGACGCAGGCCTTCTGCGTGGCCACGCTGGGCACCGGGCAGGATGAGCAGATCATCGACCAGCTCGCGGGCGAGTACCGCGAGAACTTCATGCTGCACTACAACTTCCCGCCCTACTCGGTGAACGAGACGGGCCGGATGGGCAGCCCGGGCCGGCGCGAGATCGGCCACGGCAAGCTGGCCTGGCGGGCCCTCCACCCGCTGCTGCCGGAGAAGTCGACCTTCCCCTACACGCTGCGCGTGGTCTCCGAGATCACGGAGTCGAACGGCTCCTCCTCGATGGCCACCGTCTGCGGCACCTCGCTCTCCCTGATGGACGCCGGCGTGCCGCTGAAGCGCCCCTGCGCCGGCATCGCCATGGGCCTGATCAAGGAGGAGAAGGGCTTCGCCGTGCTGTCCGACATCCTCGGCGACGAGGACCATCTCGGCGACATGGACTTCAAGGTGGCCGGCACCGAGCAGGGCATCACCGCCCTGCAGATGGACATCAAGATCACGTCCATCACGCCGGAGATCATGAAGATCGCCCTGGAGCAGGCCAAGGGCGGCCGACTGCACATCCTGGGCGAAATGGCCAAGGGCCTGACCGGCGCCCGCAGCGACGTGGCCGCCAACGCCCCCAAGATCACCGTGATCAATGTCCCCAAGGACAAGATCCGCGAGGTGATCGGCACGGGCGGCAAGGTGATCCGCGACATCGTCGAGACCACCGGCACCAAGATCGACATCGAGGATGACGGGACGATCAAGATCGCCTCGACCAGCCCCGAGGCGACCCAGGCGGCGATCGACCGCATCCGCGGCATCACCGCCGAGCCGGAAATCGGCGCGATCTACAACGGCACCGTGGTGAAGACCGCCGATTTCGGCGCCTTCGTGAACTTCCTCGGCGCCCGGGACGGCCTCGTGCACATCAGCGAGCTGGCCAATGAGCGCGTCGCCAAGACCACGGACGTGGTCAAGCAGGGCGACAAGGTGAAGGTGAAGGTGCTGGGCTTCGACGACCGCGGGAAGGTGAAGCTTTCCATGCGGGTTGTGGACCAGGCCAGCGGTGCCGACATCAGTGAGCAGGTCGGCGCCCGCCGTCCGCGCGAGCAGGGCGAGGGCGGCGAGGGTGATGAGCGGCGCGAGCGCCGCCCGCGCCGCGATCGCGGCCACGCTGCCGATTAACGTCGGTTTGAGGCCGCGGCGGGTTGCCCTCGCGGCCTCACGGCGTATTTCCAAGAATTTCAGGGTGAGCCCTAAGAAGCTGGTGTGGGCAGCCCTAAATGACGATACTGTGAAACTCGGTTTCTGAGGGCGGTAGGCTGCGGTGAAGGCAATCAACGCGATCCGGATGGGCGGTGTGGACGTGCTTCCGCTGGTGGAAGGCGGCAAAGGTGTCGCCGTCTCCACAGGAGCCTCCTGCGGGGAATGGGCGGGTGCCGGCGGCATCGGCACCTTCTCCGGCGTCAATGCCGACAGCTACGACGCCGAAGGCAACCTCGTCGATCAGGTCTATCACGGCCGCACCCGCCGCGAGCGGCACGAGGAGCTGGTGGCCTATGGCATCGCCGGCGGCATCGCGCAGGCGCGCGAGGCCTATGAGCGGGCCAATGGCCAGGGCCGCATCCACATGAACGTGCTGTGGGAGATGGGCGGCGCCGAGCGCGTGCTGCGCGGCGTGCTGGAAGGCGCGCGGGGGCTGATCAACGGCGTCACCTGCGGTGCGGGCATGCCCTACAAGCTCGCCGAGATCGCCCGCGAGTTCAACGTCTTCTACTATCCGATCGTCTCCTCCAGCCGCGCCTTCTCGGCGCTGTGGAAGCGCTCCTACAGCAAGGTCTCCGAGCTGCTCGGCGGCGTGGTCTACGAGGATCCCTGGCTGGCCGGAGGCCATAACGGCCTCTCCAACTCCGAGGACCCGAACAAGCCCGAGGCGCCCTATGCGCGCGTGCTGAAGCTGCGCGAGCAGATGCGCCAGTTCGGCCTGGGCGAGGTGCCGATCATCATGGCCGGCGGCGTCTGGTGGCTGGAGGAGTGGGAGGACTGGATCGACAACCCGGAGCTGGGTCCGATCGCCTTCCAGTTCGGCACCCGCCCGCTCGTCACCAAGGAAAGCCCGATCAGCGAGGCCTGGAAGCAGAAGCTGCTCTCCCTCCAGCCGGGCGACGTGCTGCTGCAGCCCTTCTCGCCCACCGGCTTCTACTCCTCGGCGGTGCGCAACGACTTCCTGCGGGACCTGGAGGCGCGCAACGAGCGGCAGGTGGCGGTCAGCCCCGAGCCGGTCGGCGAGCACACGGCCGAGTATGGCGTCGGGCCGCGCAAGCGGCTGGTCTGGCTGGCCCCGGGCGATCTGGAGCGCGTGCATCACTGGGAGGCGCAGGGCTTCACCGAGGCGCTGCGCACGCCGGACAGCACGCTGGTCTTCGTCACGCCCGAGAGCGCCAAGCAGATCCTGAAGGACCAGACGGACTGCATGGGCTGCCTGAGCCACTGCCGCTTCTCGAACTGGACGCAGCACGGGCCGGACTATACCAACGGCAAGAAGGCCGATCCGCGCTCCTTCTGCATCCAGAAGACGCTGCAGGACATCGCGCATGACGGCGACATCGACCACAACCTGATGTTCGCCGGCCACAACGCCTACCGCTTCGGCTCCGACCCCTTCTACTCGAACGGCTTCATCCCGACGGTGAAGCAGCTGGTCGAGCGGATCATGTCCGGCCGCTGAGGCCGCCCATGCGCGCCCCGCTCCGGGGCGCGCAACTTCCCTTCGATGCCGAAACGAGCTAAGGCATGGCGCGGCGCCCAGGCGCTGTTGGGGGGAAAGACCATGGCTCGTACGATCGAGACCTTTCTGTGCCAGCCGGCGGTGGAAGCCATCGCCCGCATCCTGCTGACCTTCCCCTTCTGGGGCAGCGGACTGGCCAAGCTCATCGACTTCCAGGGCGGGGTGGCGGAGATGGCCATGTTCGGGCTCAACCCGCCCGCGGCCTTCAACATCGCCGTCATCATCACCCAGCTCGGCGGCTCCGCGCTGATCATCCTCAACCGCTGGACCTGGCTGGGGGCGGGGGCGCTGGGCGTCTTCACCGCGCTGACCATCCCGCTGGTGCACCACTTCTGGAGCCTGGAGGGCGAGCGCGGCATCGTGGCCTTCCACACCGCGACGGAGCATGTCGGCATGATCGGCGCGCTGGTGGTGGTCTCGATCCTGGCGGCGCGGCGCAACCGCAGCCGCAGCGGGGCGCGGATGATGGGCGTTCCGGCCGAGTAAGGCTGGGGGGAAGGAATTCCCCCCAGGGGCCCCCATCTTCTTTTTGTCAGTCAGGAAAAAGATGGGGTCCGGGGGAATGCCTTCCCCCGGGCTTCTTCTACGTCAGGCGCCCGGCGCCTTGTGGATCGGGTCCACCCAGGGGACGTTCTCCGGCTTTTCCACCGGCTCGATGTCCAGGTTCACCACCACCGCCTCGTTGTCGCTGCGCACCAGCACGCATTCCAGCGTCTCGTCGGTGGAGGCGTTGATCTCCTGGTGCGGCACATAGGGCGGCACGTAGATGAAGTCGCCCGGCCCGGCCTCGGCGGTGAACTCGAGATGCTCGCCCCAGCGCATGCGGGCGCGGCCCTTCAGCACATAGATCACGCTTTCCAGCGGCCCGTGGTGGTGCGCGCCGGTCTTGGCATTGGCGTGGATGTGGACGGTGCCGGCCCAGATCTTCTGCGCGCCGACACGGGCCAGGTTGATCGCCGCCTGGCGGTTCATGCCCGGCGTCTGCGCCGTGTTGGCGTCCAGCTGGTCGCCCGGGATCACCCGGACGCCGCTGTGCTTCCAGCCATCCTGCGGGGTGCCGGCCGGCAGGTCGGAATGGTCGTGGCCGTCATGCGGCATGGGCGGTTCTCCCGTTCTGGCGCGTGCGATGCCGGATCATGTCGCGCCGTTGTCCGGACGCGTCAAGCGGAGGAGGGGCGGCGCGGTTGTCATCGCCCTGCCATGCAAGCGTCATCGGGCTGTCGCCGCCGTGGACTAAGCCCTCGCGCCATCGAGGCCGGAAGACGGGATGCCCATGGCGCGCCGGAAGAACGTATTGCTGATCGTGGTGGACCAGTGGCGGGCGGATTTCGTGCCGGCCCTGGGCGCGGATTTCCTGCGCACGCCGAACCTGGACCGGCTCTGCCGCGAAGGCGTGACCTTCCGCAACCACGTCACCACCACCGTGCCCTGCGGCCCGGCGCGGGCCAGCCTGTTGACCGGCCTCTACCTGATGAACCACCGCGCCGTGCAGAACACGGTGCCGCTCGATGCCCGGCACATGAACCTGGGCAAGGCGCTGCGGCAGATCGGCTATGACCCGGCGCTGATCGGCTACACCACCACCACGCCCGACCCGCGCACGACCGGCGCGCGCGACCCGCGCTTCACCACGCTGGGCGACCTGATGGAAGGCTTCCGCGCCGTTGGCGCCTTCGAGCCGAGCATGGACGGCTATTTCGGCTGGCTGGCGCAGAAGGGCTACGAACTGCCGGAGAAGCGCGAGAACATCTGGCTGCCGGAGGGCGAGGATTCAGTGCCCGGCGCCACCGACCGCCCGAGCCGCATCCCGTCCGAGCTGTCGGATACCGCCTATTTCACCGAGCGGGCGCTCACCTACCTGAAGGGCAAGGGCGAGAAGCCCTGGTTCCTGCATCTCGGCTATTGGCGGCCGCATCCGCCCTTCATCGCCCCGGCGCCCTACAACACGATGTACAGCCCGGCCGAGATGCCGGCGCTGCACCGGCGCGAGACCTGGCAGCAGGAGGCGGCGCAGCACCCGCTGCTCGACTTCTACCTGAAGGGCATCAGCCAGGGCTCCTTCTTCCACGGCGCGGGCGGCGCCGCCTCGGAGCTCGACGAGGCCGAGATCCGGCAGATGCGCGCCACCTATGCCGGGCTGATCACCGAGGTGGACGAGGCGCTCGGCCAGGTCTTCGCTTATCTCGACGAGACCGGGCAGTGGGACGACACGCTGGTCATCTTCACTTCCGACCATGGCGAGCAGCTTGGCGACCATTACCTGCTCGGCAAGATCGGCTACCACGACGAGAGCTTCCGCATCCCGCTGGTGGTGAAGGACCCGGAGAGCAAGCTCGGCGCTGGCCGCATCGAGGGCAGCTTCACCGAAAGCGTCGATGTGCTGCCGACCATCCTGGACTGGCTGGGTGGCCAGCCGCCGCGCGCCTGCGACGGCCATTCCCTGGTGCCGCTGGTGCAGGGTCAAAAGCCCGCCGACTGGCGCGACCATCTCTTCTACGAATACGACTTCCGCGACGTGCACTACTCGCAGCCCGAGACGGCGCTCGGCCTCTCGATGGACGAGAGCGCGCTCTGCGTCGTGCAGGACGCGCGCTGGAAATACGTCCATTTCGCAGCCCTTCCGCCGCTGCTCTTCGACCTGGAGCGCGACCCCGACCAGTTCACCAACCTCGCGGAAGATCCGGCCTATGCCGCGGTCGTGGCGGAATACGCGCAGAAGGCGCTCTCCCACCGCATGCGCCACGCCGAACGCACCCTGACGCATTACCGCGCCACGCCGCGCGGCCTCGAGGAGCGCAACCCATGATTCTCACTCCCCGCCGTTCCCTTCTTCTTGGCGCCGGCGCGGCGCTGGGTGCCAGCGCGCTGCCCCGCTTCGCCATTGCCCAGGTGGACCAGCGGCCGAGCATCACCATCGCCGTGCAGAAGATCAGCAACAGCAACACGCTGGAAGTGCTGCGCGAGCAGTCCAACGTGGGCGAACGCGCCTTCTCGATGCTCTGGGAAGGGCTGATCGGGCGCGACCTGCTGGGCGGGCTGAAGCCGGTTCCGCGCCTCGCCACGGCCTGGCGCCGGATCAGCGACAGCGTGGTCGAGCTGGACCTGCGGCAGGGCGTGAAGTTCCACAACGGCGACGAGATGACGGCGGAGGACGTCGTCTTCTCCTTTGGCCCGGAGCGGATGTTCGGCGACACCAGGCCGACCGCCATGGGCAAGACCATCGAGATCGGCGGCGACCGCATCCCGACCCGCGCCGGGCGCGACCTGCCGCCGGAGGTGCCGGCCGTCGCGCGCCGTTCCTGGCCGGCGCTGGAGCGCATCGAGATCGTCGACAAGTACAAGCTGCGCTTCCACAACGCGACGCCGGACGTCACGCTGGAAGGCCGCCTGTCGCGCTCCGGCAGCGAGATCATCAGCAAGCGCGCCTTCATCGAGGCCGAGACCTGGTTCGACTGGGCGCGCAAACCGGTGCTCACCGGCCCCTACAAGGTGGCGGAGTTCACCGCCGACCAGTCCCTCCTCCTGGCCGCGCATGACGCGTACTGGGGCGAGCGGCCGCCGCTGAAGTCGATCCGGCTGATCGAGATTCCCGAGGTCTCCTCGCGCATCAACATGCTGCGCTCGGGCGAGGTGCAGTTCGCCTGCGACATCCCGCCGGACCAGATCGGCACCATCGAGGGCGACAAGCGGCTGCAGGTGCAGGGCGGCACCATCCTGAACCATCGCCTGACCTGCTTCGACAAGACGCACCCGCAGCTGACCGATGCCCGCGTGCGCCGCGCCTTCACCCATGCAATCGACCGGCAGGCCATTGTGGAGACCCTCTGGGCCGGCCGCACCGAGGTGCCGAAGGGGCTGCAATGGCCCTATTACGACGACATGTTCGTCGCGGACTGGTCGGTGCCGGAATACGACCCGGCCGAGGCGCAGCGCCTGCTGAAGGAAGCCGGCTACAAGGGCGACCCGATCCCCTACCGCCTGCTGAACAACTACTACACCAGCCAGGTGCCGACGGCGCAGGTGCTGGTCGAGATGTGGAAGCAGGTCGGCCTCAACGTGCAGATCGAGATGAAGGAGAACTGGTCGCAGATCCTCTCGCGCGAGCCGGGCCGGGCGGTGCGCGACTGGTCGAACAGCGCGCCCTTCAACGACCCCGTCTCCTCCATCGTCAACCAGCATGGGCCGAACGGCCAGCAGCAGCAGGTCGGCGAATGGACCAACGAGGAGATGAACCGCCTCTCGGTGGAGCTGGAGACCTCGACCGACCGCGCCCGCCGCAAGCAGATCTTCCGCCGGATGCTGGAAATCTGCGAGCGCGAGGACCCGGCCTACACGGTGCTGCACCAGAACGCGACCTTCACCGCCCTGCCGCGCAACCTGGGCTGGAAGGCGGCGCCGGCCTTCGCCATGGAGTTCCGCGCGCACAACTGGAAGGCCTGAGCGGATGGCGGGGCCCCTGGTCGAGATCCGCGGTCTGACCGTCAGCTTCGACGGCGTGCCGGCGCTGCGCGGCGTGGACCTCACGGTCGGGCGTGGGGAGGCGGTGGCGCTGGTGGGTGAATCCGGCTGCGGCAAGTCGGTCACCTGGCTGGCCGCGCTGGGGCTGCTGCCCGCGAAGGCGCGGGTCGCCGGCAGCGTGCGGCTGGAGGGCGCCGAGCTGCTCGGCGCCGCCTCCGCCACGCTGGACCGGGTGCGCGGCGGGCGTGTGGCGATGATCTTCCAGGACCCCGCGAGCAGCCTGAACCCGGTGCACCGCATCGGCCGGCAGATCGTGGAGGCGCTGCGCCTTCACCGGGGGATGGACGGCGCGGCGGCGCGCGAGGAAGCGCGGCGCCTGCTCGACCAGGTTGGCATGCCCGATGCCCGGCGTCGGCTGGAGGCCTATCCGCACGAGCTTTCCGGCGGGCAGAACCAGCGCGTGATGATCGCCATGGCGCTGGCCGGGCAGCCCGAGCTGCTGGTGGCGGACGAGCCGACCACCGCGCTCGACGTCACCATCCAGGCGCAGATCCTGGAGTTGCTCGCGGAAATCCGGCGCGACACCGGCATGGCGCTGGTGCTGGTCAGCCACGACCTCGGCGTGGTGGCGGAGACCTGCGAGCGGGTCTGCGTCATGTATGCCGGCCGCATCGTCGAGGAGACGGCGGCCGAACGCCTCTTCACCGGCCCGGCGCATCCCTATGCGCAAGGGTTGCTCGCCGCCCTGCCGCCGATGCACGGGCCGCGCCGCCCGCTGGCCGCCATTCCCGGCGGCGTGCCGGAATCCTGGGCCATGCCGCCCGGCTGCGCCTTCGCGCCGCGCTGCCCCAAGGCTTGCGCCGCCTGTGAGAACGGGGTGCCGGCGCTGGACGCCGTCTCCCCCGGCCATCGCGCCGCCTGCATCCGCCCTTTCGCGCCGGCCGTGTCGCCGGTGCGCGCGCCCGAGCTGCTGCCGGCATGAGCGCGCCGCTGCTGGAGGCCCAAGGGCTGGTGCGCCGCTACACCATGCGGCGCGGCTGGCTCGGGCGACCGGTCGAGGTGCGGGCGCTGGATGGCGTCTCGCTCACCCTGGAGCGCGGGCGGACCCTGGGGCTGGTCGGTGAATCCGGCTGCGGCAAGTCCACCACCGGGCGGCTGGTGCTGGGCGCCGAGACGCCCGATGAGGGCAGCCTCCGCTTCGAGGGCGCGCCGCTGCCGCCGCCCGGCACCGCCGCCTGGCGGGCGCAACGGGCGCGGATGCAGATGGTCTATCAGGACCCGCTCGGCGCGTTGGACCGGCGCCTGACGATCGGCGCGCAGGTCGCCGAGCCGCTGGAGATCCATCGCCTCGCCGCGGATGCCGAGAAGGTGGCGGCGCTGCTACGCGCGGTCGGGCTGCGGGCGGACCATGCGGCGCGCTACCCGCACGAGCTTTCCGGCGGCCAGCGGCAGCGCGCGGTACTGGCCCGCGCGCTGGCCACCGATCCCGCGCTGCTGGTCTGCGACGAGCCGATCAGCGCGCTCGACGTCTCCATCCAGGCGCAGGTGATGAACCTGCTGGCCGAGGTGCAGGCGGCGCGCGGCGTCGCGCTGCTCTTCATCAGCCACGACCTGCGCGCGGTGCGGCAGGTCAGCCACCGCGTCGCGGTGATGTATCTCGGCCGCATCGTCGAGGAGGGGGAGCCGGACGCGGTGCTGCACGACCCCGCGCATCCCTATGCCCAGGCGCTGGTCTCCGCCATTCCGCATCCCGGCCGGCGCGGGCGGCGCATCGTGTTGCAGGGCGATCCGCCCAATCCCGCGGCGCGCCCCACGGGCTGCGCCTTCCATCCGCGCTGCCCCGTGGCCAGCGCCCGCTGTGCCGCCGAGAGCCCTGCGCTGAAGCCCCGCCCCGGCGATGGCCGCCTGGTCGCCTGCCATGTGGCGCAGGGGGAGATCCCCGCCGGCCAGGGCCTCGCCACCACGCCCGCCATCCGGGAAGCCGCCTGAATGCTGCGTTTCCTCGCCTTCCGCATCGCCCGCGCGCTGCTGACGCTGGTGCTGGTGGTGACCTTCGCCTTCGTCGTGCTGCGGCTTTCCGGCGACCCGGCGCAGATCATCATGTCGCCCGACGCGCCGCCCGAGGCGGTGGCCGCCTTCCGCCGTGCCTGGGGCCTCGATGACCCGCTCTGGATGCAGTATCTCCGCTACTTCACCGCCATCCTGCACGGCGACCTCGGCAACTCCATGCGCGACGGGCGCAGCGCCATCGCCCTGGTCGCCGAGCGCGTCCCGGCCACCCTGGCGCTGACCCTGCCGGCCCTGGCGCTGAAGCTCGGCCTCGGCCTCCCCGCCGGGATCTATGCCGCCCTGCACCGCAACTCCTTCGCCGACCGCGCGGTGATGCTGCTGGCGGTCGCCGGCTTCACCGTGCCCTCCTTCGTGCTGGGGCTGCTGCTGGTGCTGGTGTTTGCCGTGCAGCTGGGCTGGCTGCCCTCGGGCGGGCAGGACACGTGGATCCACGCCATCCTGCCGGTGGTCACGCTGGGGCTTGGTGGTGCCGCGGTGCTGGCGCGCTTCACCCGCTCCGCCATGCTGGAGGTGCTCGGCCAGCCCTATATGCGCACGGCGCTGGCCAAGGGCGTGCCCTGGCACCGGGCGGTGCGCGGCCATGCGCTGCCCAATGCCGCCATCCCCACCGTCACCATCATCGGCTTCATGGTCGGCTCGCTGCTGGCGGGGGCGGTGGTGGTGGAGAGCGTCTTCTCCTGGCCCGGCGTCGGGCGGCTGCTGGTGGTGGCCGTCGCCAACCGCGACCTGGCCGTCGTGCAGTGCATCCTGCTGCTGGTCGCCGCCACCATGATCACCGCCAACCTGGTGGTGGACCTGCTCTATGGCGTGCTGGACCCGCGGCTGCGGCTCGGCGCGCGGGAGGCCGCGTGATGTCCGACGCGGCCGCCGCCACCCCGCCGCCGGCCACCGTCGCCGCGCCGCCGGCCCGGAAGGGCGGGCGCCTGCCGCCGATGGTGCTCTTCGCGCTGTTCTGGATCGTGCTGATGCTGGGCACCGCCCTGCTGGCGGACTGGATCAGTCCCTTCTCCCACACGGCGCTCGACCTGCGCGCCCGCCTCGCGCCGCCGGCCTTCATGGGCGGCTCCTGGCTGCACCCGCTGGGCAGCGACGAGCTGGGGCGGGACGTGCTGAGCCGGCTGATCGTCTCGATCCGCATGTCGCTGCTGATCGCCTTCGGGGCGGCCATCATCGGCGCGGTGCTGGGCGTCACGCTGGGCTTCCTGGCGGCGCATTTCCGCGGGCTGGTCGAGCAGGCGGTGATGGCGCTGGCGGATTTCCAGGCCTCGATGCCCTTTCTGATCCTGGCGCTTTCCGTCCTCGCCTTCTTCGGCAATGCGCTGCCGCTCTTCATCTGCCTGCTCGGCCTGCATGGCTGGGAGCGCTATGCCCGCATCGCCCGCGGCCTGGCGATCAGCGCCGGCGGCCAGGGCTATGCCGCCGCTGTGCGGCAGCTCGGCGCCACGCCCTGGCGGATCTATGCCCGGCACGTGCTGCCCAACATCGCCTCCACCCTGATCGTCTCCATGACGCTGGCCTTCCCGGAGATCATCCTGCTGGAGAGCGGGCTTTCCTTCCTCGGCCTCGGCGTGCAGCCGCCGGACAGCTCGCTCGGCAACATGGTGGGCTACGGGCGGGAATACCTGACGCGGGCGCCCTGGATCCTGCTGGCGCCCTCGCTGGTGATCGTGCTGACGACGCTTTCGGTCAGCCTGCTGGGCGACTGGCTGCGCGACCGGCTGGACCCCACGCTGCGCTGAGGCGGCGGGGCAGGGTGGCGGCTTGGTCATGGCAGGAGAAAACGAGGTCTGGTGTTAATGAGCGAAGCTGCATACCATATCTGGTAGTGGCGCCGGCCGATTCGCAGGGCTGGCGCCTGCACGCCTTGCCTACCGGAGCCTTCATGGACGGATACAGCCACTCCTTGCCCCGCCTCCTGCACGCGGAGGCCGATGCCCCGCCGGGCGCGAGCTTCGGCGAGGCGCCGCTGCCCGCGCGCGCGCTGGATGCCGGCATGGGCCTGGCGGTGGGCCGCCGCACCGTCTTCCGCCCGGAGGATGGCGAGAGCTTCGGCCGCGTGGCCGACCGGGTGGCGGAGGGCAATCTCGGCCTGCTCGGCCCGGGGCTGGAGACGGAGCGGGCGCGGCTGCGCAACGCCATCGCCACCGGGGCGCTGCTCACCTCGGGGCGCCACCTGCAGCACGGCGATGCCGGGCAGGCCGGGCGCAACCTGGAGGTCTTCACCAACTGCGCGACGGCGATCGCCTCCTTCGCCAAGTTCTACCTGCTGCTGAACGGTTCCGGCGTCGGCCGCGCCTATGACGACGCGCTGGCCACGGTGGACTGGGGACAGGCGCCCGAACTGCGCCTCCACCTGTCCGCGGAGCATCCGGACTACCCGAAGGACCGCGCCGCCCTGCGCCGCTTCGGCACCGAGATGGGCCTGCTGCCCTGGGGCAGCACCGAGGAGAGCTTCGACGCGGCGGCCGAGGCCGGGCTGCGCGACTTCCTCGCCCGCGAGCTGGTGGCCGACCTCAGCGGTCTTCCCGCCGATGCCGTTCTGCATCGCGTGGCGGACAGCCGCGAGGGCTGGGCCAAGGCGGTCGAGGTGCTGGAGGCCATGGCCTTCCGTGGCGAGGCCGAGCGCGTGCTGGTGCTGGATCTCTCGGAGATCCGCCCGGCCGGCAGCCCGATCCGCGGCATGCAGGGGCGGCCTTCCTCCGGGCCGATCTCGCTGCTGCGCGGCCTGCTGAACATCCGCCGCCACGTCATCGAGCCCGCCCGCGTGCGCGACCCTGAGGGCGAGGCGCTGCAGCCCTGGGAGCAGGCGCTGCTGGTGGACCATTACCTGTCCGTCGAGGTGCAGGTGGGCGGTGCCCGCCGCGCCGCGCGCATGGCCACCAAGTCCTGGCGCGACCCGGGCATCCGCCGCTTCATCCGCGCCAAGTCCGAGGGCGGGCTCTGGACGGCCAACCACTCCGTCATGGTGGACCGCACCTTCTGGGCGCTGGTGCGCGGCGAGGCGGACGGTTCGCTGGCCGCCCAGGCCCGCATGGTCTTCGAGGAGGTGACGGCCTGCGCCTATATCAACGGCGAGCCGGGCTTCATCAACGGCGACCTGCTGGAGGATCACCGCACCGGCAGCGCCTGGGACAAGCCCGTGCATGAGGATGGCCGCGACTTCCGCAGCGCCCGCTACCAGGTGGACGCCGCCGCCGGCCTGCTGGCCGAGGCCTCCCGCCGCGCCGCCGAGGCGCGATTCCCCGTGACGACAAATCCCTGCGGCGAGATCACGCTGCACGTCACCGGCGGCTATTGCGTCATCGCCGACTTCGCCCCGCTGCTGGCCTGCCCCGCCAGTTTCGACAGCTTCGCCCCGGGCGCGGCGCCGGAGGACGTTGCCAAGCTGTGGGATCGCCGCGTCGAGGATGCGGTGCGGCTCGGCGTGCGCTTCCTGATCCGCGCCAACCGGATGGATGCGCTCTATGGCGAGGAGGTCGCGCGCACCAACCGCATCGGCATCGGCCCGACCGGGCTGCATGAATGGGCCTGGATGCGCTTCGGCCTCGGCTTCCGCGACCTGCTGGACGAGAAGCGCGCCGCGCCTTTCTGGGCCGCGCTGCGCCGCCTCTCCGCCGCCGCCAAGGCGGAGGCCGACCGCTATGCCGACGAGCTGGGCGTCGCCCGCCCGGTGACGGTGACCACGGTGAAGCCCGCCGGCACCACCAGCAAGCTCTTCGGCCTGACCGAGGGGGCGCATCTCCCGGCGCGCCGGCAGTATCTGCGCTGGGTGCAGTTCAAGGGCACGCGCGACCCCGGCACCGGCGAATGGCACCCCGGGTCCGACCCGCTGCTGGCCGACTATGCCGCGCGCGGCTATCCGCTGCGCGAGCTGCGCAGCTTCCCCGGCATGACGGTCGTCGGCTTCCCCACCGTGCCGTTGGCGCAGCGCCTGGGAATGGGCGAGCAACTGGTCACCGCGCCGGAGGCGGCGCCGGAGGAGCAGTATCAGTGGCTGAAGCTGCTGGAGCGGCACTGGATCGGCGCCGAGCGCGGCAACCAGGTCAGCTACACGCTGAAGGTCTATACCGACCAGCACGACCTGGAGGCCTTCCGCGCCATCGTCGCCACGCACCAGCCGGAGGTGCGCTGCTGCAGCGTGCTGCCGAGCCTGCCGGACGCCAGGCTCGGCTACGAGTACCTGCCGGAGGAGGAGGTCTCGGCCGGGCGCTTCGCGGCGCTGGTCGAGGGCATCACCGACGAGGCCAGCCGCGAGGCAGTGGACTGGGCGCATCTGCAATGCGCCAGCGGGGTCTGCCCGATCTGAGGGCGCAGAGCGGGGGAGAATGAATTCTCCCCCGGACCCCTTCTTCTTCTTTTTTATCAATCTTGCAGCGCTGGCGGTCGGGCTTTTTAACCGACAAAAAGAAGATGGGGGTCTGGGGGAATTCCTTCCCCCAGCCTTTTTCAGCCGACGAACACGGGCTTTGCCGAAAGCTCCACGCGCAGCCCGGCCTCCGCCAGCGAGGCGGCCAGCCTGTCCGCCGGCAGGCGCAGGTAGCGCTCCAGCAACTGCACATAGAGCCCGGTGAAGACCGGGCCATGCCCGTCCGAGGCGCCGTCCTGCGTGCTGCTCAGCGCATGGGCCAGCTCGTGCAGCAGCACCCAGGGCGGGAACTCGGCGGGCAGGCGCAGGCGCAGGCGGTTGGCATCGGCCATGCGGCGGGTGGCCTGGACGGGCAGGGGCTCGACGCGGGGCGGGTAGCGCAGGCCCAGCTCGGCCCAGATGGCGTCCACCATGCCCTGGGCGACGGCGAAGGGAAGGGGGGCGCCGCCATGCGGGGCCACCACCCGGTCCTCCCAGGCGTAGAGGCGTTGGCGCTGGCTGTCGCGCAGGCGTTTCACTCGATCAGGCCGGGGGCGCGGCCATGGACGGGACGGTTGAGGTTGACGCGGTCCCCGGCGGCATAGCCCTGGTGATAGGCGCCGTTCGCCTGGACCGTCTGGCGGCGGCTGGAGACCAGCCGGACGGCGGCCTCGCGGAAGGCCTCCTCGACCACCTGCCGCTTGGCGACCACCAGCGCCGTGCCGGCGCTCGGCCGCGCCGCCATGCCGGCCTGACGCTCGCGGATCATGGCCTCCAGGCGCTCGGCGATGCGGCCGGCCATACCCTGTTGAAAGCTGGTGGAGGCGCGCCGCAAGGAGAGTCCGCGCAGCGCCGGGCGGGCGGCGCGGAAGGCGGCGAGCTCCGTGCCAATGCTGCGCTCGACCACGGCAAAGAGATAGGCGGCCAGAGCCGTGTCAGGCTCCAGGCCGAAGAAGACGTAGTGCGCGCCGGCCGGCTCGCGGGCCAGCCAGACCTTGCAGTCGCAAAAGCGGGCGATGGCCGGCACGCAGGCATCCACCGGACGCCGGCGCTGGCCGGCGAGCGGCACCGTGACCTGGACGCAGCGGGCCTCGCGCAGCTCCACCTCGTCCATGCTGAGGGCGTAGCGCTCCAGCAGGCGGCCAACCATCTCGGCCGCGGCGAGCGCCTCGGCCTCGGTGCAGCCGTTGGAGACGGTCTTCTCCGTCAGGGCCCGGATGCGGGCCTTGACCCGGGCCAGTTCGGCAGCCTGGTTCATGACATTCCTTCATCCACAGGCGCCGTCCATAGCATGCGCGAAGGCGGCCGGCAGCGGGGACGCGGTCCATCGCCGGTCTGTCCCGTGGGTCCGGATTGCCTCAGGCGATGAGAAAAACAACAAGGCGAGGCTAAGAATCGGGGGAATTTTCTTCCCACAACGGCGCGGGAGGGGAGTAGAACAACCGCCCTTTCCCGGCGCCCTGGCGCGTTCCATGGCCGCGCTCGCGGCAAGGCTGCCCTCTGGAGATTTCATCCCTGTGACAGCATGGACCGGTATAGAGAGGTACGACCAATCGCTACCGCCGGAGCCCATTGTGTCAAGCAGCCTCGCACTCAAGCTGGACGAAGCGACGCGCCAGCGGCTGCAGGCGTTGGGCCGTGTGCGTGACCGCTCGCCGCACTGGCTGATGAAGAAGGCCGTGCTGGAGTTCCTCGACCGCGAGGAAAGCTACGAGCAGGAGAAGCAGGAGGATCTGGCGCGCTGGGAGCGGTACCGCCTCTCGGAGCACGCCGTGGCGCAGCAGGCTGTCGAGGAATGGCTCGACAGCTTTGGCACGGAAGGCGCCCGCCCCCTCCCGGGGCGGTGACCGGCCGCATCCCATGGCAAAGCTGGTGTGGCTGCCCGAGGCGGTGGCCGATCTCGATTGCTTTCTTGGTGCCCTGCGTGCCCGCAGCCCCGAGGCCGCGGGCCGCGCCGCGCAGGCGGTCATCCGCGTGACGCGGCGCCTGGCGGAGGAAGCGATGCTGGGCCGCCCGCTGGCCGACGGCACCGGGCGGCGCGAGCTGCTGGTGCCGCTCGCCGGGATCGGCCTGATGCTGCGCTACGCCCTGGACGAGGCTGGCCGGGTGGCGCTGATCCGAGTTGGTGAAGGCGGGGAGGAACGGGCATGACGGTGCTGTTGCGCTTCTTTCCAACCACTGGCTCAGGGCGGCCCGCCTCCGGTCATATTGAGCTGCGCTACGGCCTTTCCCCTTGAGGCGGCGGCTCTCCGCCCACGGAAAGGGCGGCAGGGGGGTGTTTGGAAGGCCTGACACTCCCTAAATTATGCGGCGGCCACCTGGAGGTGACGCCAATCCCCTAGCCTGTCCCTCGCTCGTTCCATGCTTTTTGGCGTGGTGCGGGGCTCTGTGTCGGACGCGGGTGAGGGCAGGGTTCCGGGACCTGTGCGGTCCCCCAGAATGAAGTGCAGGTGAATCAATGGACGGGATGTTTACCTACGGCGCGACGGATCAGGGCGAGTCGGACAACGCCACGCTCAAGGCGCGGGCGGGGTTTGGCGACATCCTGAACCA
Organism: Roseomonas sp.; assembly: GCA_035556695.1. Lineage (GTDB taxonomy): Bacteria > Pseudomonadota > Alphaproteobacteria > Acetobacterales > Acetobacteraceae > Pseudoroseomonas. The sequence goes on from DATMFR010000037.1 coordinate 83,713, forward strand.
GGATGGCCAGGACAACACGGACCGCCTCGATTCCAATGGCAGCCCCAGCCATGCCTGGCGCCCGCAGTTCTCGGAGGAGTTCGACGGCCTCGAGGAAGAGGCGCGCCCGGCCACCGGGGAGGAGGCTGAGGAGGAGGGCGAGCGCCCCGAGGCCTCCGACTCCGACGAGGAGCGCGAGGAGTCCGAGGAGGAAGCGGGCGAGGGCGGCAACGTCAACGGTGCCAGCCTGGCCCGCTCGGACGATCCCGTCCGTATGTTCCTGCGCGAGATGAGCGGCACGGAGCTGCTCTCCCGCGAGCAGGAGATCGCGCTCGCCCAGCGCATCGAGGCTGGCCGCGACGCCATGCTGGCCGGGCTTTGCGAGAGCCCGATGAGCTTCGCCCACCTCGCGCAGTGGAAGGCCGCGCTGGAGCAGGGCCAGATGCCGCTGCGCGATGTGGTCGAGCTGGAGGCGATGGCGGCCGACGCCACTCCGGAGCCTGAGGAGGCCGAGGAGGGCGCCGAGGCCGCGCCGCATGCCACGCTCGACGAGAAGATGAAGCCCGAGGTGCTGGCCTCCTTCACGGCTGCGCTGGAGGCGCATGCGCGGCTGCATGCGCTGCCCTCTGGCAGCAAGGAAGCCATGGCTGAGCGGCAGGAGATGGTCGGGCTGTTCGGCGCGCTGCGCCTGCGCCCGGCGCGGCTCGACATGCTGGTGGCGCAGGTGCGCGACATGAGCCGCCGCCTGCTGGCGCTGGACGGCCAGGCGCTGCGTCTGGCCGTGGCGGCCCGCATGGAGCGCGAGGATGTGCTGCGCGTGTGGGACGGCAGCGAGGCCGGCGTCGAGCGGCTGCTGGTGGCGGCCCAGAAGGTCCGCACCTCCTCCGCCCGCCGCGAGGCGGCGCTGCGCGAGCTGGCCGAGAAGCTGCCCGGCATCCGCGCCGCGATCACGAAGCTGGAGGCCGAAAGCGGCCTGCCCGCCCGGCAGCTGCGCCGCGTTTGCGCCGAGGTTGCGCAGGGCGAGCGCGACATGCGCAAGGCGAAGGAGGAATTGACGCGGGCCAACCTGCGGCTGGTCGTCCATATCGCCAAGCGCTACCGCAACCGTGGCCTGATGTTCGGCGACCTGATCCAGGAAGGGAACATCGGGCTGATGCGCGCGGTCGATAAGTTCGACTGGCGCCGCGGCTTCAAGTTCGCCACCTACGCCACCTGGTGGGTGCGGCAGGCGATCACCCGCTCGCTGGCCGACCAGGCGCGCACCATCCGCGTCCCCGTGCACATGACGGAGACGGTGGGCAAGGTGGCGCGCATGAGCCGCCGCTTCGCGCAGAAGGCCGGCCGCGAGCCGACGCCGGATGAGCTGGCGGCGGAGCTGGGCATGTCGGTGGACAAGGTGCGCGCCGTGCAGCGCCTCGCGCGCGAGCCGGTCAGCCTGGAGAACCCGGTGGGCGACGATGACGACGGCCGCCTGGGCGACTTCATCGAGGACGAGAACGCGGTGATGCCGTTCGATGCGGCGGCGCGCTCCTCGATGCGCGAGGCGACGATGCGCATCCTCTCCGACCTGACGCCGCGCGAGGAGCGCATCCTGCGCATGCGCTTCGGCATCGGCGGCGAGAACGACCACACGCTGGAGGAGGTCGGCAAGACCTTCAACGTCACTCGCGAGCGCATCCGCCAGATTGAGGCGAAGGCGCTGAAGAAGCTGCAGGGCTCGAAGCGCGGCAAGTCGCTGCGCAGCTTCCTGGCCTGAGGAAAAAGTCCGGGGGAAGGAATTCCCTCGACCCCCCATCTTTTTTTCGTCAGTTGGGGGCGGCGCTTTCCGCAGGCGCGGGAAACTCGAAAAGAAAAGATGGGGGTCCGGGGGAATTCCTTCCCCGGCCTTTTTTTACTGAATCTTGGTCTCGACCACGCCGACGCCCTGGAACTCCGCCCGCACCTTGGTGCCGGCGGGGACCAGGATATTGCCGGTGCAGCTTCCGGTGGTGATCACCATCCCCGCCTTGAGGCCGCCGTAGCGCCGCGCACCGGTGTTGGCGAGCCACTGCACCAGCCGGATCGGCTCGCCGGCGGAATTGCCGCCGGTGTGCTCCACCGCCACCTCCCCGTTGAAGGTCAGCCGCACCGGCACGGCCGGCGGGTCGATGCGCTGCCAGTCGGCCAGTGCCGGGCCGACCACCAGCGCGCCATGGCTGGTCTGGTCCGCCGCGTGGCTCAGCGAATCGAGGCCGAGGCGGACGAAGCGCGTGTCCACGATCTCGATGGTGGGGTGCAGGGTGGCGATGGCGGCGATCACCTCTTCGCGCGAATAGGGGGTGTCGCGCGGCGGCAGGTCGGTCCCCAGGCGATAGCCGATCTCGGCCTCGATGCCCGTGATGTTGAATTCGGCGGCCCGGAAGGGCGTGGCGTCGAAGCGCAGGTTCTGCGCGTGGAGCGGCGCGCAGCCCGGCTCGGCGGTCGGGCTGGCGGCGCCGACCTTCCAGCCCGCGACAGGGCCAAGCTCCGCTGCCACCAGGGCCTGGATGGCGTAGACATCGTCCATATCGGCCGGCCGGGCGCCCTCGGGCAGGGTTTCGAGCCAGGTCCGGTTGCGGCGGGCCTGGAGCAGGGCGGCGGCGGCGGTGGCGGCGTCAACGGCCATGGGATGAGTCCTCCGGGAGCATGCGCGCCATCCTGGCGAGGCCCCGCGGCGGCGTCGAGAGGGGTAACCCGAATGGCTAGCGGGGCAGTTTCGGCGGTGATAACCAGAATCCTGTCCAGGATCGATCGCCCGTGACTCTCGCCGCCCCTTCCGCCGACCCCTACCTGCTGCTGCGGCTCGGCAGCCGGACCTGCGCGCTGCCCGGCGGCGCGGTGCGGGAGATCCTGCCGCTGCCCCGGCTGTGGCGGCCGCCGGGCCTGCCGCGCCCACTGGCCGGCTTCCTGAACCTCGGCGGCGAAGCGCTCCCGGTGCTCGACCTGATGCGGCTCTTCGGCCTCGCCGCGGAGGGCGCCGAGGGTGAGGCGGCGCTGTACCGGCATGTCGTCGTGGTCACGGCAGGCGAGGGGCGGCTTGGCCTGCTGGTGGACCGGGCACTCGACCTGCTGCGGGTTCCGTGGGCGCAGCTCCGTCCCCTGGCGGCGGAGGCCACCCCGAATGGCTGCGCCGTGGCCGAGATCGAGACGCCGGAGGGCTTCGTGCACCTGCTGGCCGTGGAGCGCATCCTGCTGGCGCAGGAACAGGCCGCCCTGGCGGCGCTGCAGGAGAACGTGCAGGCCCGGCTGGCCGAATGGGCCGGCGCGGGCTGATGCGCCCCCCGCCCGGTCCGTTCACCCCGGCCTTCATCCCGGACGCGGACTTCCTGCGTCTGAAGTCCATGGTGATCGCCCGCACCGGGCACTTCTATTACCAGGACAAGGATACGCTGCTCTGGGAACGGGTGCGGCGCCGGCTGCGCGAGACGGGCCTTCCCGGCACGGCGGCCTATATCGAGCGGCTGAAGGACCCGGCCACCGGAGAGGCGGAATGGGCGGCGCTGGTGGCGGCGATCACCATCGGCGAAACCTTCTTCTTCCGCTATGCCGAGCAGTTCGCGGCGCTGCAGGGGACCATCCTGCCCGACATCATCGCGCGCAACGCGGCGAGCCGCCGGCTGCGGATCTGGAGCGCCGGCTGCGCCAGCGGGGCGGAGCCCTACTCCATCGCCATCCTGCTTCGCCGCCTGCTCGGCGATGCGCTGCCGCAATGGCGGATCAGCCTGACCGGCACCGACCTGAACGAGGCGGTGCTGCAGGTGGCGCGGCGCGGCCTCTACAGCCGCTGGGCGCTGCGCAGCCTGCCGGCCGAGGAGGTGGAGCGCGACTTCACCCCGGATGCGGATGGCCGCCACTGGGCCCTGCGGCCGCAGCACCGCGCGATGGTGCGCTTCGAGCAGCACAACCTGCTGAGCCTGCTCGACGGCAGCGCGCCGCTGCAGCTCAACGAGTTCGACCTGATCCTCTGCCGCAACGTCCTCATCTACTTCCACCCTGATGTGGTGGAGCGGCTGGTGGGGGCCCTGGCGGAGCGGCTGAAGGACAGCGGCTGGCTGCTGCTCGGCCATGCCGAGCCGAACCCGGCCTTCACCCGCTTCCTCGATGTGGTGAACCTGCCGGGTACGGTCGCCTACCGACGGGGTGGAAGCGCCCCGCCACGACCCGCACCGGCCACGGCCATCGCCTGGGCACCCCCGCCCGCCGTGCCGTCCGCCGTGTCGCCGGCCCCCTGGGTGCCGCTGCCCGTCCCGCCCGGCGCGCGGCCGGTGCCTGCCCTGCCGGTGGAAGCGGCGGCACCGGGCCCGGCCGCGCCGCCCGAGATCGCCTCGCTGCTGGCGGAGGCCCGTGCCCGGGCCGATCGCGGCGACCTCGCCGGCGCGCAGGAGGCCTGCCGCGCCGGGCTGGCCGCCGATCCGACCAATCCCCTGCTGCACTACTACGACGGCCTGGTCGCCCGCGCCCTCGGCCGCCCGGCGGCGGCGGAGCAGGCCTTCCGGCGCGCCCTTTATCTGCGCGGCGACTTCGTCATGGCGCATTACCAGCTTGGCCTGTTGTTGCTAGATGAGGGCCGCGCCGCCTCGGGCCGCCGGGCTCTGGCGGTGGCGTCGCGCATCGCCATGAGCCTGCCGGGCGATACGGCGCTCGAAGAAGGGGACGGAATGACGGCTCAGGAGCTTCGCACTGCGGCGCGGCTGCATCTTGAGGCGCTCGGCCCGTCGAGGGAGCCCTGATGCCGAACCGCGGCGTCATCGTCCCGCCCCAGCGGGCGGCGCGCATCCTGGAGCAGCGCACGCGGCTGCTCGCCGCGCGGGGGGCGCCGGATGCGCCCGCCGAAGCCCGGCTGAGGGTGATGGTCTGCAAGCTTGGCGCCGAGTTCTACGGCCTGCCGTTGGAGGCCGTCGCGCAGGTGCTGCCGCCGGCGGTCTGGGCGCCGGTCGCCGGCGCGCTGCCGGCCTTGCTCGGCCTGTTCAGCCATGCCGGGCAGATGGTCTGCCTGCTGGACCTCGCGCTGGCGCTTGGCCGGCCCGCCCCGCAGGGGGAGGGGGGACACCTGCTGCTGCTGCGCGCGCCCGGCCCCCGCCGCCTCGCCCTGCGGGTGGAGCGCGTGGCCGGCGTCGCCGAGGTCGCGCCGCTGCAGGACCCCGGCCGGCCGGCCGAGCGGGCCCTCACCGGCCATGCCCTCACCCCGCCCGAGCTGGCTGAGGGGCGGCACGCCCTGCTCGGGCTGGTCGATCCCCACCGGCTGCTGCAACCCTTCATGGCGCCTGCCGTGCCTTCCGGAGCGTGACGAATTGAGCATCGCCAACCGAATCCTCGCCGGCTTCATGGCCATCACGCTGCTGCTGATCGGGCTCGGCCTGTACGGCCTGAACCAGATCAGCGTCGTTACCGCGTCCACCGAGACCATCGTCACGCGCGACCTGGGAATGCTGCGCCACCTGATGGAGCTGCGTGCCGCGGAGAGCGGGATGCAGGACACCCGCAACCGCAACCTGTCGCGCTTCCTGCTGCGCGGGCTCGGCCGCGAGGTGCCGCCGGACGACCTCACCCAGGCCTGGTCCCGCTCCGCGGCGGAAAGCGAGACGATCCTGCAGCAGATGCAGACGAGCGCCAGCCGCAATGCCGCGCAGGCGGTCTCCAGCGACCGGGAGGGCGGCTGGCAGCGGATCAGTCAGCAGCTGAACCAGGCCGCCGCGGTGCTGCGGCAGATCCGCGACCAGACGCAGGCGCAGTTCCAGGCCATCCGCGCCAATGATCTGCCCGCCGCCATCATCGCCGGGGATGCCATCGTCGCCAGCCGCACCGCCTTCGACCGCCTGACCGACGGCGTGCAGGAGACGCTGAACGCGGTCATCAGCGACGGCCAGACGCGGGGGCAGGACATTTATCAGGAGAGCCGCCTCTCGGTGATCCTGGTGCTGCTCGGCGCCGTGGTGCTCGGCATCGTCATCACGCTGCTGATCCGCCGCTCCATCACCCAGCCGCTCTCCACCTTCATGGCCTTTGTCGAGCGGATCGGGCGCGGCGACCTGGCCGGCGAGGCGGCGATGACCGGGCCGGACGAGCTGGGCCGGCTCGGCGTCACGCTCAACGCCATGGTCGAGGGCCTGCGCCAGCTCGCCCGGCAGAGCCGCGAGGCGACCGAGAACCTGAACGCCTCGGCCGCCGAGATCCGCGCCAGCACGCAGGAGCAGGCGGCCAGCGTCGAGGAGCAGCTCGCCGCCGTGCAGGAGACCGCGGCGACGGTGGACGAGATCACCCATTCCGGCGTGCAGATCGGCAAGCGCGCGCAGGAGGTGATCGCCTCCGCCCAGGCCACCGCGCAGACCTCCACCGCCGGCCTGAAGGCGGTGGACGAGACGGTGCGGGCGATGGACGCCATCCGCGAGCAGGCCGAGGCGGTGGCCAGCAACATCGTCGCGCTGTCCGAGAAGACCCAGGCGATCGGCGAGATCATCGCCACGGTGAACGACATCTCGGAGCGCAGCCACCTGCTGGCGCTGAACGCGGCGATCGAGGCCGCCGCCGCCGGCGAGCAGGGCCGCAGCTTCGCCGTGGTCGCCGCCGAGATGAAGACCCTGGCCGACCAGGCCAAGGAGGCCACCGGGCAGGTGCGCTCGATCCTCGGCGACATCCAGCGCGGCATCAACTCCTCCGTCATGCTGACCGAGGAGGCGGTGAAGCGCGTGGCGGCCGGGCGGCGGCGCACCGACACCACCCATACGACGATCACCGAGATCACCGGCCGCATCCAGGAGAGCGTGCAGACCTTCCAGCAGATCGTCGCCAGCACCAACCAGCAGCAGCTTGGCATCGAGCAGGTGATGAGCGCGCTGCAGAACATCCGCCAGGCCAGCCAGCAGACGGCGGCCGGCACGCGCCAGCTCGACACCGCGGCGGCCAACCTCTCGCAGCTTTCCGAGCGGCTGGTCACGCTGGCCGACCGCTACCGCTTCTGAGCCGCATGCGCCTCCAGCCGAGCCCGCCCCCCGGCCCCGCCGTCCTGTCCGCCCCGCCGCGGCGCGGCGGCGCGGCGGCGCAGGGGGCGGGCCAAAAGGGCGGCCGGAGGGCTACGCCATGAGTGGCGACCTGCGGCAGGAACTGCTCGCCGCCTTCGGCATCGAGCACCAGGAGCACCTGCAGGCCATCCGCGCCGCCCTGGCGGCGGTGGAGCACGGCCAGCCCTTCGACCTGCGGGACGTGTTCCGCCGCGCACACAGCCTGAAGGGCGCGGCGCGGGCGGTGGACCTGCCCGTTGTGGAGGAGATGGCGCACCGGCTGGAGGCGGTGTTCAGCCGGATCGGCGAGGGTGGGCTGGCGCTGGGGCCGGAGACGCTCGCGGCGGTGCAACTCGGGCTTGATGGCATCGAAGGCTACGTGGCGGCGCTGCAGGGCGGCGCCCCCTCCGAGTCGCCGCTGGCGGCGCAACGCGCGCTGGACCGCCTGCTCGGCCGCACCGTCCCGGAGGAGGCACCGCCACCTGCCCGGCCGGAGCCGCCGCAAGCCGAGCCGCCCGCCGCTCCCGAGCCGCCGCCTGCCGCCGAACCGGGCGGCGCGGCGGTGGAGTATCTGCGGGTGAATGCCGGGCAGGTGGAGAGCCTGGCCGGTGCGGTACAGGCGCTGGCCGAGGCACTGGAGGGGCAGGCGGCAATCGGGGCCGGGCTGCGCGCGCTGGAGGGGCAGATCCGCGACCTCCGGCGGGCCTGGGAGGCGCGCCCGCGCGAGAGCCGGGCCGACACTCGGGCCGACAGCCGCGCGCGCGACTTCGACCGCGACCTGATGCGGCTGCTGCGCCACGTCACCCGGCTCGGGCGGGACCAGCGTGGCGGCGCCTGGGCGGTGGATTCCGCGCTCGGCGCCCTGCGCCAGCGGGTGGAGCGGATCACCCTGGTCCCCGCCGAGGCGGTGCTCGGCTCGCTTGGCCGCATGGCGCGCGAGCTGGTGCGCGAGGCCGGGCAGGAGGCCGCCGTGCGCCTCGAAGGGCTCGACCTGCAGGCCGACCGCCGGGTGCTGCAGGCGCTGAAGGACCCGGTGACGCATCTGCTGCGCAATGCCGTCAGCCATGGGCTGGAAAGCCTGGAGGAGCGCGCCGCCCGGGGCAAGCCGGCGGAGGCCGAGATCGGCCTGCGGCTGGCCACGCGCGGCGGCCTGCTGGTGCTGACGGTGTTCGACGACGGCCGCGGCCCCGACCTGGAGCGCATCGAGGCGGTGGCGGTGCAGCGCGGCCTGCTGCCGCCGCGCACCGCCGACCAGCCGCCGCCGCCGGCCGACCGCGTGCTGTCGCTGGTCTTCGAGCCGGGCTTCTCGACCAGCCCGGCGGTGGACCGGCTCTCCGGCCGGGGCATGGGACTCTCGGTGGTGGCGGAGGCGGCGCGCCGGCTGCGCGGCAGCGCCATGCTGCGCCCGCGCCGGCCCTGGGGCGCCGAGATCGAGATCGCCGTGCCGCTTTCCGCCGCGCGGGAGCCGGTGCTGCTGTTCAGCGCCGGGGGGCAGACCTACGGGCTGCCGAGCCGTGGCGTCGAGCGCCTGTTGCGCCGGCGTGTCACGGAGGTTGAAACCGTCGAGGGCAAGCCTGTCCTGCGCATCGAAGCCGGCGGTCGCGACGTTATCGCCCCCATGATGACCCTGCCCACCCTGCTCGGCCAGGCCGCGAGCCCCATCCCGGTCGAGGACGCGCATGTCACCGCCGTGCTGCTGCGCAGCGGCGAGCGCCGCTGCGCCCTGGCGGTGGAGGCGCTGCACGACGTGCGCACGCTGATGGTGGATGCGGTGGATACGCCGGGGCTGGAGGCCGACCTGGTGGTCGGCGCCGTGCCGCTCGGGACGGCGGCGCCGGCCCTGGTGCTGAGCCCCGAGGGGCTGGTGGGCCGTTGGCTGCGCGACGAGGGGCGGCTCGCCGCCGCCGGCCTCGGGCTGGTCGCGGCGCAGGAGGCGCGTGAGGCGGCCACCATCCTGGTGGTGGACGATTCGATCACCACCCGCACGCTGGAGAAGAGCATCCTGGAGGCGCAGGGCTTCCGCGTGCTGCTCAGCGTCGATGGACTGGACGCGCTGAACCGGCTGCGCAGCGGCGAGGCGCTGGTGGACCTGATCGTCGCCGATGTCGAGATGCCGCGCATGGATGGCTTCAGCCTGTTGCAGGCGCTGAAGAACGATCCGCGGCTGGCGCCCATCCCCGTCATCCTGATGACCTCCCGCGCCAGCCCCGAGGACATGCGGCGCGGCCTCGAACTGGGTGCCGGCGCCTACATCACCAAGCAGAAGTTCGACCAGCGGGAACTGCTCGCAACCATTGGCCAGATGCTGTGAAGCTTTCGACCGATCCAGTCCGCGTCATGATCGTTGAGGATTCGCTGGTGGTGCGGCGGCTGCTCGCCCATATCGTCTCCTCCGATCCGCGCCTGACCCTGGCGGCCGCCGTCGCCTCGGCGGAGGAGGCGCTGCGCGAGCTGCCGCGCATCCGCCCCGACGTCATCTCGATGGACATCCGCCTGCCCGGCATGGACGGGCTGGAGGCGACCCGGCGGATCATGGCCGAGCAGCCGACGCCGATCGTCGTCATCGCGGACAGCGTCGAGGATGCCTCGCTGCGCATCTCGATGAACGCGCTGCGCGCCGGCGCGCTCTCCGTCGTCGAGAAGCCGGTGGGGATGGAGACCGGCGGGCACGAGCGCATCGCCGGCACCATCTGCACGCAGCTCTACATCATGAGCCAGGTACCGGTGATCCGGCGGCGCAACATGGGGCCGCCGCAGGCGGCGCGGCCCGAGCCGGTGACCGTGCCGCAGCAGCCGACCCTGCTGGCGATCGCGGCCTCCACTGGCGGCCCACCGGCATTGGCTCAGGTGCTGGGCGCCCTGCCGGCCGATTTCCCGCTGCCGGTGCTGCTGGTGCAGCATATGGGCAGCGCCTTCATGGAGGGCTTCGCCGCCTGGCTGGACGGGCTGGTGCCGCTCTCCGTCGGCATCGCGCAGGAGGGCGAGGTGCCGCGCCCTGGCCGGGTCTATGTCGCGCCGGGGGACCGGCACCTGCTGCTCGGGCCGGGCGGGCTGCTGCGGATCAGCGGCGAGCGGCCGCTGGCCAGCCAGCGCCCCGCCGCCACCCTGCTGTTCCGCTCGATGGCCGAGGTGGTCGGCCCGCAGGGGCTGGGCGTGCTGCTCACGGGCATGGGGGAGGACGGCGCGGTGGGGCTGACGGAGATGCGCCGCGCCGGTGCGCTGACCATCACCGAGCATGAGAGCACCGCCGTGGTCTATGGCATGCCGGCGGCGGCCATGCGCATGGGCGGCTCCAGCCTGAGCCTGCCCTTGCCGCTGATCGGGCCGCGCCTGGTGCAGCTCGCGGGGCGGCGGCCGTGAACAGCGCCAGCCTGCCGCCCGGGCCGCCGGTCCTGCTCGTCGAGGATTCCGACACCCAGGCCCTGCAGATGCAGCGCCTGCTGGAGCGGCAGGGCTTCACCGCCGCCCGCGCGGCGACGGCGGAACTGGCGCTGGAGGCGCTGAACCGCACGCTGCCCGCCCTGGTGATCGCCGACTACCACCTGCCCGGCATGAACGGCGACGAGCTGGTGCGGCAGATCCGCATGAACAGCCGCACCCGCGCGATCCCCGTCCTGATGCTGACCGAGGCGCAGGAAGGCGACCTGGAACGGCAGGGGCTGGAGAGCGGCGCGGATGCCTATGTGCCGAAATCGGCCGGGCATGACCTGCTGCTGCTGCGCATCCGCGCGCTGCTGCGCAGCCGCACCGCGGCGGGGCCGGGCGAGCAGGCGCCGGGGGTGCTCGCCTTCCGCCGCGCGCAGGTGCTGGTGGTGGACGACAGCCTGACCTACAGCACCTATCTCACCGGCCTGCTCGGCCGCGACGGCTACCGGCTGGAGGCGGCGGAGAGCGCCGAGGGGGCGCTCCGTGCCGTCACCGCCGAGCCGCAGGCCTGGGACTGCGTGGTGCTGAACGCCTTCAGCGCCGGCTTCGACGGCGTGGCGCTCTGCGCCCGGCTGAACGCCCTGCGCGGCGCCGGCGCGCCGGGCGCGGAGGGCGCGAGCTTCCAGATCGTGGCGCTCGGCACCGACAGCCCGGTGGGGCGGGAGACGCTCGCCAACGTCTTCGAGGCCGGCGCGGACGACCTGATCCCGGCCACCGCGGAGCCGAAGGTGCTGAGCGTGCGCATCCGCGCCGCGCTGCGCCGCAAGCTGCTGCAGGACGAGGACCGGCGCATCGCCGCCGAGCTGCGCGAGCGCGAGCTCTCGATGCAGCGGGCCCAGGCCGAGGCCGCCGCCGCGCAGGCCAAGGCGGCGCTGGCCGAGGCGCTGGCGCGCGCCAATGGCGAGCTGGAGGAGGCCAACCGCCAGCTTCGCGAGACCCAGACCAAGCTGGTGCAGGCCGCCAAGATGGCCTCGCTCGGCGAGCTGGTGGCCGGCATCGCGCATGAAATCAACAACCCGCTCGCCTTCATCCTGGCGCATCAGGGCACGGTGGCGCGGCTGCTCGGCCAGGTGGAGGGGATGCTGGAGGGCAACGCGGCGGCGCGGCCGCTGGTCGCCAAGTGCCGCGACCGCTCCGGCTCCATGGCGCTCGGGTTGCGGCGCATCCAGGACCTGGTGCTGAAGCTGCGCAAGTTCTCCCGCCAGGACGATGCCTTCCAGCGCGTCAACGTGCCGGACGCGCTGGACACGGTGCTGACCCTGCTGGCGCACAAGCTCGGCGACCGCGTCACCGTCGAGCGGCGCTACGAGGCGGTGCCCGAGCTGCGCTGCTCCCCCGCGCTGCTCAATCAGGTGGTGATGAACATCGTCAGCAACGCGGCGGACGCCATTCCCGACCAGGGCACCATCACCATCGAGACCTCGAACGACGCGCGGAACTATCGAATCGCGATCAGTGACTCCGGTCCGGGCGTGCCACCGGGCTTGCGCGAGCGGATCTTTGAGCCATTCTTCACCACCAAGCCGGTCGGCTCCGGCACCGGGCTGGGGCTGGCCATCGCCTACAACGTGATCCAGGCGCATGATGGCACAATCTCCGTCAGCAACGGCCCCGCTGGTGGCGCATCCTTCGTGATCAGCGTACCAATGCAGACGGAACGCTGAGCACGATGGACCCTACGCCCGACCTGTCGCCGGCAACGCTGCTGCTGGTCGATGATGAACCGGAAATCCTGGTCGCCCTGGCCGACCTGTTCGAGGACGAGTTCCGCGTCCTGACCGCCGCCTGCGGCGCCGAGGGGCTGGAGCTGCTGGCGCGCGAGCCGGCGGTGGACGTGATCATCTCGGACCAGCGCATGCCCGGCATGACGGGGGATGTCTTCCTCGCGCGCGCGCGCGAGGTGGTGGATGCCGAGGCGCTGCTGCTGAGCGGCTATGCGGACCTGGAGGCGGTGATCAATGCCGTCAACAACGGCCGCATCGCCGGCTACGCGCCGAAGCCCTGGGAGCCGGCGGCGCTGCTCAGCATGGTGCGCAACGCCGTCCATCGCCGCCGCCTGGCCCGCGCACTGGACACCGAGCGGGCGCTGCTGCGCGGCCTGCTCGATTCCTCGACGGATGCGCTCAGCTTCAAGGACGAAGCCGGCCGCTTCGTGCGGCTGAACACGGTGAAGGCGGCCGCACTCGGCCGGACGGTGGCCGATTGCCTCGGCCGCAGCGAGGCGGAGCTGCTGCCCCCCGCCGCCGGCGCGGCGCTGCTGGCGGCGGACCGGGCGGTGATGGAAAGCTGCCAGCCCGCGGAAGTGACGGAGCAGCGCAACGGCGACGGCGCGCCGCCGCGCTGGGTGCGGGTCAACCGCATCCCGATCTGCGACGACGCCGGGCGGGTGACCCATCTCGCCACCATCGAGCACGACACCACCGAGCAGCGCGGGCTGGAGGAGCGCCTGCACCAGGCGGAGAAGATGCAGGCGCTCGGCACCATGGCCGGCGGCGTGGCGCATGACTTCAACAACCTGCTGACCGCCATCCTGGGCAGCCTGGACCTGCTGACGCACACGCCGCTGGCCGAGGCGCGGCAGCAGAAGCTGGTGCGCAGCGCCATCACCGCGGCGGAGCGCGGCTCCACTCTGACGCAGCGCCTCCTCAGCTTCAGCCGGAAGCGCGAGCTGCAACTGCGGGCCAGCGACATCAACCAGCTCGTGCGCGAGATGGACGACCTGCTGCTGCGCAGCCTGGGAGGGGGCATCGAGTTGCGGCACCGGCTGGAGGCGGGGCTCTGGCCGGCCCTGGTGGACCCGGAGCAACTCGGCCTCGCCTTGCTCAACCTCTGCATCAACAGCCGCGACGCCATGCCGGAAGGCGGCACCATCACCCTCACGACGCGCAACGTCGTGGTCGGCGACGACATGGTGCACGACCTCACCGCCGGGGAATACGTGGCGGTGGCGGTGGCCGACAACGGCAGCGGCATGCCGCCCTCCGTGCTGGCGCAGGCCTTTGAGCCTTTCTTCACCACCAAGGAGGTGGGGCGCGGCACCGGGCTCGGCCTCTCGATGGTCTACGGGCTGACCCGGCAGTCCGGCGGCACGGCGACCATCACCAGCACGCTGGGCCAGGGCACCACGGTGGAGCTGTTCCTGCCCCGCGCGCACCAGGCGGCGGACAGCGCGCCGGAATGCGGCGGCACGGCGGCACCCCTGGTCGCGCCGGTCAACGTGCTGGTGGTGGATGACGATCCCGCCGTGCGCGGCGTGACCGCAACCTTCCTGGCCAATCTTGGCCACCGCGCCGTCGAGGTGGCGGATGGCGAGGCGGCGCTACGGGTGCTGGAGCAGGGCGAGGACATCCGTGTGGTGGTCACGGATCTGACGATGCCACGCATGACGGGGCGTGAACTGGCCAGTCGTGCGCAGGCACTCCGTCCCGGCCTGCCGATTCTGCTGCTGACCGGCTATGCCGATCCCGAGGTGGTGCCGGAAGGATTTCCGGTGCTGCGCAAGCCGTTCCGGCAGGCGGATCTGGCGCGCTGCATCGCGCTGCTGCTGAAGCCGCCTTCCGCCTGAGCGGAGGGGGCGGCCCCGCCGAAGTGGCCGGCGGGGCGGGCCGATCAGGCCTTGGCGGCCTTGCGCTTGCTCTTCTTCAGCGCCGCGAAGGCGGCCTCGCGCAGCGCGGGGGAGGGCTTGAAGCGCACCGTGGCGCCGGCCTTCACCGCCACCTTCTCGCCCGTGCGCGGGTTCATGGCCGTCCGCTTCGGCGTCTCGCGCACCAGAAAGGCACCGAACTCAGGGATGGTGAAACGGCCGGTGCGGATGATCTCGGCCTTCATGGCCTCGATGATGTCGCCGGCCAGGGCGTTGGCGCCGACACCGGTGATCTCGATGGAGTTCTGAATCGTGTCGGCGAGGAACTTCTTTGACATGGTCTTGCCTTTCGAGCGATTCCCTAGGCAAAGCACAGCCTGCGCCCGGCGTGAAGTCCCTCACATTGTTGTCCCTGCAAGAAGCCGCTGCGATTTGCAGGAAAGACGCAGTCGCGCCTGGCAGGGGGAGGCGCGGCGCCTTGCATTCCTGTGCGGCCAGCCGTTGTCCCGAGGCCGGCGGGCGCCAACTTTCCGGCCTGTGCGCCGTTGTCGGGGCAGCGCGGAAGCCTCGCGGCGCCCCGGCCACCCTGTCCAGGAGGAGGACACCGTGCCCATCGCCCATGCCAGTCCCGGCCGAACATCCTGCGGGGTGCTGCCGGCCTTGCTCCTGCTCCTCGCCGGCTTCTCCCTTCCCGCACTGGCTGCGGCGGATGAGGATGAGGCGGAGAGCGCGCCCGTTCCCCCCATCAGCCAGGAGACCCTGCCCAAGGACTCCACCTTCCGTGTGCTGGGCTCGGACGTGAAGGGGCCCTCCGGCATCGTCGTTGGCCAGGTGGTGAACGTGCTGGTGGACGAGAGCGGCAATCCGCGCGCCGTGGTGCTGGATTATGGCGGCTTCCTCGGCGTCGGGAAGCGGCGCATCGCCGTTGCCTGGCCGATGGTGCAGTTCGGCGCCAAGGGGGCGCTGCTGTCCCTGACGCGGGATCAGCTGAAGGGATTTCCGGAATACCGCGATGGTGAGGATACGGTGATGGCGGCCACGCCGCCACAGCCGCGTTAGGCCTGCATGACAGCCTCACGGCGAAGCCAGCGCGGACTCGATTGGCTCAACTTCTTCGTCGCCGACGTGCAGACCGGCTTCGGCCCGTTCGTGGCGGTCTATCTGACCACGCAGGCCTGGACGGAGGTGCAGATCGGCTTCGCGCTCAGCCTGGGAACGCTGACCGCGATGCTGAGCCAGATGCCGGCCGGCGCCCTGGTGGACGCCACGCGGCACAAGCGGCGCGCGGCACTGAGCGGGCTGCTCGGCATCCTGCTGGCCGCCATCCTGCTGGCGGCCTGGCCCGCGACCCTGCCGGTGCTGATCTCCGAGGTTCTGCACGGCTTCGCCAGTTGCATCCTGACGCCGTCGATCGCCGCCATCAGCCTCGCCCTGGTGGGGCGCGCCGCGCTGGGCGAGCGGCTCGGCCGCAACACCCGCTACGCCTCGCTGGGAGGTGCCATCGCGGCGGGCGTGATGGGGCTGATCGGCACCTATCTCGCACCGGCGGCGGTGTTCTGGCTGACCGCTGCGCTCACCGTGCCGAGCCTGTGGGCGCTGGCGAGCATCCGGCAGGACGACATGGCGGCGAATGTCGCCGCAGAGCAGGTGCAGGCACATTCCCCACGGGGAAGGCTGCGTGACCTGATGCTCGACCGCGGCATCCTGGTCTTCGCCGGCTGCGCGCTGCTGTTCACCCTTTCCAACGCGGCCATGCTGCCCCTGGCGGGCACGGCGGTGACGCGCGCTGCAGGCGACGAGGCCAACCTGATCATCGCCGGCTGCCTGGTGGTGCCGCAACTCGTGGTGGCGGGCATCTCGCCCTGGGTGGGGCGGCTGGCGGAGGAGCAGGGCCGGCGCCTCGTGCTGCTGGTGGGCTTCAGCATGCTGCCCTTGCGCGGCCTGCTGCTGGCGGTGGTGCAGGAGCCCTACATGCTGCTGCTGGTGCAGGCGCTCGACGGTGTCAGCGCCGCCACCCTGAACGTCATGCTGCCACTGACCGCCGCGGACCTGACGCGTGGCACCAACCGGTTCAACCTGTGCATGGGCTTCTTCGGGCTGGCAGTCGGCATCGGCGGCACGATCAGCACCGGGCTGGCCGGCACGGTGGCCAGTTGGGCAAGCCCGGAACTGGCCTTCGCGATGCTGGGCGGAATCGGCCTGCTCTGCGTGCTGCTGACCTTCGTGGCGATGCCGGAAACGCGCCCGACGCTGCCGGCGGAGGCGGTCGCGGCGAGCTAGGGCGGTTTCCGCTCGCCGGAGGGTGGTCAGCCTTGCTCGCGCTGGTTCTTGAGCAGGTTGCCCATGTCACCGGGACCTGTGGTCTTGTCGCCGGGGCGGGTGGTCTCGGGATCGCGGGTCGAATGGCCTGTCATCATTCCGGTGAGCGTGCCGAGCTTCGACATGTCTCCCGAACTGGCGGTCTGCTTCCGCTGGTCCTGCGGCTTCTTGGCGGTGTCGGTCATGGCTTGCCCTCTCCTGAAAGTCTTCTCAGGGAACGGGCCTGCCGCGTGGGGGTTGCGGGCAGCCTTCTCCACCGGACCGTCCTAGAAACCGGCGGGCGGCGGAGCCGGGGGAGAATGAATTCTCCCCCGGAACCCCCTCTTCTTTTTTCTACCAGTTCTGCCTGCGCTGACCGCACACGCTCGCGCCGGCAAGACGGTGGTGGATGGCCACCGCCGCAGGCCGAGCCGGAAACTGACAGAAGAAGGAGGGGGGTTGGGGGAGTTCGCTCCCCCAAGCTTCTTGCTTTAGCCTTGCGGACGCGCCCTCATCTTCACAGGCGCTGAAAAGGTTCATCCCAGGCAAAAGGCTCATGGATGGTGCCCGCAAGATGCTCGATGAGCGCGCGTACCTTGAGCGGCATGGCCGGTGTCGGCGGATAGACGAGCTGGATGGTGTCCGGCACGGGTTCCCAGCCCGGAATGCGCAGCGGGAGAAGGTCGCCGGCCCGCACTGCGTCGGCGACAAGGAAGGTGGGCAGCACCACGAGGCCGATGCCGGCGCGGGCAGCGTCCAGCAGCGCCTCGCCGCTGTTGGCGGTCATTCGTCCGCGCAGCACCAGGGAACGCGGCTCGCCTGCCGTGTCCCCGGCGGGGGCGAAGCGCCAGAGATGCCCGGCGGCGGCATTGGCGTAGCCCAGGCAGGAATGCGCGGCGAGCGCCTCCAGGCTCTCTGGCAGGCCGTGCCGGGCGGCGTAGTCCGGGCTGCAGCACAGCGCCCGCCGGCTGGTGCCGAGGCGGCGCGCACGCAGCTCGGAATCGCCGAGGCGGCCGCTGCGCAGCGCCAGGTCGTAGCCGCCGCTGAACAGGTCCACATGCCGGTCGTCGAGGTCCAGCATCACCTCGATGCCCTCGTAGCGCCGCATGAACGCGGCGATCAGCGGGCCGAGATAGCGGATGCCGAAGCTGAGCGGCGCGGCGAGGCGGATCAGCCCCTGCAAGGCGCCGGAGCGGGCCATCACCTCGTCGGCCACGGTGTCGAGCTGGCCGAGCAGGGCGCGGGCGCGCTCGTAGAGCAGGGCGCCGGTCTCGGTGGGCGTCACCCGGCGCGGCGCGCGGTGCAACAGCTTGGCGGAAAGCTGCGTTTCCAGCAGCGCCACGCGCTTGCTGACCACGGATTTCGCCAGGCCCAGCCGCGCCGCGGCGGCGGTGATGGTGCCGCTGTCCACCACCTGGACGAAGGTGGCCAGCGCCTCGATGTCAGGCCGCATCGTTCGCCTGTAGCGAACGCTGCGTTTCTCCGCAACGCGTTGCGTATCTGCCGCCGAGAACGCACCTTTTCCGCATCGCTTCCCCCGCAAGGAACCGCAGCATGAGCAAGATCCTGGTCCTCTACTATTCGAGCTATGGCCATATCGAGACGCTGGCGAAGGCCATCGCCGAGGGCGCCGGGCAGGTGGCCGGCACCGAGGTCGCCGTGAAGCGCGTGCCGGAGCTGGTGCCGGAAGAGGTGGCGAAGACGAGCCACTTCAAGCTCGACCAGGCGGCGCCCGTCGCCACGGTGAACGAGCTGGTGGACTACGACGCCATCATCATCGGCACGCCGACGCGCTATGGCCGCATGGCCTCGCAGATGGCCAACTTCCTCGACCAGACCGGCGGCCTGTGGTTCCAGGACAAGCTGGTCGGCAAGGTGGGCTCGGTCTTCACCTCCACCGCCAGCCAGCATGGCGGGCAGGAGACGACGATCACCTCCACCATCGTCAACCTCCTGCATTTCGGTATGATCATCGTCGGCCTGCCCTACAGCGAGAAGCGGCTGACCGACATCACCACGGTGAACGGTGGCACGCCCTACGGCGCCTCGACCATCGCCAATGGCGACGGCTCCCGCCAGCCGAGCGAGGCGGAACTGGAGATGGCGAAGTACCAGGGCCGCCATGTGGCTGAGGTGACTGCCGCGCTGGTGCGCGGGCGCGGCTGAGGCACGCCTGACCCGGTCGCCGCCGCCGATCCCCGGCGGCGGCGTGAACCGGGCCTGAAGAGACTGGGCCTGAAGACACAAGGCTGGAGGCGCAAGCCCCGCCGTGGACGGCACCGGCCGTCCGCGCCGGCCGCGCCACGCGGCCCGCGAAAGGAGGCAGCCATGCAGCTGCACGGAATCCACCATCTCACCGCCGTCTCCGCCGATGCGCGCGGCAACCACGACTTCTACACCCGCGTGCTGGGCATGCGGCTGGTGAAGAAGACGGTGAACCAGGACGACACCAGCGCCTACCACCTGTTCTACGCCGATGGCGAGGCCAGCCCGGGCACCGACCTGACCTTCTTCGACTGGCCGGTGGAGCGCGAGCGGCGCGGCACCCACAGCATCACCCGCACCGGGCTGCGCGTGGGCGGCGAGGCGGCGCTGCGCTTCTGGGCGGAGCGGCTGGCGGCCGAAGGCGTCACCGCCGAGCCGCTCCGCGAGATCGACGGCCGGCTGCACCTCCTCTTCGAGGACCCGGAGGGGCAGCGCCTGGCGCTGGTGGACGATGGCGGCGCCGGCGAGGCGCATCCCTGGGCGCGCAGCCCGGTGCCGGCGGCGCAGCAGATCCGCGGCCTCGGCCCGATCACCATGAGCGTGCCCGACCTGCGCCGCTC
>DATMFR010000038.1:0-149923 GCA_035556695.1 Roseomonas sp.
CGGCGCCGGCGCCACCATCACCCACGAGCAGGGCTTCGTCTTCGCCATCCACGCCGCCGACGGCGCCACCGACCACGTCACCCTCAACGGCGTCACCAGCCTCAGCGCCGGCGACTACCTCTTCGCCTGATCGCACACGCCAACCGCCCACAGGGTGGAGACGCGCGGCCTCCGGAAGCACGACAAGCTTCCGGAGGCATTGCTGCAGATAGCCCAAGCAAGGGTTAAGCCGCTCACAACCTGCTCTTTCGCCCACCCCATGCTGGGTGGATCTTTCGAAGGGAAAGGGCTGGGCGGCGCAGAAAGTCTGCCATCGCTTGCAACGGCGGTTCCCCAGATTGCAAAGAGGGATGAGAGCAGGGGGGTTGTCTGCTCCCATCCCTCTGAGAGGGTCCCCATCCAGAGACGTGGCAACGTGGTCCGCCGGGGGAGGCGACCACCCCTCTCGAAAGGTTTACGGTATAGTGGGATGTGTGGGCAATCCTCGCACCTCGATGCCGTCGTAATTGAACTTCTGAAGAAACAAAATCCCAAAAGGCGAAAATCCTTTGGGAGTGTTCAAGATGCTCCCGCTCTTGGCGAAGGTTTCTCGAACTCAGCTCTCTCCGGAAGTATCAAATCCAGCGTTACAGCTTCCTGTTGTGACTCATTCGGCGTGATGCTCGCGTAGCGCCCGCTGGAGCTCAACCTTGTTCATCTGTGAGCGCCCGGGAATCTGCGCCTTTTGTGCCCGCCGATAGAGTTCGGCGCGTGTCGTGCCGTTCTCCCCGCCGGTTCCTTCCTTCTGTGCCTGCGCGGTGCGGCCTTTCCGCTCCTTCTGCTTGGTCTGCCGCAGCTTCTCCCGATTCTCGTTCGGCGACTGCTGGTTCGAGGCGCCGGCTTCGCTGAGCGCGATGGCGATCGCCTGTTTCGGGTTCCGCACCTTGCCGCCTTGGCCGCGCTCCAACTCACCATGCTTGAACTCGTGCATGACGCGAGAGACGGTCTCCTTCTGCGCCTGGCTCTGCTTGGCTGCCATCTGGTGGTTCCCTTGTGCCTGTGGGCGGAACATCGCCTTGAACGGCTGGCACGGTCCTGGGTTCCCCTGCCGGCGCGCGGCAGGTCAGGAAATGCCTCCGGGTTGAAACCTGAACCGGCAGGGAGGTTTACCGTGTCACACGATCCCCGCACCCCTGCAGCCAGGACGTCACCATGCCAGTCGATCCCGCCGCCCCGGGCGCGGCCGCCGCTCCTGCGGCGGAGCCGGCGCTTTCCGCGTATCCTATCGTCACCTTGACCATCAACGGCACGCAGCGGCGGATGGAGGTGGCCCCCTGGACCACCCTGCTCGACCTGCTGCGCGAGGAGATGCAGCTCACCGGCACCAAGAAGGGCTGCGATCACGGCCAGTGCGGGGCCTGCACCGTGCTGGTGAACGGCCAGCGCATCAACTCCTGCCTCGCGCTCGCCGTCACGAAGGATGGCGCCGAGGTGGTGACGGTCGAGGGCCTGGCAGCCGCGGATGGCACGCTGCATCCGATGCAGGCGGCCTTCGTCGAGCATGACGCCTTCCAGTGCGGTTATTGCACGCCGGGGCAGATCTGCTCCGCCGTGGGGCTGCTGAAGGAAAGCCGCGCGCGCAGTGCGGAGGAGATCCGGGAGCTGATGAGCGGGAATCTCTGCCGCTGCGGCGCCTATCCGAACATCGTTGCCGCCATCGAGCAGGCGATGCGGCAGCCGGGAGGGGCGGCGCGATGATCCGCTTCTCCTATTCCCGCCCGGGTGCGGTTGCGGAGGCCGTGCAGGCGGTCCAGGCCGAGGCAGGCGCCAAGTTCATTGCTGGCGGCACCAACCTTGTCGACCTCATGAAGTATAATGTCGAGCGTCCACGCCACCTGGTGGATCTTGGCGCCCTGCCGGGGCTTGACCGCATCGAGGAAGCGGCGGGCGGCCTGCGCATCGGCGCGCTGGTCACCAACTCCGCACTCGCCTACGACGCACGCATCGAGCAGCGCTATCCGCTGCTCTCACGCGCCATCCTCTCGGGGGCCTCGCCGCAGCTGCGCAACGCTGCGACCACGGGCGGAAACCTGCTGCAGCGCACCCGCTGCTACTACTTCTATGATACCGGCACGCCCTGCAACAAGCGCGAGCCCGGCACCGGATGCGCGGCCATCAACGGCGTCAACCGCATCCACGCCATTCTCGGCACCAGCGACCACTGCATCGCCACCCACCCTTCCGACATGTGCGTGGCCCTGGCGGCCCTGGAGGCCAGCGTCGAGGTGACGGGGCCGAAGGGCGAGCGCAAGATCGCCTTCGCCGACTTCCATCGCCTGCCCGGCGAGCAGCCGGAGATCGATACGACCCTCGGCACCGACGAGATCGTCACCGCCGTGCAGCTTCCGCCGATGGGCTTCGCGACGAACTACACTTATCTGAAGCTGCGTGACCGGCAATCCTATGCCTTCGCCCTGGTCTCCGTCGCCGCGGCGCTGGAGATGGAGGGCGACCGCATCCGCGAGGCCCGGCTGGCCCTCGGCGGCGTGGCCCACAAGCCCTGGCGCGACCACGGCGCCGAGGCGATGCTGCGCGACAGGCCGGCGACGCGGGAGACCTTCACGGAAGCCGCCACGCTGATCCTGCAGAGTGCCAGGGGTTACGGGGACAACACCTTCAAGATCGAGCTGGCGCGGCGCGCCATTGTCCGGGCGCTGTCGCAGGCTGCCGCCGGCACGCCGCAGCCCATCGCCGACAAGCGCATCGTTTGAGGGGGACCGTCATGCCGAATAGCGAAACCCATTTCGGTGCCCCCCGGAGCCGCGTGGATGGCCGGCTGAAGGTCACCGGCGCCGCCAAATACGCCGGCGAGTTCACCGCGCCCGACCTGGCCCATGGCTATGTCGTCTCTGGCGCGGTCGCCAAGGGCCGCATCACCACCATCGACACCTCCGCGGCCGAGGCGGTGCCGGGCGTGCTGCGCATCTTCACGCACGAGAACCGGCCCACCACCGCCTGGCTCAACAGCAGCTACCGCGACGAGGTGGCGCCTCCCGGCAAGCCCTTCCGGCCGCTCTACGACGCGGAGATCCTCTACAGCGGCCAGCCCGTGGCGCTGGTGGTGGCGGAAAGCTTCGAGGCGGCGCGCGACGCGGCGGCGCTGCTGCGCGTCACCTATGAGGAGGCGCCGCACGAGACCGATCTGCGGAAGAGGCTCGCCGAGGCCTATGTGCCGCCGAAGGACCGTGCCGGCATCGATCCGCCCCCCAACCCGCGCGGCGATGCGGATGCGGCCTATGCCGCCGCCCCCGCCAAGGTGGAGAATGGCTACCGTGTCGCGCCCGAGCACCACAATCCGATGGAGCCGCATGCCAGCACGGTGATCTGGGAAGGCGACGGCAAGCTCACCATCCACGACAAGATCCAGGGCGCGCAGAACACGCACAGCTACGTCACCAGCGTGTTCAGCCTGCCGCAGAAGGATGTCCGCGTCATCTCGCCCTTTGTCGGCGGCGCCTTTGGCTCGGGGCTCCGTCCCCAGTACCAGCTCTTCCTGGCCGTCATGGCCAGCCTGGAACTGAAGCGCTCGGTGCGTGTCGTGCTGACGCGCGACCAGATGTTCACCTTCGGCTACCGTCCCGACACGATCCAGACCCTGGCGCTCGGCGCAGAACCGGACGGCAAGCTGCAGGCGATCCGGCATGAGGCCATCGCCGGCACCTCGTCCTTCGAGGACTACCAGGAGGTCGTGGTGAACTGGTCCGGCCTCGCCTACCACTGCGACAATGTCGATCTGAAGTACCGGCTGTCCAAGATCGACACCTATACGCCGCTCGACATGCGCGCGCCGGGCGCGCCGCTCGGCATGTTCGCGCTGGAATCCGGCATGGACGAGCTGGCGCATGCGCTGAAGCTCGATCCCCTGGAACTGCGCCTGCGCAACTACGCCGAGATGGACCAGAACACCGGCAAGCAGTTCAGCAGCAAGGAGCTGCGTGCCGCCTACCGCCTCGGCGCCGAGCGCTTTGGCTGGGCCAGGCGCAATCACCTGCCTCGTTCCATGCGGGAGGGACGGGAGCTGATCGGCTGGGGCATGGCGACCGGCATCTGGGAGGCGGGGATGCAGCAGGCCAGCGCCCGCGCCACCTTGACCGCCGATGGCCGGCTCGAAGTGGCCACCGCCACGGCGGATATCGGCACCGGAACTTACACCATCCTGACGCAGATTGGCGCCGACGCGTTCGGCCTGCGCATGGAGGAGGTGACGGCGCGGATCGGCGATTCCTCCCTGCCCACCTCGCCCATCGAGGGCGGCTCCTGGACCGCCGCCTCGGCCGGCTCCGCCGTGCAGGCGGCCTGCTACGCCGTGCGCGAGACGCTCTTCAAATACGCGCGCCAGATGGAGAACTCACCGCTCGCCAATGCCGATCTCGACCATGTCGTCTTCGGCGGCGGGCGTCTTTCCCTGCGCAACGATCCCTCCCGCTTCGTCAGCTTCGCCGATGCCATGCGCGCCGGCGGCGTGGACCGTATCGAGCAGGAGGAGACCACGGCACCCGACAAGGGGAACATGGCGAAGTTCGCTCCCTACACCCACGCCGCCGTCTTCGCCGAGGTGCGGGTGGACGAGGAGCTCGGCGTCGTCCGCGTGACGCGCGTGGTGGATGCCATCGCCGCGGGCCGCATCATCAATCCCAAGACCGCGCGCTCGCAGATCATCGGCGGCGTGGTGTTCGGCATCGGCATGGCGCTGACCGAGGAGAGCATGCTCGACCACCGCCTCGGCCGCTTCATGAACCACAACATCGCCGAGTACCACGTGCCGGTGAACGCCGACATCCACGACATCGACGTCCTGTTCGTGGATGAGGAGGAAAGCAAGGCCAACCCGCTCGGCGTGAAGGGGCTGGGCGAGATTGGCATCGTCGGCACGGCGGCGGCCATCGCCAATGCCGTCTTCCACGCCACGGGCAAGCGCATCCGCGAGTTGCCGATCACCATCGACAAGCTGCTGGACTAAGTCCGGGGGGAGGAATTCCCCCGAACCCCCTTCTTTTTTCTGCCAGTCTGGCGCTCCGGCGGAGCAGAGGCCTGTGGCCCGGCCGAGGAGGTGGAGGCACTGGACGGCCGTGCGGTAATCCGCTTCACAGGTGCGGGAGTCGGCCACTTCCTGCGCTGGCGGGCTGCCGCGCCCGAGGCCAGAATGCGCGCCCGACGCCGGACAGGGGGATCAGCGACGGACAACGACCACAACTTCTCATGGGAGCACGGTGCCCAGAACGCGCCGGGGGTGGCTTTCGCCCTGCGCCCAGGCGACTCTGTGCTGGTCACGGGCGGTTCTGGCTTCCTTGGCTCGGCCGTCCTGCGCGTGCTGATCCGGCGTGGGCTGCGCGTGCGCGCGCTCGTCCGCGCCTCCAGCCCGGCGGCCAACCTCGCGGGCCTTCCCTGCGAAACCGTCCAGGGCGACCTGGAGGACGCGGCCTCGCTGCGTGCCGCCCTGCGCGGTGTCCGCTGCCTTGTGCATGTCGCGGCCGACTACCGCCTCTGGGCACCCGATCCCGCCACGATCCTGCGCGTCAATGTCGAGGGCACGCGGGTGCTGATGCGCGCGGCGCTGGCGGCCGGCGTGGAGCGCATCGTCCACACCAGCAGCGTCGCGACCCTCAAGGTGGCCGGCGCCACCGCTCCGGTGGACGAGACCGCCGCCCAACGGCCCGAGGAGGCCATCGGCGCTTACAAGCGCAGCAAGACCATGGCCGAGCGCGTGGTGGAGGAGATGGTGGCGCGCGACGCGCTGCCCGCCGTCATCGTCAATCCCTCCACCCCGATCGGCCCGCGCGACATCCGCCCGACGCCGACCGGCCGCATGATCCTGGATGCCGCGCGCGGCCGCATTCCCGCCTTCGTGGACACCGGCCTGAACTTCGCCCATGTGGACGACATCGCGCAGGGCCACCTGCTGGCGCTGGAGCGCGGCCGGACCGGCGAGCGCTACATCCTCGGCGGCCAGAACCTGCTGCTGCGCGACCTGCTGGCCGAGATCGCGCAGCGCACCGGCCGCCGCCCGCCGCGCATCCGCCTGCCGCGCACCCCGCTCTTCCCGCTGGCCCTCGGCGCCGAGGCCGTGGCGCGCCTGACCGGCAAGGAGCCGCTGCTGACGCGCGATGGGCTGCGCATGGCGCGCTACCGGATGTTCTTCACCTCGGCCAAGGCCGAGCGCGAGCTCGGCTACCGCGCCCGCCCCTATGAGGAGGGCGTGGCCGACGCCCTGGCCTGGTTCCGCAGCGCAGGCTACCTGGCGTGATGCCTTCCATTCTGCTCGGCCTGCTGGCGCTGGCGATCTGGCTCTATCTGCTGCTCGGCCGCGGCGGCTTCTGGCTGGCGCGCCAGCGCGACGACCGCGACACCCCGCCGGAGCCCGCCCGTTGGCCTTCCGTCACCGCCGTCGTCCCGGCGCGCGACGAGGCGGCGGTGATCGCCCGCTCCATCGGCAGCCTGCTGCAACAGGACTATCCCGGCCCCTTCCACGTGGTGCTGGTGGATGACGGCAGCACCGACGGCACCGCGGCGGCCGCCCGCGCCGCCGCCGCCTCCCTTGGCGCCACCGGCCGCCTCGACATCATCCCCGGCGCGCCGCTGCCGAAGGGCTGGACCGGCAAGCTCTGGGCCATGCAGCAGGGCGCGCGCCACGCGGCCGAAAGCGCCGCGCCGCCCGAATACCTGCTGCTGACCGATGCCGATATCGGCCATTCCCCCGACAACCTGCGCGCCCTGGTGGCGCGGGCGGAGCAGGGCGGCTGCGCGCTGGTCTCGCTGATGGCCGAGCTCTCCTGCGCGACGCGCGCCGAGCGCTTCCTGATCCCCGCCTTCGTCTTCTTCTTCCAGATGCTCTATCCCTTCGCCTGGGTGGCCCGCCGGGACCGCGCCATGGCCGCCGCCGCCGGCGGCTGCATGCTGGCGCGCCGCACCGCGCTGGAGGCGGCGGGCGGCATCGCCGCCATCCGCACCGAGATCATCGACGACTGCGCCCTCGGCCGCCGCATGAAGGCGCAAGGCCCCATCTGGCTCGGCCTGACCCGCCGCGCGGTGAGCCTGCGGCCCTATGAGAGCGTCGCGGAGATCGGCCGCATGGTCTCGCGCTCGGCCTATGCCCAGCTCGGCTATTCGCCGCTGCTGCTGGCGGGTACCTTGGCCGGCATGGTGCTGACCTATCTCGTTCCTCCCGCCCTGGCCCTGGCCGGCACCGGGCCTGCCCGCCTCCTCGGCCTCGCCGCCTGGGCACTGATGGCGCTGGCCTTCCAGCCCATGCTTCGCTTCTACCGTGTCTCGCCCCTCTGGGGTGCCGCCCTGCCGGTGATCGGTGCCGCCTATGCGCTGTTCACCCTGCAATCCGCGCTGCAGGTCTGGCGCGGGCGTGGTGGCCAGTGGAAGGGCCGCGCGCAGGCGATGGCAGGCCGCGCATGAGCCTCGCCACCGCTCCGACGGCGTCCACCACCGAATCCGCCGCCCTCCAGGCGCGGCAGTCCGGCAGCTCCTTCTATACGGCGATGCGGCTGATGCCGAAGGCCGAGCGCGCGGCCATGTTCGCCGTCTACGCCTTCTGCCGGCAGGTGGACGACATCGCCGATGACGGCACGCGCCCGCGTCCCGAGCGCGCCGCGGCGCTGGAGGCCTGGCGCGCCGACCTCGCAGCCCTCTATGCCGGCCACCCCGCCGGGCGTGCCGCCTTCCTGGCCGAGGCCGTGCACCGTTTCGGCCTGCGGCAGCCGGATTTCCTGGCGGTGATCGACGGCATGGCGATGGACGTCGCGGCCGACATCCGCGCGCCGGACCGCGCGACGCTCGACCTCTATTGCGACCGCGTGGCCAGCGCCGTCGGCCGCCTTTCCACCCGCATCTTCGGCATGGACCCCACGCCGGGCGAGGAACTGGCCCACGAGCTCGGCCGCGCGCTGCAACTGACCAACATCCTGCGCGACCTCGACGAGGACGCCGCCATTGGCCGCCTCTATCTGCCGCGCGAGCTCCTGGCCGAGGCCGGCATCGCCACGACCGAGCCGCAGGCGGTGATCGCCGATCCGCGCCTGGACCTCGCCTGCCGTCCCCTGGCTGCCGAGGCGCGCGCGCATTTCGCCGCGGCGGAGCGCCTGCTGCGTGCCCGCCCGCGCGGCCGCCTGCTGGCGCCGCGCCTGATGGCCGCGGTCTACCAGGCCCTGCTGCGGGACATGGAGGCGCGGGGCTGGGCGCCGCCGCGCCAGCGCGTGCGGCTCAGCAAGCGGCGCCTGCTCTGGATCGTCGCGCAGCGCGGCGTGCTGGGCTGACCATGCGGGTGCATGTCATCGGTGCCGGCCTCGCCGGGCTTTCGGCCGCCGTCGCGCTGGCCGCGCGGGGCATCCCGGTGGAACTCTCCGAGGCGGCGGCGCAGGCCGGCGGCCGCTGCCGCTCCTATCACGATGCCCGCCTGGGCATGGTGCTCGACAACGGCAACCACCTTGTCCTCTCCGGCAATGCCGCCGTCGGCCGCTACCTGCGCGCCATCGGCGCCGAGGACCGTCTGACCGGTCCCGCCCGCCCGGAATTCGCCTTCCAGGACCTGCGCAGCGGGGAGGGCTGGACGCTGCGCCCGAATGCCGGGCGGCTGCCCTGGTGGGTGCTGCATCCCGGCCGCCGCGTGCCCGGCACCCAGCCGCGCGACTATCTCGCCCTCGCCACCCTGACACGGCGCCACCCCGGCCGGCGCATCGGCGAGGTCCTGGCCTGCCATGGCCCCCTCTGGGACCGGCTGCTGCGCCCCTTCCTGCTCGCCGCCCTCAACACGGAGCCGGAGGAGGGCCTTGCCGACCTCGCCGGTGCCGTCATCCGCGAAACCCTGGCGCGCGGCGGCCATGCCAGCCTGCCGCGCATCGCCACCCCGAGCCTCGCCGCCGCCTTCGTCGATCCCGCGCTGGAGCGGCTGCGGCAGACCGGCGCCGGCATCCGCCTCGGCCGCCGCCTGCGCGCCCTGGAACTGGAGGGTGAGCGCGTGGCGGCGCTCGCCTTCGCCGACGGCACCGTGCCCTTGGCGCCCGAGGATGCGCTGGTGCTGGCCGTGCCGCCCTGGGTGGCGCAGGACCTGCTGCCCGGCCTGACCGTGCCGGACGCCCACCGCGCCATCCTCAACGCCCATTTCCGCCTCGCCCCGCCACCAGGCCTGCCGCCCATGCTCGGCCTGATCGGCGGCACGGCGGAATGGATCTTCGCCTTCCCCGACCGGCTCTCGGTCACCGTCAGTGCTGCCGACTCGCTGCTGGACATGGAGACAGATACCCTTACCGAACGCCTCTGGGCCGACATCGCCGCCGCCCACCGCCTGCCGCCGGGGCCGCCGCCTTGCCGCATCGTCAAGGAGAAGCGCGCCACCTTCGCCGCCACGCCGGCGCAGGAGGCCCGTCGCCCGCCCGCGCGCACGCGCTGGCGCAACCTCTTCCTCGCCGGCGACTGGACCGCGACCGGCCTACCCGCCACCATCGAGGGCGCGCTGCGCTCCGGCGAGACGGCGGCGGCGCTCGCCCAGTCCCTGCCGCAGCGCGCGCGGGAGGCGGTGCCGGCATGACGGACACCCTGTTCCACACCGCCGACGCAGCCGGGGTGACGCTGGACGAAACTGAGGCGAGCCTGCGCCGCGCCACCGAGGCGCTGCTCGGCCTGCAACGGGAGGACGGCCACTGGGTCTTCGAGCTGGAGGCCGACGCCACCATCCCCGCCGAATACGTGCTGCTGCGCCACCACCTCGCCGAGCCGGATGACCTGGACCTGGAGCGCCGCATCGGCGCCTATCTCCGCCGCATCCAGGGCGAGCATGGCGGCTGGCCGCTCTTCCATGGCGGCGCCTTCGACATCAGCGCCTCGGTGAAGGCCTATTTCTGCCTGAAGATGATCGGCGACGACCCGGAGGCCCCGCATATGCGCCGGGCGCGCGCGGCCATCCTGGCGGCGGGCGGGGCAGGGCGCGCCAATGTCTTCACCCGCATCCTGCTGGCGCTCTATGGCGAGCTGCCCTGGCGCCGCGTGCCGACCATCCCGGTCGAGATGATGCTGCTGCCGCGCTGGTTCCCCGTGCACATCTCGAAGATGTCCTATTGGGCGCGCACGGTGCTGGTGCCGCTGCTGGTGCTGCAGGCGTTGCGCGTCCGCGCGCGCAACCCGCGCGGCGTGCGCATCCCCGAGCTTTTCGCCGCGCGCCGCGCGCCGCGCCGCAAGGCGCCGAGCCACCGCAGCCCCGGCTGGGCCGCCTTCTTCAACGGGCTGGACGTGGTGCTGAAGCTGGCCGAGCCCCTCTGGCCCAAGAACCTGCGCCGCCGCGCCATTGCCCGCTGCGCGCAGTTCGTCACCGAGCGGCTGAACGGCGAGGATGGCCTCGGCGCCATCTACCCCGCCATGGCCAATGCCGTGATGATGTATGACGCGCTCGGCTATCCGCCCGAGCACCCGGACCGCGCCACCGCGCGCCAGGCGGTGGAGAAGCTGCTCATCATCCGGGAGGAGGAAGCCTATTGCCAGCCCTGCGTCTCCCCGGTCTGGGACACGGCGCTGGCCTGCCACGCGCTGATGGAGGCGGGCGGCGAGCAGGCCGGCTCCGCCGCCGCGCGCGGTCTCGCCTGGCTGAAGCCGCTGCAGGAGCTGGAGGTGAAGGGCGACTGGGCCGCGCGCCGCCCTGACGTGCGGCCCGGCGGCTGGGCCTTCCAGTACCGCAACGCCCACTATCCCGACCTGGACGACACCGCCGTCGTCGTCATGGCGATGGACCGCGCCCGCGACCAGCTCCGCCTCGGCCGCGACTATGACGAGGCCATCGCGCGCGGCGCCGAATGGACCACCGGCCTGCAAAGCCGCGATGGCGGCTGGGGTGCCTTCGACGCCGACAACACCCACCACTACCTCAACAACATCCCCTTCGCCGACCATGGGGCGCTGCTCGACCCGCCGACCGCCGATGTCAGTGCCCGTTGCGTCAGCATGCTGGCGCAGCTCGGCGAACCGCAGGACAGCCCACGCATGCGCGCCGCGCTCGCCTATCTGGAGCGCGAGCAGGAGGCGGATGGAAGCTGGTTCGGCCGCTGGGGCGTGAACTACATCTACGGAACCTGGTCGGCGCTCTGCGCGCTGAACGCGGCGGGCTTCGACGGCACCACGCCCATGGTGCGCAAGGCCGCCGACTGGCTGCTCGCCATTCAGAACCCCGATGGCGGCTGGGGCGAGGGCTGCGAGAGCTACCGCCTGGACTACAGCGGGTACGAACCCGCTCCCTCCACCGCCTCGCAGACCGCCTGGGCGCTGCTCGGCCTGATGGCGGCGGGGGAGGTGGACCATCCGGCGGTGACGCGCGGCATCGCCTGGCTGCTGCACAATCAGGACGAGACGGGGCTCTGGCCGCAGGAGGCCTATACCGGCGGCGGCTTCCCGCGCGTCTTCTACCTGCGCTACCACGGCTACCCGAAGTTCTTCCCGCTTTGGGCCTTGGCGCGCTACCGCAACCTGCGGCGCGGCAACCACACGCGCCCGGCGCAGGGCATGTGAGGGTCCTGGTCGCGACCGGCCTGCGGCGGGAGGCACGCCTCCTCGCCGGGCCGGGGATTCAGGCGGTGACGGGCGGCGGGGATGCGGCGCGGCTGGAGGCGGCGCTCGACGAACTGGCAGGGGAGGGGGCGCGCGGCCTGATCAGCATTGGCATCGCCGGCGCGCTGGCACCCACTCTCCGCCCTGGAGACTGGCTTGTGGCGAAGGCCGTGCTGGACGGCGACAAAGTCCTCCCTACCGACCCGGCCTGGACCGCCCGCCTCGCCGCGCGCCTGTCAGCGGGGCAGGGCCTCTTCCTCGGAAGCGATCGGATGGTGGCCGAGGCGGCGGAGAAAGCGGCGCTGCACGCCCGCACCGGCGCGATGGCGGTGGACATGGAATCGCATATCGGCGCCCGCGTGGCGCGCCGCCACGGCCTGCCCTTCGCGGCGGCCCGTGTCATCTCGGACGCCGCCGGCCGCAGCCTGCCGCCCGCCGCTCGGGTGGGGATGCGGCCTGATGGCGGGATGGATCTCCCGGCCGTGCTGCGCTCGCTCGCCGCGCGGCCTGGGCAGCTTCCCGCCCTGATCCGCACCGGCTGGGAGGCGGAGCGAGCCTTCCGCGCGCTACTCCGCGGCCATCGTCTTCTTGGCGTCGGGCTTGCTGCGCCGGATCTCGGCGAGCTTCCGCTCGACATGGCCTGAGAAGACGTATTCCGCCGGCCGCTGCCGGTCGAGCGGGATATCCTCCGCCATCGGCCCCTCGGTGCGCACGCCGCGCACCGCCACCCCCAACGCCTTCAGCGGGTGGCGCAGCGTGTCCTGCACGGCGGTCGCCTCGAAGCCGGAATGCACCATGCAGTCAGCGCATTTCTCGTAGTTGCCGACGCCGTACTTGTCCCATTCCGTGTCGTCCATCAGCTCCTTGAAGGTCTTCGCATAGCCTTCGCCGAGCAGGTAGCAGGGCTTCTGCCAGCCGAACACGGTGCGCGTCGGGTTGCCCCAGGGCGTGCAGTGATAGGCTTCGTTGCCCGCCAGGAAGTTCAGGAACATGGTGGACTGGCTGAAGGGCCAGTTCTTGCCGCCCCGCCCGCGCGAGAGGATGCCGCGGAACAGCTCCTTCGTCTTGGTGCGGTTCAGGAAGTGCTGCTGGTCCGGCGCGCGCTCATAGGCATAGCCGGGCGAGACGGTGATGCCATCCAGCCCCAGCGCCTTCATGTCGTCCAGGAAGCCGGCGACCTGCGCCGGGTCGGCGTCGTTGAACAGGGTGCAGTTGATGCTGACGCGGAAGCCCTTGGACTTCGCCAGCCGGATCGCCTCCACCGCCGTGTCATAGACGCCGCGCTGGCAGACCGACTTGTCGTGCATCGCCTGGTTGCCATCCAGGTGGATGGACCAGGTGAAGGCCGGGTGCGGCTTGTAGTCGTCGATCTTCTTGGCCAGCAGCAGGGCGTTGGTGCAGAGGATGACGAACTTCTTCCGGGCCAGGTAGCCCTGGACGATCTGCGGCATCTCCTTGTGCAGCAGCGGCTCGCCACCGGCGATCGAGACCACGGGCGCGCCGCATTCGTCGATCGCCTGCATGCAGTCCTCATAGGAGAGGCGCTGGTTCAGGATCGGCGCGGGATAGTCGATCTTGCCGCAGCCCGCGCAGGCGAGGTTGCAGCGGAACAGCGGCTCCAGCATCAGCACAAGGGGATAGCGCTTGCGCCCCCGCAGATGCTGGCCGACCACATAGGCCCCGATTCGGGCCGCCTGCAGCAGCGGAATTCCCAAGGCTGCCTTCCTTCCTTTTAGTCCGGCCGCATGGCCGCCGCGGCGGGCGTTCCAAACTCGGCCGGCCGCGATTCGCTGTTCCGGAGTTCGCCCGGCAGGCGAAACTCGATTTCTTCCTGCACGCCGCTCATCTGCGCAACCTCCACGTCTGCATGGCGGCGCAGCGCGGCGATGACGTCGAGGATCAGCTCCTCGGGCGCGGAGGCGCCGGCGGTCAGGCCAACCGTCCGTACGCCCTCCAGCCAAGCGGGGTCCAGTTCGCTCCCATCAGCGATCAGATAGCTCGGCAGGCCCTGCTCCACCCCGATCTCGCGCAGGCGGTTGGAGTTGGAACTCTTCCGGCTGCCCACCACCAGCAGCAGCTCAACCGCTTCGCACAGCTCGCGCACGGCGGATTGCCGGTGCTGGGTGGCATAGCAGATATCCGAGACGTCCGGCCCCTGCAGATCATGGAACCGCGCCCGCAGCGCCGCGATGACGCCGCGAGTGTCATCCACGCTCAGCGTGGTCTGCGTCACATACGCCACCGGCGTATCGTCCGGCAGGTCGAGTCGGGCCACTTCCTCAACGGTGGAAACAAGATGCACCGGCGCACCCACCTGGCCGATGGTGCCCTCCACCTCGGGATGCCCGGCATGGCCGATCAGCACCAGCGTGCGGCCGCGCGTCACATACTGCTTGCCCTGGGCATGCACCTTGGAGACCAGCGGGCATGTGGCGTCCAGCACCGGCAGGCCGCGTTGCCGCGCCTCGTCCATCACGCCCTGCGCGACGCCATGCGCGCTGAAGATCGTCACCGCGCCGTCCGGGATCTCCGTCAGCTCCTCGACGAAAATGGCCCCCTTCTGCTTCAGCTTTTCCACCACATGCCGATTGTGCACGATCTCGTGGCGGACATAAACCGGAGCACCGAACTTCTCCAGGGAACGTTCAACGATCTCGATCGCCCGCACGACCCCGGCACAGAAACCACGGGGTTGAGCTAGAAGAACCCGCATGCAGGCCATTCCTCCGTCTTGGCATGCCGCCATGTAACATTGCGCATCCAAGCATTGCTGGGAGCGGGAGGCGAGGAAAACCCGACCTTGGCGCCGCTGAGCCGCGCACACTGGACTACCACGCCGCGCGCCGCGATGCCGCCCGCCTTCACACTTGCGCGTGCACCCCGTACCGCCATGCCGATGAAGGTGGGCCCTGCACCGCCGGCCACAGGCAAGTCCCAACGCGTCTTTATCGCGTGGGTTTCGCGCAGCCACGGATCGCACGCGCTGCGCTCTGTTCCTTCCTCCGCGCTGTGCTAAGCACGAGCCGATGAGCATTCCGCGCCGCCCCGTCCTCGCCTTCGGCCTTCTGCTGGCCGCGGCTCCGGCCTTCGCGCAGCCCGCCGATCCGGCCGCCGCGCAGATCGAGCAGTTCCATCAGAAGCTGCTGGAGGTCATGCGACAGGCGAAGGCCCTGGGCATCGAGGGACGCTATCGCGCCCTGGAGCCCGCCGTCCGCCAGGCCTTCGATCTGCCGGCCATGGCCCGGCTGGCGGTCGGCTCCCGGTGGTCCGGCTTCTCGCCGGCGGAGCAGGCGGCGGTGACGGAGGCCTTCACCCGCATGAGCATCGCCAGCTATGCGCGGAATTTCAGCGGCTTCAGCGGGCAGAGCTTCGTCACCGACCGCGTCGAGCCGCATGGCGAGGAGAAGATCGTCAAGACCCGGCTGATCAACCCGGGCGAGTCGCCGGTCGATCTCACCTACCGCATGCGGAATTCCGGCAGCGGATGGAAGATCGTGGACGTCCTGCACGACTCAATCAGCGAGCTTGCCATGCGCCGCTCCGAATTCTCCGCCAGCGTACGGCAGGGCGGCGCCACCCTGCTGGTGCAGCGCCTGAACGAGTTGGCCGACCGCCTGATGCAGGGCTGAGCTTGCCGGGAGGCGGCATCTCCCTCCCGCCAGGCCGCTCCTGCCTTCAGTCCCGCTTCGGTGGCCGTGCCAGCAGCGCCGGCTGCAGCAGCAGCGTCGTCGCCAGCACCCAAGCCAGCGAGAGCGCCAGCAACTGCCCCATGCTGGCCGTGCCAGGGTGGTGCGAGAGCCAGAGGCTGCCGAAGGCGGTCGCCGTGGTCAGGGCGCTGAACAGGACGGCGCGCGTCAGGCTGGAGGGCAGCAGGCCGGTCTCGCCCTGCCGCCAGGCCATGACGAAGTAGATGTTGAAGGCCACGCCGATGCCGAACAGCAGCGGCAGGGCGATGATATTGGCGAAGTTCAACGGCAGGCCCAGCAGCACGCAGGAGCCCAGCGTGAGCAGGCCGCTGAGCAGCACCGGCGCCACCGTCAGCAGCACGTCCCGCACGCGGCGCAGCACCAAAGCCAGCAGTGCGGCGATGGCGATGCCTGACAGCAGCCCGGCCTCCAGGAAGGCGGTGACGATGCTGTCCGCCGCGCCCTGGATGGAGATCGGCACGCCCGTCGCCTGCGGCGCCACCGCCTGCACCGCCGCCGAGAAGCGGCGCAGCACCGCGTTGTCATTGGAATCGCCGCGCGGGAAGACCTGGATGCGCGCGCGCCCGTCGGCCGCCACCCAGTCCGCGGCCAGCGCCTCCGGCAGGCTTTGGCCCGTCACCGGCGCCGCCTTCAGCAACTCCCGGACCTGGTTGAGCAGGATGTGCAGCGGCGGCACCAGCGCGGCCTGCGCCGCTGCCCGCCGGCTGGCCGGTCCCTGGGCCAGCTGCTCCAGCGCCCCAGCCAGACGCCGCGCCGCCTGGGCCGGCGGCTCCGCCGCATCGCCCGCCGCTTGGCGCAGCGCGGCAGCGGTCTCCG
Source organism: Roseomonas sp. (assembly GCA_035556695.1). GTDB lineage: Bacteria > Pseudomonadota > Alphaproteobacteria > Acetobacterales > Acetobacteraceae > Pseudoroseomonas. Next base: position 16,098 of record DATMFR010000038.1, read on the forward strand.
CCATGCTCCGCGCCACCTCTGCATCCGAGGGGGGCGGCCGCACGGTAACGGGGTCAAGCGTCAGCGAGAGCAGGTCCGCGGCATCCTGAATGGCGGCCAGCTTCTCCTCCTGGCCAGCCGGGATGAAGCTGCTCAGCGTCACCACCTGCGACACCTCAGGCAGGCGGGACAGCCTCGCGGCCAGCGCATCGGCCTCCGCGAGGGAAGGGGCCAGCACGTCGATGGTGTTCGGGGTCCGGTCCGGGTCCTGCATCAGGTCATGCAGGGTGGACATGGATTCCGCCTCGGCGCTGCGCAAGTGCAGCGGGTTGAAGTCGAAGCGCAGCAGCGGCATCAGTGCCAGGGCCACGAGCCCCGCCACGGCCCAGCCGGCGATCACCGCGCGGTGCCAGCGCCGCAGCCAAGCGTCCAGCGGCGCCAGCGCCGGCCAGCCCACCTCGGCGCGCTCGCCGGGCGGGCGCAGCACCACCACCAGCGCCGGCAGCAGGGTGATGCTGAGCAGGAAGGCCACGATCATCCCCGCGCCGGCGATGGCGCCCAGTTCCGAGACCCCGAGATAGCTGGTCGGCAGAAAGGCGAGGAAGCCCACCGCCGTCGCCACCGCCGCCAGTGCCAGCGCACCGCCCACCGCGCCCCCGGCGGCCCCCAGCGCCTCCTGCAACCCGGGATGCCGCGACCGCTCGGCGCGGAAGCGCACGCAGAGCTGGATGCCGAAATCCACGCCCAGCCCCAGGAAGAGCGGGATGAAGGCCACCGAGATCAGGTTGAAGCGCCCGGCGACCAGCAGCCCCAGCCCCGCCGTCATCACCAGCCCGAGCAGCGCCGTCCCCAGGATCGCCACCACCAGCCGGGCCGAGCGCACGGCCAGCCAGAGCATCGCCACCAGGGCGAGCAGCATGGCGGCGGCCATGACCTCGGCATTCTCGGAGAGGGAGGCGAATTCCTCGTCGGCCATCGGCACCGGTCCGGTCAGGCGCACCGTCACCCCATGCGCCGGGTCCAGCGACAGGTCCCGCGCCGCCGCGCGGACGGCATCGCTGGCCGCCTTGCCCGGCTGCAAGGCCGAATAGTCCATTACCGGCTGTACCAGGATGAAGCGCCGCGTCTGCCGCGCCCCCGGCGCCTCGTCGCTGAACAGCGCCTGCCAGGAGAAGAAGGCCGGCCGGCCCTCCTGCACCGCGCCGAAGGCCGCCCCGAGCCGCTCCAGCGGGCGCTCCACCTGCGCCAGGCTCGCCTGGCCGCGCTTCACCCCGTCCAGCACCGTGTCGAGCGCGCCCATGATGCCGCGCAGGCTGGGATCGGCCGCCAGCGGGCCGAGGAAGGGCTGCGCCTCGATCAACTGGTCGAGCGTGGCCTGCACCTCATCCTGCGGCAGCAGCATTAGCCCGTTGCGGGCGAAGAAGGGGCCGCCTTCCGGCCGCCGCACGCTGCGGAACAGCTTCCCCTCGGCCCGCAGGCGTTCATCGAGCTGCGCCGCCGCCTGCTCCGCCAGTTCCGGCGTCGCGCCGTCCACCACCGCCACGATCAGGTCCTGCTGCTGCGGGAAGGCGGCGTCGAAATCCAGCTCGCCGCGCCGCCAGTCCAGGTCCGGCGAGATCAGTTCGGCGGTGTCCGTGGTCATGGCGAAGTGGCGGCTGGCATGCAGCCCCGCCACCCCCGCCAGCAGCAGCGCCAGCAGGATCGTGATCCACGGATGGCGCGCGCTGGCGCTGACGATGCGGGCGGTCAGGGGCGTCCGGGTGGTCACATCGGCACCTTGCTGGCAGGGCGGGAAGCGCCTCCGGAAGCAGGCCCCGCCAAGCGGGTAGAGCCAGGGTTTCCTGGGTGGGCGGGTTGCGCTTCCCTAAGGGAGGATCGCTAATAGGGTTCCAGTAATGGCCCCCGCGCCTGATCATCGGGTTCTCGCATGTCGTCAAGTCCTCCCCCGGAGTCTGTCGCCCTCGACAGCCCCACAGTCGCCAAGGCCGACCACACCGCCCGCCACTGGACCTTCGACCAGCCAGGACGGGTGCGCACCGGCAGCGCCGCGCATATGGAAATGTTTGCGCGGATGCTGCTGGAGACCCACAACCCCTACAAGCCGCGCGTGCTGGATTGGCCGAAGCTGGACCCCGAGGCGCATGCCCGCCTCACCAGCCTGCCGATCTGGGACATCGCGGTGCAGACCGAGGGCCGCGCCTCGCTGCGCGTGCTCGACTATGCCGCCACCATCCAGGACCCGCTGCTGCGCGAGGCCATGGTGATGGACGGCAACGAGGAGGCACGCCACAAGAAGGTGCTCTCCAACCTCGTCGAGGCCTATGGCGTCATCCTGGAGCCGGAGCCGGAATACACGGGCTACCGGGACGTCGAATGGGGCTGGATGCGCACCGGCTACAGCGAGTGCATCGACAGCTTCTTCGCCTTCGGCCTCTTCGATGCGGCGCGGCGCTCCGGCTTCTTCCCGCCCGACCTGGTCGATACCTTCGAGCCGGTGATCCAGGAGGAGGCCCGCCATATCCTCTTCTTCGCCAACTGGGCCGCCTGGCAGCGCGCGCGCCAGCCCTGGTGGCGCAAGCCCTGGTTCCTGGCCAAGACCGCCGCCGTCTGGGCGGTGCTGATCTGGGACCGGCTGGTGCTCGCCCGCAGCCTGGGCGGCGAATCGAAGAACACGAATTTCACCGCCTCCTCCGACTCCATCGGCGTCGAGATGAGCGCCGCGGCGCTGATCGACATCTGCCTGGCCGAGAACGACCGCCGCCTCGCCGGCTACGATCCGCGCCTGCTGCGCCCGACCACCGTGCCCTTCTTCATCCGCATTGCCCGCCGCTTCATGCGGGACCCGAAGCCCAACACGTGAGTCCGACTTGAGCGCCAACACCGTCATCCATCTCATCGTCCGCCCGGCCGTGCGGCGCATCGCGCCCAGCGGCGTCACCCCCAATCAGATCACCAGCCTGCGCCTTGTGACCGGCCTCGCCGCCGCGCTGGCCTTCGCCGCCGCGCCGCCCTGGCCGGCCATCGGCGGCGTGATCTTCCTCCTTTCCATGCTGCTCGACCGCGCCGATGGCGAACTGGCGCGGCAGACCGGCCAGTCCAGCCCGGACGGCCATGTCTATGACCTGCTCGCCGACTGCACCTCCAATGCCATCGCCTTTCTCGGCCTCGGCGTGGGTCTAGTGGCGGCGCTTGGCGCCTGGGGACCTTTCCTGGGTGCCCTGGCGGGGCTCGGCATCGGCACGTTGTTCTGGCAACTCCATGTCCTGAAGCTCGGCGAGGTGCAGGGCTGGAACCTCGCCCCTGGCATCCTGGTGGACCCGGATGACCTGATGGTCTTTGTCCCCATCCTGCTCTGGATCGGTGCCACGGTGCCGATGCTCTTCGCCGCCGCGATCATCACGCCGGTCCTCGCCATCCTGCTCGGCCTCTCCGGGCGGAAGGCGCGCGCCCGCCAGAGCTGAAGGCGCCGCGCGACCTCCCATCTGCTTGCCGCCGGGGGCGGCTGGTCGGGAGGGTGCGCAGCCCTGCCAATGATCGGGCGATCATGCGCTGCTCGCCAAGGTGCGGGCGGCCCGCGCTTCAGGATTGTCGAATTTCTGAGAATTGGTTAAGTTTTAGGGTATACGTGGAGGAGGATGGCCCATGAAGTCATCCGGAGGGGTCGAGAAGGTGGTGGATGCACGCCGGGAGAGCCGTAACCGCATGATCCGGCGTGCCCGGATCGCCTTTGGGGGCATCTGCCTTGAAGGCGTGATGCTTGATCTCTCCGCCAGCGGCGCTCGTGTTCATCTGCGCCATGCGGAAGCCGTTCCCGAATGCGTTCAGCTCCACTTGCCCGATGGCGCATCGATCCCCGCCCGGCGGCGCTGGCGCAAGGACGATCAGATCGGCTTCGCCTTCCTGGCGCCGCTGCCCCATGGGGTCGAGAGCATCGGCCATGGCTGACTGCTGGACTGGCTAACAGGAGCGGGCCTCAGACGAACTGCCCGCGCAGGAAGCCCAGCGCCGGCAGCGGCCGCCATCCCCGCGGCAGGTCGGTTCGGCGCATGGGCGAGACACTGTAGTTCGGCAGCGGCATGTTGGAGCTGAGCAGGAAGCTGGAATAGGCGCGCACCTGCTGCTCACGCCAGTGGCAGTCCGCATCCGCGGCGGCGCGGCTCGGATAGATGTTGGCGATCCGCCGCTTCCGGCCAATGGCGACGATCACCGCCCAGAGCTTGTCGTCCCGCGCCCGGCTGAGGCTGACCACCCGTTCAGGGAGCGGCCCCTGGACTGGCTGGCTCATGCGCCCGGCCTCATCGATCCAGCGCCACCGATGTGGCGGACGGCTTTGGCATGCATCGGCCCCATCTGTGCCTTGCCGGTCCGGGGCGCAAGGGCCGCCGCACCGTCCTCATGATGACCGCATCCGGGGCTGCTGGGCCAGCCGGAACCACGCCGGGCCGCGCCGCCAGGCGCTCCCGGCCGGCTCAACCAAGCGTGAGCACGTCCTCCACCACCCGCAGCAACCGCTCGAACACTTCCGGCCCGATCGCCCCGATACAGCCGATGCGGAAGCTCTCCCCCTGGGTCAGCTTGCCCGGGTAGATCAGGAAGCCGCGGGCTGCCAGGGCATCGTAGAAGCGCCGGAACTCCAGCCTCCCGCCGGCGGGCATGCGAAAGGTGGCGATGATCGGCGCCTGCACGGCTTCGTCGAGGTAGAGCTCGAAGCCGAGCCGCCGCATCCCCGCCCAGAGCGTGTCGAAATTCGCCTGGTAGCGTGCCCGCCGTGCCGCCGGCCCGCCCTCGGCTTCCAGCCGGCGCAGCGCCTCCACCAGCGCCGCCACCACCTGCACGGGGGGCGTGAAGCGCCACTGCCCGTCCTTCCCGAAGCCCCGCCATTGGGCATAGAGGTCAAGGCTGGTCGATGGGCTGTTGCCCTCCGCCTGCACCAGCGCCGCCTGGGTGATCAGCGCGAAGCCGATCCCAGGCACGCCCTCCAGGCACTTGTTGGAGGAGGCCAGCACGGCCGTCACCGGCACGGCCGCGAGGTCGATCTCCAGCGCGCCGAAGCTGCTCATGGCGTCGAGCAGGAAGTGCCGCCCGGCCTCCGCCACCACGGCGGCGGTCTCCGCCAGCGGGTTCAGGATGCCGGTGGTGGTCTCGCAATGCACCAGCGCGACATGGGTGATGGCGGGATCGGCCCGCAGCGCCTCGGCCACCCGCGCCGGCTCGACGGGGCGGTCCTCCGGCCAGCGCAGCGCCTCGACCGCCCGCCCCATGCGTTGCGCGATGCTCACCATCCGCTCGCCATAGGCGCCATTGGCCAGCACCAGCAGCTTCTGCCCCGGTCCCACCAGCGTGCCGATGGCGGCCTCGACGATGAAGGTGCCCGAGCCCTGCAAGGGCACCGCCACATGCGTGGCCGCCCCGTTCGCCACGGCCAGCAGCCGCTTCCGCAACTCGGCGGTGAGGGCGATGAAGGCCGGGTCCCGCGAGCCCCAGTCGCGCAACATGGCGCGGCGCGTGTCGGGATGGGTGGTCAGCGGCCCCGGGGTCAGCAGGATCGGCTCATCGCTCATGCAGCGGCTCCCTTGGAGAGGAGGGCGGGGATGCGGGGGGGGCCGGGCGGCGCGTGGTCACCTCCCAGCGCCAGGCGATCACCCCGGGGATGCCCAGCAGCACGTCACGCAGCCGCCGCACCAGTACCAGCGCGATGGCACGCTCCGGCGGAATGCCGAACAGGGTGCAGATCAGCACATAGCCGCCCTCCTGCACACCCAGCGCGCCAGGGATGAAGAAGCCGGCGCTGCGCACGGCCTGGCCCAGGCTCTCGATCACCAGCGCCTCGCCCAGCCCGGCCTCGATGCCCAGGATGCGCAGCGCCGCCCAGGTCTCCAGCACGCCCAGCAGCCAGGAGGCGAGGTGCCAGGCGCCGCTCTTCCACAAGCGGCGGGGCTGGCGGTAGAGCCGCACCACCGCGTCGTGCAGCCCCGTCAGCTCGCCCATCGAATGCCAGCCGACGCGCGCCGCCAGCCCCGGCAGCAGCCGCTCGACCAGCCGGAACAGCCCCCAGCGCTGCGCGCCGATGAACACCACCGTCACCGCCGCCCCCAGCGCCGTGCCGATGACGGCCCATTGCAGCGTGGAGCCGCCGCCGCGATGCGGGATCAGCAGCAGCACCGCCAGGCCCAGCAGGGAGAAGGCGATCTGCGTCACCATCTCGGCGCCGAGGTCGGCGGCGAGGCTGGCGATCACCTTCACCTGCGCCACGCCCTTGCGCATCAGGAGTTGCGCGCGCACCAGCTCGCCTGCCGCCTGCACCACCGGCAGCAGCGCGTTGGTGGCGTTGCGGATCCAGCGCATCCGCACCAGGGCCAGCGGGCCCGGGCGGCGCGGATCGTCGATCAGTGGCGCCCAGCCGAGCGCCGAGGCGACGATCTGCGTGCCGTTCAGGGCCATGACGGCCAGCAGCCCCCAGCCTGTCTCCAGCAGCAGGCGCAGGATCTCGCCCGGGTCATTGGCGGCGACCAGCGCCACCGCGATGGAGAGCCCAACCAGCAGGCTGAGCCCCGTGGACCAGATCATATGGACCAGATCACGCGGCAGCCGGTTCCTGCGCGGCGAGCGGGCTCGCCAGGAAGTCGCGGAAGCGCCGCGCCACATCCTCCGGCTTCACCGTCGGGCGGCCGAGCCTGGCCATCGAGCCCGGCGCGATGCGCAGATGGATCAGCGCCGGCCCGCCCTGCGCCAGCGCCGCCCGGAAGGCGGCGGCGAAGCCGTCCAGCGAGGCGCAGCCGGCGGCATACTGGTAGCCGCAGGCCAGCGCGATGGCGGCGAAGTCCACCGAGGCCGAGACCGTCGCCTGCCCGCCGGTCGAATCATGCACGCCGTTGTCCAGCACCACATGGATGAGGTTGCGCGGCCCCTGGGCGCCGATGGTTGCGAGGGTGCCGAGCTTCATCAGCGCCGCGCCGTCGCCATCCAGCACCACCACCGGCCGCTCGGTGTGCAGCGCGACGCCGAGCCCCATGCCGCTCGCCCCGCCCATGGAGCCGACCTGGTAGAGGTGCTGCTCCCGGTCGGCCAGGGTGAAGAGCTCCCGCCCGCATTTGCCGGTCGTGGCGATCACCGCCGCCTCCTCCGGCACGATCTGCAGAAAACGCTCAAGCACCGCCGCCCGGCTGGGGCGCGGCCCCTCGGCGGGGAAGTCGGCGCGCCGGCCGGGGCCGGGCAGGGGGAGGGGACGCGGCTCCAGCCTGGTCTCCGCCACGTCGTCCTTGCGCACCACGAAGGCGTAGGGGAGCTGCGTCGCCTCCATCCGGGCCACGGCCTGACGCAGCGCGGGGGCCAGGGCGCCGGGCTCGGCGGGGAAGGGCGCCTGCTCCAGCCCCATCAGCGCGAGCAGGTCCTGGGTGATCTGCCCCATCACCACATGCTGCGGCTCGTCCGGGATGCCGGGCTCGCCGCGCCAGGTGGTCAGCAGCAAAGTGGGGATGCGGAAGGGCGCGTTGAGCGAGGTCAGCGGGTTCACGGCGTTGCCGAGGCCGGAGTTCTGGCACAGTACCACCGTCCGCCGCCCCGCCAGCCAGGCGCCGGAGGCGATCGCCACCGCCTCCCCCTCGCTCGCCGCTCCGACATAGGCGAGGGCAGGATCGGAGAGCACGCCGTTGATCAGCGGCGTCAGGAAGCTGCAGGGGACGCCGGTGTAGAAGTCGAAGCCGGCGCCGACCGCCTCGCGGATGAACTCATCGGCCGTGATCATGCTCACTCGCTCAGGTGAAGTTGCGCGCCTCGGCCAGGTCGGTCAGCGTGTCCACGTCGAGCCAGTGGCCGGTGAAGTATTTGACCCGCACCGGATGCCGCGCCGCAAGCCGCGTCAGCAGCAGCGGCATGTCGGCCCGCTCCAGCAGCCCCTCCGCCTCCAGCGCCGCGATCTCCTCGTGCAGCCACTCGGCGCCGCGGGCGCTGAAGCGGGCGAGGCCCATCCACTCGCCGCAGACCTCGCCGGGCGCGAGATCGGCGCCCATCTGCCGCAGATGCGCCGGCTCGTCATCCAGGTAGTCGCCGGAGAAGCGATGGTCGGCCGCCACGAGGTCGCGTGGCCCGGGATTCGACTGCGTCGCCGCCAGCGTGTCCACCGCGATCACCACGTCGGCGCTGCTGGTCAGCAGGCTGTCCAGGATGTAGCGGCGGAACAGCACGTCGCCATAGACCACCACCGTCTCGCCACGGATCGCCTCGCGCGCGCAGGCCAGCGACCAGGCCTCGCCGGTCTCGGCATGGCGGTCGTTGTCGAGCAGGCGCGCGCCCTGCAGCGCCACGGCCTCCTTGCGGTCGCCGCGCACCACGGTGATGTCGCGCACGCCGCTCTCGCGCAGCGTGCCGGCGAGCCGCTTCAGCAGCGACTGGCCGCGGATGTCCACCATGCATTTGGGCTGGTCCGGCGCCTGGCCGCCCAGCGATCCGCCGGCGGCCGCCAGCACCACCGCGCCAGCGGCGGGCTTGGCCGGCAGGTATCGGCGCTCCGCCTCCTCCAGCTCGGCATTGCCGGTGATGCGGAAGATGTCCTTCACCGTCGCCACGCTGCCCTCGACGCGCACCAGCGACTCGTCCTCGTGGATGCGCTGCGCCGTCTCGCGCATCGCCGCGATGGAGGAGCGCATCAGGTGGTTGGCCCAGATGATGGTGGAGATGCCGGCCTGGCGGAACAGGTCCGTCGGCGTCGCGTAGTACATGGTCGGCACGATCACCACCGGCGCGCGGTTGCCCCAGCGCTCGGTGAAGGTGAAGATCTCGTCCGCCGTGGACTTCTTCGAATGGATCAGGATCGCGTCCGCCCCGGCCGCGTGATAGGCCTCGGCGCGGCGCAGCGCCTCCTCCATGCTGTGGCCGGAGATCAGCGCCTCGACGCGTGCGACCAGCACGAAGTCGTCGTCGGTCTGGCTGTCCTTGCCGGCCTTGATGCGCCCGCAGAACTCGTCCACGTCGGCCAGCGGCTGCGCCTCGCCGAGGAAGGAGTTGGTCTTCGGGAAGAGCTTGTCCTCGATGCAGACGCCGGCGATGCCGCGCTCGCCGAGCTTGCGCACGAAGCGTCGCACATTGTTGAAGTTGCCATGGCCGGTGTCACCATCCACCAGGATCGGCAGGGTGGTGGCGTCGGCCATGTACTCCAGCACGTCGAGCACCTGCGTCCAGGAGGCCTCGTTGCTGTCGCGCAGGCCGAGCGCCGCCGAGGTGGTGAGCCCCGAGGCCCAGACGCCGCGGAAGCCTGCCTCCTGCACGATCTTGGCGGACATGCCGTCATGCGCCTCCATCAGGAAGGAGAGCGAGGGCGACATGATCTCGCGCCGGAGGGCGGCGAAGCGCGTGCCGCGAGCGGGAACGGGCGCGCCGGCGCGCGCGGCCAGGGGGCCTGCACTGCTCAAGGCAATTCCTCCATGCTGAAGACACCGGGTGCAGAGCTAGCAGGCTGGCCGCCCTTGCCAAGCCCGGAACTGTCACCCTAGCTTCACGGAACACGGAGACCAGCATCAGGAATTTCCCGGCTTGACGGCATTGCGCCCCGCTTCTGCGATCATCCTGGCGGCCGGTGTCGGCCGCCGTCTCGGCGCCGCCGACGACCGGCCGAAGATCCTGCTGGAATTCGGCGGGCAGACCCTGCTCGCCCGACATCTCGCTGCGCTCCGCCATCACGGCGTTGCCGAGGTGAGCATCACCGTCGGCTACCAGCGGGCGCTGATCGAGGCCGAGGTGGCGCGGCTCGGCTGGCCCGGCCGCGTTCGCTTCGTCGAGAACCCGCACTACCGCGAGGGCAGCCTGGTCTCGCTGGCGGCGCAGGCCGAGGCGCTGCGCGCCGGCCAGCCCTTGCTGCTGATGGATGGCGACGTGCTCTACGATCCGCGCATCCTCGCCCCGCTGGTGGAAGGGGCGGACGAGAACCTCCTTCTGCTCGACCGCAACATCGAGCCGGGCGACGAGCCGGTGAAGATCTGCCTGCGCGGCGAGACCATCGTGGATTTCCGCAAGAAGCCCGAGCACGCGCATGACCGGCATGGCGAGTCGGTCGGCTTCTTCCGCTTCACCGCCGCGACGGCGGCCGCTTTGGCCACCCGCTGCGAGGCCTATCTGGCCGCCGGGCGCCGGCAGGTCGAGTATGAGGAAGCCATCCGCGACCTGATCCTGGCCGAGCCGGCGGGGTTCCGCGCCGTGGACATCAGCGCGCTGCCCTGGACCGAGATCGACTTCCCCGAGGACGTCGCCCGTGCGCGGGACGAGATCCTGCCGCAACTGGCGGAGGCTGCGGCACCGGCCCCGCGCTAGCGGGGCGCATCTCCTGCCGGCGGGGCGGGCAGGGGCAGGTTCGAACCCTGGCGGTTGAGATAGGCCATGAGATCCGCGCGGTCCTGCGCCGAGGGCAGGCCGGAAAAGACCATCCGGGTCCCCGGCGCGACCTGCTGCGGGTCCTGCAACCAGGCATCCATCCGCGCGAAGTCCCACTGGCCTCCCACGGCCCGGAGGGCATGCGTGTAGCCGTAGCGGCGGCTGTTGCCGGCCACCGGCGCCCCGAGCACGGCATGCAGGTTCGGCCCGTTGAGGTCCGGCCCCCCGGGGCCGACCGTGTGGCAGGCGGCGCAGCGGCCGAAGAGCCGCGCGCCGGCGGCCGGATCGGCCTCCGGCAGCAAGGCGAGGGCGGAGCCGCCGGGTGCCGCCGCCCGTTCGCCGCCGCCGGGGCCGGAGGTGGGCCCGGAGGTGGGCAGCGCCAGCACCAAGGCCCCGGCGGCGAGGCCGCCCACCGCCATCCAGCCGATCAAGGCCCGGCCTGCCGTCATCGCGGCGCCTCGGCCTCAGTGCGGCAGCGCGGCGCGGCCCGCCTCGGCGATCGCCACGTCATGCTGCGGCGTGTCGGCCGAGACGCCGATGGCGCCCACCACCTGCCCCTCCGCCACCAGCGGCAGGCCGCCGGCCATCATCACGAAGCCCCCGGTGATCGCGGCCGGGCGGGGGCCGTTGATGGCCTCCTCGAAGGCGCTGCTGGGGCGCCGGAACATAGCGGCGGTCCGCGCCTTGCCCGGGGCGATCTCGGCGGCGGCGGGGCCGGCGCCATCCATGCGCAGCATCGCCAGCAGCGCGCCGCCCGCATCGGTCACGGCGATGGCGCCCGGCCAGCCCTGCTTCCGCGCCTCGGCCTCCGCCGCCGCGAGAACCTCCTGTGCCGCTTCCAGGGTCAGGACGGGCTGGCGCGGCAGGTCGGCGGCCCTGGCCACGCCCGTGGCGAGCGTCGGCAGGATCATCAGGGCCATAAAGGCGTGGCGGCGGAACATGCGCGTCCTCCGAAGGATCGTTAAAGGGGGAAGGGTGGCGCCTACTGTCGCGCGCTCTCGCGCGTGACGCCGGTCGCCCACGCGAAACCAACGACGGCGCCCTTCATGTAGGGCAGGGCGGCCAAGGTGAGGACAGCGACCAGCGGCAGCCAGATGGCGAACATGATCCATAGTTCCGGCGCCCAGGCCCGGTCCATCCAGAACATGAAGGGCAGGATCAGGTGGCCGACAAGGAACAGCGTCAGGTAGGGCGGAGCGTCATCCGAGGGATAGCGGGTGTTGTCCGCCCCGCAGGCCTCGCAGTGCTCGCTCACCTTGAGGAAGCGCCCGAACAGGCGCCCCTCGCCGCAATGCGGGCAGCGCAGGCCCAGGCCACGGCGGACGCCCAGAGCGATCCGGGACTTCTCGGTCATTGGCTTTCTCCGGTCCGGCCTTGATGTCGCTTGCCATACAATTAGGGAATTGATACATACAATAAGCCGGAATATGCACCGAATATACGGATTGTCAGGTTTCGCGGCAAGACAAAGGCGCTGCACTTGGAACATGGCTGGACCTCGCGCCTCCAGGGCATGGAGGGGCCGATCTACACCGCAATCGCGGATGCCATCGGGGCGGCCGTCGCCGCCGGGGAGCTACGCGCGGGCGAGCGGTTGCCCACCCATCGGGCGCTGGCCGAGGCCCTGGGGGTCGATCTCACCACGATCACCCGCGCCTATGCCGAGGCGCGCCGGCGTGGCCTGCTGCAGGCGACGGTCGGGCGCGGCACCTTCGTCCGCGCGCAGCCGGCGCCGCCCCCCCGCGCCCGGCCGGCGGAGGGCCTGGTGGACCTGGGCATGAACCTGCCGCCGCTCCCCGCGGAGCCGCCCCTGCAGGATCTCTTGCAACAGGGCCTCGTGCACCTGCTGGCCCGCAGCGAGCCGGCCCATCTGCTGACCTACCGCCCCGGCGCCGGCACGGCTGGGGAACGCATGGCCGGCGCGGCCTGGCTGCGCCCTACCCTGGGCGAGATCGATCCGGAGCGGGTGCTGGTCTGCCCCGGCGCGCAGCCGGCACTGCTCGCCGCGCTGGGAAACCTGGCCGGGGCGGGAGACCTCGTCCTGACGGACAGGCTGACCTATCCCGGCCTGCGCGGGGCCGCCGCGCAGCTCGGCCTCCGGCTCGCCGGCCTTGCCGCCGATGCCGAGGGCCTGTTGCCGGATGCCCTGGAGGCCGCCTGCCGCGAAGGGCGCCCCAAGGCGCTGTACTGCGTCCCCACGATCCACAACCCGACCACCGTGACCATGCCGCTGGCACGTCGCAGGGCCATCGTGGAGGCGGCGCAGCGGCATGGCCTCCGCATCCTGGAGGACGATGCCTACGGCCTGCTGCTCTCCCGGCCACTGCCGGCCCTCGCCGCCCTGGCGCCGGAACTCGGCTTCCACGTGGCGACCGTCTCGAAGGTGCTCTCCCCCGCCTTGCGGGTCGCCTATCTCGTGGCGCCCGATGCGCGCGCCGCCACGCGCCTCGCCGCCGCGCTGCGTGCCAATGTGCTGATGCCCTCGCCGCTGCTGACCGGCCTGCTGACCGGCTGGGTGCAGGACGGCACCGCCGGCACGGTTCTCGCGGCGATCCGGCACGAAAGCACCGCGCGGCAGGCGATGGCGCGCGAGATCCTGCCATCCCCGGCCTTCGACGCGCATCCCGAGGGGTTGCACCTCTGGCTGCGGCTGCCGCCACGCTGGAATCGCCTGGCTTTCGTAACCCATCTGCGGCGCCAGGGCGGCCTGGCCGTGGTGCCAAGCGACGCCTTCGCGGCTGATCCGGCCGTGCCTCCGCCCGAGGCGGTGCGCGTCTCGCTCGGCGCGGCGGCCGACCGGGAGGCGCTGCGCCATGCCCTGCACCGCCTGGCCGAGGCGCTGCGGGAGGAACCCCCGCCACCCTTCGCGGAAGTCGTCTGACCCTACCGGAAGTCCCGGCTCCCCGGCATCTTCGCGCGACCTGCCTGATTCAAGCTGGGCCGGCGCGAGCCCGGCTCTGGCCGCCGCACCTCGTCGGCGCGGCCGAGGCTGCGCTCGGCCCAGGCGGAGCCGCCATGCGGGAGGCTGTCCAGCAGGTCCGAGCGGTCGGTCAGCCGCCGCACGATCAGGTGGATGACGGGCACCGCGACATGCTGCGCCTCCCGTTCCACCACCCCCTCGGCCAGCAGCAGGCGGCCGGCGATCAGCGCCGCCCGGTCGCGCGCCGCCACATCGGCATAGACCACCAGGTTGGCCGTGCCGTGCTCGTCCTCCACGGTCAGGAAGACGATGCCCTGCGCTGAGCCCGGCCGCTGCCGCATCAGCACCATCCCCGCCAGGCGGATCGCGCTGCCCGGCCGCGCGGTGGCGAGGTGCCGCGTATCCACCCAGCCCATCGCCTCCAGCCTTGGCCGCAGCAGTGCCAGCGGGTGCCGCCCCAGGGTCAGGCCGGTGGCGACATAGTCCTCCACCACCCGCTCGCCCTCCCGCTCCTCCGGCAGGGCGGGGGCGGGCTCGGCCAGCAATGGCGCCTCCCCGGCCAGCGCCGCCGCAGCGCCTTCCTGCGCCGCGGCGAAGAGCGGCAACTCGCGGAAGCCGTCCGCCGCGGCATGCGCCTCCCAGGCGGCGTGCCGGCGCGGGCTGCCGGCCTCGGCGAAGCCGTCCGCCGCCGCCAGCGCCCGCAGTGCCCGGCGGCCGACGCCGCTGCGCCAGGCCATCTCCTCCACCCCCTCGAAGGGCGCCCCGTTGCGGGCCTGCCGCGCCTCGACGATGGCCTTCCCCTCCGCCTCGGCCAGCCCGCGCGCCAGCCGCAGCCCGAGCCGCAGCGCCAGCCCGCCGGTGCTTGCGGCCGAGGCCTCCAACGTGCAGTCCCAGTCGCTGGCATTCACCGAGACCGGCCGCACCTCCACGCCATGCTCGCGCGCGTCGCGTACGATCTGCGCCGGGGCGTAGAAGCCCATCGGCTGGCTGTTCAGCAGCGCGGCGGCGAAGACAGCGGGGTGGTGGCACTTCACCCAGGCCGAGGCATAGACCAGCAGGGCGAAGCTCGCCGCATGGCTTTCCGGGAAGCCATAGGAGCTGAAGCCCTGGATCTGCGCGAAGACGCGTTCCGCGAACTCGCGCACGTAGCCACGCTGCACCATGCCGCCCACCAGCTTCTCCTGGTAGCGGTCGATGCCGCCATTCAGCTTGAAGGTCGCCATGGCGCGGCGCAACTGGTCCGCCTCCTCCGGCGTGAAGCCGGCGGCGACGATGGCGATGCGCATCGCCTGCTCCTGGAACAGCGGCACGCCGAGCGTCTTCTTCAGCACGCTCCGCAGCTCGTCGGGATTGCCATTCGCGGGCGCCGGATAGACCGCCTGCTCCACGCCCTGCCGCCGCCGCAGATAGGGATGCACCATGTCGCCCTGGATCGGCCCCGGCCGCACGATCGCCACCTGGATGACGAGGTCGTAGAATTCCTTCGGCTGCAACCGCGGCAGCATGTTCATCTGCGCCCGGCTTTCCACCTGGAACACGCCAAGGCTGTCGGCGCGGCACAGCATGGCATAGGTCGCCTCGCATTCGGGCGGCAGCGTGTCGAGCTTTACATCAAGCCGCACATGCTGGCGCAACAGGTGGAAGGCGCGCTTGAGGCAGGAGAGCATCCCGAGCCCCAGCACATCCACCTTCAGGATGCCGAGCGCGTCGATGTCGTCCTTGTCCCATTCCAGCACGGTGCGGCCTTCCATTGCCGCCTTGGTCACCACCGCCAGCTCGACCAGCGGCCCGCGGGTGATGACGAAGCCGCCCACATGCGTCGCCGTATGGCGCGGGAAGCCGACCAACTCCTCCGCCAGGTCCAGCGTCATGGCCAGGCGCGGATCATCCGTGTCCAGCCCTTCACTGCGCGCCAATTCGGAAAAATCCATGCTGCCGCCGGGGCCCCAGCTCATCTTTGCCAGCCGCGCGGTGACGTCCTCCGACAGCCCCATCGCCTTGCCAACCTCGCGCAGCGCGCTGCGCGGGCGATAGCGGATCACGGTGGCGCAGATCGCCGCACGGTCGCGCCCGTAGCGGTCATAGAGATGCTGGATCACCTCCTCGCGCCGCTCATGCTCGAAATCGATGTCGATATCCGGAGGCTCGCCGCGCGAGGCGGAGACGAAGCGCTCGAACAGCAGGTCGTGCCGCGCCGGATCGACGGCGGTGATGCCGAGCACGAAGCAGACCGCCGAATTCGCCGCCGAGCCGCGCCCCTGGCAGAGAATTTCCTTCTCCTTCGCGAAGCGGACGATCTCGTGCACCGTCAGGAAATAGGGTGCGTAACCCAGCTCGCCGATCAGCCGCAGTTCATGCGCGATGCGCGTTGCGATATCCGCTGGCGCACCGCGGGGCCAGCGCGCCGCCACCGCCTGCGCCACCCGCGCCTGCAAAGTTTCCTGCGCCGTGCGGCCCTTCTCCAGCGCCTCCTCCGGATATTCGTAGCGCAACTGTTCCAGCGAGAAGCCGCGCGTCGCCGCCAGCACGCGCAGCGTATTGCCCAATGCCTGCGGATGCCGCGCGAAGAGCCGCGCCATATCCGCCGGCGATTTCAGGTGCCGCTCGGCATTCGGCTCGGCCGCATGGCCCAGCGCCTCCACGCCGCGGCCCAGGCGAATGGCGGTGAGCACATCCGCCA
Source organism: Roseomonas sp. (assembly GCA_035556695.1). Taxonomy (GTDB): domain Bacteria; phylum Pseudomonadota; class Alphaproteobacteria; order Acetobacterales; family Acetobacteraceae; genus Pseudoroseomonas. Next base: position 32,039 of record DATMFR010000038.1, read on the forward strand.
GCCGCCGCCGCGCCGGATGGTGGAAGCGCGGATCATTGGTGGCGAGCAGCCAGGCCCCGGCGGCCTCCGCCATGCCGGCCAGCCGGTCCAGCCGGTGCTGGTCATCGCCGAGCAGGGGGCAGGCGACCGCCACCAGCAGCGGCAGCGCCAGTTTCGGCCGCAGCGCGGCCGCCACCCGCCGTAGCCGGTCGGCAAAACCCTCATCCGGCGCGGCAGGCGGCACGGCGGCCAGCACCCAACTTTCGGCGGCCGCCAGCATGTCCTCGGCACCCAGCGGAAGCGGCCCCTTGGGCGCCTCCTTCCGCCCGCGCGAGAGCAGGGCGGTCAGCCGCCCATAGCCGGCGCGGTCCACCGGCCAGACAAGCCATTCCCCGCCATCCGCCAGCCGCAGCCGACAGCCCACCGCGAAGGGCAGCCCCGCCTCCCGCGCCGCCAGATGCCCGCGGATCACCCCGGCCAGCCCATTGGTGTCGCAAAGCCCGAAACCGGCGAGCCCGAGCGCCGCGGCGGTCTCCACCAGCTCCTCCGGATGCGAGGCGCCGTCGAGGAAGGAGAAGTTGGAGCGTGCCCCCAGCTCAGCGAAGGCCGGCGGGTCGCTCATGGCAGGTGGCCGTGCAGCCACCAGCCCCCTGCCGCGCGGCAGAGCCAGAGCCGCTCCCCGGAGGCCAGTTCCACCCGGTGATAGTCGCGCTCCGGCACCCCGGCGGCGCTGCGCCACCATTCCGGTGCCAGCCGCAGCGGCCCCTCGGCGCGCAGCACCGGCTGTTCCGCCCCCCGCCATGGCACCCGCGCCAGCGAATCCTCCGCCGCCAGCGGCGCCGGCCGGCGCAGCCGCAGCACCGGCGCCGGGTAGAGCGGCCAGCCGGGCGGCGGCGGCGGCACCTCGGCATGCGGCCCCAGCGCGGCGAGCATATGCTCCGGCCAGTGACTCGCCAGCGGTGCCACGCGATGCACCCGCAGCCGCTGCGACAACCGGTCGAGCAGTTGCGCCAGTGCCTCCCGCGCCTCGGCGGCGCTTTCCGCACCGGGGCCGAGGCCGGTCTGCCGCCCCATCGGCAGCGGATCGCTGGCCCAGGCCGCCAGCGCCATGCGCTCGAAGCCGAGATCCGGCTCCAGCCTGCCCAGCTTCTCGGCGAAGAGCCGCCGCAGATGCACCGGCCCCCGCACCGGCAGCCCGGTGCCGACCGCCACCTCCTGCACCGCCCCATCCACCCGCTCCGCCGTCAGCACCAGGCGCCGTGCGCCAAGTCCCGCCATCCGCAGCCGGTCGCAGAGGTCGTCGAGCAGGCGGTCCAGCACCGCCTCGATGCCGCCGCGGGTGACGACCGGCTCCAGCAGCGCGCGGCTGACGCACAGGTCAGGCGGCGGCAGGGCGGGGCGGAGGGGAATGGCGCGGCGCCCAGCCACGGCGTCCAGCCGCTCCAGCAGCAGGGCGCCGAAGCGCCGCGCCAGCGGGGCGCGCGGCTGGCGCAGCAGGTCGTCCACCCGGTGCAGGCCGAGCCGGGCAAGGTCGGCCAGCATCGCCTCCGGCAGCCGCAGCGCCGGGCCGATCGGCAAGGGCTTGGCCACCTCCTCCTCGGCGCCGGAGATCACCACCGGATCGTCCCGCCGGGCGCGCGCCAGGGCGGCGGCAGCGGCGCCGGCGCCGGCCACCGCCCCGCGCGCCGCGATCCCCTCCGCCCGCAGCCAGGCCCGCGCCTCCCGCAGCAGCGCCGCCTCGCCGCCGAAGAGATGCGCGCAGCCCGTGACGTCGAGCAGCAACCCATCCGGCGGGTCGGTGGCGGCGAGGGGAGTATAGCGCCGCCCCCGCAGGGCCAGGGCGTGCAGCAGCGCGGCATCGGCTTCGGGCGCGGCGGGGCGCAGCAGCAGGCCAGGGCAGATGGCCTGCGCGTCGGCCAGGGCCTGCCCCCGCCGCACCCCCGTCGCTTCGGCGGCGGCGTCCACCGCCACCAGCAGGCGCCGGCTGGCGGACTGCGCCCAGGTGGCCAGGGGGCGGTCACGCGGCAGGCCGGGCTCGGCGCGGCGCAACCGATCGGTGGAAAGGCTGGGAAGGTGCAGCGCCAGAAAGCGGCGCGGCAAGGCCGTCATGGCGCGGCAGGAGGATCGAGCGCCAGCCGCCCCTCGGCGGCGTGCCAGCGCACTGCCCAAGGGCCGCCCGGCGCCCCGCCGCGCGCCCGCAGCAACTCCAGCTTCCAGCGTGGCGCCTCCGTCGCCGGCAAGGCGGAGACCCGCCAGCGCGTGGCCGCGGCGCTGGGGCCGGAGGAGCCGGCAGCGCCATCATCGGCGCGCAGCAGCAGGCCGAGCGCGCCGCCGGCTTCGGCCGCCAGCTGCAGCCGCCGTGTCGCCGTCAGGTCCAGCGCCGTCTGGCCGCCGGCCAGCAGCAGCGCGCCGCTGACGGCCGGGCAGCGCAGCGCCTCCTCCATGGCCCAGAGCGCATCCACCCAGGCCTTCGCTCGCGCCAGCACCAGCCGCTCCGGCGTCAGCCCGCAGCCGGCGAGGCCCGGCGGCCAGGGCCGCAGCGCCTCCTCTCCCGCGGTGATCCAGAGCACCGTGCCGCCGCTGCGGGCCAGCAGCAGGGCGCAGAAGGCGGTGCCGCTGCCCGGCGTGGCGGCCAGCACCTCGTGCAGGGCGGCGCGCGCCAGCCCGCCGCCCGGCAGGTCCAGTCCCTCGCAGAGCGGAATGGCCTCCCGCGCCTGCGCCGCCCGCCCGGCGCCCTCCAGCCGGGCCAGGCGGGCGCGCAGCGTGGCGAGGCCGGGGGACGCATCGTCTTCTGCGGGAGTGGGGCGGGGCACGGGGGGACCCCTTCTGCTGGGCGGTCGGGCATCGCCTGGGGACAGGCGGGGGGGGGGAGGGTAGCTAGGCGAAGGCGATGGGCGGGGGGTGTGGCGCCCTCCTCGCCCCTGCGCGAGGCCGGGTGGGAAGGTCGGGACCGGGTGAATCGGCGGTGTACATGCCCGCGACGATGGCGAGCAGTTACGAACAAATCAAGAACAAAAGCCATGGCCAAGCCGTCGCCGCACATCAGGCTCCGCTCGTCCCGCCAAAGTGAGGGCTATGGTCACCCGCGCCCTTGCCGCTGGCCTGCGGCATCACCGACAGTGCCGCCACCATCGAGGAGGGCGGCATGAGCGTCGAGAACGACCCCGCGGATGCGCTGGCACCGATGCCTGAGGGGCTGGAACACGTGATTCTTCCTCGCGCGCACGATGTCGGCGGCTTCGAGGTGCGCCGGGCCCTGCCGGCCAAGGAGCGGCAGATGGTCGGCCCCTTCATCTTCTTCGACCAGATGGGGCCGGGCGAGTTCCTGGCCGGCAAGGGGCTGGATGTGCGGCCGCACCCGCATATCGGCCTCTCCACCATCACCTACCTGTTCGAGGGCGCCATCCAGCACCGCGACAGCCTCGGCTCCGACCAGCCGATCATGCCCGGCGACGTCAACTGGATGACCGCCGGGCGCGGCATCGCGCATTCCGAGCGCACCGGCACGGAGCTGCGCAGCAGCGGCAGCCGCCTCTTCGGCATCCAGTCCTGGGTGGCGCTGCCGAAGCACGCCGAGGAAACCGCCCCCGCCTTTGCCCATCACGCGGCGGCCGCGCTGCCGGTGCTGGAGGATGGCGGCGCCCGCCTGCGCCTGATCGCCGGCGAGGGCTGGGGCGCCCGTGCTCCCGTCACCGTCTCCTCCGACCTGTTCTACGCCGACGCCACCCTCGCCCCCGGCGCCGCCCTGCCGCTGCCGGACCACCACGAGGAGCGCGGGGCCTATGTGCTGGACGGCGAGGTGGAGGTCGCCGGCACGCGCTTCGCTCCCGGCCGCATGCTGGTCTTCCGCGCCGGGGACGCGCTGGCGCTGCGGGCCGGCCCCTGGGGCGCGCGCCTGCTGCTGCTCGGCGGCGCCGTGATGGACGGTCCGCGCTACCTGTTCTGGAATTTCGTCGCCTCCTCGCGCGAACGCATCGAGCAGGCCAAGGCGGACTGGAAGGCCGGCCGCTTTGCCCTGATCCCGGGCGACGACAAGGAGTTCATCCCGCTGCCGGAGGAGCGCATCCGCATCCGCGCCGGCACCCAGGCCACGGCGGCGGGCTCGCCAACGAGCTGACCCGCCACCATCGCGGGACCATTGGACCGGCTTGTATGGCCGCCGCTGCCGCCACGCCACCGAAGGCGTGGCGGCGATCCCGAGCCTCAGCGCTGACGGCTGGCGCGGCTTACCGGCATGCTGGCCGGTGTCGTCAGGTAGGCCACGTCTCCGTTGTGACCACCGACGAAGACCGGAGTGCCGGGGGCCCTCCGCCCGATGGTCGAGTCGGCATAGAGGATCGTGCTGTTGTCCCCAGGCATGGTCTCCCGGGCAAAGCCGCCGCCGACGATGTTGCCGCGGAATTCCGGGGCATACTGGTTGGCGAAGCTCTCACCCTGGGTTACCGCTTCCAGACTGGCCCGGGCCGGGACGGCGCCGGCAAGCCCTAGCAGGGCGGCGGCACCGAGCAGAATGCGGGAAGTACTCATTGACCGTGTCTCCCTTCAGAAGGGAATGGGCCGCAGGATGCGGCCCATCGGCACCGCCAATATAGGGTGCGCCGCTTCTCTCCGGGATTGCGGAAAGAATGATCATCCTCATCGGCGCGGACGATGGTTCGCCCGTTGCATGCGCGTCCCTCCCGCCATCTTCGCGCGGCAGGAGCCTGCCTGGCCCGGTCGGCGCGGCGGCGCCGTTTCACCGCGCGAATCCCGAACTTCCCAAGCTTTTCCGAAGCTCTTCTGCAAGCAGGGAAGTCCGCCGCGTCCCTAGGGTTGCGCCGCGCCCCGGCTCCCCTCCTGACAGGTCCAGGCGGCGGCCTTCGGCGGCCTCAGCCCGGGCATCGCCGCCCTGCTCGGCGAGACGCTGGTGAACTGGCAACTGCGGCATGAAGAGGGGTCGGGGGCAATCGATTGCCCCCGACCCTTGGATTCCTCAGCCCAGCGCCTGGGCGAGGTCGGCGATCAGGTCCTCCGCATCCTCCAGCCCCACCGAGAAGCGGAACACGCCTTCGCCGGCCCAGTCGCGATAGGCTGCCTCCTGCGCGCCGTGCAGGCGGAAGGAGGCGCGCAGCAGGTCCTCGGTGGGGATGTAGAAGAGCAGGCTCTTCGTCTTGCCGAGCGAGACGGCGTAGGAGATCACCTTGAGCCGCTCCGCCAGTTGCGCCGCCAGTGCGCCGCTGCCGCTGCGCACGGAGAAAGCCAGCAACCCGGAGAAGTTCCGCATCTGCCGCTGCGCCAGTTCGTGCTGCGGGTGGCGCGGCGAGCCAGGCCAGAGCACCGAACGCACCTTCGGATGCCCGGCCAGGAAGGCCTCGACCTTGCGCGCATTCGCCTCGTGCAGCGCCATGCGCGGCGCCAGTGTCTCCAGCCCCCGCAGGGTGAGCCAGGCGTTGAAGGGCGAGAGCGCCCCACCGAGATGGATCAGCCCCTGCCGGCGCAACGCCGCCATCCGCTCGGCGCGCCCGATGACGGCGCCGCCCAGCGCGTCGCCATGGCCGGAGATGTATTTCGTCAGCGAATGCACGACATAGTCGGCGCCTAATGCCAGCGGCCGCGTGCCGAATGGCGTGGCAATGGTGGAATCGACTGAAAGCTCCGCCCCGCCTGCATGCGCGATGGCGGCGACGGCAGCGATGTCAGTCAGCTTCAGGATCGGGTTGGCCGGCGTCTCGACATGCACCAGCCGCGTGTTCGGCCGCAGGGCGGCTTCCACGGCGGCGGGGTTGGCGCTGTCCACGAGGGTCGCCGTGATGCCGTGCCGCGGCAGGATGTCCTGCGCCAGCTCGGCCACGCCGGCATAGCAGACGTCGGAGAGCACCAGGTGGTCCCCGGCGGCGAGCCGGTCCAGGAACAGTGCGCTGACCGCCGCCATGCCGCTGGCGAAGCTGACCGCCGCCTCGCCGCCTTCCAGCGCCGCGAGCCGTCGTTCCAGACTCTCGAGCGTCGGGTTGCTCCAGCGGCTGTAGAAATGCGGCGCATTCTCCGCGAGGTCGTTGGCGGAGAAGCCGACCGCCTCGGGATGCGTGAAGAAGCTCGTGGCGAGATGCGGCGAGGCCGTGACCGGCGCGCCAACCTGCCGCGGTGCCTCCCCGGCATGCAGCGCCAGGGTCGCGGGGTTCAGTTCATCCGGCATGGTCATCCTCCCTGTCATCACTGCGGGAGGGGCAGGCTAGGCGCCCGGGCGCGCTCCGCCAAACGCCCGGCCCGGACTGCCGGGCGCCTTCAGGGCCCCTGGCTGTTCCTGCAGCCAGGGGCCGGGAAGAGGAGGCGGCATGCTGGCGCAGCGGGCGGCAGGGGGGGGGCGATCCGCAGCGGCTGCTCCGGACCGTCCTTGGTGTGGCTTTCCGGGCCTCAGCGGCGCCCGTGCGTGCGCGTCCGCGCTTCCAGCGGCGCAACCGCGCTCTCCATGACCTGCCCGGCCAGCCGGAACATGGTCGTGCTGGAGTCGAGCATGAAGGCCACGCCGTCCATGTAGAGATCCCGCTGGACTTCGGCGAGTTCCGTCACCGACTTGCAGCGAAGCAGGTCACGCGGCTGCCGCCGGCTATGGCTCAGGGCCCCCTGCAGCATGTTGATGTAGGTGCTCTGCATGCGCTGCAGCCCTTGTCCGAGCTGCGTGTAGGAGGCGACGAGCGCCTGCATGTCCTCCGCCGTTTCCTCGGTGGTCCGGTGATAGAGATCTGTGATGCGGGCCGAGGCCTCGATCAGGTTGCGGCTTTCGCCATAGCCCATGTCGGCGAGGGGGGCGCCGAGCTCGGCCATTCTCTGCAAGCCGTGACCCAAGGTTTCCCGCCCCTCTTCCGTCATGCGCCGGGCGAAGTTGACCGTCGTATCCAAGCCATCCGGGGCGATGGCTGCACCTTGCTCTTCCGCCTCGCGGGTCCTTTCCGCCGCTCGATCCGTAGCATCCCCGACTTTACGCAGACGGGATTCCGGCTCGCGCTGATCAGAAACTTTCCGATTGTCAGAAGTATTAGCCATTATCTACTCCTGGATTAACTGGGGGGATTGGGGTACCGCACGAGAATTGTTGCTGATGGAGCCACGCGGTTATGCGGTAGTATGCAACTCTATATTACAAGTTTATTCATGAATTCGGCGGAATTACCCGCCGACACCGCTACAGCACGGGTGGACTTGAGGAGAAAACCCCTCCAGCCACGATCTGACGTTATTGTTAGGGTGAACCGATCCGCTTCGCGCTGCGCGATGAAACTTTCGCCGGCCGCGAGAAGATGGCCCTTGATACTCCTCAGGCAGGCCAGCGGAGGCGGCTGCCGTCCCGGTGCCGAGAGCTGGCCCCGGAAGCAGGGCCGATTGGCAGCGCTCTTCGATCCGCCTAGCCTGAGCGGTGCAAGAACCATTCCCAACCGAGGAGCGTCCCGCGTGATCCACGTCATCGCCATCATCACCACCAAGCCTGGCCTGCGGGACGCCGTGCTGAAGGAATTCCGCGCCAACATGCCGGCGGTCCATGCCGAGGAAGGCTGCATCGAATATGGCCCGGCGATCGATGCCGAGGGTATCGGCGCCATCCAGACCGCCTTCGGACCCGACACCTTCGTCGTCATCGAGAAATGGGAAAGTCCCGCGGCTCTGAAGGCCCACGGCGCCGCGCCCCACATGGCCGCCTATGGAGCGAAGACGAAGGAGATGATCGCCAGCCGCACCATCCACGTCCTGAGCCCGGCCGCCTGACGAGCGGCGTGCCCTGGGAGGCGCCGCCTCTCAGACCCTCCGCCGGGGAGGCAACGGCCTCCCCGGACCCCGCGATCGGCTATTTCTACAGAATGTGCGGGCAGAGTTCGCGTGGGGACTGCCCTTTCTCGTTGATAAGCTTTTATTCCTATGGTACGCAGTCCTCATCAGCGGGCGATCTGTGACTGCAGGAGGCTCCATCGGTCCTTCATCCCGCAAAGGGAGGCGCAGCCGCCCATCAGGCCGCAAGCACTGCGGCTGACCGACATTCGACCTGGGCGGCAGGGGCCGGGCTCTTTTTCCAACTCCCCTCCCTCGGGAGGCCCGCCTGCGCCGAAGAGAGGCTTCCCCTAAAGCGGAGGCACGGTGCGCGGCATCGCCGAAGAGGTGCGCATCCGCTGCCAGGCCATGGCCACCACAACCACCATCAGCCCCCCCGCGACCACGGCCACGGCCAGGTTGAAATCCCGTCCCACTGTATTGGCGTAGAGAATGGCCAGCAGCGCCCAGGCCACGGCCCCCGCATACCAGGGCGAGCCATGGGCGGCCCAGAGAATGCCCAGGGTGAAGCCGCCGGCCGCCAGCAGGATCAGCACCGCCGCCAGCGTGCCTGCCGCGCCCTCGGCCTGGATGGCGCCGCTGACCAGCGCCGCCCCGGCGATGTTGGCGAAAGTGGCGACGGAAACCCAGCCCGCCAGCATCCCGACCAGCGGCTGCACGATCCAGCGCTCGGGCCAGCCGCGGGCGGCACCGCCATGGATGAGCTTGCGGTTGATGAAGAAGGCCGTGAGGCTGGCGGCCAGCACCACGAGGATGACCAGCACGAGGTGCCAGCCATTCTCGGTGAGTTGGGAGAGGAGCATCCAGAGAATCGACGCAGCGAAGGCGATGGCCAGGGGCCAGCCGAGCCGCCGTGCCGCCACGCTGTTCTTGCCTCCATCCGGCAGCACCTGCCAGATGCCCCAGGCAATGGAGAGGAGGAAAAGCAGGCCCCAGATCGAGAAGGCGTAGCCTTGGGGCACCACCGCGGTCTGGCTGCGGGCGGACATTTCCGCCTGGGTGTGGCCGATGCCGAAGAGCGGCGCCATGGCCCCCACCAGCGGCTGTGCCAGCGGCAGCACGAGGTTGAGCAGGGTGCGGAGATCGTTGCGCGTCATCAGGCCCTTCCCGGAGCGAGGCGTGGCATCGGGCACCCGGTGACAGGGTGCCCGGCTGGGCAACGCGCCAGCGCCACCAGGGTTGGGCTGGCGGATTGGCCCGCAAGGGGAAGGCAGGGCCCGGAAAGCGAAAGGGGCTCCCGAAGGAGCCCCTGGAAGTCTCAGGCCGCCGCCTCGTGCGGGATGCCCTTCTCGTCGAGCAGCGCGGTCAGCTCGCCGTTCTGGAACATCTCCATGATGATGTCGCAGCCGCCGACGAACTCGCCCTTGACGTAGAGCTGGGGAATGGTCGGCCAGTTGGTGTAGGCCTTGATGCCCTCGCGCAGCTCCATGTCCTCCAGCACGTTCACGCCCTTGAAGGGCACGCCCACGTGGCTGAGGATCTGCACGACGCGGGCCGAGAAGCCGCACTGCGGAAAGACCGGGGTGCCCTTCATGTAGAGGACCACCGGGTTCTCGGTGACCTCGGCCTGGATGCGCTCGAAAACGGGATTGCTCATGGGTGCCTGTCCTTAGCCTTGAAAGGGCTATTGCGGGGGGGCGGAAGTCTGCAGGGCAAGGGCGTGGAGCGCGCCGCCCATGCGCCCTTGCAGGGCCGCATAGACGAGCTGGTGCTGCTGCACGCGGGAGCGACCGCGGAACGCCTCGGAGACGACGGTCGCGGCGTAGTGGTCGCCGTCCCCGGCCAGGTCCTCGATGGTGACCTTGGCATCGGGGAAGGCCGCCTTGATGAGGGCCTCGATCTCCGCAGCCGACATGGCCATGCGCGCTTGCTCCTTGCTCAGTTTCCGTCGGCGCCAGCCTAGCGGGCCATCAGCGCCGGCAGGAAGCGCTCATGCGCCGCCCGCAGGTCATCCACCGATATGGACCCGGCCCCCGGCAGAACCAAGGCCCCGCCGCCGGTGCGGCCGATGCGCCGCGCGGGGATGCCGGCCTCCTGGGCGGCGGCGAGCAGGGCAGCGGAATCGCGCACCGCGAGGACGTAGCGGCCCTGGTCCTCGCCGAACCAATAGGCATGGGCGGGGAGGGTGTCGGGCGCGGCGTCGAGGGTGGCGCCGGCGGTGCCGGCGATCGCCATCTCGGCCAGGGCGACCAGGAGGCCGCCATCGGCGACGTCATGGCAGGCGGCGACGGCGCCGGACAGGATCCGGGCGCGGACGAAATCGCCGTTGCGGCGTTCGGCGGCGAGGTCCACGGGGGGTGGGGCGCCTTCCTCGCGGCCGGCGATCTCGCGCAGCCAGAGGGACTGGCCGAGATGGCCCGCCGTATCGCCGATCAGGACCAGGTCCAGGCCTGCGGTGAGGCCGTAGCCGACGGCCTGGCGGGCGTCCTCGATGACGCCGACGCCGCCGATGGCGGGGGTGGGGAGGATGCCCTTGCCCTCGGTCTCGTTGTAGAGCGAGACGTTGCCGGAGACGACGGGGAAGTCCAGCGCCGTGCAGGCGGCCGCCATGCCGCGCACCGCGCTGGCGAACTGGCCCATGATCTCCGGCTTCTCGGGGTTGCCGAAGTTCATGTTGTCGGTGATCGCGAGGGGCTTGGCGCCGGTCGCGGTGATGTTGCGCCAGGCCTCGGCCACCGCCTGCTTGCCGCCCTCCTCCGGGTCCGCCGCGCAGTAGCGGGGGGTGACGTCGGTGGTCATGGCGAGGGCGCGGAGGCTGTCCTCCAGCTTGACGATGGCGGCATCGGCGGCGCCGGGGCGCTGCACGGTCTGGCCGCCGACGGTGCTGTCATACTGGTCCCAGATCCAGCGGCGGGAGCAGAGGTCGGGGGAGCCGATCAGGGTTTGCAGCGCCTCGGCGAGGCCCATGGGGCTCGGGACGGAGTCCGGGGGAAGGAGGGGCTGCTTCGGGGTCTCGGCCGTGGGGCGATGGTAGAGGGGGGCCTCGGACTCCAGGGGGGCGAGGGGGATGTCGGCCTCGACCGCGCCCTGGTGGCGGATGACGATGTGGCCCGTGTCGGTCAGGTGGCCGATGACGGCGAAATCCAGCTCCCACTTGCGGAAGATGGCCTCGGCCACGCCCTCGCGGCCGGGCTTGAGGATGAGCAGCATGCGCTCCTGGCTCTCGGAGAGCATCATCTCATAGGCGGACATGCCCTCCTCGCGCTGGGGGACATTGTCCAGGTCCAGCTCGATGCCGACGCCGCCCTTGCCGGCCATCTCCACGCTGGACGAGGTCAGGCCGGCGGCGCCCATGTCCTGGATGGCGACGATGGCGTCGGTCGCCATCAGCTCCAGGCAGGCCTCGATGAGGAGCTTCTCCGCATAGGGGTCGCCGACCTGGACGGTGGGGCGCTTCTCCTCGGAATCCGCGGTGAACTCGGTGCTGGCCATGGTGGCGCCGTGGATGCCGTCGCGCCCGGTCTTGGAGCCGACATAGACCACGGGGTTGCCGATGCCGGCGGCCGCGCTGAGGAAGATGCGGTCCTTCGGGGCGATGCCGACGGTCATGGCGTTGACCAGCGGGTTGCCGTTGTAGCTCGGGTGGAAGTTGACCTCGCCGCCCACGGTGGGGACGCCGACGCAGTTGCCGTAGCCGCCGATGCCGCGCACCACGCCATCGAGGATGTGCTTCGTTTTCGGGTGGTCGGGCGCGCCGAAGCGGAGCGCGTTCAGGTTGGCGATGGGGCGGGCGCCCATGGTGAAGACATCGCGCAGGATGCCCCCCACCCCGGTGGCGGCGCCCTGGTAGGGCTCGATGAAGCTCGGGTGGTTGTGGCTCTCCATCTTGAAGATGGCGGCCAGGCCATCGCCGATGTCGATCACGCCGGCATTCTCGCCCGGGCCGTGGATGACCCAGGGGGCCTTGGTCGGGAGCTGGCGGAGCCAGACGCGGCTCGACTTGTAGGAGCAGTGCTCGGACCACATCACCGAGAAGATGCCAAGCTCGGTGAGGGAGGGCGCGCGGCCGAGGATGGCGAGCACGCGCTCGAACTCATCCGGCTTCAGGCCGAACTCGGCGGCGAGCTGGGCGGCGCGTTCCGGAGCCAGCGGGGCGGGGGCGGGGCGTGCGGGGGCGGACATGCCGGGCTTTTCGGCACCCGGCGCGCGCTTGTCCAGAGGTGGAATAGTCATGCCCAGCTCAGGCGCACGGAACGGGGGATGCGGGCGCGGCCGCCGGCATCCCGCAAGAGACGGGAGAGGCTGGAAAACCAGGCCTTGCAGCGGCCTTTCGAGCCCCTGCCCAGCAGCAGGCGCATGGGAAAGGGCAGGCGGGCGAGGGTTTCGGACAAAAGGGGATCGGGCAGGAGCCAGGGCGGGCCGGGCAGGGCCGTGCGCAGGCCGATGCGGCGGATGAGCAGCAGGAAGCGGTGGCCCAGGATGCGATGGGCGCGTCGGGCGGCCCGGAGGATGAAATACTCGATGGCGCGCAGGGGATGAGCGGGGGCGGCCTCGGCCAGGGCCTCCAGCAGGCGCGGCCAGAGGCCGGCATGGGTGAGGCGGCGGAAATACCGCGCGATGGTGTCGGCCTTGCCATAGGCGCCCGGGACCTCCCGCCAGGGGGCATGGGTGCAGGCGATGTGGAAGATGGCATCCATCCGCGCGCGCAGCTCCGGGATGGGGCGGCCCTGGGGGGAGCGGTGGAGCAGGTAAGGCAGGAGCGCCGCCCATTCCGAGTCGGAGAGCCGGGACTAGGGGCGGGGCGGCGTCAGACGGGGGGAATGGGGGAGGGGCATGGGAGGGAGCGTAGCAGGGCGGGAAGATTTAGGCACGTTTTCCTATTACAACTCTTGTCGCGGCTCTCTCCCTTTTACTCCGGCCTACGGAGGAACGGCTGCGGTGGGTGGTTGAGCAGACCCGCTTCAGCAGCGGTTTGGCCGTGGGAGGCAGTGGATCGTCAACCGCGCCGCGCCGCCTCGATCGCCGCAACATCGATTTTCGTCATGGTCATCATGGCCTCGAAGGCGCGCTTTGCTTCGGCGCCGCCAGCCGCCAGTGCGGCGGTCAGCACGCGCGGCGTGATCTGCCAGGAAATCCCCCATTTGTCCTTGCACCAGCCGCATGCGCTCTCCTGACCGCCGTTGTTGACGATGGCATTCCAGTAGCGGTCGGTCTCCTCCTGATCGTCGGTGGCGATCTGAAACGAGAAGGCTTCGTTGTGCTTGAACGCGGGGCCGCCGTTGAGGCCGAGACAAGGAAGGCCTGCAACCGTGAAGTCCACCGTCAAGACATCGCCCTCCTTGCCGGATGGATAGTCGCTGGGGGCACGATGCACGGCATTCACCGCACTGTCAGGAAAGGTCTCGGCATAGAAGCGAGCGGCAGCCTCGGCATCCCTGTCGTACCAGAGACAAATCGTATTCTTTGCCATTGCGTGCTTTCTCCCTGGAAGCCGGGTTCTCGGTCCTGCTTCCCCATTCACTCGCTTCCGAAGTGGGTGAGAAGCAACCGCATTTTCCATCCAAGAAGCATCCGCCTGGCCTGGCAACCGCAAGGGGCAGCCAACCTTAACGGCGCTGTCGCTTGGGGCGGATTAAGGTCCGTTCCTGATCGGGTTTTCACCGAGGACCAGAGCGAACCACTCCGGCATGGTGGGCGGCTGCTCACGCCCAGCCCAGTTCCCTCAACGCATAGCCAGAGTTCCAGATCTTGGTCATGTGGGCGATCCGGCCGCCCTGGAACCGCATGACGTAGACATAGTCGGTGCGGGTGGTGCGGCCGGTCGGCGGGCAGGGGCCGCCGGCCAGGTGCGTGCCGATGAAGGTGGCATAGGCGCAGACGGCGTTGCGCACGGGGTCGGCGGCGAAGAACTTCAGCTCGTAGGTGCCGTCGGTCAGGACCGCCAGGATGCCGCGCATCCATTCCGTGTATTGCTCAAGCGTCCTGACCTCGGCCAGCACGTCCGACTGGGCGGCGAAGGTGGCGTCCGGCGTGCAGTGGGGGCGGCAGGCCTCCCAGCCCTGGCCGGTCTCGCAGGCGGTGAAGAAGGCCTTGGCCGTCTCGGTCTCGGCTTGCATGGCGCGGCTCCTCGGCGGGGCGGGGCGAGTGGGAAATGTATCGAATCCGATACAATTATGGGGTGGCGGCGCGGGCCGAGGGCAGCGGGGAAGCGACGCGCTCACGGAATCGTGTGGGTTGGGAAGGCAAACAAGGTTGAGGGGTTTGGGGGGTGCAGCGCGTGGGTGATTGAAGCAGGGGTTCAGCCCGCGTTAAGGTTGTTTATGGACGAGAGCTGGACAACCCTGGACAGCCCGGATGATCTTCGTCTGGGCGAGGTGATGCCCGCGTGGTTTGCCGGGCGAATGATGGCGGATGACTGGCGGTTCGCGCTGCTGCTCTCGACAGGGCAAGTGATGCTGATCCGGCGCATCGAGGCGGTGCATCTTTCCCCGCATGGGATGGTGCTGGTGGATGTGGACATGCAGCGGGAGGCCGAGGGCTTCACGGCGCCGGGCGGGGTGCTGGTCGCGCCCACGGGCCGGGTGCGGGCGACGGTGAACCTGGCGCATGTCGTCGCCGCCTATGAGGTGGCGGATTCACCGCTCGCGAGGGAAGAGGAAGCGGATTTCTGAAAACAGGAGGTGTGGGGGGATAAACCCCGGCCTCTCGCCGGGGCGCAGGGGGCGGAACCCCTGCCTGGGGCGCCGCCTGGCGCTCTGCATGGCCCAAGGCGCCCGGTGATGTGTAGCTGAGGCGGGCAGCGCCTGATGGCGGCCGGGCGCCGGACATGCGCCAATGCCGGACGCACGGCCTCCGGCGGAGCGCGCCTTCGCCGGGAGAAAGCCTCGCCGGCCGTGCCCAGGCAGGAGGGTTCGCCATGAGGTTCCATGCGGCGGAAGGTTCGCGCGCCGTGGTCCTTGGCGCCATGGTTGCGGCCGGGGTCGCCTGGGGGCGCCCGGCCGCGCAGCCGGAGATGTGGCCCGAGACGCCGCCCTGGGCCTTCGACGGCGCGCCGGATACCGGCATCCCCAAGGGCGAAATGGACACGACGCAGGATATCGGCGACCGGAGCGGCGGCCCCGCGAGCTGCAAGCCGGTCTATACGCAGGATGCCAGGCACGGCGACTCCCGCACGGGGGAGCCGGAAAAGGGCGATTATGGCTTCACGCTGCGCGGGGCGGAGTGCCCGGCGCGCGGGTGAGGCGCGCCGCCTTCCCCTCTCCGGGCGGCTCAGGCGGTGGCGAAGGCGCCGGCGATGCTCTCGAAGAGCGGGAGGCCGTCGGTGCCGCCCATCAGCGGGTCCACCAGGTCCTCCGGATGGGGCATCATGCCGAGGATGCGGCGGTTCTCCGAGACGATGCCGGCGATGTTGTTGCGGGCGCCGTTGCGGTTGGCGGCCTCGGTGACCTCGCCCTCGGGGGTGACGTAGCGGAAGACCACGCGGCCGTCCTTCTCCAGGCGCTCCAGGGTGGCGTCGTCGGCGAAGTAGTTGCCGTCGCCATGGGCCATGGGGGCGCGGAAGACCTCGCCCTGCTGCCAGCGGGAGGTGAAGGGCGTGTCGGTGCGCTCGACGCGCAGGTGGCAGTCCATGGACAGGAAGCGCAGCGAGGCGTTGCGCAGCAGGGCGCCGGGGAGGAGGCCGGCCTCGGCCAGGATCTGGAAGCCGTTGCAGACGCCGAGGATGTGGCCGCCGCGGGCGGCGAAGTCCTGCACCGCGGGCATGATGGGGGAGCGGGCGGCCATGGCGCCGCAGCGGAGGTAGTCGCCGTGGGAGAAGCCGCCGGGGAGCACGACGAGGTCGGTGCCGGGGGGGAGGGCGGTTTCCTGGTGGAAGAGGATGCTGGGCTTGCGGCCGGTCGCCTTTTCCAGCGCGATGGCCATGTCGCGTTCGCGGTTGGTGCCGGGGAAGAGGAGGATGACGGCGTTCATGGCTGGTGCGTCCTCGGCGGGCGGGGGGCGACGGGGTGGGGTGGTGCGGGCCGGTTCATTCGAACCAGACGCGGAGCCAGTGCAGGCCACCGACGACCAGGATGGTGCTGACGGTGGCGATGGCCGCGGCGGTGACCCAGAGATCGAGGCGCGCCTTGCCGCGGGCGACGAGGCCCTGTCGGCGGCGCGCGGCGGCGACCTGGGGCAGGCGGTCCTGCCGCCAGCGGAGGCCCATGCCGATCACCACGGTGAGCAGCAGCATGATGAGGAGGGAAACCTTGATCATGCGGCGCGGCTCTCCGGGCGGCGGGCCTCGCGGGGCGGGCGGTCAGGCCAGCTCGACGCGGAAGCTTTCGATGACGGTGTTGGCGAGCAGCTTGCGGGCCATCTCCTCGGCCAGGGCCTTCGCCTTGGCGGGGTCGGTCTCGGCCAGTTCCAGCTCGATGATCTTGCCGGTGCGGACCTCGCCGACGCCCTCGAAGCCAAGGGTGCCGAGGGCGTGGCCGATGGCCTTGCCCTGGGGGTCGAGCACGCCGGCCTTGGGCATGACGGTGACAACAGCCTTCATCACTGCATGGCCTCCGGGCCCTTCATGTCGCGCGCGCCGGCCTCGGGCAGGATGCCGAGGCGGCGGGCCACTTCCTGGTAGCCTTCCTCGACCTTGCCGAGATCGCGGCGGAAGCGGTCCTTGTCCATCTTCTCGCCGGTATGGGCGTCCCAGAGGCGGCAGTTGTCGGGCGAGATCTCGTCGGCGAGGACGATGCGCATCTCGTCGTTCTCGTAGAGCCGGCCGAACTCCAGCTTGAAGTCCACGAGGATGATGCCGACGCCGAGGAACAGGCCGGAGAGGAAGTCGTTCACCCGCAGGGTGAGGGAGACGATGTCGTCCAGGTCCTGGGTGGAGGCCCAGCCGAAGCAGGTGATGTGCTCCTCGGAAACCATCGGGTCCTGCAGGGCGTCGTTCTTGTAGTAGTACTCGATGATCGAGCGCGGCAGGCGGGTGCCTTCCTTCAGGCCCAGGCGGGTGGCCAGGCTGCCGGCGGCGACGTTGCGGACCACCACTTCGAGCGGGATGATCTCGACCTCGCGGATCAGCTGCTCGCGCATGTTGAGGCGGCGGATGAAGTGGGTGGGGATGCCGATCTCGTTCAGCCGCGTCATCAGGTATTCGCTGATGCGGTTGTTGAGCACGCCCTTGCCGGTGATGACGCCCTTCTTGGCGCCGTTGCCGGCGGTGGCGTCATCCTTGAAGTACTGAACCAGGGTGCCGGGCTCCGGTCCCTCGAACAGGACCTTTGCCTTACCTTCATAGAGCTGCCGGCGTCGCGCCATGATTCACGAATCCCTCTCGCCGCCGAAAGCGGGGGCCGGCGGTGCCGGTGGGGCTATAGCAAAGCAAGGCGAGGGGCGCCACCGCCCAGGCCTGCATTCTGCGCATGCGGGAAGCCCGGGCGGCGGGAAGGAAAAGCCGGGCGCGGCGTCGCGCCCGGGTTGAGGGAGGTTCACCCCTCGATCTGCACGCCGGTGAGGCGGACCATCTCGGCCCAGCGGCTCACCTCCTGCTGCTGGAAGGTGGCGAAGGGGCCTGGGAGCATCGGGTCGGTGGTGAAGCCGGCGGCGGTCAGGCGTTCCTCGATGGTGGGGTCGTTCAGCCCGGCCAGGATGGCCTTGGCGATGCGCTCCACCGCCTCCGGCGCGGTGCCGGCGGGGGCGAAGAGGCCGAACCAGGCATCCACGGCGAGGTAGGGGGTGCCGGCCTCGGCGGCGGTCGGGATGTCCGGGAAGTCGGCCAGGCGGGCGGGGGCCCCGACCTCCAGGGCCCGCAGGCGGCCGTCGCGGATGAGGCCGGCCACCGAGGGGAAGGTGGCGGTGTAGAAGTCCACGATGCCGGAGACGGTGTCGGTCGCCGCCGGGGCGGCGCCGCGATAGGGGATGTGGGTGGCGTCCAGCTTCTCGTGCCGCACCAGCGTCTCGGAGATGACGTGGCTGGCCGAGCCGGCCTGGGAGGAGGCGTAGCTCAGGTGCTCGCGCCGGCCACGCTCGATCAGGTCGCGCAGCGTCTTCGACGGGGAGTTCGCGGGCACCACCAGGGCATGGTGCACGGTGGCCAGCTTGGCGACGGGGGTGAAGCTCTTGATCACGTCGTAGGGCAGGCGCGGCATCATCGCCTGGTTGCTGGCATGGGTCTGGTTGTGGCCGAGCACCAGCGTGTTGCCATCCGGTGCGGCCAGGGCGGCGGCCTCCGTGCCGATGACGCCACCGCCGCCGGCGCGGTTGTCCACCACCACCGCCCGGCCGAGCGCGGGCTGGGCCTTCTCGCCGAGGAGGCGGGCCAGCATGTCGGTCGGGCCGCCCGGCGGGGCGGGGACGATGATGCGCAGCGGCGCGGCGTCCGCGCGCGCGGCGCGGGCGATCCAGGGCAGGGCGAGGGCGGAGGCGAGCAGCGGGCGACGGAGCATGGGCGGGGCGTTTCCTGCGGTTTGCCGTTTCGTTGCGTCCGCGCGGGGTGGTGTCAAGCGGCGGCAATCTCGGGCTGGGCCAGCAGCCAGGCGCGGAAGGCGGCCATGGCGGGGGTTTCCCGCCGGGACTTCAGGCGCGTCAGCCAATAGGCGCCGAGCGTGACCTCGGCGCCGAAGGGGCGCAGCAGGCGGCCCTGGCGCAGGTCGTGCTCGAACATCCGCGCGGGGAGGAGGGCGACGCCGGTGCCCTGCGCCGCCGCCTCGGCCATGGTCAGCGAGGAATCGAAGACGAAGCCGCGGATGGCGGGGGCGGACAGCTCGGCGGCGGCGAACCAGCGCTCCCATTCGTCGAGGCGATAGGAGCGGAGCAGGGTCTCGCGCAGCAGGTCGGCGGGCTGGCGCAGGCGGAGGGCGAGCGCGGGGGCGCAAAGCGGCGAGAGCGGGGCGGCGAAGAGGCGGGTCGCTTCCGTGCCGTGCCAGGCGCCGTCGCCGAAGCGGATGGCGCCGTCCAGCCCTTCGCCGGCGAGATCCACGCGGTTGTTGTTGGTCATCAGGCGCAGGTCCACGAAGGGGTGGGCGGCGCGGAAGGCAGGCAGGCGCGGCAGCAGCCAGCCGGTGACGAAGGTGCCGACGGCGCCGAGGGTCAGCACCTCGCGCAGGCGGCCGCCCTCGAAGCGCTCCAGCGTGCCGGCGATGTGGCGGAAGGCGTCGGTCAGCACCGGCAGCAGGGCCTCGCCCTCCTCGGTCAGGGCGAGGCCGCGCGGCAGCCGGCGGAACAGCGGCACGCCCAAGATTTCCTCAAGTGCCTTCACCTGGTGGCTCACCGCCGCCTGGGTCACGCGCAGTTCCAGCCCGGCGCGGGTGAAGCTGAGATGGCGGGCCGCCGCCTCGAAGGCGCGCAGGGCGTTGAGGGGAAGATGGCTGAGGCTCATGCGGCCCAGCATTAGTTTTCCTAAGGGCTCTTGCGAAGGATGATCGTTTGTCCGCGCCGCGCCCGCCGCGCAGTTTCCGCCGGCCAGCAACGGAACGGAGGCAGGGCATGATCGGCAGGCGGGAATGGATGGCGGGGGCGGGGGCGGCGGCGCTGGGCGGCTGGGCAGCCTGGGGCGGGCGTGCTCGTGCGGCGGCGGGCTTCGCGGGGCTGGCGGAAAGCTTCGCGCGGATCGAGGCGGCGCATGGCGGACGGCTGGGGGTCGCGGTGCTCGACACCGGCAGCGGGCGGCAGGCGGGCCATCGCCAGGAGGAGCGCTTCCCGATGTGCAGCACCTTCAAGCTGCTGGCGGCCGGCGCCGTGCTGGCGCGGGTGGATGCGGGGCAGGAGCGGCTGGACCGGCGCATCCGCTACGCGAAGGAGGACCTGGTGACCTATTCTCCGGTGACGGAGAAGCATGCGGGCGCGGAGGGAATGACCGTCGCGGAGCTTTGCGAGGCGGCGATCACCCTCAGCGACAACGGCGCCGCGAACCTGATGCTGGACAGCCTGGGCGGGCCGGCGGGGCTGACGCGCTGGCTGCGCGGGCTGGGCGATGATGTGAGCCGGCTGGACCGGCGGGAGACCGAGCTGAACGAGGCCCGCCCCGGCGACCCGCGCGACACCACCAGCCCCGCCGCCATGCTGGCGGACCTGCGGGCGCTGACGCTGGGGGACGCGCTCTCCGGTGCCTCGCGGGCGCAGTTGCGGAGCTGGCTGCGGGGCTGCCGGACGGGCGATGCCAGTCTGCGGGCGCGGCTGCCGCAGGGCTGGCAGGTGGAGGACAAGACCGGCTCCGGGGCCAATGGCACGCGCAACGATGTCGGGCTGCTTTGTCCGCCGGGTGGCAGGGCGCCGGTGCTGGTGGCGGCCTATCTGACCGGCAGCCCCGGGGAGAGCGCGGCGCGGGATGCGGTGCTGGCGGAGGTCGGCGCGGCGGTCGCGGCGGCCGCCGGATAGCGCGGGCTTTACGGAGCACGGCGGCCGGCGCGAGACTGGCGGGCATGACGAACAGCCTCGCCGACCGGCTCGACCGGGCCCTCGAAACCCTGCCGCGCGCCTATCCCGGGCCGGGCGGCGCCGTCGCCGTGCTGCGGGAAGGGGAGGTGCTGGCCCGGCACGCCTGGGGCTGGGCCAATGCCGAGCGGCGCATCCCCTTCACGCCGCGCACGCTGTTCCGCATGTGCTCGATCACCAAGCAGTTCACCTGCGCCCTGCTGCTGGACGCCTTTCCCGATCCCTCGGTGCTGGACGGCGACGTGCGGGCCCGGCTGCCGCGGCTGGAAGGGCCGGCGCCGGGCGCGCTGCACCTCGCCCACAACCAGTCCGGCCTGCGGGATTACTGGGCGGTGGCGATGCTGCACGGCTCCCCGGTGGAGGCGCCGTTCGGCGATGCGGAGGCGGCGCGGGTGATCGGCGGCACGCGCTCGCTGCATTTCGCGCCGGGCACACGCTACTCCTACGTCAACCAGAACTTCCGCATCCTCTCCGACATCCTGCAGGAGCGCCTCGGGCGGGGCTTCGGCGAGCTGCTGCGCGACCGCGTCCTCGACCGCGCCGGGATGGCGGGCGCGCTGCTCGCCGCCGACACGCGCGCCCTGCCGGATGGCACCGAGGGCTACGAGGGCAGCCAGGCCACCGGCTTCCGCGCGGCCGAGAACCGCGTCCTCTGGACCGGCGATGCCGGGCTCGGCGCCAGCCTGGACGACATGATCGCCTGGGAGCGCTGGATCGACGCCCTGCGGGAGGACGAGACCTCGCCCTACCGGCGGCTTTCGGCGCCGGTGCGCTTCGCCGATGGGCGGCCGGCCGAGTACGGCTTCGGGCTGAACCGGGCGCAGGCGCTGGGGCGCGAGGCGACCGGACATGGCGGCGCGCTGCGCGGCTGGCGCAGCCACCGCCTCTACCTGCCGGGCGAGCGGATCTCGGTGGTGGTGTTGTTCAACCACCTCTCCGACGCGCATGAGGCGGCGCTGGACCTGCTCGCCGCCACGCTGGGGGAGGCGCGGCCGAAGCCCGCCCTGGCCGGGGCCGCGCCGGACTGGATGGGCGCCTATGTCGAGCCGGAGAGCGGGCTGGCGGTGCGCGCTGACTTCGTGGAGGGGCGGGTGCGGCTGCGCTACGGGCATTCCGCCGAATGGCTGGAGGCGCGCGCCGACGGCAGCGCCGACAATGGCCGCACGCGGCTGCGGCCTGCCGCGGGCGGGCTGTGGATGGACCGGCCGCAGGAGAACCAGAGCAGTGGCCTGCGGCCACTGGAGGGGGAAGCGTTGGGCGACCTCGCCGGACGCTATCGCTGCGACGAGCTGGAGGCGGAGCTGAGCGTGGTGGAGGCCGGTGGGGTGCTCTATGGCGGCTTCTCCGGCTTCCTGGGCCAGGGACGGATGGAGTTGCTGGAGCCGGTGGGGCCGGATGTCTGGATGCTGCCCTGCCCGCGCGCGCTCGACCACACCCCGCCCGGCGACTGGACGCTGGCCTTCCGGCGCGGCGCGGGCGGGCGGGTGGAGGGGGTGGAGCTCGGCTGCTGGCTGGCACGGCGGCTGCCCTATGCGCGGATCGGGGCAGGCTGACGGGGCAGACTCCGGGGCGCCTCTGGAAGGGTGGCGCTGATCTGCCGCGCGGCTCGCGGCGGCTCGGGCCGCCGCGGGCCGCGGTTCGCTCAGGAGAGCATGCGGGTGTCGCCGTCCACGCTGATCGCCTGGCCGGAGATGGTGCGGCCGCGCGGCGAGGCGAGGAACAGGATCTGGTCCGCGAGCTGCTGCGGCGTGACGTAATCCTTGATGGAGGTGAAGGAGAAGGCGAGCCGCTCCATCTCCGCGAAGCTGACGCCGCGCTGCTGCGCCTTGGCCTCCAGCACGCGGCGCTGGCGGTCTCCGGCGACCAGGCCAGGCAGGATGGCGTTGACGCGGATGCCGTCATCCCCCAGCTCGATGGCGAGCGACTTGGTCAGGCCGATGACGCCCCATTTCGCCGCCGCATAGGGCGCGCGCAGCGCGAAGCCGAACTTCCCCGCCGCCGAGGACAGGTTGACGATGCTGGGGTTGGCGCTCTTGCGCAGATGCGGGATGGCCAGGCGGGCGCAGTTGAACTGGCTGGTGAGGCAGACGGAGAGGCAGCGGTCCCAGTCCTCCGGGTTGATCTCGTCGAGCTTGCCGGTGGGGCCGGCGATGCCGGCATTGTTCACCAGCACGTCCAGGCCGCCGAGCTCCGCCAGGGCGGCATCGAAGAGCGCGCCCACCTCGGCGCGGTCGGCCACGTCGGTGCGGCGATGGCCGATGCCGGGGGGAAGGGTGGCAAGGCCCGCCTCGTCCACGTCGCAGGTGAAGACCTTCGCGCCCTCGGCGGCGAAGGCTTCGACGATGGCGCGGCCGATGCCCGCCGCGCCGGCGGTGACGAGGACGCGCAGGCCGTTCAGTTCGAGATCCATGATCCTTCGTTTCCTTCCTTGGCCGGGGGAGAGAAGGTCGGGGGAATGAATTCCCCCGGACCCCCTTCTTTTCTTTGTCAGTTTTGGCGCTGTGCGGAATGCCAGCGCGGGGAACGCGAAAAAAAAGATGGGGGCCTGGGGGAATTCATTCCCCCAGCCTTTTCACCCCCGTGGAAGGCCGCCCCGCTCGATGATGAAGTCGGCGGCGCAGGTGATGTCCTCGGCGATGGCGGCGCGTGCGGCCGCCGCGTCGCCGTCGCGAATGGCGGCAAGCGCGGCCGCATGGCAGCGCAGCATGTGACCGGCCGAGAGGCGGTCGCGCGAGTGGCGCAGGTCCAGGTTGATGACAGGGCCGGCCTTCAGCCAAAGGCCGCCGATCATCGCCGTCAGCGTCGGCAGGCCGGCGGCGGCGTAGATGGCGAAGTGGAAGTCGCGGTTCAGCGGCACCGCCTCGCCGGCATCGGCGCCCGCCGTGGTGCGGTGCAGCGCCGCCTCGGCGGCGATGATCGCCTCAAGATGGACATCGCTGCGATGGCTGGCGGCGAGGGCGGCGGCCCAGCCTTCCACCTCCGCGCGGACCACCGAGAGTTCGCGGAACTGGCTGCGCGTCATGATCGGCACGCGCACGGCACGGTTCGGCGCCACCTCCAGCGCGCGGTCGGCGATCAGCCGGCTGACCGCCTCGCGCACCGGCATGACGGACACGCCGAGCGCCTCCGAGAGGTCGCGGAGGGAAAGCTTCTCGCCGGGGGCGACGCGGCCGGAAACCAGCAGGTCGCAGAGATGGGCATAGGCCGCATCGGTCAGCGTGCGGCGCTCCAGCAATGGCAAAGCGGTGAGGGCGTGGTTCACGCAATCCCTCTGGACAATCCGGCGCGGTTCGGCAAGTCTGCCTGTGATCACAGATCACGACAAGGGATCGGATCACGGCGAAGGGGCCGGCGACAGGCCCCGCCGATCGAGGAGAGGAACACGAGATGACCGAGCTTCCCCGCATCACGCGGCGCGGCGCGCTGCTGGGCGCCGCCGCGGTGCTGGCCGCCCCCGCCATTTCCCATGCCCAGTCCGACGTGGTGCGAATCGGCCATCTGACGCCGCGCACCGGCTTCCTCGGGCCGCTCGGCGAGTTCGCCGTGCAGGCGGCGCAGCTGGCGGCCGATGAGATCAACGCCGCCGGTGGCATCAACGGCCGCAAGCTGGAGATGCTGTTCGAGGACAGCGTCAATCCGCAGACCGCCAGCGCCAAGGCGGAGCGCTATGTGCAGCGCGACAAGGTCTCCTGCATCGTGGGCGAGATCAACTCGGCCTCGGCACTGGCGATCGGCCAGGTGGTGCAGCGCGAACGCGCGCTGTTCATCAACACCGGCGCCAATTCCGACGCGCTGCGCGGCAGCGACTGCCGCAAGACGATGTTCCACGTCGAGGGCCAGAACTCGATGTATGTGAAGGCCGTCGGCCGCGCGCTGGTGGAGAAGGGACTGATCAAGGGCAAGAAGACCTATGCGCTGACCGCCGACTACGCCTTTGGGCATGACCTGCTGAAGGTGGCGCGGCGCTTCATCGACCAGAACGGCGGCAGCATCACCAACGAGGACCTGGTGCCGACCGACCTGACGGACTTCTCGCCCTTCCTGCTGAAGCTGCGGCAGGCGCGGCCGGACGTGGTGGTGGTGAACCTGGCGGGCGCGCAGATCACGAACTTCCTGAAGCAGTACACCGAGTACGGGCTGCGCTTCCCACTGGCGGGCTTCGGCTTCGACACGGCGCTGGCCTGGGGCGCAGGCAAGGGCAATTTCCTCGGCACCTGGCCGACCATGTGGCACCACCTGCTCGACAATCCCGGGGCCAAGAAGTTCACCGCCGAGTTCCGCAAGCACTTCGGCAAGCCGCCGGAGAACCAGGCCTGGGGCGACTACAACGCGGTGAAGATCATCGCGCAGTCCATGAACGACCTGAAGAGCGTCGATCCGATGCAGGTGGTGGACCACCTGGAGAAGGGCGCCAAGTTCGACGTGCTGAAGGGGCGCGAGAGCTATTTCCGCGCGCGCGACCACCAGCTGATGACGCCGATGTACGCCATCACCGCGCTGCCGCCGGAGAAGCAGACCGACCCCTACGACATCTTCACCTCCTCCGGCCCGATCCCCGGGCCGGACGAGAGCCTGGAGGCCATCGCCTCCACGCCGGAAGAGGCGACCTGCACCTTCCCGAGCTGAGCGCGGCCTGACGCCGAACCGGGCGCGCGCGCCACGCCGCTGGCGCGCGCGCCGCCGTGCCGCAGGAGCCCTCGTCCGGGAGGCCATGCCTTGGAATTCGTCTTTCTGTTCGAGCAGGTGCTGAATGGCCTGCTGATCGGCGCCTATTACCTGCTGATCGCGCTCGGGCTGTCGCTCATCTTCAGCCTGGGCGGCATCGTCAACCTGGCGCATGGCGCCTTCTATGCCATCGGCGCCTATCTGGCGGTGACGCTGGCGCCGCATATCGGCTTCGGCGGTGCCTTCGTGGCGGCGCCGGTGCTGGTCGGGCTGCTCGGCATGGTGATCGAGCGCTTCCTGCTGCGCCGCTTCTACCGCGCCGACCCGATCCTCTCGCTGCTGCTGACCTTCGGCCTCGCCATGGTGGCCGAGCAGGCCTTGCGCATGATCTACGGCGCCGCGCCGGTGCCTTTCTCCATCCCGACCATGCTGCGCGGGCAGATCATCATCGGCGACTTCCTGCTCTCGCAGTACCGGCTGATGATCCTGGGCGTCGCGGCGCTCTGCGTGCTCGGGCTGTGGCTGCTGCTGCAGCGGACCTATTTCGGCCGCGTGGTGCGCGCGGGCGTGCAGAACCCGGACATGGTGGGCGCGCTCGGCATCTCGCTCCGGCCCTACATGTCGGCGGTGGTTGCCATTGCCGTCGGGCTCGCGGCCCTGGCGGGGGTGATGCTGGCGCCCATCACGGGCGTGCATCCGGCGATGGGTGCGGAGATCCTGACCTTCGCCTTCGTCGTCGTCGTGATCGGCGGGCTGGGCTCCTTCTGGGGCGTGGTGCTGGCGGCCATCATCGTCGGCGTGGTGAGGGGCATCGCCGCCTTCTACTTCCCGCCGGCCACCGAGGCCTCGGTCTATCTCCTCATGCTGCTCGTCCTGCTGCTGCGCCCGCGCGGCCTGTTCGGCGAGCGCATCGCCCGGTTTGAGTGAACGCCATGCGAAGCGACATCCGTTCCCTGCTCGTCGCCCTCGCGGCGGTCATCCTGCTGCCCTTCGCGCTGCCGCTCTTCGGGCTGACGCTGATCTCCGCGACCGATGTGGTGATCTACGCGATCGCGGTGATGGGGCTGAACATCCTGGTCGGGCATACCGGCCTGGTCTCCTTCGGGCATGGCGCCTGGTTCGGCATCGGCGCCTATGCCGTCGGCATCATCCAGCGCTACCTCTTTCCCGGCGACATGATCCTGCCGGCCATCGGCGCGGTGCTGGTGGTGGCGGCGCTGGCCGCCGTCGCGGGCGCGCTGATCCTGCGGCGGCGCGGCGTCTACTTCTCGCTGCTGACCCTGGCGCTGACGGCGATGCTCTACACCATCGCCTTCCGCTGGACGGCGCTGACCGGTGGCGAGAACGGCTTCGGCGGCATCACCCGCTACGCCTTCCTGCAGGACATGCTGCCCTACTACATCCTGACCGCGGCGGTGGCGCTTGGTGTGGTGTTCCTGCTCTGGCGCTTCCATCACGCGCCGGCGGGCACGGTGCTTGTCGCCATCCGCGAGAACGAGCAGCGCGCGCGCTTCATCGGCTACTCGACCAACCGCTACAAGTTGCTGGCCTTCGTGCTCTCGGCCAGCGTGACGGGCCTCGCGGGCGTGCTCTCGGCCTACAACCACCGCTTCGCCTCGGCGGAGCCGATCGCCATCGCCTTCTCCGGCGAACTGCTGGCGATGGTGGTGATCGGCGGCATGCGCAGCTTCCTCGGCCCGGCCCTGGGGGCGCTGTTCTATATCCTGTTCCGCGAGTTCCTCTCGATCTACACGCCGAACTGGCTGCTGTTCTTCGGGTTGCTCTTCGTCGGCTTCATCGTCTTCTCGCCGGACGGGCTGGTGGGCGTCGGGCGGCGCGTGCTGGCGCCGTTCCGCAAGAAGCATGTCGAGGGCGCCGCGATGGCCGCGCGGCGCACGGAGAAGCCGGAGCCGGTGCCGCCGCGCTTCGTCCGCCCGGGCACGGCCAGCGGGCCGGTGCTGGCGGCGGAGGGGCTGCGCAAGAGCTTCGGGCGCATCCATGCCGTGCAGGGGGTGAGCTTCGCCGTCGGCGACCGCACGCTGCACGCGCTGATCGGTCCGAACGGAGCGGGCAAGACCAGCGCCTTCAACCTGCTCTCCGGCATGTTCCCGCCCGATGCGGGGCGCGTGATGCTGGACGGCAAGGATGCCACCGGCTTCTCGCCGGAGCGCATCACCCAGGCCGGCATCGGGCGCTCCTTCCAAATCACCAACCTGTTTCCCGACCTCTCCATCGCGGAGAACCTGCGGCTGGCGATCCAGGCGCGGCATCCCGCGCGCTTCGGCCTCTGGCGCAGCGCCTACAGCTATCCCGACATGGCGGACGACACCGATGTGCTGCTGCGCTGGATGGGGCTGGCCGGCATCGAGCGGGCGGAGGCGGGCGCGCTCTCCTATGGCGGGCAGCGTCTGGTGGACATGGCGGTGGCGGTCGCCACCCGGCCGCGCGTGCTGCTGCTCGACGAGCCGCTGGCGGGGCTCGCCACCGCCGAGCGGGCCCGCGTGGGCGAGCTGATCAAGCGCGTCTCGGCCGACATTCCCGTGCTGCTCGTCGAGCATGACATCGACCGCGTCTTCGCCCTCGCCGACCGGGTGACGGTGATGAATGACGGCGAGGTGCTGGTGGACGGCACGGTGGAGGACGCGCGCACCGATCCGCGCGTGCAGGAGGTCTATTTGGGCTCCGGCGCCAGCGCCATTGCCGCGAAGCCGCGCGTCTCGGCGGTGGTGGAGACGCCGCTGCTGAAGCTGGAGGGCATCAACACCTTCTACGGCAAGAGCCACATCCTGCAGGGCGTGACCATGCAGGTGCGGCAGGGCGAGATTACCGCGCTGCTCGGGCGCAACGGCGCGGGCAAGTCCACGCTGCTGAAGAGCATCATGGGCATCACGCGGCCGGCCAGCGGCTCGATGCAACTCGCCGGGGAAGAGATGGCGGGGCTCAGCTCCGACCAGATCGCGCGGCGCGGCGTCGGCTTCGTGCCGCAGGGGCGCGGGCTCTTCGCCGGCATGAGCGTGGCGGAGAACCTGGCGCTGGGCCGCCTCAAGCGGCTTACCGGCGCGGGGAAGCACTGGGACGAGGAGAAGGTGCTGCAGTTCTTCCCGCGCCTGAAGCAGCGCTGGAGGACGCCGGCCGATGCGCTCTCCGGCGGCGAGCAGCAGATGGTGGCGGTGGCGCGCGCTCTCTCGGGCGACACGCGGCTGCTGCTGCTGGACGAACCCTTCGAAGGGTTGTCTCCTGCGGTGACGGAGGAACTCTTCGAGGCCTTCGACAAGCTGCGGCAGGAGATCTCCATCATCATCGTGGACCACAACCTCGACCTGGCGCTGGCGCTCTCGGACAGCACCGTGGCGCTGGAGCGGGGGGCGGTGACCTGGACGGGGGCGTCCCGCGCGCTGCGCGAGGATCTGGAACTGCGGCGAAAGGTGCTGTGGCTGTGAGGGGGCAAGGAAAAGGCCGGGGGAATGAATTCCCCCAGGCCCCCATCTTTTTTCTGTCAGTTGGAGTAGTGCAACTGATGGCGGGGTCCGGGGAGGGCGGCGCCCTCCCCAGGGCCGGGTGGAACCAGAACGAAAGTGCAGGGACATGACGTCCAAGGTTGGCATTGTCGGCGCCGGGCTGATCGGCCGCGCCTGGGGCATGATCTTCGCGCGCGCCGGCTGGGACGTGGCGCTGCATGACGCCGGCGAGGGTGTGGCGCAGTCGGCGGTCGGGCTTTGCGCCGAAGGGCTGCGGGACCTCTGCGCGCAGGGGCTGTGCGACGATCCCGACGCTGCCGCGGGGCGCATCCGGGCCGCGACCTCGCTGGCGGAGGCGGCCGAGGGCGCCACGCTGGTGCAGGAGAACGGGCCGGAGCGGCTGGAGGTGAAGATCGCGCTGTTCAGCGCGCTCGACACGCTGGCGCCCGAGGATGCGATCCTGGCCTCGTCCTCCTCGGCGATCCGCACCTCCACCTTCACGGAGAAGCTGAAAGGGCGGGCGCGCTGCCTGGTGGCGCATCCCGTCAATCCACCGCACCTGATCCCGCTGGTGGAGCTTTCGGGCGCGCCCTGGACCTCGCCCGAGGTGATCGGGCGCGCGCGGGCGATCTATGCCGGCATCGGACAGGTGCCGGTGACGGTGCAGAAGGAAATCGAGGGCTTCGTGCTCAACCGGCTGCAAGGCGCGTTGCTGGCGGAAGCCTTCCGGCTGGTCTCGGAAGGCTACATCACGCCGCAGGATCTCGATGCCACGGTGAAGGACGGGCTGGGGCTGCGCTGGTCCTTCATGGGGCCCTTCGCGACCATCGAGCTGAACGCGCCGGGCGGCATTCCCGACTACTGCGCGCGCTACACCGGCTTCTACAAGCGGCTGGCGGCCGATCCGGCGAAGCCGGAGGTCTATGAGGCGCCGGCGACGACGCGCATCCTCGACCAATGGCAGGCGGCGGCGGACCTGCCGGCGCGGATGCGCTGGCGCGACCGGCGCCTGGCGGCGCTGCGTGCGCACAAGAATTCCCAAGCGGAGGAGTAAGCCATGGCCAAGCGGAAGGTCATCATCACCTGTGCCGTGACGGGCGCGATCCACACGCCGAGCATGTCGCCGCATCTGCCGGTGACGGCGCAGGAGATCGCCCAGGCTGCGATCGGCGCGGCGGAGGCGGGGGCGGCGATCGTGCACCTGCACGCGCGCAACCCGGAGGACGGGCGGCCGGACCAGACGCCGGAGGGCTTCGCGCCCTTCCTGAAGGTGATCAAGCAGCGCTGCGACGCGGTGGTGAACATCACCACCGGCGGTGCGCCGACCATGACCATCGAGGAGCGCGTGCGGCCGGCGGCGACGCACAAGCCGGAAGTCGCCAGCCTGAACATGGGCAGCATGAACTTCGGCCTGTTCGGGATGCTGAACCGCTTCAAGGAGTTCAAGCACCAGTGGGAGAAGGACTACCTCTCCGACAAGGGCATCATCTTCCGCAACAGCTTCGCCGATATCGAGTACATCCTGACCACCTGCGCGGAGAACGGTACGCGCTTCGAGTTCGAGTGCTACGACACGGCGCACCTCTACAACCTGAAGTATTTCTACGACCAGGGCATCGTGAAGGGGCCACTCTTCGTGCAGACGGTGTTCGGGCTGCAGGGCGGCATCGGCGCGCATCCCGAGGACGTGCTGCACATGAAGCGCACGGCAGACCGGCTGTTCGGCGACGACTACCGCTGGTCCGTGCTGGGTGCGGGGCGCAACCAGTTGCCGATCGCGGCGATGGCGGCGGCGATGGGCGGCAATGTGCGCGTCGGGCTGGAGGACAGCCTCTGGGCCGGGCCGGGCAAGCTGGCGGAGTCCAATGCCGAGCAGGTGCGGCTGGCGCGGCAGGTCATCGAGGGACTGGGCCTGGAGGTCGCGACGCCTGACGAGGCGCGCGAGATGCTGTCGCTGAAGGGCGGCGACAAGGTCGGCTTCTGAGCCGGAGAGGGGGGGACTGCGCTTCCCCCCTCAGCCTTTGCCAGGATGATGGGGGGTCTGGGGGAACTCAGTTCCCCCAGCGGGGTCCAGGGGCGGCGCCCCTGGACCGGCCTCAGTGGAACGCGCCGAAGCCGTAGAGGGCAGCGGGATTGTCCACGAGCACGCGGTGGCGGTCACGCGGCTCGGGAACCCAGTCCGCCAGCAGGTCGAGCAGGGTGGCGTCGTCGGGCTTGCGGTCCGGCGGCTGCGTGGGGTGGGGCCAGTCGCTTCCCCAGAGCATGCGCTCGGGCGCGGCGCGCGCCAGGGCAGTGGCCACGGCGCCCGCGTCCTCGTAGGACGGCGCGCCGGCAAGGCTGCGGATATAGGCGCCCGAGAGTTTCACCCAGGTCTGGCCCGCATCGAGGAGCCGGCGGATGGCGGGGAAGCCGGGGCCGCGTGTGCCGGCCGGCTGCGGCAACTGGCCCAGGTGGTCCAGGACCAGGGGGCAGGGCAGGGCCGACAGCACCGGCTCGGCCGCCAGCAGCATCGCCTCGGAGGCATTCACCTGGCAGTGCCATCCGAGCGGCGCCACGCGCCGGGCCAGCGGCGCGAGGTGCTCCATCCGGAGCAGGCCGGGCATGGTCAGGTTGAAGCGGATGCCGCGCACGCCGGCCTCGTCCAGCGCCCGGAGCGCGCTGTCCGGAATGTCCGGCGGCACCACCGCCACCATGCGGAAGCGGTCGCGCCCGAGGCTCTCCAGCGCCTGCAGATGCAGGCTGTTGTCCGTGCCATAGGCGGAGGGCTGCACGAGAACGCCGCGCGACAGGCCGAGCCGGGCTTGCAGCAGCCGGTAGTGCTCCACCGTGGCGTCCGGGTGATGGGGTGTGCCGGCGGCCGAGGGCCACCGGCTGTCATAGACATGGAAGTGGCAGTCCGTGGCGCCGGCGGGCACCTCCAGGCGGGGAGCGGCGGTGCCGGCAGACCAGGGCACGGGCGGCGGGGCGTCCGGCACGCGGGTCAGTCCAGCGTCGCGCCGGAGACGCGCACCAGCTCCTGCCACATCGGCCGCTCCTTCGCCGCGCGCGCCGCGGCCTCCTGCGGCGTGGTGCCGAGCATCCGGGTGCCGGTCTGCGCGAAGCGCTTCTGCAGGGCAGGGTCGGCCGCCGCTTCGCGCATCGCCTGCGACAGCCGCTCGACCACCGGCGCGGGCGTGCCGGCCGGCACCGTGACGGCGCCCCAGGAGGTGACGACGAAATCCGCCACGCCTGCCTCGGCCATGGTGGGCACGTCCGGCAGGTCGGGCCAGCGCTCGGCCGAGGTCACGGCGAGCGCCCGCAGCTTGCCGCCGCGCAGGTTGGCGAGTGCGGTGGGCACGTTGTCCACCACGAACTGGATGTCGCCGCGCAGCATGCCGGTCAGCGCCTCCGAGCCGCCCTTGAACGGCACGTGCAGGCCCTGGATGCCGGTCCGCCGGCACAGCATCTCGCCGGAGAGATGCACGGTGGTGCCGATGCCGGAACTGCCGAAGGTGACGCCCTGCGGCTGCTTCTTGGCCCAGGCGATGAACTCGCCCAGCGTCCGGGCCGGCACGTGATCCACGGGCACGACCACCACCAGCGGCGCCTCCCAGCCCAGCGAGACCGGCACCAGGTCTTTTTCCGGGTTGTAGGGCAGGTCGCGGTAGAGGAACTGGTTGATCGAGAGACTGTTCACCGCCGAGGCGCCGAGCGTGTAGCCATCAGCCGTGGCATTGGCGACCGCCGCCGTGCCGATGGTGCCGCCGCCGCCGGGGCGGTTCTCCACCACCACGGACTGCCCCAGCCGGGCGCCCAGCCCATCGGCGATTAGCCGCGCCGCGATATCCACCGCGCCGCCCGGCGGATAGGCAACGACGAGCCTCAGCGGCCGGTCCGGCCAGGATGCCGCGGCGGCCAGGCGGGGCGCGGCGAGCAGCGCGGCGGTTCCGGCGCAGAGGAAGGTGCGGCGCGCGATCATGCGGAGGTCTCCTGAGAGGCTGCCCGGGGCAGGGCGAGATGCTGCGGCAGGCGGTAGGTGCGGATGGCGGTGCCGGCGAAGAGGGCCGCCTTCTCGTCGTCCGAGGCGGCGGCGGCGATGCGCTTGAAGGCGTTCCAGCAGACGCCGTAGCTGAACATGCCCTTGTCCACGGAGAAGTTGCTCTCGAACATGCAGCGCTGCGCGCCGAAGAGTTCGATGCAGCTTTCGATATAGGGCGCCCAGGCGGCCGCGAGCTCGGCCGAGCCTGGCGGCGTGGCGGCTTCGTGGAAGCGGAAGCCGCTCAGCGCCATGCCGAGGCCGCCGAGCTTGACGCGGAGGTTCGGCAGGGCCGCCAGCCGCCGCATCGCGGCCCGCCAGGTGCCGAAGACTTCCTCCCGCCGCCCGGCGAAGGGGCCGATGCCGATCGGGCCGCCGACATGGTCGAGGATGACGGTGAGGTCCGGCAGGGCGCGCGCCAGCGCCTCCACCTCGGGGAGTTGCGTGTGATAGGCCCAGATGTCGAGCGTCAGGCCGTGGCGCGGCAGCAGGGCGGCGCCGCGCAGGAAGGCCGGATCGCGCAGAAGGCCCTCGCGCGGCTTGACCGGGTTGGTCTGGATGCGCGGATCGGGATGGACGGCGGTGTTGTTGCGGATGCCGCGGAAGCGCTCCGGCGCGGCACGCAGATGCGCCTCCAGCACCGGCGCCACCCGCTCGCCCAGGGTCAGGTCGGCGAAGCCGACGATGCCCTGGCAGGCCCGCAGCGGCCCGTAAAGCCCGCTGGCGCTTTGCGCCGCGACGCCGTTGACGAATTCCGTCTCGCCGAGCGGGCGCATCTCCTCCGGCCCGTCGGCGCGGAACATCGAGCGGCAGGTGACGAAGACCGTGGCGCGGATGTCGTGGCCGCTGCGCGTGTCGCGCAGGAGGTCGTCGAAGAGGTAGCGGTCGCCGGGACGGTCCCAGAGATGGTGGTGCGGGTCCACCACGGGCAGCGCGGGCTCCAGCGGCGGCTCGGTCACGAGCGCCAGCCAGTCCTCGCGCACCGGGATGTGCGGGCTGTGGGGAGCGGGTGCCATGGCGCTCACTCCAGCCGGATCCCGGCCTCTTTCACGAAGCCCTGCCAGCGCTGGCTCTGCGCCGCGAAGAACTCGGCGAATTGCTGCGGCGTGTTGGGCTCGGTCAGCAGCTCCTGCGTGCGCAGCTTCTCGGCGATGTCGGGCTTCGCCTGCGCCGCGTTCAGCAGGGTGTTCAGCCTGGCGACGATGGCGTCGGGGGTGCCCTTCGGCACGAAGACGCCGTTCCACTCATAGGTCTCGAAGCCCGGCAGCGTGTCCGACAGGGGCGGCAGGTCCGGCAGCGAGGCGAGGCGGCCCCGCCCGGTATGCGCCAGGGCGCGGATGGTGCCTTCCTTGAGGAAGGGGATGGGGCCGTTGACGTTGCCGAAATAGAGATCGACCTGGCCGGACATGAGGTCGGCATAGATGGGGGCGCCGCCGCGATAGGGCACGTGGTTGACCGGCGCGCCGGACTCCCGCGCGAAGAGTTCCAGCGCCAGGTGCTGGATGGAGCCGATGCCGGCGGAGGCGCCGTTCAGCCCGCCGGGCGTGGCCTTGCACAGGGCGATCAGCTCGGCCGGCGTGCTGGCCTTCACCTTCGGGTTCACCAGCACGAGCTGCGGCACGGTGATGGAACGGAACACCGGCATGAAGTCGCGCTGCGCGTTGTAGCTGAGGCCGGTGAACAGGGCGGCCTCCACGGAAAGGCCGGTCGAGCTGTAGAGCACCGTGTATCCGTCCGGCGCGGCCTGGGCGGCGACGGCGGCGCCGATGGTGCCGGTCGCGCCGGCGCGGTTCTCGATCACGAAGGGCTGGCCCGTGGCCTCGGCCACCGCGGCGAACAGCAGGCGGGCCACCACGTCGGCGGTGCCGCCCGGCGGCCAGGGAACGATGACGCGCACCGGCCGGTTCGGCCAGGCGCTCTCCTGCGCCCGGCCCGTCCGGGCGGCGAGCAGCAGCGTCGGGGTTGCCAGCAGGGCGGCGCGGCGGCTCAGCCTCGGCGCGTCGGTCATTCTTGTTCCTCCTTCTGTTTCGTCCTGGCGCCGGGCATGCGTCGGCGTGGCGCGCGGGAGGCAGCCTCCCGCACGGTCGTTCTTGTCGGGGTGCCGGGGGCCATGGCCCCCGGCGGGCAGGTCAGGCGGGGTTGAGCGCGGCGGCGAGTCCGCCTTCCACCACCACGGCGCCTTCCGTGGCGGGGCGGCGGCCGGCGAGCACGGCGATGATGCTCTCCGCCGCGCTGGTCGCCATGGCGACGGCGCCACGCGGCGTGTTGGCCGCCAGATGCGGGGTCGGCACCAGGCGCGGGTGGTTGCGTAGCGGGCTGTCGGCGGGCAGCGGCTCGGTGGAAAAGACATCCACGCCGGCCCAGGCGAGCTGGCCGGAATCAAGGGCCGCCAGCAGCGCCGCCTCGTCCACGATGCCGCCGCGGGCAGTGTGCACGAGGATGGCGCCCTTCGGCAGCCGCGCCAGCTCGGTGGCGCCGATCATGCCGCGCGTCTCCGGCTCTAGCGGGCAGTGCAGCGAGAGCACTTCCGCCTGTTCCAGCAGGGCGTCGAGTGTCGGCATCCGCTGGGCCGGGCCGGGCAGCGGCCCCTCGGGCAGATAGGGGTCATAGGCCAGCACGCGCATGCCGAAGGCCGCGGCGAAGCGCGCCACCTTCGAGCCGATGGCGCCATGGCCGACGATGCCGAGCGTCATGCCCTCGATGTCGCGCGTCATGCGGGAGGTCTTCTCCCACAGGCCGTCGCGCATCTTCGCGCTGACGTCGGGAAGATCCTTCAGCAGGGTCAGCATCAGCGCCATCGCGTGCTCGGCGACGGAGCGGGAATTCGCCCCGGCGGCGCGCGTCACGGTCAGGCTGCGGGCCCGCGCGGCGGGGACGTCGATGCCGTCGATGCCGGCGCCATGGCGGGCCACCACGCGCAGGTCAGGCGCGGCGGCGTCCATCACGGTGCCGTCGATGCGGCCCTGGCGGTGCAGCAGCGCCACGGGGCGGTGCGTGGCGATGGCCTCCAGCAGCTCCGCCTCGCTCGGATAGCCGGTGGTGCAGACCGGGTTCAGCCCGGCCTGCTCCAGCATCGCCACGGCTTCGGGCGCCAGCCGGGCGGCGGTGATGAGGACGACGGGGCGGGTCATTCCAGCCCCTCGCAGCCGAGCCGGCGCAGCGTCGCGTCCACCCAGGCGGCGTCATGGGTGCCGGCTTCGATGTTCGCCATCTGCTTGTGCTCGGCCGCCTGCTTGGCCGTGGCGGCG
This sequence comes from Roseomonas sp., assembly GCA_035556695.1. Classification (GTDB taxonomy): domain Bacteria; phylum Pseudomonadota; class Alphaproteobacteria; order Acetobacterales; family Acetobacteraceae; genus Pseudoroseomonas. The sequence goes on from DATMFR010000038.1 coordinate 67,555, forward strand.
GCGTGGATCGCCTCGACATCGCCGAAGGGCACGCAGAGCAGGCCGTCATCATCGCCCAGCACGAGGTCGCCGGGCTCGATCACCATGCCGTCAATGGCGACGGGCACGTTGATCTCGCCGGGGCCGTCCTTGTAGGGGCCGCGGTGGGTGACGCCGGCGGCGAAGACCGGGAAGGACTGCGCGGCGATGGCGGCGCTGTCGCGAATGGCGCCGTTGATCACGATGCCGCCAAGCCGGCGGCGCACCATCTGCGCCAGCATCAGCTCGCCGATCAGGGCGTTGGTGAGGTCGCCACCGCCATCGACGACGATGACGTCGCCCGGCGCGGCCAGGGACAGCGCCTTGTGGATCATGAGGTTGTCGCCGGGGCGGGTCTTCACCGTGAAGGCGGGGCCGCGCAGCGGGGCGCCGTCATGCATCGGCCGCAGGCGCGGGCCGCCGGCGGTCATGCGGGACATGACGTCGCTGACATTGGCCACCGGCAGGTCGCGGAAGCGCTCCACCCAGTCGGCCGACACCGCACGGGTGCGCGGCAAAATCCTGAAGCCCAAGGCCATCCTGTTTCCTCCAGCGATCCACCGCCTCGCGGTGGCCTGGACGGCAGACTTGCGGAGCGCGGAAAAAAATGCAACGTCATTTCGAAATTCTTGCCTGACCGGCCAAACGCTCTGGGAGGAGCCTGCCTGATGCCGCTTTCCACCCCCGCCAATCCGTTCCTGCCGCGCCGCCGCGCCCTGCTGCTTGCCGGCGCCGCCCTCGCCGCCGGCGCGCTGTCCCGCCCGGCCCTGGCGGCCTCGTCCTATCCGTCACGCCCGGTGCGCATCGTGGTGCCCTGGGCGCCCGGCGGCGCGGTGGACGTGGTGGCCCGGCGCATGGCGCAGAAGCTTTCCGAGCGGCTGGGGCAGCCCTTCGTCGTCGAGAACAAGCCGGGCGCCACGGGCACCATCGGCGCCGCCGACGTGGCGCGCGCCGATCCGGACGGGCAGACGCTGCTGGCGATCGACAACACCTACGCAACGCTGCCCTACCTGTTCAACAACCTGCCCTTCGACCATGCCGAGGGCTTCGCGCCGGTCAGCGTCAGCGCCTTCTCGCCCGTGTTGCTGCTGGTCAATGCCAAGTCGCCCTACAAGGACCTCGGCTCCCTGATCGCGGCGGCGAAGCGCGAGCCGGACAAGGTGACCTTCGGGTCCGGCGGCGTCGGCAGCTCGCTGCACCTCTCGGCCGAGGCCTTCCAGCAGGCGGCCAGGGTGAAGCTGTTCCACGTTCCCTACAAGGGCGGCGGAGAGGCGGTGACGGCGACCATTTCCGGCGAGGTGGACATGGCCATGCCCTCGCTCGGCTCCGGCCTCAGCGGCATCAAGGGCGGCCTGCTGCGGCCGCTGGCGATCAGCGGCAGCCACCGCGTGGCCGCGCTGCCGGACACGCCCACCTTCGACGAGGCCGGGCTGAAGGGCTTCAGCATCATCAACTGGTCCGGCCTCGCCGCGCCGCGCGGCACGCCGGCGCCGGTCATCGACCAGCTCTACCAGGCGATGGCGGCCTCCCTGCGTGACCAGGACATGCTGAACTTCCTCAACACGCTGGCGGCCGAGCCCGGCGGCATGCCGCCCGCCGAGTTCGGCAAGCTGATCCGGAAGGAGCAGGAGCTCTGGGCGGAAGTCGCCAAGAGCGCCGGCATCGAGCGGCAGTGAGGACCCGGGCATGAGCTTCTTCGCCCCGCCGCCCCGTATCGAGACCACGCTCTTCTCGCGCCTGCCGGACCGCTTCCGCGACCTGCGCCGCACCGCCTGGAGCGACGCCAACCGCGCCGGCAAGCCGGTGGACAGCTTCCTGGAAGGCCCGGTCTTCGACCGGAACGGTCAGCTCTACGTCACCGACATTCCCTTCGGCCGCATCTTCCGCGTCTCGCCGCAGGGCGAGTGGCAGCAGGTGGCCGAGTATGACGGCTGGCCCAACGGCATGAAGATCGCGCCCGACGGCCGCTTCATCATCACCGACTACAAGCGCGGCCTGATGGTGCTGGACCCCGCCTCGGGCGCCGTCACGCCGCTGCTGGAGACGGCGCGCTCGGAAAGCTTCAAGGGCGTCAACGACCTCTGCTTCTCGGCGGCCGGCGACATCTACTTCACCGACCAGGGGCAGACCGGGCTGCAGGACCCCACGGGCCGCGTCTGGCGCCTGGAGCCGAATGGGCGGCTGACCTGCCTGATCAACACCATCCCGAGCCCCAACGGCATCGTGCTGGCGGCGGATGAAAGCCACCTGCTGGTCGGCGTCACGCGCGCCAACCAGATCTGGCGCCTGCCGCTGCATGCCGATGGCAGCGTGACCAAGGCCAGCATCTTCTGCCACATGCATGGCGGGCCGAGCGGGCCGGACGGGCTGGCGCTCGACCAGGAGGGCTGCCTGCTCGTCGCGCATGCCGGCTTCGGCACGGTCTGGCGGCTCTCGGCGCGCGCGGAGCCATTGCTGCGCATCGCGTCCTGCGCCGGCTGGTCCACCACCAACCTCGCTTTCGGCGGGCCGGACCGGCGCAGCCTGTTCATCACCGAGTCCGAGACCGGCAGCATCCTGCGCGCCGAGTTGCCGGCGCCCGGCCAGGTGCTGCCGGCCTGACATCCGTGCCGCCAGCAGGTGGCGGCCGGATCGAACGCAACGCGCGCCCGCCGGGGCGCGCGCCAGCAAGCAAGCGCCCCGGAGAGGGCACAAGAGGAAGGTCCAGACCATGTTGCGACGCCATTTCCTGGGTGCGGCCGCCGCCGCGACGCTGGCTCCGCTGGCCATGCCGCGCCTCGCGCGGGCGGGGGAGAAGAGCGTGCTGCGCTTCATCCCCTTCGTCGATCTGTCGCTGCTCGATCCGGTGGCCACCACCGCGACGCCGACGCGCAACCACGCCTTCATGGTGTTCGACACGCTCTACGGCCTGGACGCGGATTTCCAGCCGCAGCCGCAGATGGTGCAGGGCCATGTGGTGGAGGATGACGGCCGCCGCTGGAGGCTGACGCTGCGCGACGGCCTCAGGTTCCATGACGGCAGCGCCGTCACCGGGCGCGACTGCGTCGCCAGCATCCGCCGCTGGGCCGCACGGGATTCCTTCGGCCAGGCGCTGATGGCGGCGACCGATGAGCTCTCCGCCCCGGACGACCGGACCATCCTCTTCCGCCTGCGCAAGCCCTTCCCGCTGCTGCCGGCCGCGCTGGCCAAGGCCTCGCCGAGCATGTGCGCCATCATGCCCGAGCGGCTGGCCCAGACCGACCCGGCCAAGCAGGTGGCGGAGATCGTCGGCAGCGGCCCCTTCCGCTTCCTGCCCGACCAGCACATGGCCGGCGCCCGCGCCGTCTATGCGCGCTTCGACGGCTACGTACCGCGGCCGGAGGGCGTGGCGGGCGGCACCGCCGGCCCCAAGGTCGTGCATTTCGAGCGGGTGGAATGGACGGTCATGCCGGATGTCTCGGCGGCCTCCGGCGCGCTGATGGCCGGCGAGGCGGACTGGTGGGAGACGCCCTCGCCGGACCTCGTCGCCCTGCTGAAGCGCAACAAGGACCTCCGCGTGGAGGTGAAGGACCGCCAGGGGCTGACGCCGATCCTGCGCTTCAACTGCATCCAGCCGCCCTTCGACAATGTCGCGCTGCGCCGCGCCGTGCTCGGCGCGGTGGACCAGTCGGAGTTCATGCAAGCCTACAGCAGCAATCCCGAGACCTGGCACGTCAAGCTCGGCATGTTCTGCCCGGGCACGCCCATGGCGAATGACGTCGGCTTCGACCACCTTTTCGGCAAGACCGATCTCGCCCGCGCGAAGCAGGAGGTGGCCGCCTCCGGCTACAAGGGCGAGAAGGTCGCCTTCATGCTGCCGATGGACCATCCGGTGAGCGCGCCGATCGGGCAGGTCGGCATCGACCTTTTCCAGCGCATCGGGTTGAACGTCGATGTGCAGGCGATGGACAGCGGCACGCTGTTCCAGCGCCGCAACTCGCGCGAGCCGGTGGAGAAGGGTGGCTGGAGCGTGTTCCCGTCCATGGTCTCGGGCCTGAACATCCTCGACCCGGCGGTGACCAGCGTGGCACGCGCCAACGGGCTGAAGGGCTGGTACGGCTGGCCGACCAGCGAGGAGGCGGAACGGCTGCGCGACGCCTGGATGGAGGAGCGCGACCCCGCCGCGCAGAAGAAGCTGGCCGAGCAGATGCAAGGCCAGGCCTGGAAGGACGCCACCTTCCTGCCCACCGGCCAGATCTTCCAGCCCATGGCCTGGCGGCACGACATCGACGGCATCCTCGACGGCTTCGTGAAGTTCTGGAACGTGCGGCGGGCCTGAGCGCCCGGGCCTTTCTGCGCACCCTGTTGGGCGCCGGAACCGGAAGCTGACAGAAAAGGAGGGGGTTGGGGGGAGTTCACTCCCCCGACCTTGCCTCCCCCTCAATGGCTGCGAAGCCTTCAGGCAGCGTTGGAGGGGGGCGCGGTGGGAATTTCCGGCATCCGGCCGCCCAGGCTGCGGGTCAGCCGTGCCGCGGCCTCGCGCAGGGCAGGGCGGATCGCCTCCGCCGCCTCTGCGGTCAGGCGGGTGATCGGGCCGGTGACGCAGACCGCACCGGCGAACTCCTCCTCCGGCCCGAAGGCGGGCATGGCCATGCCGGCCACATGCGGATCGTTGGCGCCGGCGGTGTAGAGCGGGAAGTCGAGCGTCGCGACTTCCGGGGGCAGGGGCGAGGTGGTGAACAGCCGCAGCACCTGCGCGATGGCGGAATTGTCCATCGGCAGCCTGTCGCCCGGCCGGACATGCAGCCGCAGCCGATGCGGCGAGTCCACGCGGAACAGGCAGAGCCGGCTCTCGCCGCGGCGGATGTAGAAGGAGGCGCTTTCCCCGGTGCGTTCCACCAGCGCCTCCAGCACCGGCATCACATGCGCCTCCAGGCGGAAGGACTGCTGGTAGATCATGCCCAGGCGCAGCAGCTCGGCATCCAGCCGGTACTGACCCTCCGGCGTGCGCGAGAGATAGCCGAAGGCTTCGAGCGAGATCGCCAACCGCATGATCGTCGTCTTGACCAGGCCCGTCCGCGCGGAGAGTTCGGCCAGGGACAGCGCACCATCGCCCTTGCGGAAGGCGCTGAGGATGGTCAGCAGGCGCTCCGCCGAGGCGACGCCCTCCAGCGCAGGCGCTGGCCGAATTTTGCCGGTCATGACAGCTGGTCTAGCGCCCGGTCCGGATGCCGATCAAGTATCCGGCACGTAGGGCCGGCGGCGGCAGGCTGGCGGCGCGGAAGGCGGCGCCCCGCCGGACCGGAGGCCCTCCCGCATTGCGTCCGCCGCCGAATGCGCCTCTATTGACCCTCTCCGGAGCCCCTCCTGCGGCGGGCGGCGCAGACCGCCAGTCCGCCCTGGACGCGGCACGGTTCGAGTTCTGGCAGGCGGAGTGGCGATATGGGTGGCTTGGTGATCAGCGGCGGCCGGGTGGTGGACCCGGCGAGCGGGATGGATGCCGTCGCGGATGTGGTGATCCAGGATGGCAGGATCGCGGCCGTTGGGACCGGTCTGGGCGAGGCGGAGCGGGTGATCGACGCCACCGGCCTGGTGGTCGCGCCGGGCTTCATCGACCTGCACGCGCATGGCCAGTCCGTCCCCGCCGACCGCATGCAGGCCTTCGACGGCGTGACCACGACGCTCGACCTGGAGGCGGGCGTGATGCCCGTCGCCTCCTGGTACCGGCGGCAGGCGGAGCAGGGCCGCATCCTGAACTACGGCGCCTCCACCAACTGGGCCTTCGCGCGCATCGGCGCCATGGTCGGCACCAATGAGGAATCCTCGCTGGAGGCCTTCGGCCGCGCCATGCGCGACCGGCGCTGGATGGACAACATCGCCACCGACGCCGAGGTGGCGGGAATCCTCGACCGCATCGCGCAGGGGCTGGACGAGGGCGGCATCGGCATCGGCATCCTGAACGCCTACGCGCCCGGCGCGGGCGTGCAGGAGCTGACGGCGGTGTGCCAGCTCGCGGCGGCGAAGAACGTGCCGACCTTCACCCATGTCGCCTACATGGCCCGGATCGACCCGAAGAGCGCCGCCGAGGCCTATATCCGCCTGATCGGCTATGCCGGCGCCACGGGCGCGCATATGCACATCTGCCACTTCAACAGTTCCAGCAAGACCGACATCGCCCGCTGCTATGAGTTGGTGCGCAGGGCGCAGGAGCAGGGGCTGCCGATCACGGTCGAGTCCTATCCCTACGGCACCGGCTCCACCGTGCTGGCGGCGGCCTTCTTCAGCGATCCGGAGTTCGAGGCGCGCAACGGGCTCGGCTATGAGTCCGTGCAGCGGGTGACGGACGGGCACCGCTTCCGCGACCGCAGCGAGCTGCTGGCGGCGCAGGCCGAGGACCCGTCGCAACTCGTGCTGTGGCATGTGCTGGACACCGAGCACAACGAGCGCCACCGCGAGCTGCTCGACATGGCCGTGCTCTATCCCGGCGGCGCGATCGCCTCGGATGCGATGCCCTGGTCGATGCCGGATGGCAGCACCTATACGGGCGAGGCCTGGCCGCTGCCGGAGGAAGCCACCTCGCATCCGCGCTCGGCCGGCTGCTTCACCCGCTTCATCCGCCACTGGGTGCGCGAGCGGCAGGCGATCTCGCTGCTGGAGGGCATCCGCAAGTGCGCGCTGATCCCGGCGCAGATCCTGGAGGCCAGCACCCCCGCCATGCTCGGCAAGGGCCGTCTCTCGGTCGGCGCCGATGCCGATGTGGTGGTCTTCGACTACGAGACGCTGAGCGACAAGGCGGAGTTCACCGCCATGAACCGCCCGGCCGAGGGCGTGCGGCACCTGATCGTCAGTGGTGCGCCGGTGATCGCCGATGGGGTGATGGACGTGGCGGCGCGGCCGGGCAAGCCGGTGCGGCGGCCCAGCACCGCCCGCTGATGGCGGGCGCGCCCGTCCCTGTCCTGCTCGTCACCGGCTTCCTGGGGGCGGGCAAGACCACGGTGGTGAACCACATCCTGGCCGAGGCCGGGGGGCGGCGGATCGCCGCCGTGGTCAACGATTTCGGCGCCATCAACATCGATGCCGAGCTGATCGCGGGGGCCAGCGACGGGGTGGTCAGCCTGGCCAATGGCTGCATCTGCTGCACGCTGGAAGGCGACCTGCTGCGCACGCTGGCCAATCTGCTGCGCCGCGACCCGCGGCCGGAGGCCATCGTCATCGAGACCAGCGGCGTGGCCGACCCCGCGGACATCGTGCGCAACCTGATGGACCCGGTGGTCTGGCGGGAAGCGCCACTGGAGACGGTGCTCTGCGTGGTGGACGCCGCCGCGCCACCGGAGGCGCTGGAGGACCCGTTGCTGCGCGCGCAGCTCCGCATGGCCGATGTGGTGGCGCTGAGCAAGGCCGACCTGGCCGACGAGGCCGGGCGCCAGCGCGTCCGGGCGGCGGTGGCGGCCCTCCGCCCGGCGGCGGTCGTGGTGGAGGCGCCGCAGGGGCAGGTGCCGCTGCCGCTGGTGCTGCCGGACGATCCCGCCCGCCCGCCGGTGCCGCGCGACCCTGGCCGTCGCCGCCCGCATGCGGACCGCTTCGAGACGCTGAGCTGGACGGCGGAGGCGCCGCTCTCCCTGCCGCGCTTCCAGGCGGCCATCGGACGGCTGTCGCCGCGGCTGGCGCGGGCCAAGGGTGTGTTCGAGGCGGCGGAGCAGCCGGGCCGCCCGCTTCTGTTCCAGCTCGCTGGCGGCCGTGCGACGCTGGCGCCGATGGGGCAGAGGGCCTCGGCCGAGGGGCTGCCACGCGCACGGATCGTGTTCATCGCGGAGATCGGCCGCCTGTCCGCCGCGGAGATCGGCGCGGCGCTGGAGGGATGCGTCGTCGCGCCATAGGGCTTCGCGGACGGCTCCGGCGCAGGGCAGCGCCCTGGCCAGAGCCGTCCGCGCGATGGAGGCTAACGCCGCTGCGGGCCAAGGCGGAACCAGCGGAAGCCGTAGGGCTCCAGCTCCAGTTGCGCGTCGGGGGCGATGGTGGTGCCGACGAGGTTGTCGCCGTCGCTGCTGAGCAGCGGAACGACGCGCGAGACCTCCTGATCCAGCCGCAGCGGGGTGGACAGGGCGCGGTCGCTGAAGTTGTGGGCGATCAGCAGGGCATTGTCGCGCCAGGCATAGCGCAACAGCAGGATGCCTTCCTCCGCCGTGGGAAGCACCTCGTACTGGCCCCAGCCGATCTCCGGGCAGGCGCGGCGGATGCGGGTGAGGCGCTGCATGTGCTGCAGAAGGGAACCGGGCTGCTGCTGTTGCAGCGTGACGTTGACGCGCTGGTGGCCGAAGGTGCCGGCGGTGACAACGGGGCGGACCAGCCGCTTCGCCGGGGCGTCGGAGAAGCCGGCATTGGCCTCGTCGCTCCACTGCATCGGCGTGCGCACGGGCTGGCGGTCGGGCAGGGAGAGGTCCTCGCCCATGCCGATCTCGTCGCCGTACCAGATCACCGGCGTGCCGGGCAGGGAGAACATCAGGCTGTAGGCCATGGCCAGGCGGCGCGGGTCGCCGCCCAGCATGGGTGCCAGGCGGCGGCGGATGCCGCGGTCGTAGAGCTGCATGTCCTTCTCGGGGCCGAAGGCGGCGAAGACCTCCTGCCGCTCCTGATCCGAGAGGCGGCCGAGATCCACCTCGTCATGGTTGCGCAGGAAGGTGGCCCATTGCGCGGAGGGCGGAATCGGCGGCGCGCCCTTCAGGCGCTTCGCGACCGGTGCGGCGGTCTTGCGCGCCAGGGCGAGGAAGGTGTTCTGGTTGAGCAGGAAGTTGAAGATCATGTGCAGGCGGTCGTTGTCGCCGAAATACTCGTCCACCTCCTTGTCGGGGATGTTGGCCTCGGCGAGCAGCATGGCCTCGGCGCGCCGCCAGGAGAGGAACTCGCGCATCTCGTTGAGGTATTGGTGCGGGTCGCGCCGTCCTGCCGGCGCCTTCTGATCGCGGTATTCAATGAGGAAGGGGACGGCGTCGATGCGGAAGCCGGAGGCGCCCATCTGCAGCCAGAAGCCCATGATGCGCTGGATCTCCTCGCGCACCTCGGGATTGGTGATGTTGAGGTCGGGCTGGTGCTTGAGGAAGCGGTGCATGTACCAGGCGCCGGCCACCTTGTCGTAGGTCCAGGTGCTCTGCTGCACGCCGGGGAAGACCATGCCCTTGTCGGCATCCTTCGGCTTGGTGTCGGACCAGACATACCAGTTGCGGCGCGGTGAGTTGCGGTCGCGCCGGGCTTCCTGGAACCAGGGGTGGTCGATCGAGGTGTGGTTGACCACGAGATCGACGATGACGCGCAGGCCACGGTCCTGCGCCGCCTGCATGAACTCCACCACGTCGCCCAGCGTGCCGAGGCGCGGATCGACGTTGTAGTAGTCGGTGACGTCGTAGCCATTGTCGCGGTTGGGCGTGGGGTGGAAGGGGAGCAGCCAGATGCAGGTGGCGCCAAGCGCCTCGATATGGTCGAGCCGGTCAGCCAGGCCACGGAAATCGCCGACGCCATCGCCGTTGGAATCAATGAAGGTTTCGACGTCCAGGCAATAGACGACTGCATTCTTGTACCAGAGGTTGAGCATCGCGGCGGCACCCTGTCTGTTCAACCGCTATAGCGCCTGAGGAGCGCAAGCGTTGTCGGAGCCGGAACAGGGTTGGCCGCGGAAGAGAGGGAGAATGGGGCGCGCGGCCTGGAACCTCTGGCCGGAGCGAAGCAAGGTTGGGGGAGCGAACTCCCCCAAACCCGCTCCTTCTTCCGTCAGTTTTTGGCCCCGCCTGTGGCGAGGGCCGTCCACTGCCGGCCTGCCTACGGCCTTCGCGAGCGTGTTCGGCCCGCGCAGCTAAAACTGACAGAACGAAGAAGAGGGGGTGCGGGGGGGGAATTCAGTCTCCCGCGGCTCTGCTGCCCGGCAGATTTGAGGAGAAAGCTGAATTCTCCTGCGGGAGCGCGATTTTTCTCCGCTCGCGCATCTGGGGATGGCCTCTCATTCGTCCCGCTGGAAGCCGCTGTTCCTTCCTTCTTCGGCTCTGCCCAGGCTCCACCGGGCGGGCTAGGGTGGGAGTCTGTTGCGGGAGGGATACGAGATGAAGCGCCGCCATCTGCTCGGTGCCGGAGCTGCCCTGCTGGGGGCACCGGCGCTGGTCTGTGCCCAGCAGCTTCGGCCGCTGCCACCTTCGCCGGACCGGTTCCACTCGCTCTCGCAGGGCGGCGCGCCGCACCACCTGACGACGCAGCAGGAGGCGCAGCGGGTGACCGACAGTCCGGCGCCCCCAGGCCCGCCAGGGCGCTGGGAAGGGCGTGCCGAGATGCCGATCCCGCGCAGCGAGATGGCCTGGGCCACCGTCTGGGACGGGCGCATGCATGTGGTGGGCGGCTATGGCGAGGGGCGGGTCAACCGCGCCTACCACACCGTCTATGACCCCGGCGACGACCGCTGGTTTGACGCGGCGCCGCTGCCACGGGGCGCCAACCATGTGGCCGTGGTGGCGCATCGGGGCGTGGTCTATGCGCTGGGTGGCTTCATCGAGCAGAACCGCGCCTGCGACGATAAGGCCTTCGCCTATGACGTGGCCGAGGATCGCTGGCGCGCCATCGCGCCGCTGCCCCGGCCGCGCGGCGCGGCGGCGGCGGTGATGCTGGGGGACGAGTTGCACCTGATCGGCGGCGCCACCGATCCGGCCAGCGAGCGCGCCAGCATCGGCTGGCACGAGGTCTATGACCCGGCTGCCGACAAATGGGCGCTGCGGCGGCCGCTGCCCGGCGCGCGCGACCATGTCGGCTGCGTGGCGCATGAGGGGCGCATCCATGTCGCCGGCGGGCGGTTCAACACCTTCCAGTACAACACCGGGCTGCACCATGTTTACCTGCCGCAGCGCGACACCTGGGAGGAGCGGGCGCCGCTGCCGACGCCGCGTTCAGGGCATGGCATGGTGGTCTACCGCGGCCGCTTCTTCTGCATGGGCGGCGAGGGCGGCATCATCGAGGGCGGGCGCACGGTCGAGGCGCGGGTCTATGGCCAGATGGAGAGCTACGACCCGGCAGCCGACAGTTGGATGCGCCACGCGCCGATGCCCACGCCACGGCACGCGGTGGCGGCGGTGGCGATCGGTGACTGGGTCTATGTCGCGGGCGGCGGCGCTGTGCTCGGCGGCGGCGTGCAGTCGGCGGTGCACGAGGCCTTCACGCTGGGCTGAGGTGGCGAGTCACTTCCTGGCCGGGGGCGGGTTCTCCGCGACCCGCATGGTGACAGCCATTTGCGGGATGGCCTTGGCCAGCGCCTCGCCCCAGAGGCGGTAGCCCTCCGTGGTGTAATGGAGGCCGTCGAAGGTGGGCCAGGCGCCGGGCGCGGAGAGGGCGGTTGAGTCGAGATAGTGGCAGGGGGCGGTGATCTGCTTCAGCAGCGCCGCCGCCTCGGTGGCGCGGGCATAGGTCTTGCCGTACTGGCCGCCTTCGGTCCCCCAGTGCGGGCCGACCCAGATGCAGGGGATGTTCGCCGCGCGGATGCGGGCGGTCAGCGCAGTCACCTGCTCAGCCATCCATTCGCGGGGGAGATCGCCACCATAGCCCGCCATCGTGTCGCCGAGCTCCACCACGATCAGGTTCGGGCGGTGCTTGGCGATCAGGCTGTCGATGTTCCAGCTTCGCGCCTTCTGGCCGTTATGGACCAGGATGGGGCCCGACTGGACGCGCTCCGCCGTGCGGCAGGCGACCTGCTGCGGCACCACCCAGGCGCCCGCCGGCGCGCCGCAGGCGGAGTAGGTCGCGACGCTGGCGCCCTCGGCCACCAGCCTGTCCTGCAGCGAGGAGACCAGATAGCCCGGCAGCGACAGGTGGCTGTCACCGATGATGAGCATGGCGACGCCGGCGAGGAGCTGGTGCATGGCGGATGTCCTGAGGGAGGGTGGTCAGGGGCGCAGCGCGGAGGCGCGGGGGCGGAGGGCAGGCAGCACGGTGCGTGCCTTGCTGCGCAGAGCATTGCGGGCCGGGATCTCGATGCCGCGGTAGAGCAGGTAGGCGACCCCGATGGACAGCGCCATTCCCGCCAGCGCCAGCGGCGGGCTGCCGACGGCCTCGGGCGGCAGGGTGATGCGCGCCAGGTTCTTCACAACCGCCCAGACCAGGGCGTGGCACATGTAGATGGCGAAGCTGATCTCCCCGAGCAGCACCAGGGCGGGGCGCGCGGCGAGGCGGCCGAGCCGGTCGGCTTCGCCGGAGAAGGCGAGGATGAGGAGCGCGAAGGCGATGACGAAGGGGAGGGTGGAGTCCTCCGGCAGGACCCAGCAACCGGCCAGGGCCGCGGCCAGGAGGGCCAGGCCCGCCCAGCGCCCGAGATGGCGGGAGGGCCGCCAGCGTTCCTCCGCCTCGCGCAGGCCCATGCCGATGAGGAAGCCGCAGGCGATCCGCAGCATCGGGTAGAGGAGGATATCGAGCAGCACATAGGGCAGCAGCGCCGCGCCGCACAGCGCCAGCCAGGCGGCCGGGGGAAGGTGCAGCAGGGTGACGCAAAGGAGCGGGAAGGCGAGATAGGCCGCCCATTCCGCGGAGATGGACCAGGCCGGGACGTTGGGCGAGCCGTATCCGAACCAGGTCTGTGTCATCAGCAGGTTGTGGATCACGGCCACGGGCTCGTAGGCGTCGGGCTCGGCGGGGAAGCGCCGAAAGGCGTAGGCCGCGATGACGTAGAGACCCAGGGCGCCCAGCAGCATCGCCAGGTGCAGCGGCCAGATGCGGGCGAAGCGGTACCACACGAAGCGGAGCCAGGTGCCGGTGGACAGGCCAGCCGCGAAGGTCTCCCGGTGGGCGTGGTGGATGATGAAGCCGCTGAGAAGGAAGAAGAAGTCCACGCCCAGGGTGCCGCGGGCAAAGACCGTGTCCAGGCCGAGCCATTCGCCCGGCTCCGCCACCGAGGGGTCCAGCACCATGTGATAGGCCATGACCGCCAGGGCGGCGGGCCCACGGGCCCCGGTGAGGGCGGGAAGGTTTCCGCGCAGCGGCCGCGCGGCGCCCGGCCACCCCGATCCGCCTCCCGCAGCCACGCCGCCACGGGAGGAAGGCTGCCCAAGATCGTGCATCACAACGAACCGTCCCGCTATTGCTCGGTTCATGTTCGTTTCAAAAAAGATATTAAGTCAATTTCATGCAAAAGAGTTACCGAAATGGGATCTACCGCGTGTGGCCTGCAACTCAGGGGCCGCGACGTGGGCGCTCACTGCTTCCGCGTCAGGCGGTGATACGCAACTCGGGGTTGATGATGCGTCGGCCGGTCCCCCGTGCAGGAAGCTGGCGTGGGGGGCTCATGGAGCGGCCAGGAGGCGGCACTCAGGCCGGGCCGGCGAGTCCGGCTTCGGTCCGGCGCTCCGGCAGCAGGACGGGTGCGGTGCTGCGCAGCATGGCCAGCATGTCCTCCGCGGCGCTGCGGACATGGACGGCATGGATGCGCTGTGCCGCCGCACCATCGCCGCGCGCCAGCGCCTCGATCAGCGCCCAGTGTTCCTGCCGGATGGTGGCGAGGCGGCCGGGCGCATAGCCGGCGCGCCCGCGCAAGGCGACGATCAACGCCGTGTGCTGGTTGAGCAGGCGGACCGCCTCCTCATTGCCGGTGGCGCGCAGGATGGTCTCGTGGAACTCGCGGTTCAGCGGGCCGCAGGCACGCAGCTCGCCCGCCTCCACCGCCGCATCGTAGCGGCGCTGGATACCGCGTAACTGCTCGATCAGCGCCGGGGTGACGCGGCTGGCGGCCTGGCAGGTCAGGAAGCCTTCCAGCGCCTCGCGGATGTCGAAGAGGCTGCGAATGAAACTGGCGTCCATCGCCCGCACGCGCGCGCCCCGGTTGGGGGAGAGGATGACGAGCCCCTCGCCCTGGAGCTGCTGGAGCGCCTCGCGCACCGGCATCTGGCTGAGCCCGTAGCGGCGCGCGAGGTCGGCGATCTTCAGCCGCCCCCCGGGCGGGATGCGGCCGGCCAGGATCTCGTTGCGCAGGCGCTCATGCACGCGCTGGTAGATGGTGCGGCCGAGGGCAAGGTCGGCATCCACGGCGTCGGGCAGGGGCGCGCTGGGCACGGCGGCGTCCTTCTGCTCGGGCCAGGGGAGCCGCGCGAGGGCGGTCATTCCGGCCTTGACCCGATTATCGATATGATCAAATCTATCCCGCAACGAAGAAAGAAACAAGGACAGGCCCCCGGCGCGACAACGCCAGAGGGTCAGCAGGGAGACGGAACGGCCATGGCCAGCAGCGCCCCCGACACGTGACCACCCCGGACCCGCCGGGCCGGCGCCGCGCCGGCCGGTGGGCCGCTCCGCGCGACCAGCATCGCCGGCCGCAAGGCAGGCCGGCTGAAGGGGAGGAAGCATGTTCACCATCGATCGCCGTGGCCTGGTGGCCGGCGTCGCCACGCTGCTCGCCGCGCCGCGTCTGGCGCGCGCCCAGGGCAGCGTGAAACCGCGCCTCACGCTGATCTCGCAGTGGAGCGCCGGCAGCGACGGGGCGGCCATCACTTCGCTCGGCCGTGTCTTCGAGCAGGAGGGCGGCGTCTGGCAGCACAGCCCGGTGCCCGGCTTCACCACGGAGATGATGAACAAGCTGCGGGCCGACATCCTGGCCGGCAACCCGCCGGCGGCCTCGCAGCTCAAGGGGCCGGAGATCGCGGCCTGGTCACGCATCGCGCCGACGGTGGACCTGACGGAGGAGGTGAAGGCGGCCGGCTACGAGGAGGTGGTGGCGCCGGATCTCGCGAAGCTGCACAAGCCGCAGGGCAAGTGGATCGCGCTGCCTTTGCAGATCTACCGCACCAACACGCTCTTCGCCTCCAGCAAGGCGATGGCGAAGGTGGGCGCCACCGAGCTGCCGAAGACCTGGGAGGAGTTCAACACGCTGGCCGGCAAGATGAAGGCGGCCGGCATCACGCCCGTGGCCAATGGCGGCATCCGCTGGGATGACGGGATGAAGTTCGAGATCGCGCTCGCCGGCATCAGCCCCGCCGCCTACCGCAAGGCGATCATGGAGCTGGACGACGACACGCTGCGCGGGCCGGAGGTGCTGGCCGCCTTCCAGCAGTTGCGCCGCTTCGCCGACTGGATGGACCCGGCCGTCGCCGGGCAGCACTACAGCGTGTTCCTGCCGCGCTTCATCAAGGGCGAGATGGGCATGCTGATGATGGGCGGCTGGGCGCAGGGCGTCATCCGGCACAACGGCTTCGATGCCGGGGACTACATGATCGGGCAGGCGCCGGTGGACAACGGTAAGCCCTGCTTCGTGCTGAACGCGGACGCCTTCATCTTCTGGCGCAGCAAGGAGCCGGATTTGCAGGCCGGGCAGAAGCTCTTCGCCAACCTGGTGATGAGCAAGCGGGTGCAGGAGATGTATTCCAAGATCACCGGCTCCATTCCCGTGCGCACCGACATGGACCTCTCGGGCGAAAGCTGGTCGGAAGGGCAGCGGGAGGCCTCCCGCTCGCTGAGCGAGTCGGTGCGGGAGAACCAGGCGGTGCTCAGCCTTGCCCACAACATGGCGCAATCGAACCAGCTTAGCGCGGCGATGATCGACGTGCTGACGGAGTTCGTGCACAACAAGTCCGTCACGCCCGAGCAGGGCCGCCAGCGCCTCGCCGAGGCGGTGGAAAGCGCGCGCTGACGCCATGGGGCTGGAGGCCGAACCCCTTCAGCGGCCGGCGCTCGGCGCGGCGGCGATGCCGGCCGGCGCCGCCACGGCGGCCCTGCCGCGGCCTGCCGGGCGCGCGCGCTGGCGCGGCTGGATCGGCCGCCTCGCGCCGCATCTGGTGCTCTGGCCGCCGCTGCTGGTCAGCGTGCTGCATGTGGTGAGCTTCACCCTCTACACCACATGGATTTCCTTCACCCCTTCGACCCTGCTGCCGGAATACGACTGGATCGGCGTGCAGAACTACGTCTCCGTGCTGAACTCGCGGAACTGGAAGATCGCCTACAGCAACCTCGTGATCTATGGCTGCGGCTTCGTGCTGCTGACCACGGCGCTGGGGCTGTTGCTGGCGGTGCTGATCGACCAGCGCATCCGCGCGGAGAACCTGTTCCGCACCATCTTCCTCTACCCGATGGCGGTTTCCTTCGTCGTCACCGGCACGGTCTGGGCCTGGCTGCTGAACCCGGCGGTGGGCATCCAGCACCTGGTGCGGGGCTTCGGCTGGGAGGGCTTCCGCTTCGACTGGCTGGTGGACCGGGAGATGGCGATCTACACCATCGTCATCGCGGGCGTCTGGCAGGCCTCGGGCTTCGCGATGGCGCTGTTCCTGGCGGGCATCCGCTCGGTGGAGGCGGACCTCTACAAGGCGGCGCAGATCGACGGGGCGGGGCCGTGGCGGATCTACTGGCGCGTGGTGCTGCCCTGCATCGGGCCGATCTTCATCGCCGTGCTGGTGATCCTGCTGCAGTTCGCCATCAAGACCTTCGACCTGGTGCGGGCACTGACCGGCGGCGGGCCCGGGCTGGCGACGCAGCTCCCGACGCTCGTCGTCTATGACCTGATGTTCCAGCGCGGGCTGCTCGGGCGCGGCGCGGCGGCGGCGGTGATGCTGCTGCTCTCGCTGCTGGTCGTGCTGCTGCCCTATTTCGCCTATGCGCGCTGGCGGAAGCGCAGGGAGGCGCGGCATGGCTGAGGCAAGTGCGGCATCCCTCGCGCCCGCCGCGCGCAATCCGCTCGGGCGCTGGCTGGTCTATGCGCTGCTGACCGGCTTCGCGGCCTTCTACCTGGTGCCGCTGCTGGTGGTGGTGCTGAACTCGGTGCGCACCGCGCAGGATATCGGCGCCACCTCCGTCATCGGCTGGCCGCGCGAGCTGGCGCTGGACAACTTCAGCCGCGCCTGGAGCAGCTACTGCATCGCGCAGACCTGCGCGGGCATCGCGCCCTATATGTGGAACTCCTTCCTGCTGGTGGTGCCGGCGACGATCATCTCCACGCTGCTGGGGGCGCTGAACGGCTATTCCGTCGCGCTGTGGCGCTTCCGGGGGGACAACTGGGTCTTCGGGCTGGTCACGCTCGGCGTCTTCCTGCCGGAGCAGATGAAGCTGATCCCCTGGGTGCTGGTGCTGCGTGATCTCGGGCTGACCAACAGCATCGCCGGCCTCGTGCTGATCCATGTGGTGCAGGGCATCAGCTTCACCACGCTGTTCTGCCGCAACTACTACGTCGCCATCCCCGCCGAGCTGCTGAAGGCGGCGCGGATCGACGGCGCGGGCTATTTCCGCATCTTCTGGCGCATCGTGCTGCCGCTCTCGCCGCCGATCCTGATCGTGACGGTGATCTGGCAGTTCACGCATATCTGGAACGAGTTCCTCTATGGCGTGACCTTCACCTCGGGCCCGCAGCAGCCGGTGACGGCGGCGCTGATCGCGCTGAGCGTCTCGGTCAGCGAGGCGCCGCAATACGGGGTGCAGAGCGCGGCGGTGCTGCTCGCCGCGCTGCCGACGCTGCTCGTCTATCTCTTCGGGGGGAAGTACTTCCTGCGCGGCCTGACGGCCGGCGCGGTGAAGTGAGGGAGGGGAAGCCATGTCCGCGCTGGTGATCCGGAACGTGCGAAAGCGCTTCGGCGCGCAGGAGGTGCTGAAGGGCATCGACATCGCGGCGGAGAGCGGCGAGTTCATCGTGCTGGTCGGGCCCTCGGGCTGTGGCAAGTCCACGCTGCTCAACATCGTCGCCGGGCTGGAGCAGCCGGATGCGGGGGATGTGGAGATCGCCGGGCGGGTGGTAACGCGGGTGCCGCCGAAGGACCGCGACATCGCCATGGTGTTCCAGTCCTACGCGCTCTACCCCACCATGACGGTGCGGCAGAACATCACCTTCGGCATGGCGTGCCGCGGGGTGCCGAAGCGGCAGCAGGCGGAGGCGGTGGCGCGCACGGCGCGGCTCTTGCAGATCGAGGCGCTGCTGGACCGCAAGCCCTCGCAGCTCTCGGGCGGGCAGCGGCAGCGCGTGGCGATGGGGCGCGCGCTGGTGCGGGACCCGCTGCTCTTCCTCTTCGACGAGCCGCTCTCCAACCTCGATGCCAAGCTGCGCGTGGAGATGCGGATGGAGATCAAGCAGCTCCACCGGCGCATCGGCGCGACCATGGTCTATGTGACGCATGATCAGATCGAGGCCATGACCATGGCCACGCGGATCGCGGTGATGCACCAGGGGGAGGTGCAGCAGTTCGCGGACCCGGACACGGTCTACAACCGGCCGGCCAACCTTTTCGTCGCGCGCTTCATGGGGGCGCCGCCGATGAACACGGTGGCCGCGCGGCTGGTGGGCGGTGAAAGGCCGGTGGCGGTGATCGGCGCCGGGCGGCCGGACGAGATCCGCCTGCCGCTGCCCGCCGGGGGCGGGCCACCACCGGACTGGCGGGACCGCGAGGTGGTGCTGGGCATCCGGCCCGAGGCGATCGCCGAGGCCGGGCGGCGCTTCGGGGCGGAGGAGGGAAGCTTCTCCACCCTGGAGGCGCCGGTGGAGATGACCGAGCCCACCGGCGCGGAAACCATCGTGATGATGCGGCTCGGCGGCGAGACGGTGCTCGGCCGCATGGCGCCGGATGTGCGGCCCGTGGTGGGCGGCGCCGCGCGCTTTGCGGTGGACACGCGCCGCATCTGCCTCTTCGACCCTGCGACGGAGCGACTGATCGCATGACCATGGTGACCGCCTCGCGTTACGCGGGGCTTGAGGGCCGGCTCGTCATCGTGACGGGCGGCGCCAGCGGCATCGGGGCCGCCTTCGTGCGCGGCTTCGCGGAGCAGGGGGCACGGGTGGCCTTCCTGGACCGGCAGGCGGAGGAGGGGGCGGCGCTGGCCGCCGAATTGGTAGCCGAGGGGGTGGCGGAGCCGTTCTTCGTGCCCTGCGACCTGACGGACATCCCGGCGCTAAAGGCGGCCATGGGGCGCATCCGCGAAGCGCGCGGGCCGGCTGCCGTTCTGGTGAACAACGCCGCCAACGACCAGCGGCAGGACTTCGCCGAGGTGACGGAGGAAAGCTTCGACTGGATGATGGCGGTGAACTTCCGCCATGCCTTCTTCGCCGCCCAGGCGGTGGTGCCGCAGATGCGCGGGCTGGGGGGCGGTTCGATCATCAACATGTCCTCCGTCGCCTGGATGAACGGGGCGCCCGAGATGCAGGCCTATAGCGCGGCCAAGGCGGCGGTGGTGGGCTTCACCAACTCGCTGGCGCGGCAGGTGGGGCCGGACCGCATCCGGGTGAACGCCATCGCGCCGGGCATGGTCATCACGCCGCGGCAGCGGGCGCTCTGGTACCCGGACGAGCGGCGGATCGCGGAGATGCGGGCGCGGCAATGCATCCCCGATGCCATCGAGCCGGCGGAGATCGCCCGCCTCGCGCTGTTCCTCGCCTCGGATGACAGCCGGCTGATCACCAAGCAATGCTTCATGGTCAATGGCGGCTCGCGGTGAGCGGGTGCCGGCCGGAAGAGGGAAATGAGCGATGAAGCCCGAGGTGCTGCTGATCGGCACGATGATGCCGGAACTGGAGGCGCGGCTGGATGCCGACTACACCGTGCACCGCCTGGCCCAGGCGGCGGACAAGGAGGCCTTCCTGGCGGAGGTCGGGCCGCGGGTTCGTGGCATCGTGACGGGTGGCGTCACCGGCGCGAGCCGGGCGCTGATGGAGAGACTGCCGCATCTCGGCATCGTGGCGGTCAACGGCATCGGCACGGATGCGGTGGACCTCGCCTATGCGCGTGCGCAAGGCATCCGAGTCACCACCACGCCGAACGTGCTCACCGACGACGTGGCGGACATGGCCATGGCGCTGCTGCTGGCGACCTCGCGGCAGATCTGCGAGGGCGACCGCTATGTGCGGCAGGGGCTCTGGGGCCGGCAGGGGCTGCCGCTGGCGCGCAAGGTGACAGGGAAGAAGCTCGGCATCGTCGGGCTGGGGCGGATCGGGCGTGCCGTCGCCAGGCGCGCCGAGGGCTTCGGCATGCCCATCGCCTATACGGACGTGACGGAAATCCCGGGCGTGCACTACCGGCGCATTCCCGATCTCCTCGCGCTGGCAGAGTGGGCGGAGATCCTGGTGGTGGCAGCGGCAGGGGGGCCGCAGTCGCGCGGGATCGTCAATGCCGCGGTGCTGGAGGCGCTGGGGCCGGACGGCATCCTGATCAACGTGGCGCGCGGCAGCATCGTGGACGAGCCGGCGCTGGTGGCGGCGCTGGAGGGAAGGCGCATCGGCGGGGCGGGGCTCGACGTCTTCGTGGACGAGCCGAAGGTGCCGGAGGCGTTGTGGCGCATGGACAATGTCGTGCTGCAGCCGCACCGCGCCAGCGCCACGGTGGAGACACGTATCGCCATGGGCGAGTTGGTGCTGGCCAACCTGGCCGCGCATTTCGACGGGCGGGAGCCGCCGACCGCCGTGGTCTGACGGCGCCATAACAACGGGAGGGGGAGGAAAGCAGTGAAGATCGAGCGCGTGGAGACGATGTCCTGCGACGCGGGATGGCGGACCTTCTCCTTCCTGAAGATCACCACCTCGGACGGCCTCGTGGGCTGGTCGGAGTACAACCAGGACTTCGGCAGCGCCGGGCTGACCCAGGTGATCGAGGCGCTGGCGCCCGCCATCATCGGCATGGACCCGATGCGGGTGGAGTGGATCGGCCGCACGCTGCATGTGAAGACCGTGCAGTCGCGCGGCGGGTTGAACCGGCAGGCTCTGGCGGCGATCGAGAACGCGCTGCTCGACATCAAGGGCAAGGCGCTGGGGGTGCCGGTCCATGCGCTGTTCGGGGGGGCGGTGCGGGAGCGCATCCCGGTCTACTGGTCGCATTGCGGCAGCTACCGCGCGCGCTGGGGCGAGGCGATGACGGGCGTGCCGCAGGTGCGCAGCTACGAGGATCTCTCCCGGCTCGGGGAGGAGGTGCGGCGGCGCGGCTTCCGCGGGCTCAAGACCAACACGCTGATGCCGGACGGCAAGGGCGGCATGGCGAGCTATCGGCCGGGCTTCGGGCACGGGCCAGGCTTTCCGGAGTTGAACTGGGACCCGCGCGTGGTGCGGGCGGCCTATGACACGGCCATGGCGCTGCGCGAGGGCGCCGGACCGGACATGAACGTGATGCTGGACGTCAACTTCCACTTCAAGACCGAGGGCGTGCTGCGCATTGCCGAGGCCCTGGCGCCGGTGCGGCTGGCCTGGCTGGAGGTGGACACGCATGATCCGGCCTCGCTGGCGCTGATCCGCCGCGCCGCGCCCTGCCCGGTGGCCTCCTGCGAGACGCTCTGCGAGCGGCGGGACTTCAAGCCCTTCTTCGAGGCCTATGCGATGGACGTGGCGATCATCGACGTTGTCTGGAACGGCTTCTGGGAGTCGCTGAAGATCGCCGCCATGGCCGATGTCTATGAGGTGAACGTCGCGCCGCACAATTTCTACGGGCATCTCTCCAGCGTCATGAGCGCGCATTTCTGCGCCGCCGTGCCGAACTTCCGGGTGATGGAGATCGACATCGACAGCGTGGCCTGGCGGGACGAGTTCTTCACCGGCGTCCCGGTGATCGAGGATGGCGCCATGCTGCTGCCCAACGGACCGGGCTGGGGAATCGAGGTGAACGAGGCGGCGGTGAAGGCGCGGCCGCCTCGCCACTGAGGCCCCGGCCCGTCGGCGCCACGCCCAACTGGCAGCAAGGCTGACCTATCAGAACCAGGGCGCATGGGTGGAATGTAAAGCGGGAGGGCTCCAACGCGAACGGCCGTTGCGATAGACTGGGGATAACGCGCAACAAAACTGCGAGCTCGAAGCACAATGACCGAAACGCCGATCAGCCTGACCCGGACCACGACGCCCCATGCCCGGCCGGCGGATGCCTCGCTCTCCTTCGGCAAGGTCTTCACCGACCATATGTTCGTCATGAACTACGAGGAGGGGAAGGGCTGGCACAACCCGCGCGTCGTGCCCTACGGGTCGCTGACGCTCGATCCGGCGACCTCGGTGCTGCATTACGGCCAGGCGATCTTCGACGGGCTGAAGGCCTTCCGGGGCGCCGATGGGACGATCCGCCTGTTCCGCGCGCAGCGGCATGCGGAGCGGCTGAACAAGTCCGCCCGCGCGCTCTGCATCCCCGAGATGGACGTGGACCTGGTGCGCCGCTCCTTCGAGGCGATCGTCGCCGCCGACCATGAGTGGGTGCCCTCCACCCCGGGAACCTCGCTCTACATCCGGCCGACCGTGATCGCGACGGACGTGATGCTCGGCGTGCATCCGGCGCACAGCTACACCTATTTCGTCATCTGCTCGCCGGTGGGCGCCTACTACAAGGAAGGCGTGAAGCCGGTGCGCATCCTGGCCACCGACACGCATGTCCGCGCGGTGCAGGGCGGCCTCGGCGAGGCCAAGACGGCGGCGAACTACGCCGCCTCGCTCTCGGCGCAGCAGGAGGCCGAGAAGCTCGGCTATACCCAGGTGCTGTGGCTGGACGGCGTCGAGCGGAAGTGGATCGACGAGGTCGGCACCATGAACATCATGATGCAGATCGGCGACGAGGTGATCACCCCGCCGCTGGCCGGCACCATCCTGGACGGCGTGACCCGCAACTCCATCCTGCAACTGCTGCGCGACTGGGGCCACAAGGTCTCCGAGCGCAAGATCAGCATCGACGAGGTGATGCAGGCCGGGCGCGACGGCACCCTGCGCGAGATGTGGGGCACGGGCACGGCGGCGGTGGTCTCGCCGGTGGGCGAGCTGGGCTACAAGGGCGAGACGATCCGCATCGGCCAGGGCCAGACCGGCGCGCTGACGCAGAAGCTCTATGACGCCATCACCGCCATCCAGTACGGCCGGGCGCCGGACCCGCATGGCTGGACCAGCGTGGTGAAGGCGCCGGTCGCGGCCTGAACGCCAAAGGGTCGGGGGAATGAATTCCCCGAACCCCCTTCTTTTTTCTGTCAGCTTTGGGGTGCCTGCGGCACGAGCCATCGCCAGGGCTGCTTCAGCCCTGGCGTGAGCGCCTGGGGCAAGCGCTGCAAAACGAATGAAAAAAGAAGAAGTGGGGGTTTGGGGGAGAATTCATTCTCCCCCGGCGCCTCAGCGGGCCACCACCACGCCGATGCCGGCGGCGACGAAGGGGGCGAGTTGCGCCTCGGTCGCCCCGGCATCGGTGACGAGGGTGTAGGGCCGCGACGGGCGTGCCCAGTTGGCTTGCGAGGCGCGGCCGAGCTTGGAGGCGTCGGCCAGCACGAAGACCTCGGCGGCCTGTTCCATCATGAGCCGCTTCAACGCGACCTGCGGCAGGGTGGCCTCGCAGAGGCCCCGCTCGGCCACCACGCCGTCGGCGCCCATGAAGGCCTTGTCGGCGGTCATGCAGCGCAGGGCCTGCTCGGCCAGAGGGCCGGTGGTGCTCATGCTGATGGGGCGCAACTCGCCGCCCAATAGCACCAGCTCGATGCCGGAGGCGCCAGCCAGGGTTCCGATCAGCGGCAGGTTGCTGGTGATGATGCGGTGCTGGCCGCCACGCAGCAATGGACCGAGGGCGGCGACCGTGGAGCCGCCGTCCAGGATCAGCGCGTCTTCCGGCTGGATCAGCGCGGCGGCGGCGCGGGCGATGGCCGCCTTCGCCGCGCCATGCTGGCGGGTGCGGGCGTCCAGGCTCTCCTCGGGCTCCGGATGCGCCAGCACCGCGCCGCCATAGGTGCGGGTGATGGTCCGCTCGCGTGAGAGCGCCTGCAGGTCCCGCCGGATGGTGGAGGCGGAGACGCCGAAGCGGGCGGCGAGCGCGTCCACATCCGCCGCACCGCTGGCGATCGCCTCCAGCATGGCGCCGCGGCGGGTCCGGCTCTGCCGCATGGGCGGCTCAGCCGCGCTTCGGGGCGAGGTCGGCAGCCTGCTTCAGCGCCTCGATCAGGCTGCCCTCGTCGGCGATGCCCTTGCCGGCGATGTCGAAGGCGGTGCCGTGGTCCACCGAGGTGCGGATCACCGGCAGGCCGACGGTGATGTTCACCCCGGCCTCCAGCCCCATCACCTTCACCGGGCCATGGCCCTGGTCGTGGTACATCGCCACCACCAGGTCGAAGTCGCCGCGGGCGGCGCGGAAGAAGAGCGTGTCGGCGGGGAGGGGGCCCTCCACCTTCCAGCCTTTCTCGCGGCACTTCTGCACGGCTGGGATGATCTTCTCCTCCTCCTCGCCCTGGCCGAAGAGGCCGTTCTCGCCGGCATGCGGGTTGATGCCGCAGACGCCGATGCGCGGATCGGCGATGCCGGACTTCACCAGGGTCGCATGGCCGCGGGCGATGACGCGCTCCACCAGGCCGGACTCGATCTTCCGGATGGCGTCCATCAGGCCGATATGCGTGGTGACGTGGATGACGCGCAGCTTCGGCGCCACCAGCATCATCGAAACCTCGGGCGTGCCGGTCAGGTGCGCCAGCAGCTCGGTATGGCCGGGATACTTGTGGCCGGCGGCGTGCAGCGCCTCCTTGGAGAGGGGGGCGGTGCAGATGGCATCGGCCTCGCCGGCCTGCACGAGCTGCGTCGCGCGCTCGATATAGCGGTAGGCGCCCTCGCCGGAGAGCGGGGAGAGCTTGCCCCAGGGATGGCCGGCGGGGATCAGGCCGAGATCGATGCAGTCCACCGTGCCGAGCTTGAAGCCCGCCTCCGCCGGGGTGGCGCGGGCGGCCACCTCCAGCTTGCCGCCGGTGATGGCGCCGGCCTCGCGCAGGCGGTTGGCGTCGCCGACCACCAGCGGGCGGCAGAGCTCATAGACCTCCGGGCGGGCCAGGGCCTTCATGATGATCTCGGGGCCGATGCCGGAGGCGTCGCCCATGGTGATGGCCACGATCGGGCGGCGGTCGGGGGTGGCGGTCATGTCGCGGCTCCAGGAAGCGGTTGCGGGGCGGGCATCGCGTGCAGGCGGGCCAGGCTGCGCAGAAGGGTGCCCTCGTCGCCGAAGGCGCCGGCCTTGGTCATCACGGGCAGGCGCAGCGCGCCTTCCGTCAGGCCGAGCGGCACGCCGGGCTCGACCTCCTCGATCAGGCGGATGCCGTGCACGCCGAGATGTGTCAGCAGGGCGCAGGCCGTTTCGCCGCCGGTGGCGAAGAGGCCGCCCATGCGTTCGGCGGCGGGGGCGAGCAGGGAAGCCAGCCGCTCGGCGAGGGCGGCGCCCTGGGTGAGGTCGGCCGCCGGGTCGTCGGCGATCTCGGCCAGCGTGTCCCGGCCAGCAGCAAGGGAGGCGGCGATCTCGGTGGCGAGTGGCGCCCAACGCGGATCGGCGGGGCCGGCGCGCAGCAGGTCGGGCGGGATCTGGAAGGGCTGCGCCGCGCCCTCGGCCACCAGGCGGGCGGCGGCGGCGCGGGAGGCCTCGGCGACGCTGCCGACCACGACCAGGACTCCGCCGGTTGCGGCGGGAAGGGTGGGGGTGGCGTGGCGCAGGGCAGTATCGGGCAGGGCGGCGGCCAGGGCGGCGGCGATGCCGCCGGAGCCCACCCAGAAGACCCGGCCGGCGAGCGGCAGGCTGGCGCGGGCCAGGAGGGCGAGGTCCTCCGCCGTGGTGGCATCGCAGACAAGGGCCTCGGTGCCATCGGCCAGGGCGGCGGCGAGGGTGGCTCCCACGGCAGGCTCGCCGACGCGCAGGGCCTCCAGGGGCAGCAGGCGGGTGGCGAGGCCGGCTTCCGCCAGCACCGTTGGCAGATGGGCGGAGGCGTAGCTGTGATCGCGCGCCCAGAGCGGGGTGGCCTCCAGCGGCGTGCCGTTCAGATGGACACGGCCACCCTCGGTGGTGCGGCCGGTGGCAGGGAAGGCGGGGGCGACAATGGCCAGAGAGGGCTGACCGGCGGCGCGCAGGGCGCGGGCGGTGGCGGCCAGCTCGGCCGCCGGCTGGCCGCGCAGGGTGGAGTCGAGCTTCTTGATCAGGCCTTGGCCGCACCGGTGCCGTGCCCGCAGCAGCGCGACATGGCGCGCCGCCGCGGCGTCAGGCGGGAGGCGGCGGCTGTCGGCGTCGATCGCCAGCACCGCGCCCGCTTCTTCCGCCATCGGTGCGCCGTGCCAGCCGACCGAGGCCGAGAGCCCGCGCCGCGCGAAGGCGATGGCGCAGTCGGCGGCGCCGGTCAGGTCGTCAGCCAGGATCAGCCAGCGGGAGGTCATTTCTGCGTTCCTTAGCCCTGCCGCACGGGGGCGGCAGGCAGGGCTTCAGCCTCGGGCGCTGCCTGGGCCGCAGGGCCGCCGGTGCGGCGGGAGACCCAGGCGGTCAGCAGCGGCACCAGCACCGTGGTGACGATGACGGCGGCAGCGACCAGGATGGTGGCCGGGGCGGCGGCGGCCGCATAGGCCGGGTTGGCGGCCGCCACAATGGCCGGCACCGCCGCCGCGTTGCCCGCCGTGGAGGCGGCGGCCACGCCGGCGACGCCGGTGCCGCCGATCGCACGGTCGGCCAGGAAGAGCGGGATGCCGGTGACCACCACGACCGCCACGCCGAGGCCGAGGCCCAGCAGGCCAGCCTGCCACACCTTGCTCAGGTCCAGGCCGCTGCCGAGCGCGAAGGCGAAGAAGGGAATCATCACGGGGATGGCGCGGCTGAGGAAGGCGCGCATCTCGCGGTCCAGGTTGCCGAGGAGCATGCCCACCAGCAGCGGCAGGATGGAGCCCACCAGCGTCGGCCAGGGGAAGGCCGAGAGACCGGCCACGCCCAGCGTCACCATGGTCAGGAAGGGGCCGGATTCCAGCGTCATCACCGTGTAGGCGCCGACATCCCGCGCCTCGCCGTACTGACCCATCAGCGCCATGTAGAGGCCGCCATTGGTGTCGTTCATCGCGGCGACGATGGCCAGGGTGGAGAGGCCGGCGAAGGCGCCGGAGGTGATCGGAGCCTCGCCCAGGATCTGGCCGAAGATGACGCCCAGCAGGACCGCCATGCCGATCTTCACGCCGAAGAGCGTGCCGCCCTTCTTCAGGATGTAGGGCGTCGCGCGGAAGTCGATGCTGGCGCCCATGCAGACATAGAAGACGGCCAGGATGGTCAGCGCCCCGCTGAACAGCGCGCCGGTGAAGGAGCCGAAGAACTTCGGGGTGTCCGGGAAGAAGGTGGCGATGAGCGCGCCCAGAATCAGGGGCACGACCATCATCCCGCCCGGCACCCGCTCGATGGCGCGCTTGATGGGGAGCTGCATGAAGGCTTCCTCGCTTCGCACCCCGGGGGTGCGGGTCTTCTGAGATGCGCGAAATGCGCAGATTTCGAGGCTTAGATCGCGCAAATTGGCCGAAACGCAACCGCAATTTTGCGCGAAATGCGCATTCAACCGCCGCGCACAGCGTCCGGCCGTGTTGGAGGGGCAGTGCCCCCTCCCGGGCCCAACGCTTGGGAACTGACATCCTCCAGCCCCTGCAGTCTCGAAAGGCCTGTAGCGAAGCCATGCCGCCAGCCGCAACGTGACGATGCGAGCGCACCAGGAGTGCATTGAGCGAGCGGCGGGGGATCGGCTTCGGTGACCGCCGCAGCATTGGAATCTGCGGCTGGTACTGGACGCGCTTCCATTCGGACCGCAGCGGAATTTTCGAGGGGCCACGTCTATACGGGAACGCAGGGGCAGCCAGCGCCGCGACTCTGAGCAAACGCGGCCCAATTTCGGCGCATGTGCCCGCACGTCTGATTTAGCTTTATCCGCAAATCCTGTGCTGGGCGCGGCAATGGGGGGCCGGCTTCAACAACATCCTAGAGATGTTGCAGGCCCAAGGTCGGCGTCCTATTGATTCGATATCGTAACTGTAATGGCTGGACGATGGGGAGGACGCAATGGGCACGAGCTATGACATGGCCGAAATTCCAGCCTCCGACGCCATCACTCTTCCCGGGACCATCGATCTGGTCATCGATGCCGCACATCTGCCGGACAAGCTTTTCCTGCCAGAGGATCCAGGCAGTTTGTACGCGTCGCCCAGGATCCCGGTCGATGTTGAACTTGAGCAGGGCTACAGGTTGGAGTTTATGGTCTGGCGCGGACCAGACCTCACTTCAGGCTCGCTCATTGCCGATGTATCCCACGCGGCTGGCCGGGTCGCCCTGGAACTTGGGCTCAGCGCGTCAGTCATCCATGGGATCGACGGCCTTCTGAGCGCGCTTGTCGAAAGCACCCTGAGGGGAGAACCGTCAGAGCCATTCATCTTCTTTGACGAGGCGCACCAGGTATTCCGTATCCGGGAAGAGGAACTCTGGCAGTTCTGGCTGAATCCCTTCAGGTATCAATCCAGGGAAAGAACCTCGTACCTTTCTTTCGAGGTTGTCGAGATTCGCCCTGGCTCCACCAAGACCAGGCACCGCGTCAAACTCGCAAGCGCCGCGGTCGGAGTGATCGGCAGTATCCTGATTGGCACGAGTGACGTCGCGGAAGCTGCCAAGAAAATCATGGAAGCCGGACAGAGCGGCTACACAATGATTTTCAATCGTGACGAAGAGAAGCGTAAGCAACTCGCGGACGACATGTACAACCAGCTCGCAATCGAGGTGCAGAAGGGCAACTACCGAATGCTCCAGGATTATCTCCGGGCTGTAGGCCATGATCCCGGCAAGACTGATGGGGTAGTTGGTCCGGCGACGAGAGGGGCGATCGAGGGTTTCGAGAAGGCGAATGGCCTGCCCGTCACGGGCAGCCCCAAGGGCAGTCCGATGCTGCGGATACTGACCCGCATTCTGGCGGAGAAGGTGAAACTGCCCTGAGCGCTTCCCCGGCAGAAGCCTTAGAGCGCCCGCACCGACAGGGGGATGTTCTGATCCGCTGGTAGCGGCCGGTCTGATGGACAGACCGTCAGTGCGCGACGGGCACCCCCCCCCAGGCCGGTCTGTACCTTCCCTCGACCGTACTATTTCGCTTCCCGCGCCGCGATGGCCCGTGCCCGGGCGAGCAGCGCCTCCGCCCGGCGCACGATGGGAATGTCGATCATCTTGCCATCCAGCGCGAAGGAGCCGCGCCCCTGGGCGGCGGCCTCGCGGTCGGCGGCGACGATGCGCTCGGCCTTGGCGATGGCCTCGGGCGAGGGGCTGAAGCCGGCGTTCAGCGCCGGGATCTGCGAGGGGTGGATGGCCGAGGCGCCCACGAAGCCGAAGGCGGCGGAGCGGCGCACGACCTCGGTATAGGCAGCGATGTCGGAATAGTCGGCCACGGTCGAGATGGTGCCCATGGGCATGATGCCGGCGGCGGTGGCGGCCTGGAGGATCTGCTGCTTGGGCATCAGCAGCACCTCGGGGGTGGGCTCGCCGCCGATGGCGGTGGCGTAGTCCTCGGCGCCGAGGGAGAGGCCGACCAGGCGCGGCGTGGCGCGGGCGATGGCATGCGCCTGGGCGAGCGGGCCGGGGGCCTCGATCAGGCCGAGGAAGCGGATGCCGCCCTCGGGCAGGCCGCGCTTCTCCTCCAGGCGGGAGACCAGCTCGTCGAGCAGGCGGAGATGGTCGGGGCCCTCCACCTTGGTGACCATGATGGCGGCGACGCCGGGCAGCACCGCGGCCTCCAGGTCGCGCACCGCATCCTCCAGCGGCTGGTTGATGCGCACCAGGATGTCCGAGCGGGAGTCGCGGCGCAGGCGCTCGACGGCGGCCTCCACCTTGCGGCGCGCGTCGGGCTTGTCGGCGGGGGCGATGCTGTCCTCGAGGTCGAGCTGGATGGCATCGGCGCCGCGCTCGCCGGCCTTGGCCAGGAAGCGCTCGACGTTGACCGGGACGAAGAGGCCGGAACGCCAGACGGGGTGCGGGGCGGGCTTCATGGGGTGGCCTCCTGGGGCGCGGTGACAAGGCCGGAGGCGAGGAACGCCTCGATCTCGGCCTCGGTGAGGCCCTGGCCGGAAAGGATCTCGCGGCTGTGCTGGCCAAGGCGCGGTGCCGGGCTGCGAATGGCGCCGGGGGTGCCGGAGAGGCGCGAGGAGACGGCGTGCATGGGGAACTGGCCCATGTCCTCGTCCGGGTACTCGGCCAGCAGGGCGCGCGCCTTGACGTGGCGGTCGTCCATGAAGCGGACGATGTCGTTCACCGGGCCGATGGTGACCTCGGCTTCCTCGAAGAAGGCGACGTTCTCCGCGAGCGTGCGCTGGCCGACGAAGGCGCCGATGATGGCGTCCAGTTCCTCGCCATGCGCCACGCGCTGCTCATTGGTGCGGAAGCGCGGGTCGTCGATCAGGTCGGCGCGGCCGATGGAGCGCATCACCCGCTCGGCCATGCCCTGGGTGGAGGCGGAAAGGCAGACCCAGCCATTGTCCGAGGTGCGGTAGACGTTGCGCGGCGCGGCGCCGGTGGAGCGGCTGCCGGTGCGCGGCTTGGTCTTGCCGGTGAGGCGGTAGTTGGCCGCCTGCGGGCCGAGGGCGGTGAAGAGCGGGTCGAGCAGGGGCAGGTCGATCACCTGGCCCTGGCCGCCGTTGATCTCCACCTCGCGCAGCGCGGCCATGGCGGCGAAAGCGCCGGTGAGCCCGGCGATGGTGTCGGCCAGGTACATCGGCGGCAACACCGGCTCGCGGTCGGCGAAGCCGTTCATCTCGGCGAAGCCGGCGAAGCCCTCGACCAGCGTGCCGAAGCCGGGGCGGCGGGAATAGGGGCCGTCCTGCCCCCAGCCGGAGATGCGCACGATGATCAGGCGCGGCTCCAGGCGCAGCAACTCCTCGGGGGAGAGGCCCATGGCCTCCAGCGTGCCGGGGCGGAAGCTTTCCACCAGCATGGCCGCCCCGGGGACGAGGCGGCGGATCAGCGGGATGGCGTCCTTGTGGCGGAAGTCCATGCAGAGGCTGCGCTTGCCGCGGCCATGCACCTTCCAGGCGGTCTCCACGCCCTTGACGCGCCAGCCGCGCAGCGTGTCGCCGTCGCGCGGCTCGACCTTGTCCACCGTGGCGCCGAAATCGGCGAGGTGCTGGGTCAGCGTGTTGCCGGCGACCAGGCGCGAGAGATCGAGCACGCGCACGCCCGTGAGCGGGCCGCGCAGGCCGGGAGTGTAGTCGGCGCGGGGCAGGCCCTCGCCGGGGGTATCAAGCGGCGACATCGGCGCCTCCTCGGAACAGGATGCCGCCCGCATGGGGCAGCCACAGGTGCAACTCCTCGCCGCGCGGGGGCTGGCGGGTCTCCAGGCGCAGCGGCGCGCCGGCGAGGTCGAGCCCGACCTGCCAGAGCCCGCCGACATAGGCGCGGCTGGTGATGCGGGTCCTCAGCACGGCGCCGCCATCCGTGGCGCCGTCCGCGATGCGCATCTGCTCCGGGCGGTAGGCCAGGGTGACGCGGCTGCCGGCGCTGGCGGCGCGCTCGGCCTGGATTTCCAGGCGCTGGCCATCGGCCAGTTCGAGCAGGGCGCGGCCGCCCTCCGGCGCGCCCTCGACGACGCGGGCGGGGAGGAAGTTGGTGGTGCCGATGAAGTCGGCCACGAAGGGATCGGCGGGATGGTCGTAGATCTCCTGCGGCGCGCCGACCTGGGCGATGCGGCCGCCATTCATCACCACGATGCGGTCGGAGAGCGCGAGTGCCTCGATCTGGTCGTGGGTGACGTAGATGGTGGTCAGCTTCAGCCGGGTGCGCAACTCGCCGAGCCAGGCGCGGGCGCGGTCACGCAGCTTGGCGTCGAGGTTGGAGAGCGGCTCGTCCAGCAGCAGGATGGCGGGGTGATAGACCAGCGTGCGGGCGAGGGCCACGCGCTGCTGCTGGCCGCCGGAAAGCTCGTGCGGGTAGCGGGCGGCGTAGCGCTCCATCTCGACCAGGGCCAGCACCTCCG
This sequence comes from Roseomonas sp., assembly GCA_035556695.1. GTDB lineage: Bacteria > Pseudomonadota > Alphaproteobacteria > Acetobacterales > Acetobacteraceae > Pseudoroseomonas. The sequence goes on from DATMFR010000038.1 coordinate 99,196, forward strand.
CGATGCGGCGCTTGCGCTCGGCGGCGGGCACCTTCCGCAGGGTGAGGGGGAAGGCGACGTTGTCGGCCACCGTCATGTGCGGCCAGAGCGCGTAGCTCTGGAAGACGAGGCCGCAACTGCGCGCCTCGGGCGGGCGATAGAGGCCGCGCGCGGCGTCGAAATAGACCGTGTCGCCCACCTGGATGCGGCCGCCATCGGCGCGGTCGAGCCCGGCCACGGCGGCGAGGGTGGTGGACTTGCCGCAGCCGGAAGGGCCGAGCAGCGTGACGAACTCGCCGTCCGCCACATGGAGGTTGACGTCGTCCACGGCGGTGACGCCGCCGAAGCGCTTGGTCAGGCCCTCGATCCGCAGGTCAGCCATGCAGTTTCACCCCGAAGAGGCCGCGCACGGCGGCGACGCAGACGGCGATGACCGCCACCTGGATGGTGGCGAGCGCCGCGACCATGCCGACCTCGCCCTGCACCCATTGCTGCAGCAGCGCGGTGCCGATGACCTCGCTGCCCGGGGCGAAGAGGAAGATGGCGGTGGAGTATTCCTTGAAGAAGGAGATGAAGAGGACGGTGAAGCAGCCGACCAGTGCCGGGCGCATCAGCGGCAGGACGATGCGGCGGCTGGTGGTCCACCAGTCCGCGCCCTGCACGCGGGCGGCGCGGTCGAGGTCCGGGCTCACCTGCAGCAGCATGGGCGCGACGGCGCCGATGCCGGTCGGGATGAAGCGCATGGTGAAGGCGATCACCAGGATCCAGATGGAGTTGCGGAGCGCCCCCAGGCCCGGCAGCAGCGCGAAGGCGTAGAAGAAGCCGATGCCCGCCACCACGCCGGGCACCGCGCGCGGGAAGAGCGCGAGATAGTGCAGCGCGTTGCGGAAGCGGAACTCGGAGCGGTGGACGATGACGGCGACGAGGCCGATCAGCGCCGTGGCCAGCGCGCCGCCGACCAGGCTGACGACAAAGGAGTTCCACACCGCGCGGGAATAGACGGGATAGTCGAAGATGCCGGCGAAGTTGCCCAGCGTCAGAACCTCGGAAATGGGGATCATCGGCGAGAGGAAGCTGGTGAAGGCGCGGAGCACCAGCATGCCGATCGGCGCGATGACGGTGGCGAGGATGTAGAGCGCGGTCAGGGCGAAGAGTGGCCAGCGCAGCGCGCCCAGGCGGAAGGGGCGCGGGCGCGTCGCCTTGCCACCGAGCGTGATGAAGCGGCGCGTGTTGCCGAGCATGCGGTTCTGCAGCCAGACCAGGAAGCAGACCACGACCAGCATCAGCGCGGCGGCGGTGGCGACGAGGCCGTGGTCCGGCCGCGGCGAGGAGACGCCGTTGTTGAACAGGAAGGTGGTGAGCACGGTGATGCCGGCCGGGTCGCCGAAGATCAGCGGCACGGAGAGCAGCTCCAGGCCGATGGTGAAGTTCAGCACGGCGCTGTAGGCGATGGCCGGCTTCATCAGCGGCAGGGTGACGCGCCAGAGCGTGCGGCCGGTGCCGGCGCCGGAGACGCGCGCGGCCTCCTCCAGCGTCGGGTCGGTGAGCGTCGCGGAGGACAGGCAGTAGATATAGGCCAGCGGCGCCTGCGAGACGCCGGCGATGGCCGCCATGCCGCCGAGGGAATAGAGGTTCCAGGGCGCATCGCCGAGCCAGTCCACGGGCCAGAGCAGCGTCAGGTAGCCCGAGGGGCCATAGACGGAATACCAGCCGAAGGAGAGCACCAGCGCCGAGAGATAGAGCGGCCAGAGGAAGAACTCGCCGAGCACGCGGGCGAAGGGCAGGTCGGTGCGGCCGAACAGGATGGCCGCGAGGGTGCCGAAAAGCTGCGCCACCAGCGTGGTGAGCCCGGCGAGGATGGCCGTGTTGAGCAGCACCAGCCCGAAGCCGTCGGTCCGCGCGAGGCGGACGAAGTTGGCGAGGGTGAGGTTGTAGTGCTCCTCGTAGAGGGCGCCGTCGAGCAGCGATTGCAGCAGCACGGGCAGCAGCGGCGCCACCACCAGCACGAGAACCAGCAGCGCGGTGCCGTACTGGATCGGCACCTCGCGCGGGAAGGCGGATGGTGGGGCCGGGGCGGCCTCCACCCGCGGCACGGCGGCGTCCATCGGCTCAGCTCACCCCGTAGACCTGCTTCCAGCGGTCGATGAAGGCGTTGTAGCCGCTGAGCATCTCCGGCTTGTAGTCGATATAGGCGATGTTCTGCTCGCCGCCGACCGCCTCGGCGATCGAGCTGTAGGTGTGGCGGATGCCGTCGCCGGGCTTCACCGCCGGATGCGCCGGAGTGAGGCCGCCGCGGCCGAAGGCGGCCTGGCCCTCGGGGGAGGCGATGTAGTCGGTCATCAGCTTGGCGGCGTTGACGTTCTTGGCGCCCTTGGGGATGGCCATGCCGCGCAGGATGACGAGCTGGCCGTCGCTCATGAAGTTCCAGCCGAGGATGCGCGCGCGCGCCGGATCATCGAGGCGCGGCCAGAAGGTGATGGCGGAGACGAACCAGCCGGCGACGTACTCGCCGGAGGTGACCTTCTCCGTCATCGGGCCGCCGGAGCGCTCCCAGCGCGGCTGCACGGGGGCGAGCTGCTTGAACCAGTCCCAGGCCTGGTCGCCATGCTTCTGCACGAAGCCGAAATTGGCCGAGTAGCCGAAGCCGCCATTGTGCGCGCCGTAGCTGGTGATCTTGTTGCGCCAGCGGCTCTTGTTCTCCTGCGCGAGCTGCACGAACTGCGCGAAGCTCTTGGGCTGCTGCGCCTCGGGCACCAGCATCTTGTTGAAGATGAAGACCAGCGGATCGGCCGAGATGGTGTAGACGCCGGGCCAGGGCTTGGCCCAGGCGGGCCAGCCGGCCGCCTCGGGGGACTCGTAGGGCAGCACCTCGCCACGGCCCTGGAACTCGATCCAGCCGGAGGGGTCGGCGGTGGCGAGCAGGTCGGCGGTGCGGCTGTTGGTGCCGCGCTCGGCGAGGTAGCGCTCGAAGACCTCGCGCGAGTTCGGCAGGTCGAGCGTCTCCACCTTGATCTTGGGGTAGCGCTTGTTGAAGCCTTCCAGCACCGGCCGCCAGTTCTCCGCCGACATGATGGAGTAGATGAGGAGGCTGCCCTCCTTCTCGCCCGCGCTGACGACGTCCTGGTAGCCCTGCGGGTAGTTGGCCGGGGCGCCCGGGCCGCCGGCCCCCTGGGCGAAGGCGCGGTCCGCCAGGATCAGGCCAGGAATGGCCAAGGCGGTGCGGCGACCGATCCGGATCATGCTGCGTTTCCTTCCCTGTGAGGGCCGGCGGCGTTTCCAGGCCTCGACCCCGGCGCGCTTTGGCGCAATTATTGGCGCCAATACGCTAGGCTGGGGTCCGGCCCCGGCGCAACCCCTTTTCAGCCGGGGAACGATCACTGCATGGCCCGTCCCGCCCGCCCCAAGCGCCACCTGGCCGCCGAGATCGCCGCCGCCATCCGCGCGGGCGGCTATCGCTCGGGCGAGTGGCTGCGGCAGGTGGACCTGGAGGAGCGGCTGGGCGCCACGCGCTTCGACGTGCGGGCGGCGCTGGCCGAGCTGGCGCTGCGGGGGACGGTGGAGCATGTGCCGAACCGCGGCTTCCGCGTCGCCACGCCGGACCGGGCGCGGCTGCGCGGCATGCTGGAGGTGCGCGCGCTGCTGGAGGCGGAGGCGGCGGTGAGCGCGCTGCCGCATATCGACACGGCGGCGCTGCGGCTGCTGGAGGCCAGGGCCGACGCTTTCGACCGCGCCGTGGCCGAAGGCACGATGACCGAGCAGAGCGCCACCAACCTCGACTTCCACGACACGCTCTACAGCTTCGCGCCCAACCGCGCGCTGGTGGAAGTGGCGACCGAGACGCGCGACCGCGCCCGGCTTTGGCCGCTGGTGCTCTGGCCCTCGGCGCGCGCGCTGCGGCGCAGTGCCGAGGGGCACCGCGAGATCCTGGCCGCGCTGCGGGCGCGCGACGCGGCGGCACTGCGGGAGAGTGTGCGCGCGCATATCCTGGGCTCGGCGGCCAACGACCCGGCGCTGGATACCGCGGAGGGGGAGGGGGTGGCCTCGCGCTGAGGGGCGGCCTATCGTGCCGGCGCGTCGCATGCTGCCGCCAAGAGCAGCCACGGGCGCCAGGAAACCGCCCGAGGAGACGCGCCATGCACCCGCGCCCCGTCGCCGCCGCCCCGCCCGTTGGCGCGGAGGCCATTCCCGATAGCCACGGCCTCGATCTCTACCGCGCGGACCCGATGCTGGGCGCGCTGCTGGGGCTCTATCTTCCGCACGATCTGCGGGCGCATCTGGAGCCACACCTGGCGCGTCTGGGGAAGCTCGCGGGTGGTGAGCTGGCGTCGCTGGCGGCCGAGGCGGACCGTAACCCGCCGGTGCTGCACCATCGCACCCGGCGCGGCGAGGACATCCAGCGAATCACCTATCACCCGGCCTATCGGGCCATGGAGCAACTGGCCTTCGGGGAGTTCGGGCTGGCGGCGATGTCGCATCGCGGCGGCGTGCTGAACTGGCCGCAACCGCTGCCGGCGGCGGCGAAGTATGCGCTCACTTACCTCTTCGTGCAGGCCGAGTTCGGGTTGTGCTGCCCGGTCAGCATGACCGACAGCCTGACGCGCACGCTGCGCCGCTTCGGCGACGAGGCGCTGGTGGCGCGCTACCGCGAGGCGCTGACCAGCCAGGACCTTGATGCGCTGGCGCAGGGCGCGATGTTCATGACCGAGCAGGGAGCGGGGAGCGACATCGCAGCCACCAGCGTGACCGCCGCGCCGCAGCCGGACGGAAGCTGGGCGCTGACGGGGCAGAAATGGTTCTGCAGCAACCCGGACGCGGCGCTGGCCATGGTGCTGGCGCGGCCGGAGGATGCGGCGCCGGGCATCAAGGGCGTCTCGCTCTTCCTGCTGCCGCGCGACCTGCCGGACGGGCGGCGCAACAGCTACCGGATCGTGCGGCTGAAGGACAAGCTGGGCACCAAGTCCATGGCCAGCGGCGAGATCGCGCTGGAGGGCGCCACCGCCTGGCTGGTGGGCGAGCCGGGCGCGGGCATGCGGCAGATGGCCGACATGGTGAACAACTCGCGCCTCTCCAACGGCGTGCGCGCCGCCGGCATGATGCGCCGCGCGGTGACGGAGGCGCTGTTCATCGCGCACCGCCGCGTCGCTTTCGGCAAGCGGCTCGTGGAGATGCCGCTGATGCAGCGGCAACTCTGCAAGATGCTGGTGCGGGCGGAGGCGGCGCGCAGCATGGTGTTCCAGGCCGCGGCGGCGCTGACGCGCAGCGATGCCGGCGAGGCCGGCGCCTATGCGCTGCTGCGCATCCTGACGCCGCTGCTGAAGTTCCGCGCCTGCCGCGACGCCCGCGTGGTGACGGGCGACGCCATGGAGGTGCGCGGCGGCTGCGGCTACATCGAGGAGTTTGCCGACGCCCGGCTGCTGCGCGACGCGCATCTCGGCTCGATCTGGGAAGGCACCAGCAACATCGTCGCGCTCGACGTGCTGCGCGCGGCGCGGCGCGAGGGCTCGCTGGCGGCGCTGGAAGGGCATCTGCAGGGGCTGGAAGGCGTGGCGCAGGCGCTGCCGGAACTGCCCTCGGCACTGCAAAGGGCATTGCGGCTGGCCGAGGCCGCCGAGGGCGAGGCCGCGCTGGCCCGGCAGGCGGCAAGTGCGCTCTACAACCTCACCGCCGCCGCGGCGATGGCCTGGGAGGCGGCGCGGCTGCCGCCCGAGCTTGGCGCGGCGCGGCTGGCGCTGGCGCGGTTGGTGATGCGCCACCGCGTGCTGCCGCGCGACCCGCTGGCGGTGGAGGAGGAGACGCCGCTGCCACCCGCGTTGCTCGCCGACCCCGCGGCGGGACAGGCGGGCTTCGCCTGAGGTGCGCGAGAGGCAGCGAGGAGACGCCGACATGTCCTTTCCCGAGGTACCCGAGCCGGACGCGACCGGCGAAACCGCCCGCATCTACGACGCCTTGCGCGCGGCGGCCGGCATTCCCGTCGTCAACCTGATCTGGCGGCACTTCGCCGCGCTGCCGGGCATGCTGCCCTGGGCCTGGGAAGCGGTGCGGCCAGCCGCCGGTTCGGTGCTGCTGGCGGAGGGCACCGCGCGGCTGGAGGCGGCGGCGCTGCGCGAGGCCGGCGATGCTGTCGGGGAATTCCCGGCCCTGCCGGCCGAGGCGCAGGCGGTGGTCGAGATCTACAACCGCGGCAACTGCACCAACCTGCAACTGCTCACCGCGCTGCGCTCCGTTCTCACCGGCGCGGCGGCCGGGGGCGGCGCGCCGCCTGCCGCCGCGCCGCCCTTGCCCTCCCTGCCGCCCACCCCGCCCATGCCGCGGCTGGAGGCGCTGGAGCCGGAAGCACAGGGCTGGGTCCGCGGCCTCGCGGCGCTGCACGGACCCGCCGCTGCTGCCGCGGTGCCGAGCCTTTACCGCCATCTGGCACTCTGGCCGAGGCTGCTCCCGCCGCTGCACGCCGCCTGCGCCGCTCGGATGGGGGATGGCAGCATCCCCCGCGGCCGCGACGCGCTGCTGGCGGAGGCGCGCGCCATCTCCGCCCGCCTGCTGCCGGTGTTGCGCCCGCCGCCGAATTTCCCCGAGGCGCAACGAGAGGCGGTTCTCGCGGCGCTCGACACGTTCGCCGGGCAGTTGATCGCCGAGATGGCGGTGATCGGCCTGCTCCTGCGTGCGGCGCCCGGGAGCAGGGCGGAAGCACCCGCCCTTTAGGCGGATTGGGGAGGGTTCCGCGGCCACCGCCCCGCGCCGCGGTTTGCGTTTGACACCGGCGCCGCAATCCGGAAGCCTCCCCGCAGGCCGGCGAATACCGCTGGCGACCAAACGAAGTTTACAAAAAAACTCACAGGGGAAACCGTCCGAGATGATCACCCGACGCCAGAGTCTTGCCCTGGGCGGCGCCGCGCTACTGGCGCGCCCGGCGCTGATCGGCACCGCCGCTGCGCAGACGAAGAAGATCGACCACCTGCCGGCGACGCAGATCTGGTCGGTCTATGACGTCGGCTCAACCGGCTATGTCGAGGCCTCGGCCATCGCCGACGCCATGGGCAAGGCCTATGGCACGCGGGTGCGGCTGCAACCCTCCGGCACCTCGATTGGCCGCGTGCTGCCATTGAAGCAGCGCCGCGCCAGCCATGCCTGGCTGGCCAACGAACTCTATTTCGCCGTGGAGGGGCTTTACGAATACGCCGACCCGCAATGGGGGCCGCAGGATTTCCGCGTCCTCTGCGGCCGGAAGAACGCCTTCTCCGTCGTCGCCACCAAGGAGAGCGGCATCACCAAGCCGGAGGACCTGAAGGGCAAGCGGCTGGCCTATGTGCCGGCCAATACCTCGGTCAACCTGAAGGTGGAGCCGATCCTGGCCTTCGCCGGGCTGACGCTGAACGACGTGGAGGTCGTGCAGTTCCCCTCCTATGGCGCCAGCCTGCGGGCGCTGATCGAGGGGCGCGCGGATGCCGCCGGCGCCGCCCCCGCAGCCGCCGTGCTGCGCGAGCTGGAGGCTAGCCCGCGCGGCATCTCCTGGGTGCAGCTCGATCCCAGCAACGCCAAGGGCTGGGAGGCGGCGCGCAAGGCGGTGCCCTTCGTCGATCCCTTCGCGGAGACGGTCGGTGCCGGCATGTCCGAGCAGAAGCCGGTCAATGTCATGGGCTACCGCTACCCGATGGTGACGGTGAACGCCGATGCCGACACCGATGAGGTCTTCGCCATGATGCAGGCGCTCGACCAGAGCTACGACCTGTACAAGGACGTCAGCGGCATCATGACGCGCTGGAAGATGAAGGAGGCCGGCACGCCGCCGATGGATGCGGCCTTCCACGAGGGTGCCATCCGCTACCTGAAGAAGGTGGGGCTCTGGTCCGACACGCATCAGCAGTGGCAGGACAAGACGCTGAAGCGGCACCAGGCGCTGCAGGCGGCCTGGAAGGAGTTCATGGGCGGGCCCGGCGGCAAGGAAAGCGGCGAGGCGCTGGAGAAGGCCTGGATGCCGGTGCGCGCCAAGGCGCTTGCGGCGCTCTGAGGCCCGCGTGCGGCCGGGGGAGGCGCTGCCTCCCCTGGCCGCCTCCGCCGGGGGAACAATGTCCCCCCGGACCCCGCCATTTCCGGGAGCCAATCCCATGAGCGCCGCCGCTCTGCCCGACAGCCCGCCACCACCCCAGGAACCGGAGGCGCAGTCCGGCCGGCTCGCCGGCGGCGCCCCTTTCTGGGCGGCCTTCGGCCTCTCCGCCATCGGCCTGCTGATGTCGGTGAACCAGATCTTCAACCTCGGGCTGTTCGGCTTCCGGCCGATCAGCACGGCCTACTACTACGCGCTGATCGGCCTGTTCGGCGCCTTCGCCTTCCTTGCCTTTCCCGGCAGCAAGGGCGCCAGGGCGCGCGTGCCCTGGTATGACTGGGCGCTGGCCGCCGCGATCCTGGCGCTCGGCATCTGGCTCGGCAGCGAGGCGCTGACCATCCAGCTTCGCGGCTGGAGCGCCACGGCACCGGACTGGGCAACCGCCCTGGCCGGGCTCTTCGTGCTGCTGGTGCTGGAATGCACGCGACGCACCGGCGAGCTTATCCTGTTCCTGGCCTGCGTCGTCTTCGGTGCCTTCCCGCTCTTCGCGGGGCACATGCCGGGCTTTCTCTGGGGCGTCGAGCTGGGCCTGCCAGCCACCATCCAGGAGCATGTCTTCGGCACCGAGAGCGTCATCGGCATCCCCATGCAGGTGGTGGCGGATACGCTGATCGGCTTCCTCGTCTTCGGCGTGGTGCTGGCGGCGACGGGCGGGGCGGGGTTCTTCATGGATTTCGCGCTGGCGCTGATGGGCACCAGCCGCGGCGGGCCGGCCAAGGTGGCCGTGGTCTCCTCCGCGCTGTTCGGCATGCTCTCGGGCAGCCCGACCTCCAACGTGCTGACCACCGGCACGCTGACCATCCCGACCATGAAGCGCTGCGGCTATTCGCCGCATTATGCCGGCGCCGTGGAAGCCTGCGCCTCGACCGGCGGCGCGCTGATGCCGCCCGTGATGGGTGCCGCGGCCTTCATCATGGCGAACTTCCTCAACGTGCCCTACAGCGAGGTCGTGGTCGCCGCGGCGCTGCCCTCGGTGCTCTACTACCTCGCCCTCTTCGTGCAGACCGACCTCTACGCCGTGGCGCACAACCTGCGCGGCGTCTCGCGCGAGGAGGTGCCGGCGCTGCTGCCGACGCTGAAGAGCGGCTGGTATTATCTCCTCGCCATCGTGGCGCTGACGCTGATGCTGCTGATGTTCCGCATCGAGGCGGAGGCGCCTTTCTGGGTGGCGCTGTTCCTGCTCGCCGTCGCGGTGCTGCGGCGGAAGCGGACGGGTTTCGGCTGGAGCCGCTTCGCCGGGCTGGTGGTGGAGGCGGGGCGGACCGTCGCGCATCTTGTCGCACTGATCGCCGGCATCGGGCTGATCATCGGCGCGCTTTCCGTCACCGGCGTGGCCAACTCCTTCTCGCGCGAGCTGGTGCTCTATGCCGGCGGCAACGTGTCGCTGCTGCTGTTCTTTGGCGCGCTCACCAGCTTCGTGCTGGGCATGGGGATGACGGCCTCGGCCTGCTACATCTTCCTCGCCATCACCCTGGCGCCGGCGCTGGTGCAGGCCGGGCTCGACCCGATGGCCTCGCATCTCTACGTGCTCTACTGGGGCGTGGTTTCCTTCATCACGCCGCCGGTCGCGCTGGCGGCCATCGCCGCCGCCTCGATCGCCAAGGCGAGCCCCATGGTCACCGGCTTCACCGCGCTGCGCGTCGGCGTGCTGCTGCTGTTGCTGCCGGTGCTCTTCGTGTTCCAGCCGGCGCTGATCCTGAAGGGCGACCTGCCGACCATTCTGCAGGCGGTGGTGACGGCGCTCGCCGCCATCCTGCTGCTGGCCTCGGCCTTCGAGGGACACCTTTACGGGCTGGGACGGCTGCCGCTCTGGGCGCGCGTCGGGATCGGCATCGCCGGGTTGCTGCTGCTGGTTCCGGAGGGGGTTACGGACCTGATCGGCATCGCGCTGGCGGCGGCCTTCATCGGGGCGGCGGCGCTGCTGCGGCCGGCGGCGGTGCCGCTGGCCGGGGAGCAGCGGCTCGGCAAGTGAGCGCGCCGCCGCGCGGGGATCAGGCCGGGTCGCGGTAGCGTGGCGCGGCGCGCTCCTGCGCGAAGTTCGGCAGCATGGCCTGTCGCGCCGCCTCGAAGGCTTCCCATTGCGCCGCATCGGGGAGCGGGGGGATGGTGACGGGCTCACGCCGGTCGAAGCCGGTCAGCGCCGCGTCCACCAGCTCGCCGACATCCATGACGCCCTTGAGGGTGTTCACGTCCCGGCCCGAACGCTCCCAGATCTCGGTTCGGGTGGCGGCGGGCAGCACGGCCTGGACATAGACGCCCTTGGGACCGAGTTCGCGCTGCAAGCCCTGGCTCAGGAAGAGCATGAAGGCCTTGGTGGCGCCATAGACCGCCATGCCGAGTTCCGGCGCCAGCCCGACCACCGAGGCGATGTTGACGATGGCGCCGCCACCGGCCTGCGCGAGCCGCGGCGCGATGGCGGCGGCGAGGCGGGCGGGGGCGGTGGCGTTCAGCGCGATGAGGCCGGCGACGGCCTCCGGTGTCTGTTCCAGGAAGCCACCGGGCAGGGTGGCGCCGGCATTGTTCACCAGCACGCCGATGCGCGCGTCCTCGCGCAGGCGGGCCTCCACCGTGGCGAGGTCGGCCGGCGCGGTGAGGTCGGCGCGGAGCAGGTCCACCGTGGCACCCGTCTCGGCACGCAGCCTGGCGGCGAGGGCTTCCATGCGGGTGAGATCCCGCGCGACCAGCACGAGATCACGGCCACGGCGGGCAAAACGCTCGGCATAGGCGGCGCCGATGCCAGTGGAGGCACCGGTGATCAGCACGGCGGGGCGGGGGGTGGCCATGGGGCTCTCCTGTGGAGGCGAGAGGGTTTAATGATGATAATAATCATTTAAATGCATTGATGATGATCATCATGTATGCTGTCAAGCGGCAAGTCGGAGAGCGGAATGAAGGTTAGTCGCGAGCAGATGGCGGAGAACCGGCGTCGGATCCTGGAGGCGGCCGGGCGGCTGTTCCGGGAGCGCGGCTTCGAGGCGGTGACGGTGGCGGAGGTGATGAAGGCGGCGGGGCTCACCCATGGCGGCTTCTACGGGCATTTCCGCTCCAAGGACGACCTGATCGCGCAGGCGCTGGCGCAGGCGTTGACAGCGACCGAGGAGGCCGGGCCGGACTTGGCGGGCTATGCGGCGCGCTATCTCTCGGAGCGCCATTGTGCCGACCGCGCCGGCGGCTGCCCGATGGCGGGGCTGGGCGCAGAGGCGATCCGGCAGGCGCCGGAGGCGCGCGCGGCGCTCACGGTGGGGTTGCAGCGGCAGATCGCGGCACTGGCGGCCGGTGCGCCGGGGGAGAGCGAGGCCGAGCGGCGGCGGGCGGCGATCGGCAGTTGGGCGGCCATGGTGGGGGCGCTGGTGCTGGCACGGATGAGCGACGACCCGGCGCTCTCGGCAGAGTTGCTGGCGGAAACCCGCGCCTGGATGGGGGCGGGCGCCCACTGATCGCGGGGTCCGGGGAGGTCGTTACCTCCCCGGCGGAGGGCCTGGGAGGCAGAGCCTCCCAGGCGGCTTCAGTTTGGAAGTTCCGCGCCGTGCCAGAGCGCACCGAGCCGCGCGGCGGTTTCCGCCGCGCCCAGGACGGGCGTGACCAGTTCGCGGAACTTGTCGGAAAGCTCGTCGTCGGAGAGCGGGTCTTCCGGGTCGCCCTTGCGGTTGGGCTGGGTGCGGGTGAGCACCCGCCCGTCGCGGAGCGCCACGCGCAGATGGGCGGCGCGGCGGCGGGGATAGGCGTCGGCGAGGTCGGGGGCGATGCTGACGCTCACCCTCGGCATGGTGGCGCGTAATATGGGGTCGGCCAGGGCGTCGGGGGTGAAGGCGGCGAGGCGCACGCCGCCGAGATGCAGCAGGGCCGCGACACAGTACTGCACGCTGAAGCGCGCCTCCTGCTCGGTGGCGGCGTTGGACCGGTCGCAAAGCTCCTGCGTGGCGCGGTAGCCGCCGACATGGATGCTCTCGACGTCGTCCGGGCCGAAGCCGTGGGTGGCGCGCAGCGCACCGAGGCCGTCGAGCGCAGGGAAGATATGGCCGCAGCAGCCGTGGTTCTTGAAGGTGATGGCGGCGATAGCGAAGTCGCGGTCCAGGCCGTCCAGCGCCTTGGTCCAGTCGCCGGTGCTGTCGCTGGTGGCGGCGGCGAAGCCGACCGGGCCGTGCAGCACGTCCGGCGCGCCGGTGACGCCGGCCAGGGCGATGCGGGCGGCGAGCAGCCCGGCATCGGCGGCGTGGCCGGGGTGAAGGGGCTTGCTCATGCCCTCGCCGCGAAAAGCCTGCTGGAGGCCGCTGGCCATGGTGGCGGCGGTGGCGAGGGCATTACCCATCTGCACCGTATCGGCCCCCAGCAGCAGCGCGCCGGCAGCGGCGGCGCCGAAGGTGCCGACCGTGCCGGTGGTGTGCCAGTGGCGGTAGTGGCTGGGCTGCACGGCCAGGGCGATGCGGCAGCCGACCTCGTAGCCGGCGATGATGGCGCGGAGCAGGTCCTCCATTGCCAGGCTACGGTCCTGTGCGACAGCCAGGGCGGCGGCGATGGTGGGGGCGCCGGGATGCAGGCCGGAATCGCGGTGGATGTCGTCGAACTCCACCGTATGGGCGGCGGTGGCGTTCAGCAGCGCGGCATGGCGCGGGGCGCCGCGCCTTCCATCGGTGTAGCAGAGGGCGCCGCCCTCGCCGCGCTCGGCGGCCAGGGCGGGCGCCATCAGGCTGGCCGGTGCGCGGGTGGCGCCGGGGAGGAGGGCGGCGAACCAGTCCACCAGGGCGCGGCGGGCATGGTGCGCGAGGTCCGGCGGCAGGGGCCGGTCGCGCCAGGTCGCCGCATGCGCGGCCAGGACCAGGAGGGGGTTCGCCGCCGCGCTCATGCCAGCACCACCAGCCCGTCGGCGGCGCGCACGCCCTGGCCCGCCGGCAGCACGAAGAGCGGGTTGATCTCAGCTTCCTGCAGGCGCTCGCCGGCCGCCATCGCCATGGTGGCGAAGGCCAGCACGGCCTCCACCAGCGCCGGGATGTCGGCCGGCGGGGCGCCGCGGAAGCCGCGCAGCAGCTTCGCCGCGCGCAAATCCTCCAGCATCGCCTCCACCTCGGGACGGGTGACGGGCAGGGGGCGGAGCGCGGTGTCCTCGAAGAGTTCGGCGGTGACGCCGCCGAGGCCGAGCAGGAGCATCGGGCCGAGCTGCGGGTCGCGATGCACGCCGAGGATCATCTCGATGCCGCCGCGCACGCGTTCCTGCACCAGGAAGCCCTCGGCGGGCGGCAGGCCGGCCTTGGCGACGCGCGCCTGCATGGCGGCGCAGGCGGCGGGCACCTCCTCCGGCGCGAGGCCGACGCGGACGCCGCCCAACTCGCTCTTATGGGCGATGTGGCGGGCCAGGATCTTGAGCACCAATTCGCCGCCGAGGGTCTGCGCGGCCTGGGCAGCGCCCGCGGCATCGGTCACGGCGATCTCGCGCGCGACGGGCACGCCGAAGGCCGCGAAGAGCGCCTTGCTCTCGGCCTCGTTCAGCGGGCCGGCGGGAAGGGTGGCGAGCCGTTCGGCTGCGCCGGAAGGCGGGGCGGCGGGGGCGGCCTCCTCCGGCAGGGGGCGCGGCTGCAGGGCCGCCAGCACGGCGGCGCAGCTTTCCGGCGTGGCGAAGGCGGCGATGCCCTGCTGGTTCAGCAGCCGCACGATATGCGGGGCGTGCGGGCTGACATAGGCGAGGATCGGCTTCTCGCTCGTCCGCTGGCATTCCAGCATGGCGTCGGCGACGATGTCCGGCCGCGCCAGGGCGGAGGAGCCGACCACCGTGACCAGCGCGTCGTATTCCGGGCTTTCCAGCAGCGCGGTGATGGCGCCACGGAAGAGGTCGGGGCGCAGGCCGGCGAGCGTCACGTCCACGGGGTTGCGGCCGGTGGCGGTCTGGTCGCCGTCGAGAAGCGCCGCGAGGCGGGCATCGGTGGCGGCGTCGGGCACAGGGAGGGAGAAGCCAGCGAGGCCCAGATTGTCAGCCAGCAGCGTGCCGGCGCCGCCGGTGGAGGTGAGCACGGCAACGCGGCGGCCCTGCGCGCGGCGGCCGGGGGCCAGGGCGGCGGGGATGTCGAGCAGGTCGTTGAAGCTTTCGGCACGGATCACGCCGCATTGGCGGAACAGCGCGTCATAGGCGCGGTCGGCGCCGGCCAGGGCGCCGGTATGCGAGGCGGCGGAACGCGCGCCGGATTCCGAGCGGCCGACCTTGTAGACCACGATGGACTTGCCGAGCGAGGCCGCGCGCCGCGCCGCCGCGCGGAATTCCTGCGGCCGGCGCAGGCCTTCCAGATAGAGGGCGACGGTGTCGGTCTCGGGGTCGTCCAGCAGGGCGTCGAGGAAATCGGTGCTGTCGAGGTCGGCCTCGTTGCCCGTGGCGATCAGCTTGGCGAGGCCGATGCCGCGATCGGCGGCGCGGGAGAGCAGCGAGCCCAGGATGCCGCCGCTCTGCGAGATGACGGAGAGGCGCCCGCGCGGCAGGCCGCCGATCTCCAGCGCGCCAGTGGCGGAAAGGGTGATGGCGTCGGTCAGGTTGACCAGGCCGATGGTGTTGGGGCCGAGGATGCGCATCCGCCCGGCCGCCTGCTTCAGCGCCGCCTGGCGCGCGGCGCCCTCGGGCGAGGCCTCGCCATAGCCGCTGGCCAGCACGATGGCGGCGGCGCAGCCACGGGCGGCGAGGTCGCGCACCGCCGCCTCGGCGCGCTCCGGGCCGAGCAGGACGATGGCGGCGTCCGGTGCGCCGGGGAGGGAAGCCACGTCCGCGAAGCAGGGCAGGCCGCCGATTTCCGTCGCGCGCGGGTTCACCGGCCAGATGGCGCCGGTGAAGCCGTGCTTCTGGAGATAGGCGACCGGGCGGCCGGTCATCTTGGACGGATCGGCCGAGGCGCCGATGACGGCGACGCTGCGCGGGCGCAGCAGGCGTTGCAGCGCGTGGCTGTCGGTGACGGCGTTCATGCGCGGCTGGCCTTCTTCGCCTCGCTGCGCGCGAGGAAGGCGGCGACGGAATCCAGGTGCTCCTGGCTGCTGTAGCAGATCGCCTGCGCCTGGCTGCCCATGGCGAAGACCTGCTCCACGGAAAGCTCGAAGGTCTGGTCGAGGATGGACTTGGCCAAGGCGAGGGAGGCGGGGGCGCCCTGGCTCAGCTCGGCGGCCCAGGCGCGGGCGTCGTCGAGCAGCGCCGCGTCGCTGGTGACGCGGTCGGCGACGCCGAGCTTCAGCGCCTCCTCCGGCTCCAGCGTGCGGCCGGTGAAGATCAGCTCCTTGGCGCGGGCGAGGCCGACGCGGCGCGGCAGGAAGTACATGCCGCCGCCGTCGGGGATCAGGCCGCGCTGCACGTAGCTCATGGCGAAGCGGGCGGAGGCGCCGGCCATGACGAAGTCGCAGCAGAGCGCGACGTCGCAGCCCAAGCCGGTGGCGGCGCCGTTCACCGCGGCGATGGTGGGCTTGGGCAGCGCGTGCAGCATGGCGATGGCGTGGTGCGTGCGCTGCTGCCGCCGCCAGCCGTTCAGCGCGATCTGGCCATGCGGCGCGGCGAGGCGCTCCTTCATGCCGCGCACATCGCCGCCGGCGCAGAAGCCTTTTCCTGCGCCGGTGACGACGACGGCGCGAATGGCATCGTCGCGCGAGACACGGTCGAGGACTGCCATCAGGTCGCCGCGCATGGCGTCGTCGATGGCGTTGCGGCGCTCGGGGCGGTTCAGCGTCAGGGTGGCGACGGGGCCATCCACGGAAAGGAGGATGGTGTCGCTCGCCGGCTGGTCGGGGGTCATGGGTCTGGGTCCTGTCAGGTTGGGGCGCCGGCCGCCGCGTTCAGCGGGTTCGGCAGCGGCGCGCCGGCGTTCCAGGCGCGCAGGCAGGCCGTGGCGCCTTCGAAATAGGCGCGGTAGTTCCGCGCGGAGACGTAGCCGAGATGCGGCGTCAGCAGCGTGTTGGGCGCGGCCAGCAGCGGGTGGTCCGGCGGCAGCGGCTCCTCCTCGAACACGTCGATGGCGGCGCCGCCGAGCCGGCCCTCATGCAGCGCGGCGAGCAGAGCTGGCTCGTCCACCAGGGCGCCGCGGGAGGTGTTCACCAGCAGTGC
Source organism: Roseomonas sp. (assembly GCA_035556695.1). Classification (GTDB taxonomy): domain Bacteria; phylum Pseudomonadota; class Alphaproteobacteria; order Acetobacterales; family Acetobacteraceae; genus Pseudoroseomonas. The sequence goes on from DATMFR010000038.1 coordinate 115,335, forward strand.
CCCAGGCTTCATCGCCGCCAGTTCCCGCGCGCCGACGATGCCCCGCGTGGTGGGGCCGAGGCCGAGATGCAGGCTGACGATGTCGGAGCGGGCGAAGAGGTCCTGCTTGGAGACCAGCTCGGCGCCGGCGGCGGAAGCACGCTCGGGCGTCATGTTGGGGCTCCAGGCCAGCACCTTCATGCCGAAGGCCAGCGCGATGGCCGTGATCCGAACGCCGATGCGGCCGAGGCCGGCGACGCCGAGGGTGGCGCCCTCCAACTCCAGGCCCGGTGGGTGCGCCTGCCAATGGCCCTGGCGCAGCGCGTTCTCCTGCGCGGGAATGCGGCGGGCGAGGCCGAGGATGAGGCCCCAGGCCAGTTCCACCGTCGGCGCCGCCGAGGAGGGCGTGCCGCAGGCGGCGATGCCGCGCGCCTGGCAGGCGGCGAGGTCGAGCACGCGGTTGCGCATGCCGGTGGTGACCACCAGGCGCAGGTCGGGCAGCGCCTCCACCAGGTCGGCAGGGAAGGGGCTGCGCTCGCGGATCAGCACCACCGCGTCGAAACCGCGCAGGCGCTCGGCCAAGGCAGGGCCTGTGGCATGGTCGGTGAAGACCTCGACGGGGAGGCCGGACCAGTCGGCCGCGTGGCGGGCGGCATCGCCGAAATCGTCCAGCAGGGCGATGCGGCGGAGGGGCGGGCGGGCGGTCATCGGGAGCCGCCGACGAATGCAGGGGTCCGGGGAGGCTCAGCCTCCCCGGCGGGGAGGTCGAGGAGGGGCGGCGCCCCTCCTGGCCGCGGCGTGTCATTCCGGCACATGGCCGTCACTCGACCTTCATGCCGGCGCGGTCCACCACCTGCTTCCAGCGCTCGCGGTCCTCCAGCAGGAACTTGGCGAAGTCGGCCGGGGTGGGGCTCGGCTCGACCTCCACGCCCTCGTCGATCATGCGCTTCTGCACGGTCTTGTCGGCGAGGGTCTTGTTCAGCGCCGCGTGCAGCTTGTTCACGCGGTCCTGCGGCATGCCGGCGGGGCCGAGCAGCGCATACCAGGTGGAGGACTGGATGCCGGGGAAGCCCTGCTCCACCGTGGTCGGAAGGTCAGGCAGGATGACGGAGCGCTTCGGCGCCGCCAGGCCGATGGCGCGCAGCCGACCGTCCTCGATATGCGGCTTCAGCGGCGCGGCCGCGTTGGTCATCATGTCCACGCGACCGGCCAGCACGTCGGTCAGCGCCGGGCCGGTGCCACGGTAGGGGATGAACTCCAGCGGCACGTCCAGCACCTGCGCGATCATCGCGCCCAGCGCATGGCCCGTTGTGCCGACGCCCGGGGTGCCGAAGGACATCGTCGGCTTCTTCTTGCTGGCGTAGTCCTTCAGCTCCTTCACGTTGTGCACCGGCAACTTGGGGTTCACCACGATGACGTTCGGCGCGTTGCCGATGAAGCCGATGGGCGTGAAGTCCTTGATGATGTCGTAGGGAACGTTCGGCTGCACCAGCGAGGAGATCAGGAAGCTGCCGCTGCCGCCCAGCAGGAAGGTGTAGCCGTCGGGCTCCGCCTTGGCGACGAGGTCGGTGCCGATCAGGCCGCCGGCGCCGCCCTTGTTCTCCACCACCACGGTCTGGCCGAGCTGATCGCCCATGTGCTCGGCCACCAGCCGGCCGACGATGTCGTTGCTGCCGCCGGCGGTGAAGGGAATGATCATGTGCAGCGGGCGGTCGGGGAAGCCGGCCGCGCGGGCGGGGCGGGCGAGCGCCGGCAGCAGCAGGGATGGCAGCATCAGGGCGGTGCGGCGGCGCATGGGCATTCTCCTCCGGGGGCGGCCTCGTGGTGGGCCGGATTTCCTGTCGCGCGGAGGATGCGGCCGATGCGGGCGGCGACCCAGGGAAGAATTCTTGCACCACCCAAACCTCAGGTTAGTCTGCCGTAATGGAGGAAACCTTGCCCCCGCTCGGCGCGCTGCGCGCCTTCGCGCTCGTCGCCGAAACCGGAAGCCTGACCGCGGCGGCGGCGGCGCTGAACGTCACGCAGCCCGCCATCAGCAAGCGCCTGCGCCTGCTGGAGGCGAGGCTCGGCGTGGCGCTGCTGCGGCGCGGCGCGAACGCGGTGGCGCTGACCGAGGCAGGGGAGCGCTACGCCGCCGAGGTGACCGCCGCTTTCGCCCGGCTGCGCGCGGCCACGGCGGCGCTGGATGCGCGGCCGGCGCCGCTGCGCATCCGCGCCTATACCACCTGGGCGCTGCGCTGGCTGATCCCGCGCCTGCCGGATTTCCGTGCCCGCCATCCCGGCCTTGAGGTGGAACTGGCGACCTCGACGGCGCTGGTGGACTTCGCCCGGGATGGGGTGGATGCGGCGGTACGCAGCGCGCCGGCGGAGAGCCCGCCGGCGCCCGGGGCGCTGCGGCTGCAACCGCTGCTGGTGGCGCCTTTCGCCGCGCCTGCGCTGGCCGGACCGGCGCGGCACCGGCGGGATGTTGCGGAGATGCGGCTGCTGGGCAGCCGGGTGCGGCCGCAGGACTGGGCCGTCTGGCTGGCGGCGCAGGGGAAGGGGCAGGGGAAGGGGCAGGGGAAGGGCCAGGGACGAGAGGCCGCCACGCCGCCGCTGCTCTTCGAGAGCACCAGCCTGGCGATCCAGGCGGCGCTGGAGGGGCTGGGGGCGGTGATCTGCGCACCGGCCTTCGTCGCGGAGGATGTGCGGCGGCGGCGGCTCGTGCCGCTGGCCCCGCGCGCCGTACCGAGCGGCGACCACTATTGGCTGATCCTGCCGCCGGCACCCCGGCCGGAGGCGCTGGCCTTCCGCGACTGGCTGGCCGGGGCGGTGCGGGACTAACGCGGGGCGGCGTGCTGCTCGCCGCCCGGTTTCAGGGCTCCACCACCGCGAAGGAATAGCCCTGGAAGCGTGGCTCCCGGCGCAGCTGGGACAGCGCCTCCTCGGCCACCTTGCGGGAGACGAACCGCTCCGCGGCGGTGGGGCTGCCGACCTCGGCGCGCTGTCCCTCCGGCTCGCCTCGGGCGCCGTAGAGCACCGCGCCACTGGGGGAGATGAGCTTGATCAGGTAGGGCATGGCCTCCCTCTCCATCCGTGAGGTGACGCCATAGGCAACCCGCGACGCCCCCGCTGGGTTGCGTCTTTTCCAGGTCAGCCCTGCCGCTGGCGCAGGGCACGGTAGCCCAGCCAGGCGCGCAGCAGCAGCCAGCAGGCCATGGCCCAGGCGGCGCCAAGCGCCCAGCCCGCCAGCACGTCGGTGGGCCAGTGGACGCCGAGATAGACCCGGCTGATGCCGATCACCACGACGATGGCGATGGCGCAGCCCAGGATATAGGCCTTGAGGCTGCGGTGCTGCGCCACGCCGGCCAGCAGCGTGCCCAGCGTCAGGTAGCAGGTGGCGGAGAGCATGGCATGGCCGCTCGGGAAGCTGGCCGTGTAGACATCGGCGAGATGCGCCACCAGCTCCGGCCGCGGGCGGTCGAAGCCATGCTTCAGCAGGTTGTTCAGCACCATGCTGCCGCCGAAGGACGCCACCAGCAGCAACGCCGAGAGCCATTTCCGCAGCATCATGATGTAGCCGAGCGCCAGCAGCCCGAGCAGCAGCAGCACGGCGTAGCTGCCGAGCGAGGTGAAATCGCGCATCATGATCTTGAGCCAGAGCGGGCCGATGGGCTCGGCCGTGTCCCCGGGTTGGCGGAGCGCCAGCAGCACGGCCTGGTCGAAGGCGTGGGTCTCGCCCTCCATGGTCTCGTCCACCAGCACGGCGAAGGCCCAAAGGCCCCCGGCGCAGACCGAGAGCGCGGCCAGGGTGACGAACTGGCCCCAACTGAAGCGGTGGGTGAGGCGGCTGAGGGAAGGAAGATGGGGCATGCCGGATTCCGTACGCAACAAGGCAAAGACGCTGCTTTTTTTCAGGGGTTGCGGGCGGGGGCGCATCTCTCCTGCTCGCCACGTGTTTCACAGCGGCGCGACCGCCGGAGTGGAGAGAAAAGCCGGATGAACGACAGGGTAGGCGACATGGCCATCGCGGCGGAGCCGGCGCCGGCGGGCGCCAGCCGCCGCGCCCTGCTGATCGTCAATGGCCGGGCCCGGAACGGGGGCACGGCCATCGAGACGGCGCTCGACGTGTTGCGCGGCGCCGGCTGGACGCTGGTCGAACACCACTGCTCGCCCGGGCAGAGTGGAGCCGACGTGATCCGCGCGCGTGCGGCGGAGGGCTTCACGGCGGTCATCCTGGGCGGCGGCGACGGCACGCTGAACGGCGCGGCGCCGGCACTGATGGAGACCGGCCTGCCCTTCGGCATTCTACCGCTCGGCACCGCCAACGACCTGGCGCGAAGCCTGGGCATCGAACCGGACCCGGTGGCGGCGGCGGAGGTGATCGCCGCCGGGAACCTGCGGCCGATCGACCTGGGCGAGGTGAACGGCAAGCCCTTCTTCAACGTCGCCAGCATCGGCTTCAGCGCCATCCTGGCGCAGCGGCTCGGGCGCGACGAGAAGCGCCGCTGGGGCAAGATGGGCTATGCGCTGGCCGCCTTCCGCCTGCTGCGCGAGGTGCGCCCCTTCACCGCCTGGCTCACGCATGATGGCAAGACCGAGCAGGTGCGGACCATCCAGGTGGCGGTGGGCAACGGGCGGCACTATGGCGGCGGCATGACGGTGGAGAGCACCGCCCGGCCGGATGACGGCAAGCTTGACGTCTACAGCCTGGAACTGGACCACCGCTGGCGGCTGCTGGCGCTGGTGCCCTATCTCCGGCGCGGTACGCATGGCCAGTGGCGGGACGTGCGCGCCTTTCCCACCACCGAATGCGAGGTGCGCACCCGCCGGCCCATGCCGGTGAACACCGACGGCGAGATCAACACCCACACGCCCGCGCATTTCCGGCTGCTGCCCCGCGCCGTGCGGGTCTATGCGCCCGAGGTCATCCCCGGCGCGGAGGCCGGATGATGGAGGCGCTGCTCGCCCTTGCCGCCGACCCGGCCGCCTGGGTCGCGCTCGCCACGCTGGTGGCGATGGAGGTGGTGCTCGGCATCGACAACCTGATCTTCATCTCGATCATCACCAACAAGCTGCCGGCGGCGCAGCAGGCGCGGGCGCGGCGCATCGGCATCGGGCTGGCGCTGGTGCTGCGGCTCGCGCTGCTCGGCACCATCGCCATCATCGTGCGGCTGACCACGCCGGTCTTCGAGGCTTTCGGGCACGGCTTCTCCTGGCGCGACCTGATCCTCGTCGCCGGCGGGCTGTTCCTGGTGTGGAAGGCCACTAAGGAGATCCACCACAACGTGGACCCGCCGGCCGAGGGCGACATGTTCGCCGGCAAGGGCGCGCAGCTCGGCTTCGGCGCCGCCATCGTGCAGATCCTGGCCCTGGACCTCGTCTTCTCGATCGACAGCATCATCACCGCCGTGGGCATGACGCCGCATGTGCCGATCATGGTCATCGCCGTGCTCGCCGCGGTGACGGTGATGCTGCTGGCCGCCGATCCGCTGGCGCGCTTCATCCAGCACAATCCGACGGTGGTGATGCTGGCGCTGGGCTTCCTGCTGATGATCGGCATGACGCTGATCGCGGAAGGCTTCGGGGCGCATGTGCCGAAGGGCTACATCTACGCGGCGATGGCCTTCTCCGCCCTGGTGGAGGGGCTCAACATCCTGGCGCGGCGGTCGAAGCGGAACAGGAGGTGAGGGGAGGGACTTCCCCGGAGCCTTTCCCCTTCCGCGCCGGGGCGGGGATGCTCCTGGCGCAACCGGGAGCGCGCGGCGGGCATTACGGGGCGAGGCATTCAGCCCAGGACCAGAAAGTTCGCTGATGGACAGAGCGGCCTATACCGCGCGCAAGAGCATTCCCGATATCATCGCATCGGCCGATACCGGCGAAGTCGAGCTAAGGCGGGCGCTGGGCCCCTTCAGCATCACCGCCCTGGGAATCGGTGCCATCATCGGCGCCGGCATCTTCGTGCTGACGGGCACCGCCGCCGCGCAATATGCCGGGCCGGCGCTGGTCCTCTCCTTCATCCTGGGCGGCATCGCCTGCGCCTTTGTCGGGCTCTGCTATGCCGAGCTGGCGGCGATGATTCCCGTCAGCGGCAGTTCCTACACCTATACCTATGCGACGCTCGGCGAGCTGATGGCCTGGATCATCGGCTGGGACCTTATCCTCGAATACGCCATGGGCGCGGCCACGGTCGCGGTCGGCTGGTCGGGCTATGTGGGCAGCCTTCTCGCCAGCCTCGGCCTGCATCTTCCGCCCGTGCTGATGCAGGCCACCGGCACGACCGTGCGGCTCGCCGACGGGTCGGAGGCGGTGGCGCTGTTCAACCTTCCGGCCGCGCTGATCGTGCTGGGCCTGACGGCGCTGCTGGTGCTGGGAACGCGGGAATCGACGCGGCTTAACAACGCGATGGTGGTGGTGAAGCTCGCCGTCGTGCTGCTCTTCATCCTGATCGGCGCGGCCTATGTCACGCCGGCCAACTGGCACCCCTTCCTGCCCGCCAATACCGGCGAGTTCGGCCATTTCGGCTGGAGCGGCGTGCTGCGCGGGGCGGGGGTGGTGTTCTTCGCCTTCATCGGCTTCGACGCCATCTCGACGGCGGCGCAGGAGACGGCCTCGCCGCAGCGGGACATGCCGATCGGCATCCTGGCCTCGCTCACCATCTGCACGGTGCTCTACGTGCTGGTCGCCGGCGTGCTCACCGGGCTGGTGCCGTACCCCCAGCTGAACGTGGCCGACCCGATCGCCCGCGGCGTGGACGTGATCGGCCTGGGCTGGCTTTCCGGCCTCATCAAGCTCGGCGCGCTGGCCGGGCTGACCACGGTGATCCTGGTTCTGCTCTACGGGCAGGCCCGCATCTTCCTCACCATGGCGCGGGACGGCCTCTTGCCGCCGCTCTTCTCGCGCATCCACCCGCGGCTGCAGACGCCCTGGGTCAGCCAGATCATGATCGGCTCGGTGGTTGCCGTCATCGCCGCCATGGTGCCGATCGGCATTCTCGGCGAGATGGTGAGCATCGGCACGCTCTTCGCCTTCGTGCTGGTCTGCGGCGCGGTGCTTTATCTGCGCCGGCACGAGCCGGACATGGCGCGTCCCTTCCGCGCGCCGGGCGTGCCCGTCGTGCCGATCCTCGGCATGGCCTTCAGCCTTCTGCTGATGGCGGGACTGCCGCTGGACACCTGGCTGCGCCTGGTGATCTGGATGGCGATCGGCCTGGTGCTCTACGCCTTCTACGGGCGCCACCATTCCGCGCTGCGGCAGCCGGGGCGGCAAGACTGACAGAAAAAAGAAGCGGGGGTTTAGGGGGGAGAATTCATTCTCCCCACGGCTCCGCTGCTCAGACCCCGCGCTGCAGCCCGCCATCCACCGCGACGGCCTGCCCGGTGACATAGGCCGAGACCGGCGCGGCCAGGAAGGCGACCATGGCGGCCACCTCCTCCGGCGCACCGAGGCGGCCCATGGGGATGTCGGCGGCAACGCGCTGGAGCACTGCTTCCTCGGTGATGCCCTCATCCCGCGCCATGGTGGTGGCGCGCTTCTGCCAGAGCGGCGTCAGCGCCCGGCCGGGGGAGACGCTGTTCACCCCGATGCCCTCGGAGGCCAGTTCCAGCGAGAGCGTCTTGGCAAGGGCGAGCAGGCCCGCCTTGTGGGTGTTGGAGACGATCTGATGCGCCGTCGGCTGGCGGGCCGAGACGGCGCCCAGCAGCACCACCCGCGCCCCGCCGGCGCGGCGCAGCGCGGGCAGCATGGCCCGCACGGCGCGCACGGTGCCGAGGATGTTGAACTCGTAGTTCGCCAGCCACTGCTCGTCGGTCAGGGCCTCGAAGGGAGAGCGATGGCTGCCGCCGGCGGCGCAGACCAGGGCGTGCAGCGGCCGCCCCTCGTAGCGCGCGGCCAGCGCCGCCACCTGGGCCGGGTCCGCCTGGTCGCAGCGGACGGTCTCGGGGGGGGTGCCGGTCTCGGCGGCGAGCCGCTCCGCCGCGGCGGCCAGGCGGCCCGCGTCGCGCGCGGCGATGGTCACGCGCGCGCCCTCGCGCAGCAGCATCGCCGCCGTGGCGAGGCCGATGCCGGAGGAGCCGCCGATCACCAGCGCCTCGCGGCCGTTCAGTTGCAGGTCCATCGCTCGGTCGCTTCCCTCTTGAGGCTCATTCTACCTTGGCGCCGGAAGACTTCAGGATCGGGCGCCACTTCTCCGTCTCCTCCTGCAGGAAGTCCGCCAGCTCCTCGGGCGTGGAGGGGCGGGCCTCGGCGCCGTGCTGCGCCAGGTCGGAGACCAGCTGGGGCTCGCGCAGGCATTCCTGCAGGGCGGCGCTGAGCTTGGTGACGAGCGGCTTGGGCAGGTCCTTGGGGCCCAGCATGGCGTACCAGTTCGCCACCTCGAAGCCCGGCACCGCCTCGGCCACGGCCGGGATGTCGGGCAGCAGGGCGCTGCGGCGGGCGGTGGGCACCGCGAGCGCCCGCAGCTTGCCCGCCTCGATTAGCGGCAGGGCGGTGGGGGCGGTGGCGAAGGAGAAGTCCACCTTGCCGCTGACCAGGTCGGTCATGGCCGGGCCACCGCCGCGATAGGGGACATGCACCGTCTGGATGCCGGCGAGATGGTCGAGCAGCGCGCCGCCGAGATGCCCGGCACCGCCGATGCCGGAGGAGGAGTAGTTCAGCGCGCCCGGCTTCTGCCGCGCGGTGGCGATGAGGTCCTGCAGCGTCTTCCACGGCCGGTCGGCGGGCACCACCAGGACGTTCAGCACGTCGGCGAAGAGGCCGATCGGCGTCAGGTCGGTCTGTGGGTTGAAGGGAAGGTCGCTGAACAGGCTGGGATTGATGGCGAGGGCGGAGATGGTGCCCATGAGCAGCGTGTAGCCATCGGGCGGCGCGTTGACGACCGCCTGGGTGGCGACGTTGCCGCTGCCGCCCGGCTTGTTCTCGACCACGACGGGTGCGATCCCGCCCAGCGCCGCCTGCAGGCGGGGCGCCAGGAGGCGGGTGGTGATGTCCGTGGCGCCGCCGGGGGCGAAGCCGACGATGACGCGGATGGCGTGATCCGGATAGTTCGTCTGCGCGCGCGCCGCGCCGGCCAGGGCCGGCAGAGCAAGCGCGGCACCGAGCATGGCCCGACGCTGCAACATGGCATTTCCTTCCTCTGCCGCGCCGGTTTCCTTGGGGCCGCTCGGAGGCGGAGCCGGCTGCGGGTAGGTCCCGGGGCATGCTGGCGCCGAGTTTTGGTGACTGTCAACTGTATGGGGCGGGATACGCCGGCATACACAAGCGTCGGCGCAGTTCAGCCGGCGAGGCGCTTCGCCGGGACGGCGAAGAACACGCGGTGGAAGCCCTTCTCCGCGCGCCTCTCCACCTCCGCGAAGCCGAGGCGGCGATAGAAGCCGAGGTTGCGGGTCATCTTCTCGTTGGTCAGTAGCCGCACCTCGGGCAGGCCACGGCGCAACGCCTCCTCGGCCACGAAGCGCATCAGGCGGCGGCCGGCCCCGGCATGCTGGTGGTCCGGGTCCACGGCGATGTTGTCGAGCCAGAGATGGTCCGGCCGGGCTTCCAGGACGAGGAGGCCGGCGAGGCCGCCTTCCGCCTCCAGCACCCAGGCCTCGCCGGCGGCGATGCGGGCGGCGTAGTCGTCGTCCATCGGCGCCGGGCGGCGGCCGATGGCGGGGACGTAAGCGGCATAGGCCCGCTCCACCAGGGCGGCGAGAAGCGGAGCCTCCTCCGGCCGGGCGGGGCGGATCACGGGGCGGCTCAGACGGCGGTGCCGCCGATGGTCAGGCCGGACATCTTGAGCGTTGGCTGGCCGACGCCGACCGGCACACCCTGGCCCTGCTTGCCGCAGGTGCCGATGCCCGGATCGAGCGCCATGTCGTTGCCGATCATGGTGACGCGGGTCAGCGCCTCCGGCCCGTTGCCGATCAGCATGGCGCCTTTCACCGGCGCGCCGACCTTGCCGTCCTCCACCAGATAGGCCTCCGACATCGAGAAGACGAACTTGCCGGAGGTGATGTCCACCTGCCCGCCGCCGAAGTTCACGCCCCAGATGCCGCGCTTCACGCTGCGCAGGATCTCCTCCGGGTCCTTGTCGCCGCCGAGCATGACGGTGTTGGTCATGCGGGGCATGGGCGCATGGGCGTGGCTCTGGCGACGGCCGTTGCCGGTGGGGGCGACGCCCATTAGCCGGGCGTTCTGCCGGTCCTGGATGAAGCCGGTCAGGATGCCGTCCTCGATCAGCACGGTGCGGCCAGAGGGGGTGCCCTCGTCGTCCACGGTGAGGGAGCCGCGGCGGTCGGGAAGGGTGCCGTCGTCCACCACGGTGACGCCGGGGGCGGCGATGCGCTGGCCGAGCAGCCCGGCGAAGGCGGAGGTCTGCTTGCGGTTGAAGTCGCCCTCGAGCCCGTGGCCGATCGCCTCGTGCAGCAGGATGCCGGGCCAGCCGGGGCCGAGCACCACCTCCATCTCGCCGGCGGGAGCGGGGACGCTTTCCAGGTTCAGCACCGCCTGGCGCAGCGCCTCGTCCACCGCGCCCTTCCAGGCGGATTCGGAGATCACGCGCTCATAGGCGAAGCGGCCGCCCATGCCGTGGCTGCCGGTCTCTCGGCGGCCGCCGGACTCCACCACCACGCTGACGGAAAGGCGCACCAGCGGGCGCAGGTCGGCGACGCGCTGGCCGTCGGGGCGGATCACCTGCACCGCCTGCCACTCGCCGGTCAGGCTGGCCATCACCTGCGTCACCCGGCTGTCGCGGGCGCGGGCATAGGCGTCGATCTCGGCCAGCAGCGCGGTCTTGGCCGGAAAGGCCATGGCGGTGAGGGGGTTGGCATCGTCATAGAGGCGGGCATTGGTGGCGCGCGGGCCGACCGCCAGCTTGCCGGAGTAGCCGGCGGCGACGGCACGCACGGTATCGGCGGCGCGCTGCAGGGCGGCCTCCGAGATCTCGCCGCCATGCGCGTAGCCGGCCGCCTCGCCCTGCACGGCGCGCAGGCCGAAGCCGCGGGTGGCATCGAAGCTGGCGGAGCGGATGCGGCCGTCATCCAGGCTGATGGCCTCGCTCTCGACGTATTCCAGGAACAGCTCGCCATCCTCGGCGCCGGTCAGGGCGCCGGAGAGGATGCGCTCGGCGGCGCCGCGGTCGAGGTCGCGGAAGAACAGCCGGTCGGTGGTGTCGAGAGCGGTCATGCCGTCTGCTCCTGCGGTTGTGTGGCGGCGGCCAGGCGCAGCCGGGCGGTGGTGCCCTCGCCGCGCCGGCTTTCCAGCGTCAGCGTGGCACCCATGGCCTGGGCCAGGGCGCGGGCGAGATAGAGGCCGAGCCCCGAGCCTTGATATCGGCGCGCGTGGCTGGTTTCCAACTGCACGAAGGGCTCGAAGGCACGTTCGATCTGCCCGGCCTCGATGCCGATGCCGGTATCGGAGACGCGAATCTCCACCGTCCCGTCCGGCAGTGCTTCGGCGGCAAGGCGGACGGTGCCGCCGGAAGGCGTGAACTTCACGGCATTGGCGAGGAGGTTGAGCAGCACCTGGCGCAGCCGCCGCTCGTCGGCCAGGGCGCGGGGCAGCGTGGCGGGTGGCTCCAGCACCACCTGCACCTGCGCCGCCTCGGCGGTGGTGCGCATGAGCCGCAGCACGCCCTCCAGCACGCTGGGCAGGTAAAGCGGCCGGGTCGCGATTGGCACGGCGCCAGTGCCGGCCTGCGCCACCTCCAGCACCTCCTCGATCAGTGCCAGCAGGTGCCGCCCGGCTTCCAGGATGCTGCCGGCGAACTCCGCGACATGGGGCGAACCAGGCTCGGCGGTGAGCGCCTCGGAGAAGCCGATCACCGCGTTCAGCGGCGTGCGCAGCTCATGGCTCATGGTGGCGAGGAAGCGGGTCTTGGCGGCATTCGCCTCCTCCGCCGCAGCGCGGGCGCGCTCCATCTCGATGCGGGCGCGTCGCTCCTCGGTGATGTCGGTGTAGATGCGGACGAAGCCGCCATCGGGCGTCGGATCGGTGCTGACCTCGATCACCGTGCCATCCGCGCGGGTGCGGCTGAAGCGGTCCAGCCGCGGCACCTTGCCGACGGCGCGCTCGCGGTAGATCCGGTCCGCCTCCGGCCCGGTGCCGAACTCGCCCCGCTGGTACTGGAGGTCGCGCAGGGTGGAGAGATGGGTGCCCGGCGCCAGTTCCTCGGGCGTCAGCCCGATCATGCGGCAGGCGAGCTGGTTGGCGGCGACCACGCGGTTGTCCTTGTCGAACAGGCAGACGCCGTGGCGCATGTTGTCCAGCATGGCCTGCAGCAGGTCGGCGCGGCGTTGCGCCTCGGCTTCCGCGCGGTGCAGGGCGGTCACGTCGGCGACCACCGAGAGGTGGCCGCCATCCGGCAGGGGGGCGGTCCGGCCAGTCACGACGGTGCCGTTTCGGCGGACACGGGTGACCGGCGGCCGGTCGAAGTCGAACTGGCGGCGGAACACCTCCTCCGCCGGCTCCCGGTTCTCGTATTCCTGCGTCTCCTCCCGCCGGCGGCAGATGTCCATCAGATGCTCGCCGACGGTCAGCTCGCTGCCGGCCAGGATGCGCTGGTAGGCGGCGTTGACCACGCGCAGCCGGTGGTCAGGGCCATAGACGCAGACGCCGTGCGGCAGCGCTGCCAGCACGCCGTCCAGCAGGGCGGCGCGGCGCTTGGCCTCGTCCTCCGCCTGGCGCAGCGGCGTGACGTCCTCCAGGGCGACGAGGAAGCCGCCGCCGGGGACGGGCTGGCTGACCGAGCGGATCGCCACGCCGTCCAGCCGCACCCGGATGGAGCTGAAAGGCCGGCTGCGGTCCATCTGGCGGCGGGCGACGAAAATCTTTCGCGCCTCCTCGTCCAGTGGGTTGTGGTCGATCATGATCTCGACGATCGCCTCGAAGCTGAGGCCGGCGCGCAGCGTTCCCTGCGGCAGGCCAAGCAGGCGCTCGTAGGACTCGTTGAACAGGCAGAGCTGCCGCCCGGCATCGTACAGGCCGAGCCCGGTGGGGGTCTGCTGCAGCGCCAGGGTGGCGACGCGCAGGCGCTCCAGCGCCAGGGTCTCGGCCTGCCGGTGCGCGGTGACATCGGTGACGAGGCCGAGCCAGCCGCCCTCTGGCAGCGGAACGGAGCTGATGTCGTACCAGCGGCCGGTGGTGCTGCGGACGGTGCGGTGGTGCGGCCTGCTGCGATCCACCGCCAGGGCGGCGCGGGCCTGCGCCTCCGGGTCCCCGGCGCCGTAGAGGCCACGGAAGGCGAGCAGCCGGGCGATTTCCGCCTCGCTGCGCCCCAGGAGCTCGTCGGCGGAGGCCAGGTTGAGCATCTGCCGGGCGGCGGCGTTCAGCAGCACCACGCGGTTCTGGGCGTCGAAGAGGCAGGCGGCGGCGGGAAGCGCCTCCAGTGCCGCCTCGGTGAAGGATGCGCTCACGTCGTACCGTCCCGCGGCGGGCGCAGCGCGTGCATGGCGACCAGCACCGCCGTGAGCACGCCCACCGCCACCGCCTGGTGCAGCGTGCCAAGCCAGGCCGGCACGACCAGCACCAGGGTGGCGACGCCGAGCGCGTATTGCAGCGCCACCGTGCCGCCGAGCGCCAGCAGCGCGCCGCGCGCGAAGCCGGCGGGCAGGGCGCGGGCGCCCCAGAGGGCGGCCCCCAGCGCCGCCGCGCCGGTGAGGGTGGCGAGCAGGCGATGGTTGAACTGCACGGCGGCGATATTGGCCACCCAGTTGCGCCAGAAGGGGCTTAGCTCGGCATAGCCGGGCGGCACGATCTCGCCATCCATCAGCGGGAAGGTGTTGTAGGTGAAGCCGGCATGCAGCCCGGCGGTGAAGCCGCCGGCCAGCAGCGTCAGCACCACCAGCCCTGCCGTGGCATGCGCCAGCCGGCGCAGCCCGGCTGGCTCGCGCGGGCCGCTGCGCTGCGGCCGCAGCAGGCCGAGCGCGGTCCAGAGGATGGCGCCGTAGAGCAGCAGCGCCAGGCCGAGATGCACGACCAGCCGGTAGGGCGAGACGGCGGTACGGTCGGCCTCGAAGCCCGAGGCCACCATGAACCAGCCCACCGCGCCCTGCAGCCCGCCGAGCAGGAACAGCACCACCAGGCGCGGCTTCAGCCCGGGCGGGATGCGGCCGCGCAGCCAGAACCAGACAAGCGGCAGCAGGAAGGCGAGGCCGAGCATCCGCCCCCAGAGGCGGTGGGTCCATTCCAGCCAGAAGATCTGCTTGAAGCCCTCGATCCCGAAGCCGCGGTTGACCAGCTCGTATTGCGGGATGGTGCGGTAGAGGTCGTAGAGCCGTTGCCACTCGGCCTCGGAGAGCGGCGGCAGCGCGCCCGAGAGCGGCGCCCATTCCATGATCGAGAGGCCCGAGCCGGTGAGCCGCGTCGCGCCCCCGAGCGCGATCATGGCCCAGATCAGCCCGGCGACGACGAGGAGCCAGATGCCGATGGCGCGGCGATCGGCGAGGCGGTCGGAACCAGGAGGATGAGGATCGAAGGGCATTTGAGGATCTTCTAGCACAGCGTGTGCTTCGGAGGTGGCATCGCCGTGCCGCATCGGCAATGCGTCCTGGGCAGGGCGGTGCGGTCTCATCTTGTCGCTCCCCGCGCCGCCTGCTACCCCGCGCCGCCATGCCGGACCATTCGCGCCCAGCCGCCGCCGAGAGCCCCGGCATCGCCGCCGGGGCCACCCCGCTGCTCTCCGTCGTCGTGCCGGTGCGCAACGAGGCGCCCAACATCGCGCCCCTGGTCGCCGAGATCGGCGCCGCGCTGGCGGCGATCCCGCACGAGATCATCTACGTGGACGATGGCTCGACCGACGCCACCGCGACGGCCCTGGCCGAACTGGCCCGCAGCACGCCGGCGCTGCGGGTGCTCGGCCATGTCGCCTCCTGCGGGCAGTCCGCCGCCATCGTGACCGGGGTGCGGTCCGCGCGCGGTGACTGGATCGTGACTCTGGACGGGGACGGGCAGAACGACCCGGCCGACATCCCGGCGCTGTGGGACTTCGCGCAGGCCGAGTCCGCCAATGGCGGGCCGCCGCTGATGGTGGCGGGCTGGCGGGTGAACCGGCGGGACACGCAGGTGAAGCGGATCTCCTCCCGGCTGGCCAACCGCATCCGCGCCCGGCTGCTGGGCGACGCCACGCCGGACACCGGCTGCGGCCTGAAGCTGTTCCCGCGCGCGCTGTTCCTCAGCCTGCCGGCCTTCGACCACATGCACCGCTTCCTGCCGGCGCTGGTGCTGCGCCAGGGCGGGCGGGTGGTCAGCCGGCCGGTGAACCACCGGCCGCGGATGCGTGGCCAGTCCAACTACGGCACGCTCGACCGGCTGGCGGTGGGCGTCGTGGATCTGCTCGGCGTGATCTGGCTGCAGCGACGGTGGAAGCGGCCCCGGCTGCGGTCATGAGCGGCCGGCCGGAGGCCAGTGCGACGCGGCGCCGCAGTCCGCTGGCCTCGCTGGGCAAGCTGCTGCTGCTGGCCGCCGGGCTGGGCCTGGCCGGCTGGCTGCTGCGCGAACTGGGCGGGGCGCCCGGCGGGCAACAGGCCGAGGCCTGGGTGCGCCGCTTCGGGCTGCAGCAGACCCTCTGGGGCGAGACCGCCTTCCTGGCCGTGGGCACACTGGCCGCCGCCGTCGGCGTGCCGCGCCAAGGGGTGGCCTTCCTCGGCGGCTACGCCTTCGGGCCGCTCTGGGGCGGGGCGCTGGCCATGCTGGCGCAGGGGCTGAGCTGCGCGCTAGGCTATGGCTGGGCGAGGCTGGTCGGGCGTGGCTGGGCGGAGCGCCGGCTGGCCGGGCGCTTCGGTCGCCGCCTGCGCGGGCTGCGCGACGCGCTGGCGGCCAGCCCCTTCGGCGCCACCCTGGCGCTGCGCCTGCTGCCGGTGGGCAACAACCTGGCGCTCAACCTGCTGGCCGGGCTTTCCGGCATTCCCGCGCTGCCCTTCCTGGCCGGCTCGCTGGTCGGCTACCTGCCGCAGACGGCCATCTTCGCCCTGGCCGGGGGCGGCGTGGCGGTGGACCACGCGGCGCAGCTCTGGCTCGCCGGCGCACTGTTCCTGGGCTCGGCGGGCATCGGGCTCTGGCTGCTGCGGCGCAACCGGGCGGGGCAGGCCATGGCGACCGAGGAGTGAACAAGGCGGGGGGGGGGAAGGGCTTCCCCCAGCTCCCCGGCTTCTTTCTTGGGGTTCTCCGCGCGGGTGGAGGGCGCATCTCCCCCGGTTCCGCCGCCGGCGGATTTCAGGGCGGGCCGGAGAAGCTTTCCGGGAAGCAGGCGCATCAGCCATGCTGGACAGTGAAAATCTCCTGATCGACTGGCGAACCGTCTGTTGACTGTCGCGACGCCGGTCTAGCATCCCCGGGTACGACGCAGCGCGGAGGGGAGCGAGATGTCGGAGCGCGTGACGCAGGCCCTGCTCGATGACAGGGAGCGCATCCTGGAGCGCCTGATGAACCTGGTGCGGCAGCCCAGCGTGAGCGTCGACCCCGCCTTCGCCGAGGGAATGGCGGGCGCGCGGGCGCTGCTCATGCGGCGGCTGCGCGAGGCGGGGCTGCAGGCCGTGCAGGAGCTGGAGGCACCGGGCGGGCATGCCGCGGTCTATGCCGAGTGGCTGGGTGCGCCGGGGCGGCCGACGCTGCTGATCTACGGCCACTATGACGTGCAGCCGCCCGACCCGCTGGCGGCCTGGCAGTCGCCGCCCTTCGCGCCGGAGATCCGCGAGGGGCGCCTCTACGGGCGCGGCGCCTCCGACACCAAGGCGACCGTGACCATCGCCATCGAGACCATCGCCGCCTATCTGGCGGCCGGCGGCTGCCCGGTGAACGTGAAGCTCTTCCTGGAGGGCGAGGAGGAGGTGGGCAGCCCGAGCCTGCGCCCGCTGATCGCCGCCAACCATGCGCGGCTCCAGGCGGATGCGGTGCTCTCCGCCGACGGATCGCGCGCCAGCGTGCGGCTGCCCACCATCAGCACGGGCACGCGGGGCATGGCGAAGATGGAGATGCGCCTCAGCACCGCGCGCAAGGACCTGCATTCCGGCCGCTTCGGCGGCGCCGCGCGCAACGCGCTGCATGAGATGGCGCGGCTGGTCGCCTCGCTGCATGACGATGAGGGACGCATCCTCGTGCCCGGCTTCCTGGATGACGTGCGCCCGCTCAGCGAGCGCGACCGCGCCGATGCGGCCGAGCTGGCCGCCGACGACGCCGACTTCTACGAAGGGTTCGGCGGCAGCCCCTACGGCGATCCGGACTTCTCCTTGCGCGAGCGGCTGACGCTGCGACCGACCATCGAGGTGAACGGGATGTGGGGCGGCTACCAGGGCGCCGGCAGCAAGACGGTGATTCCCTGCGAGGCCCAGGCCAAGGTGACGATGCGGCTGGCGCCGGGGCAGGACCCGGGACGGGCGGCGGAAGCGGTGAAGGCGCACCTGCTGGCCCGCTGCCCGGCGGGCGTGACGCTGAGTTTCGACAAGCTCTATGGGCAGTCCGCCGCCTCGACGCTGGAGGATGACCATCCGCTGCTGGTCGCGGCGGAGAAGGTGATGGGCGAGATCTTCGGGCGGCGCCCGGTTCGGGCGCGCGGCGGCGGCACGCTGCCGATCACCAGCGTGTTCAAGGAGACGCTGGGGATCGACACGCTGCGCTTCGCCTTCGGCATGCCGGACGAGGACGTGCACGCGCCGAACGAGTTCTTCCGCCTCTCCTCGCTGGAGGAGGGGCTGCGCGCCTGGTCGATGATGCTGGCGGAGCTCGGCCGGCTGCGCCCGGAGGATTTCGCGCCGTTCCGGCAGGCGGCGGACTGATGGCGGGGTCCGGGGTGACACTGTCACCCCGGCGGGGGTCCAGGGGGCGGCGCCCCCTGGCGCTTCCTCAGCGTGCCGGCGTGATGGCCGTGGCCATGGTGTACATGTCCCCGCGCGTCTGCATGGCGAGGCCGTTGCGCAGGCCCCAGGCGCCCTTGAGGAAGAAGATCGGCAGCACCGCCTGATCCTCCACCGCGATGCGGGTGGCCTGGCGCAGAAGGTCCTGCCGGGCGTCCTCATCCAGCGTGGCGGCGGCCTTCTCGATCAGGGCGTTCAGCGCGGGATTGTCGTAGCGGCCGCTGTTGCTGCGGCCGGTGCCGGCCTTGGGGTCCCAGCGCTGCGCCAGCACGTTCAGCGCGTTGCTGGCGAGCCCCGCGGCGCTGCCGAAGATCGCCATGTAGCTGCTGAACTCCGGCTCCGGCCCGGTCGCGCGCTTGAAGAACATCGCCGAGGGCATGGCCTCGACCTGCGTGCGGATGCCGGCGGCGGTCAGCATCTGCCCCACGGCCTGGCAGGTGCGGACATCGCCGGTGAAGCGGTCGTTCAGGCAATGGATGGTGTAGTTGAAGCCCTCGGGGTAGCCGGCCTCGCGCAACAGGCGGCGCGAGAGGGCGGGATCGTAGGCGACAGGCTTCAGGCCGGGGTCGTGACCGTCGAAACCTTCCGGCATGAACTGGCCGGCGGGCTCGGCGGCGCCCTCCATGGCGCGCTCGGCCAGCGCCTGCCGGTTGATGGCATGGGTGAAGGCCTGGCGGACGCGGGCGTCGTTGAAGGGGTTCACCGTCATCGGCCGGCCCTCCTTGTCGCGCACGAAAGGCGAGGTCGGGCGGCGGTCCACGGTCATGTAGAGCATGAAGAGCGAGGTGCCGGTCTGCAGGTGGGCGTTGTCGCTCTCGCGGACGCGCTGATGCAGGCCGGCGGGGACGGCGTCGGCCACGTCCACGTCGCCGGCCAGGAGGGCGGCGGTGCGGGCGCTGTCATTCGGCACGAAGCGGAAGGTGACGCGTGACCAGGGCGGGGCCTCGCCGCGATAGCGCGGGTTGCGCTCCAGCACCACGTCCTGCCCCGGTGTCCAGCGCAGCCAGCGATAGGGGCCGGTGCCGATGGCGGCGCGGCCGCCGTTGAAGTCCTCCGCCGAGGCCCCCTCGACCGCCCGGGCGGAGACGATGGCGATGGTGGCGAGGTTGGCGGGCAACTCGGGCTGCGGGCCGTCGGTGCGGATGCGGAGCGTGCGGGCATCCACCACCTCGACGGCGGTGATGTCCTTCACATAGGCGCGGAAGGTGCGCACCCCCTCGGCGGTCTGCGCGCGGCGGATGGAGAAGGCGGCATCCTCCGCCGTCAGCGGCGTGCCGTCCTGGAACAGCACGCCCTCGCGCAGGCGGAACTCCCAGGTGGTGGGGTCGGTGGCGCGCCAGGATTCCGCCAGTCCGGGCGTCGGGCGCAGCTTGGCGTCCTGCGCCACCAGCGCCTCGTAGACATGGAGCTGGACGTTGCGGTTGGGGGTGAAGAGCTGGTGCGGGTCGGCACCGTCCACCGCGGCCTTCATGGCGATGCGGAGGTCCTGCGCCTGCACGGCACCGCCGAGGCTGAGGAGCAGCGCCAGCGCGGCGGGCAGCCGGGCGAGCCCTGGGGCATGGAACATCGGGTGCGGTTCCCTTTCGGTGGGAGCCGGGCACGCGACGACCGGAAGCATGGAGCGCGCCTGGCTGCGGTCTTGCAAGTCTCTCGTGCAGTCTTGCAAAAGGATCGCCAGGCGGTCCAGGGCGTTTCGGAGGAAGAACTGGAATTCCCGGCTCAGGCCGGTGCGGCGAGTGCCCCGCTGATCTCCTCCGCCCCCTCGATGGCCAGGGCCTGCATCTGTTGCAGCTTGGCGCGCGGCACCCGGGCGAGCGGCGCCGCCACCACCAGCACGGCGATCACCTCGCCCGAGGGATCATGGACGGGGGCACCGACCGAGATGGCCTCGGGGTCGTTCTCGCCCTTGCTGACGCAGTAACCCTGCGTGCGGATGCGGGCGAGTTCGGCGGCCAGCTTCTGCGGATCGGTCAAGGTGCGCGGCGTGCGCGCGGCAAGTTCGCCGGACAGCACGGATTGCTGCAGGCGGGCCGGCGCATGCGCGAGCAGCAGCTTGCTGGAACCGACATGCACGGGCGCGCGGTTGCCCGGCGCTGCGTGGAAGCGGACGATGCGCGGTGTCTCCCAGGCCGCGACGCAGACGGAGTCCGCGCCCTCGCGCACGCGCACCTGCACCGTCTCGTCGCAGGCGGCGCCGATGCGGGCGAGCACCGGCGTGGCGGCGCCGACAAGGTCCACCTGCCCGCCGGCGCGCCCCGCCAGTTGCAGCGCGCGGAAGCCGAGCCAGTAGCGCGGCTCCTGCGCGCGGCGCATCAGGAAACCGGAGGCCTCCATCGTCTGCAACAGACGGTAGGCGCGCGGCTTGGTGCAGCCCGCGGCGCGCGCCAGTTCGGAGAGGCCGCGCCCCGGCGTCTCGCCGACCAGCGCGAGCAGCTTCAGCGCCTGCTCGACGGCGGCGACGGTGTAGTCCTGCGCGGGCTTCGCGGCGCTCTCGGCCTCGGCGGGCATCGCGGGCTGTTTTGGCATTCCGGGTGACGGCGCTCCTGGTGGCAGGGCCAGGATAGCACCCGGGCGGCTCGCCGCCTAAGCGGCAGGCAGGCGATCGAACGCCTCGCGCGCCTGCCGCAGAGCATGCGCCACGCGGTTGGCGGCGCGCTGGGCGCTGACGCGCAGGAAGGCCTCCTCCGCGCTGCCGGCGGGGGCCGCGGCAAGGCGCCGCAGCGGGTCCAGCACAGGCCAGGGAGCCTGGGCCAGCGCCGGGTCGTGCACGAAGCGGTCGCCGCGCGTGTAGTCCATCGGCACCAGGGCGCGGGAGACGCGCAGCAGCGCGGCGTTCAGCGTGGCCGCGGGCAGCGATGCGGTGGCGGTGCGGGCAGCGGCGGCCTCGAAAGCCGCGAGGGCGCGGGTGAGCGGGGCGAGCGAGAGACGGTCACCGAGCTTTCCGGCGAGGTCGTTGAGCACGCCTTCGAGCTCCCGCGCATGGGCGGTGTAGTCGAAGGGCAGCCGCTCGGCGGAGAGCAGCGTCCAGACGACATGCACGAAGACGCGGGTGTCGCGCACCAGGTTCCCGGGGTCGATCTTGTCCAGCGTGTCGTGCGGCGTGTGCCACCACCAGCCCAGCTTCACCGCGCCATGCACGGCGCCGACATTCTCGGCCTGGTGGCTGAGGCTGTTGAAGATGGAGGGGATGCCGATGCCCCAGAAGGATTCGTCGCCCTGCCGGCCGAAGCGCTTGCCGGTGTAGTCCTGGCCGGCAACGTCGCGGATCGCAGCGCGCGCGACATCGCGCAATTCGGCCGCGCAGCCGGAGCCGGTGAGCACGGTGGCGCCGCGGCCGCCGGTGGAGTCGGTGTTCACATGGGCGACGCAGCGGCGCTCCAGCTCGTCCCAATGGGCGTCGGCATACCAGGCGGAGCCGGAGTAGCGGCCATGCGAGTGGCCGGACCAGAAGCAGAAGCGCAGGCCGCGTTGCCAGTGCGCATGCTGCGTGGCGGCGAGGCGGGCCACCTCCAGCATGGTGGCGTTGGCCGCGCCATTGTCCATGACGCCGTGGTACCAGGTGTCGTGGTGGCCGGAGAACAGCACGAAGGGGGCATCCTCGCCCGTCGCGCCGGGAGCGTCCATCTCGGCCACCAGGATCGGCGTCTTGCGCCAGCCGGTGTCCACCTCGGCATGCAGGGTGGCGGTCAGCGCCTCGCCGGCCTGGAGGCGGTCGCGCAGCGCCGCGCCGTCCGCGCGGGAGATGGTGCAGACCACGGCCTGCGGCAGCTCGTGCAGCGTCTCCGCCGAGGGGCTGCCCCAGACCGGGGAGATGCACATCTCGTGGATATGATCGTCCTGCGTGGCGTGGATCTGGCCGGCGACGCCGGCGCGCAGGCCGCGCGCGGCCACCGCCGGGGTGGCCATGCCGTCCACCAGGACGATCGTCCCGCGCAGGTCCTTCCCGGTGAAGTCGGCGTCGTTGCCGGCGCCGAGATACACCACCGGGGCGGTGAGGCCGCCGGCCGGGGAGGGGCGGGAGAAGGAATGCGTGATGCAGGCGAGGTCGCGCCCCTCCACCACCACCCGCGCCGCGCCGGGCAGGCTGATGAAGGCGTCGTGCAGCAGGATCCGGGTGCGGTAGCCGTAGGCGGCGATGCGTTGCTCGACGAAGCGCAGGCTTTCCATCTCCTCCGTTGAGCCGGAAAGCTTCACCCAGTGCTGCAGGCGCTCCAGCGCGCCCATCATCTCCTCGGTGGAAACGTCGTCGCACAGTTCCCGCACGATCGCCTGCTGATCCATGCCCCTGGCCCCCCTGCCAACCGGCGCTGCCGGATGAGCGCCTGGATGGATTGATAAACGAACCGATCCGGTTTGTCATGAGAACCGGTGGTGCGGCAGGAGGGTTAGGGCTCGGCCTTCTCGCGGGCCGCCTGGGCCCGCAGGCGCTCGGTGTCGTCCAGGTGCTGCTGCATGGCGGCCGCCGCGCCCTCATGGTCGCCTTCCAGGATGGCGCGCAGGATGGCGGCGTGCAGCGGCAGCGAGACGCGCTGGTTCTGCTCCGCCTCCGTGTTGGTCACGTGCAGCGAGGCCAGCAGCGTGGTGCGGATGGCGTGCACGATCGGGATGAGGAACTGGTTGCCGCTGGCCTCCAGGACGGCCGTGTGGAACTCCAGGTCGGCCTGGATGAAGGCCTCCAGGTTGTCGCCCGCCGCCTCCATGGCGGCATAGGCGGCGGCGATGCGCGCGCGGTCCGCGGCGGTGGCGCGCTGGCTGGCCAGAGCCGCGGCCGGCGGCTCGACGATGCGCCGCACCTCCATGAGCTGCTGCAGGGCGGGGTCGTCCGCCGGCAGCTCGCCGTGCCAGTGCAGCAGCTGCGGGTCGAGCTGGCTCCAGTCGGCACGGGGGCGGATGGTGGTGCCGCGGCGCGGCCGGGCGTCGAGCAGCCCCTTGGCGGCCAGCACCTGCAAGGCCTCGCGCAGCACCGTGCGGCTGACGCCGTAGCGGGCGAGCAGGACATCCTCGCTGGGCAGGCTATCCCCCGGCCGGAGAAGGCCTTGCACGATCTTGCGGCCGAGATCGTCCACGAGGTGGTCGGAAAGGGTACGCTTGATGGCGACAGAAAAAGTCATATGATATTCTTTATGGCGGCTAGAGCACCGTCAACCGACTGACGGACCGTTCGGCGGCAGAACAAGAATGAGGAGGAAGCATGCGGATTACGAGCGTTCGCACGCATGTCCTGGAAGCGGCGCTTTCCCAGCCCTTCGCCTATTCGCGCGCCTGGTACGGCACGCGCATGGCCATGCTGGTGGAAATCGAGACCGACACCGGCCTGACCGGCTGGGGCGAATGCTACGGTCCGGCCTGGATGACCGAGGCGGTCGTCCGCGGCGTCGCCCCCTGGCTGGTGGGCCAGGACCCGCTCCGCACGGAGCATATCTGGCAGGACGTCTATGCCCGGCTCCGCGACCACGGGCAGAAGGGGCTGGTGATCGAGGGCCTGAGCGGCATCGACATCGCCCTCTGGGACATCAAGGGGAAGCATTTCGGCGCGCCGGTGCACCAGTTGATGGGCGGCCCGCTGCGGACCGAGGTGCGGGCCTATGCCACCGGCCTCTACCGGCGCGAAAGCGGCGACCCGCTGCAATACCTGCCCGAGGAGGCGGCGGGCTACGTGGCCGAGGGCTTCCGCGCCGTGAAGCTGAAGGTCGGCTTCGGCGTGGCGGAGGATGCGGCGATCACCCGCGCGGTGCGCGAGGCCATCGGCCCGGACGTGGCGCTGATGGTGGACGCCAACCACGCCTATGACGCCGTCGCCGCCATCCGGCTGGGGCGGATGATCGAGCCGCTCGGCATCGGCTGGTTCGAGGAGCCGGTGCCGCCGGAGGACCTCGCCGGCTACCGCGCGGTGAAAGGGGCCCTGGACATTCCGATCGCCGGCGGCGAGTGCGAGTTCACCCGCCTCGGCTTCCGCGACCTGCTGGCGACGCAGGCGCTGGACATCGTCCAGCCCGACACCTGCGCGGCGGGCGGCCTCTCCGAGTGCAAGAAGATCGCCGACATGTCGGCGGCGTTCGGGGTCCGCTACAACCCGCATGTATGGGGCACCGGCATCGGCATCGCGGCCTCGCTGCAACTGCTGGCCGTGGTGCCGACGCACACGCCCACCTCGCTCAACCCGCTTGAGCCCATCCTGGAATTCGACCGCACCGAGCACCCGATCCGCCAGGCCATCCTGCGCCAGCCGATCGAGCATGCGCGCGGCACGGTGCGCATTCCGGACGGTCCCGGTCTCGGCATCGAGATCGACCGCGAGGCCCTGGCCCGCTTCAAGGTGAACTGAGGGATGCCGGAGATGCAGAACACGCCTTCCGCCGCCCGCAGCCCCTGGTGGAGCATCGGCGGCTCGCTCCTGATCGGGCTTTTCGTGGCCTATCTCGACCGTTCCAACCTGTCGGTCGGCCTGCCGGCGCTGTCGCAGGACCTCGGCTTCGCCGGCGAGCATTTCGCCGTGGTGTCGAGTTGGGCGCTGACGATCTTCCTGATCGGCTATGCCTTCGCCAACATTCTCGGCGGCATCCTGACGCGGCGGCACGACCCGAAGACAGTGGTGATCTGGTGCGTCGCCATCTGGTCGCTGGCGACCGTCGTTGTCGGTTTCACCGGTTCGGTCGCGGTGCTGCTGGTCTGCCGCTTCATCCTCGGCGTCACCGAGGGGATCTACTGGCCGCAGCAGTCGCGCTTCGCGCGCGCCTGGTTCGCGCCGCAGGAGCGCACGACGGCCAACAGCCTGATCCAGTACTACGGGCAGTACGCGGCGCTCGCCATCGGCTTCATGCTGCTGACGCCGATCTACGACGCCTTCGGCTGGCGCGTGCTGTTCTTCATCACCGGCGCGCTGGGCCTCGTCATCATCGTGCCGCTCTACATGGTGGCGCTGCGGCCCGAGGCGGAGGCGCCCTATTGCGAGGCGCCCGCCGCGGCGAGCCAGAAGCTGACGCTGGCGTCGCTCGGCGGACCGCCCTTCCTGCTGCTGCTGTTCAGCTACATCACGCAGGGCATGCTGTTCTGGGGCATCACGCTCTGGATTCCCCTGGCGGTGCGCTCCATCGGCTTCACCGGCTTCTCCCAGGCCATCGCCAGCGCGCTGCCCTACTTCGCCGCCGTGCTGCTGGCGCTGCCCATCGCCCGGATCAGCGACCGGACGAACCGGCGCGTGCTGATCGCGGCGCTGGGCCTGCTGATCCCGGGCGCGCTGATGATGATGCTGCCGCTGGTGGAGAGCGGGCCGGCGAAGCTCGCCCTCATCACGGTGGCGCTCGGCTACTACGCCAGCAGCTTCACGCCGAACATCTGGTCCATCCTGCAGTCCACCGCGAAGCCGGAAGCCGTCGGCCCGGCCGCGGGCATCATCAACGGCATCGGCGCGGGCGGCGGCGGCACCGTCGCCGGCTTCCTCGTCGGCATGCTCTACAGCTCGACCGGCTCCTACATGTCGGGCTTCATGGTGCTCGGCGGACTGGTGATCCTGGGCGGCATCTCGCTGCTCGCCTATGGATGGCTGGCGCCCCGCGCGGGTGGCAAGGCCGACGTGGCGCTGCCGCCCAGCGGGCAATCCTCGCCGGCCTGAGGGCGGCGCATCGGGAGGCGCTGCCTCCCGGACCCTCCGCCGGGGAGGCCCAGGGGACCATCGCGGCCTCCCCCGGACCCCGCACCTCCTTCTCCAGCTCAGGACGGGCGGAGGCGGGCGAACTTCTGGACGCGGCGCAGCGGCGCCGGCATCGGCTCCCCGGGGAAGAGCGAGGCCCAGTCGGTGGCCGCCACCTCGCCCACATAGAGGTCGCCGCGGGAATCCAGCGCCACGCTGTGCGGGGCGAGGAACTCCCCGGGTCCCCGCCCGGCCTTCGGGCTGCCGATGCGCGCGAGCAAGGTGCCGTCATTGCCCATGATGGACAGGCGCGGCCCGATATTCGGCGTCGCGCGGTTGACGGGCTGGTAGGGCCCAAGCTCGCCCACGAGGAAGCAGGGCGAGCGGTCGCCGAAAAGGGCGAGGCCGCAGGGGCGGTGCAGGTTGTTCACCTGCCGGATGTAGCGGCCCTTGCCGTCGAAGACCTGAATGCGGTGGTTCTCGCGGTCCGCGACATAGACCAGTCCCTCCGCGTCGCAGCAGATGTTGTGCGGCAGGTTGAACTCGCCCGGGCCGGTGCCAGCCTGGCCCCAGCTGAACAGGTGCCGCCCGTCCGGCGAGAACTTGTGCACGCAGGCATTGCCGTAGCCGTCGGAGACATAGATGTCTCCCTCCGGCGACAGCGCCGTGTGCGTGCAGCGGCAGAAGGGCTTGCCGCACATGAACTCGGCCGGCGTGTTCGGCGTCCCGATTTGCAACAGCAGCCGGCCGTCCAGGCTGAACTTGCGGACGGTGTGGTCGCCATTGTCGGTGAGGTAGATCGTTCCGTCCGGCCCGATATGGGCGGCGTGCGGGTTGGTGAAGATGCCGTGCCCCCAGGTGTTCAGCACCTTGCCGTCGCGGTCGAGCACGATGACCGGGTGCTTGCCCCGGTTGAACATGTAAATGCGGTCCTGCGCATCCACCGCCAGCCCGGCGACGTCGCCGAGATCGCCGATGTCGATCTCCTCAGGCAGGTTCGGCCAGTTCTCGACCGGCTCGAACACCCAGTCGCCGCCGCCCACTGTCTTTCCCATGATGAGTCCCTTCCCCTTCCGCCCGGCTTGCGCGGGTCGGTGCGAGGGGCAGCCTACATCGCGCGGCGAAGCTATGAGAATGCCTGAGTTCAGGCTGCCCTGTCGGCACGGCGGCGCGTTCAGCCGCGCTCGCCGCCCACGGTGTTGACGAGCGCGGTGACGGTTTCCCCGGGGTTCAGGCCCAGGCGCTGCACCGCCTCGCGGGTGACGCGGGCGAGCAGGATGCTGGGGCCGATCCCAAGCCGGAGGAAGCATTCGTGCTCGCCGGCCGCCTCGATGGATTGCAGCAGGGCAGGCAGGGCGTTGTCGGTGGAAAGCGCGGGAGTGGCGCCGCGCGCAACGACAACGTCGCGCGCCCGCACCCGCAATCGGACATGGCGGCCGGGAGTGGCGTCGGCCAGGGGGGCCAGCAGCGTGCCGCCGGGGAAGGCGAGGCGGGCCAGCCCCCGCTCCGTTCCGGTGACGTCGCAGCGCAGCACCACGCCGGCATCGCGCCGGGCGGCGAGCAGGGGAAGGTCGGTGCGGGCGGTCAGCGCCTCCAGCGGGCCGGCGGCCTGCACGCGGCCGCCTTGCAGCAGGACCAGGATGTCAGCCAGGCGGTCGGCCTCCTCCATGGCGTGGGTGACGTAGAGCATCGGCAGGCGCGCGGTGTCGCGCAGGGCCTCCAGGAAGGGCAGGATCTCGGCGCGGCGGGGCGTGTCCAGCGCGGCCAGCGGCTCGTCGAGCAGCAGCAGGGCGGGGCGGGAGAGCAGGGCGCGGCCGAGCGCCACCCGCTGCTTCTCGCCGCCGGAAAGCCGGCCCGGGCGGCGCGCCAGCAGCGGGCCGAGGCCAAGCAGGCCCACCACTTCCTCGAAACCGGGGCCGTCCGCGCCGCGCGGCGCCCGCCGCAGGCCGTAGCGCAGGTTCCCCTCCACGGAACGGTGGGGGAAGAGGCGGCCCTCCTGGAAGACCACCGCGCAGCGCCGTGCCTCGGGGGGCAGTAAGCGGCCGGCCGCGGTGTCGGTCAGGGTGGTGCCGCAGAGGGCGATGCGGCCCTCCTGCGGGCGCAGCAGCCCGGCCACCGCCGCGAGGATGCTGGACTTGCCGCTGCCGGAGGCGCCGAACAGCACGGTCACGCCCGGTGCCGGGGCGGTGAAGGCGGCCTCCAGGGTGAAGCCGGCGGGGCCGGGGAAGCGGTGCCGCAGCGCGACCTCCAGCATCAGCCGCGCCCGAGCCGGCGGGCGAGCCAGCGGGAGAGCAGGTCCGAGGCCAGCAGGCCGAGGATGGCCAGGGTGAAGGAGATGGTGGCCAGCCGCGCCGCCACCGCCTCGCCGCCCGGGATCTGCGTGGCGCTGTAGATGGCGAGCGGCAGGGTCTGCGTCTCGCCGGGGATGTTGGAGGCGAAGGTGATGACGGCGCCGAACTCGCCCAGCCCGGCGGCGAAGGCCACCACCGCGCCGGAGAGCAGGCCGGGCGCCATCAGCGGCAGGGTGACGGTGAGGAAGCGGTCCAGGCGGGTGGCGCCGAGGGTGGCGGCGGCGTCCTCCAGGCCGCGGTCCAGCCCATCCAGCGAGAGGCGGATGGCGCGGACGATCAGCGGGAAGGTCATGACCCCGGTGGCCAGGGCAGCGCCCTCGGCGGTGAAGGCGAGGCGAATGCCGAACCATTCGGCGAGCGGTGCGCCGATCGGGCCGCGCAGGCCGAAGACCAGCAACAGAAGCCAGCCGGTGACCACCGGCGGCACCACCAGCGGCAGATGCACGACGGCATCCAGCAGGGTGCGGCCGGGGAAACGCCCGCGCGCCAGCAGCAGCGCCACGAAGGCCGCCATAGGCAGCGAGACGCTCACCGCACGCAAGGAGACGGTGAGGGACAGGCGGAGGGCCTGCCACTCCTCGGGGGTCAGGTGCATGCGAGGGAAAAAGTCCGGGGGAAGGAATCCGCCCATCGAACGTATACGTTCGATCCCATCTTCTTTTTGCCAGTTTGAGCGCGTGCTGGCCACGAGCGGGGGAGCTCGAAGAAGAAAGATGGGGGCCTGGGGGAATTCCTTCCCCCAGCCTTCTCGCGCGGCACGCCCTCAGCCCGGCAGGGTGAAGCCGAACTGCCGCCAGCGCGGGGCAGCCTCCGGGCCGGTCAGGAAGTCCAGCAATGCGGCGGCCTCGGGCCGGCCGTTGGCGAGACGGGTGAGGGCGAAGGGATAGCTGATCGGCGGGTGGCTCTCCGGGGGGAAGGTGCCGACCACGGTCACCTTGGCCACGCGCGCATCGGTGCCATAGACGATGCCGAGCGGGGCCTCGCCGCGCTCCACCAGCAGCAGGGCAGCGCGCACGTTGTCGGCGCGCGCCAGGCGCGGTTCCAGCCCTTCCCAAAGGCCGAGCGCGGTCAGCGCCTGCTTGGCATAGATGCCGGCGGGGACATGCGCCGGGTCGCCCGTCGCGAGGCGGCCGTTCGCGCCGAGCCGCGCCAGCAGGTCGGCGCCCTTGCGCGGCTCCAGGGGCTGCGCCTGCTCGGGCGGGGCGACCAGCACGAGGCTGTTGCTGAGGGTGGCGCGGCGGCTGTCGGGGAGGATGAGGTCACGCTGCGCCAGGTAGTC
The DNA here is from genome assembly GCA_035556695.1 of Roseomonas sp. Classification (GTDB taxonomy): domain Bacteria; phylum Pseudomonadota; class Alphaproteobacteria; order Acetobacterales; family Acetobacteraceae; genus Pseudoroseomonas. Next base: position 144,378 of record DATMFR010000038.1, read on the forward strand.
CATCCACTGCTCGTCGGCGGAGGCGAAGAGATCCGCCGGCGCCCCCTGCTCGATCTGCCGCGCCAGGGTGGAGGAGGCGGCGAAGGACATGCGCAGCGCCGGATGCCCCGCCTTCTCCCAGGCCGTGGCCTGGGCACGCAGGGCGTCCTGCAGGCTGGCGGCGGCGAAGACGGTGAGCGGCGCCTGCGCGCGTGCAACGCGCGGCAGGGCAGGGACGGCCAGCAGGGTGGCGAGCAGGGCGCGGCGTTGCATGGGCGCGACGTTATGTTTCCTGGGATATAACGGCAAGCCTGGATTCAGCCCCTCCCGCGTGCTTTGCTCGGTCGATGGCGGAAGGGCGAGAACGGCTGGTGGCGCATCTGCGCGTGACGGTCGGGGCGAACACGCGGCTCGGCCCCGGCAAGGCCGACCTGTTGGAAGCGGTGGGGCAGGAAGGCTCGATCAGCGGGGCGGGGCGTCGGCTCGGCATGTCCTATGCGCGGGCGTGGCGGCTGGTGAACGAGCTGGAGGAAGGCTTCGGCCGGCCGCTGGTGCAGGCCGCGCGCGGCGGCGGCGGGGGCGGCGGGGCACGGCTGACGCCGCTCGGCGCGCAGGTGCTGTCCGCTTACCGGCGGATGCAGGCACAGGCGGAAGCCGCCGTGGCGGCAGAGGTGGAGGGGCTGCGCGCCCTGCTGGCGCAGCCCGCTCCGGACGGCGAAGCCGGGGCGCCGCCTCAGGCGCCGCGGGTCAGGTAGAGATAGCCGAGCTGGCCCTGCAACGACTGCAGGCACTGCTCGGCCGTCATCGTCCCGCTCAGGCCGGTGGGCTCGATCAGCGCCAGAGAGAAGCCCTGGTCGATGAAGTTCTGCAGGTATTGCAGCGGCGGCAGGATGGGGCGGGTGCTGCCCTCGTGGAACTCGACGATCAGCGTCAGGTTCGGGGAGCGGTCCATCAGCGCCTTGGCGCCCTGGAAGACGTAGGGCTCGGAGCCCTCCACATCCACCTTCATCACGTTGACGGCGGGCACATTGGCCAGCAGCCTGTCGAGCGGGGCGGCCTTGACCTCGACCTGATGCGAGCCCTGCGGGCCGCCCATGGTGGAGCCACCGCCGGAATACTCGTCCGTATAGCTGAAGCGGAGTGTCGCTTCCTCGGAATGGACGGCGAGGTTGTGCAGCGTCACGCGGCCGTCGAAGCCGTTGATCGAGACGGACTTGCGCAGGTGCCGGTAGATCTGCGGGTTGGCCTCGAAGGAATAGACCTTGCCGGCGGCACCCACCCAGGCGGCCCCGAGCAGCGTGTAGTAGCCGAAATTGGCGCCGACATCGAGGAAGGTCATGCCGGGCTTCACCGCCTCGCCGATGATCTTCTCGATCCAGGGCTCCCAGCGGCCTTCCAGCATCAGGTGCGAGCAGATGCCGACGTCACGCGTGTCCACGTAGATGCGGTGGCCGGTGTAGAGCCGCGTCAGCGCCTCATGGTCACCGAGATAGATGGTGTGGGCGTTGCGGAGCTGGTTCAGCTGGGACTCCAGCCGGGTGATCCGCCGGACCAGGTTGGTCTCCACCTCCACCAGCTTGGTCTGCACGGCCTTCAGGCCGGTCTCGACGGCTTCGGCCGAGGTGCTGCCGCCCGCGGCGAGCCGGTCCTGCAATGCCCGGATGCCGGCCTCGACGCTCGCCAGCATCTGTGTGGTGTTGTCGGGAGGGGTCTGCGTCTCGCTCATTCAGATTTCCGGCGGCGCCGTTTTGCGCCTAAAAGGTGAGGGCATCGAGCCCGTGGACAGTGCCCTTCGGGTTCTGCCAGAGCAAGGCATAACCGAAAATGCTTCCTAAACCCTTTCCGGCTATGCAAGCAGGGCACCGCCGGCCGGGGGCGCCATGCGACCTCCGGCGGCCGGGCAAGGAATGCCGTGCGCCAGGGAGAAACCCTTGATCCTTCATGCTGATACCATCCCCGATGGGGAAATCGTCCAGGCCGATGTCTGCATCGTCGGCGGCGGCGCGGTGGGGCTGCAGATGGCGCGCCGCCTGATCGCGGCCGGCATGCAGGTGGTGATCGCCGAGAGCGGCGAGGAGGAGGCGAGCCAGCGGGCGCAGGATCTCAACATCGGCACCCAGTCCGGCCGCAATGCCGGCGGGCTGCGCGACATCCGGCTGCGCCAGCTCGGCGGCACCATGCATCTCTGGGGCGGCAACTGCCGGCCGCTCGATCCGATCGACTTCCGGCCGCGCGACTGGGTGCCGAACAGCGGCTGGCCGCTCTCCTATGCGGACATGGCGCCCTATTTCGAGGCGGCCCATGGCCTGCTGCGGCTGGAGGAGTTCACCTATTGGCCGGAGGCGCCGAGCCTGGTGACCGATCCGGGCCCGGCCCAGCCCTTCGAGGAGACGCTGTTCCGCCTGACCCGCTTCGTGCCGGGCACCCGCGCGCCCTTCCTCGGCGAGTTCTCGCAATACCATGCGGAGGAGCTGCGGAACTCGGACCGGCTGCGCATCCTGGTCGGCGCCAATGTCTCGCAGATCTTCCTGACCGAGGACCGCCGTTCGGTGCGCGAGCTTTACGCGCTCACCTTCCAGGGGCGGGAGCTGCATCTGCGCGCCAAGGCCTATGTGTTTGCCTGCGGCGGCATCGAGACGGCCCGGCTGCTGCTCGCCTCGCGCGAGGACATGCCGACGGGCATCGGTAACCAGGGCGACTCGCTCGGCCGCTACTTCATGGAGCATCCGCACGGGCTGGCGGCCTTCATGATCGCCGAGAAATCCCAGGTGCCGGCGCTGCGGCCCTTCAGCCCGGGCATCCGTGTGGGCGACGCGGTGATCCACCGGCGCATCCGCCTCGCGGATCACACGCAGCGTGAGCTTGGCCTACTGAACATGATCTTCCAGCTCATCGCGGTGAACATGAAGCCGCATGAGCAGAACCAGTACGAGCCGCATTTCCGCGCCCTGGAGGCGACGGTGGAGGATGCCGCCAACTGGCAGCGCTACTACGTCGTCTTCCTGGCCGAGCAGTTCCCCTCGCGGGACAGCCGCGTCACGCTCGGCGCGGAGACCGACTTCTTCGGCATGCCGCGCGCCGACCTGAACTGGCAGGTGGGCGACCTCGACTTCAAGACCGTCTCCACCGCGCTCTCCCTGCTCGGCGAGCACGTCTTCACCGCGCCGCATTTCCGCATGAAGGGACATATCGCGCGGACGACCAAGGACTGGCTCGTCGGCCACGGCGCGCACCACCTCGGCACCACGCGCATGAGCCTGACGCCGAAGGAAGGCGTGGTGGACCGCGACTGCCGCATCCACGGGCTGAGCAACGGCTTCTGCGCGGGCAGCTCGGTCTTCCCGACCGCGGGCATGTCCAACCCGATGCTGACCTCGCTTGCCATCGGGCTGCGCCTGGCGCGGCACCTGGAGAGCAACCTGCCCTTCATGCCCGCGCCCGACGCGAAGCAGGCGCCGCGCCGGCCGCGCGAGTTCGAGGAGAGCGCCACGGCGGCGATGGCCTGAGCCTGGCCAAGGGGCGCCGCCCCCTGGATTCCCCCTCAGCGGCTCAGGCTGGGCGCTTGCGCGGCTTTCTCGATGCGCCCCGCAGGAGCTCCACCGCCCATCCCGCCACGAGGCCCAGCGCCGGATTCAGGAAGGCCGTCGCGGCGGCCGCGACACCGATCGCGGGCCAGCAGGCCGGCCGGGCGTCGAAGAGGCGCCGCGACAGGGCCAGGTCGCTCCCCGCGACCAGCAGCAGGGCGCCGACGGCGCTCGCGGGAATCGCGGCGAAGAGCGCGGCGGCACTGCCCGCGAAGCCGAGCGCCAGGATCAGCAGGGCCGCGCCGAAAAGGACCGGCGCCAGCCCCGTGCGCGCGCCGAAGCGGTGCTGCGCCGCGACGCCCCCGGCGCCGTGGCACATCGGCATGGCACCGAAGGGTGCGAGCAGGAGGTTCGCCATCCCGGAGGTCAGGGCGAGGTTCCGCACCGTCACGCGGGCGCAGCCCTGCGGGTAGAGGTCGCGGCACAGGGCGGCGGTGACGATGACGGCGTTCGTCAGGGTGAGGGGAAGCTGGGGCAGGACAGCCCGCTCCACCGCCTGCCAGACCGTGGCCCAGCTCTCCGGCAGGACCAGGGCGGGGCGGTGCAGGCTGAAGCCTTCCATCTCCGGCATGGAGGTGAGGCCGGTGGCGAGGCCCACCCCGACCGCCGCCAGCAGCACCAGCGGCGCGACTGGCGCCTGCGGCCGCAGGCGCGGCAGGCCGAGCAGCAGGGCCAGGGCCGGGAGGCCGATCCAGGGCTCCCCCGCGACCATCTTGAGGCCGAGCCATCCCATCGTGATGCCAAGGCCGAGCTGCAGGCCGGCGGTGACGGATTGCGGGATGAGCCGCGCCACCCGGCCGATCAGGCCGGTCGCCCCGAGAACCAGGAGGAGGGCACCGATGAGGAGCCCGGCAGCGGCCGTGGCCTCCGGCGTGAGCTGGCCGCTCAGCAGGACGGCGGAAACGGCCTTCATGGGCTGCACCGCCATGGGCACGCCATAGAACAGGCCGGACGCCACCAGCGACGCGCCGAAGCCGAAGAGGACCCCTGCCGGGGCGAGCCCCGCCACGGTCATGGCGCCGACGACATGCGGGATGAAGGTGCCGAGATCCCCGCAGGCCCCCGCGCATTCGCCGGCCAGGCGCCGCCGTGGGGCGCTTTCGCCGGCAGCGGGCAGGCTGTTGCTCATACGCTGTGGTAACGCGCCACGGGGGCCGGTGCCACTGCCAAGTTCGTCTCTCGCCTCGCTGGCGGTGGGCGGTCAGCGCTTGCGCCGCCCGCCCTTCTTCTTCTCCGGATCATAGCCGCCGCCGCCCGGCCCGAGGGGCTTGGGCTTCCAGTCCTTCTTCGGCGCGGAGGGCTGCATGGAGCGTCCGGCGCGGTTCGGCTCCAGCGGCGTGTCGAGACCCAGTTCGAGGCTTTCCAGCCGCTTGATCTCGTCGCGCAGGCGGGCGGCGGTCTCGAATTCCAGGTCGGCGGCGGCGGCGCGCATCTTGCGCTCCAGCTCGGCGATCGAGGCGCGCAGGTCCTTGCCGACGAACTCGGCGGGGCCGGCCTCCTCCGCCCCGGTGGGAGCGACGGTGACGTAGTCCTGCTCATAGACGGATTGCAGCACGTCGCTGATCTGCCGGCGGATGGTCTGCGGCGTGATGCCGTGGGCCGCGTTCCATTCCTGCTGCTTGGTGCGGCGCCGCTCGGTCTCCTCCAGCGCGTTGCGCAGGCTGTTGGTCATGCGGTCGGCATAGAGCACCACGCGGCCCTCGGCGTTGCGCGCGGCACGGCCGATGGTCTGGATCAGCGAGGTGGTGGAGCGCAGGAAGCCTTCCTTGTCGGCATCGAGAATGGCGACCAGCGCGCATTCCGGGATGTCGAGCCCCTCGCGCAGCAGGTTGATGCCGACCAGCACGTCGAACGCCCCGAGCCGCAGGTCGCGGATGATCTCGATGCGCTCCAGGGTGTCGATGTCGGAGTGGAGGTAGCGGCAGCGGATGCCGGCCTCGTGCAGGTACTCGACGAGGTCCTCGGCCATGCGCTTGGTCAGCA
>DATMFR010000039.1:0-114223 GCA_035556695.1 Roseomonas sp.
CAGCGGCCGGGGGTCCAGCGCCGTGGTGAACCAGTAGAGGCCGAGATGCAGGTGCGGGCCGGTGACGCGGCCGGTCGCGCCGGTCTCGCCGAGATGCTGGCCGCGGGCGAGGGTCGCGCCTTCCGCCACGTCCATGCGGGAAAGGTGGGCGTAGAGGCTGACCAGGCCGTGGCCATGGTCCAGCAGCACGGTGTTGCCGGTGAAGTAGAGGTTGTCGGCCAGCAGCACGCGGCCGCCGCCCATCGCGGCGCAGGGCGTGCCGGTGGGCACGGCGACGTCGAGCCCGAGATGCGGCGCGCGCGGCTCGCCGTTCAGGATGCGCTGACTGCCATAGACGCCGCTGATCCGCCCGCGCGCCGGCCAGTCGAAGCCCTCGGCGAAATGAGGCAGGGGGCTGTCGGTCCTGCGCAGCGCGTTCAGCCGCGCCTGCTCTGCCTTGATGCGGGCGAGCTGCTTCGCATCGGGCGTGACCATCTTCGGCGGCAGGCCGGTGAGGCGCTGGATGTCCCATTCGCGCCGGGCGATGGCGAGGCGGCGCGTCTCGGCCCGCCCGTCCGGCGCATGGACGGCGAGCTGCGCCTCGGGCGCCGCATCCCGCCCGAAGCCAAGGGCGAAGCGCCCCGCGGGGCCGACGCTGATCGCCCGCCCGTCCAGCGTGACGCGGCTGCCCGGCGGCACCTGCCCGACCGCGAAGCCGCCCTGCGTCAGGCCCTGGGGCGGCAGCTCCAGCAGCGGCGCGGCAATGGCGGCGGTGGCCGACTCCCGCCCGGCGGCGCAGGCGCCGAGCAGCAAAGCGGGCGCACCCAGGATCAGGCGGCGGCCAATCATCATGCGATCCTTCATGGTCTAGAGCAGCGAGCCCTGGGCGGGGGGCGTGCGCCGGCCCTTGAGCGAGCCGCCGCCGGGCGCCTTGCCGTCGGCGGTCACGTCCAGGCTGCCGTCCTGCAAGGTCACGCTCAGCCGGGCGCCGGGCGCGATATCGGCGGCGTGCGTCACCGGCTCGCCGGCCTCGTCGCGCAGCAGGGCGAAGCCGCGTGCCAGCACGCCCTGGTAGGAGGCGCCCTCCAGCCGGGCGCCGAGCCCTTGCAGCCGCAGCCGCGCCTCGCGCAGCCGTCCCGCGACGCGCGTGCCGGGATCGGGGATGCGGTGCAGCGCGCCCTGCCGCCGGTCGAGCAGCCGCTGCAGCGCGGCGCCGGCGCGCGCCTGCAACAGGCCCAGCGTGTGGCGGTGCCCGGCCAGGGTCTCGCGCGGGTGCGGCAGGCGATGGGCGATGGCGTCCAGCATGCCGCGCTTGCGGGTGAGCAGGGCGCGCGGGGCGAGGGCGAGGCGCTCGGCGCGGTCGTCCAGCCGCTGCCGCGCGGCGCCGACCAGCCCCGGCAGGTCCGGCATCCGCCCCTCGACGCGGGAGAGCCGCAACCGGGCGCGGTCCAGCGCGCCCTGGCCGCTGGCGAGCAGCCGCGCCGCGGTCTGCGCCAGCCCGGCCAGCAGGTCGGCCCGCGCCGGCACCGCCAGCTCGGCGGCGGCGGTGGGGGTGGGAGCGCGGCGGTCGGAGGCGAAGTCGATCAGCGTGGTGTCCGTCTCGTGCCCGACCGCCGAGATCAGCGGGATCGGGCAGGCGGCGGCGGCACGGACCACGGCCTCGTCGTTGAAGGCCATCAGGTCCTCCAGGCTGCCGCCGCCGCGCGCGACGATCAGCACGTCCGGGCGGGGGATGCCGCGCGGCAGGCGGGAGAAGCCCTCGATGGCGGCGGCGATCTGCTCCGCCGCGCCCTGGCCCTGCACCGGCACCGGCCAGAGCAGCACCTGGCGCGGGAAGCGCCGGGCGATGGTGGTGCGGATGTCCTGGATCACCGCGCCCTTCTCGGAGGAGACCACGCCGATCACGCGCGGCAGCAGCGGCAGGGGGCGCTTGCGCGCCTCGTCGAACAGCCCCTCGGCGCCCAGCTTCTTGCGCAGCGCCTCGACGCGGGCCAGCAGCGCGCCCTCGCCGGCATATTCCATCCGGTCGACGATGAGCTGGTAGTCCGAGCGCTCGCCGTAGGTGGAGACCTTGCCGGTGGCGATCACCTCCACCCCGTTCTCCGGCCGCAGCGACAGCTTGGGCACCGCATAGCGCCAGATGATGGCGCGGATCTTCGCGCCCTCGTCCTTCAGGGCGAAGTAGATGTGGCCGGAGGGATAGGCCTTCAGCTCGGTGATCTCGCCGCGCACCCGCACACGGCCGAACTCGGATTCCAGCGTGCGCTTGATGGCGCCGCTGATCTCGGAGACGGTGAATTCCGGCGTATTGCTGGGGCGGGCTTCGGGCAGCGTATCCATCGGGCGCCATTATGCGGTGCGGCGCGGCCGCTGGCGAGGGCGGCCGCGCCGCCGGGCCTTACGGCTCGGTGACCGGCTTGTAGCCGGAGGGGAGGCGGAAGCGGGCCGGGTCCTGCGCGCCGTAGCGCACCTCGGTCGCGACATAGATCGTCATGGCGTCCGCGCCCTCGCCCTCCCGCAGGCGCAGCGGCACGCCATCGGCGGTGATGCAGGCATGGCGCGCCTCCTCGTCGGTGCTCTCGCCGACCGGTGTGATCCGCCAGACCGTGCAGGGCTGGCCGGCGACGCGGTCGCTGCCCTCGCGCGCCACCTTGGTCCCGGCATGGATGGGCAGGATGTCCTGGGTCATGACCTCGGCCACCTTCCCGAGATCTTGATAGGTGCGGTCCTCGTCGATCACCGCCGTGACGTCGCCGCCACGGGTGTCGATCAGATGGGCCACGCGGCTGACCAAGCCCTGCCCCTCGGTGCGGATGCGCCCCTCGGAAACCAGGAAGGCCACGCTCTCCACCGTCGGCGGGCTGGGGTCCACCTCGTAGCTGACGACGACGTCGCGGGTCGGCATGGGGGGCGGGGTGTCCTTCGCCAGGGCGGTGCCGGCGGGGGCGGCAGCCAGCAGGAGGGCGGCGAGGAGCCTGGGCAGGGGGACGCGCATGGGGCGGCTTCCGGTCGGGGGCCGCGCTTGTCGCGCGGCGGCGAGGCCGGGTCAATCGCCGCAGGTGGTGTACTTCGGGCGCGTTGTCCGGCGGAATGGGCGGCATGACCGGAAGCATGGGGAGGGTGGCGATGCGTCGATGGGCCTGGCTCGCATTGGGGTTGCCGCTGGGACTGGCGGCCTGCGCGGCTCCGCCATCGGAGGAAGCCTCCCAGCCGATCGGGCCGGACCGGGCGGCGGAACTGGCCTGCATCCGGCGTGGCCGGGCGGCGGAGGTGAGCCAGCCCTGGCTGGGCGCCAACAATCCCCGCGCGGCGATGATCGGCGCGCAGGTCCGCAACGACTGCCTGGATGCCTACCGGCGCAGCGGCATACCGCCCGCCCCCTGAGATCGGGGCGGGGAGGCCGGGGGTGGCGCTCCTTGGCCCTCCCTCCGCCTCCCGCGCCCGCGTTGTCGCCGCGGCCGCCCCGTGCTAGCGCGCGCCGGACTTCGCGCGAGGAGGGTGCACAGGTCATGAAAGTGCTTCTGGTTGGCGGCGGCGGCCGTGAGCATGCGCTGGCCTGGGCGCTCTCTGGTTCCGGCCTGCTGAGCAAGCTGTGGTGCGCGCCCGGCAATGCCGGCATCGCCGAACTGGCGGAATGCGTGCCGATCGGCGCCGAGGACGTTCCGGCGCTGGTGGCCTTCGCGCAGGAGAAGGCGGTGGACCTCGTGGTCGTCGGCCCGGAGGCGCCGCTGACGCTGGGCCTGGCCGATGCCTGCGCCGCGGCGGGCCTCCGCTGCTTCGGCCCGAGCGCGGCGGCGGCGCGGCTGGAGGGCAGCAAGGCCTTCACCCGCGAGGTGACCAGCGCCGCCGGCGTTCCCGGCGCCGAATGGGCACAGTTCACCGACCCCGCCGCGGCGCGCGACTATGTGCGGCGGAAGGGCGCGCCGATCGTGGTGAAGGCGGACGGCCTGGCCGCCGGAAAGGGCGTGGTGGTGGCCGGGACCGTGGCGGAGGCCGAGGCCGCCATCACCGAGATCATGGAGGACCGCGTGCACGGCGCGGCCGGCGCCACGGTGCTGATCGAGGAGTGCCTGGTCGGCCAGGAGGTCTCCTTCTTCGCGCTCTGCGACGGCACCACGGCGCTGCCGATGGCGGCGGCGCAGGACCACAAGCGCGTCGGCGAGGGCGACCTTGGCCCCAACACCGGCGGCATGGGCGCCTATTCCCCGCCGCCCGCCTTCACGCCGGAGATCGAGGCCGAGGTGATGGAGCGCATCATCCGCCCGACGCTCGCCGAAATGGCGCGGCGCGGCACGCCCTTCCGCGGCGTGCTCTTCGCCGGGCTGATGCTGACCGGCACCGGCCCGCGCCTGATCGAGTTCAACGTCCGCTTCGGCGACCCCGAGTGCCAGGTGCTGATGCTGCGGATGCAGTCGGACCTGCTGGCGGCGCTGCTCGCCGCCTGCGACGGCGAGCTGGAACGCTTCACGCTGCGCTGGTCACCCGAGGCGGCGCTGGTGGTGGTGATGGCGGCGCGCGGCTACCCAGGCGCCTATGCCAAGGGCACCCGCATCGAAGGGGTGGAGGCGGCGGCGGCGGTGCCGGGCGCGTATGTCTTCCACGCCGGCACCACGCGCGGGCCAGATGCTGCACTGCTCGCCGCCGGCGGCCGGGTGCTGGGCATCGCCGCGACCGGTTCCACCCTGCGCGCGGCGCATGACGCCGCCTACGAGGCGGTGGACCAGGTGAACTGGCCCGACGGCTTCTGCCGCCGCGACATCGGTTGGCGGGCCCTGTGACACCCCCTTAACGCTCCGTTCAACCTCCGCCGCGAAAGTGGGGCTGGGTAGCGCCACGGGGCGCCGGCTGTGATGCCTGATGGCAACGTGGCCGGCCCCTGGCACCGCCCGGACCTGTGGCGGAGGCATGGAGATGGGGTACTTGCGCCACCGCGCGGTCACGGACGCTTTCGTCCTGCTGGTGCTGGTCGCGCTGATCTCCCTGGCGGCGAGCCGGTTCGGCGCCTTTGCCGGCCTCTTCGCCTTCCTGGCGCGTCATGATCGCCCGCAGGTCGGCGATCTGCTCGTCCCCATGGTGCTAACGGGCTGGGGCGGCCTCATCTATGCCCTGCGCCGCCTGCTCGACCTGCGGCGGGAAAGCCGACGGCGGCGCCAGGCCGAAGGCGACGCCGAATGGATGGCGAGCCATGACCCGCTGACGCGCCTGCCGAACCGCCATTTCCTGACCAGGCTGCTGCAGCAGCGCGAGGTTCAGCACCCCGCCACCGAGCCCCCTGCCGCTGTGCTGCGGATCGACCTTGCCGGCTTCAAGCAAGTGAATGACGTGCTCGGTTCTCCGGCCGGCGACGGGCTTCTGGTCGAGACGGCCGAGCGGCTGTGCGCTGCCTTCCCGGAGGCCACCATCCTGCGCGTCGGCGGCAATGAGTTCGTGGTGATCATGGGCGCGACGCTGCCATGGACGCTGGCGTGGTGCGCGCATCGCGCCCTCCAGGCCGCCCGCGGCGCCGTGGCGGAGGTGGGGGAGGAACTCGGGGTGGGCGCGCGTGTCGGGTTGGCGGCGGTGCCCGAGCACGCCGCCAGCCTGCGCGAGGCGCTGCGCTGCGCCGATGCGGCGCTGCAGGCGGCCCGGCAGGGGGAGCGCAACGGGTTCCGCATCTTCAATCCGGCGATGCGCGCGCAGATCCAGGCCCGCGCCTGGTTCGACCGCGCGCTGCCGGCCGCCGTGCAAGGGGGGATCATCCGGCCCTATTACCAGCCCGTCGTCGATCTCGCCGCCGGCCAGGTCGCAGGCTTCGAGGCGCTGGCCCGCTGGCCCAGGCCCGATGGCAGCTTCGTCCCGCCCGACCGGTTCATCGCCGCCGCCGAGCGCAACGGGCTGATCGGGGCGCTGAGCGAGCGCCTGCTGAGGCGGGTCTGCGCGGATGCGGCGGGCTGGCCGGCGCCAGTCTGGGTGGCTTTCAACCTCTCCCCGCTTCAAATGGGCGACCGGCTGCTCGCACGCCGCATCATCGCCGCCGCGCGGGAGGCGGCGCTGCCGCCGCAGCGCCTGGAGGTCGAGATCACCGAAAGCGCCCTGATCCGCGAGCCCGAGGTGGCGCAGCAGGTGATCGAGGAACTGCGGGCCGCCGGCATCCGCGTGGCGCTGGATGATTTCGGCACCGGCTATTCCAGCCTGGCGCTGCTCTCCCGCTTCTCCTTCGATAAGATCAAGATCGACCGCGCCTTCATCCGCTCCTTCCGGGGCGACGAGAAGCAGATGAAGATCGTCCGCTCGATTCTGGGCCTGGGGCTTGGCCTCGGCATTGCCGCCACGGCGGAGGGGATCGAGGAGGCGGAACAACAGCAAATCCTGCGGGAATTGGGCTGCCAGTATGGCCAGGGCTATCTGTTCGGCGCCGCCATGCCCTGCGAGGAGGCGGCCCGCCTGCTGGCCCGCAGCCGCTCGGAATGGTCGCGGCCTGCCGCCTAGGCTGGCCTGATCGGCCGTGCTCATGAGGTCCTGGAGGCAGGTCATGATGTCCCTGGCGGTGCTTCCCCCACCCCCCGCCAGCCGCAGCGGCGCATGATGACGGCCGAAAGCCGCCAAGCGCTGGACAGGGCATTCTAGAACGCATAATCTATTTGCATGGTCAGGACCGCCCGCTTCTCGTCCGAGCACTTCATCGACGCCGCCATCGCCCTCGTTGCCGAGGGTGGCCCGGGCGCTGCCACAATGCAGGCGATCGCCCGGCGTGTCGGCGCGCCGACCGGCTCGATCTATCATCGCTTCGAATCCCGCTCGGCCATTCTCGCCGCCGCCTGGAATGCCAGCTACGGCTCCCTCGTCAGGGTGCTGGCGCCGCTCCTGCAGGCCGGGCGACCGCGCGAGGCCGCCCTGGCGCTGCTGCCATGGGCGGGCGAGGACCGGCACCGTGCCCGCTTCCTGTTGCTGCACGAGCCTGTGTCCCTGTTCGAGGATGCGCCGCCTCCGGAGCCGCTCCGGCAGGAGATGGAACGGCTGGAGAGCGAGATGGATCAGGCGTTCCGCGCCTGCATCGCCCGGCTTGGTGACGGCAGCATCCGGGAGGAAGACCTCGCGCGGGCCAAGTTCCTGATCTTTGATGCGCCGATCGCCATCCTCCGGCCGCACCTGCTGGCAGAAAGCGCCTTCCCGGCCTTCGCCGGGCAGATGATCGCCGATCTCCATGCGGGAGTGCCCTTCGCCAGCGCGGGCCGGCGCGCCGGAGGCACGCAGGCGGCCTAAGGCTTTCTTCCACCCATCGCTTCAGAACGAACATGAACGACATTGTCGACGACCGGCGCATCACGCTGCATGCGCCCGAGGATTTTGCCGGTATGCGCGCGGCGGGGAAGCTCGCGGCGGAAACCCTCGACATGATCACGGCGCATGTCCGCGAGGGCATCACCACCGCGGAACTCGACCGGCTGTGCCATGCCTTCATCCTGGACCATGGCGCCATCCCGGCTTCGCTGGGCTACCAGGGCTACACCCATGCCACCTGCATCTCGCTGAACCATGTCGTCTGCCATGGCTTCCCGGGCGACCGGGTGCTGGTGGAGGGGGACATCCTCAACATCGACCTCGCCGTCATCCTCGATGGATGGCACGGGGACAGCAGCCGCATGTACACGGTCGGCAGGATCGGCACCCGCGCGGCACGGCTGATCGAGGTTGCCTACGAGGCGATGATGTGCGGCATCGCGGCGGTGCGCCCCGGTGCAACACTGGGCGACATCGGCTTCGCGATGCAGAGCCATGCCGAGGCCAACAGGTTCAGCGTGGTGCGGGATTTCTGCGGCCATGGCCTCGGGCGGACCTACCATGACGCGCCCAACGTCCTGAACTACGGCCAGAAGGGCAAAGGCCTTCAGCTCCGCCCCGGCATGTTCCTGACGGTGGAGCCGATGGTCAATGCCGGCCGGCCCGAGGTGAAGGTGCTGAGCGACGGCTGGACCGCGGTGAGCCGCGACCGCAGCCTGTCCGCGCAGTTCGAGCACAGCATCGGTGTCACCGAGAGTGGCTGCGAGATCTTCACCCTCTCCCCCGCCGGCTTCACCAAACCCCCATACACGAGGGCCTAGCGGGCGGCGGCTCCTAGTGGTCAGGTTCTCCGCCTAACCGCCGCGGCCCGAGAGGCGGCGCTGCAAGGCCTGCCGCATCTCCGTCACGGTATAGGGCTTGCCGACCACCTCGGTGTTGCGGAAGCGGTCCGGGAAGGCATTGGCCTCGCCATAGCCGGTGGCGAAGACGAAGGGGATGCCGCGCGCCACCAGCGCATCCGCCACCGGGAAGCTGCTCTCGCGGCCGAGGTTGACGTCGAGCAGCGCGATCTGCGGTGGGGCGTGCTCCAGCAGCCGCAGCGCGGCCTGCACGCTGCTCGCCACGTCCACCTCCTTCGCGCCCATGCGGCGGAGCTGGTCCTCGGCATCCATCGCGATCAGCAGGTTGTCCTCGACCAGCAGCACCCGGCCCGAGAGCGTCGGACCATCCTCCTGCGGCGCTGCCGGGGCGGCGGAGATCTGCGGCGCCCGGCCGTCCTCGACGCCGCGGCGCGCGCAGCCGGAAGGCAGCAGGAAGCGGGCCTCCATGCCGGAGAGCTTGTAGTGCAGCTCGGCCTCGCCCTTCAGGTCATGCGGCACGGAGCGCTCGACGATGGTGGTGCCGAAGCCCTGGCGCATCGGCGGCTTCACCGGGGGGCCGCCCTCCTCGGTCCAGCGGATCTCCAGATCGTCGTTGCCGGTGAAGCCCCACTGCACCGTCACGCGCCCGGCCCGGTCGCAGAGCGCGCCGTACTTGGCGGCATTGGTCATCATCTCGTGGATGACCAGCGCCATGGTGGTGTAGGCCGGCGGCTCCAGCAGCACCGGCGGACCGGAAAGGCGCACCCGGTCGGCCTTGCCGCTCAGATAGGCCTCGGCCTCGGCGCGGATCAGCTCATCCAGCGGCGCCGGGTGCCAGCGGTCGGTGGTGATCTGGTCATGCGCGCGCGCGAGCGCCTGGATGCGGCCGCCCACCATCGCGGCGAACTCGTCCACCGTGGCGGCATTGCCGCGGCTCTGGGTGACCAGGCCACGGATCAGGCCGAGGATGTTGCGGACGCGGTGGTTCAGCTCGGCGATCAGAATCTCCTGCCGCTCCTGCGCCGCCTGCCGCTCGCGCTCGGCGAGGTCGGTGAGCTGCAGCACCACCTCCAGCAGCGTCACCCGCAGGCGCTCCGCCATCAGCAGGTCGCTCTCGGTCCAGGGGCGGCTCTGGCCCTCCACGGTCTCCCGCCAGGCGGCGAAGCTCTTGCGCGGGGTCAGCCGCGCGCCGTTGGGGCCGAGCGCCACCGGCTTGTGCGGGTCGCCCGCCCAGGTGACGGAGTGCGTCACGGCGCGGCGGAAGAAGACGAGATAGTCGCGCGGGGTGCGGGAGAGGGGGATGGCCAGCAGCCCCGCCGTGCGCTCGGCGAACTCGCGTCCCGGCGCGTAGGTCTCGCCCAGCCGGTGGGTGGCGTAGATCGTCCCCGAGGCGCTCCGGTTGAGGAAGCGGACCAGGCCGGAGAATTCCTCGATGGTCGGCGCATGGCCGCGCATTGCCGTGCCGCGCTTGCTCCACAGCCCGATGCCGTCGCAGGGGATCACCTCCGACAGCAGCTCCAGGAACTCGGTCAGCGACTGGCTGCCGGGGCGCATGGCGCCGAGCGCGGCCATCAGCTGCTGGTGCACCCGGTTGGCCTCGGCCTCGCGCGCCTGGTCGGCCTCGCGCTCGCGGCTTTCCAGCACCAGCGAGAAGACCTGGCCAAACAGCTCGGCGGCCGTGCGGCGCTCGAAGGAGACGCGCAGCGCCTCGTTGTGATGGCAGGCGATCAGCCCCCAGAGCCGCCCCTTGCGCAGCACCGAGACCGACATGGAGGCCTGCACGCCCATGTTGCGCAGGTACTCGATATGGATGGGCGAGACGCTGCGCAGCACGCTGAGCGAGAGGTCAAGCGGCTGGTTGCGGCTGTCGAGCAATGGCAGCACCGGTGCCGGCGGCGTCTCGGTGTCGCTGATCAGGCGCAGCCAGTTGCGCTCGTAGAGCTTGCGGGCCTGCCGCGGGATGTCGGAGGCCGGGAAATGCAGCCCCATGAAGGAGGGCAGGAAGCTCGCCGCCGATTCGGCGATCACCTCGCCCGCGCCGTCATGGCCGAAGCGGTAGAGCATGACGCGGTTGAAGCCGGTGAGGCCGCGGATCTGCCGCACCGCCTCGCGGCAGATGCCCTCGAAGCCTTCCGCCTGGTGCAGGCGGGAGAGCATGCCGCGCACGGTGTTGCCGGCCTCCAGCGCGTCCTCCAGGTCGGAGGGCTCGCCTTCCAGCACGATCAGCTCGCCCGAGAGATGGATGGCGAGGTCATAGGGAACGCCGCCCTCGCGCAGCGTGACGCCGAACAGCCGCTCCACCGCGTTGGCGCCGCGCAGCAGGTGCAGCCGGCCGCCGATCTGGTGCATCGCCTCGCGGGTCAGCAGCGTGGTGAGGGACTCCCCGAGCAGGGCCTCCGCATCCTGGCCCAGATGCTCGCCGGCATTGGCCGAGACGCGCCGCAGCACCCAGTTCGCCGAGACCGCCACCAGGAAGCCGATCGGCTGGATGGTGCCCAGGAGATGGATGGGCTCGCGGTCGCAGTTGGTCAGGTCGACGCCATTGGGCAGCGCCAGTTCGCCGAGGTCGTCATGCATGGAGGGGAGTCATCCTTTCACGACCCAGGGCCGCCAGGAAATATTCGAAGGCGAGGCGTGCGCCCGTGGTGGCGTCGGCCCATCGGCTCGGCTCCGGCAGGGCCTGTTCCAGGTGGGCGAGGAATCCGGGCCAGCCATCCGGCCCTGATTTGTGCGAGAGATAGGCGATCGGACCGCCCTCCGCGAGCGCAAATTCGCCTCGTACAACGCGGAGGAGCATGGCATTCCCCAGCCGGGAACCTTCCAGGACATAGGCCACTCCGAGCGCGGCGGCGCTGGAGGGAAGCGTCACCTGCTCCGCTGGCGGGGGCGTGGCGCCGAGCTGCGCCAGGTCGGCCGCCAGCGCCGCGCGGCGCCGGCGCTGCGGCCAGTCGGGCACCCACCGCTCCACCCCGGCGGCCTCGCAGGCGGCCTCCAGGCCGGGCAGGGCACGCGCATGGGCGCACAGGAAGTTGCGGTAGCCAACTGGGCTGCCCAGGTCGAAAGCCTGACCGAGGCGGTCCGCCTCCGCATGCAGGTCCTGGGTCGCCGCGCGCAGGTGCCAGCGCAGGCCCGCCTTGCGGGCGGTCGAGGAAGTTGCCGTCATGTCCGCTGCATTCTCACCCAGTGGGACGGCCGGCATAGCGCCTGGCCCGGGGGTGGCGATCAATCTTCCGGTATGGCCCTGCCGGTCAAGGGCACGTTGCGCCCGGCGACGGGAATGGTTGCGTCGGTGTGGCCGGATGCGCCACATCTGGCATCGGTTGCGGGCCAGCAGAAGCCCGTGCACAGAGAGGATAACGGACGATGACCCTCATGACCCGTCGCGGCGCTCTGGCCCTGGCGGCCGGCGCCCTGGCGAGCCCCGTTCTGGCGCGGCCCGCCCTGGCGCAGAGCGGCTTCCCCAGCCGGCCCATCCGGATGCTGGTGCCCTGGGCCGCCGGCGGCACCACCGACGTGCAGATGCGCGCCTTCTGCGAGGCGGCCGCGCGGCAGCTTGGCCAGCCCGTGGTGGTGGAAAACCGCTCCGGCGCCGGCGGCATTCTGGGGCCGCAGGCGCTGCTGAGCGAGAAGCCGGACGGCTACACCCTCTCCCAGATGCCGATCAGCGTGTTCCGCTATCCGCAGATGGTGGACAAGCCGCCCTTCAACACGATCAAGGACTTTACCTGGGTCAGCCACCTGACCGGCTACCTGTTCGGCGTGGTGGTGCGCGCCGATGCGCCGTGGAAGACCTTCGACGAGTTCCTGGCCGCCGCCAAGCAGAAGCCGGGCAGCATCAACTACGGCACGCCCGGGGTTGGCACCTCGCTGCACCTGACCATGGAGCAGATCGCCGGGCAGCGCGGCATCGAGTGGACGCATGTGCCCTTCCGCGGCTTCTCCGAGAACGTGACGGCACTTCTGGGCGGGCAGATCCATGCCCTTGCCGACAGTTCTGGCTGGGCCGAGATGGTGAAGGAGGGCCGGCTGCGCCTGCTCGTCACCTGGGGGCCGGAGCGGGCGAAGCGCTTCCCCGAGACGCCCACCCTGAAGGAACTCGGCATCGACATCGTCTCCACCTCGCCCTACGGCGTCGCCGGGCCGAAGGGCATGGACCCGGCCGTGGTGCGGGTGCTGGACGAAGCCTTCAGGAAGGCGGTGAACGATCCGCAGCACGTCGCCATCCTCGACCGCTACGACATGCCGGTGATCTACATGGGGCCGGAGGATTACACGGCCTTCGCCGAGCGGACCTGGCGCGAGGAGAAGGTGATGATCGACCGGCTCAACCTGCGCATCTGAGGCGCGTCGCGCGAGGCTTGGCAGCGCGGCGGAACGGGCGCATCTGGGCCTTGCCGCCCGCTGCTCAGGAGACTTGCCGATGGATCTGCCATCCTCCGCCTCGCGCAGTGCCCGCCCGCAGGAAACCTGGCGCCCGGAAGGGTGCCGCAGCAATGCGCTGATCCTGCAGGGGGGCGGGGCGCTTGGCGCCTATCAGGCCGGGGTCTACGAAGCGCTGGCCGAGGCCGGGGTGGCGCTGGACTGGGTGGCCGGCGTCTCCATCGGCGCCGTCAACGGCGCGCTGATCGCCGGCAACGCGCCGGAGCACCGGGTGGCGGCACTGCGGACCTTCTGGGAGCGCATCACCAACGACCGCATCTGGAACATCCTGCCCGATGGCGACCTGTTCCGGCAGTGGCGGCACGAGGCCTCGGCGCTGCTGACCATGGCGCAGGGCCAGCCCGGCTTCTTCGCGCCGAACATGCCGAACCCCTGGTTCTCGCTGCCTGGCGCGCGCACCGCCACAGCCTTCTACGACAGCGGGCCGTTGCGCCAGACCCTGCGCGAGCTGGTGGATTTCGACCGGCTGAACGATGGCGGCATCCGCTTCTCGGTTGGCGCGGTCAACGTCGCCAGCGGCAACTTCGCCTATTTCGACAATGCCCATATGCGCATCACGGAGGAGCACATCATGGCCTCCGGCGCGCTGCCGCCCTCGCTGCCCATGGTTCGGGTCGGCACCGACTACTTCTGGGATGGCGGCCTCGTCTCCAACACGCCGCTGCACCACCTGCTGGAGAATCTCCAGGGCAATACCCTGGCCTTCCAGGTGGACCTGTTCAGCGCGCGCGGGCAGGTGCCGCGCTCGATGCCCGCGGTGCTCTCGCGCGAGAAGGACATCCGCTACAGCAGCCGCACCCGCTTCGTCACCGACCAGTATCGCCGTATCCGGGAGCTTGAGTTGGAGCTCAAGCGCGCGCTGGAGCAGATCCCCGAGCAGCAGCTCGATGCCGAGCAACGCAAGATGAAGCGGCGGCTGGAGAGCCTGCCGGAGGTGGTCATCCTCCACCTGATCTATCAGCAGCAGGCCCATGAAGGGCAGGCGAAGGACTACGAGTTCTCCACCACCGCCATGCAGGAGCACTGGCGCAGCGGATTGGAGGACACCCGTGCCACCCTACTGCATGGCAACTGGCTGGCCATGCCGCCGCCGGGCAGCGGTATCCAGGTGCATGACGTGCACCGGGGATGAAGCAAGGCCGGGGGAATTCCTTCCCCCGGGCTTTCTTTTATCCCTCTGCCGGCGGGTCCCAGGCACGGATCGGCGGCAGGTTGCCGGTGAATTTCTCCACCTCCAGCGTGGTGAGCTGCCCCGTGCAGCCCTGCGCCAGCCGCGAGGTGCCGACGTCGCGCGTCAGCACGTTCGGGTTGCCATGCACGCAGAGCGGGTTGTCCTCCGCCGGGTCGGCCGGGTCGTACCAGGCGCCGGTGGAGAGCTGCACCACGCCAGGGCTGACTGCCTCGCTCAGTGAGGCCGAGGCCAGGCAGGCGCCGCGCGCGTTGAACAGGCGCACGATGTCGCCCTCGGCGATGCCGCGCGCTTCCGCGTCGCGCGGGTGCATGCGCATCACCTCGCGGCCGCGCCGCTTGGAGTCGGCGCTGGTGCCGCCGAAGTCGAGCTGGCTGTGCAGCCGCGTCCAGGGCTGGTTGGCCACCAGCCAGAGCGGGCGCCCGGCGGCCGGCACATCCTGCGGCGCCAGCCAGGCCGGATGGCCGGGGCAGTCGTCATAGCCGAAGCCGGCGATGGTCTCGGAGAAGATCTCGACCTTCCCGGAGGGGGTGGAAAGCGGCTCGCCCTCGGGGTCCTTGTGGAAGGCGCGCAACGGGCCGCCATCGTCCGGGTTCTGCGGCAGGGCCAGCTCGCCCATGGCCCAGAATTCCTCGAAGGAGGGGGCGGGGTCGCCGCGCTCGGCCAGGGCGGCGCGGGTGCGCTCGTAGAGGTGGCGCAGCCAGCCGCGCGCGTCGCGTCCCTCGGTGAAGGCCTCGCCTTTGCCCAGGCGTTCGGCGAGGTCCGCGAAGATGCTGTAGTCGTCGCGCGCCTCGCCATAGGGCTCGGCCAGGCGGTGCATGGCGATCAGCAGCGGGTCGGTGGTCTGGCCGCCGATATCCTCGCGTTCCAGCGTCATGGTGCAGGGGAGCACGATGTCCGCGTGCTTGGCCGTCGCGGTCCAGGAGGTCTCGTGCACGACGAGCGTGTCCACCTTCGAGAAGGCGCGGCGCAGTCGGGCGAGGTCCTGATGGTGGTGGAAGGGATTGCCGCCGGCCCAATAGACGAGCCGGATGTCGGGATAGGTCAGCGTCTGCCCGTTGTAGTCGAAGGGCTGGCCGGGGTTCAGCAACAGGTCGCTGATGCGCGCCACGGGAATGAAGTCCGGCACGCCGTTGCGGCCCTGCGGCAGCGAGGCGACCGGCACCGCGTTGAAGCGCTTGCCATAATGCGCGATGGAGCCCAGCGCGTAGTTGTAGCCGCCGCCGGGCAGGCCGAGCTGGCCCAGCATCGCCGCCAGCACGATCGCCATCCAGACGGGCTGCTCGCCATGCTCGGCGCGCTGCAGGGAATGCGCCATGCTGATCAGCGTGCGCGTCTTCGCCGCGTCGCGCGCGAGCTGGGCGATGGTCTCCGCGGGAATGCCGCAGATGGCGCTGGCCCAGGCGGCGTCCTTCGGCTGGCCGTCGGTCCGGCCCAACAGGTAGGGCTCGAACTTCTCCCAGCCCGTGCAATGGCTGGCCAGGAAGGCGCGGTCATGCAGCCCTTCGGCCACCAGCGTGTGGGCCATGCCCAGCATCATCGCGGTATCGGTGCCGGGGGTGATGGTGATCCACTCGGCGCGCGCCTCCTCCGGGAGGTCGTCGCGCAGCGGGCCGATCAGCACGAAGCGGCAGCCGCGCTCGGCGGCGGCCTTCATCGAGCCGCGCTCGACATGGCGGCTAACGCCGCCCGACGCCACCGCGCTGTTCTTCACCGCCATGCCGCCGAAGGAGAGGCAGAGGCCGGTATGCTCGACGATCTGCTCCCAGGTGACGTTGTGCTTCGTCATCTCCTCGTAGTTGCCGAGGATGTGCGGGATGATCACCGCCGAGGCGCCGGCGCTATAGCTGTTGACCGAGCGGACATAGCCGCCGAGCGCGACGTTCAGGAAGCGGTGCACCTGGCTCTGCGCATGGTGGAAGCGCCCGGCGGAGGACCAGCCATAGGAGCCGCCGAAGATCGCGCGCGGCCCATGCTTGTCCCGCACCCGCGCCAGCTCGCCGGCCAGCAGGTCCAGCGCCTTCTCCCAGGAGACGGGGACGAACTCGTCCCGCCCGCGCGCGGTGTCCGGCCCCGGGCCGCGCTCCAGCCAGCCGCGCCGGACCATCGGGCGGGCAATGCGCGCCTTGTGGCGCAGGGCGGCGGCGAAGTTGCCGAGGATGGGGGAGGGGTCGGGGTCGGAGGGATGCGGCTCGACCACCAGCGTGTCGCCCTGCCACCCGGCGCGGAACGCACCCCAGTGCGAGGAATGGGGCTTCAGCGCCCCCGCATCCGTCGAATCCGCCATGTTCATCCTTCCCGCAGCCAAACCTGCACTCTGCGGCGCGTCGCCGGTGCTGTCACGCACGGATGCTCGCTTTCCCGCCGCCGCCCCTGTATCGGCAACTCCTGCGGAGCCGCGGCGCGGGGAGCAACCCCGGGCGGCCGGGCGGCATTCACCCCTGAGGCGAAGAGGAGGTCGTAGGTGGCGCTGCTGCTGAACATCCTGTGGAACGTGCCGGGGCTGGGCTTCATCCCGGCGCTGCTCTGGCTGCTGGCGGCGGGCATCATGGCGATCACCGTGATCGGCCTGCCCTGGGCGCGCGCCTGCCTGATGATGGCCAGCTACAGCTTCGCCCCTTTCGGCCGCCGCCTCGTCTCCACCGAGGACCTGAACGGCTTCGGCACCATCGGCTCCGGCCCGCTGGGCTGGCTGGCCAACCTCATCTGGTTTCTGCTGGCGGGCATCTGGCTCTGCCTCTCGCACCTGACGCTGGCGGTGAGCACCGCCGTCACCATCATCGGCCTGCCCTTCGCCTGGGCGCATCTGAAGCTCGCCGCCGCATCGCTCTTCCCGGTGGGCAAGCGGGTGGTGCCGAATGCGGTGGCCGATGCGGCCGAATTCTCCCGCGGCCAGCGGGCCTGGAGCCGGGGGCGGCGCGACTGACGGCGCGGCCCCGATGAGCGACCCCGACATCCTGGTCATCGGTGCCGGCGCGGCCGGCATCGCGGCGGCGCGCACCGTCCTGGCCGCCGGGCGCCGCGTGCAGGTGCTGGAGGCACGCAGCCGCCCCGGCGGCCGTGCCTGGACCGATAGCACGACCCTCGGCGCGCCCTTCGACCTCGGCGCCACCTGGCTGCACCAGGCCGGGCAGAACCCGCTGACCCCGCTGGCAGCGGATCTGGCGCCTTTCGACCACGATGCGGTGCGCCGGCATGTCTGCTTCCTGGATGGCCGCCTCGCCACCGAGGCCGAGATGGCGGAGTACGACGCCGCCTATGCGGCCTTCCACCCTCGGCTGGAGGCCGCGCTGGCTGAGGCACCCCCGGTGGCCACGGCGGCCGACTACGCCCCGCGCGGCGGCTTCTGGGATGCCACGGTGGCGCATTGGGAGGGATCGGTGATCGCCGCCGCGCCGCTCGCCGCGATGGACCTGCGGGATTTCATGGCCACCCAGCTCGGCGGCCCCAACCTGCTGCTGCCGGGCGGCATCGGCGGCCTGCTCACCAGCCTTGCCGCTGGCCTGCCCATCGCCTTCGGCGCGGTGGTGGAGCGGCTGCGCTGGGGTGGGGCCGGGGGCGTGGTGGCGGAGGGCGGCTTCGGCCGGGTGGCGGCGCAGGCGGCCATCGTCACCCTGCCCACCGCCGTGCTGGCGGCCGGGGGGCTGCGCTTCGAGCCCGCCCTGCCGGCGGCGACGGAGCAGGCGATCCACGACCTGCCGCTCGGCCTGCTGACCAAGCTCGGCCTGCGCGCCGCCGGGGGGGACCGGCTGGACCTTGCGCCCTTCACCGGGCTGGAGCGGCGCATCGAGCAGGAGGACGAGGCGGCGATGACCTTCATCGCCTGGCCTTTCGGGCATGACCACCTGATGGGCTTCCTGGGCGGCGAGGCGGCCTGGGCGCTGGAGCGGGAAGGGGAGGCGGCGCTGACCGACTTCGCCTTCGCCGAACTGCGCCGCGCCTATGGCGGCCGCGCCGACCGCGCCCTGCGCCGCGGCGGGGCGCTGGCCAGCCACTGGGGCACCGATCCCTTCGCGCGGGGCGCCTATTCCTATGCCCGCCCTGGCGGTGCCAAAGCGCGTCTCGCCCTGGCGGCGCCGCGGGCCGGCGGCCGGCTCTGCTTCGCCGGGGAGGCCTGCCATCCGCGCTTCGCCGGCACGGTGGGCGGCGCCTGGGAGACCGGCGAGGCGGCGGCCCGGGCCGCCCTCGCAGCCCTGGCATGAAGGATAGGTTGATGGACCGGGGGTTAAACTTGCGCCATCGCTGCTTAGATGCAGCCTCCGATGAGTGACACAGTGGAACAGGCGGGCTTCGACCGCGAGGGCGAGACCCTGCGCCTGCGCGGCGCGCTGGTGACGCGCCAGGTGGGCCCGATCTGGGAAGCGGTGGAGAAGGCCGCGCGCGGCGTGCGGCGGCTGGACCTTTCCGGCGTCTCCAGCCTGGACACCACCGGGGCCGCCCTGGTGCTGCGCAGCGCCAGCCTGTCCGAGAGCGCGGCGGTCGAGGGCGCCAGCAAGCCGGTGGCGGCGGTGCTGGAGCGCGCCCGCGCCGCCCTAGCCGCGCCGCGCCCCGCCGCGGGCGAGGCCCGGCTGCCCTTCGTGGCGGGGGTCGGCGCATGGGGCGTCAGCCTGATGAACCGGATGCTCGTCTCCACCGGCTTCATCGGCGAGACGGCGGTGATGGGCGCGGCGGTGCTGCGCCACCCGCGCCGGCTGCGCTTCAACGACCTGCTGCGCCACCTCGACGAGGCCGGGCTGCGCGCCTTCCCGCTGACCTTGCTGCTGGGTACGCTGATCGGCGTCATCCTGGCCTTCCAGTCCTCCATCCCGATGCGGCAGTTCGGCGCCGAGATCTACATCCCGCCGCTGGTCGGCATCTCGCTGGTGCGCGAGCTGGGGCCGCTGGTGGCCGCCATCATCCTGGCCGGCCGCACCGGCTCCGCCTTCGCCGCCGAACTCGGCACCATGACGGTGAACGAGGAGATCGACGCGCTGCGCATCATGGGGGTGGACCCCATGGCCATGCTGGTGCTGCCGCGCCTCGTCGCGGCGATGGCAGTGATGCCGGTGCTCAGCCTGCTGATGGACCTCTCCGGCCTGCTCGGCATGGGCGTGGTGATGGGCACGCTGGGCTTTCCGCCGGCGCTGGTGATCAACCAGCTCCAGCAATGGCTGACGCTGGGCGGGCTGCTCGGCGGCCTCGGCAAGTCGGTGGTCTTCGGCCTGGCGATCGCCCTGATCGGCTGCCGCTCCGGCCTTGCCGCCGGGCGCGGGCCGCGCGCGGTGGGCGACGCGGCGACGGCGGCGGTGGTGGGCGGCATCGTCGCGACGGTGGTGCTGGACGGGCTCTTCGCGGTGCTCTTCTACCGGCTGGGCTGGTGATGGCGGACGCGCCGGAAACGACGGATATCCACCGCACCCGGGTCGAGAACCCGGTGGTGGAAGCGCGCGGCCTCACCATGGCCTTCGGCAGCAACGTGCTGTTCCGCGACGTCACCTTCCAGGTGGCGGGGGGCGAGGTCTTCGTCATCCTCGGCGGCTCGGGCTGCGGCAAGTCCACCCTGCTGAAGCTGCTGATCGGGCTCTACCGGCCGAGCGAGGGCGAGATCCACATCCTCGGCGAGGACATGGAGGCGGCGCAGGGCGCGGCGCGGCGGCAACTGCTGTCGCGCATCGGCGTCATGTGGCAGTCCGGCGCGCTGTTCGGCTCGATGACGCTGCTGGAGAACGTGATGCTGCCACTGGAGGAGCACACCCGCCTGCCGCGCTCCGCGCGGGAGGAAGTGGCGCGGGTCAAGCTCGGCCTGGTCGGCCTGTCGGACGCTGCCAACCGCCTGCCGGCCGAGATCTCGGGCGGCATGGCCAAGCGCGCCGGCATCGCCCGTGCCATGGCGCTCGACCCCTCCGTGCTGTTCCTCGACGAGCCCTCGGCGGGGCTGGACCCGATCACCTCCGCCGGGCTCGACCAGCTCATCAAGGACCTGGCGCGCGACCTCGGCACCACCTTCGTGGTGGTGACGCACGAGCTGCAGAGCATCCTGGCCATCGGCGACCGCTGCATCATGCTGGACAAGCAAGCCAAGGGCATGATCGCCGAGGGCGACCCGCGCGAGCTGCGCGACCACGCGACGCACCCCACGGTGCGTGCCTTCTTCCGCCGGGAGGCGGCCTGAATCATGGCGACACATCGCGGCCTCTATGTGCGCGTCGGCGCGCTGATCCTGGTCGGGCTGGGGCTCGGTCTCGGCTTCCTGCTCTTCCTGACCGGCGGCGGCTTCGGCGGCAAGAGCATGATCTTCGAGACCTACCTGCGGGAGAGCGTCACCGGGCTGGAGGTGGGCGCCCCGGTGCGCTACCGCGGCGTGCAGGTGGGCCAGGTCAGCAAGGTCGGGCTGGTCAATGCCGAATACCCGCCGACCAACCGCAACGCCGCCATGGAGGCCTTCCAGCTCGTGCTGGTGCGCCTCGCCCTCGACACCGAGAAGGCCACCATGGACGACCCCTCCCAGGTGCAGCGGGCGGTGGAGCGGGGCCTGCGCGCCCGGCTCGCCACCCAGGGCATCACCGGCGTCGCCTATATCGAGCTGGACTTCGTCAGCCCCGAGCGCTTCCCCGAGCGCGAGCTGCCCTGGTCCCCGGCCTATCCGGTGATTCCCTCCATCCCCTCCACCGTGGCGCAGGTGCAGAACGCGGCGGAGGCCATCCTCGCCCGCATCCAGCAGGCGCCGCTGGAGGAGCTGCTGAACGACGTGACGGCGGTGGTCTCCAGCGTGCGCGGACAGGTGGAGAACGGCGACCTCTCCCACACCTTCACCGAGGCCGCCGCCACGCTGGGCGCGGTGCGCCAGGCGGTGACGCAGTCTGACATCCCGGCCACGGTGGCGGAGCTGCGCGGCGCGGCGGCCGACCTGCGCGCCCTCCTGGGCAGCGCCGACACGAAGGCGGCGCTGGCCAGCGCCCGCGCCGCCGCCGACGAACTGCGCGAGAGCCTGAGCCGCCTGCCCGCCGTGATCAGCGCGCTGGAGCAGACCGCGCGCTCCGCCCGCAACACCACCCAGAGCACCACCGCGGATCTGGTGCCGCTGCTGCGCGACCTGCGCGCCACGGTCAGCAACCTGCGCGATACGACGGAGGCGCTGCGCCGCGCGCCCGGCCAGGTGCTGTTCGGCGCGCCGCCGCCGCCCAACCGCTGATCCCCCGAAGGGAAGTTCCATGCGCCGCCGCCTGCTCCTGCTCACCCTGCCGACGCTCGCCGCCTGCTCGGTGCTGCCCGAATATCCCTATGTCGAGGTGAAGCGCTTCCCGCTCGCGCCGCGACGCGAGGCGCCGCCCGCGCGGGGCGGGCACAAGCGGGTGCTGCTGGTGCGGCTGATGCGGGCCTCGCCGGCGCTCGACACCCGCGGCCTGCGCAGCCTGCGACCGGACGGCACCGAGTCGGTGGACTTCTACGCCGAGTGGACGGCGCCGCCGGCCGAACTGGCCGAGGAGGCGTTGCGCCGCTGGCTCACCGCCTCCGGCCTGTTCGCCGCGGTGATCACGCCGGGCAGCCGGGCGCAGGCCGACCTGATCCTGGAATCAGAGCTGACCGCGCTGCTCGCCGATCTCGGACGGGGCGAGGCACGAGTGGGGTTCTCCGCCGTGGTGATGCGCGAAAGCGGCAACAACACCCGCATCCTGGCGCAGCTTTCCATCACCGGCACCGCGCCGCTGCCGCCGGCGCGCCCCCTGCCGCCCGAAGCCGCCGCGGCGGCGATGAACGCGGCCTTCGCCGATGCACTGACGCAGCTCGAAAGCCAGCTCGCACGCTTCGCGTGATCGTGTCAGCACGTCATTCAGGTGCGTTTACCAAATACCAACCACTGTCCCGATAATCTCAAAAAATAGAACATTGAGACGGTTGGAACGCCGCATGAGACATTTGGGATTGACTTGGTGCATCGCGGGCGGAGCCGCGGATGCCTTCCGCTAGGGTGGACGATCCGTGGAGCGAAGTGTGGGACGCCTACGAGGCCCGCCAGGCTGCCGCGCATCCTGCGCCTGATCCCAGCCTGCCGGAGGCGGTGACACGGCCCGCCCCTTCCGGCTGGCGGGGGCCGCGCAGGCTGATGGTGGCGGGTTGCCTGGCATTGGGTGCGCTCGGGCTCTCCGGTCCGGCGCAGCCCGCGCTCAGCATGGCCGGTCTGGCCCTTTGGCCGGATGTCCCGTCGCTGCTCGGCCGCCTGGACCTCTCCTCCGCCCTCTCCGCGCCGCCTCCGGCGCCGCGGTCCTTCTCGGGCAGCGTAGCGGCCGGCAATGCCGAGGCCGGCCGTTATCTCGCCGGGCTGGCGGCGGCGGTGGCGGAGGGCTGGAGCGATCCGGCGGCTTTGCGCCGGATGGTGCTGGCGCGGCAGGATCTGCCGCCGCAGCGTGACGCTGCGCTGCGGCCGCTGGAGGCAGTGCGCAGCCTGCGCCCACTGGGCTGGGGACGGATGTGGGTGGAGATCGGCCCCGCACGGGGGCCGGGTGCACTCGGGCTCGACCTTGCCTGGCAGGCCGGCGGCTGGCGGGTGACCCGCCTGCAACTGCTGGACCCGCCGGATGGACCGGGCTGATGGCGGGGAGGGGCGTGGCCCCTCCCGGGCGGGTCAGAAGCGGTAGCGCACCGCCGCGCCGACAATCCAGGGATCGAGATCGGCGCGCGCCCCGATGGCGCCGCTGTTCACCGTGACGTCTGGCCGCAGGAACAGCT
Source organism: Roseomonas sp. (assembly GCA_035556695.1). Classification (GTDB taxonomy): domain Bacteria; phylum Pseudomonadota; class Alphaproteobacteria; order Acetobacterales; family Acetobacteraceae; genus Pseudoroseomonas. The sequence continues at coordinate 22,435 of DATMFR010000039.1, forward strand.
TCTTGACGTCGAAATTGATGCCCCATTGTGGCGTGAGCTCGTAGTCCACGCCTGCATTCAGCGCCCAGCCCCAGGCATTCTCGACATCAACCTTGGCGACCGGCGGCGTGCGCTTGCCGCCTTCGCTGTAGAAGACGGTGTAGTTCACGCCGACGCCGACATAGGGGCTGAAGCGCGCCTGCGGCAGCGGGTGAAACTGTAGCGTCAGGGTGGGCGGAAGCGCCCAGACGCTGCCGAGATCCACATCTCCCAGCGCCGAGCCCTTCACCGTCACGTCGTGATGGCTGGTGGCGGCGATCAGGTTCAGCGCGATCTGTGGTGTCAGGAAGTAGGTGAGGTCGAGCTGCGGCGTCGCGGTGTCGGAGGCGGAGGGCTTGCCGCCGATGGCGTCCACCCGCCCGCCATTCTCCGGCAGCACGCCGATCACGCCGAAGCCGAGAACCAGATCCCCGGCCTGCTTGCCGCGCACGGCATCCTGGGCCTGGGCGGGTGACGCCATCAGGGCGGCACCCATCGCGGCAGCGGCCAGCGCTCCGCAGATTGTCTTCTTCACGACCAACCTCATCATTCCAGGCGGCGCTCGCACCGCCGGAGATGAAGCTAGGCCGTGGCAATGCGCGCGGCTTTGATCTGCGTCATAGCCGCGCGCGGGCCGCTCATTCGGCGGTGATGCCGGCGGTCTGGATTACCTTGCGCCAGCGCTCGATCTCGGCGCGCTGGAACTTGCCGTATTCCTCCGGGCTGTTACCCACCACCGTCATGCCGATCTGCTCCAGGCGCGGCCGCACCTCGGGATGCTGCAGCGCCTCGGCGGCGGCGGCGTGCACGCGCTGCAGCAGCTCGGGCGCCATGCCGGCCGGCGCCATCAGCGCCTGCCAGCTGGTGATGACGAAGTCGTCCAGCCCCGCCTCGGCGGCGGTGGGCACCTCGGGCAGCACGGGGTGGCGCTGCGCGTCCGTCACCATCAGCGCGCGCAGCCGCCCGCCCTGGATATGGCCGGCGACGGTGCCGAGGTTCTGGAAGGACATCTGCACGTTGCCGGCGATCAGGTCGGTCGCCGCCGCGGCGCCACCGCGATAGGGCACATGCGCCACGTCGACCCCGGTGCGCTGCTTGAACAGCTCGGTCGTCATCTGGTCGGAGGAGCCGACGCCGCTGGTGGAATAGGAGGCCTTGCCGGGATTGGCTTTCAACCAGGCGATCAGCTCCGCGGTGGTCTTCACCGGCACCTTCTCGGGGTTCACCACCAGCACGTTCGGCATGGTGACGGCGAGGGTGACGGGGGCGAATTCCTTGACCGGGTCGTAGCCCAGGTCGGGCCGTAGCGCCGGGTTGATGGCGTAGACGCCGATCGAGCCGACCATCAGCGTGTGCCCGTCCGGCTCGGCGCGGGCGAGCAGGCGGCCGGCCACCTCGCCATTCGCCCCGGCGCGGTTCTCCGCCACGACAGGCTGGCCGATGGTCTGGCTCATGCGGTTGGCGATGGCGCGCGCGACGATGTCGCTGGGGCCGCCGGCGACGAAGGGCACCAGCATGGTGACGGGCCGATTCGGCCATGCGCCCTGGGCGCGGGCGGATCGGAGCGCGGGGAGGGCCAGCGTGCCCCCGGCCAGCGATGCGCCCAGAAGCGTGCGGCGATGCATGGAAATTTCCTCACGGGTTGTTCTTGTCTGACAACGTGACATGGGACGGCGGAGCTTGCCAATGGCCGAGATGGCTTGTCGCTTCGTAGGCGCGACGATAAGCCGCAGGCAGGCAGCAGGATGACCTCATGGCGACGGACCTCGACATCGCCCGCGCGGCGAAGCTCCTCCCGATCGGCGAGATCGCCGCGCGCGCGGGAATTCCCGACGAGGCGCTGGAACCCTATGGCCGCTACAAGGCCAAGATCAGTCTGGACTTCGTGGCGGCGCAGCGGGAGCGGCCGCAGGGCGCGCTGGTGCTGGTGACAGGCATCAGCCCGACCGCCGCCGGCGAGGGCAAGACCACCACCACCATCGGTCTTGGCGACGCGCTGAACGCGCTCGGCACCCGCAGCATGATCTGCCTGCGCGAGCCCTCGCTCGGCCCGTGCTTCGGCGTGAAGGGCGGCGCGACGGGCGGCGGCCGCGCACAGGTGGCGCCGATGGAGGAGATCAACCTCCACTTCACCGGCGACTTCCACGCCATCACCTCGGCCAACAACCTGCTGGCCGCGATGGTGGACAACCACCTCTACTGGGGCAACGAGCTGGGCCTCGACGCGCGCCGCATCTCCTGGCGCCGCGCGGTGGACATGAACGACCGCGCGCTGCGCTCGATCAACGCGGCGCTCGGCGGCGTGCCGAACGGCTTCCCGCGCGAGGACGGGTTCGACATCACCGTGGCCTCCGAGGTGATGGCGGTGTTCTGCCTGGCGCGCGACCTCGACGACCTGCGCGCGCGACTCGGCCGTATCATCGTCGGCCAGACCCGGGACGGGCGGAACGTCACCGCGCATGACCTGAAGGCGGATGGCGCCATGGCGGCCCTGCTGCGCGAGGCGCTGGCGCCCAACCTGGTGCAGACGCTGGAAGGCTCGCCCGCCCTGGTGCATGGCGGCCCCTTCGCCAACATCGCGCATGGCTGCAACAGCGTGATGGCGACGCAGCTCGGCCTTCGGCTGGCCGATGTGGTGGTGACGGAAGCGGGCTTCGGTGCCGATCTCGGCGCGGAGAAGTTCCTCGACATCAAGTGCCGCGCCGCCGGCCTCACGCCCTCGGCCTGCGTCGTCGTCGCCACGGTGCGGGCGCTGAAGATGCATGGCGGCGTCGCGAAGTCGGCCCTCGGCACCGAGGATGTCGCGGCGGTGAGGCGCGGCATCACCAATCTGGCGCGGCACGTGCAGAACATGCAGAAGTTCGGCCTGCCCGTGGTGGTGGCGCTGAACCGCTTCACCAGCGACACCGAGGCCGAGATCGCCGCGGTGAAGCAGGCGATGGCGAAGCTCGGCACCGAGGCCATCCTCTGCACCCACTGGGGCGAGGGCGCGGCCGGCGCGGCGGACCTTGCGCGCGCGGTTCAGGCGCTGGTGGCCGGCGGCAGCGCGAAGTTCGAGCCGCTCTATTCCGACCATCTCTCGCTGACCGGCAAGATCGAGACGGTGGCGCGCGAGATCTACCACGCCGAGCGCGTCAGCATCCCGCCGCCGGTCGCCGCGAAGCTGCGGCGCTTCGAGGAGCAGGGCTTCGGCCATGTGCCGGTCTGCATCGCCAAGACGCAGTATTCCTTCAGCGCCGATCCCACCATGCTGGGCGCGCCGGAGGGCCATGTGCTGCCGCTGCGCGAGGTGCGGCTCTCGGCAGGGGCCGGCTTCGTCGTCGCCATCGCCGGCGACATCATGACCATGCCCGGCCTGCCCCGCCATCCGGCGGCGGAAAGCATCGGGCTGGATGCCGAAGGCCGCATCGAAGGCCTCTTCTGAGTGGCCGCCTGAGGTTGGTCCTGGGCGGTCCGGCGGACCGCCCGCGCCCCGGCCTGCGACTCGGCTCGCGCCATGAGGGTTCGTGGCGCCGCGGCTTTGCCGCTATACCGGTCCCGCCCCTGATCGGGAGGGAAAGCCCTGACGCCTGAAGCCCTGCTCCGCGAGGCGGTCGCGCGCCATCAGGCCGGCGACCTGGAGGGCGCGGCGGCCCGCTATGAGCGCCTGCTCGCCGCTCGTCCCGATGATGCCAATGCACTGAACCTGCTGGGCCTCGTCTTCCGCCAGCGTGGCGACCTGATGCGCGCGCTGGCGCTGATCCGCCGCGCGGTCGCGCTGCAGCCAACGGCTCCGGTGTTTCTCGCCGCGCTGGGTGGCACCCTCGCCGAGGCCGGGCAACTCGCGGCGGCGGCCGAGGCATTGCGCGCGGCGCTGGCACGGCGGCCACGGGACCCGACCAGCCTGCGCAACCTGGGCCAGGCCCTGTGCGGCCTTGGGCAGGCGCAGGAGGCGCTGGCGCCCTTGCGGCAGGCCGTGGCCCTGGCGCCGGACGCGGGAGAGGCGCATCTGGCGCTGGCGCATGCCTGCCGGGAAGTGGGGCAGAGGGAAGCGGCCGTGGCCGCCGCCCGGGCTGCCCTGGCTCTCCCCGCGCTCGCGCCGGGCCTGGCCGAGCAGGCGCGCTTCCTCCTGGCGGCGCTCGGCGAGGGCCTGGCGCCGGAGCGGGCGCCGGCCGGCTATGTGCGCGAGCTGTTCGACCAGTATGCGCCGCGCTTCGAACGCGAGCTGGGGGGGCAGCTTGCCTATCGCACCCCGGCGGCGCTGGCCGAACTGCTGACGGAGGTGGGGCTGGCGGCTGACGGGAGCCGGCATGTGCTCGACCTCGGCTGCGGCACCGGCCTCTCCGGGCGGGCGCTGGCCCCCTTCGCGCATGTGCTGGACGGGGTGGACCTGTCGCCGCGCATGCTGGCCGAGGCGGCGCGGCAGGGTTGCTACACGGCGCTGCACGAGGCCGACCTGCTCGACTTCCTGCCGCGCCATCCCGGCCGCTACGACCTGATCGCGGCGGCGGACGTACTGAACTATCTCGGTGCGCTGCGACCTGCGCTTGCCGGCATGGCGGCGGCGCTGGTGCCAGGCGGCGCGCTGGTCTTCAGCGTGGAGAGCGGCTCCGGCGGCGCCTATGCCCTGGGGCCGGGCCTCCGCTACCGCCACGACCTGCCAGCGTTGCGGAAGCTCGTCGCGGCGCTCGGGCTGCGCATCCTCGCGGAGCGCGGTCTGGTGCTGCGCCAGGAGCGGGGGCAGCCCGTTGCTGGCGCCGCCTTCGTGCTGGGCGGAGCATGAGTTTTCGCGGCTGCGCGGCCGCCCTCCGGCGCGGATCTGCCCTGCTGTAGCGCCTCCTTTCCAATTGTTGAGCGAATCGTGCTGCCGCATTACGCGGGAAAAGCTTCGCAGCCCGAACCAATTGCCGCTAAAGGGTGTTCGTGTCTCTTTTTTCGGAGGACGCCCTGCCTGTTGGACTCCTGCTTCGTGTGGCCGTTTCGGGGCGTCAGGTCGAAGGTTCTGGCCATGTTGTGCCGGGCCGCGCGCACCTGAGGGCTCGACGGCTGGCCTTGGCCGCACCCGGCCGCCCGGCTGCACGCCTCCGTCGGAACTGTGTTCCGGTTGAGCCTCGCTGTTCAGGAAGCGTTAGCCCTTCCGGGCCAGATTGCCTGGTGTCGCGATCTGCGGCGTCCGGTGAGGGCGGCCCTGGCCCAGAGGCCGGACTTCCTGGGGCGTGGTCGCGCCCGCCGGAGGCAAGGAGCAAGGCCACCATGCCCTGAACGCTGAAGTGCCTGAGCCGCTCCATGGCCGCCACCCCCGCAAGAAGGGCGGGCAGCCTTTGTGAGCATCCCTGGCCGTTCCTCATCGCCCCGTGCCGGCGCTGTGGAGCGGTTCCCCCAAGCGGGCGCCGGCGCATGCCGTCCCGCACCGAGAAGCCGCCGAACCATGTCGACGCTTGTGCTCGAACTGCGCCAGGGCGACCTGCTGGTCGTCAATGGAGCGCCTCTCCGCTTCCGCAATCGCGCCCGGGTCGAACTGACAAGCCGCGCGCGCTTCCTGTTTGGTAAGCAGATCATGACGCCGGAGGCCGCGACCACGCCGGCCCGGCGCATCTATTTCGCCGTGCAGACCGCCTATATCGGCAATGAGGAGGAGCGGTTGCGGGGCCTGGAGCTCGCACGCGACCTCGCCGCCGAGTTCCGTGCCGCCACCACCTCGGCGCAGGCATGGGAGCTGCTGGACAACGCCATCGCCGCGGCCGAGCAGGACGAGTGCTACCAGGCGCTGCGGATGATCCGCCGCCTGATCCAGCATGAGGATGCGGCGCTGGGCGGCGCGGACCTGCTGCCCGCCACCGGGGAGCCCGCGCTATGACACCTGCGGCCGCGGGCCAGCCGGTTCCGCGCCCGCCTGCCTTGGCCGGGCAGCGGATGGAAGAGGCCATGCTGTTCCGCCGGGCTGTCCTGCTACTGCGGCGGGCGCAGGAGAGCGGCGATGCGCCCGCGGGCCAGGCGGCGCTCGAAGCCACCCGGCACCTGTGGGAAGCCGTGCTCCTGGCGTTGCACGCCCCCGGCACCGCGTTGCCCTTCGCGTTGCGCCAGGGGCTGGAGACCCTCGGGCGCGCAGTGCTGCGCGAGATTGCCCGGCCGGCGCCCGACTACAGCCTTCTGGCTGGCATCAACGAACAGGTCATGGCTGGGCTCGCGCCCTGCCACTGAGGCTGCGCCACCGCCATGGGGCCGGGAAAGGGAGAGGGTCAGGCGGCCTGGAAGCCCAGCCGGCGCAGCAGCCACTCGCGATAGGCCAGCACCGCGGTGGGAGTGGGGGTGAGCGCCGCCACCATGGCGCGCGCCTCGGCCCCGGCCAGGGCCAGTGCCGCGCCCTCCATGGGCTGGCGCATCTCCTCCTCCTGCCAGCGCAGTGCCGCCCGCCGCCAGGCAGCCACCACATCGGCCGAGGTGAGGCGGGGCAGCATCAGGGCCGCGCGCAGCCGCAGCGCCGCGAAGCCCGCCTCGGCCGCCGCCAGGGGCGCCGGGAGGGTCGCCGCCATGCCGGTGGAGGGCAGCTCCGGGTAGTCGCGTCGGCCCGGCACCTCCAGTTCCAGCCAAGGCGTCAGGCCCAGCTCCGCGGCGCGGCGAAGGGCGGCTGGCGCGGCGATCACCATCGCATCCACCTCGCCCGCCGCGAGCGCGGCCTCGGCCGCCGGACCGGTGAGGTTGAAAAGCGGCACGGCCGGATGGCCCATCAGGTCCAGCGCCAGCAGCGCCGCCGTCTCCGGCGCGCCCGGCGTGGAGAGGGCCAGCCGCAGGGGGCGGTTGCCGGCGAGCGGGTAGCGCCCACGCCCCGCCAGCACCGCCGGCTGCCAGGAGACGCAGACCGGCAGCCAGCCCTCCGGATCAAACTGGGCGCGGCTCTCGCCCACCAGCCGGGCCTGCGCGGCGAGGCCGGGCAGGGCCAGCAGCAGCCGCCCGTCGCCCGCTTCCGTGGTGGCGAACCGGTTGGCGGCGGTCACGCCGTCCGGGCCGCCGAGCACGAGGCTGTGCAGCGCCACGGCATGTGGCAGGCCGCGCGCCAGGCGGGTGGCCACCTCCTGCGCCCATTGCGCGATCGTATTGCCCTCCGGACCGGGCAGCAGCAGGGTGGTGCTGTCCGGCACCAGGGCAGAGGGTTGCGGCTGGGCGAGGGCTGGTCGCCCGCAGGCCGCCGCCAGCAAGGCGAGGACACCAAGCCCCAGGCTGTCGCGGCGCCCGAGCCGGCCCGTACCGCCGTGCGGCTTTGCCCGGACGGCGGCAGGGGGGCGGGAGCCGCGGCGCGCCATGATCAGGAATCGTAGGAGACGAGGGTTTCCACCGGCACGTCCAGTCGCTCGCGTCCCTTCAGGAAGGCCAGCTCGATCATCGCCGCGGCCAACGGCACCTCCGCCCCCGCCTTGCGCAGGAGCTGCACGCCGGCGGCCATGGTGCCGCCGGTGGCCAGCAGGTCGTCGAGGATCACCACGCGGTCGCCCGGCGCCACGGCATCGGCCTGCATCTCGATGCGATCGGTGCCGTATTCGAGGTCATAGTCGTAGCCGATGGTCTCGCCCGGCAGCTTGCGCGGCTTGCGCAGCATGATGAAGCCCAGGCCCAGCTCCAGCGCCAGCGGCGCCGCCAGCAGGAAGCCGCGGCTCTCGATGCCGGCCAGCAGCTTCGGGCGGTGCGGCCGCACCACCGTGGCGAGCTGGGCCATCGCCGCCTTCCAGGCCGGGCCATCCCGCAGCAGGGTGGAGATATCGTAGAAGAGGATTCCGGGCTTCGGGAAATCCGCCACGCTGCGGATATGCGCTTTCAGGTCGAAAGCGGCATCGTGGCGGGCAGAGGGCAGGCCGGGCTCGGGCATCGGGATCTTTCGGGCAGGCGGGAAGAGGCGGAAGGGGGCAAAGCCCCGGATTTCGGGGCCGGAGACTAGGCCCCCCGGCGCCCCGCTGCAAACATGGGCCACCCTGCACTTGGCGAAGCCGGGCCGCCCTGCCAAGAGGGAGGCATGTCGCGCATCCTCATTGCCTGCCTTGTCGGCTTCGTCGGGCTGCTGGCCTATCTGGGCCTGGTGCTCTGGGCTGGCGACCATGTGCAGCAATGGCACTGGACGCTGCAATTGCCGTTCTATGTGGTGGCGGGCTTCGCCTGGGTATTCCCGGTCCGCGGCCTGATGTTCTGGGCGGCACGGCGGCCGCGCTGAGGGCGGCCCCGGACCTGCCGGGGCCGGAAGCGTCAGAAGGGCCGGCTCAGCATCACCAGGGCGCGGGCGTCGCAGTATTTCGTGCCTCCGAAGCAGTCGCTCTTCGAGAGGCTGGTGTCGTAGTAGCCGACGCTCAGGATGAAGCCCGCCAGGACCTCGCGCGAGACGGAGACCGACCAGTTGGCATAGTCCGGCGCGCCGTAGCGCGGATTGCGGTCGATCCACTGATGGCCGTAGCGGCCGGAGAGGGTGAAGGCGAAGGGCAGGGCGACGTCCGCGCCGCCCTCCAGGTAAACCGCGCTGCCGGATTCGAAGTAGAAGTCCGGCGACCAGGCGACGGTGCCGACGAACTTCACCGGGTCCAGCGTGTAGCTGCCTTTCGCCATGACCTCGGCGTAGTTGTATTCGTGGCTGCCCTCCGGCTTGTCATAGCCGGGATAGGTGTACCAGACGCCGCCGAGATCGAGGCCGAGATTGCCGGCGGTGAGGCGGTAGCCGGCCAGCAGGTCCAGTTCCTGACGGGCGTTGCTGCCGGGGAAGGTGACGTTGCTGGCGAAGGCGCCGACATAGAAGCCGGATTCGTGCTGCGCATCGAGGGTGAGTTGGACTGCCGGCCGGTTGCGGGTCTGCGAGATGCCGCGGAACAGGTAGTCCGAGGTCACGGCCGGGGTGGCGGTGACGGTCAGGCCGAGGCTGTCGATCCTCGTCTGCGCCGCGGCGGGCAGGGTCAGCGCCGGCATGCTCATGGAGAAGGCGAAGGCAAGGGCCAGGCTTGGCTTCATCGGTTCGGGTTCCCTCCAGCCGACGGCCTTGCGCCGCCGGTGGTGGACCTTGCCCAAGCAAACTATGTGCAAGCTGGCGCCCGGAATGGAAAAGCCCCGCCGCACGGCCCGGGAAGGGGCGGTGTGGCGGGGCTTTGACCCGGCCGGATCATTTGGTCGGAGCGAGAGGATTCGAACCTCCGGCCCCTGCGTCCCGAACACAGTGCTCTACCAGGCTGAGCTACGCTCCGTCGTTCCGGCCGGGCGTCTCATCAGGGACGGCGCGGCGTATAGCCCCGCCCGAGAGGCTCGGCAAGGGCAGCTTCGCACCGCCGGCGCAGAAAAGCGGCTTTTCTCTTCCGCCGGGCGTGGTGTGATGGGTGTTCTGCAATCTGATCCGGAGTCGTGCATGCGCATGAAGCAAGCCTCCCTGGCCCTCGCCCTGCTGGGCGCCGCCGGCCTCGTGGGCCTCGCCCCGGCCAGCCTTGCCTGGGCACAGGGCGACGTCATCGCCCAGCGCCAGGCGGGGCTGAAGCGGATGAGCGGCCATATGGAGACGATCAAGAAGACGCTCGAATCGAAAGGCGACCTCTCCGTGGTGGCCGAGCGCAGCCAGGACATGGTGAGCTTCTACCAGGGCTTCCCCGCGATGTTCCCGCCCGGCAGCGACAAGGGCGACACCCATGCCCGCCCCGCGGTCTGGTCGGACCGGGCGGATTTCGAGGCCGCCTCGGCGCGGATGGTCGAGGCCGCCACCAAGCTGCACCAGGCGGCGGCCTCCGGCGATGCGGGCGCCACCGCCACGGCCTTCCGCGAGGCGGGCGGCACCTGCGGCGCCTGTCATCGCGAGTTCCGCTCCCGCTGAAGGAGGGCGCGCTCTTCATCCCTGGATGAAGCAAGATTGGGGGAGGGAACTCCCCCAAACCCCCTCCTTCTTCTGCCAGGTTTTGGCGCCGCCTGTGGCGAGGGCATTCCCGGCCGCCCTTGCGTGAGCGCGTGCCACCCGTGCGGCAAAACTGACAAAAAAAGCGGGCTCTGGGGGAGAATTCATTCTCCCCTGGCCTTCAGCCCAGCCGCGAGAGGCCCCAGGCCGCCGCGCCGGCCGCCGCCATCAGGACCAGCGCCAGCAGCGGCGAGCCGAGACGCGGGGCATGCCGCGCGAAGGCGGCGGGCACCCGCTTGGCGCCGGTCAGCATCGGCAGCACCAGGTTCTGCCCCTTAGCCAGGGCATAGACCCCGACCACCAGCACGTGCAGCGCCGCCAAGGCCAGGATCACGTTGAAGTTGCGGATGTGGATGAAGGTCGCCCAGTCGCTCGCCGCGCCGGAGACAAAGCCGGCGAGTGGGCCACGGGTAAAGATCTGGTCGTCGGCGAAGAGGCCGGTGCCGACCTGCAGCAGCAGCACGCCGAGCAGCAGCAGCACCATCCAGCCGCCGGCGGCGTTGTGGCCCAGTTCGGTATCGGGGGCGCGGCGGAACAGGTGCCGGAGATGGCCGAGCGCCGCCACCGGCGAGCGCAGGAAATGGTGGAACCGCGCCGTCTCGGAGCCGACGAGGCCCCAGGCCAGCCGGAACAGCAGCAGGGCGAGAATCAGGTAGCCACTGGTGAGGTGCAGGTCCATCCGGCCGGTCTCGGCGGTCCACCAGGACAGGCCGAGCAGCCCGACGACCGCCCAGTGCACCAGCCGGACCCAGGGGTCCCAGACTTCCACGCGGATCGTTCCTGTCGGCCGCATGCTTCCTCCGCCTCCGCCGTGAGAGCAGGATTGAGGCGCATCCCCGGCCTTTCCCGCAAGGGGGTCTGCCTGTGCCCTGGCTGGGAGGCGGGTTGTTTACGTGGGCGCGACAGACCATAACCTTGCTGTCATGGCGCTTTTGCAAAGCCTTCGCATGGTCCTCGCCCCGCCGCATCCGGCGGGCCGGCCCTTCATCATCGGTGGCGCGGCGGTGGCCGTGGTCGGAGGCCTGTTTCTGGGCTCCTGGCTGTTCTGGCTCGCCGCCGCCTTCACCGCATTCTGCTTCTACTTCTTCCGCGACCCCGAGCGGGTGACGCCGGACCGCCCGGTGATCGTCGCTCCGGCGGACGGAAGGGTGGTGAGCGTGGAGCCAGTCGTGCCGCCGGCCGAACTGGGCCTCGGCCCAGCACCGCGCTGGCGCGTGGCGATCTTCCTCTCGGTCAACGACGTGCACATCAACCGCAGCCCGGTCGAGGGCGTGGTGACGCGCATCGCCTACCGGCACGGCAAGTTCGTCAGCGCCAACCTGGACAAGGCGAGCGACGACAACGAGCGCAACGCGCTGGCCATCCGGATGCCGAACGGGCAGGACGTCGCGGTGGTGCAGATCGCCGGGCTGGTGGCCCGCCGCATCCTCTGCTTCGTGCGGGAGGGCGACAGCCTTCAGGCCGGCGAGCGCTTCGGCCTGATCCGCTTCGGCAGCCGCACCGATCTCTACCTGCCCGAGGGCGTCAAGCCGCTGGTCGGGGCGCGGCAGCTCATGGTCGGCGGCGAGACGGTGATCGCCGAACTCGCCCCCGCCGCGCCGAAGCCGGCAACCGCCGACGTCGCGCCGGGTTCCATGCTCTGATGAACGTCTCCCCGCCACGCCCGCGCCGCTTCCGCTTCGCCGCCCGCCAGCGGCCGCGTTTCCAGGGTCAGTCCTTCAACCGGCTGATCCCGAACATCCTGACGCTGCTCGGCCTCTGCGCGGGGCTGTTGGCGATGCGGTTCGCGCTGGAAGGGCGCTGGGAGGTGTCGGCGGGGCTGATCATCACCGCGGGCGCGATCGACGGGCTGGATGGTCGGCTGGCCCGGCTGCTGAAGGCCACCAGCCGCTTCGGCGCCGAGTTCGACAGCCTGGCCGACTTCCTCTCCTTCGGCGTGGCGCCGGCCATGGTCCTCTATCTCTGGACCATGCATGACTATCGTGGGCTGGGCTTCGTGCCCTGCGTGATGTTCGCCGTCTGCATGTCGCTGCGGCTGGCGCGCTTCAACGCGGCGCTGGATGCGGGGCCGATGCCCCTGCCGGGGCCGCCGCCGAAGCCGGCCTATGCGCAGAGCTTCTTCACCGGCGTGCCCGCCCCCGCCGGGGCGCTGCTGGCCATGTTCCCGCTCTTCGCCTCGCTGGCCTTCGACGGGTGGGGCTGGTCTGGTCTGGCCTCGGCGGTGCGCCACCCTGCTTTCGTCGGCGTCCTGCTGATCCTGGTGGCGCTGGCGCTGGTCAGCACCTTGCCCACCTGGTCCTTCAAGAACTTCAAGGTGCCGCGGGAACTGGTCCTGCCGCTGCTGCTCTCGATCGGCGCCTATGCGGCGCTGCTGGTGAGCGAGCCCTGGGCCGCGCTGGCGGCGGCGGGGCTGATCTACTGCACCATGCTGCCCTTCTCCTTCCGCTCCTATCTCCGCCTGAAGCGCGAGGCCGAATCGCTGATGCAGCCGATCGGCAACCATCCCCCCGCCGCGCCGGAGGCCTGACAGGCCGCGGGCTGCCGCTACAGCCTCCAGAACCCGCTACCGCCAAGCGCTGTGCCCTTGTCTGGGGCGCAGCGCTTCATCTTTCTCTCATCTTCTTCTCACACCCTGCGCATGAGCGGCTTCACAAGGAGCCGAATTCATGTTTTTGAGCAACTTGGGTGATGAATTTCACCTAAAGGTTGATGGCCTTCCTTTCGTCGAGGCGCGGATGCGGGGTAGCAGGACACGGATGACCAGCGGGCGGCGCGGCTTCCTCCAGGGCATGGTCGCGGGCACCCTCGGCCTGCCGGCTCTGCTCGCTGGCTGCGCCGCGCCAGCTGCCCGGCTGGCGCAGGGCACTCCCGCCGAGCAGATCACCGCCGCCAGCTTCGCCACCCTGCAGTGCAACGGCCTGACGCGCGGCGGCGTGGTCGGCTTTGATGCCCGCCACGTGCTCACCTGCGCCCATGTGCTGGACGGCGCGCCCTCCGCCCTGCTGCGCCGCGCGGATGGCGCGGAGGCGACCGGACGCCTGGTGGCGCGCAGCGGGCGGATGGACCTCGCCGTGCTGCAGGTGGCGCCGGGCTTCCTCGCTCCAGCCGGGCGTGCGGAGGACCCGCCACGGCGCGGCGAGCGGGTCTGGGCGGCCGGGGCGCCGAGCATCGGCAGCGCCGTCGCCCAGGGGCATGTCGAGGCGCCGGATGCCGAGATGCCCGGCTTCGGGCGTGGCTTCACCGCCCGCATGCCGGCGTTGATGGGTTACTCGGGCGGCCCGGTGGTGGATGAGGAGGGCCAGCTCCTGGGCCTCACCGCCGCCCTGCCGCAGCCCGGCGCGGCGGGCGCCCTGGCCTTCCTGCTCGGCGCCGACATCGACGGCCTGGCGCAGTCCAACCGGCAGGTCTTCGTGCTGTCGATCCGGCGGGCGGAGCGGGAGGCGCAGCGGCTGCTGGGTGGCGCCGCGGCCTGACCGGGCCCGCCTGGCTCGCTCCGATTTTCCTGGACTTCCGTTAATCCGGAGCCGCATCGTTCGCCTTTCCGACAAGGCAGGGCGTCCGCCTCCCTGAGCGGCGCCCGCCGCAAGGAAGGGAGCAGCGTTCATGACCATTTCCCGCATCCTGAGCCACAAGGGCTCGCAGGTGATCTCGGTCGGCCCGCAGGACGGCGCGCTGGCCGTCTGCCGCACGCTGGCGCAGCACCGGATCGGCGCCGTTCTCGTGCGTGACGAGGCAGGCACGGTGCTGGGCATCGTCAGCGAGCGGGACCTCGTGCGCGCCCTTGCCAGCCGGGGCGCCGAAGCCGCCGCACTGGTGGCGCAGCAGTTGATGACGCGGGTGCTGCACACCGTCTCGCCCACCACCCGTGTCTGCGACGCGCTGGCGATGATCACCGACCGCCGCGTGCGCCACCTCCCGGTGCTGGATGAGCATGGGCAGCTCGCCGGGATGATCTCCATCGGCGACCTGGTGAAGGCGCGCATCGAGGAGGCAGAGCAGGAGGCGAGCCAGTTGCGGGATTACGTCGCCTCGGCTGGGTAGGTCCGCAAGAAAAATGAATTCAGTTGAAGCGGCAGCACAACCTTTTGGCAGCTTCTGCGTTCAGCGGGCATCGCACAGGGAGAACCGCGATGAAGCTGCGAATCTTGAGTGCTGCTGCGCTGGCCCTCGCGCTGGCGGCCTGCGGGACCAACGAACGCGAGCGCGTGACGGGTGGTGCGGCGGCGGGTGCCGCGACCGGCGCCGGCGTTGGCGCGCTGGGCGGGCCGGTTGGTGCGGCCGTTGGCGCCGTGGTCGGTGGCGGCGCGGGTGCCGTGACCGGCGCCACGACCTCGCCGAGCGACGTGAATCTCGGCCGTCCGGTCTGGAAGAACCCGGAAGTCCGGACTCCGCTGGATGAGAACAGTGGCAGCCGCAGCAGCCGCCGCAGCAGCCGCAGCAGCAACCGCGCCGCGAGCACCAGCGGAAACGGCGCCTACATGGGTGGCGGCATGGTGGTGCCGGAGGGCCAGACCCCGTCCTCCGCCGTCAGCGGCGCGGGTACCGGCATGTCCGGCACGGGCACGTCCGGCACTGGCATGGGCGGCAGCTCCGCTTCGCCGACCAATCCGGCGCCGCGCACCACGCCCTGAGGTGCGCCGCGGCGCTTGGCTTTGCGTTTACCTGCCGGCGGCTCCCAGGAGCCGCCGGCGCATTCCGTTCGCGCCGCCTGCACTGACTTCCCGAGAAGGATGGCCATATGCCGCGCAACTTGCACGTCCGTGAACCGGCTTGGCTGGAAGAGTTCAAGGCCTTCATCATGCGTGGCAGCGTGGTGGACCTGGCGGTCGGTATCGTCATCGGCGCTGCCTTCACCGGAATCGTCAACTCGCTGGTGCAGGACCTCATCAATCCGATCATCGGCCTGCTGATCGGCGGGGTGGACTTCTCCAACGTCTTCATCGTGCTGAGCGGGGAACGCGGCCCCTCGCTGGAGGCCACCCGCCAGAGCGGTGCAGCGGTGCTGGCGATCGGCATGTTCATCAATGCCATCATCCGCTTCCTGATCGTCGCCCTGGCGATCTTCTGGCTGCTGCGCGTGCTGACCCGGCTGCGGTTGCACCAGGCCGCCAAGCCCGCGGCGCCGGCGGCGCCGACGACGCAGGAAAAGCTGCTGATGGAAATTCGCGATGCGCTGGTGCGGCCTTCCGGTCGGCCGGCGGCTTCCGAACCCGCACCCACACCTCCGCCCACGGCGCGCTGACGCGGCGCTTCGCGGCGCCAGCCGGCGGATGCTAGGATGGCTCCCATGCGCTTCAACCATCCTCCCTCGCTCGAGGACCTGCAGGAGATGGCCGAGACAGCCTTCTCCGCCATACCCGAGGAACTGCGCAGCGCCGTTCAGGGCACGGCCATCCTCGTCGAGGACCTGCCGGACGAGGAGACACTGGAGGCGCTCGAACTTCAGCATCCCTGGGAGCTGACCGGCCTCTATCGGGGCGTGCCGCTGACGGAGAAGACGCATTTCAGCGTCCCCAGTGAGCCCGACATCATCTTGCTCTACCGCGAGCCCATCCTGGTGGAGTGGATCGAGACCGGCGAGGACCTGTTCCGCCTGATCCGCAACGTGCTGATCCACGAGATCGGCCACCATTTCGGCTTCTCGGACGAGGAGATCGCCCGGCTGGAAGGCGAAGGGTAGGCTAGTCCGCCAGCGCCGCCGCGACGGCCCGCCGCAGGGCGGGGAGAACCTCCTCCGCGAACCAGGGCCGCCGCGCGGCCCAGACCTTCGTCCGCCAGGAGGGATGCGGCAGCACAAAGCGGCCTTGCGCCAGCTGTATCGGGAAGTCCCGCACCGTCTCCTCAAGCCGCGCCGCGGCGCGCGCGCCAAGGCGGCCGGCGATGGCGTAGCGCCCCACCAGCAGCGTCAGGCGCAGGTTCCGCATTGGCGGCAGCAGGCGGGGGTGCCAGAGCGGCGCGCATTCCGGCCGGGGCGGCGCGTCGCCGCCGCGCGGCAGGCGGCCGGGATAGCAGAAGCCCATCGGCAGGATGGCGACCCGGGCGGCATCGTGGAAGCGCGCCTTGTCCAGGCCGAGCCATTCGCGGAAGCGGTCGCCCGCCGCATCCTCCCAGGGAATGCCGCTTTCATGCGCCCGCGTGCCGGGGGCCTGGCTCACGATCAGCAACCGCGCCGTGGGGCTGACGCGGAAGATCGGGCGCGGCCCGAGCGGCAGGGCCGCCGCGCAGAGGGTGCAGGCGCGGGCGGCCGCCGCGGCCTCTTCCAGCGTCAGGTCCATTCCGCCAGGAGCCGCTCCACGAAGCGGGGGACGCATTGGGTGGCGGGGCCGTGCTCGGCCTCGTCGAAGAGATGCGTGCCGGCGCTCGGCTCCAGGTTCAGCTCCACCGTGCGGGCGCGGCCGCGCAGCGCGGCGACGAAGCCGGCCGCCGGATAGACCTGCCCGGAGGTGCCGATCGAGACGAAGAGGCCGCAATCCTCCAGCGCCGCCTCGATCCGGTCCATGCCGAGCGGCATCTCGCCGAACCAGACCACGTCCGGCCGCAGGCCACCGGCCTTGCCGCAGGCCAGGCAGGGGGTGGCGGCGGAAAGGTCCTCCGTCCAGCCTCGCCGGGCGCCACAGGCGAGGCAGCGGATCTTCGCCAGCTCGCCATGCATGTGCAGGAGCGAGGCCGCGGCGGCACCGGGCATGACGCGGTCGTGCAGGTTGTCCACGTTCTGCGTCACCAGCAGGGCGGGGGCGGGCCAGGCAGCCACCAGCCGCGCCAGCGCGTGGTGCGCGGCATTGGGCTGGATGGCGGGATCGCGCAGCTGCGCCCGGCGGGCGTTGTAGAAGGCATGGACCAGCGCCGGGTCGCGCGCGAAGGCCTCGGGTGTCGCCACGTCCTCAATGCGGTGGCGCGCCCAGAGTCCGTCCGGGTCGCGAAAGGTGGAAAGGCCGGATTCGGCGGAGATGCCGGCGCCGGTCAGGATGACAAGGGGAGGGGCGGACATGTGCGGGAGAGACTTGGCGATCCGCTTCCCCGGATCAATGGGCGGCGGGCAGGAAGCCGTCCGCCGCCCTGCGCCGCTCAGTGCGCGTGCTGGTCGCCGGCGGCGCCGGCGGCTTCCACCGCCAGCTCGACCTCAACCGCGCCGGCGCGCTCGAAGACCAGCGTCAGCGGCACCCGCGCGCCCTTGTTGAGCGGCTGCTTCAGGCCGATCAGCATCAGGTGCAGTCCGCCCGGAGCGAGCTTCACCTCCTGGCCCGGAGCGACCTCGATGGCCTCGACCGGGCGCATCCGCATCACCGCCCCGTCCTGCACATTGGTGTGCATCTCGACGGTCCGGGCGATCTCGGCATGAGCCGAGACCAAGCGGTCCGGCGTGCTGCCGGTGTTGCGGAGCGTCATGAAGCCGGCACCGGTGACGCCGGCCGGGGCGGCGCGGCTCCAGGGATGGCCGATGGCGATGTCGCCGGCGGTGTAGCTATGCGCGAGGGCGGCGGTGGCGAGGCCGAGCCCCGCAATGGTGCCAAGCAGAAGACGACGAGAGAACATATGGCGTGATCCGGAAGGCAGCCGCCACGGCGCCAGGCCAGCCTCATGCGGCCCGGCGCGGCAGGGCCGCGGGAGAGGGAAAGTGGATGGCTCGTCGGATCTCAGGCGAGGGGCGGCCCGCGCGGCATCCCGGGTGGCGCCCGGGCAAGGGGCCGGGGTGGTGGCGCAGGCGGCAGCGGCGCCGAGCGCGGGGCCAGGAGCCAGGCTGGCTCGGGCAGTGCGGGCGGCTGTGGCAACCCAGCCTGCGGCAGGAGATGGCAGACGATGCAGACGCAAGGTTCGCCATGAACCGGCGGCGCCTCATCTTGCCCATCATGCGTGCTGTGTGCCTGGACCAGGCCGCCCGGGGTGCAGATCGGCACCACCAGCCCGCTCGGGGTGGCGCCGCCCTGGGCCTGTCGAAGACAATGCGCCGCGGCTGCCGCGCTCTGGCCGAGCAGCAGCAGCGCGAGCAGGCTCAGCAGAAGGGCACGCAGCCGGGCGATCACAGCCTCTGCCTAGAGCAGTTGGCGCCTCGGCGGAAGCGCCCTCCTGAACGGCTGCAAAGGCGGGGGAGCGGTCCCCCTTCTCTCTTCAGGCGTCTGCTTCGGGCGCGGGGCGGACCTCGTCTCCGTTCGGCGCCGCATCCAGCGCGTAGTCCACCTCGGCCTCGTAATGCGCCTGCTCCTTGCCAAGCCGCGAGGAGAACAGAGAGAAGTGGTTCATCACCACCGCGGGCGGGCGGAACAGGTTGTGCGCCTGCACGAAAGCGATGAGCTTGTCCGGCGCCGCCTTGTCGGTGCGGGCGAGGGTGATGTGCGGCGTGAAGCGGCGCCGCTCCGGCGGCAGGCCGGCGCGCTGCAGGGCGGTCTCCACCTTCGCCTGCAGATGGGCGAGCCGGTCGCTGCGTTCGGCCTTCACATGCAGCGAATGGATGCGCCCGGCCTTCTCGAAGATGTCCACGCCGGAGAGCTGCAGCTCGAAAGGCCGGCCGCGGATGCCGGAGAGGGCGTCATCCACCTCGTCCGCCTGCCAGCCATCGACCTCGCCGATGAAGCGCAGCGTCAGGTGGTAGTTCTCGGGGGGCACCCAGCGGGCGCCGGGAATGCCGCCGGCAAGGTCGGCGAGCTGCACACGCAGCGTTTCCGGGACCGGCAGGGCAACGAACAGGCGTGGCATGGCGGCTCAACCTCCCTGCACCTTGGACAAGAGCTCCCGGACACCGGGAAGCATGCGGCGTGCCACTTCCTCCGCGCCCCGGGGATTGGGGTGGATGCGGTCGGGCTGGTTGAGCTCCGGATCGCCGGCCACGCCCTCCAGCAGGAAGGGATAGAAGACCGCCTCCGGATGCGCTTGCGCCAGGCGCTGGAAGCTGGCGGCGAAGTCGCGCCCGTAATCGGCGCCCAGATTGGGCGGCGCGAGCATTCCCGCCAGCAGCGCCGGGATGCCGCGCGCCTTCAGGCGCGTCAGGATGGCGTCGAGATTGGCATAGGTGTCGGCGGGCGGAAGCCCGCGCAGCCCGTCATTGCCGCCGAGCGCCACGATCACCGCCTGCGGCTGATCGGCCAGCGCCCAGTCCAGGCGGGACTTGCCGCCGGCCGTGGTGTCGCCGGAGACGCCGGCCGGGATCACCTGCACCGTCTCGCCGGCCGCGCGCAGCAGCGCCTCCAGCCGGGCGGGCAGGGCCTCCTCCTTGGCGAGCCCGTAGCCGGCGGTGATGGAGTCGCCGAGCATCAGCAGCTTCACCGGCGCCTCGCCCGCGGCGCGCGCGCCACCAGGCTTCACCGAAAGAAATATTCCGATACCGAGAGCAGCCCTTCGCAGTGCGGCACGGCGGCCATATCTGCGGAACATGCTGGACGCACCCAATGCCATCCGATCCCCCGCAGCGCAGCCCCCCGCGGGGGGCGGCCGCGATACGGCCCTCATCCGGGCCCGCGGCCTCACCTTCAAGGTGGCGGCGGCCGGGGGGGAGGTCAACATCCTCCGGGGGCTCGATATGGAGGTGGAACGGGGCGAGGCGGTGGGGCTCGTCGGCCCCTCGGGTTCCGGCAAGACCACGCTGCTGATGCTGCTCGCCGGGCTGGAGCGGCCCTCGGGCGGCAGCCTGAGCGTTGCGGGCGCCGAACTCGGGCGGATGGACGAGGACGCGCTGGCACGCTTCCGGCGGGACAATCTCGGCATCGTCTTCCAGTCCTTCCACTTGGTGCCCACCATGACTGCCCTGGAGAACGTCGCCGTGCCGCTGGAGTTCGCCGGGCGCGCCGACGCCTTCGACCGGGCCGAGGCGGCGTTGGCGCGGGTCGGACTTGGGCACCGGCTCGGGCACTATCCCGGCCAGCTCTCCGGCGGCGAGCAGCAGCGCGTGGCGCTGGCACGCGCCGTGGTGGCCGAGCCGAGCCTTCTTCTGGCCGACGAACCCACCGGCAACCTGGACGGCGCGACCGGCCAGAAGGTGATGGACCTGCTCTTCGGCCTGCGCGAGCAGCTCGGCACCACGCTGCTGCTGATCACCCACGACCCGGCGCTCGCCGCCCGCTGCGGGCGCCAGCTCCGCATGGCCGACGGGCGCTTCGTGGCGGACGGCGCCGCATGAACGGCACGCTGGCCACGTCCACCCTGGCCTTGGGCTTCCGCTTCGCGCGGCGGGAACTCCGCGGCGGCATCCGGGGGCTGCGCATCGTGCTGGCCTGCCTGGCGCTGGGCGTCGCCGCCATCGCCGCCGTCGGCACGCTGCGTGCCGCCACCGAGGCGGGGCTGGCGGCGGATGGCGCGCGCATCCTGGGCGGCGACCTCTCCGTACGCGTCTCCTACCGGCCGATGCCGCAGGCGGCGCGGGACTGGGTCACGTCGCGCGGCGCCCGGCTCTCCGAGGTGATCGAGATGCGGGCCATGGCCGTGGCTCCCTCCGGCCAGCGGACGCTGGTGGAGCTGAAGGCGGTGGATGGCGCCTATCCGCTTTATGGCCGCCTCGAACTCGATCCGGCGGGCGAGCTGCCGGCCGATGGCGTGGCGCTGGAGCCGCTGGTCGCCGAGCGGCTGGGCCTGAAGGTGGGGGACATGGTGCGGCTGGGCGAGGGGCGGTTCCGCCTCGCCGGGCTGATCCGCAGCGAGCCGGACAAGGTGGCGAGCCCCGCCATCCTCGGTCCGCGCGCGATGATCGCACTGGAGGCCGTGCCGCGCACCCAGCTCATCCAGCCCGGAAGCCTGGTGCAATATGAGTATCGCATCGCCCTGCCGCCGGGTGTGGCGCCCGCCGCCTTCGCGCGTGACCTGCGCGCCGCCTTCGACGATGGCGGCTGGCGCATCCGCGACGCCGCCGAGGCCTCCCCCGGGGTGAACCGCTTCCTCGACCGCGCGGCCTCCTTCCTGACGCTGGCCGGGCTGACGGCGCTGCTGGTGGGCGGCATCGGCGTGGCGACGGGCGTGCGCGCCTGGCTGGACCAGCGCAGCCGCACCATCGCCACGCTGCGCTGCCTCGGCGCGCCGGCGCGGGTGATCTTCGCCACCTACCTGATCCAGGTGCTGGCGCTGGCGGCGCTCGGCATCCTGGTCGGGCTGGCGGTGGGGCAGGGGCTGATGCTGCTGGCGGCGCATCTGCTGCAGGGCACGCTGCCGGTGCCGCCCCGGCTCGGCATCTATCCGCTGCCGCTGGCCCAGGCGGCGCTCTATGGGCTGCTGACGGCGCTGGCCTTCGCCCTCTGGCCGCTCGGCCGGGCGCGGGAGATCCCCGGCGCCGCGCTGTTCCGCGACACGGTGCAGGCCACGCGCTCCCGGCCGCGCCTGTCGCTGCTGGCGGTGAATGGGGCCGCCGCGCTGGCTCTGGTGGCGCTGGTGGTGGGCACTGCGGAGCAGCCGCTCTTCGCCTTCGGCTTCTGCGCCGCGGCGGGCGGCACGCTGCTGCTGTTCCGGCTTGGCGCGGCGGCGCTGACCGCCTTTGCGCGGCGGCTGCGCGGCATCCGCCGCCCGGCCCTGCGGCTAGGGCTGGCCAACCTGCACCGCCCCGGCGCGCCGACCGCGCTGATGCTGGTCTCCCTCGGCATCGGGCTGACCACGCTTTCAGCCGTCGCGATGATCGAGGGCAACCTGCGCCGGCAGATCTACGACCAGCTTCCCGAGGCGGCGCCGAACTTCTACTTCATCGACATCCAGTCCGATCAGGCGCGGCAGTTCGACGCGGTGGCGCGGGCCCAGCCCGGCGTGGTGGAGGTGAAGCGCGTGCCCTCGCTGCGGGCGCGCATCACTGCCATCAAGGGCGTGCCGGTGGAGCAGGTGCAGGCCAGCGAGGACACCCGCTGGGCGCTGCGCGGCGACCGCGGGCTCACCTATGCCGCCACCCCGCCCGAGGGCACCCATATCGTCGCCGGGCAGTGGTGGCCAGCCGACTACCAGGGGCCGCCGCTGGTCTCGCTCGATGCGCGGCTGGCCGAGGGCTGGGGTGTCGGCCTGGGCGACACCATCACGGTGGACGTGCTCGGCCGCGAGGTGCCGCTGAAGATCGCCAGCACGCGGAACATCGAGTGGCAGGGGCTGGGGCTGAACTTCGTGCTGATCGCCTCGCCCGGCCTGCTGGAGGCGGCGCCGCATACCCACATCGCCACCGTGCGGGGCGATCCCGCCGACGACGCGGCGGTGCTGCGGGCGGTGACGGATGCCTTCCCCAATGTTTCCGGCATCCGTGTGCGGGATGCGCTGGAGGCGGTGGCCGGGCTGCTGGAGCGGCTGGGCACGGCGATCTCGGCGGTGGCGGGCGTCACGCTGCTGGCGGGCGGGCTGGTGCTGGCCGGCGCCATGGCGGCGGGGCAGCGGCGGCGGGTGAGGGATGCCGTGGTGCTGAAGGTCGTGGGCGCCACGCGGGCGCAGATCCGCCACGCCTGGCTGGTGGAGTTCGGCCTGCTCGGCCTGACCGCAGGCCTGCTGGCGGCGCTCTGCGGCACGGCGGCGAGCTGGGCGGTGGCGCATTTCGTCATGCGGACGGAGTGGGTCTTCCTCCCCGGCACTCTTGCGCTGACGGTGGCTGGCTGCACCGCGCTCACCCTGCTGCTTGGCTATGGCGGCACGGCGCTGGCCCTGCGCGGCCGGGCGGCTCCGCTGCTGCGGAACGAATGAGGCGGCGGTACGCCATGGGGCTGAGGGGTTCCCTCTCTTCGTTCCGGCTGACAGAAGGGGAAGCTGGGCCTAGACTGACGCATGGCCGAGGAAAGTGCCGCCGCGCCGCCGCGCGTGACCTGGCCCTGCCTGGAGGAAGATGCCCCGGAACCCCATCTGGAAGGCTGGGAGGCAGGCCCGGCATGATGTGACGGCTCGCCATCGCAGCAGGGCGATTCCCGTTGAACAAGATTACGGATTGTCCATATAAATCATGACCCGCGGATTCTCCGCGTTGTTGGGAGTTTGACACCTATGGCCTCTGGTCCCGACTATCGGTACACGACGGGCGCGGCCGGCTGGGGCCGCGTCGGCACGGCTGACGCGGCCGCCGTCGATGCCGGGCTGCGCTCCTACATGCTTGGCGTCTACAACTGGATGGCGTCGGGCCTGCTGCTGACCGCGATCGTCGCCTATCTGATCGCCAATACCGGCCTGTCCGAGCTGTTCTTCCAGGTGGTGCGCACGCCGCGCGGCCTGGCGACGCAGCCGACCTTCCTCGGCCTGGCGGCGATCTTCGCCCCGCTTGCCTTCGTGCTGGTGCTCTCCTTCGGCGTCAACCGGATGAGCAAGACCACCGTGCAGGCGCTGTTCTGGCTGTTCTGCGCCGCCATGGGCGCGAGCATGTCGAACATCTTCGCCGTCTATGTCGGCACCTCGATCGCCACCACCTTCGTGGTGACGGCTGGCATGTTCGCCGGCGTCAGCCTCTACGGCTACACCACCAAGGCCGACCTGACGAAGATGGGCAGCCTAATGATGATGGGCCTGATCGGCATCATCATCGCCGGCGTGGTGAACATGTTCGTCGGCTCCTCGGCGCTGCAGTTCGCGATCAGCGTGATCGGCGTGGTCGTCTTCGTGGGTCTGACCGCCTATGACACGCAGCGGATCAAGGCGGATTACCTGGAGTTCGCCTATGAGGCCGGCACTGATATCGCCGCCAAGCGCAGCGTGTTCGATGCGCTCGGCCTCTACCTGAACTTCATCAACCTGTTCCAGCTGCTGCTGCAGTTCATGGGCGTCCGCCAGCAGGACTGACCCGCGGCGCGGAGGCCACGAACAGGAAGGCCCCGGAGGGAGAACCCTCCGGGGCCTTTTTCTTGGCCATCGCACGGGAAGCGGGGCGGCTCAGCCCTGCTTCAGATGCTCCAGCAGCTTGTTCATCGCGGTGTTCTTGTCGGTCTGGTCCAGCGCCGCCACCTCGGCGGCCAGCCGGTCCATCGCCAATTCGTAGATCTGCCGCTCGGAGAAGGACTGGTCGGGCTGGCCGGCATTGCGGTGCAGGTCGCGCACCACCTCGGCGATCTGCACGGGGTCGCCGCTGTTGATCTTCTGCTCGTATTCCTGGGCGCGGCGGGACCACATGGTGCGCTTGATGCGCGCCCGGCCCTTCAGCGTCTCCATCGCCTCGCCCATCATGTCGGTGCCGGCGAGCTTGCGCAGGCCGGAGGAGGCCGCCTTCCCCAGCGGCACCCGCAGGGTCATGCGGTTCTCCTCGAAGGTGACGATGATCACCTTCAGCTCCATCCCCGCCACCTGCATCGTCTCAATGCCCTGCACCTGGCCGACGCCATGGGTGGGATAGACGACATGGTCGCCGGCCTTGAAGTCGCTGCCGGGATTGCCGAGCGGCTTCGGCGGCGGGACCGGGCGGGAGGAAGCGCCCCCTTCGGTGGGGGAGGGCGCCTGGCCTTCGGCCATGCCGGGGCGGCGCGCGGAGGATGAGGCCGTCTGGGCCGGCTCGGTTTGCGTGGTGGGGGATTTCGCGCCGGCGGGTGGCTTCATCCGCTCTCAACTCCTGGGTGCCGCTGCCGCGTGGGCGGAAGGACATCGGCGGAGGGGCATCGCCCGACCGGCAACCGCCTCACGGCCTCACGCAACTGAAAAGGGTGGGGCCGCGCCACGGCGCCGGCAACCACACCCGGGGGCTCAGCATACAAAAAAAACGCTGTCCCGTCACGCCATGCGCGCAGCGGGCCGAAGCAGGGCGGTCAGGGCTTGCCCGGATTGGGGTCGAACAGCTCCTTCTTGCCCGGCTTGCCGTCCCACTCCTTCGCGTCGGCCGGGGCCTCGCCCTTGCGGGTGATGTTCGGCCATTCCTGCGCGTACTGGCGGTTCAGCTCGGCCCATTCGGCGGCCTTGTCGTCACTGTCGGGCACGATGGCCTCGGCCGGGCATTCCGGTTCGCACACGCCGCAGTCGATGCACTCGTCCGGATGGATCACCAGCATGTTCTCGCCGACATAGAAGCAGTCCACCGGACAGACTTCGACGCAATCCATGTACTTGCAGCGGATGCAGTTCTCAGTGACGACGTAGGTCACGGCCGGGTTCCTTCGGCAATCGTTCGGGCGTGCGTTGCGGCGCAGAGATGGACCGCGTCGCGGTGCGAAGCAACCACCTTTGTGCGGCGCCCCCGGTTGCGCTTCACGCAGGGGGCTGGTCGAGATCCTCGTAGAGGCCACGGGCCTCGGGGGCCGGGCCGCGCCGCTCGGCCAGCGCCAGGATGCGCCAGACCCGCACCACCCCGCGCTCCGGCCCGCCCAGCGCCAAAGTGAGCACGTCGCCCACCCGCAGCCGGGCATGTGGCTTGTCCACCGGCTGGCGGTTCAGCCGGAACTGCCCGCGCTCAACGAGGCGGGCGCATTCCGCGCGGGTCTTGGCGACCCGCGCGCACCACAGCCACTTGTCCAGCCGCTGCCAGTCCCGGTCCTCGGCTTCCGCCATGGTCAGGCGCGAGGCGCGGGCCGCACCGGCATCACTCCTTGCCGAGCTTCAGCCGCGCCAGCACCGCGAAGGGGCTGTCGGGGTCCGGCCCCTTCTCCTTCGCCGGAGCGAAGCTGAAGGAGCGCGCCTCGCCGCGGTCCTCGCGCGGCGGGCGGCGGTCGCGGCCGCCACGGGGCGGGCCTTCGAAGTCGCGCCGATCGCCTTGCGGACGTGGGCCGCCCTTGCCCTGCGGGCGCGGCCCGCCCTCGCGGCGTGGCGGGCGCGGGCCGCGCTCGCGCTCCGGGCGAGAGGCGGCTTCAGCGCCGCCCTCGGCGGGGGCGGCACCCTCAGCTCCGGCCGCCACTGCCTCGCGCGGCGGGCGGGCGGGACCGCGCTCGGACCGGCGCTCGCCGCCGCGACGCTCGGGGCGGAAGCGGTTGCGGTGATCCTCCCGCCGGGCGCTGACCATCGAGGGCGCGGGCGGGCCGAAGGCATCCTCCCCCAGCGGCTCGGGGGTCAGCAGGCGGAAACCGAGCACGTTCAGCACCGTCGGCAGCGTGTCGGCCTTCACGCCGAGGCGGCTGGCGACATCCGGCGGCAGCATCGCGGGCGCCCGGCGCGTCAGGTGGCCCAGCTCGCCGGCCACGCGCTCGGCGACGTCGAGCCGCAGCAGCACTGGCCCGGCCTGCACCCAGCCCATGCTGGCCGCGAAGCCCTCGGGCCAGCCCTCCAGCGGCGGCACCGAGACCAGACCGCCACCCGGCAGTTCCGGCGTGTCGCATTCCGCCTTCAGCGCCCAGAGTTGCGCGCGCAGCGTCATCGGGCGGGGCTTCAGCACCTCCGGCAGGTAGAGCGCGAAGCGCCCGGCCCGGATGCCGATGGCCTTCAGCTTCTGCCGGAGCTCGGGGTTGATCTCCGCCTCGGTGCCGCCGGGCACCAGGCCGAGATGCTCCCTTAGCCGGAAGGCAGGGCCGCGCAGCGCGCCGTCCTCGGCCGCCTTGGCCTCGGCGGCGTCGATGGCGGCGAAGTCGCGCTTGATCATCCCCTCGATCCAGGCAGCGAGGCGGGCGCGCACCCGCTCGCGCTGGGCGCCGTCCAGGAATTCGGAGGGCAGCGGCTCCACCAGCGGCTTGTCCGGGGTCGGGCCCGGCCGCAGGCGCGCTACCTCGGCTCCGTTCCAGGTAATCCGATGAGCGGGGGTCAGGGTGAAGGCGTCATCGGACGCCGCTTCGAGTTCAGTCACGCGCTTCGGCATCTCACTTTGAAGGGCACGGCGGGCGGCGCGGAGCACAAGCTTGCGCTCTTCCCCATTACCCGCAGTTGCGTCGGGTTCAAACACGAAACCCGTCACATGGCCAACCGGGTGACCCTCGACCACCACTTCCCCCTTTCGGGTGACGGCGGAGAGCAGTTCCTCGGCGGTGTCGTCGAGCCGGCGGATCAGGTGCGCGGCGCGGCGGTCCACGAAGCGGGCGGTCAGGCGCTCATGCAAGGCGTCGCTCACCGCGTCCTCCGCGGCGCGGGCCTCGTTCTGGAAGCGTGTGGCGTCGCGCAGCCAGTCGGCGCGGGCGGCGATGTAGGACCAGACGCGGATGGCGGAGAGCCGCGTCATCAGCGTGTCGATGTCGCCCTCGATGCTGGCGCATTGCGCGATCTGCCCGCCGACCCAGTCGGCCGGCAGGTGGCCGTCCTTCACCAGATGGCCGAAGATGCGGGCGCAGAGCCGGGTGTGGCTGTCATCGGCCAGCTTGCGGAAGTCCGGGATCTGGCAGGTCTCCCAGAGCAGCCGGACCCGCGCTCTGGAATTGGCGAGGTTGCGCACCTCCTGCTCGCGCGCCAGGGCGGCGAGGGTGATGTGGTCGGTCGCGTCGTTGCCCTTGGCCAGGCCGGGCACCGGGGGCGAGGTGGCGAGGCTGTCCAGCAAGCCGTCGATGCTGGTCATGTCGAGCTTCGCGTTGCGCCAGGCCAGCGTCATCAGCGGCTCGAACTGATGGCCCTCGATCTTGGTGACCATCTCGTCCGGCAACGGCGGGCAGTCGGCGGTGACGCCGAAGGTGCCGTCGCGCATGCCGCGCCCGGCGCGGCCGGCGATCTGCGCCGCCTCCTGCGCCTCCAGCGGGCGCGAGCGGTGGCCGTCGAACTTGGTGAGCGAGGCGAAGGCGACATGGTCCACATCCATGTTCAGCCCCATGCCGATGGCGTCGGTCGCCACCAGGAAGTCCACCTCGCGGTTCTGATAGAGCGCCACCTGCGCGTTGCGCGTGCGCGGCGAGAGCCGGCCCATCACCACCGCGCAGCCGCCCCGGCGGCGGCGGATGGCCTCGGCGATGGCATAGACCTCGCCGGCGGAGAAGGCGACAACGGCGCTGCGCGGCGGCAGGCGGGTCAGCTTCGCGGGGCCGGCATAGCTGAGTTGCGACAGGCGTGGGCGCGTCTCGATCTCCGCCTGCGGCACCAGGCGCTGCAGCAACGGGCGGATGGTCTCGGCGCCGAGGAACATGGTCTCCACCATGCCGCGCGCGTTCAGCAGGCGGTCGGTGAAGATGTGGCCGCGATCGGGATCGGCGCAGAGCTGGATCTCGTCCACCGCCACGAACTCGGTGCGGCGGTCGAGCGGCATGGCCTCCACGGTGCAGGCGAACCACTTCGCCTCCGGGGGCACGATCTTCTCCTCGCCGGTGATGAGGGCGACATGGCGCTCGCCCTTCACCGCCACCATGCGGTCGTAGTTCTCGCGCGCGAGCAGCCGCAAGGGGAAGCCGATGATGCCGGAGGCATGCGCCAGCATCCGGGTGATCGCCAGATGGGTCTTGCCGGTGTTGGTCGGGCCGAGAACGGCCTTGACCCGCGCGGGAAACATCGACGAGGCGGCAGAAGAGAAGGCGCGGTCTGACATCGCATGCTCTGTCTGACGCCAACGCAGGGGCTTGGCAACCGTGGCTGCATAAACCGCCGCAAAAGGCAGGCCGGCCCCTCTGAAAGTGATTGATGCCGCCAGGCTCAAGCTTATGTCGCGAATCAAGGCCGCTCTCCTGCGCGGGCCGGGCGAGCCTGGCGCGCGATGCTGCATTTTGGGCGGCCCGGTGACCGGGTCCTCGCCCCCGCCGGCAACCGGCGCCTGGCTGGACCGCGGCCTTCTCCGCGCGGAGAATGAATGGCCCGGGAGGATGTTCCTCCCGGACCCTTCCGAGTCCGGGGTGCCGCATTCCCGCCCTTCGCCATGTGCTGCTGCTCTGCGCGGTCTTCACCACCATCGGCGTGGTGCAGCCCTTCCTGCCCGCCTTCCTGGCCGCGCGCGGGCTGAACCCGGACGAGATCGCGCTCGCGTTGGCGCTGGGCTCCGGAGTGCGGCTGCTGGCTGCGCCGATGGCCGGCCGCTGGGCCGATGCCCTGGACGATGCGCGGCTGTTGCTGGCGGGGCTGGCGCTGCTCGGCCTGCTGGCAGCGGGCGGCTTCCTGGTGGCAGCCGGGCTGCTCGGCTTCCTGGTGGTGCAACTGCTGCTGAACGCCGCCAGCGCGCCGCTGACGCCGCTGGCCGATGCGCTCTGCCTCGCCGCCATGCGCGAGGGGCGGCTGGACTATGGCAGGGTGCGGGCAGCGGGCTCGGTGGCCTATATCGCGATGGCCGCCTTCGCCGGATGGCTGGCGGGCCGCGCCGGCTTCGGCGTGGTGCCCTGGCTGATCGGCGCCGCCATGCTCGCCACGCTGGCGGCCAGCTGCGCCCTGCCGCGCCCGCCTGCCCTGCCGGAGCGGCGGAGGGGCGGCGGCATCCGCGCCGCGCTGCGGCTGCCCGGCTTCGCGCGGCTGCTGCTGCTCTCCGGACTGATCCAGAGCAGCCATGCCGCCTACTACGCCTTCGGCAGCATCCACTGGGCGGCGGCCGGCCATTCGCCGGGCGTCATCGGGCTGCTCTGGGCGGAGGGGGCGGTGGGGGAGGTGGCGCTCTTCCTGTTCGGGCGCGGGCTGGTGGCGCGGCTGGGCCCGCGCGGCATGGCGCTGCTGGCCGCCGGCGCCGGGCTGCTGCGCTGGAGCGTGCTGGCGACCACCACCTGGCTGCCGGCCCTGGCGGCGGTGCAGGTGCTGCACGCGTTGAGCTTCGGGGCGCAGCACCTGGCGGCCATGCACCTGATCCTGCGCCTGGTGCCGCCCGCCCAGGCCGGCACGGCGCAGACCCTGCACGCCGCGCTCGGCGTCGGCCTGCTGATGGGGCTGTTCACCTGGCTCTGCGGCCCGCTCTACGCGGCGCTGGGCGGCGGGGTCTTCCTGCCGATGGCCGGGCTCTGCCTGCTGGCCATTCCGCTCGCCCTCTCGCTGCGGACGTGACCCTGCGCGGGCGCTCGCCTCAGAGCTCCAGTTCGGGCGCGCCTTCCTCCGGGGTCAGCACTTCCGTCGGCCAGGCCGGGGCGGCGGCGCTGGTCCAGGCCTTGCCGTCCCAGCGGCGCGGCTCGATGCGCGGCTCCCCGCCATTCACGATGATGCGGTTATAGGCGTTCGGCTCGCCCCGCAGGCGGGTGGAGATGGCCGAGCCGGCCTGCACCACCAGCAGCTCCTGCTGGTGCACGGCGCTACCGGCGGCGCCGCGGTGCAGCCGGACATAGCCGCGATGCAGGTGGCCGGAGAGGATCAGCCGCACGCCGGCCTGCTGCAACTTCTCGAGCGCCGGTGCGGCGCGGCGGGCCAGCGGCGTGTCCGGCGCGTCCTCCGGCGCCAGGAAGGGATGGTGCGCCACGACGATGCGGAAGAGGCCGGGCGGCAGTTCCTCCAGCCGGCGCAGCAGCCGCTGCAGCCGGTGGGTCTTCACGCGGCCACCCTCCCAGGAGAGATTCAGTCCGCCGCTGACCACCGTGTTCAGCCCGATGACCGCGATATGGCCGTCGCGCCAGACCGGCTCCGTCTCGCCGCCGACGAAGCGGCGCCAGCGGCCGAAGGGGTCCAGGAAGCGCTCCCAAGGCCAGTAATTGGTGATGTCGTGATTGCCCGGAACGACGATGATCGGCGCCTTCAGCGCGCTCATGAAGCGGCAGGCCGCGCGGTACTCGAAGGAGCGGGCGCGCATCGTCAGGTCGCCGCTGATCGCCACCAGATCGGCGGGATCGGCGTTCAGCGCCTCCACCAGGGCCTCAGCCGCCGCATTGTCCACGCGGTTGAAGTGCAGGTCGGAGATGTGGTCGATGCGGCGCAGGCTGGTCATGGGGCGGCGTTCCCAGAGATGAGGCCCATCCGTGAGCAGCGGGAAAGATGACGTTGGCCTTTGTCCGCCGCCCGGGGATGGGGCGCCGGCCGGCCTGTGCGAGCGGAAGCGGCGGAGTGGGTGGGCTTTGACATGACGGTCCGGTGAACGCCCCGTATCCCAGGCCGGTTGCGGGCGTGGCGGCGGGCAGGGCAGGGCCACGAGGAGCGTGACGCCGAATTTCCCCTGCCTTCAGGACCCGTTCATCTTCGGCGCCGATATCCGAGACGTCACCCAACAGAGGAGATTGGCGATGGCCTCGAACACCGACCCGCACGAGATGACCCCGCGCGCGATCCTGCGCGGTCTGATGGATCTGCCCTGGGGCGCCTCGCTCTACGGCCCGTTGCCGGCGGCCCGCTCCCGCTGAAGACGAGAAAGGCCGGGGCGAACCCCGGCCTCGTCGGCTATCACGGAAAAGCGCCGGAGGATGGCCCCCGGCGCTTTCGTGCATTCAGGCGGCCTTCGGCAGCGCCATGCTGCGCAGCACGTAGTGCAGGATGCCGCCGTTCTTGTAGTACTCGACCTCGTCGGCCGTATCGACGCGGCACTGCACCTCGGTCCGGGTCACCGAGCCATCCGGGCGGTGGATCACCAGCTCCAGGATCATGCGGGGCTTCAGCGCCTCCAGACCCTGGATGTCGATGATCTCCTCGCCGGTCAGCGCGAGGCTCTTGCGGTCCTCGCCCGGCTTGAAGACCAGCGGCAGCACGCCCATGCCCACCAGGTTCGAGCGGTGGATGCGCTCGAAGCTCTCGGCGACGACCGCCTTCACGCCGAGCAGGAAGGTGCCCTTCGCCGCCCAGTCCCGCGAGGAGCCGGTGCCGTATTCCTTGCCGCCGAAGATCACCAGCGGCACGCCCTCCGCCTTGTACTTCATGGCGGCGTCGTAGATCGGCATCACCTCGCCCGAGGGGTGGTGCTTGGTGATGCCGCCCTCGATGCCCGGCACCATCTCGTTCTTGATGCGGATATTGGCGAAGGTGCCGCGCATCATGACTTCATGGTTGCCGCGGCGGGCGCCGTAGCTGTTGAAGTCCTGCTGCCGCACCTGGTGCTGCACCAGGTACTCGCCGGCCGGCGCGGACTTCTTGATCGAGCCTGCGGGCGAGATGTGGTCGGTGGTGATGGAGTCGCCGAGCAGCGCCAGCACGCGCGCGCCCTGCACCGAGGCGATCGGCTTCGGCTCGCGGTCCATGCCCTCGAAATAGGGCGGGTTCTGCACGTAGGTGGAGCCGGAGTTCCAGCGGTAGGTGTCCGAGCCCGCATCGACGCGGATCGCCTGCCACTGCTTCGGGCCCTTGAAGACGTCGGAGTAGCGGCTCTGGAACATCTCGCGCGTCACGACGGCGGCGACGGTGTCGTTCACCTCCTTCTGCGTCGGCCAGATGTCCTTCAGGTAGACCGGCTGGCCGTCCTTGCCGGTGCCGATCGGCTCCTTGGTGACGTCCTTGGTGATCGAGCCGGCCAGGGCGTAGAGGACCACCAGCGGCGGCGAGGCCAGGTAGTTGGCGCGCACGTTCGGGTGCACGCGGCCCTCGAAGTTGCGGTTGCCCGAGAGCACGGAGACCGCGACCAGCTTGTTGTCCTCGATGGCGTCCACGATCGGGTCGGCCAGCGGGCCCGAGTTGCCGATGCAGGTGGTGCAGCCATAGCCGACGGTCTGGAAGCCCAGCGCGTCGAGATGCGGCGTCAGGCCGGCCTTGTCGAGGTAGTCGGTGACGACCTGGGAGCCGGGGGCGAGGGAGGTCTTCACCCAGGGCTTCGGCGCCAGGCCCAGCTCATGCGCCTTCTTCGCCACCAGGCCGGCGGCGACCAGCACATAGGGGTTCGAGGTGTTGGTGCAGGAGGTGATGGCGGCGATCACCACGTCGCCATGGCCGAGGTCGTAGTTGGCGCCCTCGACCGGCACGCGCAGGTCGGCCTTGTCGCCCGGCACGCCGAGGTTGCCGGAGGCCAGCTCCTTGGCGAAGGCGGGGGCGGCGTTGGACAGCGCGACGCGGTCCTGCGGGCGCTTCGGACCGGCGAGCGACGGCTCGACGGTGCCCATGTCCAGCTCCAGCGTGTCGGTGAAGACCGGCTCCGGCATGCTGGCGTCGGCGAACATGCCCTGCGCCTTGTAGTACTCGCGCACGAGGTTGATGCGGTGCTCGTCGCGGCCGGAGAGGCGCATGTAGTCGAGCGTCACCTCGTCGATCGGGAAGATGCCGCAGGTGGCGCCATATTCCGGGGCCATGTTGCCGATGGTGGCGCGGTCAGCGAGCGCCATCTCGGCGAGGCCGGGACCGAAGAACTCGACGAACTTGCCGACCACGCCCTTCTTGCGCAGCATCTGCGTGACGGTCAGCACCAGGTCGGTGGCGGTGACGCCCTCGCGCAGCTTGCCGTAGAGCTTGAAGCCGATCACGTCGGGGATGAGCATGGCGATCGGCTGGCCGAGCATGGCCGCCTCGGCCTCGATGCCGCCGACGCCCCAGCCCAGCACGCCCAGGCCGTTCACCATGGTGGTGTGGCTGTCGGTGCCGTAGCAGCTATCGGGATAGGCGTAGGTGTCGCCGGCGTCGGTCGTGGTCCAGACGCCCTGCGCCAGGTATTCCAGGTTCACCTGGTGGCAGATGCCGGTGCCGGGCGGGACGACGCGGAAGTTGTTGAACGCCTCCTGGCCCCAGCGCAGGAACTCGTAGCGCTCGCCGTTGCGCTCGAACTCGATGTCGACGTTCTTCTGCAGCGCGGAGGCGCTGCCGGAGACGTCCACCATCACGGAGTGGTCGATCACCAGATCGACCGGCACCAGCGGGTTCACCCGCTTCGGGTCGCCGCCGAGCTTGATGATGCCGTCGCGCATCGCGGCGAGGTCCACCACGGCGGGAACGCCGGTGAAGTCCTGCATCAGAATGCGGGCGGGGCGGAAGGGCACTTCCTTCTCGCTCTTGCCTTCCTTCACCCACTCGGCGATGGCTTCGGCGTCCTTCACCGAATAGGCGCGGCCATCCTCGTGGCGCAGGACGTTCTCCAGCAGGACCTTGAGGCTGTAGGGCAGGCGGCTGATGTCGCCGATGCTCTTTGCCGCTTCGGGCAGGCTGAAGTAATGGTAGGTCTTGCCGTCGACTGTCAGGGAGCGACGCGCCTTCAGGCTATCCTGCCCGATCATCCGCATGGTCCGGGGTCCCTTAGAGATTTGCTGCGAACGCCCTTGCTTATTACACGGGTGGCGCCCCCGGTCCATCGGCGGGCGGGGGCGTGAGGTGCGGTGCTGGAAGCAAAAGACATGGCAGTCGTGCGCGGCGAGCGGATTGTCTTCGCCGGGCTTTCCTTCCGGGTTGCACCGGGGGAGGCGCTGCTGCTGACCGGACCCAATGGCGCGGGCAAGTCCACGCTGCTGCGGGCGCTGGCCGGGCTGGTGCCGCTGGCCGAGGGCGAACTGCTCTGGCAGGGCGAGGATGCCCTGGCCGAGCCGGCCGAGCACGCGGCGCGGCTGCGCTACCTCGCCCATGCCGAGGCGCTGAAGCCGAGCCTGACGGTGGCGGAGAACCTGCGCTTCTGGTCCAGTCGCTGGGGCGGCGACATCGCCGCCGCGCTGGAGGCGGTGGCGCTGGGGCCGCTGGCCGAGTTGCCGGCGCGGATGCTTTCCGCCGGGCAGAAGCGGCGGCTGGCGCTGGCGCGGCTCGCTTTGGCGCCCTGCGCGCTCTGGCTGCTGGATGAACCCTCGGTCGGGCTGGACACCGCCTCGGTCGCCCGCTTCGGCGACCTGCTGGCACGCCACCGCGCGGCGGGCGGCGCGGTGCTGGCCGCCACGCATGTGCCGCTGCCGCTGCCCGGCGCGCGCGAGTTGCGGCTGGAGCCCGCGGCGTGATCGCCCTGCTCCGGCGCGAGTTGCTCCTGGCGGTGCGCCACCCCGCGGACACGCTGGCGGCGGTGCTCTTCTTCCTGCTGGTGACGGCGCTGTTCCCCTTCGGCGTCGGGCCCTCGCCCGAGACGCTGGCGCGGCTGGCGCCCGGCGCGCTGCTGGCCGCCGCCCTGCTGGCCGCGCTGCTGCCGCTGGACCGCCTCTTCGGCGCCGAGGCGGAGGATGGCTCGCTGGACCAACTCCTGCTTTCCGGCCTCTCGGGCATGCAGATCACGGCTGTGAAGGCGGCCGGCCATTGGCTGACCACCGGGGCGCCGCTGCTGGTCGCCGCGCCCATCGCCGGCGCCATGCTGAACCTTCCGGTGGAGGCCTGGGGCGTGGCGGTGCTGGCGCTGGGGCTGGCGACGCTCTTCCTTTCCTTCATCGGCACCGCCGGCGCGGCGCTGACGCTGGGCGCGCGCCGGGGTGGCGTGCTGCTGCCGTTGCTGGTGCTGCCGCTGACGATTCCCGCCGTTATCTTCGGGGCGGCGGGGATCGAGGCGTCGGCGAGCGGCCTGCCGGCGCGGCCCTTCCTGCTGCTGCTGGGCGCGCTCGCCGCCGCCGCCCTGCCGCTGGCGCCGCTGGCCGCAGGCGCGGCGCTGCGGGCGGACTGAGCGGCCGCCTCAGCCCGCCTCGACCCGGTTGCGGCCCTGCGCCTTGGCGGCATAGAGGGCCATGTCGGCCCGGTGCAGCGCATCCCGCACCGGGGTGCCGGACATCCAGACGGCGACGCCGGCGCTCACCGTGACCGTGCCCACCTCCGGATGCGCCTCCTCCCGGGCCAGGGCCCGCATCTGCTCGGCGAAGCTCATCGCGGCCGCCTGGGTGGTGTCGGGCGCGATGAGCAGGAACTCCTCGCCGCCCCAGCGGCCGAGGATGTCCCCACGCCCCAACCGGGTGGAGAGCCGCCGGCCCAGCCCGGCCAGCACCTCGTCCCCCACGATATGGCCGAAGCGATCGTTCACGGCCTTGAAGCGGTCGGTGTCGAGCAGGATCAGGCCGATCAGCCGGCCGGGGGTCTCGTTGAGGCGCTCCAGCGCCCGCTCAAGGCCGCGGCGGTTGGCGACGCCGGTCAACGGGTCGGTCAGGGCCGCGTGTTCCAGCCTGCGGGCGCGGATCTGCACGCGCTCGTACTGGGTGCCGAACAGCGCCAGCAGGGAGAGGCAGGCCAGCGTCAGCAGGTGAACGACATAGGCGTTGACCAGCAGCGAGATCAGCGCACTGCCCCAGGCCGCGAAGTTGCCCCAGAAGAGCGCGGCCACCGGCACCAGCAGCGCCAGCGCAAAGACGCTCCAGGAGGCTGCGACGGCCAGGCGGCGCGGAAAGAAGAAGAAGGCCGCGAGATAGAGTACTGGCATCCACTGCAGCGTGTTGGCCACGGTGTAGACGCGGTTGTCCGGCTGCAGGATGAGGAAGGAGAAGAGGGAAGCGACGAAGTAGCCGGCGAAGACGGCATAGGCGCCGAGTTCCGCCATCACCCGCAGGCGCGGCTGCAGCCGCCGCACGGCGAGGCCGAGACCCGCCGTCAGCAGCAGGATGGGGTAGCCATAGCGGTCCAGCTCCGCAATCAGGCCGGCATGGGACTCGAAGGCCCAGAGGGCCACGACGGTCACGGCGCCGGTGGCGTGCAGCAGGTTCACCACCAGCCGGCGCCGCCGCTCCAGGATCTCATCCATCAGCGAGTCCCCCTGTCCCGCGCGTGGGAGGCCGCTGCTGAAATCATGATCCCACGGACTTCACAAGCCCTTGAGTGCGGGTTGGCGCAGCCGCTGGCGAGGGATGGCCTCAGCGCCGCAGGGGACCACCGGGAGAAGGCACCCGAAGGGCTGCGTCCGTCCTGGAGCGGCTGGGTAGCATCCGCCACAGCAGGCCGTCCTTGAGGACGAGGTGATGATAGAGGGCGGCGGCGGCATGGGCAGCGGCAAGCAAGATGATCGCCCAGCCGATCCATTCATGTGCCCCCTCCACCAGGTGGTGAGCCGGCCGTGAGAAGGGGGCGAAGGGCGGCGGGATGAGCAGGCCGAAGAAGCTCATGGCCTCGTTGCCGGACCAGCGGAGCACGTATCCCAGCACCGCCTCGGCCACCAGCAGCACGTAGAGCAGGTAGTGCACCGCCTTGGCGGCACGCTCCATCCAGCCCTCGGCGCCGGCCGGCATCTGGTGCCCGGGCACCAGCCGCCAGGCGATGCGCGCCACCACCACCAGGCTGAGCAGGATGCCGAAGGACATATGGGCCACGATCAGGCCATGGCGCGTCGGCCGCTCGAAGAAGCCCCAGGTCTGCGAGAGGATGAACTGGGCGAGGACCAGGGCGGCGGTGAGCCAGTGCAGCGTCATCGCGACGCGGTCGTACTGCGCGCGATCGTCGCCCGCCATGATGCGGGTGGCGACCGCCATGCCCGACCCCTGCCTGTTGTCAGCCGCCATCAGCAAACTCCCGAGTATCGGTGAGGATGCCGGAAAGATGGCATGCCCGCCGAATCCGAAAAGGCCACGAAATGTTAAGGAAAAGTATTTCGACTGACTTGAGAGCGATCATCAATATTGCGCGCATTCCTTCGACATTGGCTGCCGATGGCGCCGTCGTTCAGGGCCGGTTTGGGCAGGGGGCGGCGGGCTCTCAGGCCATTGCCAGAATGGCCCGGGCCACCTCCGGCAGGCTCGCCCCTTGCACCTCCGGAGCAGGCAGGATGGCGGGGAAGGGACGGCCGCGCGCCACGAAGCCACCCATCAGCCCGGCCGCCCGCGCGCCGTTCACGTCCCAGGGATGGGCCGCCACCAGCAGCATCCGTTCCGCCGGCACCCCCGCCCGCATGGCCGCCCGGGCATAGACCTCGCGGCGGGGCTTGCTGAGCCGCACCTCCTCCACCGAAACCACCTCGGCCACCCGCTCCCGCAGACCGGCGCCATGCAGCAGCTTCTCCGTCGTCTCCACCGCGCCGTTGCTGAGCGCCAGGAGGCGCAGGCCAGCACCGCGCAGCAGGTCCATCGCCTCCGCCGCCTCGGCATGGGCGGGCAATTGCCCCATGCCGTCGAGCAGATGAGCCTTCTGCGCCTCCGTGGCGCTGCGGCCATGCCGGGCGAGCAGGTCATCGAGGTTCGCGCCCATCACGGCGCGCAGGGGGCGGAAGTCTCCGATGGCGGCCAGGGCAAAGCTGTCCCGCAGGCTGGCGGCGAACCAACCCTGCAGCAGCGCGCTCGACAGGCCGAGCGCCTCCAGCCGCTGCGCCAGCGGCTCGATCGGGAAGAGGGTCTCGATGACGTCGAAGGCCACGACATCGGGGCGCTGCGGCATGGGCGGTCCCTCTGGGGAGATGGCCCTCCTCTAACGCTGCGTGGCGGGCTGCGGCGGCCTCACTCCGTGCGGCGCGGGCGGGCGAGGAGCGACTCCATCGCGCCCGCCACGTCCACCTTGCCGGCCAGCACGTCGGCCACGGCGGCGGTGATCGGCATCTCCACCCCGGCCGCGCGGGCGCGGGCCAGCAGGGCAGGGGCGGTGGCGACGCCTTCGGTCACGCTGTTCCGCCGGGCCAGGATGCTCTCCAGCGTCTCGCCCCGCCCCAGCGCCACGCCGAGCGAGAAGTTGCGGCTGCTCGGGCCGGTGCAGGTCAGCAGCAGGTCGCCGAGGCCGGAAAGGCCGCTGACCGTCTCCGCCCGGCCGCCGAGAGCACAGGCCAGCCGGGCGATCTCGCTCAGGCCGCGCGTCACCAGCGCGGCGCGGGCGTTCTCGCCGAGGCCGGCGCCCATCACCGCCCCGGCGGCGATGGCGATGACGTTCTTCGCCGCCCCGCCGACCTGCACGCCCACCGGGTCGTCCTGCTCGTAGAGGCGGAAGTTGGGCGTCGCCAGCCGGGCGGCGGCGGCCTCGCGGAGAGTCGCGTCGGTGCCGGCGACCACGGCGGCCGCGGGCAGGCCGGCGGCGACCTCGCCGGCGAAGTTGGGGCCGGAGAGCACGCCGGCCGGCAGGCCGGGGCGCAGCAGGGCAAGGGTTTCCAGCGGCAGGCGCAGCCCGTCGCGGATCACGCCCTTGGCGGCCACCAGCGCCGGCGGCGAAGCGGGCAAATGGGCCAGCACCGCCGCCATGTGCTGCGCCGGCACCACCAGCAGCGCCAGCCCGGCGCCTTCCAGCGCGGCGGCGGCATCGGCCGTCACCGTGACGCCGTTGGGCAGGCGATGGCCGGGCAGATGGGCGGCGTTCTCCCGCGCCGCCTGCATCGCCGCCGCCCGGCCGGCGTCGCGCGCCCAGAGCCGCACCTCGCCGCCCGCGCGCGCGGCCTGGATGGCCAGCGCCGTGCCCCAGGCGCCGGCGCCGATCACCGCGATCCGTTCCATGCCGCCTTACTCCTCGGCCAGCCGGGTGACGGCGAAGCCCTGGCCGGGCTCGCCATCGCCGAGGCGCTCCAGCAGCACGGCGAGGATCTCGTTCGCCTCCTCCTCGAACTTCCAGGGCGGGTTGACCACCACCAGGCCGCAGCCATTGAGCCGTTGCGGGTCGGTCGGCTCGCGCAGCCAGAGTTCGCAGGCCAGCATGTCCCGCACCCCGCTCTCCTGCAGGGCGGTGTGGAAGCTGCGCACGGGCGCGCGGTGCTTGATCGGGTACCAGTGCGCCTGCACCCCGGCGCGGAAGCGATGCGCCACCGTGGCGAGGCCCTCGGCCATGCGCTCGAACTCGCCCTCGACCTCGAAGGGTGGGTCCACCAGCACCAGGCCACGCTTCTCGGCGAAGGGGGTGAGGGCGGTCAGCGCCTCCCAGGCGTCGCGCTTGTGCACGGCGGTCTGCGGGTCGCCGCGGAAGAGGGTGCGCAGGGTGGCGTGGTCCTCCTCGTGCAGCTCGCAGAGCACGAGGCGGTCGCGCGGGCGCAGCATCATGCGGACCAGCGACGGGCTGCCGGGATAGCGCGGCGGGAAGCCGGCATGGCGCACCAGGGCAAGCCACTCGGCCAGCGGCCCCTCGGTGATGTCGAGCAACCGGCCGATGCCGCGCTTCCATTCGCCGGTGCGCTCGGCCTCGGTGCCGGAAAGGTCGTAGGCGCCGATGCCGGCATGGGTGTCGAGCACGCGGAAGGGCGTGTCCTTGGCGCAGAGGCGGCGCACCAGCGAGACCACCAGCGCGTGCTTCATGCAGTCGGCGAAGTTGCCGGCGTGGAAGGCGTGGCGGTAGTTCATGCCGCCACCCCCCCTGGCGGCTCCGCGCGCAACTCGTCGAGCGGCCAGCGCGGGCGCGGCGCCAGGTCCAGCGGGTCGGTCAGGCCGGCGCGCAACCGCTCGATGCCGGCCCAGGCGATCA
Source organism: Roseomonas sp. (assembly GCA_035556695.1). Classification (GTDB taxonomy): domain Bacteria; phylum Pseudomonadota; class Alphaproteobacteria; order Acetobacterales; family Acetobacteraceae; genus Pseudoroseomonas. The sequence goes on from DATMFR010000039.1 coordinate 62,108, forward strand.
TCACCGCATTGTCCGTGCAAAGGCGGATGGGCGGGGCGATCAGTGGGAGGCCAGCGCGGGCGGCCTCAGCGGTGAGCGCGGCGCGGACGCCCTGGTTGGCCGCCACGCCGCCGGCCACCACCATGGCGGTGGCGGCGGGGAGCATGGCGAGGGCATGACGGGCGCGGTCGGCCAGCACGGCGGCCACCACATGCTGGAAGGCGGCCGCGAGGTCGGCGCGGTCCTGCTCGGTGGACAGCTTGGGGATGGTCTGGGCCACGGCGGTCTTGAGGCCGCTGAAGGAGAAGTCGCAGCCGGGGCGGCCGAGCATGGGGCGGGGGAGCGGAAACCGCTTCGGGTCGCCGCTGGCCGCCAGCTTCTCCAGCGCCGGGCCGCCGGGCCAGGGCAGGCCCATCAGCTTGGCCGACTTGTCGAAGGCCTCGCCCACCGCGTCGTCCAGCGTCGAGCCGAGGCGGCGGTAGCGGCCCAGCCCCTCCACCGCGACGCACTGGCAATGCCCGCCGGAGAGCAGGAGCAGCAGGTAGGGGAATTCCACCCCGCCCGGCACCAGGCCGGGCAGGCGGGCGGTGAGGGCATGGCCCTCCAGGTGGTTGATGCCGAGGAAGGGCAGGTTGTGGGCGATCGCCATGCCCTTGCCGAAGCTGGCGCCGACGATCAGCCCGCCGATCAGCCCCGGCCCGGCGGTGGCGGCGATGCCGCCGAGATCCGCCGGCGTCACGCCCGCTTCCGCCATCACCTGGGTGGCCAGGGCGGGCAGATGCGCCAGATGGGCCCGCGCCGCGATCTCCGGCACCACGCCGCCAAAGGGGGTGTGTTCGGCGAGCTGGCTGCGCACCGCCTCAGCCAGGATGCGGCCGTCAGGCGCCAGCAGGGCCGCCGCGGTTTCGTCGCAGCTGGCCTCCAAACCGAGAACTGGTCCGCTGATAGGCGCCGATTGCATCCGTTCCTGCCTTCCCCATGCCGGGCGGTGGTTCTATGACGCCGGCATGTCCTTTGCCCACCCCGTCCCGCCGTCTGCCGCGGCGGGTGCCTTCGCACATTCCCGCGTCATGGCCCCTGCGGATCTGCGGGGCGGTGAGGGCATGCCCCCGCATGGGCACCCTCACGCGGCGCAGGTCAAGCCCCATGCACGGCGGCCGCTGCCGCTGCGCGTCGGCACCCGCGGCTCGCCGCTGGCGCTCTGGCAGACCAGAACCTTCCTCGACCGCATCCTGCATTTCTGCCCGGTGCTGCGGAACGCCAGCGCCTTCGAGGAACACGTCATCGCCACCTCGGGCGACCGCATCCAGGACCGGAGGCTGGCGGATATCGGTGGCAAGGGACTCTTTGCCAAGGAGATCCATGAGGCGCTGCTGGACGGGCGCATCGACTTCGCCGTGCACAGCCTGAAGGACCTGGAGACCGAGCTGCCCCCGGGCATCCTGCTCGCCTGCACGATGACGCGGGAGGATGCGCGGGACGCCATGGTGCTCGGGCCGCGCTGCGGCGCCGCCCAGCCGGGCGACCCCTTCGCCGCCATTCCCGCTGGCGCGCGGATCGGCACCGCCAGCCTGCGGCGCCAGGCGCAGTTGTTGCACGCCCGGCCGGACCTGCAGGTGGACGTGATCCGCGGCAATGTCGGCTCGCGCCTGGGCAAGCTGGAGGCCGGCGAATTCGACGGCACGCTGCTGGCGCTGGCCGGGCTGAAGCGGCTCGGGCTGGAGGAGCGCGCCTCGGTGGTGCTGGACCCGGAGTCGATGGTGCCGGCGGCCGGGCAGGGGATCGTCGGCATCACCGTGCGCGCCACCGACGGAGAACTGCACGAGCTGCTCTCCGGCATCGAGGACCGCGCCGCCCGCGCCGTCTCCCGTGCCGAGCGCGCCTTGCTGGGGGCGCTGGACGGCTCCTGCCGCACGCCGATCGGCGGCCATGCGCGGCTGCTGCCGAATGGCGAGTTGCATCTGACCGGGCTGGTGGCCCGGCCGGACGGCAGCTTCCTGCTGAAGCGCAGCATCCACGGTGCCGTGGCCGACGCCGAACGCCTCGGCCATGAACTGGGCGACGGCCTGCGCGCCGACAGCCCGGCCGACATCTTCATCGCCTAGCCCGGTGCGGGAGCCACCCGCCGTCCTGATCACCCGGCCCGAGCCGGGCTGCGCCGAGACGGCCGCCGCCGTGGCGGCGCTGGGCTGGCGGCCGCTGCTGGCACCCGCGCTGGTGCTGCAGCCCCTGCCGCCGGCGCCCGACCTCGCCCGCCCGGTCCAGGCGCTGCTGCTGCCCAGCCGCGCCTCCGCCCGCGCCCTGGCCGGGCGGCTGGACCCTGCCCTCCCGGTGCTGGCGGTGGGCAGCGGCACCGCCGCCGAGGCCCGCGCGGCGGGCTTCACCGACATCACGCCCGCCGAGGGCGAGGCCGCGACCCTGGCCCGTCTTGCGGCGGCCCGCCTCGATCCCGCGCGTGGGCCGCTGCTGCTGGCGGTCGGGCGAGGCTATGGCGCCGCCCTCACGGCAGCGCTGCGCGGGCATGGCTTCATCGTGCGCCGCCGGGTGGTCTATGCCGCCCGCCCCGCCGCCGACCTGCCCGATTCGGCGCAGGCGGCGCTGCGGCAGGGCACGGCGCGGGCGGCGCTGTTCCTCTCGCCCCGCTCGGCCGAGATCACCCAGGCTCTGCTGCGGCGGAGCGGCCTTGCCGAAACCGTGCGGGGAATGGCGGCGTTCGCGCTGTCTCCACGCATCGCGCGCGCCCTGGCGGACATGCCTTGGCAAGCGATCCATGCTACGGCGATGCCAGATCCCTCGGCGCTGCTGGCCCTGCTCGGCCCGGCGCCGGGGCGGGCGCCGGAGAGCGGGCACCCAGAACCGGAGAACGAGGGGCAGGAGTAGAGAATGACCGACACGCCGAAAGAGACCCCGAAGTCGGAGCCGGTGCCGGGCAGCCGCGAGACCGCGCCCCGCAAGCCGGGCGGTGAGAACCCGAGCGTGCCGCCGCGCGCCTTGAGCGCTTCAGGCAAGGCGAACCCGCCTGCCGGCCCCGCCGCGCAGCCCGGCAAGCCCGCGGCGCCGGAAGCGCCGGCGAAGGACCCGGGGCTGGCGATGCCGCCTCCGCCCTCGGTGGCCGCCAGGCCGGCTGCCGCCGCCGCCGGGCCGGCTGGCCCGGCCAGCCCGACACCCAACGGTGCCCGCCCCGCACCGGAGAACGGCGCCGGCGCCGCGAAGCCCGCCGCCACGCCGGCCGCCGCCGCGCCCCGGCCCGCACAGCCCCCGCCGCTGCCGGTCGGTGGCGGCACCCGTCCGCCGGGCGGCACCACCCCGCCGGGCGGCGGGGGCGGCGGTGGCCGTCCCCAGGGGCCCGCGGCATCGGGCCGGCGTGACCATCTGGCCCTGCCGGTCGCGGCGGTCAGCGGCGTGCTGGCGCTGGCGGCGCTCGGCGTTGCCCTCTCCAGCCGCCATGGCGACCAGCCTGCGGTCGATCCGGCCCGCGTCGCCACGCTGGAGCAGAGCGTGCAGGCGTTGCAGGCCGGCCCGGTGACGCAGCTCGGCCAGACCATCGGCGCGGTGCAGCAGCAGCTGCAGGCCCTGCAGTCTGGCCCCCTGGCGCAGGCGCAGCAGCGCCTGGACGCGCTGGACGCGGCGCAGCAGCAGCGCGTCGGCGGCCTGGAGCAGCGGGCCCAGCAAGCGGAGCAGCAACTCGCCGCCCTGCAGAAGCAGATCGAGGGCCAGGCCAGCGAGCGCGAGGCCTTCCAGAACCGCATGACCGGCCGCATCGAGCAGGCGGAGCGCAACTTCTCGCAGAGCATCGACAGCGCCCGAACGCAGTTGGAGCAGCGGATCGAGCAGCGCATCGCGGCAGCCGAGCAGGCGCTCAATCCGCGTTTCTCGGCGGTCGAGACCGCCATGCAGCAGCGCATCGCCTCCGCCGAGGAATCGGCGCGCCAGCGCATGCAGGAGCGCGACCGCACACTCGACGAGCGCTTCGCCAACCTGGAGAAGCGCGAGAGCCGCCTCAACGACGCCGAGCGGCGGCTGAACCGGCTGATCGCCACCACCGCGACGGAAAGCGCCCTGGAGGCCGGCCGCCCGCTGGGCCAGGGGCTCTCCACCCTGCCCGGCGAGGCCCCGGCGGCGCTGCGCCGCTACGCCGACACCGCCCCGCCGACCGAGGCCAGCCTGCGCCTTGCCTTCGAGGACGCCGCCCGCGAGGCGCGCGCCAAGTCGCAGCCTTCCAACGAGGGGCAGGGCGTCTGGGAATCCGCCGCGAACCGGCTGGGCAATCTCGTCACCGTCCGGCGCGGCGACAACGTCGTCTGGGGCGACCCGGTGGGCGGCCAGCTGGAGGAGGCGCGCCGCGCCCTCGATGCCGGCGACCTGCGCGGCGCGGTGCAGCGTGTCGAGAGCCTGCCGGACTCCTCCAAGGCGCCGATGCAGGACTGGCTCGACCGCGCCAAGGGCCTGCTCGCCGCGCGTGACGCCCTGCAGCAGCTCCGCGCCGGAGGGCAGGGCTGATGCGCCGCGCCATCTGGCTGCTGCTCATCTGCGTCGTCGGCGTCGGCCTCGCCTGGGTGCTGATGCGGATGGGCGGGGTGGTCGAGGTGCGCGTCGGCGACACCTTCATCGGCCTGTCGCTGCCGATCCTGCTGCTGCTGCTCGCCGTGCTCTTCCTGGTGCTGCACGGGATCATCGTCGGCCTCCGCGCGCTGGTGAACTGGCCCTCGCGCATGCGGGCCCGCCGCGCGGCGCGCAACCGGGAGAAGGGCGATGCAGCGCTGACCCGCGCCCTTGTTGCTCTCGCCGCCGGCTCGGCCGACGCGGCGCGCGGCGAGGTGCGCAAGGCCCGCGCGCTGATGGGCGACACGCCGCAGCTGCTGCTGCTGACCGCCGAGGCCGAGCGCATGGCCGGGCGGGAGGAGGGCGCGACGGAAGCCTTCCAGGCGCTGGCCAAGCGCGAGGATGCCCGCTTCCTCGGGCTGCGCGGCCTGCTGCGGCAGGCGATCCAGCGCAAGGACTGGCCGGCGGCGCAGGCCTTGGCGCGCGAGGCCGAGGCGGCCTACCCCAACGCCGCCTGGCTGCGCGAGGAGCGCGCCGTGCTGGCCCTGCGCACGCAGGACTGGCGCGAGGCGCTGGCCCTGGCCGCGCCGGAGACCCCGCGCGCGCCGCTGGCCATGGCCGCGGCCACCCAGGAGCCCGACCCTGCCCGCGCCGCCGAGCTGGAGAAGGGGGCCTTCCAGGCTGATCCCGGCTTTACCCCCGCCGTGCTGGCGCATGCCGCGCGGATGGGGGCCACCGGCAGCCCGCGCCGCGCCCGCAGCGTGCTGGAAGCCGGCTGGGCCACCGCGCCGCATCCGGAGATCGCGGAAGCCTATCTGGAAGGCGAGGCGGAGCCGCTGGCGCGCGTCAAGCTGGCCGAGGCCCTGGTGCACGGCAATCGCAACCATCCCGAGAGCCGCCTGCTGCTGGCGCGCGTGGCGCTGGCCGCCGGGCTGACCGGGCGTGCGCGTACCGAGCTGGAGGCGCTGGTCGAATCCGGCGCCGCCGATGCGCGGGCCTATCTGCTGCTCGTCGAACTGGAGCAGGTGGAGCATGGCGACAGTCCTGTCGCCCGCACCGCCGAGGCCAAGTGGCTGCGCGCCGCCACCACCGCCGCGCCGGAGCCGCGCTGGCGCTGCGGGCACTGTGGCAAGGTGCATCCGCGCTGGGCACCGGTCTGCGATGCCTGCGGCACGCCGGGGCGCATCACCTGGACCCAGGCGGTCTGAGACAGGCGGCGAGAGGGCGCCGCCCCCTCGCGCTCAATTGGCATGGTGATACGAGAGGGCACCGCCCTCTCGTGCTCTCCGGCCGGGAAACTGCGTTTCCTGGAGCTTCCGTCAGTCAGGGACGTGTCAGCGCAGCGGGTTCGTCAGCAGAAGGCCGGCGCGGCGGAAGATGCAGGCGAGGCTCAGCGCGGCACCCGTGGCGCTGTATGCGGGTGCAGGTGGCAGCAGCCGCAGGAAAGCCGCCAATGCCTCACGGCGCGGGCCGCGCTGCGCCAGCGAGAAGCCCAGCAGCAAAGCCGGCTCGTCACCCTCAAGGCAGGGCGCCAGCGGACCGGCCAGCGTGAAGCGCTGGGCGCCCGCCCGCAGCACCGCATCCAGCGCCGGCGCCGCCGCCCCCACCTCCTCCGTGACCAGGGGTAGGCGGGCCGCCGACAACGCCGGATGGCCGTGCCGGGCAGCCTCGCCCCAGGTCCTGATCCCTTCCACCAGCAAAGCTTCAGCCGGCGGCAGCGATGCGACCGGGGCAGCCTGCCAGGGCCAGGTGGGAAGCCCATGCGTCGCCATGGCGAAACCCCTCGGCAATGGGAATCCCGTGAGCTTGCGGCAGATGAGAATGAGTTGCAAGTCAGGCGAAGCTCTCAATGCAGGCCGAGAAGGTCGCCGGGCCCGGCATGGGCTGCCACCGCCTCCTGCGCGATGCGCAACGCCAGCTCGCCGCGGTCCAGCACATGGGTGCTGAGCAGCGTCATCCAGTGCCCCAGGGTGCCGGCATCCAGATCCTGGTGCATCGCCGTGCGGTAGAGGCCGCTGACATAGGCGGCATCGCTCTGCAGGGCCTGCAGCGCCTGCGCCTCCGGCGAGGCGGCGAGGAGATGCACCAACTGCTCCGGCCCCACGGCGCCACTGCCGAGCTGCTGCACCCAGAGCATGAGATCGCCCGATGAAGGAGGGCGGCCCAGCAGCATCTCGTGCAGTTCCGTGACGAGGAGCGCGTCGGTCCCCGCCGGCAGGGCGGGATTGGCCATGCCGCCACCACCCGCCGCAGGCCCGGCGAGGTCGCCGATGAGGTGGAACACGAAGTTGTCCGTCTCCACTGTCTGGCCCAGGCCCATATGGGTGAGGGCGGTGAGCACCTGCTGGTCCGTCAATGCGCCCAGCGCGCCCGCATGCGCATGAAGGAAGCCACGCACCAGCTCCGCCAGTGATGGTCCCTCGCCGGACTGGCTGATCCAGAGCCCGGAGGCCGAGGTCTGCAGCAGCGCACCCGCCAGCATCTCCTGTAGCGGCAGAAGGCCTGCCGCGCCGGCCGCGAGCGCGCCGCTGGCGGCCTGGAGCGCCTCCTGCGGCGGCAGCCAGACGATCTGCCCGGCCGACAGCTCCAGATGGATGCTCCCGTCCGCCGCGGTGACACTGTGCTCCGCCTGCCACTGGAGCTTCAACTCGCCCATCAGCGTTGTCTCCGCCCGCGCCAGAACCTCCAGCCGCTCCACGGGCGGCACGGGAGGCGGCGGCTCGGTATGACCCTCGACCGGCGGAGGCGGAGGAGGAGGAGGCGGTGGCGGTGGCGGTGGCGGGGGAGGCGGAGGAGGAGGGGGAGGAGGAGGTGATGGTGGTGGAGGGGGCGGCGGCAGGGCCGGAGGCGCGGGCTGGGTGTCGATGTCGGTCGCGTTGAGCACCGCGACATCGAGCAGGAAGGTCGCCTCGCGCTTGCCGTCGGAGACCTCGATCATCACCTGCCGCGTGGTGCCGCCCTCGCGCAGCAGGTCCACGCCGTCCCGCAGCTTCAGGAGCGTGCCGTCCTTCAGCTCGAAATAGGCCTCGTCCGGCCAGACCACGCGGTAGGTCAGCTTGCTGGTGGCCGTGTCCGGGTCGCTGCCCTGGATGCGCCCGATCTCGGCGCCGACATCGTTCTCCAGCACGGTTCCGCCGGTGGCGAAGAAGACGCGGCGCGGCGGCGCGTCGTCGATGTCCTGCAAGGTGACGGACCAGGTCTGGCTGAGATCCTGCCAGCCGGTGGCGAGCCGCACGGAAAGGCCGAACTGAAGCACGGGATCGGTGCCCAGCGGCAGCGAATAGGATTCGCGGTCGAACACCATGGCCGGCAGGATGGTGATGGTACCCGTCAGGCCGTCGAGCGTCGCCTCGAACAGCTTCGCGTCCGGGCCGATGACGGCGACGTCCAGCACCTCCGGCCCCACCACCGAGAGGATGCCGGCCCAATCGCCTGGGCGGGCGTTCTCGAAGATGGTGTTCGGCACGTCGCCCGAAACCAGCAAAGCCACCAAGGTCCTGCTCCGTGTTCCGTCCTGGAGCGCGGCAGCTTCGCGGGCAGGGGTGAAGGAAACCTAAGCGGCGGGTGCCTGCGCCAGGATGCGCCAGGCCAGCGCGACCAGCATGGTGGCGTTGAGCGCGAAGAGGGCGGCGCTGGCCAGCCGCAGCCGGGGACCGGCGCGCCGCCCGAAGAGGCGCCCGACCAGGGCAACGCCGAGCAGGGCCGGCACGGTGCCGGCGCAGAAGGCGGCCATGCCCAATGCGCCACCGAGGGCGCTGCCCGCCCCGGCGGCGGCGGCCAGGGCACCGTAGAGCAGGCCACAGGGCAGGGCGGAGAGCAGCAGGCCGAGCGCCACGCCGCGCCAGCCGCCCGGCGCCGCCAGCAGCGTGCCCAGCCAGCGGGCCGGCAGCGCGGGCAGGCGGGGGGTGGGCAGGCGCGGCAGCAGTGCGCCGAGCCGGCGCGATGCCTGGGCCAGCATGAGCAAAGCCGCCGTCAGCAGCAGGCCCGCCAGCACAAGGCGCAGCGCCCCGGACTGCCCGCCCGCCAGCCCGGCGATCCCGCCGGCCAGGCCACCGAGTGCCGCGTAGCCCAAGATCCGGCCGAGATGGTAGGGCAGCAGCGCGGCGCCCGCGAGTCGCGCCAGCAGGGTGCCGCCGGCGCTCCGCTCGGCGCCCGCCGCCACCTGCGCCAGGACGAAGGGCGCGCACATGCCGGCGCAATGGGTCAGCCCGCCGCCCAGCCCGGCCAGGAACAGCGCGCCCATCAGAGTGACGAGCCCGCCCGGCCCGAGGGCGGCGAGGTCGTGCAGGCAGTTGGCGATCATGCCCGCAGCCTCGCATGGCGGCGCGCGGCCTGCCTTGCGGCAGATCAAGCGGCGTCGTTCGGGCGCGGCGTGGAAAGGCTTCTTAACCAGTCCTCGCGATAATGCGCGTTATCTCAACCGATCCCTGACCGGGAGTTCATCGTGAGCCTGAAGACGCGCATCATCGCCTCCCTGCTTGCCTTGCTGGTCTGTCTGGCTGGCCTGGGCGGCTTTGCTCTCCACCGGCTCTCCAGCGGCCAGCAGGTCACCGAGGAGATCACCCGCAACTGGCTGCCGAGCGTCAAGGCGGTGGCCGGCTTCAGCAGCGCGGCGAAGGATTTCCGCCTGGGCCTGCTGAGCCTCCTGATGACCGAGACTCCCGCGGAGGCTGCGGCGACGGAGCGGGACATCCGCGCCCGCGGGGCGGCCGTCGTGCAGGGTTTCTCGGCTTACGAGTCCCTGATCACGGGGCCGCAGGAGCGCGCGGTCTATGACGAGATGGTGCGGCGCTGGAAGCTCTATGAGGAGGGCATGCTGCAGGCCGTTGCGCTGGTCGCCAAGGGTGCGCGGGAAGAGGCGCTGGCCGGCGCCCGGCAGGCACGCCCGCTCTACGGCGCCTTCGAGGAGGCCGCCGCCAACCTCACGGAGTACAATGTCGAAGGCGCCCGGAAGGCGACGGCGGCCTCGCACTCGGCTTACCAGCTTTCGCTGTGGACCATCCTCGGCTGGCTCGCTGTCGGCGCGGTTGGACTCGCGGCCGTCGGCCTGAGCCTGGTGCGCGGCGTCAGCGGGCCGGTTCAGCGCCTGACCCAGAGCATGGAGGCGATGACCGCCGGCAACCTGCAGGCCGCCGTCACCGACCGCGAGCGCCGGGACGAGATCGGCACCATGGCGCGCGCGCTGGAGGTGTTCCGCGCCAAGGTGCAGGAAGGGGAACGCCTGGTCGCCGTCCAGGCTGCTGCCGACCGGGCGCAGAACGAGCGCGCCCAGCAGGTGGGCGCGCTGGTCCAGCGCTTCGGCGACGAGACGCGGCAGGCGCTGGAGAAGCTGCGCGGCGCGGCCACCCGCCTGAACGGCACCTCGGGCGAGATGACCAAGGCGGCCGAGGAGGGCTCGCGCCTGACCCACAGCCTCGCCGAGGCCTCCACAGGTGCCTCCAGCAATGCCCAGACCGCCGCCGCCGCCACCGAGGAGCTGACTGCCTCGATCGGCGAGATCACCCGGCAGGTCAGCCGCTCGGCCGAGGTTTCCCGCCGCGCGGTGGCGGAGACCGAGCGCACCGACCGCACCGTGCGCGAACTGGCGGAGACCGCCAACAAGATCGGCGACGTGGTGAAGCTGATCTCCGACATCGCCGGGCAGACCAACCTGCTGGCGCTGAATGCCACCATCGAGGCGGCGCGGGCCGGCGAAGCCGGCAAGGGCTTCGCCGTGGTGGCCTCCGAGGTGAAGTCGCTGGCCAGCCAGACCGCGAAGGCGACCGACGAGATTGGCCAGCAGGTGAGCGCCATCCAGGGCGCGACCAGCCTCGCCGTGGAGGCCATCCGCAGCATCGCCGCCGTGGTGGCGGAGATCGACCAGACGGCGGCGGCCATTGCCGCGGCGGTGGAGGAGCAGGGCGCGGCGACGCAGGAGATCGCCCGCAACATCGCCGGGACGGCCGCCGCCGCCGCCGCCGTTTCGCGCGAGACGGGCGTGGTGCGCAGCGCCTCCGAGACCAGCGGCCGCGCCGCCGAGCAGGTGCGCTCGGCCTCGGAGGACCTGACGGAAACCAGCAATGCGCTGCGCGGCCAGGTGGAGACCTTCCTCGCCCAGGTGCGCTCTGCCTGAGCAGGGGCAGGTCGCCGCCTCTCCGGCAGCGGCAATTTTCTGAAGAGGCTGCACCGCCGCGTGCATGGGCCGATATTGGCCTGCACGGTGGCGGCGTTCCCTCCGGGATTGCCGCGGCATCCCGGAGGGCGGTGGCTCAGCGCCGCTTGTCGACCAGGATGCCCTCGGCCTTCAGCGCCGCGATCTCCTCGGCCGTGAAGCCGTGCTGCTGCAGCACCGCCTCGCCATGCTGGTTGAAGGCCGGCGGCGCGGCGCGCGTGCCGCCAGGCGTGCGGGAGAGCTTGATCGGCGTGCCCAGCGCGCGGAACTCGCCGAGCTGCGTCACCATCTCGCGGTGGGCGGTGTGCGGCTCGGCCAGGGCCTCGTCCACGTTCAGCACCGGGCCGGCGGGCAGGCCGGCGGCCAGCAGGCGGTCGCAGAGGCTGTGGCCGTCCTCGGTGGAGAGGCGCTCCTCCAGGATGGCGGTCAGTGCGTCGCGGTTGGTGACGCGGTCGCCATTGGTGCGGAAGCGCGGGTCGTCCGGCAGGCTTTCAAGGCCGAGGAAGGCGCTGAGCTTGCGGAAGGCCGGGTCGTTGCCGCAGGCGACGAAGATCTGGCAGGTCTTGGTGCGGAAGGCCGAATAGGGCGAGATGTTCGGGTGGGGGTTGCCGGTCGGCTTCGGGCGCTTGCCGTTCAGCAGGAAGTTGGCGGCATGCGGGTGCAGCAGGGCCATGCCGCAATCATGCAGCGTCATGTCCACATACTGGCCCAGGCCGGAACGGGCGCGCTCCTGCAGCGCCATCAGGATGCCGATGGCGGAGTAGAGGCCGGTGGCGAGATCGACCAGCGGGGTGGCCATGCGCACCGGGCCGCTGTCGGGCGTGCCGTTGATGGACATCAGCCCGACCATCGCCTGCACGATGGCGTCGTAGCCCGGCAGGCCGCCGCGCGGGCCGGTCGCGCCAAAGCCGGAGACGCGGCAATGCACCAGCTTCGGGAAGCGCTTGCTCAGCACCTCCTCGTAGCCGAGGCCCCATTTCTCCATCGCGCCGGGCTTGAAGTTCTCGACGAGCACATCGGCGTCTTCGAGCAGGCGCAGCAGCACCTCGCGGCCCTGGGGCTTGCCGAGATCGAGCGCGAGGGAGCGCTTGTTGCGGTTCACGCCGATGAAGTAGCTGGCGGCCTTGCCGGTTTCCTCAGGGCCGAAGGGCGGACCCCATTCGCGCACCTCGTCGCCCTGCGGCGGCTCGATCTTGATGACCTCGGCGCCATGGTCGGAGAGGATCATGGTGCAGTAGGGGCCGCCGAGCACGCGCGTCAGGTCGATCACCTTCATGCCGGCGAGCGCACCGGCAGAACGGGCCAGGCCGCTGCCTTCATTCATCGGGAGGGCGTCGGTCATGCGGCGGCTTTCCTTCCAAACACGCGGGTACAGAAGTCGGGGTAGGTTTCCAGCATCTCCTCGCAGACCGCGCCGCGCAGCAGGGCCAGCTCGGCCTCCGTCGGGTCGGGCGTGGCGGTGAGGCTGGCCGGCTCGTCGTAGTCGAAGCCGGTGGCGGCGCGGATGCTGGCGGCATCCTCGCCGGGGCTGGCGCTCTCCAGGGTGAAGCGGGCGCGGGCGGGATCGAAGCGGAAGATCGCCTTGCCCGTCACCAGCGCCTGGGCGGTGCCGCGGCGGAACACGCCGGGCGGCGAGACGCCGGGGGCGGAAATGTTGTCCACCTGCGGCACCAGCACGCGGGGCGAGTGCTCCTCGCGGAACAGGATGGTGCGGGGGGTCATGAAGTACATGTAGGCGCTGCCGAAGCTGCCGGGGAAGCGCACGCCCTGCCCAGGCCATTCGCCCGTGCCGATCAGGTTGATATTGGCCTGCCCGTCGATCTGCCCGCCGCCGAGGAAGAACAGGTCGATCCGCCCCTGGCCGGTGAGGTCGAAGAGTTCGCGCGTGCCCTCGGTGAAGGGATTGCCGCTGCGCTTGTGCAGCAGGGAGAGGCGGACGTCATGCCCCTGCTTCTTCACCAGCCAGCAGGCCGCCGCCGGAATGGGCGAGGCGGCGCCGACGGCGATGTGGCGCGCGGGCGGGGCAGCGGGGTCCAGGATCAGCCGCGCCAGGGCGGCGGCCAGGCGCTCCTCGGGCTGGATCATGCCGCGGCCTCCCGGCGCTTGCCGAAGACGTGCTCGTCTGCCCAGGCGTCGAAGCCTTCCTGTGTGCGGGCCGCGCGGGCATAGGCGGCAACGTAATCGGCATCGAACCCGTATTCGTCGAGCAGCGCCACCGGATGGGCGCCGCGCTCGGCGATGGCCACCGCATCGATGTAGGTGGCGCTGATGGCGCCGGGGGCGAGGCGCTCGTCCTCCAGCAGGTTGCCTTCGTGGAGGCGCTCCACCGTCACCAGCGCGCGCTTCGCGGCATGGGCGATGGTGGCGCATTCGCGGCGACGGCCCAGCCAGACATTGCCGTGGCGGTCGGCCATGGCGGCGTGGAACATGGCGAAATCGGGCGAGAGGGCGGGCAGCAGCACGATCGGGTCGGTGCCCGGCGCCGCGAAGGGATTGTCGATGACGCGCCAGTCCGGCCGGTTGGCCAGGATGTCGCTGCCGATGATGCCGCGCAGGGGCATGAAGGGGACGCCCTTCTCCGCGGCCTGCAGCATGGTGTGGATGGCCGGGCAGGTGGCATCCCGCACGGTGATGCGGCCTTCCTTCAGCGCCGCGGTGAAGCGGGGGGCGAAGCCGGCCTCACCGAGACTGACCGCGCTGGTCTGCACTTCCGCGACGCAGCCGGCGCCGATCAGCAGGTCGGTCGCGAAGCCGGAGACCGGCACGCCGAGCAGGCGCAGCTTCCGGGCGCCGCGGCGGATCAGCGCCTTGGCAAGAGCGACGGATGGCAGGGAATTGTCCGGCGGCAGGGCCACCAGGGCGCCATCAGGCACCATCGCGGCCAGGGCATCGACGGATTGCGCAATCATGAAGCAGTTCCTCCGCGGCGCACCATAGCCCGTTCGGCGGGCGGGGACAGGGGGGGTATGGCATCCGGCGCCGGAGGGGCTAGGCTGGGACGCATCATGCCCGAATCCGTCACGCTCAACGGCCCGCGCCTTCGCCTGCGCCCCTGGCGCGAGGCGGACCGCGAGGCCCTGGCCGCGATGAACGCCGATCCGGCGGTCATGCGGCACTTTCCCGCCCCGCTGACCCGCGCTGAGTCCGATGCCTTCATGGACCGGATCGGCGCGCATTTCGCCGCGCATGGTTATGGCTTCTGGGCGCTGGAGCGGCACGAGGCGTCGGGGGCGATCGGCCTTTGCGGCCTGGCGCGGCTGCCCTGGGAGACCATCCCCTGGGAGGCGCCGGCCGACCCCCCGGTCGAGATCGGCTGGCGGCTGGCTCCCGACTTCCAGCGCCAGGGCTATGCGGAGGAGGCGGCGCGCATCGCGCTGGCGCATGGCTTCGGACCGCTGGACCTGCCGGAGATCGTGGCCTTCACGCTGCCGGGCAACGTCCGCTCCTGGGGGCTGATGGAGCGGCTGGGGATGCGCCGCGCCGGCGCCTTCGAGCATCCCCGGTTGCCGGAGGGCCATCCGATGCGGCGGCATCTGCTCTACCGGCTGCGACGGTCGGACTGGATCGAGGCGACGCTCGGGGAATAGAGAAAGGTCGGGGGGGAAAGAATTCCCCCCGAGCCCCCCATATTTTTTCTGACTGACAAAAAGAAGATGGGGGTCTGGGGGAATTCCTTCCCCCAGCCTTTCTCCTCAGCCTAGGCAGTGCGCCAGCAATTCGGCGGTGCGCCCATTGGCGATGGTCGCGGCGCGGCCGTCCCAGGAATGGCCGCCCATGCGGGCAAAGGCATGGTCCACGCCGGGATAGACATGCAGCGCGACGTTGCTGTTGCCGGCCAGCTCCGCCTGCATTGTCTTGCGCGCCGCCTCGGGCACGAAACGGTCCTTCTCCGCCACATGCATCAGCAGCGGCTTCCGGATCTTGTCCTTGTCGCCCAGGAGCTGGTCGATGCCGACGCCGTAATAGGAGATGTTGCAGTCGGCATCGGACTGGGCGGCCATCATGAAGGCGAGGCGGCCGCCGAGGCAGAAGCCCATGGTGGCGGCCTTGCCGTTGGAGCCCGGCAGCACCCGGGCAGCGGCCAGGGTGGCCTTCAGGTCCTCGATGCCCTTGGCCTGGTCGAAGCCGTTCATCAGGGCGAAGGCGCGGTCCCATTCCTCCTTGGTGGCGTCGGTGATCTGCACGCCAGGCTCCTGCCGCCAGAACAGATCCGGGCAGACGGCGATGAAGCCCATGTCGGCCACCCAGTCGGAGAGGGCGCGCATGGCATGGTTCACGCCGAAGATCTCCTGGATCATCACCACCGCGCCGGCGGGAACCTGCTTGGGCATGGCGAGATAGGCGCCGAAGCTGCCGCTGCCATCGGGAGCCTGGATCGTGATTTCGGGCATCGGTTGGTTTCCTGCCTGTCGGGACGGCAGGCAGGATACCGGGATGCGCCGGATGCGAAAGCGGGGGTGGTTCAGGCTTTCGCTAGGCTGGCGGGGTGGTACGCACCCCGCCGGTGCCGTCAGTTCGCTTCCTGGATGGTCTCGCGCACCAGGGGATAGACCTCGGTGGCCCAGCGGCGGCCGCTGAACACGCCGTAATGGCCGGCGCCCGTCTGCAGATGGTTCCGCCGCATCGAGGCGGGCAGGCCACTGCAGAGGTCGAGCGCCGCGGCGGTCTGGCCGACGCCGCAGATGTCGTCCCGCTCGCCCTCGACGGTCAGCAGCCGGGTGCGGCGGATCAGTTCGGGGCGCACCGGCCGGCCGTGATGGGTGAAGCGGCCGAGCGGCATGTCATGGTCCTGGAAGACCGACTTCACGGTTTCCAGGTAGAATTCGGCGGGCAGGTCCATCACCGCCAGATACTCGTCGTAGAAGCGGCGATGCGCGTCGGCCAGCTCGGAATCGCCGCCCACGAGGTTGCGGTACTGCTCCAGATGCGCGCCCACATGCCGCTTCATGTTCATGGACATGAAGGCGCTGAGCTGCAGCGCGCCCGGATAGACCTTCCGGCCGCCGCCCTTGAAGCGCCAGGGCACGGTGTCCACCAGGTTCTTCTCGAACCACTCGATGTCGTGGGACTGCGCCAGGGCATTGACCTTGGTGGGGCTGACGCGGGTGTCGATCGGCCCGGCCATCAGCACCATGCTGCGCGGGGTGGCGGGGTTCTGCGCCTCGGACATGGCCGCCACGGCGGCGAGCACCGGCACCGCGGGCTGGCAGACCGCCAGGATGTGGCCGCCAGGGCCGATCTCCTCCTGGAAGCGGATCACGTGGTCGATGAACTCGTCCATGCCGAAGCGGCCGGCGCGGACGGGCACCTCACGGGCATTGGTCCAGTCGGTGATATAGACGTCGTGCTCCGGCAGCAGCACCTGCACGGTGTTGCGCAGCAGGGTGGCGAAATGGCCGGACATGGGGGCCACCACCAGCACCTTCGGCTGCGGCGTGTCGATATCCTTGCGGAAGTGGAGGAGGGTGCCAAAGGGAGTGGAGAAGATCGCCTTTTCCTCGACGGCGACCTCCTGGTTGTTGACCTGGACGGTGGCGCAGCCAAAGGCCGGGCGGACATGGGTGAGGCCGGTGCTGCCGAGCAGTTCCAGCATCGCGGTGAACTGCCGCACAGGATAGGTCTCCGGCCTCCCGTTGTCGAAGTGGCGCAGGATGGCGCCTGTGCCCTTCGCAAAAAGCCGGATAGGAGCCATCAGGTCCTGCTGGGCCTGATACATCTGGTACATCATCCGCCGGAGCCTCTCCCGCGCTCAATGCCTTGCCGAAAACATGGCCAGCACTTTTGCGGCCTCAGCAAACGGTCGGAAATCCCGGTTCTTTTACCGTGCATGGCCATTGTCTTCGATCTTCTATGACCATTCCGTCAAGTGTGTGGCGCGCCTATGGTTGCAAAACCGAGGTGTCAGGGAGTGTCACCATGAGCGGAGCCAGACTTCTGATCAGCAGCCGCAACTACTCCTCCTGGTCTCTGCGGGGGTTCCTGCTGTGCCGCCTCTCGGGCCTGCCCTTCACCGTCATCACCGCCTCGCACGAGGAGCCGGCGGTGAAAGCCGAACTGCTGCAGCGCAGCCCAACCATCCGCCTGCCGACCCTGCTGATGGGCGACATCACGGTATGGGACACCCTGGCGATTGCCGAGCACCTCAACGAGACCCACCCGAAGGCACGGATGCTGCCGGAAGAACCCGCGGCACGGGCGCATTGCCGCTCCATCTCGGGCGAGATGCATTCGGGTTTTGCGGCCCTGCGATCATCACTCCCCCTTAACGTGAGGGCAAGGAGGGCAGGATTCAACCTGTGGTCGGGGCCGCGGGCTGACATCGCCCACATCCAGCAGATCTGGGAGGGGTGCTTGGAGCGATGGGGTGGGCCATGGCTGTTCGGCGCCCGCCCGAGCATCGCGGACGCCATGTACGCCCCGGTGGCCAGCCGCTTCCTCACCTATGACGTGAAGCTGGCCCCGCCCGCCGCCGGCTACCGGGACCATATCCTCGCCTGGCCGGACATGGCCGAATGGATGGCGGAGGCGGAGCGGGAGCCGGAGGCGATCGAAGAACTGGAGGTCGAATTCTGAGAACCGGGCGGCGCCAGAGGGGCCGGCCCGGGGAGCGGACTTAGCTGGCGTAGCGCCGGGTCATGCTGGCGCAGAACTCGGCGAATTCCTCCATCACCTGCGGCGGGCTGGTGTGGTGCGGGGCGATGCCGCGATGCTCCGGCGTGAAGCAGAAGGTGACGGTGACATCGAAGTCGCGCAGCGCCTCCATCTGGCGGTCGAACCAGGCAAGCGCATCCGGGCGGAAGCTGTCGGCCCAGGAGAGGCCGGTGCGCATGTAGCGGACCCCGAGGCGCTTCATCCAGGCCACCGCGTCGTCCAGCCGGTGGTCCTGGTAGTGGAACCACTGGCAGAGGCCCATGAAGCCGCCATGCTCGGCGAAGGCTTCCGCTGACGGCTTGGGCGAGCCGTCCTCGCGCAGCAGGCCCATGTAGAAGTGGCGGTAGTAGGACGAGCCCTCGGCCTCGCGGTGGCGGGTGGTGGCCTCCCAGGTGCTAGGCAGGTCGTAGAGGCTGTACCAATGGACGCGCGGTGCCTGGCCCTTCAGCAGCTCGGCGGTGCGGCGCAGGCCCCAGGCCTGCACCTCCTCGGCACCGAAGCTGGAGACGCCGACCTCGGAGACCCAGACCGGCAGGTCGGTCACCGCGCGGATCTCGGCAACCTTGGCCGGCCATTCCTGGATCTGCCAGAGGTTCCAGTCGAGCGGGAAGCCGTGCACCGCCACGGCGTCCATCTCGGCCAGGGTGCCGCGGGCGCCCATCTTCTGGATGAAGACGGGGTCGATCGGCGAGATGCCGCCCAGCACGCGCGGCAGGCGGGAATTCTCCGCCCGGATCGCCTGGCCGGCAAGGCGCGCCATCTCGGCGAACATCTCCCAGTCCGGATCGATCTCGCGGTCCCAATGGGACTTGTTGTTCGGCTCGTTCCAGATCATCGCGGCTTCGATCATCGGCTGGGCCCCTTCGCGGGATAGATGGCGCCAGCCCCATAGGACGGCTGGACGCGGCGGCAGAGATAGACCTCGCGGGCCGCGTGCTCGAGGATCTCGAAGCCGGCATTGCGCAGCATGGCCTCGGCGCAGGCGCGGTTCGGCACCCACCAGTTGGTCACGTCGCCGGCGTAGCGATGCTCGATGAAGTGCAGCTTCGGATAGGCCGGCGAGTCGAAATGCGCCGCCTCCTCGAAGGGATAGTCGGCAGCGACCTTGGTCACCTCCGTGGAGCCGCGCTGCATGCTCTGGAACAGCAGGCGGTCCCCCACGACGTGCTCGTGGATCAGGTCCAGCGCCAGCAGCGGGTGGCGCAGATGGTAGAGCACGCCCATGAACAGCACGAGGTCGAACCGCTCGCCGAGGGCGGCGACGTCATAGACCGAGAGCTGGCGGTACTCGATGTCGAGGCCGAGCGTCTCGGCGGCGAAGCGGGCCTGGGCGAGGTAGCGCTCGTCGCTGTCCACGCCGAGCACGCGGCGGGCGCCGCGCCGCTTCATCTCCATCGAGAAGAAGCCGCCGTTGCAGCCGATGTCGAGCACGCTGAGGCCGGTCAGGTCCTGCGGCACGAGATGCGCGAAATGCTGCCAGACCTTGCCGGGATAGTCGCCGAGAAAGTGGTTGGGGGCGGTCCAGACGCCGTTGAGATTGATGTTGTGGAACCACTCGCCGAGCGCCGCGGCGCCGCTACGGATGGCCTCCGGAGAGAGATGCTTGTTCATGTGGCGTCTCCGCTGCCAGGCCGGCCCTGACAGGATGTGTCATGGACCAGATCGTTCATCGTCAGGACCTTTCCGCCCCCCGGCCAGATGACCAGCGTGCTGAGGGAGGCGGGACCGATCTCGAAACGCTCATAGGATTGCAAGGGTGCGCCCAGGTAGTGCGCCAGGATGGCCTTGATGACGTCGCTGTGGCTGACCACCGCCACGGTCTGCCCGGCATGCCGTGGCAGCAGCGCCTCAACGCCAGCCACCGCGCGTGCCTGGGCGGCGCGCATGGCCTCGCCACCCGGCGGGGCCGCCTGGTCGCGCTGCGTGTTCCAGATGTGCCAGCGCGGATCCTCGCCCAGCGCGGCGAAGCTCTGCCCCGTCCACTCGCCGAAGTCGATCTCGTTGAAGGCCGGCTCCACCGCCGGCGTCAGCCCGGCGGTCCGGGCAACGGCCCCCGCCGTCTCGCGGCAGCGCTGCATCGGGCTCGTGTAGACCGCGGCGAGGCCGAGCGGCGCCGTGCGCGCGGCAAGGCGGGAGGCCTGGGCGCGCCCGGCTGATCCCAGCGCCACGCCCTCCATCCGGCCGCAGAGGATGCGGTCCACGCGGTCATGCGCCGCGTGGCGCAGCAGATGAACCGTTGCCGCCACGGCTCCGGAATTCACTCCAGCCCGTCGATGAAGCGTTCCGTGCGCTCGCGCGCCTCGGCGTCGGTGAACTGCTGCGGCGGCGACTTCATGAAATAGCTGGAGGGCGCGACGACGGCGCCGCCCAGGCCACGATCCATCGCCAGCTTCGCGCAGCGCACGGCGTCGATGACGATGCCGGCGGAGTTCGGGGAGTCCCAGACTTCCAGCTTCAGTTCCAGGTTGAGCGGCACGCCGCCGAAGCCGGTGCCCTCCAGGCGGATATGCGCCCATTTGCGATCGGTCAGCCAGGGCACGTGGTCGCTCGGGCCGATATGCACGTCGCCGGCGGGGAGGGGGACGTCGAGCTGGCTGGTCACCGCGCGGGTCTTGGAGATCTTCTTGGACTCCAGCCGCTCGCGCTCCAGCATGTTCTGGAAGTCGGTGTTGCCGCCGAAATTGAGCTGGTAGGTGCGGTCCAGCCGCACGCCGCGCTCGCGGAAGAGGTTGGCCAAGACCCGGTGCACGATGGTGGCGCCGACCTGGCTCTTGATGTCGTCGCCGATGATCGGCAGGCCGCGCGCCTCGAAACGCGCGCGCCACTTCGGGTCGGAGGCGATGAAGACCGGAACGCAGTTGACGAAGCCGCAGCCAGCCTCCAGCGCACGCTCGACATACCATTCCGTGGCGGCCTGGGAGCCGACGGGGAGGTAGGAGACCAGCACGTCGGTCCGGCTTTCGCGCAGGATGGCGGCGGCATCGGCGACCGGCGCCTCGGATTCTTCGATCTCGTCGCGCAGGTAGCGGCCGAGCCCGTCCAGCGTCGGGCCTCGCTGCACGATGGCGCCGGTGGGCGGCACCTCGGCGAAAGTGATGGTGTTGTTCGGCTTCGCGCCGATGGCTTGTGCCACGTCCCGGCCCACCTTGCCGGCATTCACGTCGAAGGCGCAGGCGATCTCGATGTCCCGCACATGATAGCCGCCGAGATCGGCGTGCATCAGGCCCGGCACCAGCTCGTTCGCGGAGGCCTCCCGGTAGTAAGCTAGCCCCTGCACGAAAGATGAGGCACAGTTCCCGACACCAACAATACCGACTCGCAGCGGTCCCGATCCCACCAGTTGGCCTCCAATTTCCCGACGTGGCGCTGCCAAGGCTGATCCAGCAGGGCCGGATCGTCAAACGCGCGTGGCGCGAAAGGCATCAAGCGGTGGCTGCGCTTCCGCCGGGCGTAAGTGACGATGGCGCGGCGGTGCTGGCAAGCTTCTTTGTTCCTGCACGTCCCACAATCGCGTGACGGCCGTAGTCAGCCTCACAATTCAGTGTGAACGAAACTTCCTGAAACGCGGCGCATCCGCGTCGAGTTATGGCGTTGTCTCGGCCTTTCGCGATGGGTTCCGATCCGCTTCCGAGGGTCTGCCGGGTGGTGGCGCGCAAGAGGAAGTTGCGCTTCGGCGGCGAGGGGCGTGACGGATTTCGCGTTGATGGTGTTGCTGCAAGAAGGGGTGTGAAGAAACTGTGATCAGGCGGCGCCGTGCGACTTTCGGTTCTACTACTTAGAAGAAGACAGACGGAAATCGGCTTGGCAGATTCGCGGCACACCGCGGGGCTGTGGTGCATCATACCGGGAGTGGCTGCGTGAAAGAAACCATCCTGATCACGGGCGGAGCGGGGTTCATTGGCTGCCATGTCGCGCGGGCGCTTTTGCAGCGCGGCTACCACGTCCGTGTCCTGGACAGTCTGCTCAAGCAGGTTCATGGCGAGCGCACCGAGCCGATGCTGCTCGATCGTGACGTGGAGTTCATGATCGGCGACGTGCGCGACGAGGCGGCGCTTTCCCGCGCGCTCCGGAATGTGGACCGCGTGGTGCATCTGGCCGCGGAGGTCGGGGTTGGTCAGAGCATGTACGCCGTCGAGCGCTACGTGTCGGTCAATGACTGCGGAACGGCGGCGCTGTTCCAGCAACTGATCGACCAGCCGGTGAAGCGCGTGGTCGTCGCCTCCTCAATGAGCATCTACGGCGAGGGGCTCTACCGCGATGCCGAGGGGCGGCTGCACGAGGACGTCATCCGCACCCCGCGCGCGACGCCCGATGCGCCCTGGGACCCGCTGGATTCGCAGGGGCGGCCGCTGGTCCCCGTGCCGACGCCGGAAAGCAAGCGGCCGGTGCTCGCCTCGGTCTATGCCATCACCAAGTTCACCCAGGAGCGGCTGACGCTGACGCTCGCCCCGGCCTATGGCATGGAGGGCGTGGCGCTGCGGCTGTGGAACGCTTACGGCCCGGGGCAGGCGCTCTCCAATCCCTATACCGGCGTGCTCGCCATCTTCGCCTCGCGCCTGCGCAACGGGCAGCGGCCGATGATCTTCGAGGATGGCCAGCAGCGGCGTGACTTCGTGCATGTCGAGGATGTGGCGCGCGCCTTCGTCCTGGCGCTGGAGCATCCGAGCGCGGCGGGGCAGGTCTACAACGTCGCCAGCGGCCAGGACCGCACGGTGGAGGAGGTGGCCCTCGCCCTGGCGCATGCCATGGGGCGGCCGGAGCTGACGCCGGAGATCATGGGCAAGACGCGCAGCGGCGACATCCGCCACAACATCCCCGACATCAGCAAGATCCAGCGCGAACTGGGATACAGCGTCTCGCGCGACTTCGAGCAGGACCTGCGCGAGCTGGCCGAATGGGTCGCTTCGCAGCAGGCGGAGGACCTCGTGCAGCAGGCCCGAAGCGAACTCGAGACGCGGGGCCTGGTGGCGTGAACGACGCATCCTCCACGCTCGACACGCCAGCCATCCTTTCGCGGCGGGTGGCGCTGGTCACCGGCGGGGCGGGCTTCATTGGCTCCAACCTGGCCGACCGGCTCGCCACGGATGGGCATGACGTGCTGGTGCTCGACGCGCTGGCCCGCCCCGGCGTCGAGGCCAACCTGCACTGGCTGAAGGCGCGCCACCCCGAGCGCATCACGGCGCGCATCGCCGACATCCGCGATGAGGCGGCGGTGGAGGAGGCGGCACGGGACGCGAAGGTGGTCTTCCACCTCGCCGGGCAGGTGGCCGTCACCACCAGCCTCGCCGACCCGCGCGAGGATTTCGACATCAACCTGCGCGGCACCTTCAACCTGCTCGATGCGCTGCGGCGGCAGGGCAGGGCGGTGCCGCTCATCTTCGCCAGCACCAACAAGGTCTATGGCGCGCTTTCCGACGTCGCGCTGGAGCGCACGGCGGAGGGCTACCGGCCCGTCGACGCCGCCTTGCAGGCGCACGGCATCAGCGAGGCGCGCCCGCTCGACTTCCATACGCCCTATGGCTGTTCGAAGGGGGGCGCCGACCAGTATGTGCTCGACTTCGCCCGCAGCTTCGGCATCCCGACGGCGGTGCTGCGCATGAGCTGCATCTACGGCCAGCGGCAGATGGGCACCGAGGATCAGGGTTGGGTCGCGCATTTCCTGATCCGCGCCCTGCGGGGCGAGCCCATCACCATCTTCGGCGACGGCTTCCAGGTGCGCGACGTGCTGCAGGTGGAGGATGCCGTGGCGGCCTATCTCGCCGCCTGGAAGCGCATCGGCGCCGTGGCCGGACGCGCCTTCAACCTGGGCGGCGGCCCGGGGAATGCGGTGAGCCTGCGGCAGGTCCTCGCGGCCATCGAGGAGCTGGTCGGGCGCCATGTCACGGTGGATTATGCCGACTGGCGCGCCGGCGACCAGCGCTACTACGTTTCCGACACGCGGCTGGTGCAGCGTGAGCTGGGGCTGGGGACGACAACGCCCTGGCGAGCCGGGCTGGCCGGGCTGGCGCGCTGGCTGAGCGAGGCGCAGGCGCTGCGCAATCCGGCCGACGTGGCTGAGGCCGCACGATGAAGGATAGGCCGGAGGCGGTGCCTTGCGCGCGCTAGGCTCCTCTGCCGTGCCCTCCTCGCTGCGCCTGCTGATGACAGCCGATGCCGTGGGCGGCGTCTGGACCTATGCGCTCGATCTGGCGCGCGGGCTGATCGACGAGGGTGTCTCGGTCGTGCTCGCCGTGCTCGGCCCGGCGCCGGGAGCGCGGCAGCGGGCGGCAGCGGCGGCCATTCCCGGGTTGCGCCTCATCGAAACCGGCCTCGCTCTCGAATGGACAGCGGAGGACGCCGCCACCGTGCTGGAGGCGGGCCACCGCCTCGCCGCCCTGGCGCGGGCGGAAGCCGCGGATCTCGTGCATCTGAACAGCCCGGCCCTGGCGGCGGGCGGCGGCTTCACCATGCCGGTGGTCGCCGCCTGCCATTCCTGCGTGGCGAGCTGGTGGGAAGCGGTGCGCGGCGGGCTGCTGCCGGCCGATCTCGCCTGGCGCAGCGCGCTGGTGGCGGAGGGCTATCGCGCCGCCGACCGTCTGCTGGCGCCCAGTGCCGCTTTCGCCGCCACCACCGCCCGGCTCTATGGTCTCGCCGCCCCTCCGCGGGTTGTGCACAACGGCCGCACCCGCCTGCCTGCGGCCCAGCCACCGGCCGCCTTGCCGGAGAGTTTCGTTTTCGCCGCCGGCCGGCTGTGGGACGAGGGAAAGAATGTCGGCCTGCTTGACGGGATCGCCGCGCGGCTGCCGCTGCCGGTGGTCACCGCCGGGCCGCTGGCGGGGCCGCAGGGCGGTGCCATCGCCCTGCCCAGCCTGCACAATCTGGGATCGCTCGACAGCGGCCAGATGGCGGCCTGCTTCGAGGCGGCCAGCCTCTTCATCTCGCCGGCGCGCTACGAGCCCTTCGGCCTCGCCGTGCTGGAAGCGGCGCAGGCGGGATGCCCGCTGGTGCTCTCCGACATCGCCAGCTTCCGCGAGATCTGGGGCGACGCGGCCGACTACGTGCACCCCGAGGATGGTGACGGCTTCGTGGCCGCCATCGAACGCCTGTCGGGCGACGCGGCGCTGCGGCACCGGCGCGGCGCTGCGGCCGCGGCGCGGGCGCGGCGCTACACCCCCGAGGCCATGGCGCGGGGCACGCGCGAACTCTACCACGCGGTGCTGGCGCCGCAGCCATGCCAGGAGGCGCAGGCGTGAGGATCGTCTATTTCACCCATTCGCTGGAATCCTGCTGGAACCATGGCAACGCGCATTTCGTGCGCGGCGTGCTGCGGGAGCTGCAACGGCGCGGACATGCCGTGCTGGCGCTGGAGCCGCGCAACGGCTGGAGCTTGCAGAACCTGCTGCAGGACCATGGCGAGGCCGGTCTCGCCGCCTATCGCGATGCCTATCCGGAACTCGTCGCGCGGCCTTTCGACGCGCTGGAGGATTGCACGGCAACGCTCGAAACGGCCGATCTGGTGATCGTGCACGAGTGGAACGCGCCGGAACTGGTTGGTGCGCTCGGCCGCATGCGGGCGAATGGCGCGCGCTTCACCCTGCTGTTCCACGACACGCACCACCGCGCCGTCAGTGATCCCGCGGCGATGCGCAACATGCCGCTCGACGGCTATGACGGCGTGCTCGCCTTCGGCGCGACATTGGCTGAGGTCTACCGCCACTGGGGCTGGCGCGACCGCGTCTGGGTCTGGCACGAGGCCGCCGATACCCGGCACTTCCGGCCCCAGCCTTCGGACGGGCCGCGCGAGGGGCTGGTCTGGATCGGCAACTGGGGCGACGACGAACGCAGCGAGGAGCTGGAGAGCTTCCTGCTGCGGCCGGCGAGCACCGTGGGGCTGCCGCTCGACATCTATGGCGTGCGCTATCCCGAGGCCGCGCTGGCGGCGCTGCGGCGCCACGGCGCACGCTATCATGGCTGGCTGCCGAATGCCGCCGCGCCGGAGGTCTTCGCGCGCCACCTCGCCACCGTGCATGTGCCACGCCGCTTCTACGTGCAGATGCTGCCGGGCATCCCCACGATCCGCGTCTTCGAGGCGCTGGCCTGCGGCATTCCGCTGGTCTGCTCCCCCTGGGAGGATGCGGAAGGGCTGTTCCGCCCCGGGCGCGACTATCTCGTGGCGCGTGACGAGGCGGAGATGGAGCGCCACATGACCGCGCTCCGGAATGACGCGGCGCTGCGGGAATCGCTGATCGCCAGCGGCCTTGAAACCATTCGTGCCCGCCACAGTTGCGCGCACCGGGCGGAGGAGCTGCTCGGGATCGTCGCTACCTTGCGCGCCGGCCACACCGCGGAGACCGCCGCATGAAGATCGCCTTCTACGGGTCCAGCCTGCTGTCCGCCTACTGGAACGGCGCGGCCACCTATTATCGCGGCATGCTGCGTGACCTGGCGCAACGCGGCCACACGATCACCTTCTACGAGCCCGACGCCTTCGACCGCCAGCAACACCGCGACATCGAGCCGCCGGACTGGGCCAAGGTGGTGGTCTATCCGGCCACGGAAGGGGCGGCGCAGGGCGTCATCGCCGAGGCGGCGGCGGCCGATGTGGTGGTGAAGGCCAGCGGCGTCGGCGTCTTCGACGACCTGCTGGTGGAAGGCGTGATGCGCGCCAGCCGGCCGGAGGCCATCCGCATCTTCTGGGACGTGGACGCGCCCGCCACCCTTGCCGAGATCGGCGCGGCGCCGGACCATCCGCTGCGGCGCGTGCTGCCCTCGCTCGACCTGGTGCTGACCTATGGCGGCGGCCCGCCGGTCGTGCAGGCCTATGAGGGCTTGGGCGCGCGGCGCTGCGTGCCGGTCTACAACGCGCTGGACGCGGAGACGCACCATCCCGTGCCGGCCGAGCCGCGCTTCGCCGTGGATCTCGCCTTCCTCGGCAACCGCCTGCCGGACCGCGAGGCGCGGGTGGAGCAGTTCTTCCTGGAGCCGGCCGCCGCGCTGCCGCAGCGCAAGTTCCTGATCGGCGGCAATGGCTGGGAGAGCAAGGCGATGCCGCCGAACGTCCGCCATATCGGCCATGTGCGGACGCGCGACCACAATGCCTTCAACACCTCGCCGCTGGCGGTGCTGAACATCGCGCGGGACAGCATGGCGAAGACCGGCTTCTCGCCGGCCACCCGCGTCTTCGAGGCGGCGGGGGCGGGAGCCTGCCTGATCACCGATGCCTGGGTCGGGCTGGAGCTGTTCCTGAAGGAAGGCGAGGAGGTGCTGGTGGCGCGCGACGGCAAGGACGTCGCCGAGCATGTCGCGGCGCTGACGCCGGAGCGGGCGCGGGCCATCGGCGAGGCGGCGCGGGCGCGCATCCTGGCCGGCCACACCTATGCGCTGCGCGGCGCGCAGGTGGACGCGCTGCTGCGCGAGGAGGCGGCGCGCAAGGCGGCCTCGGCGGCGCGGAGCGCGGCATGAGCGCGGCGCCGCTCAACATCGTGGTGCTCGGGCTGAGCCTTTCCTCCTCCTGGGGGAACGGCCATGCCACCACCTTTCGCGCGCTGTTGCGCTCCTTCGCCGCGCGCGGGCACCGCATCCTCTTCCTGGAGCGCGACGTGCCCTGGTACGCGGCGCATCGCGACCTGCCGCAGCCGGATTTCTGCCGTCTCGAATTCTACAGCGATCTTGACGGGCTCGGCATCTGGCGGGAGGCAATCGCCGAGGCGGATGCCGTCATCGTCGGCTCCTACGTGCCCGAAGGGGTCGCGGTCGGTGCCCTGGTGCAGAAGGTGGCGCGCGGCGTCACCGCCTTCTACGACATCGACACGCCGGTCACCCTGGCGAAACTGGCGCGTGGCGACGAGGAATACCTCTCCCCCGCGCTGATCCCGGGCTACGATCTCTATCTCTCCTTCACCGGCGGCCCGACGCTGGACCGGCTGATGGAGCACTACGGCTCGCCTGCCGCGCGGCCGCTCTACTGCTCGGTGGACACCGAAGCCTACCGGCCCATGGCGGTCGCGCAGCGCTGGGACCTCAGCTATCTCGGCACCTACAGCCCGGACCGCCAGCCGACGCTGGAGCGGCTGCTGCTGGAGCCGGCGCGGCGCGCGCCGGAGCTGCGCTTCGTCGTCGCCGGGCCGCAATATCCGGCGGAGATCGACTGGCCGGCGAATGTCGAGCGGCTGGACCATGTGCCGCCGGCCGAGCATCCGGCCTTCTACGCCGCCAGCCGCTACACGCTGAACGTCACCCGCGCCGACATGATCCGCGCCGGCTGGAGCCCCAGCGTGCGGCTCTTCGAAGCGGCTGCCTGCGGCACCCCCGTCATTTCCGACCGCTGGGACGGGCTCGACACGCTCTTCGCGCCGGACTCCGAGATCGTGCTGGCCGATACGCCCGCGGATGTGCTGCGCGCCCTGGGCGAGCGGCCGGAGGCAGCACGGCGGCAGCAGAGCGAGGCGGCGCGACGGCGCATCCTGGCCGGCCACAGCGCCGCGCACCGGGCCGCCGAGCTCGAATCCTACATCCGGGAGGCCGGCGCCCGCGCGTCGCTGCCCGAACCCGCCTTCGCGGCGCTGCACGGTGCGGCGCCACACTCCTTCCCACAGGTGGACGTCCATGAAGAACGGTAAAGCGAAGCACGTCCTGGTGGCCGGTGGTGCGGGCTTCCTGGGGTCGCATCTCTGCGACGCGCTGCTGGCACAGGGAGACCATGTGGTCTGCGTGGACAACCTGCAGACCGGCCATGCCAGGAACCTGCGCCACCTGGAGAATGAGCCACGCTTCACCTTCGTCGAGGCGGACGTCATCGAGAAACTTCCGGCCCGCGCGCTGCCGAAGCATCTCGACCGGGTCTTCAACCTGGCCTGCGCGGCCTCGCCGGTGCAGTACCAGGCGGACCCCGAGCACACGATGCTGACCAGTGTCATGGGCACGCGCAACCTGTTGCGGCTGGCGGAGTCGCATGGCGCGCGCTTCCTGATGGCCTCGACCAGCGAGATCTACGGCGACCCCGAGGTGCATCCGCAGGTCGAGACCTATTGGGGCAACGTGAACTCCACAGGACCTCGCGCCTGCTACGACGAGGGCAAGCGCGCCGCCGAGGCGCTGGCTTTCGACTTCGACCGCGGGCGCCGTGCCGAGGTCCGCGTTGCGCGCATCTTCAACACCTACGGGCCGCGCATGCGGGCGGATGATGGGCGTGTCGTCTCCAACGTCATCACCCAGGCGCTGGAGGGGGCGGATATCACCGTCTATGGCGATGGCAGCCAGACCCGCTCCTTCTGCTATGCGCATGACCTGGTGGACGGGCTGATGCGCCTGATGGCCTATGAGGGCGACCAGCCCGGCGCCGTCAACCTCGGCAACCCAACCGAACTGACGGTGGCGGAACTGGTGGAGCGTGTGCTGAGCATGGTGGATACGCGCTCCGTCGTCGTTCATCAGCCGCTGCCGGTGGACGATCCCCGTCGCCGCCGGCCCGACATCTCCCGCGCGCGCGAACTGCTCGGCTGGCAGCCGCGCACCACGCTGGTCGCCGGGCTGCAATCCACCATCGGCTGGTTCAGCGAGCTGATGCGGCAGCCGGCGGCGAGCAACTACGGCGCGGGCGCCAGCGCCAGCGCCACCCTGCGCTGAACCGGGGCGGCCGCCGGCCGGCATGATCGTCTATGGCGATGCCGACCGGCAGGAGGACCCACGCGTCCGGCTGAGCGCCCTGGCCGAGGGCCTGCGGCAGCTTGCAGGGCTGCCGCCCGGCATCGTGCGCCACAGTGCCTTGGCTGCTCGCTTCATCGAGGCGGGCGAGCTGGCGCAGGGCCTCGCGGATGCCGAATTCGCGCTACGTGGCGCGGATGCGCCCTCGGCCCTGCGCGAAGCCGGAACGGCGTTGCTGATGCACCTCGCGGCGGCATTGCAGGCCTCCTGGTCCAGCGGGTTTCGGCACCTGCCGCCGCTGGCGGAGGTCGCCTTGCCCGGTCCGCTGCCCGAGCTGGTCGCGCCGAAGCGCATGGAGGGCTTCAGCTTCTATGCCCTCTATCCGGAAGCCTATCTGCAGGCGGCGATGGAGGCCGGACTCGGGGCGGAGACCGGCGTCATCGGGTTGCGCAGCATCGGCCTGCCTCTGGCGGCGCTGGTGGCCACGGCGCTGGGCGCGGCGCCGCCAGTCAGCCTGCGGCCGGTCGGGCACCCTTTCGGGCGGCGTCTGGCGCTTTCCGATGAGGTCCGGGCGGCCCTGCTGCGGGGCGAGGGGCCGCGCGCCATCGTGGACGAGGGGCCCGGGCTTTCCGGCAGTTCCATGGGCGCGGTGGCGGACATGCTGGAGGAGGGAGGCGTTGCGCCCGGGCGCCTGCATTTCTTCCCCAGCCATGCGGGGGCACCCGGCCCGCAGGCCAGCACCCGGCACCGTGCCCGCTGGTCCGTCGCCGCGCGGCATGTCTGCGACTTCGACCGGCTGGTGCTGCACGCCCCGGAGCCCGCGCATCGCCTGGAGCACTGGGCCGGCGACCTGACCGGCCCCGCCGAGGCGCCTCTGCGAGACCTCTCCGGCGGCGGCTGGCGGGCGTTGCGCTATGGCGAGGGTACGCCCTGGCCGCCAGCCAACCCGCAGCAGGAGCGCCGCAAGTTCCTCCTGCAGGCCGGGGGGCGGTCCTGGCTGCTGAAGTTCGCCGGCCTCGGCCCCGCGGCCGAGGACAAGGCGCGCAT
This sequence comes from Roseomonas sp., assembly GCA_035556695.1. Lineage (GTDB taxonomy): Bacteria > Pseudomonadota > Alphaproteobacteria > Acetobacterales > Acetobacteraceae > Pseudoroseomonas. Next base: position 92,100 of record DATMFR010000039.1, read on the forward strand.
GGGGCAGATGCTTTCGGAGGCGGGGCTGGTGCCGGCACTCGCGGGCCACCGGCACGGGTTCCTGATTTCCGCCTGGGAGGAGACGGCGCGTGGGCTGGATCAGGCGCCCCGCCCGTCCGCCGCGCTGGTGGCGCCGGTGGCCCGCTACCTGGGCTTCCGCCGCCGACACTTCCCGCGCGAGGGCGGAGGCGCCAGCCTGGTAGCGCTCTGGGACATGGCCTGCCACAATGCGGCCGAGGCGCTGGGTGAGCCGGCGGCCCGCGCGCTGCGGCGGCGACAGCCAGACCTGCCCAGGCTTGAGGCGCGCCTGTGCCGGATTGCCAGCGACAACCGACTGCACCCCTGGGAATGGCTGTCTCTCCCCGATGGGCGGCTGCTGAAGGCCGACGCGCTGGACCACCACATGGCGCATGATCTCATCGGCTGCCAGGATCTCGCCTGGGATCTGGTCGGCGCCGAGGTGGAGCTCGGGCTTGATCCTGGTCTGCTGGCAGCGGCAGTGGCGGCGGAATCCGGCCATGCGACCGACCCGGCGCTCTCGGATGCCTACCGGCCCTGCTACCTTGCCTTCCAGCTCGGCGCCGCCAGCATGGCCGCCGCCGCTTGCCAGGGCATGCCGGAGGAAGCCGCGCGCCAGGCCACCGCCGCCACCCGCTATGCCGGACTGCTCCGGCGGCTGATCGGCATGGGCTGAGCGGCGCGCGCCAATAGCCGCGTCGGCGGCACCGCGATCAAGGCTTTCTTCGCAATTGGCTTCCTAGGCTCCGCTCCGGTCAAGGGAGTGAGGGCCATGACAGGGCCAGCGCATTCAGGCGGGGCGAGGGCCGCATGGGCGAGGCGCGGCATTCTTGGGGCCGTGCTGGGCAGTGCCGCCATGGCGGGGATGGCACGCGCGCAGCCCGGCCGCTCCGGCCTTCCCGCCGGCATCGTTGATGCCTTCGACAGCCTGTTTGAGGGGCCGCACCGGGCGGCGCGGGCGGTGCATGCCAAGGGCCTGCTCTGCACGGGGCGCTTCCAGCCGCACCCGGAGGCGCCGCGCCTGAGCCGGGCGCCCCATCTCGCCGGCGGGGCGGTGCCGGTGCTGGTGCGGTTCTCCAACTTTGCCGCCATGCCCGGCCTGCCGGATGGCGACCCCGCCGCCAGCCCGCGTGGCATGGCGATCAAGTTCCTCCTGCCCGAGGAAGGGGAGACGGATATCGTCGCCCATTCCTATGACGGCTTTCCCGCCGCCACGCCGGAGGCCTTCCTCGCCTTCCTGCGGGCCGTACCGAACTCTGCCGCCTTGCAGGCCCTCGCGGCCGAAAGCCCAGCTGTGCGGGCCTTCCTGGAGGATCCCAAGCCGGCCCCCGCCAGCTATGCGACGGAGGCTTATTTCGGCGTCAATGCCTTTCGCTTCAGCAATGCGGCCGGCGAGGCGCGGTTTGGGCGCTACCGCATCCTGCCGCAAGCCGGTCTGCGGCATCTGAGCCCCGGGCAGGCCGCCGCCCGCCCGGCCGACTATCTCGCGGCGGAACTGCGCGAACGGCTGGCACTGGGTGAGGCGGCCTTCCGCCTCCTGGTGCAACTCGCCGCGCCGGGAGACGACACCCGGGATGGCTCGCGCCCCTGGCCGGCGGAGCGGCCGCTGGCTGAGCTCGGCACCCTCTCCCTGCAGGCCTTGGCGGCGCCGCAGGACGCGGCCCGGCGCGACCTGCGCTTCATCCCGACCAGCCTGGTCGCTGGCATTGCACCCTCGGGGGACCCCATGCTCCTGGCGCGAACCCAGGCCTATCTGATCTCCGCCGAGCGGAGGGCGGCGCAGTGAGGGCCGCGATGATCCTGGCCTCCTCGCTGCTGCTCGCCGGTGGCGCCGGCGCACTGGCTGGCGATGCAGGGCCGCTGGTGGCGCAGCGCGACCGCGCCTTCTCGGTCAACGCGCTCGCGGTGGCGCGGGGCACGGTGCTGCGCTTTTCCAACGAGGACGAGTTCCCGCACCAGATCAACGCCTCCGGGCCAGGGGTGGAGATGAGCTCCGATCTGCAGCCGCCAGGCGATGTCCTGCGCCTGCCGCTCCCACAGGCCGGCATGGTGGAAGTGCGATGCGGCATCCATCCGCGCATGCGCCTGACGGTCCAGGTGCGCTGACACGGTCCTGGCCCACAGGTCCAGGCAAGGAATGGAGCGAGGCAGGATGTCGATCCGGCTGAAGATCCTGCTCGGCTGTCTCGCGCTGACCAGCGTGACGGTGGCGCTCGGCAGTTTCACCCGCAGCGCGCAGCGTGAGCTTGGCGCCATCACCACGCAGCTCTACGACGACTCCTTCCTGGCAATGAGCTATCTGCGTGCGGCCCAGAATGGGTTGCTGCATGCCGAGGCGGAGTTCCGACGGCCTGGCGGCAACGGCGCGCATCGCGCTCTGGCGGAGGCGTTGCAGGAGATCACCGATGATCTTGAGGTCGCCAGAAGCCGCGCCACCTCGCCGGCGGCGATGACGGTCGCCAAACGGCTCGTGGCTGGCCTGCGGCAGGCCAGAGAGCACGCTGGCGAGCAGGGCGCCGACGATGTCGCCCTGCTTGACGCGCTCACGGCCTCGGAGCGCGATTTCGACGTCGCCGTCGAGGTCTATGCCGCCGATGGATTCCGCCAGCGCCGGGAGGCGGATCTCGTGGTGGAGAGCACGGTACGGCGGACCTGGTGGGCCATGGGCTTCTCGATCGCCGTCGCGCTGGTGATCACCTTCATCCTGACGCGCTCAATCGTGCCGGCGCTGCGCCGGGCGCTGCAGGTTGCCGATGCCATCGCTGCCGGTCGGCTGGACAACCGCATCGTCGTGCGCGGACGTGGCGAGACGGCGCAACTCCTGCGCGCGCTGGCCATCATGCAGGGCAGCATCGCCGCGGCGATGGAGCGTATCCACGCCCTGATGCAGACCCAGGCCTCAAACCATGCCGGCGAGATCGCCGTGCAGCACGCGCGGCTGGACGCGGCGCTCTCCAACATGATGCAGGGCCTTTGCCTGTTCGGGCCGGATGGCCGGCTGGCCGTGGTGAACCGGCGCTTCAGCGAGATGTTCGGCGCGCCGGCGGCAGGGGCGATGCCGCACGAGATTTTCGCCGCCAAGGGCCTTCCGGCGCTGCTTCCGCCACCCGGTGCGTCGGCCGCCGCCGCCCAGGCCTTCACCGCTTGCCTGCCGGACGAACGCTGGATTTCCGTCGTGCACCGCCCGGTGGAGGGCGGCGGCTGGGTGGCGACCTATGAGGACGTGACGGAGCGCAAGCAGGCCGAGTCCCGCCTGGCCCATATGGCGCGGCATGACGCGTTGACAGGCCTGCCCAATCGCGCGGCCTTCCGCGAGCACATGGTGCGGGCGCTGGCGCGGGTGCGGCGTGGCGAGGGGGTGGCGGTCCTCTGCCTGGACCTGGATCGCTTCAAGGCGGTGAACGACAGCCTGGGGCATCCGGCGGGCGACGCGCTGCTGCAGGCGGTGGCGGCACGCCTGCGGGCCTGCGTGCGGGAGACCGACCTAGTGGTCCGGCTCGGCGGGGACGAGTTCGCGGTGGTGCAGGAGGGCGCCTCCCAGCCGACGGAGGCCGCGGCGGCGGCGGCCCGCATCATCGCCGCGCTCTCGGAAGCCTTCGAGATCGGCGGCCATCACGTCCTGATCGGGACCAGCATCGGCATCGCGCTGGCGGGCCTCGGGACGCCCGATGCGGATGTTCTGATGCGCTGCGCCGACCTCGCGCTCTATCGCGCGAAGGAGGACGGGCGCGGCGCCTTCCGCTTCTTCGAGCCCGGCATGGACGAGCAGATGCGTGCCCGGCGGGAGCTGGAGGCGGACCTTGGCTCCGCCCTGGCCCGGGGCCAGCTTTCCCTGTTCTACCAGCCGCTGGTGGACACCGAACGGAACCGCGTCGGTGGCTTCGAGGCGCTGCTGCGCTGGCAGCATCCGGCGCGCGGCAGCGTCTCGCCGGCGGTGTTCATCCCTGTCGCTGAGGAGACGGGCATGATCACCGCGATCGGCGCCTGGGTGATCCGCAAGGCCTGTGCCGATGCCGTCCGCTGGCCGCTCCCGGTGAAGGTGGCCGTGAACCTCTCTCCCGTGCAGTTCCGTGACCGCTCCCTGCCCCGCATCGTCGCCGAGGCGCTGGCCGAGAGTGGGCTGGACCCGGCGCGGCTCGAACTCGAGATCACCGAATCCCTGCTGCTGCTCGATGACGAAATGGTGCTGGAGATCCTGCACGGGCTGCGGGCGCAGGGCGTGCGCATCGCCATGGACGACTTCGGCACCGGCTATTCCTCGCTCAGCTACCTCAGGCGCTTTCCATTCGACAAGATCAAGATCGACCAGTCCTTCGTGCGTGGGATGATGGAGCAGGAGGATTGCGCGGCGATCGTGAGCACGGTGGTGAGCCTGGGCAGGATGCTCGGCATGGCCGTGAACGCGGAGGGCGTCGAGACGCGGGAACAGTTCCTCGCTCTGCGGGAACAGGGATGCAACGAGGTGCAGGGCTACCTGTTCAGCGCGCCCCGGCCGGTCGAGGAGGTGGTCGCCATGCTCGACGGCATCCGGCAGGCTGCGCCGGAGGAGGCCGCGGCTGGCGCGCTCAGTCGCGACGGCGGATCAGCTGCGCCACCACCATCAGTAGAATGCCAAGCGTGATGATCCCCGAGGTCGCCGGGTCCTCGTAGATGAAGTCCATGATGCTGCGGGGGATCCACAGCAGGGCATCCCAGCCGATCAGCCGTGCCGCGAGGCCCAGCGCCACGAGCAGGCTACCGATGAACCAGAGCCTCGCGGCCATCATCAAACCCCTGCGGGCCGGTGCGGCGGCACGAAAGCGCGCTCCGAGGTCGGGGATGACAGGCCGTTGTGGCTGGGCACGCTGCTCCATGTCGCGGCGGCGGGTTCAGGCCAGCGCATGCAGTCCGGAAATAGCCTCATGCCGTTGCATCCTCACGAAGGGTTACTGCGCGGGCGGCGCCAGCGCAGTGCTGACGGCTCCCTCACGCCGGGTAACGCGGCACCGGTGAATCTTCAATGCGGGGCGCCGGCGAGCGCCCTCGCAGCCTGAAGCGGAACCTCCCCCGAGGGCCGGCGGTTATGTCCTGCGCCTCCTGCGGGCCATGTCTCACAGAGATCGGGGGATACGCCATGGCGATCCAGTCGCCTGCCGAGTTGCTCGCCTACGAGCTCTCTGCCATCCGTGATGCCGAGACCCGGGCCGCCGGCGCGCTGCGGAGCCAGTTGGGGTCGATCCGGAATGCGGACCTGCGCCGCTTGCTGGAGCAGCGGCTCCTGCAGGGCGAACAACTCTCGCAGGAGGTGGGCCGCGCGCTGGAGAGGCTGGGAGGCGGGGGGAAGGGCGTGACCAACCCTGCCGCACGCGGGTTGATCGAGGAGACCGGGACATTGCTGGGGGCAGCGCAGACGCCGGAACTGAAGCAGGCGGTGCTGATCGCCGGCGTGCAGAAATTCGAGCATTATTGCATCGCCGTTTGGGGCACGGTGCGGGCGCTCGCCAGCGAACTGGGGCAGCACGAGCTTTGCCAGGCCATGCTGCGCTCCGTTGAGGCCGGCTACCAGCTGGACCGAGAGTTGACGGACCTGGCGGAGAGCTGGGTGAACCCGACCGCCATCGAGCAGGCCGACATGGCCGAGGGGCGAAAGACATAGCGCGGGTGCTCCATTGGCCTCTCCAGAGGCCGGTCTCAGGGCCGGCATGAGCGGGAGCACCGCCTTGTCGCGGCCTGCGCGAGAGCCAATCTGGGATGGATCATGCACATCTCTCGCGGCGTGCGCGTGGCAACCCTTGCAGCGTGCGGCCTGCCATGGCGCGGCTCGCCTGGAGCCATCCCCTGCGCCGCATCCATGAAGGGCTGACCATGCCGCTCCATTTTCCCTTCGACACGTCCTACGCCAGCCTGCCGGAGCGCTTCTATGCCCGCGTCGAGCCGACGCCTGTGGCCGCGCCGGCGCTGGTGCGCGTGAACCGGGCGGTGGCCGAAACCCTTGGCCTCGATCCTGACGCGCTGGCCAGCCCCGAGGGGGTGGCGATCCTGTCCGGCAACCGCGTGCCGGAGGGGGCGGCGTCCATCGCGCTCGCCTATGCCGGACACCAGTTCGGGCAATTCGTGCCGCAACTCGGCGACGGCCGCGCCATCCTGCTGGGCGAGGTGGTGGGCCGGAATGGCGCGCGCCGAGACATTCAGCTCAAGGGCTCCGGCCCGACGCCCTTCTCCCGCCGGGGGGATGGGCGCGCCGCCTTGGGTCCGGTGCTGCGCGAATACCTCGTCAGTGAGGCCATGGCGGCCCTCGGCGTGCCGACGACGCGCAGCCTGGCGGCGGTGACGACCGGGGAGGCGGTATTGCGCGAGACGGCCTTGCCCGGGGCTGTCCTGACGCGTGTCGCCGCCAGCCACATCCGTGTCGGCAGCTTCCAGTATTTCGCCGCGCGCGGCGATTTCGAAGGCGTCCGGCTACTGGCCGACCATGCCATCGCGCGCCACGATCCGAAAGCCGCTCAGGACGGGAATCCCTACCGCGCCTTCTTGAAGGGCGTGGTGGAACGGCAGGCCGACTTGATCGCCCAGTGGCTGCTCATCGGCTTCATCCATGGAGTGATGAACACCGACAACACCTCCATTTCCGGCGAGACGATCGACTACGGGCCCTGCGCCTTCATGGACGCCTATGATCCGGCCACGGTGTTCAGCTCGATCGACTACATGGGTCGCTATGCCTACGGCAACCAGCCGCGCATCGCGCAGTGGAACCTCGCCCGGCTGGCCGAGACCCTGCTGCCCCTGCTGGCGGAGGACGGGGATGCGGCGATCGAGGAGGCGCAGGCGGTGCTGGCGGAGTTCGGCCCGCGCTTCGAGGCTGCCTATCTGGGCGGGTTGCGGCGCAAGATCGGCCTTGCCACCGAGCAGGAAGGCGATGCCGCGCTTGTGCAGGACCTTCTGAAGCGCATGGCGGAGAACGGTGCCGACTTTAACCTGACCTTCCGCGGCCTCTCTGAGGCGGTACTGGGGACAGAAGGCGATGCGCGCCCGCGGGCATTGTTCGCGCAGCCGGAGGCCTATGACGAATGGGCCGCATCCTGGCGTCGGCGCCTGGCGCAGGAGGGTGGTGAACCGCAGACCCGCCGCGCCGCCATGCAGGCGGTGAATCCAGCCTTCATTCCCCGCAATCACCGGGTGGAGGCGGCGCTGCAGGCCGCCGTCGAGCGGCAGGACTTCGGCCCCTTCGAGGAACTGCTCCTGGTGCTGTCGCGCCCTTATGACGAGCAGCCGGACTTCGAGCGCTATGCCCTGCCGCCCGAGCCCGAGGAACGCGTCCAGCAGACCTTCTGCGGCACCTGAGCGGCCGGCGGGGCGCCCCGCACGCGCCCTATGCGGGCGCCTGCATCAGGGTGCGATAATCCATCTGGTCACGGTGCATGCGCTGGAAGACGGCATATTTGGCGTCGTGGTAGCGGCGCACGGCCGCCTCACCGGGGGACAGCACCCGGCCGGGACTGCTCATCGCCGCCATCGCGTCGGGCAGGGTGGCATGCGCGCCGCCCGCCACCGCGCCAAGCATGGCGGCGCCGAGCAGGATCGCCTCCGGCTCGCGCGGCAGCACCAGACGGCAGCCGGTGGCATCGGCATGCTCGCGCAGGAAGACCGGGTTCTTGGTGCCGCCGCCGCAGGCCAGCACGGTGTCGATCGCGTAGCCCTCGGCGTTCATCGTCTCGATGATGTGCCGCGTGCCATAGGCGATGGCCTGGATGGTGGCGAGATAGAGCAAGGCGAGATCGTCCGCTGTCGCGGAGAGCCGCAGGCCAGAGATCATGCCGCGCAGCGAGGCATCCGCGCGCGGCGAGCGGTTGCCGTGGAAATCCGGCATCACATGCAGGGATTCCGTCAGCGCGGCGGGGAAGGGGAGGCCCACCGCCAGCACGTCCAGCCGCTCGTTCAGCAGTTGGTAGATGGTGGCGCCGCGGCGCTGCGCTTCCTCCGCCAGGGCGGGATAGGCGGCATGGGTGAGGATGATGTGGTCCACCAGGCTGCCGGTTGCCGACTGGCCGCCCTCGTTCAGCCAGAGGCCCGGCAGCATGGCCGAGTAGTAGGGACCCCAGATGCCCGGCACGAAGCGGGGCGCCTCGGAGACCGCCATATGGCAGGAGGAAGTGCCGCCGATCAGCGCCAGCCGGTGCTGCAGCGCCTCGCGGTCAGGCGCCGTGCCGTCGAGCGCGGCGCCGATCACGCCGAGGCCGCCGGCATGGGCATCGATGGCCGAGGCACCCACCGGAATGCCGGGTTGCAGGCCCAGTGCCGTCGCCGCCTCGGCGGAGAGGCCGCCCAGCGGGGCACCGGGCGGCAGGATCTCGGTGCCGAGGCGGCGGAAGCCCTCCTCCGCCAGGTCGCCGAGGCCGATGGCGCGGAAATAGCCGGCGTCCCAGCGGTTCTCCTGGCCGAGATAGGTCCATTTGCAGACGGTGGAGCAGAGCGAGCGCGTCAGGCTGCCGGTGGCGCGCCATGTCAAATAGTCCGGCAGGTCAAAGAAATGGGCGGCGCGGCGCCAGGTCTCCGGCAGATTCTCCTTCAGCCAGAGCAGCTTGGGCGTCTGCATCTCTAGCGAGATGCGGCCGCCGACATAGCGCAGCACGTCATGCCCGCCGGCATTGATGCGCTCGGCCTGGGCCGCGGCGCGGTGATCCATCCAGACCATGACATCCTGCTCGGCGGCGCCGTCAGGGCTGATCGAGGCGGGGCGGCCGGCGGCGTCCAGCACCACCAGGGAGCAGGTGGCGTCGAAGCCGAGGCCCCGCACCCGCGCATCGGCGATCCCGGCCAGGGCGCCACGCACGGCAGCGCAGACGGCGGCCCAGATGTCTTCCGAGGACTGCTGCACATGGTCCGGCGCCGGCCGCCACATGCGGATGGGCTGCACCGCCTGGCCCAGCATGGTGCCGTCCAGCGTGAAGGCGCCCGCGCGGGCGCTGCCGGTGCCCACATCAACGCCGACGACGATCTCCTGCATGGCGCTTTCCTCGGCTGTGCTGGTCTGGGGCGGGGGTTAGGAACCGGCCGGCGCGGCGTCAAGCAAGGGCTGGCCGGGCGGGGCGAGGCCGGCCGCCTCGGGGCAGGCGGCGGCATCGGTCAGGATGCGCGCGAAGGCGGAGAGGGGGGCGAAATAGGCGGGCCGCAGCCGGCCGAATTTGCTGCCATCCACCACCAGGAAGGACTGCGCGGCGGCGGCCATGGCGACCTGCTTCACCGGCACCTCGTGGAAGTTGGTGCAGGTGGCGCCGCCGGTGGCATGCACGCCGCCGGCGGAGATGAAGGCCTTGTTGATGCGCAGCCGGCGCAGCGCGTGCAGCCCCTCCTCCGAGGCGAAACTGGCCGAGGCGGGATGGAACAGGCCGCCGAGCAGCACAAGCTGGGTGTTCGGCCGGCGCGAGGCGAGACTGGCGATGTTCAGCGCGTAGCACACGATGGTCAGGGAGAGGTGGGCCGGCAGCGCCGTGATGAGATGGGGCAGGGTGGTGCCGCAATCAACGAAAAGTGTATCGCCCTCCTCAACATGTCGCGCGGCGTGACGACTGGCCTGGCGTTTGGCTTCGGCATGGGTGTCCTGCTCGCGCTCCAGCACATACTGCCCGCGCCCGCCGAGGCTGCCCGCCGGCACCACATGTCCGCCGAGCAAGGCCAGCGGCTGGCCGGGCATGGCAAGGTCCCGGCGGAGGGTCATGGAGGAAACGCCGAGCGCCTGGGCTGCCTCGTCGAGCCGCGTGGTGCCGTGTTGGTGCAGCAGCTCTTGCAACCGGGCGAGCCGGGTGTGGCGCCGCATGCTGGCAAGCCCGCTTGTAGTCCCCTCGGCAGGCCCCGTGGCTTCGCCTTCAGCCATTCTTCCTCCATCGAAGGGCGCTTGACGTTCCCGGCCCTTGATGTGAGAAATATAACAATAGTTAGAAAAGTGACAAACGGGCAGATCGAGCCGCGGTGGAAGCCCCGCCCGGCACGGAGGACACCAGCTTCGATGGCCAACGCCGGAACCGGGCCCCTCTTGCCCGAGCAACTCGCGACACTGATCGACCATACCCTGCTGAAGCCGGAGGCGACGGCGGCCGAGGTGCTGCGCTACTGTGAGGAGGCGGCGCGTTTCCGCTTCTGCTCCGTCTGCGTCAACCCGGTGCATGTTGCCCGCGTGGCGGAGGCGCTGCGCGGCAGCGGCGTGAAGACCTGCTCGGTGGTGGGCTTCCCCCTCGGCGCGACCACGCCGCAGGACAAGGCCGCCGAGACCGCCAATGCGGTGCGCAACGGGGCCGACGAGATCGACATGGTCATCAACATCGGCGCCCTGCGCGAGGGCCGGCTGGACGCGGTGCGCGAGGATATCGCCGCCGTACGCGCCGCCTGCACAGGCAAGGTGCTGAAGGTCATCATCGAGACCTGCCTGCTGGACGACGAGCAGAAGCGCGCCGCCTGCCGGATCGCCGCCGAGGTGGGGGCGGATTTCGTCAAGACTTCCACCGGCTTCTCGACCGGCGGCGCCACGGTGGCCGATGTGGCGCTGATGCGTGGCGTGGTCGGCGCCGCGCTGGGGGTGAAGGCTTCGGGCGGCATTCGCACGCTGGAGGCGGCGCAGGCGATGATCGCCGCTGGCGCCACGCGGATCGGGGCCAGCTCGGGCGTAGCACTGGTCACGCAGGCGCCGGCTTCCGCCGGCAGCTATTAAGGCAAGGGACGCAAGGGAGGCTGCGATGGTCATGATCAACAGGCGCGCATTCGGTGCGCTGGCTGCCGGCGGCGCGCTCGCCGCCGCGATGGGCCGCCCGGCCTGGGCGCAGGGCAAGGCGGTGGACGCCAGCAAGGTTCCCGCCGAGATCAGCGCCAAGTCGGGCAAGAAGCGCGTCATCGCCACCGTGGTGAAGGTGGACGGCATCGCCTGGTTCGACCGGATGCGCGTCGGCGTCGAGCAGTTCGGCAAGGATCAGGGCCACGACACCTGGATGATCGGCCCGAGCCAGGCCGACGCCGCGGCGCAGGTGCAGCTGGTCGAGAGCCTGATCGCGCAGGGCGTGGACGCCATCTGCATCGTGCCCTTCTCCGTCGAGGCGGTGGAGCCGGTGCTGCAGAAGGCGCGCGATCAGGGCATCGTGGTGATCTCGCACGAGGCCTCCAACCTGCAGGCCACCGACTACGACATCGAGGCCTTCGACAACCACGCCTACGGCGCCAAGCTGATGGAAGTGCTGGGCAAGCAGATGGGCGGCGAGGGCAAGTACGTCGCCACCGTCGGCAGCCTCACCTCGCAGTCGCAGAACGAGTGGATCGACGGCGCAGTCGCCTACCAGAAAGAGCACTTCCCGAAGATGCAGGAAGTGACGCGCCGCATCGAGACTTATGACGATGCGACCACCGACTACAACAAGCTCAAGGAAGTCCTGACCGCCTATCCGGACCTGAAGGGCATCCTCGGCGCGCCGATGCCGACCTCGGCGGGCGCGGGCCGCCTGATCGCCGAGCGCAACCTGAAGGGCAAGCTGTTCTTCTCCGGCACCGGGCTGGTCTCCGTCGCCGGCGAGTACCTGAAGAACGGCGACATCGACTACATCCAGTTCTGGGACCCGGCGGTGGCGGGCTATGCCATGAACATCATGGCGGTGATGGCGCTGGCCAAGAAGCCGATCGGCGCCGGGCTGGACCTCGGCCTGGAGGGCTACCACGACCTGAAGGCGCCCGACCCGAAGAAGCCCAACGTGCTGGTCGGCCAGGGCTGGGTCGGCGTCACCAAGGAGAACATGGCTCAGTACAACTTCTGAGCCGAAGCCTCCTGTCTGGCTGAACGCGCGGGGCGGCTCGACACCGCCCCGCGCCTTTCGTGACGGATCACCATGACCGCTCCGCTGATCGAACTGCGCCATCTCGGCAAGAGCTTCGGCGCCGTACGCGCCCTGGAGGACGTCTCGCTCGCCATCGGGCAGGGCGAAATCCACTGCCTCGCCGGCGAGAATGGCTCCGGCAAGTCCACGCTGATCAAGGTGATCTCGGGCATCTGGCAGCCGGACCGGGGCGAGATCCTGTTCGACGGCCAGCCGGTGCAGGGCATGACGCCGCGCGAGGCCATCGCCCGCGGCGTGCAGGTGATCTACCAGGACTTCTCGCTGTTCGGGAATCTGAGCGTCGCCGAGAACCTGGCGCTCAGCAACGAGCTGCAGGAGGGGCGCAAGCTGGTCTCCTGGGGCCGGGTGCGGCGCATCGCCCGCGCGGCGATCGAGAAGCTCGGCGTGGACCTGGATCTCGATGCGTTGGTGGAGACGCTGCCGACCGCCGGCAAGCAGCTCGTCGCCATCGCCCGCGCGCTGATGTCCGACCCGCGCCTGCTGATCATGGACGAGCCGACCACGGCGCTCACCGGGCGCGAGGTGGAGGCGCTGTTCCGGGTGGTGCGCGACATCCAGAGCCGCGGCATCGCCGTGCTCTTCGTCAGCCACAAGATGCGCGAGATGCTCGACATCAGCGAGCGGCTGACGGTGATCCGCAGCGGCCGCGTGGTCGCCGCCGGGCCGATCAGCGAGTTCGACGAAGCCAAGATCACCCGCGCCATGACCGGGCAGGAGATCGCCGCCGAGGGCTACCGCTGGGAGGGCCAGCCCGGCCAGAAGCCGCTGCTGGAGGTGTCCGGCCTGACGGTGCCCGGCGAGATCGAGAACGTGAACCTGCGGGTGATGCCGGGTGAGATCGTCGGCATTTCCGGCCTGCTGGGCTCGGGGCGGACGGAGCTGGCGCTGGCGCTCTTCGGCATGAAGCGCGGCTATGCCGGCAGCATCCGCCTAAACGGGCGCGAGCTGCGGCTGGACAGCGTGCAGGACGCCATCGCCGAGGGGATCGCCTATGTGCCGGAGGACCGGCTGACCGAGGGCCTGTTCCTCACCCAGACCATCGACCGCAACATGCTGGCCACCTCGCATGACCGGCTCAGCCGCATGGGCATCATGCAGGGCGGACGCGCCGCGCGCGAGGCGGCGGCGATGATCCGCGAGATGGCCATCGCCACCCCCACCGGCAACCGGCCGGTGACGCAGCTCTCGGGCGGCAACGCGCAGCGCGTGGTGATCGGCCGCTGGCTGATGAACGATCCAAAGCTGTTGATCCTGAACGGCCCCACCGTGGGCGTCGATGTCGGCTCCAAGGCCGGCATCCACCGCAAGATCCGCGAACTGGCCCGCGCGCGCGGCCTGGGAGTGCTGATGATCTCCGACGATCTGCCGGAGCTGGTGGACAACTGCAACCGCATCCTGGTGCTGCACCGCGGCCGCCTCGTCTCCGAGGTGGCGGCGGGGGAGACCAGCGAGGCGGCGCTCAGCAGCCAGCTCGGAGCCCTGGCATGAGCGGGCTCGCCAATGCCCTGCGCCGCCATCCCGAGCTGATGGTGGCCGCCGTGCTGGTGCTGGCGGTGGTGGTGATCGGGGTGGTCAACCCGGTCTTCTGGCAGCCCTCCAACATCTTCAGCCTGCTGCGTGCCAGCGTGATCAGCGGTATCCTGGCGCTGGCCGTGCTGCTGGTGATGCTCTCCGGTGGCATCGACGTCTCCTTCCCCGCCTTCGCCATCGCCGCCATGTACCTGACGGTGAAGGCGATGATCGCCTGGGGCTTCGACGGCGTCATCCTGCCCTTCCTGATGGCCAGCGGCATCGGCCTGGGCCTCGGGCTGGTGAACGCGGTCTTCGTCCACTATTTCCGCATGATCCCGCTGATCGTCACGCTGGGCACCGGCACCGCCGTGCGCGGCTTCATCCTCGGCGCGGTCGGCACCAGCCAGATCAATATCGGCCAGATGCCGCCCAAGCTGATCGACTTCGCGCGGACGGACCTCTTCGCCATCGCGCGGCCGGACGGCAGCGCGGCGGGGCTCTCCGCCATGGTGCTGGTCCTCGCGGTGATCGCCCTGCTGGTGCACCTGATGCTGCGCTACACCATGATGGGCCGCAGCATCTACGCCCTCGGTGGCGGCGAGGAGGCGGCGCGGCGCGTCGGCTTCAACGTCCGCCGCACCACCTTCTTCATCTACGGGCTGGCCGGCGCGCTGGCGGGCTTCGCCGGCCTGCTGCACGGCGCGATGATCTGGACCGCCAACCCGCGCGACATGGTGGGCATGGAGCTGGACGTGATCGCGGCCGTCGTGCTCGGCGGCGCCAGCATCTTCGGTGGCCGCGGCACGGTGATCGGCGCGGTGCTCGGCGTGCTGACCTTCGTGGTCATCACCAACAGCCTGATCATCCTCGGCGTGGACACCACCTGGCAGCGCATCGTCGTCGGCCTGATCGTCATCGCCGCCACGGCGGTGACCGCCTGGCGCGACCGCAAGCGCCTGGCCTGAGGGAGGGGACCGATGAGCGCCATTCTCCAGCGCCTGCGCCGCGCCGACACCAACCTGCTGCAGCTCCTCATCCTGACGGTGCTGATCTTCGCCGGCATGGCGGCGCTGAACCCCGAGCGGTTCCTGCGCCCCTATGTCTTCCAGTCCATCACCTTCATCGCGCCGGAGCTGGGGCTGCTGGCCATCGCGATGATGGTGGCCATGCTGACCGGCGGCATCGACCTCTCGGTCATCGGCATCGCCAACCTCTCGGCCATCCTGGCCGGTCTGTTCTTCCATGCCGTCGGCGGGCCGCGCGGGCCGGAGCTGGTGAACCTGCCGCTGCCGATGGTGCTGGCGGGCATCGGCATCGCGCTCGGCATCGGCGTGGTGGCGGGGGCGATCAACGGCTTCCTGATCACCCGGCTGCGCATCACGCCGATCCTCGCCACCATCGGCACCGGGCAGGTCTTCACGGGCATCTGCCTGGTGCTGACCGGCGGGCCGGCGGTGGTGGGCTTCCCCAAGCTCTGGGGGATGATCGGCAACAGCACGGTCTTCGGCATCGCCGCGCCGCTTCTGGTCTTCCTGGTGGTAGCCGGGCTGGTCTGGTTCATGCTGGCGCGCACCGCCTTCGGCATCAATCTCTGCCTGATCGGCACCAACCCGAAGGCGGCCGCCTTCGCCGGGCTGCGCACCTCGCGGACCGTGTTTCTGTCCTATGTGCTGACGGGCGTGCTGGCGAGCATCGCCGGCATCCTGCTCTCCGGCCGCACCAATGCCGCCAAGTCGGACTATGGCGTGTCCTACCTGCTGCAGGCCGTGCTGATCGCCGTGCTGGCGGGCACCAACCCGGCGGGCGGGCGCGGCTCCGTGCCGGGGGTGGCGCTGGCGCTGGTGGCGCTGATGCTGCTCTCCTCCGGCCTGCAGATCATGCGCTTCAACAACTTCCTGGTGGACCTGATCTGGGGTGGCTTCCTGCTGCTCTCCATCGCGCTCACCTCCTGGCGCAGCCGGGTCCGCTGAGAGGGGAGTCTTCGCCATGGCCGCCATCATTCCGCTGCACCCCGCCCTCTGCGGCGAGACCGAAAAGACCGTCCTCACGGCCGGCGCGCTCTCCGCCAGCCTGTTCCGCTATGCCACGGGCATCCCCGCGCTGCGGCTGCGGAACGCACGGGGCGAACTGGTCATCCTGCCCTGGATGGGCGGCATGATCTGGTCCGCCGCCTTCGACGGCGTGGACCTGACCATGGCGAGCGGCTTCGACGCGCCGCGGCCGGCGACCACCATCGCCGAGACCTATGGCTGCTTCGCCTTCCATTCCGGCCTGCTGCGCAACGGCGTGCCGGCGGCCGAGGACGACCATGCCGCGCATGGCGAGTTCCCCTGCGCGCCGATGCAGGAAGCCTGGCTGGAACTGGGTGAAGATGCCGCCGGCCCCTTCCTGCGCGTGGTCAGCAAGCGGGACTACGTGATGGGCTTCGGTGCCCATTACTGCGCCTGTCCCTCCGTCACGCTGCGCCCGGAGGCGGCGCTCTTCGACATCGGCCTCACCGTGGAGAACCGCTCCGGCAAGCCGATGGAGTTGATGTACATGTGCCACATCAACTTCGCCTTCGCCGCCGGTGCGCGGATCGTGCAGCCCGCCCCCTTCACGCCGGAACGGACGGCGGTGCGCCGCGCGGTGCCGGCGCATGTGCGGCCGAACCAGGACTATCTCGCGCTGATCGAGGAGCTCGCCCGCAACCCCGCCCGCATGGAACGGCTGGACGAGCCGGAGCGCTACGATCCGGAGCAGGTCTTCTACGTCCATGGCCTCGGCACCGACGCGGCTGGCGAGACGCATCTCATGCTGCAGCGGCGGGAGGGGGATGGCTTCGGCATCTCCTACGCCCCGGCCCAGTTCCCGCATACCGTGCGCTGGATCATGGCCGACCCGGACCAGCAGGTGGCGGCCTTCGCGCTGCCCTCGACCTGCCAGCCGGAAGGCTATACGGCCGAGAAGCGCAAGGGCCATGTGCGCGCGCTGCCGCCGGGCGGCTGCGCGGAATTCACGGTGCGGACGGGCTATCTGGACGCCGCCGCCACCGCCCGCATGGGCGAACTGATCTCTTCCCTGGGTTAGGAGCGGGCCATGGGTGCGCGCATCGGTGTCGTCGGCAGCAACATGGTCGACCTGATCACCTATATCGACCGGATGCCGGCGGCGGGGGAAACCCTGGCCGCGCCGGCCTTTGCCATGGGCCATGGCGGCAAGGGCGCCAACCAGGCGGTGGCGGCAGCCAAGCTCGGCGGCGAGGTGGTGATGGTCAGCCGCGTCGGCGATGACCTGTTCGGCGGCGGCACCATCCGGAACTTCGAGGCGCTCGGCATCGATGCGCGCCATGTCCGCGCCGTGCCGGGCACGCAGAGCGGAGTGGCGCCGATCTTCGTCGATCCGGCGGGCGAGAACCGCATCCTCATCGTCAAGGGCGCCAATGAGCGCCTGCTGCCGGCCGATGTGGAGGCCGCCGCCGAGGACCTGAAGACCTGCGGCCTGATCCTTCTCCAGCTCGAGATCCCGTTGGAGACGGTCTATCACACCATCGCCTGGGCTGCGCGCGAGGGCATCGAGGTGCTGCTGAACCCGGCGCCGGCCGTGCCGGAGCTGGATGTGGAGCGCATCCTGGGCGCCACCTTCCTGGTGCCCAACCAGACCGAGCTGACCATCCTGACCGGCATGCCCGCCGACACGCGCGCGCAGGCCGAGGCGGCGGCGCGCAGCCTGGTGGCGCGCGGCGTGCGGCAAGTGATCGTGACGCTGGGCGCGGAGGGCGCGCTGCTCGTCTCCGCGGAGGGTCCGGCGGTGCATGTGCCCTCCGTGCCGGTGAAGCCGCATGACACCAGCGGGGCCGGGGATGCCTTCATCGGCGCCTTCGCGCAGCACTATGTCGCCAACCGCGATGTGCTGGCGGCGCTGCGCTGGGGCACGCGCTACGCGGCGGATTCCATCACCCGGCCGGGGACGCAGAGCGCCTTCGCCGATGCCGCTGGCTTCGCCCGTTTCTGCGCGGCTCTGGAGAACAAGGCCGGCTGAACCCCGCCGACCTCATCTTGGAGAGGAGGGCAGGCGCATGCGGCAGGCACAGCATCGCCTGACGGTGGCGACGCGGGGCCGGGGCCTCGTCGAGGTCACGGAGAAGGTCTGCCGCTGGGTCGCCGGGCAGGGCATCCGGACCGGGCTGCTGGTCATCTGGTGCCGGCACACCTCGGCCTCGCTGCTGGTGCAGGAGAATGCCTCGCCGGAGGTGCGGGACGACCTGGAGGATTTCCTTCGCCGTCTGGTGCCGGATGGCGGAGCCGGGCGGTACCGGCATGAGGAGGAGGGGCCCGACGACATGCCAGCCCATATCCGCGCCGCCCTCACCCAGACACAGCTCTCGATCCCCGTCGACGCCTGTCGGCCGGTGCTGGGGACGTGGCAGGGCATCTTCCTCTACGAGCACCGCCTCCGGCCGCACCATCGGGAACTGGTGCTCCACCTCATGGGCGAGGCGGACTGACCGCGCGCTCCCGGCAAGGGCCGCAGCCATGCCCTGATCGCGCCACGGCTGCGGCAGAAAAGCCTCGGCTCGGTCGCAATCTGGTCACGGGGCGGTGAGATAAGGAGGATGCCCGCCCGGGGCAGGGGCGGGCCCGCCGCCAACCCTGCCCATCCAGATCCTATCCATGCACATGCTGAAGGTTTACGGCCGCGTTCTCGGCCTGCTGCGCCCGGAATGGCGGCGCTGCGCATCGATGCTGGCCTGCAGCCTGGCCATCGCCGCGATCGGCTTCCTCGATCCCGTGCTGTTCGGCCGGGTGGTGGACCTGCTCTCCCGCTCCGCCAGCCTGCCGATGGAGCAGCTCTGGGCAGAGGCGGGCTCGCTGCTCGGCCTCTGGGCCGTGGTCGGGCTGGCCGGCATCGGCGCTGGCATGGCGGTCGCGCTGGTGGCGGACCGGATGGCGCACCGCGCCCGCATGCGGGAGATGGGCCGCTTCTTCAGCCATGCGCTTTCGCTGCCGGCGGCCTTCCATGGCAAGGTGCATTCCGGTGCGCTGATGCGCATCCTGACCAGCGGCACGGACACGCTGTTCCATCTCTGGCTCGGCTTCTTCCGCGACCAGTTCGTGGGCTTCCTCTCCGTGCTGGTGCTGCTGCCGCTCACGGTGCTGCTGAACTGGCGCCTCTCCCTGGCGCTGATCGCCCTGGTGCTGCTGTTCGGTGCGCTGACCGCCTTCGTGATCGGCCGAACCCAGGCGCTGCAGAAGGGGGCCGAGCAGTGCCACCTGAAGCTGGCCGCCTCCGCGCAGGACGCCTTTGCCAACATCGCCGTGGTGCAGGCCTTCACGCGCCTGGCGGCGGAGCGGCGCAGCTTCGCGGCCTTGCAGGAGGAGGCGCTCGCCCGGCAGTTCCCGGTGCTGAACTGGTGGGCGCTGATCTCCATCCTGACCCGCAGCGCCAGCACGCTGGCGGTGCTGAGTATCGTCGTGCTGGGCACGGTGCTGCACCTGCGCGGGCAGGCCAGCGTCGGCGAGATCGTCTCCTTCATGGGCTTCGCCGCCATGCTGATCGGCCGCCTGGAGGGGCTGGTCTGGTTCACCTCCAAGCTCTTCGCGCATGTGCCCGTGCTCGACGAGTTCTTCGCCGTGCTGGACGCCCACAGCGCCGTGCCCGAGGCGCCGCAGGCGGCGCCGCTGCGGGCCGTCGCGGGGCGCGTCGTGTTCGACGAGGTCGGCTTCGCCTATCCGGCTGGCCCCGCCATCCTGTCCGGCGTCTCCTTCACCGCGGAGCCGGGGCGGGTGGTGGCGCTGGTCGGCGCGACGGGCGCCGGCAAGTCCACGGCCATGACGCTGCTGCAGCGCGGCTGGGACCCGGTCGTTGGGCGCATCACCATCGACGGCCAGGACCTGCGCGAGGTGACGCTCGACAGCCTGCGGGGTTCCATCGGCGTCGTGTTCCAGGACAGCCTGCTGTTCAACCGTTCGATCCGCGAGAACTTGCTGGTCGGCAAGCCCGACGCGACCCAGGCGGAACTGGAGCAGGCCTGCCGCCTGGCCGAGGCGCATGACTTCATCCTGCGCCAGCCGCAGGGCTACGACACCCTGATCGGTGAGCGTGGCGGCACGCTGTCCGGCGGGCAGAAGCAGCGCCTCGCCATCGCCCGCGCCCTGCTGAAGAACCCGCCTATCCTAGTCCTGGACGAGGCGACCTCCGCGCTGGATGCCGCCACCGAGGCCAAGGTGACCCGCGCGCTCAAGGCGCTGATGGCCGGGCGCACCACCTTCGTCATCGCCCACCGTCTCTCCACCGTGCGGGACGCGGATGAGATCCTGGTCTTCGAGGGCGGCCGCATCGCCGAGCGGGGCAGCTTCGACATGCTGGCGGCGCAGGGCGGCCTCTTCGCCACGCTGGTGGCCAGCCAGATGCCGGCGCCTGCGGAGCCGGTGGTGGTGCCGTTCCCGGCGGCGCGCGCTGCCTGAGGGCAGGGTTCTCTTCCGGCGGCCTGATGGCCTGGGGAGCAGCCGCAGCGGCCTTGGGCTGCGGCTGCTCCTTGCGCCGGTCTCCTTCCCGGACCCAAAAGGGCGGCAGGCGAGGGGCGGCGGGGCCTCTAGGAGGGATCGGAAATGCCGCCGGGAGGCGCCTGTTCCGCCGCCTGGCCATAGGAGGCCGCCCCCGGATCGCTGAAGGGCGGCGAAGCCGTCTCGCGGGGCGGGCCAGCTTCAGGAACCATCCACCCGAGATGATGCCTCAGGAAGTCGGTCCAGACCGGAGGCGAGGGGGCCGTCCGCTGCGTCCCTTTGTCCTTCGGCGTCATCGTCCTCTCCCCTATTCCACAGGAAAACCAGGCGGATCGGTCGCTGAAAGGCCGGAGTGACGGCCTTTCAAAGGGGAGCGTCCCGCAGGCGGCGGGCCGCTACTCGGCGGCGAGCGGCCAGTCGCGCCGCCCCGGCGAGGTCGGACCCGTTGCCGGCCCGAGGAACGCCTCCTCATCCTCCATGCCGTCATCGAGCAGGCCGAGCGTCTCGTCGCGCTCCGGCACGGGCTCGCCATGCAGGCGGAAGAGGTTGTCCTTGGCGGGGTTGGCCGGCTTGTCCTCCCGCATGGCGCGTTTGCGGCGGCGGAGCTGCTTCGCCACATGCTCAATCGCCATGAGCAGCGCGCCATGGGCGTCCCGGTGCATCGCGCGGCCATCGAAGTCGATCGCGCCCGCCACACGGAAGCGGATGTTGCAGCAGAAACCGGTGCCCTTGGCCTGCCGCGAGAAGATGACGGTCACGTCCGCGGCGCGGCCGAAATACTTGGTGGCCATGGACCTTATGCGGGTCGCCGCGCTGGCCTTGAGAGCCTCGCCCACTTCGAGCTGGTGGCCCTCGACGGCGACGCGGGTGTTCTCTGGCAGATCGGACCAGACAGAGCTTGCCATTGCGGTGCAGTGTCCTTCTGCTGTGTAACACGACAACGGTAGCCAGATTGTGGGGGCTTCAGGAAGGTGCAATGCCTTCCTGAATTTCAACTGGTGGTGAATGTAAGCCTGCAATCTACAACCTGGCCATTGCGTGCGCGGGAGGCCCTCCGCTGGCCTCGCCAGTTTCCGGCAGGCTTCGGCCAAGCTGAAAAAGTACCTGAATTGCACATCCGGGCCCGCCTCCTGGGCGCATTCCTGCCGTCGTTCCGCGTTACGCCCTGACAGCAGGGTTCATCGACGGAAAAGGGCAGCGGATGCTGAACAGCCGAAGCGAAGCCGAAGAGATCAGGGCGCCGGACGAGGCTGAGCCACTGAGAGCCGCCGCAGCGCCGCCTGAGCCTCCCCAGGCCAAGCTGCGGATCGTCCTGGGGGGCGCCCTGCTGACCATGGCCCTGGCCGCGCTGGACCAGAACATCGTCAACACGGCCCTGCCGCGCATGGTCGGCGACCTCGGCGGGATGGAGCATATCTCCTGGGTCGTGACCGCCTTCATGCTGAGCTCCACGGTCACCTCGCCGCTCTACGGCAAGCTGTCGGATCTCTACGGAAGGCGGCGGCTGTTCTTCGTGGCGGTCCTGCTGTTCCTGGCCGGCTCGCTGCTCTCCGGCCTCGCGCAATCCATGGCGCAGCTCATCGGCTTCCGGGCCTTGCAGGGGCTGGGCGCGGGCGGCCTCCTGGTCCTGGCGCAGGCGGCGATCGGCGACGTCGTCTCGCCGCGCGAGCGGCCGCGCTACCAGGGCCTCTTCACCGGCACCTTCGCGCTCGCCAGCGTCGCCGGCCCTCTGCTGGGCGGCGTCATCACCTCCGCCCTGTCCTGGCGCTGGGTCTTCTACGTGAACCTGCCCGTGGGCATTCTGGCGCTGGTGCT
The DNA here is from genome assembly GCA_035556695.1 of Roseomonas sp. Lineage (GTDB taxonomy): Bacteria > Pseudomonadota > Alphaproteobacteria > Acetobacterales > Acetobacteraceae > Pseudoroseomonas. Next base: position 113,782 of record DATMFR010000039.1, read on the forward strand.
GATCGCCGCCGGGCTGCGCGCGCCGACCACCAAGCGCCCCCGGAAGATCGACTACGCCGGCACCCTGCTGCTGGCCGGCTGCACGGCGGCGCTCCTGCTCCTGCTGGCCTGGGGCGGCACCGAGTTTCCCTGGGCCTCGCCGGAGAGCGCGGGTCTCGGTGTCCTGGTCCTGCTGCTGCTGGTCCTCTTCATCTGGCGCGAGGCCCATGCCGAGGACCCCCTGGTGCGCCTGAGGCTGTTCCGGAACCCCGTCTTCACCCGCGGCGTGGTGGTGGGCGGCATGATGGTCTTCGCCATGCTCGGCTCGACCGTCTTCCTCCCGCTCTACTTCCAGCTGGTGCTCGGCATGAGCCCGGCGCGGGCGGGCGCGATGCTGCTGCCGCAGGTGGTGGGCATGGTCCTGACCTCCGTCATCGGCGGGCGGATGGTCTCGCGGCTGGGG
>DATMFR010000040.1:0-1509 GCA_035556695.1 Roseomonas sp.
CATCATATGGGGATTACAGGGTCGTAATCCATGCTGTTTGAGGCGGTTGCGTACGCCACCGGAAGTGGTGGTCAAAGCCGCACAAATGCCGCAGAAGACCCGCCTTCGCGGATGCAGGGGGACATGGTTTGGGGCTGCGGGAATGGCAATGGCGGCTGGAGGCGCTTCTTGTGCGCGGCCTGCTGGGCTTTTCGCGCCGGCTCGGGCCACGCCGTGCCTCGGCGCTGGGCGGTGCGGTGGCACGCACCATCGGACCCTGGCTGCCGGTCTCGCGCATCGGCCGGCGCAACCTGGAACTGGCCTTTCCCGAGCAGGACGCCGCCTGGCGGGAGCGGGTGCTGCGCGGCGCCTGGGACAATCTCGGCCGCACCATGATGGAACTGCCGCACCTGCCGCACCTGCCTGAATCGACGGAAGGCCCGGGCTGGGAACTGGCCGGGCAAGAGCACCTGCCGCCCAATGAGCGGCGGGTGCTCTTCATCTCCGCCCATCTGGCCAACTGGGAAACCCTGCCGGTGGCGGCTGCGCGGGTAGGGCTGCGCATGGCCAGCCTCTACCGGGCGCCGGACAACCCGCTGGTGGATGCCGTGCTGCGGCGGATGCGCGAGGGCGGCGCCGAGCTGCCGCTCTTCCCCAAGGGCGCGCGCGGTGCCCGGCTGGCGCTGCGCCACCTGGCCTCGGGCGAGGCGCTGGGCCTGCTGATGGACCAGAAGCTGAACGAGGGGCTGGAACTGCCCTTTCTCGGTCAGCCGGCGATGACCACCTCCGCCCCGGCCGAATTTGCCCTGCGCTTCCGCTGCCCGGTGATCCCGGCGCATGCCGAGCGCATCGGCCCCTGCCGGTTCCGCGTTGTCCTGGAGCCGCCGCTGCCCCTGCCCGACAGCGGTGACCGTGCGGCGGATGTGCGGGCGCTGACCCTGGCGATGAATGCGCGCATCGAGGCCTGGGTGCGGGCCCGGCCACAGGAATGGCTCTGGCTGCACCGCCGTTTCACGCCCGCCGCCTATCGGCGCGACGCGGCGGGCTGAGGCGAGGCGGCCTACTCCACCACCAGAAGCGCGCCGGCGGCATAGAGCTGTTCGCGCAGGCCGGGCAGGGGCGCCAGCACCACCACGCCGGGCGAGGACTGACGCCAGCGGGTCAGACCCGCCCGCCGCAGCGCCGCGCTGGCAGCACCGGCATCCTCGAACAGGGCGACCATGGGCGTTTCGATGCTGTCCCGGGTGGGCAACGTCTCGGCGGAGCGGGAGGGGCGGGGGAGCGGCGTCATGCGCGCCCTATGCCGCCGGGACCTTTACCGGATCATGAACACCGCGCGGCGTTTTCATAATGTTTGCCCCGCGCCAGGCGCACCGCTCAGGCCGGCAGCAGCGGCCGGGGGTCCAGCGCCGTGGTGAACCAGTAGAGGCCGAGATGCAGGTGCGGGCCGGTGACGCGGCCGGTCGCGCCGGTCTCGCCGAGATGCTGGCCGCGGGCGAGGGTCGCGCCTTCCGCCACGTCCATGCGGGA
>DATMFR010000041.1:0-1509 GCA_035556695.1 Roseomonas sp.
CATCATATGGGGATTACAGGGTCGTAATCCATGCTGTTTGAGGCGGTTGCGTACGCCACCGGAAGTGGTGGTCAAAGCCGCACAAATGCCGCAGAAGACCCGCCTTCGCGGATGCAGGGGGACATGGTTTGGGGCTGCGGGCATGGCAATGGCGGCTGGAGGCGCTTCTTGTGCGCGGCCTGCTGGGCTTTTCGCGCCGGCTCGGGCCACGCCGTGCCTCGGCGCTGGGCGGTGCGGTGGCACGCACCATCGGACCCTGGCTGCCGGTCTCGCGCATTGGCCGGCGCAACCTGGAACTGGCTTTTCCCGAGCAGGACGCCGCCTGGCGGGAGCGGGTGCTGCGCGGCACCTGGGACAATCTCGGCCGCACCATGATGGAACTGCCGCATCTGCCGCGCCTGCCCGAATCGGCGGAAGGGCCGGGCTGGGAACTGGTCGGGGGGGAGAACCTGCCACCGGGCGAGAGGCGGGTGATCTTCATCTCCGCCCATCTGGCCAACTGGGAGATGCTGCCGGCGGCGGCGGCGCGGGTGGGGCTGCGCATGGCGAGCCTCTACCGCGCGCCGGACAACCCGCTGGTGGACGCGGTGTTGCGGCAGATGCGCGAGGGCGGCGCGGAGATGCCGCTCTTCCCCAAGGGCGCACGCGGCGCCCGGCTGGCACTGCGCCACCTGGCCGCGGGCGAGGCGCTGGGCCTGCTAATGGACCAGAAGCTGAACGAGGGGCTGGAACTGCCCTTCTTCGGCCAGCCGGCGATGACCACCTCAGCCCCGGCCGAGTTCGCCCTGCGCTTCCGCTGTCCGGTGATCCCGACCCATGTCGAGCGCATCGGCCCCTGCCGCTTCCGCGTGGTGGCGGAGCCGCCTCTATCCCTGCCCAACAGCGGGGACCATGCGGCGGATGTGCGGGCGCTGACCCTGGCGATGAATGCGCGCATCGAGGCCTGGGTACGGGCCCGGCCACAGGAATGGCTCTGGCTGCACCGCCGTTTCACGCCCGCCGCCTATCGGTGCGACGCGGCGGGCTGAGGCGAGGCGGCCTACTCCACCACCAGCAGCGCGCCGGCGGCATAGAGCTGCTCGCGCAGGCCAGGTAGCGGCGCCAGCACCACCACACCGGGCGAGGATTGGCGCCAGCGGGTCAGGCCTGCCCGCCGCAGAGCCGCACTGGCAGCACCGGCATCCTCGAACAGGGCGACCATGGGCGTCTCGATGCTGTCCCGGGTGGGCAGCGTCTCGGCGGAGAGGGAGGGGCGGGGGAGCGGCGTCATGCGCGCCCTATGCCGCCGGGACCTTTACCGGATCATGAACGCCATGCGGCGTTTTCATAATGTTTGCCCCGCGCCCCGCGCACCGCTCAGGCCGGCAACAGCGGCCGGGGGTCCAGCGCCGTGGTGAACCAGTAGAGGCCGAGATGCAGGTGCGGGCCGGTGACGCGGCCGGTCGCGCCGGTCTCGCCGAGATGCTGGCCGCGGGCGAGGGTCGCGCCTTCCGCCACGTCCATGCGGGA
>DATMFR010000042.1:0-1450 GCA_035556695.1 Roseomonas sp.
GACCTGGACGCCATCCTCGCGCTGTGCGGCCGCTGGGGCGTGCCGGTGCTGTGCGACAGCGCCGAGGCGATGGGCGCCCGCTATCGCGACCGCCCGGTGGGCAGCGGCGCCGCGCTCGCCGCCTTCTCCTTCAACGGCAACAAGATCATCACCGCCGGCGGGGGCGGCGCCCTGGTCTCGGACGAGCCGGCGCTGATCGCCCGCGCCCGCCACCTGGCCAGCCAGGCCAAGGAGGCGGCGCCGCACTACCAGCACGAGACGACCGGCTATTCCTACGGCCTCTCCTCTGTGCTGGCCGCGGTCGGGCTGGCGCAGATCGGCGCCCTGGCGGCCCGCGTGGCCGAGCGCCGGCAGGTCTTCGAGCGCTATGTCGAGGGCCTCGGCAACCTGCCCGGCATCGGCTTCATGCCGGAGCCGGCCTGGGCCCGCGCCACCCGCTGGCTCTCCGTCATCCTGATCGACCCGAAGGCCTTCGGCAGCACGCGCGAGGCGGTGCGCCGCGCGCTGGACGCCGCCAATATCGAGAGCCGCCCGGTCTGGAAGCCGCTGCACATGCAGCCCGCCTTCCGCGGCGCCCGCTTCCATGGCGGCGGGCTCTCCGGACAGTTCTTCGAGCACGGCCTCTGCCTGCCCAGCGGCGCCATGACCGCCGAGGAGCAGGAGCGCGTCATCGCCGTCATCCGCGGCTGCTGCAAGGGCTGAGGCCGATGCGCATCCTCTACCTGCACCAGCACTATTCCGCCCCGAACGGCGCCACCGCGACGCGCAGCCACGCCTTCGCCACCGCCCTGCTGGCGCGCGGCCATCAGGTGACCATGGCCTGCGGCCGCTACGAGGGCGCCGCCACCGGCCTCACCGGCGAGTTCCATTCCGGCCGGCGCGAGGGCCGGCTGCGCGGTCTGCGGATCGTCGAATTCGACATCCCCTGCGGCAATGCCCAGGGCTTCGGTGCCCGCAGCCTCGCCTTCGCCCGCTACGCCGCCCGCGCCGGCCGGCTGGCACTGGCCGAGGACTGGGACCTGGTGATCGCCAGCTCGACGCCGCTCACCGTCACCCTGCCAGCGCTGCTGGCGCGGCGCCTGAAGGGGACGCCCTTCATCTACGAGATGCGCGACCCCTGGCCGGAACTCCCCCGCGCGATGGGCGGCGTGCCCGGATGGGCGCTGGCGGGGATGGAGGCCATGGCCAATGCCGCCTGCCGCCAAGCCAGCGCGGTGGTGGCGCTCAGCGAGGGCATGGCCGCCACCGCCCTGGCCCGCGGCACGCCGCAGGAGCGGGTGCATGTGGTGCCCAATGGCTGCGACCTCGACCTGTTCGGCCCGCAGGTCTCCCCCTGGCGCCCGCCCGAGGCGGCGCCCTGGGAGATGCTGGCCGTCTATGCCGGGGCGCATGGCCGCGCCAACGGGCTGGACCAGCTGCTCGACGCCGCCGCCGTGCTGCGCGCCGCCAA
>DATMFR010000043.1:0-183566 GCA_035556695.1 Roseomonas sp.
GGCATTGCCCGAGGAGGCGCAGACCACCCCCTTCGCCCCCAGTTCGATGGCCTTGCTGATCGCGGCGCTGACCAGCCGGTCCTTGAAGGAGCCGGAGGGATTGCGCGTCTCGTCCTTCAGCCAGATCTCGCCCATGAAGCCAGGGATGGCGCGCTCGATGCGGGGCGCCCGCAGCAGCGGCGTGTCCCCCTCGCCCAGCGAGACGATGGCGGCGGGGTCCGTGACGCTCAGCCGGCCGGCGTGGCGCCACATGCTGGCGGCCAGCGCCGGATCGGCGGGGGGCGCAAGGCCGCTGCTGCCCGCCACCTCCAGGATGCCGCCACAGGCGGCGCAGGCATAGCGCAGGCTGGCCGGATGGGTCCGGCCACATTCGACGCATCGCAGGTGCACTGGCCTGGTCCTCCCCTCGCAGCCTCTTCGGACGGTGCGATCTTAGGCGCAATGAGGCGCACTTGTTGACCCCCGCGGCCCGCCCGGCGCGGCGTGGCCTTTGCGTGGGCCGCCGCGAGGGAATACTCTTATGGGATGCGACAAGTCACGTTCCGGCCCGCCCACCTCGCCGACCTTCCCGCCCTAATTGCCCTTCTGGCCGAGGACATGCTGGGCAGCCAGCGGGAAGTCGTGGGAACACCGCCGGACCGGCGCTATCTGGCAGCTTTCGAGGCCATCGAGGCCGACCCGAACCAGCTCTTGGCCGTCGCCGCCGAGGGGGATGAGGTGGTGGGAACCCTCCAGCTCTCCTTCATTCCCGGACTTGCGCGGAAGGGGGCCTGGCGGGGGCAGATCGAGGCTGTCCGGATCGCAGCCGCACACCGTGGCACGGGCCTCGGCCAGCGCATGTTTGCCTGGGCCATCGCGGAATGTCAGTCGCGGGGCTGCGGGCTGGTCCAACTCACCACCGACAAGAGCCGCGCCGATGCGCATCGTTTCTATGAGAAGCTGGGGTTCGTCGCCAGCCATGAAGGCTACAAACTTGCCCTGCCCTCCGCATGAGCCCGCCGCGCTGTCCCGCCCGTCGGTGGCACGGCGCAGCCCGGCGCCGGAGGAATGAACTGCATGATGGCGCAACCACCTGCCGTCCCTTCCGACCGGTGTTGACACCTCTGGTACGCCCCCCTGCTGGGAGGTCTGCAGCCCGATGACACTGCGCGCGCAGACCCCGACGGCCAGCACCTACGAAATGCTCATCCAGGCCGTGGTAGATTACGCCATTTTCATGCTCGACCCCGAAGGGCATGTGATGAGCTGGAACCCCGGTGCCCGGCGGCTCAAAGGCTACTCGGCCGAGGAAATCATCGGCGAGCACTTCTCGCGCTTCCACACGCCGGAGGACCGGGCCGCCGGGCTTCCCCACCGGGCGCTGGAAACCGCGAAGCGCGAAGGCCGCTTCAGCACGGAGGGCTGGCGCGTCCGCAAGGACGGCAGCCGCTTCTGGGCCATGGTGGTCATCGACCCCATCCTGCGGGAGGGCGAGCTGGTCGGCTTCGCCAAGATCACCCGCGACATGACGGAGCAGCACGAGGCCCAGCAGGCGGCGCTCGACAACGAACGGAACTTCCGCCTGTTGGTGGAGGGCGTGACCGACTACGCCATCTACATGCTGAGCCCCGAAGGCTGCGTCACCAGCTGGAATGCCGGCGCCGAGCGCATCAAGGGTTATCTCGCCCCCGAGATCATCGGCAAGCATTTCTCCCGCTTCTACCTGCCTGAGGACGTCAGCGCCGGCCTGCCCTGGCGGGCGCTCGACATCGCCCGGCGCGAGGGCCGCTACGAGGCCGAGGGCTGGCGGCAGCGCAAGGATGGCACCCACTTCTGGGCCGGGGTGGTGATCGACGCCATCCGCGAGAACGGCCGCCTGCTCGGCTTTGCCAAGATCACCCGCGACCTGACCGAGCGGCGGGAGGCGCAGCTGCAACTGCAGCAATCCCGCGAACAGCTCTTCCAGGCGCAGAAGATGGAGTCACTCGGCCAGCTCACCGGCGGGCTGGCGCATGACTTCAACAACCTGCTGACCGGCATCATGGGCAGCCTGGAGCTGCTGCAGGCGCAGGTCGCGCGTGGGCAGGTGCAGAACCTGGAGCGCTTCGTCGTTGCCGCGCAGGGGGCTGCCTCGCGGGCGGCGGCGCTCACGCACCGGCTGCTCGCCTTCGCGCGGCGGCAGACGCTCGACCCGAAACCGACGGACCCGAACCGCCTGATCGCCGGCATGGAAGACCTGGTGCAGCGCACGGTCGGACCGGAGATCACGCTGCACGCCGAGCTGGATCCCGACCTCTGGCCAACCCTTTGCGACCCGAACCAGCTTGAGAACGCAATCCTCAACCTCTGCATCAACGCGCGCGATGCCATGCCCGGCGGCGGGGTGCTGACCCTGCGGACGGGCAATACCACGCTCGACCTGCCGCCCGAGCAGGAGAGTGACCTGCAGCCCGGCGAGTATGTCGTGATCCGCGTCGCCGATACCGGCACGGGCATGAGTCCGGAGACCCTGCAGCGCGCCTTCGACCCGTTCTTCACCACCAAGCCCCTCGGGCAGGGAACCGGGCTCGGGCTTTCCATGATCTACGGCTTCGCACGACAGTCGGACGGGCAGGTGCGGATCACCTCCGAGGTGGGCGCCGGCACTGAAGTCTGCATCTACCTTCCGCGCTATCGGGGAGAGGTGGAGGAAGAGGAAGCCGAGGCGCACCGGCGCCGGCGGCAGCCGCGGCCGGAAGGCGGCCGGCGGGTCCTGGTGGTGGACGACGAGCCCACCGTGCGGATGCTGGCCGGCGAGGTGCTGAAGGAGCTGGGGCACGCGGCCGTCGAGGCGACCGACGCGACCTCCGGGCTGAAGGTGCTGCAGTCCGACCTCGACATCGACCTCCTGGTCACCGATGTCGGCCTGCCCGGCGGAATGAACGGGCGCCAGCTGGCGGATGCGGCCCGGCAGCTCCGCCCCGGGCTGCGCGTGCTGTTCATCACCGGCTATGCGGAGAACGCCACGCTCAACAAGGAGCAGCTGGAGCCCGGCATGCACATGCTGGTCAAGCCCTTCACGATGGAGGCGCTGGCCGACCGGATCACCGAGGTCCTCTCGGCGCCCTGACGGAGCCAGGCGGCGCCGGGTTCAGCGGCCGGCGCTCCGGCCCTCGCGCTGGGCCCGGCCGGCCACCGCGCCACGCCGCCCGCCCGCGGGCCGCACGCCATAGGGCGCCAGGCCATCGGCCACACGGGCCAGGAAATGCCACGCCAGCAGCGAGAGCGGCCGGCCCGGCGGCGCCAGCACGTGGACGTGGAACACGACGGTGGGCGTCAGGCGCAGCACCGTCGCGCGGCCGGCCTGCGCAGCGGCGGAGACTGGGTCGGTCACCGCGAAGCCGAGGCCGGCGGCGACCATCGCGCAGGTGGCCTGGGCATTCTGCGTCTCCGCCACCATCCTGCGCGGCACGCCGTGGCGCTCGAACAGCTCGTCCACGAGGTGGCGCAGCCGGTACTGCCGGCCGAGCGAGACGCAGGGTTCCCCCTCCAGCTCGCGCGGCGCGACCTCCTGCCGCCCTGCCAGGCGGTGGCCGGGTGGCAGCAGCAGCACCGCCGGCATGCGGAAGGGCGCCGCCACCTCCAGTGCCGCGAGGCCCGGCAGCGGCAGCGTGAAGCCGAGTTCCACCTGTCCGGCCTGCACCAGCTCGACCACCTCGTGCGAGCTGACCACCGTCAGCGACAGTCGGGGATGCCCCTGCGCCTGGGCGAAGTCGGCCAGCAGGCGTGGCAGGAGATCGGCGCCCAGCAGCGGCAGGCTGGCCACGCGCAACTCGCCGACGCCGGCGCTGCGCATGTCGCTCGCCACCTGCTCCACACGGCGCGCCGCGGCGAAGAGCCCCTCGACCTCGATGGCGAAGCGCCGCGCCTCGGGGGTCGGTTGCAGGCGACGGCGGCTGCGATCGAACAGGGCGAGCTCGGTCTCCTCCTCCAGCGCGCGCAGCAGCTTGGTGACGGCCGGCTGCGAGAGGGAGAGCCGCTCTGCCGCCACGCCCACCGAGCCGCCACGCAGCACAGCCAGGAAGGCTTCGAGCTGACGGAGACGGGCAGGCGTCATGTGCGGGGACTTCGCTACCTGGAGGAATGAAACCGGGAGAATTATGCATTTGCGTGACCGCCGCAACGGATGCCAGCCTGCGTGCATCCGGACGGGACCGGAGCCTGAATGGCACGACACACGGACGGCCGCGCCTTGCGCGGGCGGCACAGATGCCACGCCCATCCCGTCTGCAAAGGGTGAGCAAGGATCCGGGATGATGAGAAAAGCGCTCCTGGCAGCGGCGTCGCTGCTTGGCCTCATGGCCGCTCCGCAACTGGCCGGCACGGCGGTGGCGCAGCAGCGTTTGGTGGTCGCCGCCTATGGCGGCAGCTACGAGAAGGTGATGCGGGAGCAGGTGATCCCGCCGTTCGAGAAAGCCAACAACGTTCAGGTGGACTACCTGGCCGGCAACTCGACGGACAGTCTGGCGAAGCTGCAGGCGCAGAAGGGCAGCCAGCAGATCGGCGTCGTCGTGCTCGATGACGGGCCGATGTACCAGGCGATCAGCCTCGGCTTCTGCCAGCAGGTGAAGGACAAGGCGGCGCAGGACGCGCTTTACCCGATTGCCGTGCTCGGCGGCGGTAAGGCGCTGGGCACCGGCTTCGGCTATACCGGCCTCGCCTGGAACGAGAAGCTGTTCAAGGAGCGCAACCTGCCGGCGCCGACGAGCTGGAAGGACCTGGAGCGCGCCGACCTGGAGCAGCGCGTGTCCATCCCCGGCATCGACAACAGCTACGGCGTGCACACCCTCGTCATGATGGCGCGCATCAATGGTGGCTCGGAGAAGAACATCGATCCCGGCTTCCGCGCCATGCGGCAGAAGGTGAACCCGAACGTGCTGGCCTATGAGAGCAGCCCGGGCAAGATGAGCGAGATGTTCCAGTCCGGCGAGGTCTGGATGGCCGTCTGGGGCTCCTCCCGCGCCCGCGCCATGCAGATCGCCGGCTTCCCGATGGGCTTCATCGCGCCCAAGGAGGGCGGCGTGGCGCTGATGACGGCCACCTGCGCCGTGGAGGGCAGCCCGAACCCCGATCTGGCGCAGAAATTCGTCGCGCACCTCGTCTCGCCGGAGGTGGAAGCAATCTTCTCCAAGGAATACGGCTCCGGCCCGACCAACAGGAACACCAAGCTGCCGCCCGAGGTGGCCAGCACGGTGATCTATGGCGAGGACCAGGTGAGCAAACTGATCGCCATGGACTGGGAGACCATCAACGCCAACCGCATGGACTGGACGCGCCGCTGGCAGCGCGAGGTGGAACGCTGAGCGTGAGCACTGCTTCCGCCGGCGACTTTCTGGTGCTGGACGGGGTGGCCAAGAGCTACGGCCCCGTCCAGGCGGTGCATGACGTCTCGGTGCGGGTGGCCCAGGGCGAGTTCCTGGGCCTGCTCGGCCCCTCCGGCTGCGGCAAGACCACCACGCTGCAGATGATCGCCGGCTTCGAAACCCCGACTGCCGGCCGCATCCTGCTCGAAGGCCGCGAACTGGCCGGCATTTCCGCCAGCAAGCGCAATATCGGGCTGGTCTTCCAGTCCTACGCGCTGTTCCCGCACATGACGGTGGCGGAGAACGTCGCCTTCGGGCTGGAGATGCGCCGCGTGCCGAAGCCGGAGCGGCAGGCGCGCGTCGCCCGGGCGCTGGACCTCGTGCACCTCACCCATCTCGCCGAGCGCTTTCCCCGACAGATGTCGGGCGGCCAGCAGCAGCGCGTGGCGCTGGCCCGCGCGCTGGTGATCGAGCCGCGCCTGCTGCTGCTCGACGAGCCGCTCTCCAACCTCGACGCCAAGCTGCGCGAGGAGATGCAGGTGGAGCTGCGCGAGGTGCAGAAGCGCGTCGGCGTCACCACCATCCTCGTCACGCATGACCAGCAGGAGGCGATGGCGCTTTGCGACCGCGTCGCCGTCATGCAGGGCGGGCGCATCGTGCAGATCGACGCGCCCTGGCGCGCCTATGATGCGCCGGCCGACCCATTCGTGGCCGACTTCCTCGGCCGCTCGAACCGGCTGCTGGCGAGGCTCGACGGCGGCGCGGCGGAAGCCGCCGGCCACCGCTTCCCCCTCCCCGCGCCGCTGGCCGCGCTGCGCGGCGAGGTGGCGCTGGCGATCCGCCCGGAGCGGCTGCGCATCCTTCCCGCCGGCCAACCCGGCCTGCCGGGTAAGGTCCATTCCCGCGTCTTCCTCGGCGGCTTCTGGCTGGTGCGGGTGGAGACGCCCTGCGGCGACATGCTGGTGACGGTGCAGAACACCGGCACGCCGCCCGCCGAGGAAGGCGCCGCCGTGGCGCTGGACTGGGACGCGCACAGCCTGCGCCGGCTGGAGGCAGCGGCATGAGCGCCTCCCGCTTCGCTCCCGCCGCCCTTTCCGCGCCGGCGGTGCTGGCGCTGGGCGTGGCGCTGTTGCTGCCGCTCGGCGGCATCGCGCTGCTCAGCTTTCAGGGCTTCGACTTCGACAAGGGCATCCTCCCGCGCTGGGACCTCGCCAACTACGCGTCCCTCGCCACGGATTCCCTTTTCCTGGAGGCGCTGGTGAGGACCTTCCGCATCGCCGTGATCGTCACCGTCATCTGCCTCGCCATCGGTGTGCCGGAAGCCTGGATCATCCACCGCATGTCGCCGCGCTGGCGCGGGCTGATGCTGCTGGTGGTGGTCGGGCCGCTGCTGGTCTCGGTGGTGGTGCGCACCTTCGGCTGGATGGTGCTGCTCGGTGGCAACGGGCTGATCAACCAGGCACTGCTGGCGCTCGGCGTTCCCGGCGCGCCCTACCGCATGATGTTCACCGAGTTCGCCATCATCCTCGGCCTGGTGCATGTCATGGTGCCGCTGGTCGTGCTGGCGGTCTGGGCCAGCCTGGGGCGGCTCGACCCCGCCCTCGTCCGCGCCGCGGAGAGCCTGGGCGCGAGCCGCCTCACCGCCTTCCGCCGCGTGGTGCTGCCCAACATCATGCCGGGCATCCTGGCCGGCGCACTGATGGTCTTCTGCCTCTCCGCCTCCGCCTTCGCCACCCCCGCCATGCTGGGCGGCCGGCGCCTGAAGGTGGTTTCCAGCATGACCTACACGGAGTTCCTGAACACGCTGAACTGGCCGCTCGGCGCCGCCATCGCCGTGCTGCTGCTGGCCGCCATCCTCGCCGTGACGCTGCTTTGGACGCGCCTCGTCGAGCGCCGCGCGCTGCGCCGCCTGGGAGTGGGCTGATGCCGCGCAACGACCGCAACGGCGCGCTCGCCATCGGCTTCCACCTGCTCTTCATCGCCTTCATCCTGGCGCCGCTGGTGGTGGTGGTGCTCGTCTCCTTCACCGACAAGGGCTTCCTCGCCATGCCCTTCAGCGGCGCCTCGCTGCGCTGGTGGTGGGCGATCGGGGACAATCCCCGGTTCCTCGATAGCTTCTGGTTCAGCCTGCAACTGGCCTTCGTCACCGCGACGCTAGCGGCTCTGGTGGCGGTGCCGGCGGCACTGGCCATCGTGCGCTTCCGCTTTCCGGGGCGGGAGGCGCTGATGGCCCTGCTCGCCTCGCCGCTGATGATCCCGCATGTGGTGCTCGGCGTGGCGCTGCTGCGCTTCTTCGCCGGGCTGGGGCTGGTCGGCTCCTTCGTGGCGCTGGCGGCGGCGCATCTCGTCGTGGTGGTGCCCTACATGGCGCGGCTGGTGACGGCGGCACTGGCGGGGCTCGACCCGCGCGTCGAGCGCGCCGCCGAAAGCCTCGGCGCCGGCCGCTTCACCGTGTTCCGCCGCATCACCCTGCCGCTGATCCTGCCTGGCGTGGCCGGGGGCTGGACGCTGGCCTTCATCACCAGCTTCGACGAGCTGACGGTGAGCCTCTTCCTCGCCTCGCCCAGCGCCACGCCGCTGCCGGTGCGGCTCTTCACCTATATCGACCAGATGACCGATCCGCTGGTCGCCTCCGTCTCCGCCGCGCTCATCGCGGTGACGGCGCTGGTGCTGGTGGTGCTGGACCGTTTCTACCCCATCGACCGGCTGCTGACCGGGGAGCGCCGCGCATGACACGCCAGAGCTTCGACGCCATCGTCATCGGAGGGGGCCTCGTCGGCGCGGCCATCGCCTATGGCCTGCAGCGGCAGGGCCTCGCCACCCTGCTGCTGGACGAGGGGGACATCGCCTTCCGCGCCAGCCGCGGCAATTTCGGGCTGGTCTGGGTGCAGTCGAAGGGCCTCGGCGCGCCGCACTACCAGCGCTGGACGCGCGGCTCGGCGCAGGAATGGCCGAAGCTGGCGGCGGAGCTGAAGGAGCGCACGGGCATCGGCACCGGGCTCCAGCAGCCCGGCGGCGTGCATCTCTGCCTCTCCGAGGAGGAGTTCGAGAAGCGCGCCGAATACATGGCGCGCCTGCAGCGCGAGGCCGGCAATTTCGGGCTGGAGTACCGCATGATCCGCGGCGCCGAGGCGCGCGACATGCTGCCCGGCCTCGGCCCGAAGGTGACCGGCCTGAGCTGGACGCCTTATGACGGCCATGCCAGCCCGCTCTATCTGCTGCGGGCGCTGCACACCGGCTTCACCGGCGCCGGCGGCACCTACCAGCCGAACGCCCGGGTGGAGAGCAGCACCGGCGCGCCGAACGACTTCAGCGTCGAGGCTGCCGGGCAGCGCTACCGTGCCCCGCGCGTGGTGCTGGCCGCCGGGCTGGGCAATGCCGATCTCGCCCCGCACTTCGGGCTCGAAGCCCCGGTGCGGCCCGAGCGCGGCCAGATCCTCGTCACCGAGCGCACGCGGACCGTGCTGCCCATGCCCACCACCACCATCCGGCAGACCGAGGAAGGCTCCCTGATGCTCGGTGACAGCAAGGAGGATGCCGGCTTCAATCTCAGCCAGTCGCCCGAGGTGATGCGCAAGATCGCGCAGCGCGCCGTGCTCTCCTTCCCCTGGATCGCGAACCTCAACCTCGTTCGCGCCTGGTCGGCGCTGCGCGTCATGGCGCCGGATGGATTGCCGATCTACGACCAGTCCGAGCGCTTTCCCGGCGCCTTCACCGCCAATTGCCACAGCGGCGTGACGCTGGCGGGCACCCATGCCAACCGCCTGGCGCCGATGATCGCCGCCGGCGCCCTTGAGCCCGAAATGGCCCCCTTCAGCGCGAGACGCTTCGATGTTCGCTCAGCGGCCTGACATCCGCCCCGCCACCGTCGAGGTGCTGGTGGACGGCACCCCGGTCCTCGTCCCGGAAGGCGCTTCCGCCGCCGCCGCCGTGCTGCTGGCGGGGCTGCCCGCCATCCGCGAGACGCCCGTCACCGGTGCGCCGCGCCTGCCCTATTGCATGATGGGCGTCTGCTTCGACTGTCTCGCCGAGATCGACGGCGTGGCCAACCGGCAGTCCTGCATGGTGACGGTGCGGCCGGGCATGCAGATCCGCCCGCAGCGCGGCGCGCGCGAGGCCTATCGCCCGGAGGACGCGGCATGAGCCTTTCCTACGACCTCGCCATCATCGGCGCCGGCCCGGCCGGGATGAGCGCCGCACTGGAGGCGGCCGGGCTCGGGCTTTCCGTCACCGTCATCGACGAGCAGGCAGCGCCCGGCGGGCAGATCTTCCGCGCCGTGGAATCCGCCGCCGCCGACCCGGCGCTGACGGGCGAATACGCCCGCGACGGTGCCGCCCTGGCCCGCCGCTTCCGCGCCATGCCGAACATCGACTACCGCCCGGAGACCATGCTCTGGCACATCGATGCCGAGACTGGCCTGCTCTCCCTGCGCGGCGGGCGCGGCGGGCGCGGCAGCGAGACGATCACGGCGGAGCGCGTGTTGCTGGCCACCGGCGCGCAGGAACGCCCGGTGCCGATCCCCGGCTGGACATTGCCGAACGTGATGACGGCGGGCGCGGCGCAGATCCTGCTCAAGCAGGCCGGCGCCACCCCGATGGGCCGCACCGTGCTGGCCGGCCAGGGGCCGCTGCTCTGGCTGCTGGCGGTGCAGCTCGCCCGCGCCGGGGCGGCCCCTGCCCTGCTGCTGGAGACCACCCCGCGCGGCGCCTTGCGTCAGGCCCTGCAGGCCGGCGGGTTCTGGCGCGGCCGCGCCATGCTGGCCAAGGGCGCCACGCTGATGCTGGAGGCCCGTCGCGCCGGGATGAAGGTCGTGCGCGGCGTGCGCAATCTGCACGCCGAGGGCGAGGGCACGGTGCGCCGCGTCGTCTGGGACGGTGGCAGCACCAACTGCGACACGCTGCTGCTGCATGAGGGCGTGATTCCCTCGACGCACATCACCCGGGCGCTCGGGCTGGCGCATGACTGGGACGCCGCGCAGCTCTGCTGGCGGCCAACTCTGGATGAATGGGGCGCCAGCAGCCATCCGCGCATCGCCGTGGCGGGCGACGGGGGCGGCATCGGCGGCTGGCAGGCGGCGGTGGAAGGCGGCGCGCTCGCCGCGCTGGGCGTCGCGCACCACGCCGGTAGGCTTTCCACCGAGGAGCGCGACCGCCGCGCCGCCTCGCATCGCCACACGCGCGAAAACGCTCTGGCACTGCGGCCCTTCCTCGACCGGCTCTATGCCCCCTCGCACACCGTGCTGGCGCCGACGGATGACGCCACCATCGTCTGCCGCTGCGAGGAGATCACCGCCGGTCAGGTGCGGCAGGCGGCGCGGCTCGGTGCCACCGGGCCGAACCAGGCCAAGGCCTATCTGCGCACCGGCATGGGGCCGTGCCAGGGGCGGATGTGCGGCACCACCGTCGCCGCGCTGATCGCCGAGACGCGGGGCATCAGCATGGAGGAGGCGGGGGCGCTACGTCCGCGCGCGCCTTACAAGCCGATCACGGTCGGCGAGCTGGCGGACCTGCCGGCGGAAGAGGTGGCGTAAAGACGCGAAGGAGGCCTCCGGGGCGTCCATCTGAAGAACGCCGCGGAGGAAAGTCAGCAGGCTTCCGAGGAGGCGACGGCCGACCCGGAGCGTTCCAGGGCCAGTGAGGTGGCAAAAACCGCCGATCCGGCCAAGGTGAGCACCGCGCCGATCGCGCCGGTCGAGGTCCAGCCGAAGCCGGCCGCGATCACCATGCCGCCGAGCCAGGCGCCGAGCGCGTTGGCGATGTTGAAGGCCGAGTGGTTCAGCGAGGCGGCTAGCATCTGCGCGTCCGGCGCCACGTCCAGCAGGCGCGTCTGGAGCGCGGGGCCGAGGCCCATGCTGGTGGCGCCGATCAGGAAGATGTTGGCCGTCGCCAGGGGCAGGCTGAAGGGTGTGAAGAGAAAGCAGAACTGCGCCACGACGCTCAGGGCCAGCATCACGCCGATGGCCCGCATGACGCCGCGGTCCGAGAGCCAGCCACCGGCCATGTTGCCGGCGATCATGCCGAGGCCGAAAACGGCGAGCAGCACGGGCACGGTTGCCCGGGCGATGCCGGTCACCTCCGTCAGCGTGGGCACGATGTAGCTGTAGATCGCGAACATGCCGCCGAAGCCGATGGCCGCCGTGCCGAGGGCCAGCAGCACTTGCGGACGCAGCATCGCGCGCATCTCCCGCCGGACGCCGATACTCGGCCCCGCGCCGATAACGGGAAGGCAGAGGCGGATCAGCGCCGCGGTGGCCAGCGCCATCAGCGCGACGATGCCGAAGACGGCCCGCCAGCTCGCGAGTTGGCCGATCCAGGTGGCGAGCGGCACACCGATCAGGTTGGCGATGCTGAGGCCGAGGATGACCCGCGCCACGGCGCTGGCCCGCCGATCCGGCGGCGCCAGGGAGGCAGCGACCATGGCGGCGGTGCCGAGATAGGCGCCATGCGGCAGGCCCGCGACCAGGCGGGCGGCGAAGGCGCCCAGGAAGTTCGGCGCCAGGGCGCTGGCCAGATTGCCAAAGGCGATCAGCAGCGCGAGGCCGACCAGCAGCAGCCGGCGCGGGCAGCGGGCGAAGGCCAGGGCAAGCAGCGGCGCCCCCAGCACCACGCCAAGCGCATAAGCGCTAATGGTAAGCCCGGCCTTCGGCACGCTCACGCCGGCGGTTGCGGCAATCTGCGGCAGCAGGCCCATGGCGGCAAACTCGCTGACGCCCAGGGAAAGTGCGCCGAGGCAAAGGGCCAGTTCGGCGAATCGGGAAGCGCGGGGTGTCGCCAAGGCCATCAGCGTCTCCATTCCAGGGGAATGGACGCCTCCTCACTTGGCGCGCCGGCACCAACGTTCTTGTTGCGGCCTTCTTAGCCGCTTCGTGGTCCGCCGCGAAGGTTAGCCGGCCAAACGTTTGGCCTTCTGGACGCGTTTCCCGGCTGCGCAGCGCCAAACCGGCAGAAAGAAGATGGGGGGCCGGGGGAACTCCTTCCCCCGACCTTGCTTCACGCCGCTTCCAACTTCTCCTGCAGCTCCAACCACTCTTCTTCGAGAGCCGCGACCTGCTTGGCGATGGCGCCCTGCCGCTGGGTGGCCCAGGCGATGTCCTCGGCCTTGAAGCGGGCATAGGTGTCGGGGTCGCCGAGCTTCTTCTCCAGCAGGGCGGCCTCCTTCTGCAGCTTCGCCATCTCCGCCTCCACCTTGGCCACGCGCTGGCGCAGGGGCGCGAGAGCCTGCCGGTTCTCGGCGCGCTCGCGGCGCTCGTCGCGGCGGGTGGCGGTGGCCTCGGCGGCGGGGCGGGCGGCGCGGGCGCGTTCGGCCAGCAGGGCGCGGTAGTCGTCGAGGTCGCCGTCGAAGCTGGTCACGCGCCCGTCGGCCACCAGCCAGAGCCGGTCGGCCGCGAGGGTGACGAGGTGCGGGTCGTGGGTGATCAGCACCACGGCGCCGCCGAACTCGGCCAGCGCCTTCACCAGCGCCTCGCGCGCGTCGATGTCGAGGTGGTTGGTCGGCTCGTCGAGGATCAGTAGGTGTGGCGCCTCGCGGGTGCAGAGGGCGAGCAGCAGCCGCGCCTTTTCACCGCCCGAGAGGGCGCCGATGGTGGTGGTGGCGCGCTCCTCGTCCAGCCCGAAGCGGGCGAGCTGGGCGCGGCACTGCGTCTCGGTGGCCTTGGCGCCAAGCGCCGCCTGCATATGGGTCAGCGGCGTGCCGGAAAGGTCCAGCTCCTCCGCCTGGTGCTGGGCGAAATAGCCCACCTTCAGCCGGCGGTCCCGGTGCACCTCGCCCGCCATCGGCTCCAGCCGCCCGGCCAGCAGCTTTGCCAGTGTGGACTTGCCGTTGCCGTTGGCGCCGAGCAGGGCGATGCGGTCCTCCTGGTCGAGCCGCAGGTCCAGCCCGCGCAGGATGGGCCGCCTGTCATAGCCGACATCCACGCGGGAGAGGCCGACGATGGGGGGCGCCAGCTCGGAGGGCTCGGGGAAGGCGAAGCGGGTGGGCGTGTCCTCCACCACCGCCTCGATGGGCGGCAGCTTCTCCAGCGCCTTCAGGCGGGATTGCGCCTGGCGGGCCTTGGTGGCCTTGGCGCGGAAGCGATCCACGAAGGACTGCATATGGGCGCGCTGGGCGGCGATCTTCTCGTTCTGCGCCTGCTGCTGCGCCGCCCGCTCGGTGCGGATACGGACGAAGTTGTCGTAGCCGCCGGGGTAGAGGGTGATCTTCCGCTTATCCAGATGCGCGATGGCATCCACGCAGCGCTCCAGCAGCCCGCGGTCGTGGCTGACCACCAGCGCAGCGCCGGCGAACCGCGCCAGCCAGCCCTCCAGCCAGATGGTGGCCTCCAGGTCGAGATGGTTGGTCGGCTCGTCCAGCAGCAGGATATCCGGCTCCAGGAACAGCGCCTGGGCCAGCGCCACGCGCATCCGCCAGCCACCGGAGAACTCCCCCACCGCCCGCTCCTGCGCGGCGGCGTCGAAGCCGAGCCCCGCCAGCACCGTGGCGGCGCGCGCGGGGGCGCTGTCGGCGCGGATGGCGATCAGCCGCTCGTGGATCTCGGCAAGCTGGGCGCCGTCCCTCTCCGTCTCCAGCCGGGAGAGCAGGGTTGCGCGCTCGGTATCGGCGGCCAGCACGGTTTCCAGCAGGCTCTGGCTGCCGCCCGGCGCCTCCTGCGCCACATGCGCCATGCGGGCACGCGCGGCGAGGCGGATCTCGCCGCCGTCCGGCTGCAACTGGCCGGTGATGGCGCGCAGCAGGGTGGACTTGCCGGCGCCGTTGCGCCCGACCAGCCCGATCTTGCGGCCAGGGTCCACCATCAGCTCGGCTCCCTCCAGCAGGGGGCGGCCGGCGATGCGGATGGTCAGGTCACGAATGGCGAGAACGGTCATGGCCCCCCGGATGTAGTGCAGATGCGCCCCCTGCGGAAAGCGCCAGATGCGGAGAGGCCGGGCTGGAGCGCGCCCGCCGCCCTGGTCCTGCCCCATTGGAGCGCCTAGGTTGGGGCGGCCGCAGGCTCGCGGCCCTGCCCACCGAAAGCCCGCCCTCCTTGCTTCTTTGCTCCCGCGCATGAGCCTGACCGCTTCCACCCCGCCCCTCTTCCCGGGTGGACCGCGCCAGCCGCGCCGCTCCTGGCGCCGCCCGGCGGTCTGGCTCTCGCTGGCCGTCCATCTGGCGCTGCTGGCGGCGCTGCTGCTGTGGGGACGCCCGCGGCAGCTGCCCTCGCCTGCCATGCCGGAAGGCGTCGAGGTGGTGTTCGAGAGCCACACGCCGCCCCAGGAGGCTCCGCAGGGTGCCCCCGCCGCCGAGGCTCCGCCGCCACAGGAGCCACCCGACGAGCAGGCCTCCCCTACGACGCCTCCCCCACCCGCCCCTGCCACGCCTCCTCCGCCAGCCCCGGCCCCTGTCCCGCCCAGTGAGGCGCCGCCGCTGCCGCCGGCGGAAGCGCCGCCGCAGCAGGCCTCGCCCGCACCGACCCTGCCGCAGGCGCCCGAGGCCGAGCTGCCGCCGCCACCGCCGGAGCCGATGCCGGAACTGGACATGCACCCGCAGCTCGCGGTGCCGACCCCGCTGGAACTGAACCCGCCGCCACCGCCTCCTCCACCGCCACGCCAGCCGCCAGCGCCATCGCGCCCGGCCTCTCCCTTGGCTGGGACGGTCGATCTCGGCCGCAGCATTCCCATGCTCCAGGCGCCGCAGCCGGCGCCCCGGCGACGCCCTCCGCCCGGCGGGCAGATGGACATGGCCCTGGGGCCAGTGCCCGAGCGCTCGCTGATGCCGCGGCGCGACAGTCCCGCCACCGGCTCGCCGCTCTCCTATGTCTCGGGGGCCAAGCCGTCGCTGGACTGGGGCAGCGCCTTCCAGCAATGGGTGCAGCGGCGCATGTTCTATCCGCGCGCGGCGGTGCAGGCCCGCGAGGACGGTGCGGTGGTGCTGCGCGTGACCGTGCAGAAGGACGGGCGCATCTCCGCCGTGCGGGTCACCACCTCCTCCGGCTCGCACTGGCTGGACTCCGCCAGCCTCTCGCTCTTCCGTGACCAGGTCGGACCAGCCTTCCCGCCCGAAATGCTGGACCAGCAGGACAGCACCACCCTGACCTTCACCACCAACTACATCCTGCGCTGACGCCCTCCGCGCCCGACCTGGATAGGTCCGCATGACCAAACCGGCGACCACGCCGTCGCAGACTGCCAGCCCCAGCCGGACTGGCTTGGACCGGGCCTCCTAGCGCCATCTCGGGCAGCCGGCCTGGAAGTTCCATCTCTGGCACCCTGGCTGCTGGTGCTCGGCACCTGTCGGGCACCCAACCCGGTCTGCGCCATCGCCTGGCTCAGCCAGCGCGAGGTTTCTATCGCCGGGCTGACATCACGCCTTCCGCCGCGATTGCGAGGATTTGCCGCGTGCCTCCCGAGGTGCCGACGCCATCCTCGTTACCACCGACGCCGACTCCGCCGAGATTCCGGTGAAGGTGCTGCGGGTCACCGGGCTAGGGGTGTGGTGCCTTATGTCCCCGTATATTTCGCCGGGCTCTTACCGGACACCACCTGCCCCGGCGCGCGTGGGCAGCGCGTGCTCTCACCGATCGGTGGCTAACGTTGCCACATCTGACCCGCAGTTTCCTTCGCGGGCTCGATCCCGCCGCTTGCCGCGCCACCTTCGCCGCCGCTCTCAGCTTCGCGTCAGCCTGACGAGCGCGGCCATTGCGGGCTGCGCCACGAGGCGCCGCTGGTCTGGTCCAACAACGTCTGGCTGCTCGGACAGAGGCGTTCGCCTGGCGCAGCGACCCGCTCCAGGCCCGGCACGGCCGCGCAGTGCCGGAGGAGGAGGTACAGAGCCGCGGCATCACACTCTGGGCCGGTGAGGGGCGGCCAGGAGGGATTCCATCCCTCCCGGACCACCCCGCCGGAGACATGAATGCGCCCCGTTCTCGCGACGTCAGTGGTCCCTGTCGGCGCAGAGGTCAGGCAAAGGCGTCGGGCGGCAGCACCGGCGCCGAGACAGGCGCGCGGCGCATTTTCCCCGCCAGGAACAGCACCCGCATGGCGGCCTTCCGCACCGCTGCGTAAGTGTCGGGCGCACTGGCGGCGATCCGTCGCACCGCACGGTTCCGCCACTCGTCCTGGTCATGTAGCCGTGCCACCGCCATGCCGTTGTGAGGCAGAAGCTTCTGCGGCCGGATGCGGGTGTGGAACTGCAGCATCTCGTCTGACTCCGGCAGGTAGTGGGCCGTGAGCGAGGTGCGGGAGACGCCGCGCCGCTCCGCGCCGAGGCTCCCATGCACCGTTAGTGACGACCAGAAAATCACATCACCCTTCCGCAGGCATGGCGCATGCCATTCAAGGCCGTGGCGCTTGATTGCCTCCAGCATGGCACGCTGGTAGCGCTGGTGGCCGGTAGCGAAATCCAGCTCGCCCGCATTCCGCAGGAGGGGCATCAACCGGTGGCTGCGCGGGCAGACATAGAAGCGCCCTGCCCCCGCATCGATATCTTCCAACGCGAACCATCCCGCGGTGCAACGGCCGATGCCGGCGCTACTGTCCTGGTAGTAGCTGTCCTGATGCGCCCAGGTGCCGGCGGGCGCCTCGAAGAACATGCTCTGGATCACCTTGGTGCGGGGCGTCCCCATAACGGCAGCGGTCAGAGCCGTCACGCCTGGATGCGTCACGACGTCCAGGGCGGCGTGCTTGAAGGCCCCGAAACGGCGCGTCTCAAGATCCTGCACGTTGAAGATCGGATTTACCAGAAAGCCATCATCGTCGAATCGATTCTGCTCATACTGCATATTTTTTTGACGCAGTATCGGCGTTCTGGACGGCCGGACCTCGGTCCGGTAGCCCTGGCGGACCCTGTCACAGAGTTCCGGCGGAAGCAGGCCGCGAATGACGACATACCCTTCCCGCCGGTAGTGCAGCACTGCTCCGGTGATGTCGTCCGGGTGGAAGCCGGCCGGATCGTTCTCATCGGATTCTGGAACATCAATGAATGTTCCCAGAGGTGTAAGGGCCCTCATGACCACAATCCTTCGCTTCGAAAATCAGTCAGCGACGGCTTGGGCGGCCTTCTATCCACACCATGACCCAGGGGCAGCCATCTACGCCGCCTTGCCCAAGCGTTAACGTGTCATTTTTAAAATTCTTCTTGGAAATAGTCTAAGACTGTTTCTCATTTTTCGGGATTGTATCGAAAAATTGTTCGGCAATTTGAGGTTGAAGATCTGGATACACCGCTCTCGTGAAGAAGGCCGGACGTTCTCCTCACGGGTTCTTCTGGGGGGTGCACGGGGGCTGCACAGGTGCGGCCGCGCAAGGAGGAGCTGACCTTCCTTCGCTAAAGCGGTGAAGTAGGGCGCCCTTTAGAGTGGTCAGGAGAGGAAAACACTTGTCTCGCGGGAACCGCGCCATCCGCTGATCCGCTCTCCACGGCAGCCGCGCAGCGGGAGGAAAGATCCAGGGTGCAGTGGCGCCATCCGGTCAGGGCGGGTCTAGCCCCGCTTCATTCCGGGCGCACCGGCCTCCTTCCAGGAGCGTGGCGCCCGCCATTCCGTCCACGCAAGACGGCTCCGCGGGCGCAGGGCGGGCCACAACCTGCTTTATCGGAGGGCTGGCTCCGCTACCGCCACCACCAGGCAGGTCGCCGGCGGTCAGGATCTGCGGACGGGCATGCGCCACTCCTCGGCGGTTTCGCGCTCGAGGTAGTCGTCCACATACAGGCGATTGACGAGCATCAGCAGCACCGCCGCCAGGGGGGTGGCCAGCATCATCCCGAGAAGGCCATAGAGCAGCCCGAAGCCGACCAGCGCGACGATGGTGGCCGCCTGCGGCAGGTCCACGCTGCGTCGCTGGACATAGGGGGTGACCAGATAGCTCTCCACCGTCTGCACCACGAGATAAACCGCTGCCACCGACAATACGCCGGACAGCCCGTCCGAGAGCCCCAACAGCAGCCCCGGGACGGCTGACATCACCGGGCCGATGGTCGGGATGAAAGCCAGGAGCCCGGCGATGAGGCCAAGCACCGGTGCCAGCGGGATGCCGATGATCCAGAGGCCGAAGGCGGTCAGCAGGCCGACCACCGTCATGGAGACGAGTTGCGCGCCGAGCCAGCCCCGCAGCGTATGTGCCGCCTCGATGGCGACATCATGCGCCTTTGGCCGGAGGGAGGGCGCCACCATCAGCTCGATGCCGCGCCGGTAGAGCCCGGGGTCCACGGCGAAATAGACGCCCAGGAACAGCACCAGCACGGCATTGCCGAGCGCCCCGAAGGTGGTGTTGATGGCCGAGAAGGCGGTGGAAGTGCCGGACCCATTCGGCAGGGAAAGGTTCTGCGGCTGGAGGCGCTGCAGGATCTCCTGCCCCCAGGAATAGCGGGAGAGGCGCTCCGCAAGGCCACTGAAGGCCTGAGGCACCTGCTGCCAGAGCTGGTTGAACTGCTCGGCGAGCGGATCGGCCGCCATCAAGGCCAGGGCGGCCCCGGCCAGCAGAAGCAGCAGAATGAACACCAGCACGCCGACCGCATGCGGCACCGGCACCACCCGCCGCAGCAGGCTGCTGCCCGAATAGAGGAAGATGGCGATCAGCACCGCCGCGAAGACCTGCAGCGGCACCTCCGGCAATTGCCAGAACAGCAGCACCAGCAACACCGCCAGGACCACCACCGAAACCGTTCTGCGCGACATCCGGCGCTCCCTTCACGCCCCCGGCGGGCTGCGGGAGGCGGCCGGTTAAAGCGCGGGCGGGAGCGGGGTTGCGGGCCGCGCCCCCTTGCGTTGGGGCGCATCCCCGCCTATCCGGCGCGCGTCTGCCCGCCATCGCGAAGGAAAGCCCCCATGGCCGTCGAGCGCACCCTCTCCATCCTGAAGCCGGATGCCACCCGCCGGAACCTGACCGGCAAGATCAACGCCAAGTTCGAGGCGCAGGGCCTGCGCATTGTCGCCCAGAAGCGCCTGCAGCTTTCCGAGGCGCAGGCCGGCGCCTTCTACGCCGTGCACAAGGAGCGGCCCTTCTACAAGGATCTGGTCAGCTTCATGACCTCCGGCCCGGTGGTCGTGCAGGTGCTCGAGGGTGAGAACGCGGTGGCCAAGAACCGCGAGATCATGGGCGCCACCAACCCGGCCAATGCCGCCGAGGGCACCATCCGCAAGGAGTTCGCCGAGAGCATCGAGGCGAACAGCGTGCACGGCTCGGACAGCGCCGAGAATGCGGCCACCGAGATCGCCTTCTTCTTCTCCGGCACCGAGATCGTCGGCTGAGGAAGGCGGAGGGGGCGTCCCCCTCCGGCAAGCGAAAGGCGGCTCCCGCGGGAGCCGCCTTTTTTCATGGGGGCGGGCGGTCAGGCCGCCGGGGCGCTCAGCCCCAGAGAAGGTAGATCGCCAGCAGCAGCACCACGATGGCCCCGATGGTCCACTTGGCGGCCACGGTGAACTGGTCCCAGCCCCGCGTGCGCTCGGCGAGGATGTCCTCGGCCTTCACTTCCACGAAATCGATCTCATGCGTCGCCTCGGCCATCGGGGTTCCCCTGCTGCGGCATATCGTTCCGGCAAAAGGAATACGGAGGCCCTGATCCGCCGGCAAGAGGGTAGCGTGACCTCAGGTGGCCGGCGGCGTGGCGGAACCCTGCGAAGGGGCCGGCGTTGCACCGCCAGGCCTGCCACGCGAAGGAGGGAATCCGTCCATGCCCATGCTCCTGGAAGGCTCCTGCCACTGCGGAGCCGTCCATTTCACGGTCGAGAGCCACACACCCTACCCCTATCAGCGCTGCTACTGCAGCATCTGCCGCAAGACGGCGGGCGGGGGTGGCTATGCCATCAACATCATGGGCGACGCCGGGACCCTGAAGGTCAAGGGCCGCACCGCCATCTACCATGCCCGGATCTGTGACGAAGGCGGCCATTGCGAGACCAGCAGCGGCGAGCGGCATTTCTGCCCGAAATGCGCCAGCGCGCTGTGGATGTATGACGCCCAGTGGCCGGAGCTGATGCATCCCTTCGCCTCGGCGATCGACACGGCCTTGCCGAAGCCGCCCAGCCTGGTCCACCTGATGCTGAGCTCCAAGGCGCCCTGGGTAGAGCTGCAGCGCGGCCCGAAGGACGCCTGCTTCGACGAGTACCCAGAGGAGTCGATCAAGCACTGGCACCGCAGCCGGGGCCTCTGGGTGGACTGATCGAAGGGTCCGGGGAGGCCCTTGCCTCCCCGGCGGAAGGTCGGGAGGCGGAGCCTCCCAGCAGGCCCGACCTCAGCCCGCCGCCGGCGCCAGGGACGGCTTCGCCTGCTTCTCCGCCTCGGCGACGCGCCGGACGGTGGCCACGAAGCTGTCGGGGTTGAGCGAGATCGAATCGATCCCCTGTTCCACCAGGAAGGCGGCGAAGTCCGGGTGGTTGCTCGGCGCCTCGCCGCAGATGCCGACGCTCGCCCCGCTGGCATGGGCGCGGGCGATGACGTCGGCGATCATCCGCTTCACCGCCTCGTCCCGCTCGTCGAAGAGGTCTCGCAGCTCCGCCGAATCGCGATCCACCCCGAGGACGAGCTGGGTCAGGTCATTGGAGCCGATCGAGAAGCCGTCGAAGCGGCGGGCGAACTCCTCGGCCAGGATGACGTTCGAGGGGATCTCGCACATGACATAGACGCGCAGCCCCTCCCTCCCCCGTTCCAGCCCATGCCGCGCCATCTCGCCGAGCACGCGGTCGGCCTCGGCGGGGGTGCGGCAGAAGGGCACCATCACCACCAGGTTGGAAAGCCCGATCTCCTCCCGCACCCGGCGCAGGGCACGGCATTCCAGCGCGAAGCCCTCGCGGTAGCGCTCGCTGTAGTAGCGCGAGGCGCCGCGCAGGCCGAGCATCGGGTTCTCCTCCACCGGCTCGAAGGCCGCGCCGCCGATCAGGTGGGCGTACTCGTTGCTCTTGAAGTCGCTGAGCCGGACGATGACGGGATGCGGGTGGAATGGGGCGGCCAGCTTGGCGATGCCCTGTGCGAGGCGTTCCACGAAGAACTCCGCCTTGTCCGCGTAGCCGCGCGTCATCGCCTCGATCTGCCGCCGTGCCTCGGCGTCCTGGACCTGGTCGAAGCGCACCAGCGCCATCGGATGGATGCGGATGTGCGAATTGACGATGAACTCCATCCGCGCCAGCCCCACCCCAGCCGCCGGCAGGCGCCACCAGCGCAGCGCGGCGGCGGGGTTGGCGAGGTTCAGCATCATGGCGGTGCGGGTGCGCGGCAGGTCCTTCAGGTCCAGCTCGGCCATAGTGAAGTCCAGCCGGCCATCATAGACATGGCCCTGGTCGCCCTCGGCGCAGGAGAGCGTGACCGCCTGCCCGTCGCGCAGCAGCCGGGTGGCCTGCTGGGTGCCGACCACCGCTGGCACGCCCAGTTCGCGGCTGACGATGGCGGCATGGCTGGTTGGGCCGCCATGGTCGGTGACAATGCCGGCGGCGCGCTTCATGATCGGCACCCAGTCCGGATCGGTCGCCTCGGTGACCAGGATCGCGCCGTCGCGGAAGCGCCCGATCTCGGTGGCGCTGCGGATGACGCAAGCCTCGCCGGCGGCAATGGCGTCGCCCACCGCCGCGCCGCTCAGCAACGGCCGCGCCTTGCGGTCCTTCAGCGTGTAGCTGCGCAGGCTCGCCTCCCGTGCGCGGCCCGCCTGCACCGTCTCCGGCCTGGCCTGGACGATGTGCAGCGCGCCGGTCTCGCCATCCTTGGCCCATTCCATGTCCATCGGGCGGCCGTAATGGCGCTCGATCGCCGCCGCCCAGCGGCCGAGTTGCAGGATCTCGGCGTCGTTCAGCACCAGTGCCTCGCGCTCGCGCCGGGTGGTCTCGGCCAGCACCGTCCGGGCGCTGCCGCCGGTGGCATAGACCAGCTTCCGGGCCTTCCCGCCGCAGCTCTTCTCCAGGATCGGCTTGAGGCGCGGCTCGCCGAGCAACGGCTTGAAGACGAGGTACTTGTCCGGGTCCACGGTGCCCTGCACCACCGTCTCTCCCAGTCCCCAGGCGGCGCTGATAACCACGGCTCCAGGAAAGCCGGTCTCGGTGTCCAGCGAGAACATCACGCCCGAACCCGCGAGGTCGGAGCGCACCATCGCCTGCACGCCGATGGAGAGTGCCACCTGAAGGTGGTCGAAGCCCTGGGCTTGGCGATAACTGATCGCCCGATCGGTGAAGAGAGAGGCGTAGCAACGGCGGCAGGCGTCGAGCAGCTCGGCCTCGCCGCGCACATTGAGGAAGGTCTCCTGCTGGCCGGCGAAGCTGGCATTCGGCAGGTCCTCCGCCGTGGCGCTGCTGCGGACCGCGACGGCGGGAGCCTCGGCACCGCCGCGGCGGCGGCCCAGTTCGCCATAGGCGGCGCGGATCTCCTCCGCCAGGCCTCCGGGGAAGTGGCCGCCGAGGAACAGGCGGCGGATCGCCTCACCGGTCTCCTGCAGCGTCGCATGTCCGGCCTCCAGTGCGGTGAGGCGGGCGCGCATCGGGGCCTCAAGATGGTTCTCGGCAATGTACTCGCGATAGGCCGCGGCCGTGGTGGCGAAGCCGTCAGGCACGCTGATGCCTTCGTCAGCGAGCCGGCGCGCCATCTCGCCCAGAGAGGCGTTCTTCCCCCCGACCTGCGGCACATCGCCGATACCAAGCGTCTCGAACCAGGCGATGCGGGGCTGTGCCATCGGCGTTCTCCTCTTCCTGGCGCCAGGGCTCCCCCTCCGGGTGCGCCGCCTCCGGCCCTATCACGGGGCAGCGGCGGTCATCCCTGCGCCAGATCAGGCCGGAGCGAGCCTTGCAGCGCTGCGGTCGCGGCGTCCTCCGGCCTGTCTGGACTTCGCCATGGGATTCGGGACGGACCGCATTGGTGCGGCCAGCCAGGACGGTGCAGGAAGGGCCTCCACCGGACCAGCGTGGACCGGAACCTCCCTCAAGCTGCCATCCGGGCGGCGGACGAGAATGCGGACATGGTGGCCGAGCAGGCGGACACGCGTGGCCTCACGAGCGGCCATGCCGAGTGCCGCGCGGCGTGACGGGAAGACCCCGCAGCACTGCCCCTGCCACCACAAGCGCCAGCGGCCGTTCCCGCCGGCTATGACGTACTCGAGGTCAGCGACCCGGCCCATGGACCTTCTCCTCCCAAGCCCGCCGGCGCGCATGATCATGCCGGGTCTCATGGAGCGCACCACGGCATCCGAGCCGCAGCACAAGCCCTTGCCGCAACTCACGCTGAAGCCGGGACGTGGTATTCCGCTCCGCCAGCAGCATGTTGCGACGAGGGTTCGCCTGGACGAGCACCATCGCGCATCGTTCTCCGCATTCGACGATCAGAGGGCCGAGGACAGCACGCGAGCAAGCGGGAAAGACTGATCTGCATCAGGGATGCCCAACCGCCGGCATTCACCTCTTCGGGAATGTCATGCGTCCGGTTGCGCTTCCGGCCTGCCGGTTCCTTCCCGGCCCGGCCGCAGCGCCGAGGCCAGGCTGCCGAGACCACGCAGCAGCTCCAGCGGAAGCGGGAAGACGACCGTCGAGTTCCGCTCGCTGGCAATGGCCTGCAGGGTCGAGAGATAGCGCAACTGCATCGCCTCCGGCACCGTGGCCAGGATGCGTGCCGCCTCGACCAGCTTCTCCGATGCCTGCAACTCGCCCTCGGCATCGATGACCCGGCCGCGCCGGTTGCGCTCGGCCTCCGCCTGCCGGGCAATGGCGCGCACCATGCTCTCGCTGATGTCCACATGCTTGATCTCGACATTGCCGACCTTGATGCCCCATGCGTCAGTCTGGGTATCGAGAATCTCCTGGATGTCGCGGTTCAGCTTGTCACGCTCGGCGAGCATCTCGTCGAGGTCGTGCTTGCCGAGCACCGAGCGCAACGTGGTTTGCGCGAGCTGGCTGGTCGCCGCCATGTAGTCGCCAACTTCGATGATCGAGCGGTCGGCGTCCACCACACGGAAATAAACGACGGCATTGACCTTCACCGAGACATTGTCGCGCGAGATGACGTCCTGGCTCGGCACGTCCATCACCACCGTGCGCAGGTCCACACGCTGCATCTGCTGCACCAGCGGAATCAGCAGGATCAATCCTGGCCCGCGGACACCGGAGAAGCGGCCGAGGGTGAAGACCACGCCGCGCTCATACTCCCGCAGCACGCGCACGCCGGACCAGAGCAGCGCCAGCACGAGGATGACGAGTATGAGGTAGGGCACGAAATTTGCCGCATCGCCGATCATGAGGTCTTTCCTTCCTCTCCGCTGCTCTCCGGCGCCACGGTGAGGCGCAGGCCACGGCGGTCCAGCACCCGGACCACTTGGCCAGGCACCAGCGCGGCCTTGGCCGTCGCGGACCAGCGCTCGCCATGCACCAGCACCGCGCCGCCATGGCCGGACCACTCCAGCACGCGCCCGGGCGCGCCGACCATGCCCTGCCCGCCCGTCAGCACCGGCCGTCGGCGCGAGCGCAACACCGACCACATCGTGGCGGCCAGCAGCAGCGCAAGCAGCGCGGCGGAGGAAACCACCACCAGCGGCGAAAGCACGAAGCCGGGCGCCCCGAAGTCGAAGGCGATGACGGCGCCGAGCACCAGCGCCGCCAGCCCACCGAAGCCAAGCAGGCCAAAGGCGGGGAGGAAGGCCTCGGCCACCAGCATCGCCGCGCCGAGCGCCATCAGCGCCAGCCCGGTGAGGTCCACGGGCAGCAGGTTGAGCGCGAAGAGACCAAGGAGCAGGGCGATGCCGCCCACCACCCCGCCCAGGCTGACGCCGGGCGCGGCGAATTCCAGGATCAGCCCGCCCAGGCCGATCATCAGCAGGAGATAGGCGATGTTCGGGTCGGAGATCGCCGTCAGCAGCCGGTCGCGCCAGCCGGGATCGAAACGCTGGACCGCAAGGCCGGCGGTCTGCAGCACCCGGGGGCCATCGGGCATCCGCACCTGCCGCCCCTCCACGGCAGCCAGCAAAGACGGGAGGTCGGCGGCGACGAGGTCGATGACGCCAAGCCGCAGCGCCTCGGCAGCTGGCAGGCTGGCGGCCTCCCGCACCGCCTTCTCCAGCCAGTCCGGGTTGCGGCCGTGGTACTCGGCGAGGCCCCGGGCATAGGCGGCGGCGTCATTGATGCGCTTGGCCCGAAGCGGCTCGTCCTCGCTGCCGCCGCCAAGCAGCACCGGGGTGGCCGCACCCGTCGCGGTCCCCGGCGCCATGGCGGCGACCTGCGCCGCGGACAGGATAAGCAACCCGGCGCTGGCGGCCCGCGCGCCGCGCGGCGCCACCCAGGTGGCGACCGGCACGGGCGAGGCGAGCATGGCCTGCACGATCCGGCGCATGGCTGCATCCAGCCCGCCGGGCGTGTCGAGCCGCATCACCACCAGCGCATCCCCTTGCTCGGCCGCCCGTGCCAGCCCCGCCTCCACATAGCCGGCGCTGCCGGGGCCGATGCCGCCCTCCACCGTCAACAGCAGCGCGGTGCGCGCGGGCTGGGCGGAGGCCGGCGCGGCGAAGAGGCCGAGGGCGAGCAGGACCGCCGCGAGCAGGGCCCGGGCGCTCATTCTCAGGCCAGCTTCTCGGTCGAGACCTCGTGCAGCGCGCGCCCCGTCTCCTTGAAGGCGGTGATATTGGCCAGGGTAGTCTCGGCGATGGCGGTCAGCGCCTCGGTGGTGAAGAAGGCCTGGTGAGCGGTGACGAGCACGTTGGGAAAAGTGAGCAGGCGGGCAAAGACATCGTCCTGGATCACCTTGCCGGAGAGGTCCTGGAAGAAGAGGTCGGCCTCCTCCTCATAGACGTCAAGGCCGAGATGGCCGATGGCGCCGCTCTTGAGGCCGGCGATCACCGCGCGTGTGTCCACGATGGCGCCGCGGCTGGTGTTGATCAGCATGGCGCCGCGGCGCATCCGCCGTACCGCATCGGCGTCGATCAGGTGATGCGTCTCCGGCGTCAGCGGGCAATGCAGCGTGACGATGTCAGACTCCGCCAGCAATTCGGGAACGCTGGTGTAGGTGATGCCCAGGGCCGTCACCGCCGCGTCTGGGTAGGGGTCCTGGGCGATGACGCGGCAGCCGAAGCCGAGCATGATGCGCGCCACTGCCAGGCCGATGCGCCCGGTGCCCACGACGCCGACGGTGCGGCCCTTCAGCCCGAAGCCGAGCAGCCCGTCGAGCGCGAAATTGCCTTCGCGCACGCGGTTATAGGCACGGTGGATGTTGCGGTTGAGCGCGAGGATCATCGCCACCGTATGCTCCGCCACCGCCTCGGGCGAATAGGCGGGCACGCGCGCCACCGTCACGCCAAGGCGCCGCGCCGCCGGAAGGTCCACGTTGTTGAAGCCTGCCGAGCGCAGCGCCAGCAGCCGCACGCCCATTTCCGCAAAGGCCTCCAGCGTCGCCGCATCCGCGCGGTCGTTGACGAAGGCGCAGACCGCATCCGCGCCGCGCGCCAGCACCGCCGTACCGGGCGAAAGCCGCGCCTCCAGGTAGGTCAGGCGGTGCTTCCCGCCGGCGGCGGCATTGGCGGCATCGAGGAAGCGGCGGTCATAGGGCTTGGTGCTGAAGACGGCGACGTCCATGCGGGTCTCTCCCTTCGGCCGGGTAGCGTTTCACCGCCGGCGCGCGGTGATCCGCCACCGGAGGTTCTTCTCGGCTTCCAGCAGCACCAGCAACACGGCGCCGCTTGCCAGGATGGGCAGGCCCTCCGCCACCGGGTCCAGCGGTTGGGTGGCGAACAGCGCCTGCAGCACTGGCAGGTAGGTGAAGGCGAGCTGCAGCACGACCATGATGCCGACGCCGACCAGCACCGCCGGGGTGCCCAGCATCCCGCGCCAGGTGAGCGAGGTGGTCGATTGGTAGCGTACGCTGAACAGATAGGCGATCTCCAGCACCACGAGGGTATTGACCACCGCCGTGCGCGCCGCCTCCAGCGACAGGCCGCGCTCTTTCATCCAGGCGAAGATGCCGAAGGCGGCCAGGGTGAAGAGCACCGAGACCAGCACCGTGCGCCAGATCAGAAATCCCGTGAGCAACGGCTCGCGCGGGTCGCGCGGCGGGCGGCGCATCACGTCCCGCTCCGCCGGCTCGAAGGCCAGGGTGAGGCCGAGTGTCGTGGCGGTCACCATGTTGATCCAGAGGATCTGCAGCGGCGTCAGCGGCAGCGTCACACCGAACAGGATGGCGGCGATGATCGTCGCCGCCTCGCCGCCGTTGGTCGGCAGGGTCCAGGCGATCACCTTGCGAAGGTTGTCATAGACGGTGCGGCCCTCGCGCACCGCGGCGGCGATGGTGGCGAAGTTGTCGTCGGCCAGCACCATCTCGGCCGCCTCCTTGGCCGCCTCGGTGCCCTTGCGGCCCATGGCCACGCCGACCTCGGCGCGCTTCAGGGCCGGCGCGTCGTTGACTCCGTCCCCGGTCATGGCGACCACCTCGCCCTCCGCCTGCAAGGCCTCCACAAGGCGCAGCTTGTGCTCCGGGCTGGTGCGGGCAAAGACGCTGGCCTCACGCGCCCGCGCCCGCAGGGCGGCCTCGTCCAGCGCCTCCAGCTCCTGCCCGGTGGCCGCCGCACCGGCGCCCTGAAGCCCGACCTGCCGGGCGATGGCGGCGGCGGTGGCGGCATGGTCCCCGGTGATCATCTTCACGCGGATGCCCGCCGCCTGGCACTCGGCCACGGCGGCGATCGCCTCCTCGCGCGGCGGGTCGATCAGGCCGAGCAGGCCGAGCAGCACCAGCCCTTCCCCTTTTAGCCCGGCGGGATCGAGCGTCATGGTTCCCTGCGGCACGGCCCGGGTGGCAAGGGCGAGCAGGCGCTGGCCCTGCGCCGCCAGCCCCTCCATGCGGGCGTGCCAGGCGGCGCGGTTGATCGGCACGTCGCTCGCCGGGCCGGTGCCGTGCCGCTCGCGGTCGCAGAGGGCGAGCAGGCGCTCGGGCGCACCCTTCACCACCAGCAGGGCGCCACCCCGCGCCGCGTCCCGGTGGAGCGTGGCCATGTAGCGATGGCGAGCATCGAAGGGGATCTCGTCAAGGCGCGGAAAATCCCGGCGCAGCGCCTCCGGGTCATGGCCGGCGCGGGCGGCGAATGCAATGAGCGCTCCCTCCATGGGGTCGCCATCCACCACCCATCCGGCCTCCGCTTCGCGCAGTGCCGCGTCGTTGCAGAGCGCGGCGGCGCGGGCGAGTTCGCCGAGCAGCGCGCGGGCCTGCGGCGAGGCCTCCCGGCCCGGCGCGGCCGTCACCGTGCCATGCGGTGCGTAGCCGGCGCCGGTGACGTCGAAGGCCGCGGCGGCGGTGGCCACGCTGGCCACCGTCATTTCGTTGCGGGTCAGGGTGCCCGTCTTGTCCGTGCAGATGACGGAAACCGAGCCGAGCGTCTCCACTGCTGGCAGCCGCCGGATGATGGCGTTGCGCGACGCCATCCGCCGCACGCCGATCGCGAGGGTGATGGTCAGCACCGCCGGCAGCCCCTCCGGCACCGCGGCGACGGCGATGCCGACCACCGTCATGAAGGCCTCCTCCGCCGTGTAGCCGCGCGCCAGCCAGGCGAAGGCGAAGACCACGGCCGAAAGGCCGAGGATGACCACAGTCAGGCGACTGGCGAAGCGGTCGATCTGCCGCAGCAGCGGGGTCGCCAGGGTTTCCACCGCGCCCAGCAGGACGCTGATCCGGCCCAGCTCGGTCGCCGCGCCGGTGGCAACGACAACGCCCGTCGCCTGCCCCGTGGCGACCAGCGTGCCGGAGAAGGCCATGCCAGCGCGGTCGCCGAGCGGGGCATCGGCCGCCACCGGCGCCTCGGACTTCTCCACCGGCACGGATTCGCCGGTCAGCGCCGCCTCCTCCATCCGCAGGCCGCGCGCGCGGAGCAGCCGCAGGTCGGCCGGCACCTTGTCGCCAGGCTCCAGCAGCACGAGGTCGCCGGGGACCAGCTCGGCGGCGTCCACCGTAAGCCGGCGGCCGTCGCGCAGCACGGAGGCCCGGGGGGTGAGCATGCCGCGGATGGCGGCCAGCGCCTGCGCCGCCCGCCCCTCCTGCACGAAACCGACGACGGCGTTGATCAGCACGACGCCCAGGATGACCGAGGCATCCAGCCAGTGGCCGAGCGCCGCGGTGATCGCCGCCGCGCCGAGCAGGACATAGATCAGCAGATTGGCGAACTGCGCCAGGAACCGACGCAGCGCGCTGGGTGGCCGCGTCTCCGGCAAGCGGTTCGGGCCCTGCGCGGCAAGCCGGCGGGCGGCCTCCCCGGCGCTGAGGCCACCGGGCACCGAACTCAGGCGGCGCAGCGCCTCCTCAGCCGGGACGGCGTGCCAGGCTGCCTCGGGTGCCGCCTGCCTTGCGGTGGTGCCGTGCATCGCTCCCTCTCTTCCACGATATGGCGCCCTGCTAGCCAACCCGCGCGAGCGAGCGGCGCAGCCGGAACAGCGCCGCGCCCAGGAAGACACCCCCCAGCAGCAGCAGGGCCAGCAGGTAGGGCGCCACGATCCGCAGTCCCGCGCCGCGATAAAGAACCGCCTGGGCGAAGCCGACAAACTGTACGGCGGGCGAGATCACCAGCACCTGCTGCAGCCAGGCCGGCATGCTCTCCAGCGGCGTCATGCTCCCGGAGAGCAGCATCAGCAGGATCAGCAACGGCAGGGCGAGCAGGCCGAACTGCCCGGTGGAGGCGGTGGCGGTGGCCAGCAGGATGCCAAGCGCCGCGATCGAGACCTGGAACAGCAGCGTGCCCAGGACGAAGAGTGGCAACGAGCCGGCCAGCGGCACGCCGAGCAGCCCCTGTACCACCAAGGTAAGCGACAGCACCGCCGCGCCGACGATGACCAGCGCATTGGCGGCCACCTTGGCAAGCAGGATCTCCAGCGGCGTCACCGGCATGGCCAGGAGATGCTCCAGCGTGCCGTGCTCGCGCTCGCGCAGCAGGGCGGCGCCGGGCAGGATGATCGAGAGGATCATGATGCTGTTCACCACCTGCATGACGGCGGTGAACCATTCCGGCGTACTGTTCGGGTTGAAGCGGGTGCGCATCACCAGGTCCACCGGCATCTCCGCCCCACCGGTGCGCGTCTCCACCGCCTCCTGCACGATCTGCTGGATATAGGCGGTGCCATTGCCGGCCATGGACATCGCCGTGGCGTCGATGTCGAGCGCGAGCTCCGCCGGGCGTTGCGCCAGCAGATCGGCTTCGAAGCGCGGCGGCACCTGCAGCACGAAGACGAAGCGGCCGTGATCCAGCGCCGGGGTCACCTCTTCCGGCGTCAGCGCCACCGGGGCCCGGAAATAAGGCGGCAGCAGCGCCGCCCGCAGGGCGCGGGAGAGGTCGGACTGGTCCTCGTCCACCACGGCGATGGCAGCGTTGCGCACCTCCATCTTGACGCCCGTCGTGACGGCATAGACCGCCAGGGTAAAGGTATAGAGCAGCAGGACCACCATCACCGGATCGGCGCGCAGCACGCGCAGCTCCTTCACGCCCAGCGCCAGAATGTTGCTCAGCCGCGGCATCCTCATGCCTCCTGCTTGGGGAGCGCCAGGGCGGCGGCGCCGACGAAGAGGATGGCGAAGCCGGCCAGCATCAGGTAGTTCGGCCACAGCTCCGCCAGCTTTAAGCCCTTGGTCATGGCGCCGATCGAGATCTGCTGGAACCAACTTGAGGGGAAGGCGAGGCCGATTGCGCGGGCGGCTCCTGCGATTGCCGTCGTCGGCACCAGCAGGCCGGAAAAGTTCACCGCCGGCACAACGGAGAGAATGGAGGCCGCGAAGATCGCCGCCACCTGTGTCCGCACGAAGGCGGAGATCAGCAGGCCGAAGCCGGTCGAGGCCAGAACGTAGATCACGCCGCCCAGCGCCAGGGCCAGGCCAGAGCCGCGCACCGGCACATCGAAGACCACCCGCGCGGCCAGCGTCAGCATGGCAAAGCTGACCAGCGCCACAGCCACATAGGGGATCTGCTTGCCGACCAGGAACTCCAGCGGCGTGACCGGCGTGGCGCGGAAATTGGCAATGGCGCCGCTCTCCTTCTCCCGCACCACCCCAACCGCTGCGACCATGGCGGGAATCAGCATCAGCATCAGCATGATGACGCCGGGCACGATGGCGATCGCGCTGCGGAAGGCTTGATTGTAGCGGAAGCGTGGTTCGAAGCTGAGCAGGTCATCGCTGCGCGGCAGCGGAGACTCTGCCTTCAGGTCGCGCAGCCAGGTCTGTGCCAAGCCGGTGACATAGGCGCGCGCGGTCTCCGCGCGGAAAGGCATGGCGCCGTCCAGCGTCACCATGACCTCCGGCCGGGAACCCCTGCGGAGGTCAGCGCCGAAGCCGGGCGGAATTTCCACGACCAGCGTGACGCGCCCGGCGCGAAGCTGCGCCTCGGCCTCGGCGGGGTCATGCAGAGGTGGACGCTCGCTGAAATAGCGAGAACCGGCGAAGCTCTCCAGCAGGCTCCGGCTCTCCGGCGTCTGGTCCTGGTCGAGCACGGCATAGGGCAGGTTCTCGACGTCGAAAGAGATGCCGAAGCCGAAAGCCAGCATCAGCAGCAGCGGCCCGAGCAGCGCGAAGGCGATGCGGATTCGATCGCGAAGCAGTTCTAGCGTCTCGCGCCAGGCGCAGGCCATCAGGCGGCGCGGGTCGAAGCCTCGCCGGGCAGGCGCGATGGGGCGCCAGGCGGGCGGCGGCGCCTCGGCGTCCTCCGGCACGGTACCGGCGGCAGCCTCCAGATGAGCGATGAAGGCTTCCTCCAGCGTGGCGGCGCCGCGCTCGGCGGTGATGGCCTGCGGCGTGCCGACCGCCAGCACGCGCCCGGCATGCATCAGCGAGATGCGGTCGCAGCGCTCGGCCTCGTTCATGAAGTGGGTGGAGATGAAGATGGTCACGCCGTCCTGGCGGGAGAGTCGCAGCAGGTGGTTCCAGAAGCGGTCGCGCGCCACCGGGTCCACGCCGGAGGTCGGCTCGTCCAGGATCAGCAGGGAAGGCCCGTGCACCAGCGCGGCGGCGAGTTGCAGCCGCTGCCGCACGCCAAGCGGCAGGGACTCCGGCGCGCTGTCCGCCACGCCCTCCAGCTCGAAGTCGCGCAGCAGCGTGGCGATGCGCTCGCGCGCCTGCGCCGGGGGCAAATGGAAGAGGCGCGCATGCAGCGCCAGGTTCTGCCGCACCGTCAACTCGCCATAGAGCGAGAAGGCCTGTGACATATAGCCCACCTGCCGCCGCGCATCGCCAGCGCCGCCAGGGGGCTGCCCGAGCACGCGGGCCTCCCCGGCATCGGCCGGCAGGAGGCCCGTCAGCATCTTCATCGTGGTGGTCTTGCCGCAGCCGTTGGAGCCGAGAAAGCCGAAAATCTCACCGCGCGGGATCAGCAGGTCCACGCCATCCACCGCGGTGAAGTCGCCGAAGCGCTTGGTCAGGCCGTGCGCCTCGATGGCGGGCGCCTCACCCGGCGGGCGCGGCGTGGGCGGCGGCGCCTGCACCGGCACCTGCCCCTCCCGTCGCGCGGGCGGGAGCAGGGCAATGAAGGCAGCCTCCAGCGTGGCGCAGCCGGCGCGCCGCTTCAGGGCATCCGGGCTGCCTTCGGCGATGACGCGCCCGGCATCCAGCGCCGCCAACCAGTCGAAGCGCTCGGCCTCCTCCATATAGGCGGTGGCGACCAGCACGCTCATGCCTGGTCGGCGGGCGCGCAGGCGGCCAATCAGCGCCCAGAACTGCCGGCGGGAGAGCGGGTCCACACCGGTGGTCGGCTCGTCCAGGATCAGCAGTTCCGGCTCGCGCACCAAGGCACAGCAGAGCGAGAGCTTCTGCTTCATCCCGCCCGAGAGCTTGCCGGCCGGGCGACCGGCGAAGGGGAGAAGCCCGGTGGCCCGCATCAGCTCGGCGCCGCGCGCCGTCCGTTCTGCCGCACCCTGGCCGAAGAGGCGCGCGAAATAGGCGATGTTCTCGGCCACCGAGAGCGTCGGGTAGAGGTTCCGCCCGAGGCCCTGCGGCATATAGGCGATGCGCTCGCGGCAGCGCTCCAGGGCGGCGGCATCGCGCAGATCCTCTCCCAGGGTGGAAAGCCCGCCCTTCTGCGGCCGCCGCACCCCCGCGAGCAGCGCCAGCAGGGTGGACTTGCCAACACCATCCGGCCCCACCAGCCCGGCCATAACGCCCGCTGGAATCCGAAGGCTCACCGCGTCCAGCGCCAGTACGTGGCCATAGCGCTGCGTCACGCCCTCCAGCGCGGCGGCGTATGGCGCCGCGCTCACGGCAGCTTAACCTGAAGGTTCGCGGGCCAGGGCTGGTCGGGATTGATGCGCAGATACGCGACCCCGCGCACGCCGCCCTTAACCTGCTCCGCATAGGTCTGCAGCAGCTCAGGCGGCAGGCGCAGCTTCACGCGGAACATCAGGTTCTCACGCTCCTGCGCCGTCTCCACCTGGCGGGGGGTGAACTGCGCCTCAGGTGCGACGAAGCTCACCGTGGCCGGCACCACGTATTGAGGCACCGGGTCAAGCACCAGCCGCGCCTCGGCGCCATAGGCCAAGCGACCGACTTGGCTGGCAGGAAGAAAGACGATCATCGAGACGTCGGTCGGATCGATCAGGGTGGCGACGCGGCCGCCGGCGCCCACGACCTCGCCGCTGCGCAGCAAGCGATAGAGCACGCGGCCTGCGCGCGGCGTGGTCAGCACGGTGTCGTCGAGCAGGCTGCGCACCTCCGCCACCTTGGCCTGGGCGGCTTCCAGCGTCGCCTGGGCACGGCGCTGCCCGGCCTCGGCGGTGACCAGCGTCGCCGCCGCCACCTCCAGCGAGGAGCGGCGCTGGTCAAGCTGCTCGGTGGGGGCATAGCCACGCTGGTGCAGTGCCTGGGTGCGCGCCAGTTCGCTCTGCGCCAGGTCGCGTGCGCTGCCGGCGCGCAGCAGCTCCGCATCGGCGGCGGCACGGGCCTGCTCGGCCTCGCGCACCTGCGCCTCGGCAGCGCGGAGCTGGGCCTGCAGGGTTGCCGCATCCAGCCGCGCCACCACCGCTCCGGCGGAGACCAGCTGGCCCTCTTCCACCAGCACCTCCGCAAGCCGCCCCGCCAGCTTACTCGCGATGTCGATCTGCTCGGCTTCGATACGTCCGTTCACGCGGACGATTCCGGCCGGCAGCGCCGGTTCGGCGCCGTAGCGGCGCCAGGCCGCATAGCCGCCGCCTGCCAGCACCGCCGCCAGGATCGCCCAGAGCCAGAGCCGCGTCGGCGCCACCATGTCCGTTCTCTTCATCCTGTGGATGCAGGCGAAATCATGCCGGACACCGCTGCGTGAGGAAGCCTACTACGCGATGCCCGCGAAGAAGAACCTGACACAGATCAGTGTCGTCGTCCCCCCTACCTCCCATGGTCCGCCCGCGCGTCGGCCGGCCTCCCCCATGCTCCGACAGGAAGTCGGGTCAAGCCGACCTGCGCGCCGCCATGCAGCGCAAGGAACGCACCATGAACCGTATGTCCCACACGCCGCACGAGACGCCTCCCCCCACGCCGATGGAGATGCTGGGACCATGGTGGCGCTTCGCCTCGGAGAATCTGAAGGAGCCGGGTGACGGGCCCATACGCCCCATCTTGCAGGCCAGCCTGTCCGCGCAGCGGATCTACGGCGAGACCGTGACGCAGGAGTTCCGCCTGATGATGGAGACGCAGGCGCGGATCGGCCACTGTCTGCAGGATATGGCCGCCAGCCGGCGCCCGCAGGACTGGATGGCCGCGCAGGTCGCCCTCATGACGACGGCCTTCGAGGCAACCGCCAGCCATGCGCGCATGCTTCAGCAAATGGCCGAGGACATGCGTGGCTGCTGCCAGCAGATGTCGGCTGCGACGGCCGGTGCGGCAGCGGCCGCAGGCAAGGCCGCCATGGCCCCGCCGGCGGCGAAGCAGGCCTGATGACGGCCACGCGCGCTGTTCGGGTCACGGAGCCCGCCGCCGCCCGGGCCTCCGCACGCCACCCCATGGCGGAAGACCCGCTCAGCGCGCTGCTGCAGATGGGCAACATGGGCGCCGCCGCAGGATCTGCACAGGTGACCGCCGGCATCTCCCGCGCCGAACTGCTCCAGGCCCCCACCGAATGGGTCCCGAACCGTGCCGCCGCTCCGGGCGAGCAGGTGGAATCGGCGCGGACGGCACGTTGCGCAGTGGATTTCGAAAAACCGCCCTGCGTCCCGCCTGGCACAGCAGAATCACGCCTCCATGCGGCGCTAAGGCGGCAGCAGTCCTTCCGCCTTAGCGCCGAGACCTCCCTGCTGGCAGAGGCGCATGCGCCGAAGGAAGGTTCGCGGCCGCGGGCCTTGCCGCCTTGGCTCGCGCGCCACTCCGTGCCGGAGCCGATGGCGCCGTCCGCCATGGGCGCGGCAGCCGGGACCGCCGTGCATCAGCTTTGACGGAACCCTGCATCATGATGGATGTCCTCGGACAGCCGGCGTTGCGCAACCGCACCTTCGACGCCTTGCAGGTGGGCGACATCGCCTCCCTGGTGCGGGTGGTGGGGCGGGATGACATCGCCCTCTTCGCCGCCGTCTCGGGCGACGTGAACCCGGCGCATCTCGACGCTGCCTTCGCCGCCACCGACCTGTTCGGCCATGTGGTGGCGCATGGCATGTGGACCGGCGCCCTGGTCTCAGCCGTGCTCGGCACGCAGCTTCCTGGTCCCGGCACCATCTATCTTGGCCAGGAGATGCGCTTCCTGCGTCCTGTGACGCCCGGCGACACCGTCACCGCCACGGTCCGGGTGCGCGAGAAGCGGCCGGATAAGCGCGTCGTGCTGCTCGACACCGTCTGCACCAATCAGAAGGGCGAGCAGGTGCTGAGCGGCACCGCCACGGTGATCGCCCCCGCGCACGAGATCGTCTGGCCGCGCACGCCGCTGCCCGAGGTGGTGTTGCAGCGACACGACCGCTACGAGGATGTGCTGCGCGCCGCCCTCGCCTGCCCGCCGCTGCGGGTCGCGGTGGCGCATCCCTGCTCGCCCTCGGCCATCCTGGCCGCCCTGGAAGCGCGCGAGGCCGGGCTCGCAGAGCCGGTGCTGGTTGGCCCCCTGGCCAAGATCCGCGCGGCCGCCGAGGCGGCGAAGGCCGACCTGACCGGCATCGCCGTCGAGGACGCGCCGCACAGCCATGCCGCCGCCGCGCGCGCCGTCGCCATGGCCGCGGAAGGCAAGGTGGGCGCGCTGATGAAGGGCAGCCTGCACACGGACGAACTGCTGCAGGCCGTGCTGGCGCCCGAGG
This sequence comes from Roseomonas sp., assembly GCA_035556695.1. Classification (GTDB taxonomy): domain Bacteria; phylum Pseudomonadota; class Alphaproteobacteria; order Acetobacterales; family Acetobacteraceae; genus Pseudoroseomonas. Next base: position 36,443 of record DATMFR010000043.1, read on the forward strand.
CCGGACTGCGCACCGAGCGGCGCATCAGCCATGTCTATGTCATGGACATCCCGGCCTACACGAAGCCGCTGGTGGTGACGGATGCGGCCATCAACATCGCACCCACGCTGGAGCAGAAGCGCGACATCTGCCAGAACGCGGTGGACCTGCTGCATATCCTGGGCGTCGCACAGCCGAAGGTGGCCGTGCTGGCGGCGGTCGAGACGGTGAACCCGAAAATGCCCGCCACGCTGGATGCCGCCGCGCTGACGGTGATGGCGCAGCGCGGACAGATCCGCGGCGCGCTGGTGGACGGTCCCCTCGCCTTCGACAACGCCATCAGCCTGGATGCCGCGCGTATCAAGGAAATCACCTCGCCGGTGGCTGGCCAGGCGGACGTTCTGCTGGTGCCGGACCTGGAGGCCGGCAACATGCTGGCCAAGCAGTTGCTCTACTTCGCCGGCGCCATCGCCGCCGGGCTGGTGCTGGGCGCGAGGGTGCCGATCATGCTCACCAGCCGTTCCGATTCCCTTCGTGTGCGGCTGGCCTCCATGGCGCTGGCCCGGCTGGTTGCCGCCCGCCGCATGAACCCAGGCGTCACGCCGTGAGCGCCCCCCTGCTGCTGACCTTCAATGCCGGCTCGGCCACGGTGAAGATCGGCCTCTTCGCCTGGGAGGCGCACCGCCCGCAGCGCATCGGCACGGCGATGATCGATCTCGGCCTGCACCCGCCAAGGCTCGTCCTGAACGGCATCGGGCAGGCCGAGATCCGCCTTTCCGCCTCTCCCGGCGAGGATCTGCCCGAACTGCTCGAAGAGGCGATGCGGCATGTCGGCGAGCATCTGCCGCTCGGCGGGCTGGCCGCCGTTGGCCATCGCGTGGTGCATGGCGGCGACCGTTTCGCCGGCCCGGTGCGGCTGAACGACGCCGCCCTGGCCGCCGTCGAGGCGCTGACGCCCCTGGCTCCCCTGCACCAGCCGCGCTGCATCCGGCTGGTGCGCGCCATCCGCCACCTGCATCCCCGCCTGCCGCAGACCGCCTCCTTCGACACCGCCTTCCACCGCACGCAGAGCGACCTGGTGCGCCGCTTCGCCCTGCCTCGTGCTCTGGAGGCGGAGGGCATCCGGCGCTACGGCTTCCATGGCCTCTCCTACCGCTTCGTGGCACGCGAACTGCGGCAACTTGCGCCGGACATCGCGGAGGGGCGCGTGGTGGTGGCGCATCTCGGCAGCGGCGCCAGCCTTTGCGCCCTGCAGGGCGGCCTGAGCCGCGACACGAGCATGGGCTTCTCCACCCTGGATGGCGTCCCCATGAGCACGCGTTGCGGTGCGCTGGACCCTGGCGTGGTGCTGCACCTGCTGACGCAGCGTGGCCTCTCGCCGCAGGCGGTGGAGCGCATGCTCTACCACGAATCGGGCCTGCTCGGCGTCTCCGGCATCAGCGGCGACAGCCGCGAACTGCTGGCCAGTCCGGCCCCTGAGGCGCGCATGGCACTGGAGCTGTTCTGCTTCCGCATCGCGCGCGAGGTGGCGGCGCTGGCGAACACCATCGGCGGGCTGGACGCGCTGGTCTTCACAGCCGGCGTTGGGCAGCACCAGCCTCCGGTCCGCGCCCGCGTCTGCGAGCATCTCGGCTGGCTTGGACTGCGGCTGGATGCGGCGGCCAATGCGGCGAGCGCACCACGCCTGGAAACGGCGGACAGCCGCGTGGCCGTGCTGGTGGTGCCGACCGATGAGGAACAGGTCATCGCCGATGAGGCGTTCGAGGTCCTGGCGGCAGGGTGAAAAAGTTCGGGGGAAGGAACTCCCCCGAACCCCTATCTTCTTTCTGTCAGTTTGGTGCTGCGCCGGTGGTCAACGGGGAAATTCCCTTCCCCAGCCTTACAGTGAATGCTTCGTGTAGGTCGCGCTGCCGTCGGTAAAGCGCGACAGGCGGAAGGCTGAAAGGTCGAGCGCCGGGCGTCCCCGCGTGATCCAGGCGGCCATCTGCCGGCCCACCGAGGGGCCGAGGGCGAATCCATGCCCCGAGAAGCCGGCCGCGATGTAGAGGTCGCGCTCCGCCCAGGGCCGGTCCATGATCGGGATCACGTCCGGCGTCAGGTCGATGCGCCCGGCCCAGGCGGTATCCAGCGGCAGTTCGCCGAGATGCGGAAAGAGCGCGCGGAAGGCGGCGAGGTTGTGCGCCACCTTGCGGCGGTTCGGCGGCGGCTCCGGCGCGGCGGTGCTGCCAGTGGCGCGCAACTGCGCTGTGAACTCCCGCCCGAGGCTCAGCCGCAGCAGGCGCCAGTTGCGTCGGTAGGCCGGCAGGAAATGCCTGAGGTGGCGGAAGGAGTTCGGCGTGATGTCATAGTCGCCGCCGACGCCACGATAGCCGTTCCCGATGACGAAGCTGCCATCCGCCCGGGGCCGGTAGGCGACCTTCGGGCCCCACATGGCCAGTCGCGTGAAGGGCGCCGCCGCCACGGTGCGCGCCACGGTGGAGCGCACCACCTGCACCGGCATAGCGAGTCCAAGGCGGCGTCCCAGCGAGGCAGCGCCCACGCCATTGGCCAGCAGCACCACGCCGGCCCGGTGAAGCCCGGCGGCGGTGACAATGCCTTCCACCGCGCCACCCTTGAGGCTCACCTCCAGGACCGGCTGGCGGGTGTGGAAGCGCACCCCCGCCTCGCGTGCCGCCGCGGCAATGGTGGCGGTGGCCAGGGCAGGCTCGGCATAGCCGTCGCCATCGGTCAGCAGCCCGCCGCGCCAGGAGCCGGCGAGCTGCGGCAGCTTCTCGCGCAGCGCAGCGGCGGAGAGAATCCGCGTGCGCAGGCCGAAGCCGCTGGCGTCGTGATGCGCGGCGACGATCCGTGCCTCGTCATCCGGGGTTTCGGCGGGGGTCAGGATGCCGCCCGTCTCGAAGCCCGTGGCGGCAGCGCCATATTGCGCCGTCAACTCGTGCCATAACGCATTGGCCTCGGCCGCCAGAGGAAGCTCGGCAGGGTGCCGGCCCTGCTGGCGCACGAAGCCCCAGGCACGGGAAGACTGCTCCCGGCCCGGCTCGCCGCGCTCGAACAGCGCGACGCGCAGGCCCTGGCGCGCCAGTTCCAGCGCGGTGGCGCAGCCGGTGATGCCGCCCCCGACGATGGCGACATCAGCGGCCTCTGGCGCCGCGGGAGGGGGCGAGGTCATGCGGGGCAGATCCCTTTCACGCAGGCGGCCGCAGCGCGATGACGCTGCGGATGTGGTAGCGCATCTCGGCGGCGGCGATGGCTGCGTCGCCACGTTCCATGGCGTTGACGATGCGCCGGTGCTCGGCAATGACGCGGCTGGTCCAATGCGGCCGGCGCTGCTCCATGCCGCGCACCAGGCAGGCCTTGTCACGCAGGGTTTCGATCTGCCGCAGCAGCGCCGCGTTGCCTGCGGCCTGCCCGATGCGCAGGTGGAACTCGCCGTCCAGGTCGTTGAAGGCGTCGAAATCCTCGCGCCGGAGAGCCTTCTCCTGCGCGACGATCAGCGCCTCCAGCGCGCCGGTGCAGCCCGGCTCGCGCGCCACGGCCAGTTCCACCGCCATGCATTCCAGTGCCTCGCGCAGTTCGCACAACTCGCGAACCTCCGTCTCGGCCAGACGGATGACGCGGTAGAAGCGGCCGAAGCGCTCAACCAGCCCGTCCCGCAGCAGGCGCTGGAGAGCCTCCCGCACGGGGGTGCGGCTGACCCCGAAACGCTGGCCGAGCGCCACCTCCTGCAACTGCGTCCCGGGTGGAAGGCGCAGGGAGGTGATCTCGGCCTTCATGCCGGCATAGAGGTCCGTGCTGCGCGAGAAGACCGCCTCAGGCCGGGAAGACGCGTCGTCAGCCATGGGAAGGAACCCGTTCAGTATGCTGAAATGGCAGGCAACGGGACGTCAAAGGGGAGGCATCTCCATCTTCAGGGGGAATTTTGCCGAAATTTCGACGCTTGCGCCAGATCGCGTCCTTCGATGTATACTGAAATCCGAAACACGAACAATCTGGCGGGGGCTTCACATGATCGGGTCATCACGTGGCGCTGGGCTGTCCCGGCGCGGCATCCTGACGGCCGGCGCGGGCTTCGGCGCCACTGCCGCCCTGGGCTGGCCCCGTGGCGCGGCGCTTGCCGCCCCCGCCACCCTGCGCGCCGCCATCACCGGCTATGGCGTCGTCAACACGCTCGACCCAGCCAAGGCGGCGCTGATTCCCGAGTTCTACGTTATTTGGGCGCTCTACAACGGATTGCTGAAGCTGGACGCGCAGATGCGCCCGGTGCCGGACCTCGCCGAGAGCTTCAAGGTCGGCGAGGACGGTGGGCTGGAATTCCGCCTGCGCCAGGGTGTCAAGTTCCATGACGGCAGCACGCTGACCGCCGACGACGTGAAGTTCACCTTCGAGCGGCTGATGGACGAGAAGACGCAATCGCCCAACCGTAGCAAGGTCTCCGCCATCGACGCCATCGAGGTGCCGGACCCGCTGACCGTTCGGCTGCGCACCAAGGAACCCTTCGCCCCGCTGCTCACCTTCCTGAGCAACGCCCGCACCGGCACGCAGATCCTGCCGCGCAGCGCCGTCAGCGCCAATCCCGAGGGTTTCGGCCGCAAGCCGGTCGGCACCGGCGCCTATATGCTGCGCGACTGGCAGCCGAACCAGGCGCTGAAGCTCACCGCCTTCCCGGGCTCCTTCGATGGCCGCGAGGGGCGCATCCCCGAGGTGGAGATCCCGCTGATCGCCGAGGAAACCAGCGGCGTCACCGCTCTGCTCGGCAAGCAGGTGGACCTGACCAGCACCGCCCCCTTCGCTGACATCCCGAACCTGGAGAAGCGGCCCGAGATCAAGGTCCTGAAGCAGCCTGGGCTGAACACCCGCTTCCTCTCGCTGAACAACCGCAAGCCGCCCTTCGACGACGTGCATTTCCGCCGCGCCGTCTCGCTTGCCATCAACCGGGATGTGCTGGTGCGCATCGTGCTGTTCGGCGAGGGCGTGGCGACTCCGGGGCTGATCCCGCCCTCGCTCACCGCCTCCTATGATCCGGCACCGAAGCCGCTCTCCAGTTTCAACGCGCAGCGCGCCAAGGAGGAATTGGCCAAGTCGAAGTATGGGCCGGGCACCAAGGGCACCATCCTGACCTGGGGCTCCGGCTGGTGGAAGCGTATCGGCGAGGTGGTGGCCGCGCAGGTGAACCAGGTGCTCGGCACCCAGCTCAACGTGGAGGTGACGGAGGCGAACACCGTCTTCTCTCGCATCCGCAGCGGCGACTATCAGGCCGGCACCTGGGGCTGGCTCGGCATGATCGACCCGGACGAGTATTCCTACGACCTGCTGCACAGCGAAGGCTGGCGCAACTTCGCCGGCTACAGCAACCCGAAGCTGGACGAGTTGCTGGTGAAGGCCCGGCGCGAGTTGGACCCCGCGAAGCGCGGCGCGATGTATCGCGAGAGCGAGCACCTCTGGATCGAGGACATGCCGGTGATCCCGCTGTTCTGCTCCAACATCCACAACCTGCTGGCGGCCAATGTCGGCGGCTTCACGCAGCTTCCCTATTCCAACTACGGCGACCAGTTCGGGTCGATCACGCTCGGATAAGCAGCCTTGTCCTCACCGGCCCTGCGCAGGGCGCTCCGCCGCACTGGCATTCTGCTGCTGACCGTCCTGGCGGGCGCGCTGGCGGTGTTCTTCGCCATGAAGGCGACGCCGGGCGACCCGGCGCTCGCCGCCCTGGGCGAGAACGCCCGCCCCGAGCTGGTGGAAGCCTTCCGTCGCACGCATGGGCTGGACCAGCCCCTGCCCGTGCAGTTCCTGTCCTGGATCACCGGCGCGGTGCAGGGCGATTTCGGCCGCTCGCTGACCCTGGCGGGCGGCGTGCCGGTGGGCGAGCTGATCGCCAGCCGCCTGCCGGTGACGGCCTTCATCGGCCTCTATGCGCTGGTGCTGGCGGCGGCGATCTCGCTGGTGGTGGGCACCGTGGCGGCGCTGCAGCGTGGCAAGGCGGCGGACACGGTCATGACCTCCTTCGCCGTGCTCGGCGTCTCCATGCCGGATTTCTGGCTCGGCTATGTGCTGGTCTTCTTCCTGGCCCTGAACTTTCCGCTGTTTCCCTCCTACGGCTTCACCTCCCCGGCGGATTCCCTCGCGGGCGCGCTGCTCTCCGGCTTCCTGCCGGCCTTGGCCATCGCGGCGCCGATGGCCGCCGTCTTCTCCCGCGTGCTGCGCGCCTCGCTGCTGGAGGTGATGCACCGGCCCTATGTGCAGGTGGCGCGATCGCTGGGCCATTCCGGCGCCTTCGTCTTCCGGCACACCATCCTGCGCAATGCCCTGATCCCCTACGTCACCATTGTCGGCCTGCAGGTTCGCTACCTGCTCGGCGGCGTGGTGGTGATCGAGCGCGTCTTCGGCATTCCCGGCCTCGGCTCGCTGATGGTGGATGCCGCCTTCGGGCGTGATTACCCGGTGATCCAGGCCTGCGCCCTGACCTTCCTCGTCATCGTGCTGCTGACCAACCTTCTCGTGGATTTCCTCTGCATGCGCCTCGATCCCAAGGCGCGCGCCTGATGGGCGGCCTGCTCCGCTCCGCGCTGCGCAGCCGCACCCTGCTGACAGGGCTGCTCATCATGCTGCTGGTGCTGTTCGGCATCCTGGCCGGCCCCTGGCTGACGCCCTTCGCGCCGGAGGAGATGGACTTCATCAACGTGCTGACGCCGCCCGACGCCATCCACTGGCTGGGCACGGACTCTTTCGGGCGGGACGTGCTCTCCCGCGTGCTCAGCGGCGGGCAGATCTCCTTCCTCATCAGCACCTGCGGCGTGTTGGCCGGTGCCGCGCTCGGCGTGGCGCTGGGCATGAGCGCGGCCTGGCGCGGCGGCACCTACGAAGCCATCCTGATGGCGGGCTGCGACCTGCTCTTCGCCTTTCCGAGCTTCGTGCTGGCGCTGTTCATGATGGTGGTGCTGGGTTTCGGCGTGCAGAACGTCATCATCGCCATCGCCCTCACCTATCTGCCGATCTTCGCCCGCCTGGCCCGCAACCTGACGCGCGCGCTGCTACCGGAGCCCTTCGTGCAGGCGGCGCGGCTGATGGGGCAGCGCCCGGCGCGCATCCTGCTGTTCGAGATCCTGCCCAACATCCTTTCCACCCTGCTGGTGCAGGCCAGCATCGGCATCGCCTTCGGCATCGTCATGGAGGCGGGGCTCTCCTTCCTCGGCCTTGGCGTGCAGCCGCCGACACCCTCCCTTGGCACCATCCTCGCGGACGGGCGCGAGTACTTCCAGCGCGCGCCCTGGGTGCTGACGCTGACCGGGCTGGTGGTCTCCGTCGCGCTGCTGGGCCTCAACCTGCTGGGCGACGGGCTGCGCGACCTGACCGACCCGCGGCTGCGCAAGGCGGCCGGCCCATGAGCGCGCCGCTGCTGGAGGTGCGCAACCTCCGCGTCCAGGCCGGGCCGCTGGAGGTGGTGCGGAGCGTGGACCTGACGCTGCGGCCGGGCGAGACGCTCGGCATCATCGGCGAATCCGGCTCGGGCAAGACGGTGACCTGCCTGGCCCTGCTGCGCCTGCTCCCCGAGGGCCTCAAGGCCGCGGCGGATGTGCTGGTCTGGCGCGACCGCGACCTCACCAGCCTGCCGGACCGCGAGTTCCGCCCCTATCGTGGGCGCGAGATGGCCATGGTGTTCCAGGACCCGGTGGGCTCCTTCAACCCGGCCAAGACGATCGGCTGGCACCTGCGCACCGCGCTCGACCGGCGCGGCTTCACCGGCCCCTGGCGGCCGCGCGCCACGGCGCTGCTGGCGGATGTCGGCATTCCGCGCCCGGAAGCCGTTCTGGAGCGCTACCCGCACCAGCTTTCCGGCGGCATGCTGCAACGCGCACTGATCGCCATGGTGGTGGCGCTGGAGCCGGGGCTGATCATGGCCGACGAGCCCACAACCAACCTCGACAACATCGTCGAGCAACAGATCCTGGCGCTCTTCGCCGATCTGCGGAAGCGGCTCTCGGCCGCCTTCATCTTCATCACCCACGACATCGGCATCGCGGCGCAGATCAGCGACCGGCTGGCCGTGATGTATGCCGGCGACATCGTGGAAACCGGTCCGGCGGCGGAGGTACTGGCCGCGCCGCGCCACCCCTATACGCGCGGCCTGATTGCCACCGCCAATGCCCTCGCCGCACGGGCCGAGCAACTGGCGGAGATTCCCGGCCAGTTGCCGGCGCCGGGCACCCGTCCTTCGGGCTGCGTGTTCCGCCCGCGCTGCGCCTGGGCGCGGGAGGGCTGCGAGGCGCCGCAGCCGCTGCGCGAAGTCGCTCCTGGCCGCCAGATCCGGTGCCTGCTCGATGCCTGAGCCCCTGTTGCAGGTCGAGAACCTGCTCGTCCGCTTCGCCGACCCGCACCGCCCCGGCGGCGAGCTGCGCGCGGTGGATGGCGTCAGCCTCAAGGTCCAGCCTGGCGAGATCCTGGGGCTGGTGGGTGAATCCGGCAGCGGCAAGACGACGCTGGGCAAGACGGTGCTGCGGCTCTACGAGCCCGCCGGCGGCCGCATTCTGCTGCGCGGGCTGGACCTGACGCATCTTTCCGAGGCAGCACTGCGGCCGCACCGGCGTGCCATGCAGATGGTCTTCCAGGACCCGCTCTCCTCCTTCAACCCGCGGCAGACCATCGGCACCGCCATCGCCACGCCGCTGAAGCTGCACCGGCTCTGCACCCGGGCGGAGCTCCCCGCCCGCATCGCGCAGATCCTGGACGAGGTGGGGCTGCCCGCCTCCTTCGCCGAGCGCTATCCGCACCAGATGTCGGGCGGGCAGTTGCAGCGCGCCGCCATCGGCCGGGCACTGGCGCTGGAGCCCGACCTGATCGTGGCGGATGAGGCGGTGTCCAAGCTCGACGTCTCCGTGCGGGCGCAGATCCTGAACCTGCTGCGCGCGGTGCAGGTGCGCAGCAATCTCGCGATGATCTTCATCACGCATGACCTGCATGTGGCGCGCTTCCTCTGCCACCGCATCGGCGTGATGCATTTCGGCAAGCTGCTGGAGATCGGCCCGACCGAGCAGGTCTTCGAGAACCCGCAGCATGACTATACCCGCGCGCTGCTCGGCACCCTGCATGGCAGCGTGGCCCGCGATGTGAGGATACCCGCATGAGCACCCGCAAGCCCATCAGCCTCGGGCTGTCGATGCGCTATCTCGGCTACCATGCCGCGGCCTGGCGCCATCCGGCGGCCGACCCCGGCGCGGCCTCCGACTTCAGCCACTTCCTGCATGTGGCACGCACCGCCGAGGCGGCGAAGTTCGACATGGTCTTCCTGGCCGATGGCATCGGCATCCGTGCCAAGGACGACCCGCCGGGCTCGCTCTGCCGCTCCGCGCAGACCGCCGAGCTGGAGCCGCTGACGCTGCTCTCCGCCCTCGCCGCGACGACGACGCATATCGGCCTGGTCGCCACCGCCTCCACCACCTACAACGAGCCCTTCCACATCGCCCGGAAATACGCCTCGCTGGACCGCATCAGCGGCGGGCGCGCGGGCTGGAACGTCGTCACCTCCTGGTCGGATGCCGAGGCGCAGAACTTCAACCGCGACCAGCACCTGGACTACGGCACGCGCTACGAGCGCGCCGCCGAGTTCGTCGAGGTGGTGAAGGGGCTGTGGGATTCCTGGGATGCCGACGCCTTCCGGCACGACAAGGAAAGCGGCGTCTTCTTCGATCCCGCCAAGCTGCATGTGCTGAGCCACCAGGGCAAGCACTTCAAGGTGAAGGGGCCGCTGAGCGTCGCCCGCAGCCCGCAAGGGCGTCCCGTGCTGGTGCAGGCCGGCGCCTCCGAGGCGGGCATGGAGATCGCCGCCGAGAGCGCCGAGGTGGTCTATGCCGTGCCGCATGACCTGGAGACCGGCAAAGCCTATTACGCCGACCTCAAGGCCCGCGTCGCCCGCCACGGCCGCGCACCGGAGGGTCTGAAGATCATGCCGGGCATCACGCCCTTCATCGGCCACACCGAGGCCGAAGCGCGCGAGAAATACGACCTGCTGAACGAGTTGGTCGCGCCGGAGCTGGGCCTCTCCTATCTCTACGGCCAGATGGGCGACCTCTCTGCCTACCCGCTCGACGGCCCGGTGCCGGAGCCGAATGACCCAAAGGTGCGCAGTATCGCCAAGAACCTGCTGACGCTGGCGCGGCGCGACAACCTCACAATTCGCCAGCTCTACACCACCATCGCCGCTGGCTTCGGCTCGCGCATCCTGATCGGCACGCCGAAGCAGATCGTGGACGAGATGGAAGCCTGGGTCGAGGCCGAGGCGGCGGACGGCTTCAACATCTGCCCGGCGGTGCTGCCACTGGGCCTGGAAGAGTTCGCCGAGATGGTGACACCGGAACTACAGCGGCGCGGCCTGTTCCGCACCGACTACAGCGGGCGCACGCTGCGCGAGCACCTGGGGGTGCCGGTGCCGGCGAGTCGCTATGGCGGCCCTGTGGTTCCGTCGCGATAAAAAGGTCTGGGGGGATGAATTCCCCAAGACCTCCTTCTTTTTTCTTCAAGCCTCCCGCGTGGGCGGGAGGCGCAGCGCCGAACTGACAGAAAGAAGATAGGGGTCCGGGGGAATTCCTTCCCCCGGCCTTTCTTTCAGTCCGCGTCCTGCAATGGCTTGGCCGGGCCGCTCTCGTGCAATTCGAACCAGAGCGCGTTGAGCACGGCAAAGGCGGCGGCCAACGGAAGGCCCAGGAGCCAGGCGAAGTACCACATCGGTTCGGTTTCCTTCTTGCGGGTCAGTAGGAGTGGCCGGCTTCGTCCTGCACCATCGCTTCGCCCACCTTGCCCCAGAGCACGCGGTAGACCCAGGCGGTATAGGCAAGGATCATCGGCAGGAAGATCACCGTCGAGACCAGCATGATGAACAGCGTCTGGTGCGAAGAGGAGCTGTCCCACACCGTCACGCTGGAGCGTGGGTCGATCGAGGACGGCAGGATGAAGGGGAACATCGAGATGCCCACCGTCGCGATGACGCCGAAGACCGAGAGGCCGGAAGCGAGCAGCGTCAGCCCTTCCCGCCCCGCGCGCAGGCCGAGGAAAGCCAGTAGCGCGCCCAGGAAGCCGAGCGCTGGGACGATCACCAGCCAGGGCCGCGCGGCGTAGTTGGCGAACCAGGCCATGCCGTCCCGCGCGACGTCCTTCAGCAGCGGGTTCGAGGGGCCGTCCGTCACCACTGTGCTGGTGATGCGGTAGCCATCCACGAAGAGCCACAGGGCCAGACCGCCCAGGGCGAAGAGACCGATGGTCGCCAGCGCGGCCCATGAACCGTAGGTGCGCGCCCGCTGCGCCACGATCCCCTCGGCCTTGAAGGAGAGCCAGGCACCCCCGTGCATCACCAACATGGCGACCGAGAGAAGGCCGCAGAGCAGCGCAAAGGGGTTCAGCAGGCCGAAGAATGAGCCTTCATAGAAGGCCCGCAGGTCGTCATCCAGCCGGAAGGGCACGCCCTGCAGCACGTTGCCCACCGCTACCCCGAAGATCAGTGCGGGTACGAAGCCACCGGTGAACAGCGCCCAGTCCCACCCACGACGCCAGCGGGCGCCCGGCCGCTTGCTGCGGTACTTGAAGCCGACGGGCCGCAGGATCAGCGCCGACAGCACCACGAACATGGCAAGATAGAAGCCGGAGAAGGAGATGGCATAGAGCGGCGGCCAGGCCGCGAAGATGGCACCGCCGCCCAGGATGAACCATACCTGATTGCCTTCCCAGACGGGGCCGATGGTGTTGATCGCGATGCGCCGTTCCACATCCGTCTGGCCGACGAAGGGCAGCAATGTGCCGACGCCCATGTCAAAGCCGTCGGTCACGGCGAAGCCGATCAGCAGCACGCCCAGCACCACCCACCAGATGAGCCGCAGCGTCGTGTAGTCGAGGAGTTCGTGCAGGATCATCGAAGTCACTCCGCGGGAAGGGCGCCGGGAAGCGGCGTGGCGGCGGGCCGGGGCGGCAAGTTCTGACCGATCTGCGGCCCCTTGCGGATGGCCGCCAGCATCAGCCCCATCTCGATGACAAAGAGCACGCTGTAGAACAGCACGAAGCCGGCGAGCGTGATCAGCAGGTCGGAGATGCCGAGACTGGAGACGGCGATGGCGGTCGGCAGCACGCCCTCGATGATCCAGGGCTGGCGTCCGAACTCGGCGACGAACCAGCCGAGCTCGGCGGCGATCCAGGGCGTCGGGATGGCGAAGACGGCGACCCAGAGCAGCCAGCGGCGCCGTTCGAGCTGGTGGCGCGAGGCCAGGTAGAAGAAGGTGCCGAGCAGAAGGATGAAGAAGATGCCAAGGCCGACCATCAGGCGGAAGGACCAGAACAGCGGCGCCACCTGCGGCACGGTGTCCCAGGCCGCGCGCTCGATCTGTTCCGGCGTTGCCTGCCGCGGATCGTCCACGTAGCGCTTCAGCAGATAGGCATAGCCGAGGTTGCGGCCATTTGCCTCGAACGTCTCGCGGATTGCCGGGCCCGCCGGCTCCACGCCGCGCGCGGCACGGATGGCCTGGAGCGCGTCATAGGCCAGGATGCCGCTACGGATGCGCGTTTCGGCGCTCTTCACCAGGTCACGAATGCCGGGCACCTCGGTGTTCAGCGAGCGGGTGGCAATCAGGCCCAGCGCGGCGGGGATCTGCAGCACATGCTGCGTCTCTCGCGTTTGCTGGTTGGGGAAGCCGATGGCGGTGAAGGGAGCTGGGGCCGCCTCGGTCTCCCACATGCCTTCGATCGCGGCCAGCTTCATCTTCTGGTGCTCGGTGGCGAGGTAGCCGCTCTCATCGCCCAGCACGACGACCGAGAGGGAGGAGAGCAGGCCAAAGGAGGCCGCCACCGCCATGGAGCGCCGCGCCAGCGGAATATATCGCCCCTTCAGCATGTACCAGGCGGAGACGCCCAGCACGAAAATGGCGGCTGTCACATAACCGGCCGAGACGGTGTGGACGAACTTCGCCTGCGCCACCGGATTGACGACGACGGCGAAGAAGTTGTCGATCTCCATGCGCATGGTGGCCGGGTTGAAGCTGGCGCCAACAGGGTTCTGCATCCAGCCATTGGCGATCAGGATCCAGAGCGCGGAGAAGTTCGAACCCGCCGCCACCGCCCAGGCGGTGGCGAGATGGCCGAGCTTCGACATGCGGTCCCAGCCGAAGAAGAACAACCCGACGAAGGTGGCCTCCAGGAAGAAAGCCATCAGCCCTTCGATCGCCAGCGGGGCGCCGAAGATGTCGCCGACATAGTGGCTGTAGTAGCTCCAGTTCATGCCGAACTGGAATTCCATGGTGATGCCGGTGGCCACGCCGAGCACGAAGTTGATGCCGAACAGCGTTCCCCAGAACTTGGTCATGTCCCGCCAGATCGCGCGGCCCGTCATGACGTACACCGTCTCCATGATGGCAACGATGACGGACAGGCCGAGCGTCAGAGGAACGAAGAGAAAGTGGTACAGCGCCGTCATGGCGAATTGCAGCCGTGACAGCGAGACGACGTCGAATTCCATGCCGATCTTCGCCGGCCCGAAGCCGGCTCCCCAGCCGATGCCCGGGCCGCGCAGGATGGCGGCGGCCCGTCGCAGCCGGCGCTGAGGTCAGTCCGGGCGGAGCGCGGCGAGTGCCGCGTCGAAGCCGGCCTCGCCGCGCCGCCACTCGGCCACCAACCGCCCCTCCTCCAGATGGAGCAGGCGGTCGGCGATCTCGGCCTCACGCCGCAGATGCGTGACCGCGAATATAGCGGTTTCGCGAGGCCGCTCCTTGATCCAGGTCAAGATCGCGCTGGCATTTGCGGCGTCGAGCCCTTCGGTCGGCTCATCGAGCAGCCAGAGCGGGGCATCGCGCAGCAGCATACGGGCCAGGGCTAGGCGCCGCCGCTGCCCGCCCGAGAGGCCGGCGCCCCCCTCGCCCAGCGGCGTGTCCAACCCCTGCGGCAGGGCGCGGACGGCCTCGGCGAGTTGCGCTCCCTCCAGCGCCTGCCAGAGGCGGGCCTCGTCGGCCTGCGGGTCGGCCAGCAGCAGGTTGCCACGCAAGCTGTCCTGGAACAGTTCGGTCCGTTGGCCGAGCACCGCGCGTCGTGCCGCCATCACTTCCCCGGCTTCTGGCGTCGCCTCGCCCTGCAGCAGCGCCAACAGGGTGGACTTGCCGGCGCCGCTGGGGCCGGTCACCGCCACGCGCTCGCCACGCCGCACATCGAGGGACAGGCCGGCGAAAAGCGGCCGCGTGCTGCCGGGATGGCGAAAGGTCACCTGCCGAAACGCCAGCGCCAGCCCCTCCGGCGGCGCGGGAATGGCAGGCGGCAACCCCTCCACCCGCAGCGCCGGCGCCAGCCGCCGGGCCGCCAGTGCCGTGCGGCCGAGTTCCAGCGCGCCCCGCCGCAGCGCGGCGAAGGGCTCCAGCGCCGCCATCGCCACCAGCAACACCAGCGCCGCCTGGGGAACGGAGATCGTCCCCCTCTCGACCAGCGCAGCGGCGGCCAGCAGGGCGGCCGCGAGGATCAGCGGCCCCGCCAGCGAAAAGGCGAAGCTGGCGGCGCTCTCCATCCGGTTCAACGTGTCCTCCGCGGTGGCGAGGCGCTGCTCGGCGGCCATAGCGGCTTCCACCTGCGCGCCAAGGCGTCCGGCCATCAGCAGGTCGGTCTGGCCGGCGACGAGGTCGATGCCGCGCGCCCGCAATGCCTCCAGCGCCGCCGCACGCCGGCGTGCCATCCGCTCGGCCGCGCGCGCTAGGCCCAAGGGCAGGCCCAGGCCCAGCACGATCAGCACCACAACCAGCCCGAGGCCGAGCCGGCCGTCCAGCAGGCCGAGGCCGTAACCGGCGGCCAGCGCCGTCACCAGCGCCGCGGCGCCCGGCACGAGCACGCGCAGATAGAGGTTGTCCAGCGCGTCCACCTCGGCGGTCAGGCGGAAGAGCAGCCGCGAGGGGCGGGCCAGCAGGCTCCGTGCCACGCCGGGGACGGCATAGCCGCGAAAGAGCCGCTCCCGGAGGGCAGCGAGCAGGGCCAGGGTGGCGTCATGCGTCGCCAGGCGCTCGCCGTAGCGCGCGGCAGTGCGCGCCAGCGCCAGGAAGCGGATACCGGCGGAGGGACGAAAGACGTCGAAGGAAAGCGCGGTGGCGGCGCTGGCGCCGGCCAGGGCGGTGCCGGTGATGAACCAGCCGGAGAGGCCGAGCAGCGCCACGCCGGCCAGCACCGTCACGGCGGCCAGCAAGGCGCCGAGGAACAGGCGCCCCCGCTGGCCCGACAGGAACAGGCGCACCACGCCCAGCAGGGGCCGCCACCGCTTCATGCCGGCAGCCTGACAATGCGGTCCATCCGGGCGGCAAGCACCGGGTCGTGCGTCGCCACGACCAGTGTCCGCCCCTCGGCGGCGGCCATCAGGGCCTCGGTGGCCTCGGCGGCGGTGGCGCGGTCCAGATGCGCGGTCGGCTCGTCAGCGAGGATCAGGCCCACCGCTGGATCGGCAATGGCGCGGGCCAGCGCCAGGCGCAGGGCCTCGCCGCCGGAGAGGCCGAGGCCGCCCTCCCCCACCCGGCGCGCCGGATCATGTCCGGGCAGCAGGCGCGCAAGCGGCGCTTCGGCCTCCAGTCCGGTGCGGCCGAGCCGGACATTGTCGCGCAGCGAGGCGGCGAAGACATGCGGCTGCTGACCGATCCAGGCGATCCGCCGGCGCAGCGTGGCGGCGCTGGCGACGGTGAGCGCGGCGCCGTCGAGCGCGATCCTGCCACCCTCCGGCAGCGCCAGGCCGGCCAGCAGCGCCAGCAGGGTGGACTTGCCGCAACCGCTTGGCCCGAACAACGCCACGCGCTCGCCCGGGGCAACCTGGAGCGAGAAGCCGCCGAAGACGGGACCCGCCGCCGCCTCGTGACGGAAGAGCAGTGCAGAAACATCCAGGGCGGGCGCTACGGTGCCGGCGGGTGCCGTCGGCGCTTCGGTCGCTCCCGGCAACGCCAGAGTGGGCGCCGCGGCGAGCCGGGTCAGGGCCTCAAGGGCAGCCTCGCCGGCGGCGCGGTCGTGCCAGGCGGCGGCAAGGTCGCGCAGCGGGTCGAAGAAGGCAGGGGCGAGCAACAGGACGAAAAGCGCCGGCCCCAGGCCGAGCCAGCCGCCCCAGGTGCCGAAAGGCAGCAGGCCCAACAGGTGGAAGCCGACATAGACCGCGACCATCGCCACGCCCAGTGCCGAGAACAGCTCCAGCACGGCCGAGGAGAGGAAGGCGATGCGCAGCACCGCCATGGTGCGGGTGCGCAGCGCCTCCGCCGCCGCCCGCAGGCGCCCGGCCATGGCCTCCTCGGCCTCGAAGGCGCGGATGGTGGACAGGCCGCGCAGGCGGTCGAGCAGCAGCGCATTCATGCCGCCGATCTCCAGCATCTGCGCCTCGCTCGCTTCCTTCGCGCGCAACCCGACCAGCGCCATGAAGAGCGGGATCAGCGGGGCGGCGAAGAGCAGGATCAGGGCCGCCATCCAGGACTGCGTGGCCACCGCCATCAGAAGCCCCAGCGGCACCAGCACGGCGCGCATCCTGGCGGGGCGGTAGCGCAACAGATAGGGCAGCACGGCCTCCGCCTGCTCGGTCACCGCCGCCGCGGCAAGACCGGAAGCCGGGCGGGCGGCATCCAGCGGCGACCGCGCCGCCAGGGCGGCCAAGGCCTCCCGGCGCAGCGTGGTCAGGGCCGCACGGGCGGCTCGGAAGGCGATCCTGCCCCCCAGGGCGTCCAGCGTGGCGCGCAGCAGCCCGGCGAGCCCGAGCAGCGCTGCCGGGATCAGCACGCCGGCCAAGCCCTCCCCCCGGGCGAGGCGGGCCACCGCCAGCGCCAGCAGCGCCGCCTGCGGCAGCCAGAGCAGCGCCGCGGCAGCCTGAAGCAACCCGGCGCGGCGCAAGGCGGGGGCCGCCGCTGCCAGGGCGGGTGGTTCCGGCGGGCGGGGCGGGCGGCTCAAGGCGCCGACAGGCAGAAAACGTCGTGCAGGGTCGCGATGATCCTGGCCACGCGGGGATCGGCGATCCGGTAGTGGATGGTCGTGCCGGTGCGCCGGGTGGCCACCAGCCCATCCTCCCGCAATCGGGCGAGGTGCTGCGACAGGGCGGGCTGCGACAGGCCGACGCGCTCGACGAGGGAGCCCACGGACGTCTCCCCTTCCGCGATGAGGAGGCAGAGGATCAGCAGCCGCCGCTCATTGGCCAGCAGGCGCAGCATGGCGGTGGCCTC
Organism: Roseomonas sp.; assembly: GCA_035556695.1. Classification (GTDB taxonomy): domain Bacteria; phylum Pseudomonadota; class Alphaproteobacteria; order Acetobacterales; family Acetobacteraceae; genus Pseudoroseomonas. Next base: position 53,599 of record DATMFR010000043.1, read on the forward strand.
CGCGGCCTGCGCCTCCATCCTGGCGAGCGGCGCGGCGGCCGCGGGAGAGAATTCTTCGGTGATGGGCTCCATCAGTCCCTTCCGGTGCTGCCCACCAGGGCTTCACGGCACGGCGCCAACCGATGGCGCGCTTATATAATGGGGATCTGAAGTATTGAAGTACAGGCGCGGCCGGCCGCTACTCGCCGGCCTCCACCGGGAAGGCACGGCGCCGCCAGTGGCCGAACATGCGGGTGAACACCGTGCCCGTGACCCCATGCGCCAGCACGGCCGCACCGACCCCGCCAGGCTGACCACGGGCCAGACTGTGTGCAGCCCCATCCGCCCCTGGATCTCCACGGCGCAGAACAGCGCGGCACCGCCAATCGGCCCAAACCACCCGCCGAACAGCGCTCGGGGCGGGCCTGCCCAGGGCATGAAGCGCCCGAGCAGCAGCCAGACCGGCGGACGGCGCAGCAGGAAAATGCCCACGGCGAAGACGGCGCCGTGCCAGCCGAGATCGGCCCAGCCCTGCCACGGGATCACGGCGCCGAACAGGATCATCACGGGCAGGTCGAAGAACCGGCCGAAGGCTTCCTTGAAATGCTCCTGGCGCTCTGCCGCCTCCTCCGAGGGAAGGCCATCATCCATCCCGCTCTCGGCATTCCGGGCACTGGCAAGCTGCTCCGGCATGGCCCAGCCCGCGAGGCGGCCGGTCAGCACCGGGGCGGAGAGCACCGCGCTTCCGGTGCGAGGCGCCAAGAAGAGACGCCTTATGCCTGCAGGGGTTGCCGAGAATGGGCGCTGGCGGCGTCCCCACCATAGCGGCGCATCACCGACTGGTGTGGGAGGTTGCAGCATTGCCACGAAACCGCTGCCTTGTCCTTGGCTTCGGCAGAGATGCGCAGGGCATCCCACCGCCTGGAAGATCAGGGCTGGGGGCGCGCCTCTGCGGCGCGTGACGCGCTGGCAAGCCCCGCAGCAAGCCTTCGCATTCCTGGCACACGCACTTTCAGCCGGGCTCTCCGTCGCCTGACGGCAATGTCAGGGACAGGGGCAATGCCCACCGGGGCCAGCCTGCCTTCCTCGAGGAGATCTGCTCTCTATGCCTCCTGAATGGCTTCAGACCCTGGCCTTCTACTACTGCATCCTTTCCATTCTCAGCGCCCTGTACGTGGTGCTCGACATCTTCGCGCTGGGGCATCGGCAGAAGATGTGGATCATGGAGGCCGTGTGGCCGCTGACGGTGCTCTACTGGGGGCCGCTCGGCCTGCCCTTCTACTGGAGCATCGGCCGCAAGCCCAAGGATCAGAAGAGCATGGGCGAGTTCGCCTTCGGCGGGGCGACGCATTGCGGTGCCGGCTGCGCCCTGGGGGATTTCGTGGGAGACTGGCTGGTCTTCGCGATCGGCTTCACGCTGTTCGGCTCAGAGTTGCTCGGCAAACTCCTCCTTTCCTTCGTTCTGGCTTACCTGTTCGGCATCGCCTTCCAGTACTTCACCATCGCGCCCATGCGCGGGCTTGGCCTGCGGCAGGGCATATGGGCCGCAATCAAGGTGGATACCCTCTCTCTGGTCGCATACCAGGTCGGGATGTTCGCCTGGATGGTCTTTCACCGCTGGATCTTCCCGGAATCCAGCCCGACGCAATGGGCCTATTGGTTCATGATGCAGATTGCCATGGTGCTTGGCTTCGCGACGACCTTTCCGGTGAACTGGTGGCTGATCTCGCGCGGCACGAAGGAAAAGATGTAGCCGCAGCGCCCTTATCCCGCGCGGCCGACGCCGCGGGAGGGCAGGCGTGCGAGGCGCTGCTCCGGCCTCCGTCCCGACCGGCAATACCCGTTCCCGGACGCCTCGCCTGCAACGGTGGCGACGGTCCTGCAAACCCGGGAGGACAGGATGGCGGGTGCTCGAAGCGGGCGGTCCAGCCGCAGGCCACCCCTTGCCGAAGCCATGAGGCCGCCGGTCCATGTGCAGAGAGCATGCTGTTCCATCCTCTCCGGCAACGCGCGCCGCTCCGCCGGGAAGGCGCGCCCATCCTGCTCCGCCTGCAATTCGGTAGAAACCTCGCACTCCCAGCGGAACCGATGCCCTTTCTTGGTGTTGTCGATGCATCCAGAGCGACAGGCCATGGCCACGCCATGTGCCGGACCGATCGGGGAAGGTGCGCAAGGTCGCGCCTGCTTAGCAGAAACGAGACAGGAGGCGAGCCATGAGCGATCAGCCTACTCTGCCCGGAGAGCGCCGCGAACCGTCACGCGATGCGAAGGCGGATCTCCAGGCCACGGCATCGGAGGCGCAGGCCCGGGCCGGGGAAACCGCCCGCGAACTCCGCGACCAGGCGGGGGAGACCCTGCAGGCGGTTCGCGCCGAGGGGGAAGACCTGATAGCCACAGCGCAGGAGAAGGTCGAACAGGTCGTCGAACAGCAGAAGGAAGCCGGCGCCGAGCAAGGCCGCCATCTGGCCGATGCCGTCCGCCGTGTCGCTGACGACCTGGAGGATGCCTCGCCCGAGATCGCGCGCCATGTGCGCAGCGCGGCGGATTCCGTCGACAGCATGGCCAACGCGCTGCGTGAGCGCAGCGTCGGCGACTTGGTGAGCCAGGTCAACGCCTTCGCGCACCGGCAGCCGGTGGCCTTCTTCGGCGCCGCGATGGTGGCGGGCTTCGCCCTCACCCGCTTCGCCCGCAGCTCCGCCCGCGACAGCCGCATGTCGTATTCCGGCGCGCGCACCGGCAGCATGACCCCGCGGACCGGCACCACGCCGCACGCGGCCGAGGACATGTCCCGGAACCCGACCATGGCGCCCGGCTGGGTGCCAGAAGGCGCGAACCGGACGGGCGGCGCGGAGAGCGGCGCGTTGCGTCCGGCCACCATGCCGGCCGCCACGCTCGGCGGCGCCGCCGCGCACAAGCCTGGCACCGCCCAGCCCGGCAGCATGCCCGGCCCTTCAGAAGGAACGGTGTGATGATGCCGGAAGCCAACCGCTCAGTTCCCGATCTGCTGGGCGACCTCGTCAACCAGACCTCGACGCTCCTGCGCAAGGAAGTGCAGCTCGCACGCGCGGAGATGGGCGAGAAGGTGAGCCAAGTCGGTGCCTCGGCCGGCGGCATCGCCGTCGGCGGCGCGCTGCTGCTGGCGGCGCTGATCGTGCTGCTGCTGGCGATCGCCGCCTTCCTCGTCACGCTCGGCCTTTCCGTCTGGCTGTCCCAGCTGATCGTCGCCGTAGTCGTCGCGATCATCGGCTACATCATGCTGCGGTCCGGGCTGAACCGCCTGAAGGCCGCGAACCTCACCCCGCAACGGACCGCGACACAGCTCTCCCGTGACGCGGCGGTCGCCAAGGAGCAGGTGCGATGAGCGAGAGCACGAACCCGCATGGCCAATCCCCCGCCGAGATCGAGGAGGAGGTCGAGCGCACCCGGGCCAGCGTCACGGACACCATCGAGGCGCTGCGCGAGCGCATGTCGCCCGGCCAGGTGGTGGACCAACTTATGGACTACGCACGGGACTCCGGCGGTCCAGAGCTGATGCGCAACCTTGGCACTTCCGTCCGTGACAATCCGCTGCCGTTGCTGCTTGTTGGCGTCGGGCTGGGCTGGATGATGCTCTCCGGCGGGCGCCGCCCGGCGACCTACCCGCTTACCCGCGCGCCCGATCCCAGCCGCCCCCTGCTGCCGCCTCCGCCGCCCCGTCCGGCTGGCCCCGGCTTCGGCACCCGCGCGGGCGAGGCAGCGCGCCATGCCGGCGACCGCGTGCAGGGCACCATGGGCGACATGCGCGACCGCGCCGCCAGCGGCGTCGGCACCGTGCGTGACACCGCCGCCCAGACCTACGCGGCGGGCAGCGGCATGGCGGGCCGCGCGGCGGGAGCAGTGAGCGACACCGCCTCCAGCACCTACGCCGCGGGCGCCGGAATGGCGAACCGGGCCGCGGGCGCCGTGGGCGATGCCGCGTCGCGCGCGAGTGCCACGGCTTCGGACCTCGCGAATCAGGCTTCCGAGGGGCTGACCAGCGCCGGCCGCGCCGCCCGCGCCACCTATCACGATGCGACGGACAGCATGGCGCGCGGCTATGACGCGGCATCCGAGCAGGCCGGCATGCTGGTGGACCGCGCGCGCAGTGGGATGAGCCATGTCGCCCAGGAACAGCCGCTGCTCTTCGGTGCACTCGGGCTGGCGCTGGGCGCGGCGCTCGGCGCCCTCCTGCCGCGCACGGAGACCGAGGACCGGCTGATGGGCGAGGCCAGCGACGCCATCGCCGACCGCGCCACCGAGACGGTCCAGGAAGGCTACGCGCAGGCCAGGGAAACCGCCGCGGAGCACCTTGAGCGCGGCAAGGAGAAGCTGGGGGAGGCCTACGCCCATTCCCAGGAGGAACTGCGGAAGGGTGATCTTTCCGTGCAGAAGGTGGCGGATGTCGTCAGCGGCGCCGCGGCCGAGGTGAAGAAGGCTGCCACCGAGACGGCGCATGGTCTGAAGGAGGAAGCGAAGAACGGGATCGAAACGGCCAGCGGGGATGCCGACAAGGCCGAGAAGAACGAGAAGGCCGAAGCCAAGCCCGCCACGCCGACCTCGTCTTCCGCCACGGTGACGCCGTCGCCCTCCGGCTCGGTGTCTCCGCGCCCCACCGCACCGCCGTTCTGAGCAACGGCCGCGCGCGCGGCCGGCCTGACCGAAGTGCAGCGCCGAAGGGGCCTGGGGGAATTCCTCAGGCCCCTTCTCCCTATCCGGCCGGAACCGTCGCCCTGGGTACGGGTTGGTGGGACGAAGGAGGGCTCCGATGACCCAGCAGATCCCCGTGGACGACATCGCCGCCGCTGGCGCGATGCAGGATGACGGCACCCGCCAGGTGGCCCCTGATCTCGCCTACAAGCGGCTCGCCATCGTCAACATCGCCTTCTGGGGCCAGCCAGGCGCGCCCGGCTGGGTGCTGGTGGATGCCGGGCTGCCGGGCACGGCGGGCTTGATCCGGCGGGCCGCGGCGGAGCGTTTCGGCACGCATCCGCCGGCTGCCATCGTGCTGACCCATGGCCATTTCGACCACACCGGCGTGCTGGCGACGCTGGCCCAGGAATGGCAGGTTCCGGTCTACGCACATCCGCTGGAACACCCGTATCTGAACGGTCAGGCTTCCTATCCGCCGCCGGACCCTTGGGTGGGTGGCGGGGTGATGGCTCTGATCTCGCCGGTCTTTCCGCGCGGCCCCGTGGATGTGAGCGGCGCGCTGCGCGCGCTGCCTGCGGACGGCAGCGTTCCGCCCATGCCCGGTTGGCGCTGGCTGCACACGCCGGGCCATGCGCCCGGCCATGTCTCGCTCTGGCGGGAAGCCGACCGCCTGCTGTTGGCCGGCGATGCGGTGATCACCACCGCGCAGGAAGCGGCCTATGGCGCGGCAACGCAGGAGACGGAACTGCATGGGCCACCGAAATACTTCACGCCCGACTGGGAGGCCGCGCGGGAGTCCGTCCGGCGACTGGCCGCGCTGGAGCCCGAGATGCTCGTGACCGGCCACGGGCAGGCGCTGCAAGGCGCGGAGATGCGGGCCGCACTCCACCGTCTGGCACGGGACTTCGATGCGGTCGCGGTGCCGGAGCAAGGCCGCTATGTCGGCCATCCCGCGCGAGCGGAGGATGGCTCGGCCTATCGCTGAACCCGGAACGCAACGCGCCGCACGGCAGGACCGTGCGGCGCGGAGCGACGGGGCGGCGGCGCCTGCGTCAGGCAGCCTTCGCGGCCGCCTGGTTGATTTGCTTGTTGGCCAGATCGTTCAGCAGCGTGTCAGTCTGCTTCTCCTCGTTCAGCGTCTCTTCGAGAAGCTGCACGACCGCCTTCTGCCCGGAGGCCTTGGCCCAGGCCACCAGCGCGCCATAACGCGCCATCTCGTAGTGCTCGATGGCCTGTGCGCCGGCGATCAGGCCCGCGTCACGCACAGGCGAGGGCTCCTTCGCCTCGTCGAGCAGTTCCTCGCATTCCTCCACGAGGCCGTTGAGCGCCTCGCAGGTGATACCCTGCGCCCGCTTGCCGAGCGCCTCGAACACCTGCTGCAGGCGCTCGATCTGCCCCTGGGTCTGCTCGCGATGATGCATGAAAGCGTCACGCAGCTGCTCGTTCTGCGCCGCCTTGGCCATCTTCGGAAGCGCCTTCATGATCTGGCGCTCCGCGTAGTAGACGTCCTTCAGCGTATGCAGGAACAGGTCGTCGATGGTCTTGATGCCAGCCATGTGAGGGAATCCCTGTGCTTGCTTGAAGCGCGCCGAATGGCGCCCGCTCCGATAACCGACCGCCGCAGCACAGGTTGCGGCAGCCGCCATGCCCTATTGGCGCTCCCCAACGGAATGATCCCGCCGTCCGCGCATCACTCCCCCTTGAAAGTGGGCGCGCGCTTCCCGAAGAAGGCCGCCTTCCCCTCCGCATGATCGCGCGTCAGAAACAGCAGGGACTGGTAGTGCCGTTCCTGGTTCAGCGCCGCGTCCAGCCCTTCGGCGAGCATCTGCTTGGTGAGCGCCACCGCCGCAGGTGCCTGCGCGGCCAGGATACGGGCGCGCGCCATCGCGGCATCCAGCACCGCCCCGGCCGGCACGAGCTGGTCCACCAGGCCGATGCGCAGCGCCTCCTCGGCGGTGATCGGCTCGCCGTAGAGCAGGATCTCCCGCGCCCGTGCATGGCCCACCCGCAGTGGCAGGGTATAGGCCAGGCCGAGATCGGCCATCAGCCCGACCTTGCCGAACGCGGCCATGAAGCGCGCATCCACCGACGCGACGACGGTGTCGCAGGCGCAGGCGAGTGACATGCCGGCGCCCGCGCACCAACCCTCCACCGCCGCGATCACCGGCGTGGAGCCGGCGACCATCAGCCGGATCATGTCATGCGCCGCACGCAGCCGCTCCCGCCCCTGCAAGGGACCGCGCACATCCATGCCCGAGAGGTCGCCGCCCGAGCAGAAGGTGCCGCCCGCTCCGGTGACGACGATGGCGCGGATCTCGGCATCGCTCTCCACCCGGTCCAGGATGCGCAACATCTCCTGCCGCAGCGCCGGGGCCAGCGCGTTGCGCCGGGCGGGATAGTCGATCGTAAGCACCAGAACCGCACCATCGCGTTCCTCGATGACGCGCATCGGCGCGCCGTCAGCCACCTCGGCCATGTCTCTTCCCCCCGCGCGGGCATCCCGCTTTGCGCCTGATCCGGCGCAGGCTACATTCCGTATTCAGGAAAGCAATCGGAATGTCGAATGGACACGCAGCCAGCCGCAGGGGAGCGCGATCCGGCCAGCCAGCGGGATGTGGGCGCGGTCATCCATGCCATCCGCATCCTGCAGCACCTGGCGGGCGCGACGGCACCGCTGGGCGTGGCGGCTGTCGCGCGCGGCACCGGCATCAGTCCCAGCACCTGCTTCAACATCCTCCGCACGCTGACGCGCGCCCGCTTCGTCGCCTTCCGTGAGCAGGACAAGACCTACTCGCTCGGCCTGGCCGTGGCCGAACTGGCGGCAGGCTTCCTGGGCGTCAGCCACGCCGAGCTGATCCGGCCCGAGCTGGAGCGGCTGGCGCTGAACTACGATATGCTGATCGTGCTCTGGCGCGTCACGGAGGACGGGCACATCGTGCTGATCGACCGTGCGCACAGCCACACCGCCGTGCGGGTCGAAATGCGGCTCGGACTGCGCCTACCGATGCTGGTGGGTGCTGTCGGCCGCTGCGTCGCCGCCGCACTCGACCTGCCGCAGGCGGAGCTGCGGCGCCGCTTCGCCACGCTGCGCTGGCAGGCCCCCCCCAGCTTCGAGGCCTATCTCGCCGATGTCGAAGCGGCGCGCGAGAGCGGCTGGAGTCTCGACAACGGGCAGCTCTATCGCGGCCTCATCACCATCGCCGCGCTGATCACCGACCAGCACGGCCAGCCGCGCTTCGGCCTGAGCGGCATCACCATCGCCGGGCAGCATTCGCCGGAAATCTTCGGACAGCTCGGCCGGGAACTGCGCGAGGTCGCCGGCTTCGCCACCCGGGCGCTCTTTCCCGCGAAGGCGCCAATCCAGAATGCTGAATAGCATTCCGAATTGGGGATGACAGCCCGGCCCGGATGAGGCTCAAATCCTCCCTGCGCGCAACGCCGACGATAAGGCGAGCGACAAGGAGGAAGTCTCGAACCGTGATCCGTTTCAAGCGCCGCGCCCTGCTGGGCGCTGGAACCCTCGCAATGAGCGGCCTGATGATGGAGCGCCCCGCCCGGGCCGAGTCCAGCTGGCGCCCGAGCCAGACCGTCCGCATCGTCATTCCCGCGGCAGCCGGCGGCACCACCGACATCATGGGCCGGCTGTTGGCGCCGCATCTGCAGCAGCGCTGGGGACAGCCGGCGGTCGTGGAAAACAAGTCCGGTGCCGGGGGCACGCTCGGCGCCGCCGAGGTGATGCGCGCCAAGCCGGACGGCCATACCGTGCTGATCAGCAACATCGGCCCGCAGGCCATCGCCTATTCCCTGTTCAACAACCTGCCCTACAAGCCGGAGGACTTCATCCCGGTCTCCAACATGATCCAGGGACCGAACGTGCTGATGGTACATCCGTCGCTGCCCGTGAAGACAGTGCCGGAGTTCATCCGCTATCTCAAGGAACGGCCGGGCAAGCTGAACTACAGTACCTCCGGGCCCGGGCAATCGCCGCATCTGGCCGGCGTCTGGTTCCATCAGTTGACCGGCACGCAGGCCACCGCCATCCACTATCGCGGCGCCGGGCCCGCCATGACGGCGATGATGGCCGGTGACGTGGATTTCGGCTTCGACAATCTCACCAGCTCGGTCGGGCAGATCAAGGACGGGCGCGTGCGTGCGCTCGGCGTCACCAGCGCCGACCGCAGCTTCCAGATGCCGGAACTGCCCGCCCTGCGCGAGACCCTTCCAGATCTGGCGGAGTACGACGTGAACACCTGGTTTGGCGCCTTCTATCCCGCGGGCACGCCGCGCGCCGCGGTGGAGGCCCTGAATGCCGAGATCAAGGCGTTGCTGGATTTGCCAGCGACGAAGCAGCGTTTCGCCGAAATGGGTGGGGTGCCGGCCTATGGCACGCCAGAGGAATATGCCGCCTTTGTCCGCGCCGAGACGGAGAAGTGGGGTGGTGTCGTCCGGAAGGAAGGCCTGACGATGGACCTGGGCTGAGACACGCGGCGGGAGAAAGGCACTGCCTCCCTCCCGCCGATCCGTTCAGCCGGCAAATTCCTTCCGCACGCTTTCCGTATGCTGTCCCAGCGCGGGTACCGCGCCATAGCTGCGCGGCGCACCGTCATTGAAGCGCGCCGCCGGCGCGGCCACGGCCACGCTGCCATTCGGCGTCTCCACCGCGAGCCGCCGCAACGCCGGATGCGTGACCAGCGCGGCCATGTCGTTGACGAAGCCATAGGCGGTGTTCGCCGCCCGCAGCCGCGCCGCGCATTCGTCCCGCGTCAGCTTGGCGAAGGTGGCGGCGACATGCGCATCCACCATGGGCCGATGTGCCACGCGCTCGACATTGCTGCGGAAGCCCTCCCGCTGCGGCAGGTCAGGCTCCTGCAGGAAGCCGGCGCAGAACTGCGCCCATTCCCGCTCGTTCTGGATCGAGATGAGCACCAGCGCGCCGTCGGAGGTGGCGAAGGCGCCGTAGGGGCAGATGGAGGGATGCGCCAGCCCGACGCGCTCCGGCGCCTTGCCGGTGCCTTCGAAATAGAGCAGCGGCACGTTCATCCAGTCCGCCATGGCATCGAAGAGGGAGACGGCGACCGCCTTCCCCTCCCCCGTGATGCCACGCTCGATCAGCGCCTCCAGCACGGCGGCATGGGCCATGGTGCCGCAGGCGATGTCACAGACCGAGACACCCACCCGCCCCGGTCCTGCCGGATGGCCGGTGATCGAAGCGAGGCCGCTCTCCGCCTGCACCAGAAGGTCATAGGCCTTCATGGTGGCGTAGTCGCCGCTCTCGCCATAGCCGGAGATGTCCACGGTGATCAGGCGCGGGTGCCGCTTGCGCAGATCCGCGCTGCCGAAGCCCGCACGGGCCATGGCGCCTGGAGCAAGGTTCTGGATGAACACATCCGCCTTCGCCACCAGCCGTTGCAGCAGGGCCTTGTCCCCGGGCTGCTTGATGTCAAGACAGACGCTCTCCTTGCCCCGGTTCAGCCAGACGAAATAGGTCGACTGCCCCGCCGCCGCCTTGTCGTAGCCGCGCGCAAAGTCGCCTTCGGCGCGTTCGATCTTGATGACCCTCGCGCCCGCATCCGCCAGCTTCATGGAACAGGTCGGCGCCGCCACCGCCTGTTCCATCGAGACGACGAGCAGCCCGTCGAGCGGCTTGCCTGGCTTGCCCATGCTTAATAGCTCCGGGGCATGCCGAGCACGTGCTGGCCGAGATAGGAGAGGATCAGGTTGGTACTGATCGGTGCCACCTGGTAGAGCCGGGTCTCCCGGAACTTTCGCTCCACGTCATACTCCTCGGCGAAGCCGAAGCCGCCATGAGTCTGCACGCAGGCCTCGCCGGCGGCCCAGCTCGCCTCCGCCGCCAGCATCTTGCCCATATTGGCCTCCTCGCCGCAGTTCTCGCCGCGTTCGAACTTGGCCAGACCCTTCTGCACGATCGCCTCCGCCGCGCGCATCTGCGCATAGGCCTTGGCGATGGGGAACTGCACGCCCTGGTTCGACCCGATCGGGCGGCCGAACAGCACGCGCTCCTTCGCGTAGTTCACGGCCTTCTCGATGAACCACTTGGCATCGCCGATGCACTCGCTGGCGATCAGCAGCCGCTCCGCGTTCATGCCATCCAGGATGTAGCGGAAGCCCTTGCCCTCGACGCCGACGAGGTTCTCCGCCGGGACCTCCATGTTGTCGAAGAAGACCTCGCAGGAGTTGTGATTCATCATCGTGCGGATTGGGCGGATGGTCAGCCCCTTCCCCAACACGGTCCGCATGTCCACGATGAAGGTGGAAAGCCCCTCCGTCTTCTTCTCCACCTGGTCGCGCGGCGTGGTGCGGGCCAGCAGCAGCATCAGGTCCGAGTGCTCGGCGCGGCTGGTCCAGATCTTCTGGCCGTTGACGATGTACTTGTCGCCTTCCTTGCGCGCGAAGGTGCGCAGCGCCGTGGTGTCGGTGCCGCTGGTCGGCTCGGTCACGCCGAAGGCCTGCAGGCGCAACTCGCCGCTGGCGATCTTCGGCAGGTACTCGGCCTTCTGCCGGTCGTTCCCGTGCCGCAGGATGGTGCCCATGATGTACATCTGGGCGTGGCAGGCAGCACCGTTGCAGCCCTGGCGCTGGATCTCCTCCAGGATGGCGGCGGCGGCGGAAAGCGGCAGGCCCGAGCCGCCATACTCCTCCGGGATCAGCGCCGCCAGCCAGCCTGCCTCCGTCAATGCCTGGACGAACTCGGTCGGGTAGCCACGCACCTCGTCCAGCTTGCGCCAGTACTCGCCGGGAAAGCGGCTGCACAGCTTGCCAACTTCCTCGCGGATCTCGGCGTGATCGTCGGTGACCTGGTCCATCTTGAGTCCTTCAGGCGGCTTCCTGCGGGCTGCGCAGCAGCGGCGAAACATCGTTCAGGCGATCGAGCCGGCCGACCGCATCGGCGAGCTGCCCCGCAGCATCGGCGCCCAGGACCGCGTCGGCAAGTCCGCTGAACTTGCTGCGCAGCTCGTTCTCGGTCAGGAAGTTCTCCGGCTCCCCCTTGGGCACGATGACTTTCTGGACGAAGGTTTCGCCCCGCGCCCGCACCGTCAGCTTGCCCGACATGTTCGCGGGGAACTCGGCCTCGATCTCCGGGTCGTTCTCGCAGCGCACGCGCTGCATCAGTCCCTTGATGCCGGGGTCCTGCAGCAGGGCGTAGCTGTCCCAGCCCATCTGCCCCGTGCTGAGCGCGGTGGCGATGACGAAGGGGCCGCTGAACTGCCCGTCCACGATGTTCTGCGGGTTGGCCTTGCGGTCGGCGGGCTCGCCCACCAGCAACATGCCGGCGCGCGAGATGCCGAGGGTGACGCCCTCGATCTCCTCCGCCTTCAGCCCGTGCTTGGCACGCAGCGCCAGCGCGGCATCGATACCTGCATGGCCCCAGCGGCAGGAGGGATAGGGCTTCACGCCGGTGTTCATCAGTTCCCAGACGGTGCCGATGTCCTGCAGCACGCGCTCCGGCTGCGGCTCAGGCGCATAGGCGCGGAGGAAGCCGTGCTTGCCCTCGATGGCATCCGCCGCGCCCTTGAAGCCCTCGCGCGCCAATGTTGCGGCAGTGAGGCCAGCCATGCCGGACCAGCCAACCTGGAAGCGCTTGGTCCAGGCCCCATTGGCCAGGAATTGCAGGCTGCCCGCGCACTGGCTGAGCGCGATGCCCAGCGCTGACGCCATGCGCCCCGCATCCAGCCCGAAGACGCGCCCGGCCGCCGCCGCCGCGCCAAAGGCGCCGCAGGTGGCGGAAGGATGGAAGCCGCGGTCGTAATGCGCACCCGCCGGCAGGGCCAGCGCCAGGCGCAGCGCCACCTCGTAGCCCGCGACGATGGCGGCCAGCACCTCGGCGCCGGACGCACCGGCGATCTCGCCTGCCGCCAGTGCGGCGGGAATGATCGGCGCGCCGGGATGCACCACCGCGACGGCGTGGGTGTCATCGAAGTCGAGCGAATGGCCGAGCGTCGCGTTGATCAGCGCGGCGCCAGCCGGGCTGTAGGTGGCGTTATCGGCAAAGACACGGCTGCTGCCATGGTCGAGGCCGAGCGCCTTCACTGCGGCCAGCAGCGCCGGGGTGCTCTCCGCATCCCGCCGCGCGCGGACGATGTTGCCGACCAGGTCGAGCACCAGCGCCCGGGTGCGCGCCACCACCTCGGGCGGTAGCGCCTCAAGGCGCAGGCCGGCGGCGAAGGCGGACAGTTCTTGTGTGATCGTCATGCTGCTTCCTCCCGCCGGCCCGCCGGCTTCAGACCGGATCCCAGGAAAACACGTCGCCGCTCCGGTCCAGCGGCTGGAACTGGGCGCGGAAGGCCGGCAGGGCGTGTTCCGCGATCAGTTCGGGCGTCCAGCCCTCCCCACGATGCGCGCTGCGCACCGGGCGCGGATGGCTGAACAGGAACAGCTCGTTGTTGCGCGCCGCGAAGATCTGGCCATTCACGTCCTTCGCCGCATCGCTGGCCAGGAAGACGGCCAGCGGCGCGTTCTTCTCCGGCGTCATGCGCTTCAGCTTCTCCACCCGCGCCTTCTGCTCCGGCGTCTCGGCCGGGATGGAGCTGGTCATGCGGCTCCAGGCGAAGGGCGCGATGCAGTTGGAGCGCACGCCGAAGCGCTGCATGTCCAGCGCGATGGACTTGGACAGCGCGGCGATGCCCAGCTTGGCCGCCGAGTAGTTGGCCTGCCCGAAATTGCCGATCAGGCCGGAGGTGGAGGTCATGTGCACGAAGGCGCCGGAATTCTGCGCCCGGAAGTGCTCCGCCGCGGCGCGCGAGACGAAGAAACTGCCGTTCAGGTGCACGTTGATGACCGCCAGCCACTCTTCGGGCGTCATCTTGTGGAAGATCTGATCGCGCAGGATGCCCGCGTTGTTCACCACGATGTCGATGCGGCCGAAGGCGTCCAGCGCGCTCTGCACGATGCGCTTGGCGCTCTCCCATTCCGACACGCTGTCGGTGTTGGTGACCGCCTGGCCGCCGCGCTGCTCGATGATGGCCTTGGTCTGCTCGCCCGGGGTGGCCGAGGTCTCGCCGATCCCGGTCAGCGAGGCGCCGATGTCGTTGACCACCACCTTGGCGCCGGCGAGGGCCATGGCGAGCGCGATCTCCCGCCCGATGCCGCCGCCAGCGCCGGTGACGATGGCGACCTTTCCGTCCAGCATTCCCATGGAACTCATTCCTCTCAGGCGGGGGTGAACATGGGCACGGGCTGGCCGTCACCCTCGCTGGCCACGAAGGTCAGCTTCACCTTCTGGCCGACGCGCAACGCGTTGAAGTCGCAGTTGACGATGTTGGTCATCATGCGCGGCCCCTCCGCCAGCTCCACATAGGCGATGGCATAGGGGATCTTCGCACGCATGACGCTGAAGCTGTAGATGGTCCCCTCGCCGCTCGCGGGAACGTACTCCACCTCGCCCTCGTCGTCGAAGGGGCAGACGGGGCGGGGCGGGTAGTGCACCTTGCCCGTCTTGGTATTGCGGCCGATCAGCAACTTGCCTTGCTTCGCCGCCTCCCAGAAGCCGCGGGTGGAGGGGTCGGGCGTCGGGCTCGGCGGCACGCGCTGCGGGGTCTGCTCGCTCATCGCCGTCACTCCCTCTCCAGGACCAGGGTGGCGCTGCCGTGGCGGGTGCCGAGCGAGCCGCCCGTGCCATGCGCCAGCGCCAGGTCGCAGTTCTTCACCTGCACCGCCGGATGCGCCTCGCCGCGCAGCTGCCGCACCGCCTCGATCACCTTGGTGATGCCGCCACGGTTGGCGGGGTGGTTGTTGCAGAGCCCGCCGCCATCGGTGTTGAAGGGCAGCTTGCCGACGCCGGAGATCAGGTTGCCGTCGGCGACGAACTTGCCGCCCTGGCCCTTCTCGCAGAAGCCGAGATCCTCAAGCTGCATCAGCACCGTGATGGTGAAGCTGTCATAGATGCTGGCATACTTGATGTCGGAGGGCTTCACCCCCGCCTCCTCAAAGGCGCGGGCGCCGGCGAAGCGGGCTCCGGTATAGGTCAGGTCGATGGTGCCGCCCATGGTGTGCTTCACCGCCTCGCCGGCGCCGCGCACGCTCACGACCGGCCGCTTCAGCGTGCGGGCGATCTCGGGCCTGGTCACCACCAGCGCGCCGCCGCCGTCGCTGATGACGCAGCAATCCAGCCGGTGCAGCGGGTCGGCCACCAACGGCGAGTTCAGCACGTCCTCCACCGTCACGACCTTGCGCAGCATGGCGTGCTCATTGTGCTGCGCGTGGTGGCTGGCGGCCACCTTGATCCAGGCGAGTTGCTCGCTGGTGGTGCCGTACTCGTGCATGTGGCGCATGGCGCACATCGCGTACATGTTCGCGATGGCGGCGCCATAGGGGTATTCAAACTGCACGTCGGGCTGCGCCGGGTTGCCGGCGCGCGGCGCGGTGCCGGTCGCCACGCCCTCGGAGCGCGGGCGCCCCGCCAGGGTGATCAGCGCGACATTGCACTTGCCCAGCGCGATGGCCTCGGCCGCATGCGCCACGTGCAGCAGATAGGAGCAGCCGCCCACATCGGTGGAATCCACGTGCCGCAGCCGGTCCAGGCCGATGTAGTCGGCCATGCTGAGCGGACCCATACCCGGCGCGTCGCCGGCGCAGAAATAGCCGTCAACGTCCTTGCGGCTCAGCCCGGCATCGCGCAGCGCGCCCAGGGCGACCTCCGCATGCAGCTGCGCGGTGCTCTTGTCCTCGGCCTTGCGCGTCGGGTGCTCATAGGCGCCGACGATGCAGGCCTTGCCTCGAATGCTCACGGGCAGCGTCCTCTCCTGTCTCGTTCTCGTGGTGCAGTCATGTCAGCCCGGCAGTTCCAGCACGTTCTTCGCCAGGATGCCCCGCTGGATCTCGGAACTGCCGCCATAGATCGTGGTCGGCCGGGCCTCGATGAACTGGCCGGCGGGGTGCAGGTCGCGGTTCCCCTCCATCGGCTCCAGCAGCCCTGCATTCTCGCTGGCGATCTCCAGCATCAGCTCGGTGATGCGCTGGAACAGCTCGGACTGGTGCAGCTTCAGCATGGAGACGTCCGGCCCCAGCGTCTCGCCCCGGCGCAGCATGGCCACGAAGGTCTCGTAGAGCGCCTTGTGGTCGGCGAGGTCGAGCCGCAGCCGGGTGTAGCGGTCCTGGAAGTCGGGATCGTCGAAGACGCCCATCCGCTCGGCCAGCAGCTTCAGCCGGCCCAGCGCGTAGCCGGACTGGCGCGGCGAGCCGAGGAAGATGCGCTCGAAGCCGAGCAGCGCCTTGGCCATGCTCCAGCCCTTGTTGGGCTCGCCGACCAGGTTCTCACGCGGCACGCGAACGTTGTCGAAGAACACCTCGCAGAACTCGTCATGCAGGCCGAGATTGATGATCGGCCGCACGGTCACGCCGGGCGAGGTCATGTCGATCAGCAGGAAGCTGATGCCCTCCTGCTTCTTGCCGCTCTTGTCCGTGCGGACGAGGCAGAAGATCCAGTTGGCGTCGGTGGCCAGCGTGGTCCAGATCTTCTGGCCGTTGACGACGTAGTGGTCGCCTTCTAGCACCGCCTCGGTGCGCAGCGAGGCGAGGTCCGACCCCGCTCCCGGCTCAGAGTAGCCCTGACACCAGACATGCTCGCCCGAGAGGATCTTCGGCAGGAAGCGCTTGCGCTGCTCCTCCGTGCCGAAGCGGATCAGCAGCGGCCCGAGCATGACCACGCCGTGATCCGGCAGCCGCGCCACGCCGTACCGCTCGTATTCCTCGATCAGCGCGATCTGCTTGGCGGCGTCGAGGCCAAGGCCGCCATGCTCGCGCGGCCAGCCCGGCGCCACCCAGCCCTTCGCCTTCAGCTTCTCGAACCAGGGGCGGCCTTCGTCCATGTGCAGCCGGTGCGGCGGGTTGCGCAGCTCGGCCGGATACTCCGCTTCCAGGAAGCGGCGCACCTCGGCGCGGAAGTCGGCGTCGCTCAGCGCGTTCAGGTCGGTCATGCCTCCTCCTCCCGGGCCTCGGCGGCGAAGCGACGGCGATGCAGCGCGGCAGGACCGAACTGGTTCGCCATCACCATGGCCTTGCGCAGATAGAGCCCGATATCCGCCTCGTCGGTGTAGCCGATGCCGCCATGCAGCTGGACCGCCTGCCGGGTGATCAGCATGGCGGCCTCGCTGGCCCGTGCCTTGGCGCGCGAGACGGCGGCGCGGCGTGCGGCCGGCGGCGTGCCCGGCGTGTCGAGCAGCGCAGCGGCGGATTCGATGCTGGCCCGGCTGAGCGCGAGCTGGATCTTGAGGTCGGCGGCGCGGTGCTGCAGGGCCTGGAAGCTGCCGATCGGCCGGTTGAACTGCTGCCGCGTGCGCAGATAGTCCAGCGTCAGCGCGAAGGCCTGGTCCATGACGCCGAGCAGATAGGCCGCAGTGCCGAGCGCCGCCTCGTCCAGCGCCACTGCCAGCGCGGCACCGGCATCCTCCAGCACGCGCTCGCCACCCTGCGGCCGCAGCGTGCCGAAGAAGCCGCCATCCTGCGTCTTTTCCAGCGTCAGGTCGGCACCCTTGGCGGGCTGCAGGTAGAGCGCCAGCTTCCCGCCCTCCCGCACCGGCACCAGGAAGGCATCCGCCCCCCCGGCCATCGGCAGGAAGCGGCGTGGCGCACCCTCGTTGCCCGGCGCCTCCAGCGCGCCCGGCGCTTCCTGCCAGGCGGTCACGACATAGCTCTCGCCGGTCAGCAGCTTCGTCAGCGGCGCCTCGGCGCCGGCGGCGGCCAGCAGCGCGGCAGAAAGCGCGCCCGGCACCAGCGGCTCCGGTGCCAGCGCCGCGCCCATCTCCTCGGCGATGGCGCAGAACTCGGACAGGCCGAGCCCGGCGCCACCCCGCTCCTCCGGCACATGCAGACCGATCCAACCCTGCTCGCCGACCTGTTGCCACACCGCGCGGTCGAAGCCCGGCGGCTGGAAGCGCAGCGCGCGGATGCGCTTGCGGTCCCCGCTGCGCGGCGCGATGCCGGCGGCACTGTCGCGGATCATGCGGATGGATTCGGCGCGCTCCGCCGCCGTCGCGTCGAGGGCCTCGCTCATGCGAACACCGCCGCGCCGTTGTTGACCACCACCACGTCCCGCTCCACCACGCGCGCCCGGAAGGCGCCGTTCTTCCAGATCTCCGTGCGGATCGTCTCGCCGGGATAGACCGGCGAGGAGAAGCGCAGCGCCAAGCTCTTCATCGCCGCCGGGTCGTAGTTCCCAAGCTCCCGCAGCAGCGCATGCGCCACCACGCCGAGGGTGCAGAGCCCGTGCAGGATCGGGCGCGGGAAGCCGGCGCGCTCCGCCACATCGGGGTCGGCGTGCAGCGGGTTGTCGTCGCCGTTGAGGCGGTAGTAGAGCGCCTGCTCCGGTCGCGTCGGCAGGTCCAGGGTGATGTCGGGCGCGCTCTCCGGGATCGGGTTCACCGGCTTCACCGGGCCGCTCGGTCCGCCGAAGCCGCCATCGGCGCGCAGGAAGGTGGTGCTGCCGGTCACCGCCAGGACCTTCCCCGTGGCGGCCTCGACCACCTCCTTCTCGGAGTAGAGCAGCGCGCCCTTCCCTTCCCCCTTGTCCACCAGCCCGGTGACGCGGGTGCGGCCGATGATCTCGCCCTCTGCCGGCAGCGGGTGGTGCAACGTGATGGACTGCTCGCCATGCACCAGCCGCACCGCGTCCACGCCGGTCGCCGGGTTGCTCAGCCAGAAGCCGGGATGCCCGAGCACCACAGCCATGGAGGGCAGCACGCGCAGCCTGCGGTGCGCATCCACGTAGTCGAGCTGCCGCTTGTCCAGCGGGTCCTGCCCCAGCCCGACGGAGAGCGCGTAGAACACCGCGTCGCGCGGCGTGACGCGTTGCCGCACCTCCGGGATGGGGAAGTTAAGCAGCTTTTCGTAGTCGATCATTCGTCGTCCTCCGCGATATCGATCACCGCGTCGGCGGCGAAGGCGCCCTGCCCCTCGGGCATGGCGAAGACAGGGTTCAGATCGATGCCGGCGAGGCGCGGCCCGGCCTGGTGCGCAAAGACCGAAAGCCGCGAGAGCATCCGCGCCAGCGCCTTGATGTCGGCCGGCGGGCGTCCGCGCGCGCCGAGCAGCAGTGGCGCCCCGCGGATCGAGCGGATCATCCTCTCCGCCACATCCTCGCCGAAGGGGCAGCGGTGGAAGGCGACGTCCTTCAGCACCTCGACGAAGATGCCACCCAGGCCGAACATGGCCACCGGCCCGAAGACCGGGTCGCGATGCACGCCGAGGATGCATTCGACGCCGCCGGAAAGCTGCTTCGCCACCAGAACGCCCTCGATGCGCGCCTGCGGCGCCGCCCTGGCCGCGCGCTCCTTCAGCAGCGCGAAGCCCTCGCGCACGCCCTGGGCATCGGCCACGTTCAGCAGCACGCCGCCGATCTCCGACTTGTGCAGGATGTCCGGCGACAGGATCTTCAGCACCACCGGGAAACCGAAGCCCTCCGCCGCCGCCACCGCCTCGTCAGCCGTGGTGCAGGCGCGCTCCGGCGCGGCCCCGATCCCGGCCTGGGCCAGCAGGCGCTTGGCCTCCGCCTCGCTCGGCGTGCGCGCGGGCAGCGTGACCTGCGGAACCTCGGGGGGCGCGGCCGGCGCGGGCGCAGCGAAGGCCTCGCCGAACCGGCCCATGGCATGCAGCGCCGTCACGCCCCGCGAGGGATCCTCGAACACGGCGAAGCCCTCTTCCTCGAAGGTCCGGACCTGGTCCGGATTGGCGAGGATGGAAAGGACGAAGAGCCGGTCCGGATGCGCCGCGCGCACGGCACTCAGTTCCTGCCGCAGGCGCGGCGCCACCGAGGCGGCGCCCCCGGTATGGGTAAAGAAGCACAGGATGGAACTGTAGCCACCCTTCTCCACCAACGCGGTGGCGAAACGCCCCACCAGCGAGAGGTCGTTCAGTGCCTGCGCCGTGCAATCCACCGGGTTCTGCGGCGCGCAATAGGGCAGAACCGCGCGCAGTTCCGCCTGCGCTGCCTCCGGCATCGGCGGCATGGGCAGGCCGATGGCCTCCGCGGCGTCCGAGGTCAGTACGCCGGCGCCGCCGCTGATGGTCAGCACACCCAGGGTGTTGCCCACCGGATAGATCCGCTTGGTGGCGAGGCGGGCGATATCCAGCAGTTCCTCGGTGGTGCGGGCGCGTACCACGCCGAATTCGGCCAGCACCGCGTCCGTCACGGCGTCATCGCCGGCGATGGAGGCGGTGTGCGAGCGCGCGGCGGCGCTGCCGACCGCGCTGCGCCCCACCTTCATCATCACGATGGGCTTGCGGTTACGCCGCGCCAGTTCCAGCGCCGCCAGGAAGCTGCGGCTGTCCCGGATGCCCTCGGAATAGGCGGCGATCACCTCCGTGCCCGGGTCCTGCGCCATCCAGCCGATCATGTCGCCGACATTGAGGTCCGCCTCGTTGCCGGTCGTGACGCAGCAGGAGATGCCGATGCCGTGCTCGCGGGCCATGCCGAAGAGATGCATGCCATAGGCGCCGGACTGGCTGGCGATGCCGATGGGCCCCGGCTCCGGGTAGCCGCGCTCCAGGCTGCTGGTGAAGGTGCCGAAGAAGTTGGTGCGGGCGTTGAACAGGCCGAGGCAGTTGGGGCCGAGCAGGCGCATGCCATGCCGGCGCGCCGTTTCCAGCATGCGGGCCTCGGCCACCGCCCCGGCCTCGCCCATCTCGGCGAAGCCCGCGCTGAACATGATGGCCGCCTTGACGCCCCGTTCGGCCAGTTCGGCCATCGTCGCCTCCGCCACATTGGCAGGTACGGCAATGACGGCCACGTCCGGCACCTCGGGAAGTTCGGCGATCGAGGCGAAAGCCGGCAGACCCTGCACCGTCGGGCGGTTGGGGTTCACCGGCAGGATGCTGCCCTGGAAGCCGCGCGCCAGCATGGCGGCGATGGGGCGACCACCGATCCGGGTCGGGTCGCCGGAGGCGCCGATCACGGCGACCGATGTCGGCGCGAGCAGTGCCGAAAGGGCCTCCATCGGCAGTGCGGCCTCAGCGGAGCGGGCGAGCATGTCTGGCAATGGTTTCATCCCTGGTCCGGGGCGGGACAGCAGGGCACCGCACCCATCCGGTGCAGTCACCGACCATCCAGCCCGCTTCTTCCCCTCTGTGCAGCCTTTCCGGCCTTGGCGGGGAGGCTAGACGGAGTGGGACAACCATTCAATATGGAGAACAGCATTCTGCAAGCGGAAAGCCATGTGATGGCTTCCCCGCGCGCTCCCCACCCTGGGATGCCCCCGCCTGCGCTGAAACACTTCCACCGGCCTCCGGCCAGCAAAGGTGAAGGCCAGCGGCTGTCCTCCACGCGTTGCAGTCGCCAGGGCGCTGCCCGGACCGTCTCGGGGATATGCAAGGTGGCGGCCTCGCGGCGCTCGCCGCCGTTGTCGGGGCGGCCTTCCTCCGGCGCTCCAGGTTACCTCTTCCCAGAGCGTCGGCGAGGCAGGCGGTTCTGGCTAGGGAGCAACCCCCGGCCTGCCCTCTCAGGCCGAGCGCGCGACGCGGCCAGCCGGCTGAGGCGTCGGCGCGGTCGTGCCGCGCCGCCCTCGCGCCGTCCCGGTGAAGAGAAGCATCAGCAGCCAGTGCCGCGCCACGATCTGGTGAAAGCCCAGCGAGAGGACGCCGGCCAGCACCGTGATGATCAGGAACTCGACCAGTGAGGGAAGCTGCACGTGGGTGAAGGCATTCGCGAGGAAGACGATGAAGAAGATATGGACCAGGTAGATGGTCATGGAGGCATTGACGAGCAGCCGCGTCCAGCGGCTCGGCGCGTCGAACCAGCGCATCGCCACGAAGCACAGCAGCTTGGACCAGTAGATGCCGGTGATGGGAATCAGGAAGAAGGTTGCCACGCGGTAAAGGCCTTCCTCACGCAACTGGATGTTCGCCAGGATGACCGCTCCCCCCAGCGCCAGCACCACCGTCTGCCAGTCGAGCCTGGCGAAGCGGTTGATGAGGTCACGGCGCGAGGCCACCAGGCAGCCCATCGCCACGACGGGAAGAAAGGCGACGAGCTCGCTCAGATAGAGCATATCGCGCCAGGCGAAGGTCAGGCCGAGCACCTTCAGCACACCGACTCCCACCGTGCTGAGCAGGCCGGCACCAAGGGCTGTCATCGCCAGGCTCACCTTGCCGGCGAGGACGCGCTCCGCCAGCGCGGCGGCGTCGCGCCGGATCGGCCTGCCCCGCCAGAGGCCGCACAGCAGGGCCAGGATAAGGGTGTAGGCGAGCAGGAAGACCAGGAACCACGCATGCTCGATCCAGTGGGGGCCTGGCGTGGTGAGCAGGGAGATCCAGGCCGCCATGGCCTCGCCCCCCGGCGCGGTGTTCAGCGCACGCGCCAGCATCAGCAGCGGGTTGATGAGAACAATGGTGGCGAGCAGCGGAACGCCAAGCTGGATAGCACGGCTTTTCCACCACTTCGCCGGGCTCCGCTCATCGACGAACATCATCGCGAAGAAGCCGGCCAACAGGAAGAAGGCTGGCATGCGAAAGGTATTCAGGAATTCGGAGAAGTCCGTCAGCAGGGATGAGGGCTCTCCGCCCTTGGCGATCCAGGGATAGGCGGTGTAGGCGAGTGCTGTGTGGAAGGGGATGCCCAGCAGCATCAAGCTGGCGCGTACCTGGTCCAGGAAGAACAGCCTGCTTTGTCCGGCAGCGGCTTCGCCCGCTTCCGGCTTGCGGGCCCTGATGGCCTCCAACTCGCGGATGCTCATCCGCTCCCATCCCTCCGGGGCGAAGCCGAGACGCTCCTCCACCAGCAGCAGGGCATTGACGTAGTTGAGCGAGTCGCCGCCGGCGCCGGCGAAGGAGTCATCCCGGCCGAAATCCGGCTGGCCGAGCAGGTCGGCAAAGGCCGCTTGCAAGGAGAGGTTCCGGGCAACGGGCGCCGCACTGGCCTCGAACATCCTGCGGATGCCGGCGTAGTCGACCTTGCCGGAACCCAGACGCGGAATCTCCGCGACGGTGGCGACCTGCACACTGCTGGGCGGCAGCGCGTGCTGGTGCAGCACCAGTTCCACCACCGGCTCCATCTGGGCAGGCGCCACCACCGCGATCTGCAGGCTCTCATCGGTCCCGGTGGCCGCGGCCTCGAAGCCGGCCCTGCGCAGCCGCGCCTCGACGTCGTCCAGGCCGATGCGCAGGCCGAAGGGCTTGATGAAGCGGCTCTTCCGGCCCGTGATGGTGAAGAGCCCCTCCGCGCTGCGCACAGCCAGGTCCCCCGTCCGCAACTCGGAGAGTTCCGGGCCACGGGCCAGATCCCCGCGCTCCAGGGCGTAACCCATCATCACGTTGGGGCCGGAATAGACGAGTTCCCCCTCAACGCCGGCGGCCTTGATGGGTCCTCCCCGCTCGTCGAGCAGCGTGATGCTGCCGCCCGGAACCGGCAGGCCGATGGCGGTCGGGTTCCGCTTCACCAGTGCGGGCGGCACATAGGCGATGCGCGGGGCGGCCTCCGTCTGTCCGTACATCACGAAGAAGCGGCGGCCCTGCGTTTCCGCATGGCCGGCGAACAGCCGGACCTTGTCCTCCGGCAGCTTGCCACCGGCCTGGGTGAAATAGCGCAGGGAGGCAGGCAGGGGCCTTGAGAGGAAGCCGCTTCGCTCCAGCAGAGCAAAGCTGTGCGGCACACCGGCGAAGCTCGTTGCTCCGAAAGCCTCGAAGCGCCTCCAGAAAGCCGGCTCGGCGACAGAGGCCTGGTTCAGGATGATCGCGCCGCCCGTCTCCAGATGCGAGTTGATGACGGACATGCCGTAGGAATAGTGGAAGGGCAGCGTTGTGATAGCGCGCTCGCCGGGCGCGAAGCCGAGATAGTCGGCAATGGCGCACGCATTCGAGACGAGGTTGACATGCGAGAGCCGCACCAGCTTCGGCTCACCCGTCGAGCCGGATGTGGCCAGCAGCACCGCCAGATCGGGATGGAGGTTCACTTCCGAACGGCCGGCCATTCCACCTTGCCAGGCCCGTGTGGCGGCGCAGTAGATGAAGTCGGGCCGGAAGCGTTCCAACAAGGCGCAGCCCGCGCCTTCGCCTTCCTTGAGGAGGAGCACCACATGGCCCGCACGTAGCGCACCGACATAGGCGCTCAGTGCGTGCAGCTGATTGGTTGCTTCAACGGCCACAAGGCATCGCCCCGCCGGCAGTGCGGCACATTCGGCGTCGGCACGCCCGGCGAACTCCACGTAGGACCACGACCGGCCGGTTTCGTCCACGACCGCCAACGCTGCGCCGAACATCTCGATCCTGCTGAACAGGTCACGGTGCTCGTCGCGGGGCGGGTTTGCCGGTAGGCGCACCATTCACGGTCCTCCAGATAAGAAACCTGATCGCCCCTGCCGCGACAGGCTTGGCGATCAAAAGCCGACAAGCATGCGTATGCCGGCTGCTCAGAACCGAAGCACCCAATCATCGTTCTAATAGAGAAATAAATGCTTGGCTTTATTCAAATAGTCCTCTCCTGCGATAAGGTTATATCAAAAATAATCCAGGGACATGCTCTGCGCCGACAGAGTTGGCTCTCTGCCGAGATAAATCCTCAACCAAAGTTCGTATCATTAATTGTATAAATTCTTATTTTGGAAGGGATGATGAGCCGAGTAAGTCGGCCTCTGAGATTGGCTTGGAAACTGAAGCTTCTTCTTGGCCTGCACGAGCGCGCTGGCCGTATCAGCCTCTAGGATTCTTTACCTGGAGAGAATTGGACAAACCTCTCCCTCCAATGAAGACGAAGATCCTTGGAAAGGTTCCTGCAGTTTCCCGATTAGTTCTATTTTAGTAGAAATTAATGAAAATTGAGACAAATAGCCCGTTCGCGCCTCTTTGCTGGAGATGCGGACACAACCTTGTGTAAGCGGCTGCCTTGATGCTCGCTGCACACTTCCAGAGGGAGTGAATCCCTAAGGAGCGACTGCTTTACGGCAGGCACCAGGCCTACTCGTCCCCCTGCCGCCAAGCTGACAAGGATGCCGTCGTGGAACCTAGGGTGCCCGTCACAGCTTGAGCCCAGGCGGGCATGGTCTTCTCAAAGGAGAAGGGAGTTGGGGCGCCAGGATTCGAACCAAAATTTCCTGATAGCCCTCTGTTTTTCCCCGGCAAATGAGGCCTTATCAGGCACTCACTTTCCTGCGAGCAGCACGTGTATGCTACACTGGCCCGCTACATGTAGATACCCTCCAGAGGCCTTATCCCACGCCTGTGATGATGCCTGCAGGGCCTGCTATGGCGTCGAACTCGGCACTACCAACTTCGCGAGGCACCGCATCACACTCCACGAACGAAAGGGGAACTTTATCTTCGGTCGAATTGGCCCTACAGCCAAGTTAACCTGACTGAGGAGCGGTTCCCGCGAATCGCGCCGCCTGGAGACCAAGCATGCCTGCTCTCGCTAAGCTGACGCCATCGAAGCCCCGCATCCGGCCGGCTCTGGCGTTCAGCCGCGATGTGGCCCCCTCTCCTGAGACCATGCCTAAGCGCGCGGCCGCATACCCTGAGCTTCGCTATATGGGGTCTAAGCACCGGCTGCTGCCGTGGATTCATAGCGTGCTGTCTGGGCTGCAGTTTGAGAGTGCTGCTGACCCTTTCCTGGGCAGCGGCTGCGTTGCCTATCTAATGAAGACGATGGGCAAACGGGTCCTCGGGTCGGACTTCCTGAACTTCCCCGTCGTCCTGGCTTCAGCCACGGTTGCCAACTCGAAGCATCGCCTGGACGGACCAGCCATGGCCAGGCTATTGGCCCCTGCTCCAGGTGCCCCCGACTTCATCGAGCGCACTTACTCGGGCGTGTTCTATACGCCTGAAGACCTCCGGTTCCTGGACCGCGTCTCAGCCAACATCGCCTCGTTGGAAAACAGGGCTCAGGCTGACATGGCCCGGACCGCGCTCATCAGGTCCTGCCTGAAGAAGCAGCCTCGCGGCGTCTTCACCGTAAGCGGCGACCTGTCTCATTACGATGACGGCCGCCGTGACCTTCGCCTAACCATTGAAGAGCATTTTATCGAGCAGGCCGAGGCGTTCAACCAGGTCGTGTTCGACAATGGCCGCCGCCATACCATTAAGCGTCAGGATGTCTTTAGCACGAAGCCTTCCGGCATCGACCTTGTCTACCTCGACCCACCTTACGTGCCTCGGTCGGACGATAACTGCTACATGAAGCGCTACCACTTCCTGGAAGGGCTCTCCTGCTACTGGCAGGGTCTCCAGATTATGGAGAACACGAAAACCAAGAAGGTAGCTAAGCCCTTCACGCCCTTCGGCAGCAGGAAGAATGCCGTTGCCGCCTTCGACAGGATGTTCAAGCTCTATGAGCAGAGCACTATCGTGCTGTCATACAGCAGCAACGGCTATCCAGACCTCGATGTGCTCACGGCTCTGATGCGGCGATACAAGAACAAGGTCACCATCCACGAGCGGGAGCACCGATACCACTTCGGCACTCACGCAAACGTCGAGCGTTCAATGGTGCAGGAATATCTCGTAGTAGGGCAGTAAGCTGTGCGTGTTGTAACTCAAACTCTTGACGAGCTTCTCGGAAGCCTCCGGCCTCTTACCGTCGATTGGGCAGATGACGTGGCCCACCGTGTTATCGACAGGATGAAGGCTCTTCCCGTCAAAGACACGTACACCGATGAAGATGTCGCCGCCATCCTGGAAGGTGGGAAGCCGCTTAACAAGCTTACGTCGGCCGATTTCGATGATGGACTTCTCATCGTTCGTCTATTCCTTGGCTTATCCAAAGACCAGTTCACAGGGGTCCTGACGGATGCTCTCGGCCCAGGCGGTAGCGGTCTGAAGCGTTATAAGGCCGACCCAGGCTACTACCGGGCTGCGCTTGTGGAGCAAGGCCTGCTCGACGCCATGATGCTGGAGGTCAACAAGCCCCTGCACTGGACTGACACTGTCGTTGAGCGCCTGCGAAGTGGCCGTGGAAGCGCCATATCAGGTCAGAAGCGCGGCCGCAGTGCTGAGGACTTCGCCGAGGACGTTATCCGGGAGGTGTTCGGAGAGGGCAACTACCAAGTCAGGGCCACCTTCACTGGCCGAGCAGGCGCTCCGGCGAAGTGCGATTTCGCCATCCCCAGTGCCGCAAACCCTCGCATTGTCATCGAGTCAAAGGGGTTCGCGGCAACGGGCTCGAAGATGTCTGACGTCCTGGGTGACGTGAATGCCATCATCAAAGCCAAGAGGGGTGACACCACATTCCTGTTCTTCACCGACGGCCTCACGTGGAAGCAGCGGCAGTCTGACCTAAGAAAGCTCATCTCCTACCAGAACGAAGGCGACATCGCGCGCATCTACACGCAGTCGATGGTCGAGCAATTCCGCGAGGACCTGATAACTTTAAAAGCTGAATGCGGTCTGTGATTACGTTATCTTAGCAAGCCACTTTC
Organism: Roseomonas sp.; assembly: GCA_035556695.1. Taxonomy (GTDB): domain Bacteria; phylum Pseudomonadota; class Alphaproteobacteria; order Acetobacterales; family Acetobacteraceae; genus Pseudoroseomonas. The sequence goes on from DATMFR010000043.1 coordinate 80,598, forward strand.
TAGCAGGACGATGCTGTTGATTATTCGCTCAATTGTAGGTGGCACACAGCCTAAAGTGCACATGTAATCTGCGATATAGCGGGCAGCAATTGGCTTGCTAGAGCTACCATAGATTTCGCCAGCCTCGTTGGACAAGCGTTCGTACAGCCCTGATTCAAGCTCGCCAATTTCTGCTTTGATGACCTTCTCGAAGTCCCCTTCCAGAATTGCGTATGCAGAGGAAACAAGCCCAGGGGGCCAATCCGCCTCGGTGCCGGTCAGAAGCTTGGTGAGCCGGCGGTTCGAGAGAGCTTTCTTTTCTCTGTCTCTGGCACCATTCGATGGCATGCCTACGTCGTTGTCGAACACGGCGTAGACAAGGAAGCCCATACCTTCATAGAGGTGGTGAAGTGACTCGATGTTGTCCTTACCCCGGGCGTTAACAACCGAGATTCCAAGTGCATCGAAGTTTTGTCCCATCTTCTCGGCATAGATGGGAAGAGCCACCGCCTCGGTTGCACCTTCGACAAGGACTACCAACCTGCCGAAAAACGCTTCTGTATGCTCAGGCCCACAGTTGTGGCGGTAGCGCTCACGGATGCCGGAAAGGAGGAACGTCTCACCAGGGCGATTTCTCTCATGCCGCCGGACAAGCTCGTCGCCGTCCAAGTGCCGGACCTGGGTACAAGGAATATCATCCCCCTCTCCCTCGTCCGAGCAGCGGTCGACGAGGACCACTTCGTCGAAGTTCTCAACGCTTACGAATGCGGAGCTGTGCGTCGAATAAAGAATCTGCGTCCCGTTTGCGGCAATCTCCCTGAACATCCTCATCAGCCCTCGCTGGGCGTGCGGATGCAGGTAGAGCTCCGGCTCCTCGATAGCGACAATTGCGTCGCTTCGGAAAGTCTGCCCAAACGCCCGGAAGAGCGCGAGGACTAAGAGATTTCTTAGACCCGACCCGGTCTCATGGAGAGACTTAGTTGCATCGTCCTCCGTCAGGAACGGTTGTAGGCCTCGGTAAAACGACATCGGGTCAAAGCTCTTGAAGTTAACTCCGACGCTGTAGCGGGTATGACGAAGCTGCTCCTCAAAAGCTTTGCCGACTGCCCCAACAAAGCTCTTGTAGAGGTCGGTTTCCAGGAGAAGGTGAGCTCTCCCAAGGTTCTCCTCGATAGCAGCCTTATCTTCGGCGCCTACGTGGTCCTTGAAGTGCCTCTCAAGGTGGCGAATCGCCTGGCCAAAAAGAGCCCACTTCGATGTTCCAAAGTGCCTGTCGAAGCTACGGTCGGCATCTATGTAGATGAGCGGAACTGTTTCCCTGACGTCGCCATTCAGGGGGTAAGGCTTCCCACCCGGCTGATACTGACGCCGAAGCCCACTGTCACCGCCTGCCTCTCCAGCGACCGTGAAGTACATCGAAGCCAGGTCGGTGCCACCCTCGAGATGGACCTTGATTGTCATGCCATTTTCTCGAGAGCGACCAAAGAAGTCTCCATCCTCGAGGTAGCGCTGCTGTGGGTATGTTGGACCCAGAAGGAAATTCAGCGCCTGGAGTATAGACGACTTCCCGGCATTGTTGGCTCCCACCAGCGCTGTGATATTCCCAACCGGGAAGCTGATGTTACGAACTGAGCGCCAGCCTTGAACTTCGACATGGGTAAGGCGCATGTCCAGCAGCCACCTATCTGTTCACTTTGTAAGCAACATTTCTACCGCGAGCTTCACAATGTTGCCAATGCTCCCTGGTGAACCACCTCTCCTATTCATCGACTTCGAAGCGTCCAGCCTGCTGCCGGGGACCTTCCCCGTCGAGGTGGGATGGGTGGGCGACGGCGTCCCGGGGGAGAGCCATCTCATCCACCCTGGACCGTTTGAGGGCTGGGGAGACTGGTCTTACGAATCGGAGGCCATCCACGGCATCAGCCAGGACATGCTCCGGTCTCAAGGCCAGCCGGCTGAATGGGTGGCCCGCAGGTTCCTTAAAGCCCTACAGGGTAGACAAGGAGTTGTGGGCTCCATCACTTATGACTCCATGTGGTTGGTGTTGCTTCTGGAGGTCATCGGAGGAGACGCCCCGCGCCTCCTGTCGGAAGAGACGGCACTGCACCAAGCCGCTCTGACCATCCTGGAAGATGCCTCGGCAGCCCGCGTCTGCGTGAGAGCTGCCCGGGAAGCCCGCCTAGGCGACATCGTCTATCATCGAGCGCTGCCTGACGCAGAAAGCAGTTTTCGGCTCTACCGGACCGTGGTCGAACTGGCCGAAGCCCGGAAGGCTAGCCGGTGAACCCGCCGACCGCCTTGCCATGACTCCATGCACCCTGGAGGCATGAGCAAGCCCCGGAAGCCATATCGCCGAGCCCCCTCCATCCAAGTCATCCTGGCTGCCCGCCAGCGCGGGGAGACGGTGTCCGGTCTGGCACGCCGCCTTCGGGTCTCTCGCCGGTCCATATACTCAGCTATCGACCGAGCAGCGGCCAAGGGCCTAGTGGCAGTCCCGGACGTCCTGACCCTCTTCCAGAGCCCTGAAAGCCAGCGCCGGCTGTTAGCCATCATGCGGTCGGCACACCAAAGAGGAGTGGCCATCCCAGAGTGGGAACTTCTTCATCAAGCCCGGCTCTATGCAGCTACCCAGAGCCCCTGACGACGCCCATGTCTGCCGCCAGCATGAGGAGGCGCACGATGTCGGACGATGAGAAGACCAGTGAACATGTTCCGGGCGGCGAGACGAACCCTGGAGAGACATCCTGGCTCAGTCGAGACATGTCCGCTGAGCACCTACAAGTCCTCCTGGACCGCCTCGGACCCAGTGACACCATGCTCCTCTTCCAGAATGGTGAGTGCCGTGCTGTCGTGCTTGGCGTCCAGGAGTACGAACGCCTCAAACGGGCCGCAGGGGAACAACCGTCCGGTCACATCTACCCCCTGCAGCCCGCCGCGTACATCGGCAGCGAGAAGGTCACTCAGGCGCAACTGGCGGCATGGAAAGCCGGTGACGCGGAGTGGCGCAGTCGCTGAACGCCCATCACTGACCCAAGCACCGACCTCCATTCCCCCTTAATATCCCCGGTGAGAGAAAATTCTCACTGCCCTGGCGCCCAGCCCCGACGTGCTGTGTGTCTACATATACCCCTATCCAAGGTTTGTCTCACTCCCGAGCACCCCTCCCCTGCCTCAGTTTCCATCATCCCAGTGAGCCTCGAAGGAGCAACACAGGCTCCTCACCATGCTCCAGCTCACCCGCAAGCAACTGGCTGCCCTCCAGAGCCAGCCCACCTCCTCTTCCCTCAGCAAGCCAGCTAAAGCGAAAAAGCCGAAGGGCGGCAGACTCCCTCGTATCCCCGGTGAGCCTGGCGCGTGGGTTTTCGAAGCCCGGCTGAACTTGCAGCCCCGACCTAAGCAGAGGGCCAGACATTCTGCGAAGGGCGGTACTGTCCGGACGTATACGCCTGCAGAAACTCGAGTCTTCGAGGAAGGTGTGAGGGTCGCCTGTCTGGCTGAGATGACCAGACAGGGTTTGCAGCCTTTAGCGGGTCCGCTGGAGGTCGAGATGGTCCTCTGCCTGGAGGGGGACGATGCCTTCCGGCCGACCGCGATGCGTGATGGTGACCTTGATAACCTCGAGAAGGCTGTCCTCGACGGGATGAACCATGTCGTTTTCCCGGACGACAGATTCGTGGTCCGGAAGACCAGCGTGAAGCTGTGCAGCCTCACACCCTTCATCGACATCCGCGTGCGGCCCGCTGGCTGAAAAATAAATGGAGAAATACGGTATTCGGCCCGCTGCAAGAGCACCCGCCATCTCAGCCGATAAAAGGTATTTTAAGATTTATGGGGTGCTGCCGAGAGCCTGCAGTACACCCTATAATATGGATATTAAACCGTATTTGGTTCCATTTAGATGTCTGATATCTCACACGAAAAAGGGCCCCGGAGGGGCCCTTCTTGTCACCGCATCCCGCAGCCTGGAGCGTCATCCTTCTCGTCAGAAGGCGGCCTCATGAGCCGGAAGCCTGGAATGACCAAGCGCGGCCGCTCGTGACGTTCGCGTTCCACCTGCGCGGCGTTGTCCCAGTAGCTGCCGTCCGCTTGGCTCTCATATAAGGCGACCTCAGCCCTCTCCTGAAGTTCATCACTGTAAGCCTGATTGCAAAGGTGCTGATTGAGGCCCTGGATTCTGCTACCATCGAGCACAACGAAGCCGTTCGCTTCATCACACCACACTGTGTCGCCGAGCCTTCCTTCCGCTGACACGGTGTCTGACCATCCGCCCGCCTTCATGAAGCCGGCTATCCACTTATCCTTCAGAGACATCGCGCTCCCTCCCAGAATCCTAGCAGGCCAGATGGCCGCATTGATGCAGGGAGTGTGCTCGCAGAATTGGCAAGGAAGCGGTGAGAAGGATTCTAGTTGTCGGCGGGAGCTACCGAATGCAGCCGGACGATGTCGGTATCCATGCTGGTAGCCTCTGCCTGAACCCGGAGGCCTGGCTTGAGCCGGTCTCCGCACTGGCTGGCCAGCGGTCCAAAGCGGTCGAAGAAACCTTCCTTGCCGCCGTCCACCTTTACAACACCGAAGCCTCCAGGCTGGAGCCTGGTCACCGTGCCGTAGACCTTGACCATCACTGCCTCCGCGTCATCGCGGCCGCGACCACCAGCGTTTCCAAGGTGCGTAACCCGGGATGAGCTCAGTCGCCGCCCGGTCCAACTTGCCACCCAACCCCAGAACTGCATCTGCGTGCTTGATGACCAGCGGGTTTGGCATCACGCGCTCCTGCAGCACAGCCTGCTGCAGGATGAGTTGGCAAGCCTCTCCAGGTGGACGCCGCGCAGCCAACAAAGCCAACGCGATACCGACCGAACGGCTTCTACCTTTCCTGCAGTGGACTACAAGACGCTGGACACCTTCCCTCTCGGCGTCCTTGGCGAATTGGATGGCGGCGTGGATGTGTTCGATGGTCGGGCCATGCAGGACCTGGCCACTCGACCGCGTCAGCTCTGGCACGCCGATGTCGTCGAAGCCAAGCCGCAGGACACCAGCTGTCCATCTCGCCTCGTCGATGTCCCACATCTGACCTGGCGACCCGATGCTGATGAGCGCGTTGCCTTCAATGAAGCATCCAGTCACATGCTCAGCCGGACAAGCCGTGATGTGCATAATCCCCGCCTCGAATAAGGTATCCCGAAGATATCAAACGGTTAAATACCTTATTTCAGCGGCCCTCATACGGCTTAACCACTTGTATTCTTTCGATTTCCTGGGAGAGCCGTCCAACCTCCTCCAGCCATTGCGAGTGCTGGCCGTTGCGCAGCAGGCTGTAGAGACGAGCTCGCGCGGTCGGGGAGATGGCTTCCATAAACCGCACAGCCGCTTCGTGATGCTCATAGCGGAGTTCCGTCTCGACCACATCGTTCCCCTCTCGTCGGAGCTAGTCAGCTTCTGCCGTTAGAACATACCGCCAGATTTCTGTGGGATGCACAGTGAGAGGGTCATGCGTCATGCGATGCACCCATTCTTCTCTGCTGTAAGCGACAACATCAGAAATGCCAACGCTCACGAGGTCGCTGAGTGCACCCGTGGACCAATCTGATAGAAGGACGACAAGCGGCTCGACGCGCCCTGGCACCCGGCAGACCAGAACTTCGTCGAGCTCGTCTAGCCTACCGGCAAGAATGGAGAGCACACGCTCTCCGAGAGTCTCCAGGTCGTGCACGCCGTCCTCCTCATGAAGCCTCACTCATGTGGATTTGTAAGCTCGATGATATCATACACTCGACGACGCCAAGCGCCCTGGCCAAGCATCATCTCAGTGCTCTCGAGTCCTTCTTCCGAAGCGACAACCCTGATATCGCATTCAGCTTCTTTCAATATGGACTTGATGAGTAGGTCCGCTTCGTCCGCCCCACATTCTTCCTTCAGAAAAAGCACCATGCCTCTCTCGCAGTTCCTTCCAACTATGCATGCGGCCAACCGCCAAGTGCCAGGAAACCGGACAAGTGCCTGCTTCACGTACGAGACGAACTGCCTAAGTTCACCGCTCTGTGCATCGGTGTGCGAGAGGAAAACGTCGTCTGCATATCTGGCATCAAACGAACTCACGACGGCGCTCATAGCGATTCTCCTTTTCGGCGCCGCACTTGATAGAATCGAAGTGCAGGAGTGGAAAGATGTCCAAGCGAGATTCTTTGCAGCCCATTATCTTCCTCGGCATCAGTGACGTCCTGATGCCTGAGCCGCGCTGGTTTTCCGAGGAGAACTCAGAGGCATTGGCTGCTCGGCAATCCGGCACGTGGCAGGGCATTCAGCAGGCGCTCGAAAGAGTTTCCTTCGACCAGCAGGGCGTTCGTCGCCTAGTTGGCCTCGTGCTGTCAGAAGACGCTCGTCTGGTCGTTGCCTCCTGCTGGCGCAACAAGGTCGGCCACGGGTCCGCTGGCAACCATCGTCTGGTCCACAAGCTCATAGACCAGGGCATCTCCCTGTCGGCATTCCACACTGATGCTGTGGTTCCTTGGCGGAGCATCCGCGAGCCTCAGCCTCTACATGACATCCGACTTTGGCTCGAACGGCATTCCCATGTCCGACCAGAGGACCACTCGGGCCGTACGCCGACCAGCAACGGCTTCATTGATGCCTGCGCGGTAAGCGGCTTCCCATTCATCACACTGGACACGGATGAGCGGCTACCGAACGTCGCAGTGACTGATGAGCACCTGGGGCTTACTGACGATGCGGTAAGCCGGGCGCACCAGGCGATAGCCGTTCAGAGAGAATGGCTGGCCACCCACGACATGGGGCCACCCCCTATGTGCTACGAGAGTGCAAGCATCTGCCGGCGAGCCTCGTATCTGCTGGATGCCTGGGACTTGGATGAAGGGGAGCTCACTCGCATGCTCGGCGCCCCCGTTCCGGCAGCCATGGACGCGTGGCTCTCTGGAAACCACAGTTGGCCCTGGCAGGACGATGTGATGTCACGCCTGCGCACAGTCTGCCTGCTTGATATCGAGCTCGCCCGCCTTCTTCCAGTCGTCCGAGAGCGTGACAGATGGCCGACAGTGCCGCAGCCCGCCCTGGATGTCCGACGTCCTCTGGACCTCCTGCTCGCCGGTCAGGGGCAGGACGTCCTACAGCATGTCAGAGCCTTAACTGAGCTTCCGAAGGCGCCTGCGGAACAGTCAAAAGCTTCCTGGTTCAAATAAAAGGGGTCTACAGCGCTTTCGGGCTGCCGAGGCTGTGTGAAGACCTCCCTCCCGAGAAATGCCGCTCCGCGAGCTTCCTGTGAAGCGCTCTGAAGGGCACACTTTTCATGGCCATCCGTGTGTGGGGCTCACATTTGAGCAAGCCCGAATACAGTTTAAAACCCTGAAATACGGTTTTCTACCGTATTCGGGCCATTTCAGCCGCCCCGCTGAGCCCCACGAACCCCCGCGTCAACATTTTCCAAACTATTTTGCTTTCCTCGCCGAATTTCTGCACGAATTCTTGTTCGTATTGCCGGCCTCCCGACGTATATTCTATATATAAGGGGCGGCCGAGTAACACAGAGCCCTTCGCTAACAACAACGCTTAAGGAGGGCGTCAGGGCAAATCGCTTCGCAGCTCCTGCTCCACACTTGTCCGGCCCGGCTCGCCGCCCAGTTGCAGTCGGCCGCACTCGCATCACGGCTCCCGATGAAATCCAACTCGGCAAGATTGAACTCATGCAGTTTGGGGGTTTGGCCGACGAGGCTCGCGGCCTGCTACGCGCCATCGAAATCGATGTGTTCGCCAACGAGAACCATGGGCGCGCCGCATTCCACGGCAACGAGCTCCAGATGGTCTCCGGCCGCATGATGGAGATGGAGCTCCCCTACTCCGATGACGGCCTGCTCATCGGCAAGGTGGCCGATGTTCGCCACGCCGGCACCCGTCTCTTCCGAGACCTCGTCTCCAGCTACGGTGACATTAATGATGTCCCGGACCTCCTCTGGGCTGACCTGCATGCCATCTCGGCAATCGTCGAGGCGACAGAGCGTGCCCTACACCAAATGAGCGGAGGCCGCTGACATGACCAGCCTCCCGCACACCGTCGAGCAAGCCGGGCAGGAGTTGAGGGACATCCTCATCTCCTATCTGCAGACCCCTCGCGCGGCGGGCTCCTATCTCTACATCGATATCGAGCATGGCTATGAGACCGTGGTTCGAGCGAGCATCGGCAGCGGCTTGGTCATCGCCATGGAGGCCGACCAGGTCGTGGTGAGCCTCGGTGGGCATGAGCGCACGCTGTCTGCTTCCGGTGACCTCGCGAACCTGTTGCCGACCATGGCGTCCCCCGCGACCCAGGCACATCAAGACATCGTCCAGGCGGCGGACACCCTGCGGAACTTAGCCATCCACTGGCTGGGACAGGCTGACCTCGGCAGGCGACTGGTCTGCCAGCGCTGGCGGATGACCGGACACGCCGTCGCCGTGACGACGGAAGTCACGGTGACGCCCGAGGCGGCGGATGAAATGGAGACAACGCGCTCCATCACGGTCTCCGGGACCGGCCAGGATGTCCACCTGCATACTCAAATTCCTGCGGGCATCCGGTTCGACCCCATCGGCGGGTCGCCCTTCAGGATTGCCGCCCTGGCCGCAGAGGCTCTCCAGCAGGCGTGTCTGGACGCAGAGCGGCGGGGACAGCTGACCCTTGCGGAAGCCTACGAAGCTCACCGAGCCGGCCTGCAGGGAGAGGTGTCATGAGGCAGACCTACACCCTCTCCCCAGCCGAGCGGACGGAGCAGATAGCTGCCGAGGTGGAGGCCGACATACTCGACATCGTCGACGGATATGCCGGTGTCCGCCTGATGGTGGACATCGACCCGGAGGGAACCTGGGTCATCTGGTGCGAGTCAGACGGCGAGAGGTCGACCGACTACGAGAAGCACATCGAAATCCGCTGGCATCATTCCGGCTGCGTCGTCGCTGAGCACCTAAACGCCGTGACGCCAGAGAGCGGCTGGCTGGAGGTCGCTTGGGACGAGGATGACGGCTACCTAGCCCCGGTCAATCTGCGGCCCGCCGCCCTGGCTCTCATCTCTGACGCTGGCGGCCGCCGCCGAGGCAAGAAAGGCAAGCCGATGAAGGGGTGCCCGGGGGGCGTAGAGAAGGCAGCCACAATCGAGGTCGCCAAGCCGCCAAACCCAGAGGCATTGGAAGCCGTGGTGCCCCTGGAGGCGGACCTGGGCGTCCGCGTCATGGCGTGGATGCCACCACCGTCGCATTGGTGGCAGAGCAGCTTCTGGGACGCCGACAGGGTGCACCGTGTCTCCCCGCCAACGGATTTCCTGCCCCTGAAGAAGCGGGTAGCTGGGAGGCCAAGGGGCCGCCGGGTCATCTACGAGCAGGCCCATCTGCAGATGGCGATGTCAATCTGATGTCGAGCAAACCGAGCTGAAATTAATGGGCGGCCCCGTAGAAAGCCGCCCAAAACTTCACGTAGTAGAGTGCTCGTAGTACCATGAGGCCACAGCGGGATGATTATCTTTCCAGCTTTAAGGTCATACAGAGACCTTGGAGGTCCAAATGTTTGCCAATTCGTACTCCGGTCATTAGATGACCCTTTGAGCCATCGCAGTTGGTCCACTGGTCGGCTTTGGACCAGCTACCTGTATCTCGCTGGCCTACCAACGTGACGTTCGAAATCTTCTTCCGGAGGTCGCTCTCGGCTGCCTGGAGGCGGCCCTCGGCAAGGCGGATTTTCTCCTCTGCCTTCGCCAATTGGACGGCAAGGATACCGACGGCTTTCGCCTGCTCTTCAGCTGCACGAATTCTTGCCTGCAACTCGGCCTCCCTAGCATCGGCTTCAGCCTTCATCACCTCCTCTAGGCCGAGTAGGCGAGCTGATGCCTGGGCAGCCCCCGTCGAAGTCAAAGATACTGTTAAGTTCTTCCAGTCTCTGCCATTCGGCTTCCGGCATTGGAGGAGCGCCTCAGCCTCATCGAGTTCGGTCCTATTCAGGACAATGTCTCGCCCTTCGTACGTGCACTTTACGTCCGAGGGCAGAACATCACGGATGATGTGAGGCCCACCACCACCGCTGCGCCTTGAAACCCGCACTAGCCAAACCGTGAGGTCCCTGTCAGCGGGCTCCGCTGAGACGAACAGCCCCTGCTGGCCCAAAGCGATATCACGTACGATGTTCACGCAGTTGCCAATCATTCTGGCGGCAACCGCAGAAATCGCACTCACGTCATAGCGAGATGAATCTGCCGCTTGGTTAAGAGAAAAAGTGTTGTTTCTGAAGTCAGACAACTTCTTTTGAAATGAGCTGCTGCTCGATTTTGCTTCAGCGTCGATACCAAGAAGGGCGTCGGCAAGAGGGATGTCGAACCCTAGTTTACCCATAGCCTCGTTGTACTCATCGTAGCTCTCAAAGTTCGTAGAGGTAAGGGCGTTGCGGTAGAGGGAGAAGTTATAGGCTGCCGAGGTTTTGTTCTCGAGGTCCCTCATGTTACCGCTGCTGAGGACCTTACACATGTTCATGGCCTCGGTGCCCAGTGCAGTTTGGGCCACAGCCGGCCCAATCGTACAAAGAGCGACACCGCCAAGCCAAACGGCTGCCAACGACGCCAGATATGACAATCTCATCCTACCCTCCAGACGCCTCGATGGCGGTGATACCATTTCGAATACGATATGGATGGGTTATAGGCAAGCAATGTCCCTCACCGCTCGGCACCAAGGTGCGAAGCCGAATTAGCAGCACCTTTATACCGCTAAGGCGCCTTCAGACCCCCTTTCTCATGTCCGCCCATTCGTAGGCAGGCCACCCTTAGAAAATCTTGCACCGCGCAATACTTAGCGGTCCCCAGCAAAAATGTTGACTTATAAGCTAACATTTTTGTCGGGCCCTGTGGATAACTAAGAAAATGAGACTTCCAAGGCGAAAATGCTTGCGCGTTGGCTCTGACATACATAGGTAACGTCTCTGTGAGCCGGATGAGCCGGCCCGCGCAGGCAACAGAATCCGCTCATAGGGGTCGCCAGGGGTAAGGCGCACTGGAGCGAGGGAGGCTACTGATATGACAGCACAAATTTATCGGCTGGACTTCGACAGCCGTGGCGCGGTCATCCCCAATTATCCTGATGACCACTACGTTGACGCGGTGGTGGACCTGGCAGACTGGTACACGTCCCCGGGCGCAGCCCTCCGCGAGGCCATCATCGATGCCTTCATCAATACTCCGCCTGAGAAGCTCGAGAGCTCAATCAACGGGCTGTCCCTGCAGCTCTACAGCGACCCCAAAGAGACGACGTGGTCGGCGTTGGCCGTAGGACGCCGCTACTGTGGGCTGGTGACCGTTGAGGACTACCCCGATGACGCCGCCACTCGGATACGCCAGCTGATAGCTGAACCGTTTGCCGCCGATGCCCTGGCGGCCGAGCTCATCGAGAGCTGCAGAGTGGAGCACCTCCAGCACTGAAGTCATGGCCTCCAGGTAGGAGGCCTCCCTGAACACCGCGTCCCAACCGCCGCCGGCAGCGACCGGGGCCCATGGACGCATGGAGACTACGACAATGACCATCGATGTGAACGCCGCCAGCGACGCCCTGATTAAAGCCGTGAGGCAGCTTCCTCCCACTCAGACGTGCGTAACGGCGCACGAGCCCGTTGCCATCTGTGCAACGCTGGACGATGACCTTCGGATTAGCGTCGTGACTCGTGCCGGCAGGATGCCATGCGGCGCCCCGTGCTCCCGCTATATTAAGCCATCGACGAAGGCAGGTCAGAGGCTCATCGGCAGACTGCGGGTAGGAGACGCGCAGTGCGCTGAGCGGGTGATGCTGGAGGCGATTGAGCGCGGCCGCCTCATCTACGACGGCCAACTAGTCAGGTCAATTCCACTCAGCAAATGCGAGAAAATTCTTGCACTCTACAATTTTCTGACTGGCAACCATGAGGAAGATGCGAATGCTCTCCAATCACCGAGCAGATTCGCAGCAGCTTTGGCGGTCCATATCGCGAGAGCTCGGTGTGCAGTGATGTCCATCCACAGTATGCAGCAAACTCTCGACGACACGCGTAGCAGGCTGGATGAGCTTGAAGGCATTTTGCTGGACGATATTGTCCGGCTGGGGGAGCTGAAGGAACAAATTTCCTAACCTCCCGTTACCGCCCACCCTTCCCGAACCCGCGTCCCAACATCTGCCGGCCGTGAACCGGAGCCCTTGGACGCCAGGAGAATCCACATGACCACCATCGATATCACCCGCGTCGTCGAGCAGGTGCTTGAGGCCTTCGGCATCGCTCTGGACACCACCGACGGCGAGGTTCCCAGCGAGGCCTGGATTGAGCTCCGCGTTGCGCCGGAAGGCACGGAAGTGGATGTTCACCTGCAGCCGGACGCCAATGCCCTGCACGTCACCGATGCCACCCTGCTGGAGGCCCTGGCCGAGGAGGAGGGCGCGGCGGCAGAGCAGGTCGTACAGAAGATGTTGGCCAGCCGGACATATTTGGAGCTCCGGGACGACGGGCTCTACCATCCCGCCCGCTGACAAGCTTGGTGAGCCATCCACAAGGGGTCCTTCGGGGCCCCTTTTCCGTTCAAGATGGCCGGCATCTCATCGGAAGCCAATTTCACCGAGCGGTGAAATTTGGAAGCCCGTCGGGTGGCCAGGATGCCCCATGGAGCAGGATTTCCGCGCGGTGGCGGCGGGTGCCGGGGGAGGCAGGAAACGGTAATAAACCTTATTTTCCCGTTTATCACCGTTTCCTGCCAGCCTTTAGTCACCAGACGGAGGGGCGCTGAATGCGGCGGGCCGCCCTCTCTTCCCAGTGCCGCTGACGTTCCGCCTCTTCCGCCTCCAGTTCCAGCGCCTGGGCCTCAACGGCCTTGATGTCGACTTGGTCGAGGTCAGGGTTGCCGGACATCACCTGACGGAACTCCGACAGGTCTGGGTAAGCCCGGGCGACGACGACGAGACTATCGAGGTAGGCGCGGGCCTCTTGGCCACCATCCTGGCCGTCCAGCCAAGCGCCGACGCCCATATCGTCGAGGATATGGTGGACCAGCGTGGCAGGAGAGTTAGCGCCATTCTCGATGGCGTATCCCAGAGTGATGAACTGCTCCCAGAAGGAGCTGGTCGTCTCGAAGCTACGGGCGAACCACATGACTAGGTCCTCATAGTCACAGCCCCGGCGCTCAGCACTCGAGAGAACGGCATTGTAAGCCGTCGGAGCAACGCCGGCGTATGGACGGAAGGCCACCTTCTCCAGCGTATCAGGCTTCTGTTCGACCGCGAGAGCCAAGACGTCCATGACCTCTCGCGCCATCTGACGACCAGCGATGCGGTCTGAAGCTGGCTCAGCACGCTTGGCGACGGCGGCCTGGTTCATCTCCGCGAGCCGGCGGCGCTTGTAGTAAGTCGCCTGGGAGACCCTTACCCCTTCCCACTCGTAAACCTTAACGGCCTGTTGGTCCTTCTTGTTTACCGGTATTCCGCGCAGCTCTGACAGGAGAGCCAAACGCTCGTCCTCTGGCTTGCGGTAGAAGGATGCCTTCGACATCCCCAGCGACAACAGCTCTTCCGGTGTTGGCGTGAGAGGATTCGACTTCTTCAGCCCTCTCGTCGTCTTTCGAGCAGGAACAGGGACGCCGAGCTCCTGGGCCTGTCGCTCGAGCTTCAGACGGCGCTGAAGAGCCGGTATCTGAAGCACCCGGAGCCGAAGCTGCTCGTCGATGGAGATGTCGAAATCGGCAATGAGGCCGGCGAGAGACACCCGATAGCGCGTGTTGCTGATGACCTCATCTTGGGCTTTGCGAGCCGCGTGTGCCGCTTCGTCATTGTGGGCGCGGCGGACGATGCCCGCCACTTTCTTTGACCGGTCCCACTCCTGTGTCAGCCAGTGAGATGACACCCTGCCCCGGGCCCAAGAGCGAACGCGGTCGGCAACCGTCAGCGGCTCATATGCCCACGCGCACAGCGCCGCCACGCGGAACATCAGCTGAGTCCGCTGCCCCTCCGGAATGCCATGCTCCCAGCCAGGCTTGCTGTTGGCCTTACTCAGGTCGACCAACGTGCCGAGGTCGGCGAGAGCATGGTGCGCCCAGCGATTGAATCCCCGGCGCTCATGTGAGAACGCCTCGGCCAGGTCGTTCGTCGGGCTGGCAGGCGCACCGGACTTTATGCGGGCGGAATCCCGGTCCGCTAAGATTTTTCTGCTGACCGCAAGTGTTATGTCGAGTTCCGGCACGATGGCCTTCGGCATCGCCTGCCGAGGCTTACGTGTGCGAGAGGAACTCGACCTCCGAGCTCCCTTGGTGGCCGTCTCCAGCTCAGGAAGCGCGACGCGCAGGCTGTCGACATTGACGTTGTCGCGCTCTCCCTGGACCATTCCCCAGCGGCATGCTCCGGCTGCCACGAAGGGGTCGCAAACTCCGGCTGGCATGAGTGGCGGCAACAGGTATGCCGGCTGTGTCGGACGGCAAAGAGCCGCATCGGGAGCGCACATGGCCTTCTCAAAGACATGGCCCGGAGCGCGGTCGGCGAACGCCGCATGGTAGGCTTGGCGAACGCGCTTCAGGAGCCGTTCGGCTTCTGCGCCATCCAAGCCTTCGTTCAGCCAGAAGCGGATGTGACACGACAGCTGACGCGGCACTTCGCCTTCCTGAAGCCCGACACATGAGGAACTGCTCCACTGATAGCTGCACGTGGCCTCATGGAATTGCATTGGCAGCATGGACAAGACGTAGCGGATAGCCTCATCAGATTGGGTGCGCGGGTCCAGGCTGGCCAAGTTCGGCACCTTGTCCATATCCAGCACCAGCCACTGGCGCTTGGCCGCTTGCAGACCAGCAGGGCGTGCAGGCTGACCGTCACGCGCGGGAGTATATTGGGATGACCGGGTTACCCTGGCCGGATTCACCGTCTCGCGGAGACCACCGCGAACGGCGATAGACCACCCCAGTTCACCAGACGCTACCAGTGACATCGCCTGGTGCAGAGAACCGATGCTGTCGACGAGGACACGCATGGCAGACCAGTAGAGCGTGTAGCCGCCATCCTCCTCGGCTCGTGTCACCACACGGCCGTCATTTCCATGCACGTAGACCTTGCCGGGGTAGTAGCGCTCGTCGGTGCCACGGGCGGTCAGGACAACCACCTCATCGTCGTTGTCTGTGCCCTCGCGAAGGTCAATTTGAGGAGCGGTGTAGAGCCGGAGGTCGCGCTTCGGCAGTGATGTAAGGTCGAGGAACGGAACAGGAGTAGACGGAGATAGTGCATCTGAAAGCAGCGGGATTGGTTTGACACTGATGATAGACATGATACACTGTTCCTGTTGTTGTTAGTGCCTCAGGCCCCTTGGGATTGCCCTCCCGGGGGCCTTTCTCCTTCGAGCAATGCTTCAGGATACAGAAGCTCGCCGGCAAACAACAACAATCTTGTGCAGCGTCGTGCACCACAATTCCACTATCTCTGGTTCGGCCCCTCTGTGCTCAGCCTCCACGTGCGTGTGCTATACATATACCCCTATCCAAGGTTTGTCTCACGTTCCGGATTTGAACTGATTCTGACCGCCAGAGCGAACAGCACGGCTTTTCCTGAATCGGCACCCCGGCATCCATCCATCTAGTTCTGGCGCCCTCACGGCTCCCCGAAGCGCCAAGGCCTATGGTTTCCTCGAGAGCTCAGATGCCTATCGAACGTTCGATAGACGCATTGCTGA
This sequence comes from Roseomonas sp., assembly GCA_035556695.1. GTDB lineage: Bacteria > Pseudomonadota > Alphaproteobacteria > Acetobacterales > Acetobacteraceae > Pseudoroseomonas. The sequence continues at coordinate 96,262 of DATMFR010000043.1, forward strand.
TGCAGACAGCGTTCTTTCCGGTCTACCTTCACTTTTTAGCAGATGGGTGGAGGCGAAATGTTCAGCGATTATGGAAACTGGGAGACTGCAATCAGCGGCTCCAGTGAGCCTCGAGCGCACGCCATGTTCTGTCTACTACCAGTTCTTGATGCTCAGCCTGAAGTCCAAACGCGAAGGGACAGCAAGACGCCTTTATACCTTCTATAGTTTCCCGAGCCGAAGCACCCTGGAACGTCCCCAGGACCACAGTTTCCACAGACCACGAAGCTTACAAGAGCCTAAATCCCGACATCGTCAGTCTCTACATCATTAAGGCTGACGGTGCGCTGCTGGGAGAGCAGGCCACGCAGCAAATCGCTAACCTCGCTATTCCGTTGACTCCTGCCCGACAGCCGTGAAGTAATTGCTTATCCGTAAGGAACGGCCCGGCAAAGGGCGGGAGATGCTCCATGAACAAGCTCGTGGCGTTCGGAGTGGCAGGTGTCGTTCTGGTAGGAGGGGGATACATTGGATGGCAGTGGTATCAGGCCCAGCATAACCAGCTCTCGACACCGCCGGAGCGACGGGCTGAAGCGGCTTCTATTGCGCCTCAGCCCAGTAGCATCGCGCTTCGCCTCCGGATGCCCTTCGCCACCCTTCAGCAGGCCATCCAGAAGTCGGTGCCCACGAGCTTCGTGCAGCCCTGGACCAATGGCGAAGACCTCTGCAAGTTCCGCATCTGTGTGGGAACTCGCTACCAATTCACGGTTACCCGAGGCGCGGTTGGGCTAAAGAAATCCGGCGAGCTGCTGGAGGTCTCCATGCCGCTATCAGTCAGCGGACAGGGGGGCTTTCGAGGCGATGTCGCGGACATCCTCGACGCGGATGCCAAGAACTTCAATGCGGCCGCCATAGTAGCAAGTGGACTCGGCGTGAGGATTGGCCAGGATTGGTGTCCTCTTGTGGACATCAAGCCAGCCTATCATTGGACGCAGAATCCGCGCGTTGAGATTGTCAGCCGTGTTTGGATAAGCATCGGAGACCTGGTCTCGAAAGAGGTCGACAAGGAGCTCGCCAAGCTGCCCGGGCAGGTCCAGCAGGCCATCCCTTGCGACCGCATCCGCAGCGAAGTTCAGAAGGCCTGGAAGAGCTACGACATCCCCGTACAGGTGCCTGATGGCCCGCTTGTGCATGTTCATCTGCAGCCGCAATCTATCGGCGCCAGCAAGCTCATCGTGGCCGATGACCACCTGCGCTTGGCGGTGGCACTGAAGACCATCGCTGAGGTTAGCACCTCCGCCGCCGCTACAGCCCCTCCAGGCACGTTGCCACCCCCAGAGGAGGCTGCTGATGCACCGGGCCTGGTGCAGGTTTCACTTCCCCTCCGGGTTGGCTACAAGCAGGCCGAAGAGGAAATCATGCGCCGCTTCGGCAACAAGCCCATCGAGTTCACGGTGGAAGGCCAGAAGGGCAGCGTCACCATCACAGCTGTCACCCTCTATCCCGCCGGACCCTCCCTCGCGGTCGGTCTGACATTTTCTGCGGATATCCCGGGCCGGCTCTTTGACACCAAGGGCCAGGTCTTCGTCTCAGCCCGGCCAGTGATAGACCAGGGCGGGAAGACCCTTCGCATGACCGACATCTCGCTGCGGCGGGACCTCGATAGCCCGCTCTGGAATGCCGTCACGGCCTTCTTCGATAGCCAGCTCCGGAGCGAGTTGGAGAAGCTGAGCGTCATCGACCTCAGGGAACCGGTGGAGCAGGGCAAAAAGGCCTTGCAGGCGGCGCTTGCCGACCCTGCCAAGACCGGAGGTATCAAGCTCACCGTCACCGACGTGGATGCGGCGCTTGAGCAGGTGGTGCCGGCGGAGGATGACCTGGTGGTGGTCACCAAGTTGAACGCCACGGTGGATGCCGAGCTGGCGGAGATTCGGTTTTGAACGATGCCGGTCCTGGAGGCGGAATGCCTTCCACGAATAGCCTGTCCTTGCGCGAGTACCGCAAGGATGAAGCCGGCGTCATCAATCGCGCGACCCTGGTGTCGGTCTTCTGTGTCCTGCTGGGCACCATCGTCCGCGCCCCGGATGCCATCACGACATTGGGTATCGCGAGCCTGTCCCGAAGCCTCACACCCGGCAATGTCATCACCCTGGGGCCCATCATGCTGGCTGGCCTGATGCTGTGGCAGCACGCCTTGCTGCGCGGCCTCTGGAAAGCGCGGGAGGAGATGGTCCAGGCCAGGGGCAGGCCGCCAGGAGAGGGCAGAAGGCTCGGGCTGCTGGCCCTCTTCCTGATGCCAGCCATCGCCATTCTCTTCATCTTCCGCCAGTACCTGCGCGAAATCAGCCTGCGCGAGCCGGCTCAGGCAGGCTGCCTGCAGCCCGACATCCTGGGCATGTTCTTCGACTGGGGCATGCTGCACCCCCGGGGCTTCCTCGACTACAAGGGAACCCTCGTCCATTACTGCTTTGGCTCCGAGGCGCAGAAGGAGAACATTTACATCTACGCCCCCATCCAGACTTGGCTCTGGGTGGGCCTTGCCGGGTTCTCGGCCTGGCTGGCCTACAAGATGTGGCGGCAACTGGGCGGTGGGACCAGTGCTCATCTAGCCACCTGAAAGTCTTGCGTGGGGAGAGGCAATAGACGCCACATACCGTCAGCGATGACGTGCCTCCTCGATGCGCTTGCGCTCCTCTTCTTCGCGCTGGCGCTTCCAAGCGTAGTAGCCCGACTGCAGGCGTGCGCCACCAGTCACTGACAAGGAACTCCGGCTTATCTCCGCACCAGAGGCATCAACGACTTTCCTAGGCATGGCCTCTCGTAGCCTAGTGGCGGCCCACAGAGCCCCGCAGACCGCGTCGGCGCAGTCTTTGCTGAAGGACGGATTGTGGTCGACCTTCCGGCGGTCCTGGCGCATCTCCAAGCCGACCAGTTCACGTCGCAGGAGCTCAACACCAGGCTCAGCGGGGGCGAAGGTGATGCGCCCTTCATAAAGGCAGTCGCGCAGATATTCATAAGGCTGCAAGCTCTTATCCACAGAGTTGGCATAGGTATGGAAGCCGAGCCCAGATAGGATTTGGATGCTTTCGCGGCTCTGGAAGCCGTCATAAGTGATGCTAGCGATATTGAATTTGAACTCGTTCGCCAGCCGCAGAATCCAGGCCCTGACGTCCGCGAAGCTGACGTTGTGGGTCTTGCTGGGCTGTAGGGTAAAAGCGAGCGGCACGGCAAAGGCTGGCATGACCTCCTTCACGCCATTCACCCTCTCAACGGGCACTTGGCCATTGATTCGCACAAGGGCAATGCCGCAGCGGTCTCCTGATAGCGATAGGTCAATGTGGACGCAGTGGGGCAAGGCTCAAATTGCGGCGTCGGGCAGGTTCTTCTCTATGACAAGCGGCATGCCGTGTGTAGCCAGGACACTCACGTCCCTGGCCAGCAGAGGCTGCATGCCCTCCTCCACTCCTCTGGCAAAGGCGGCCTTCACGGTGTCGCGGCGAGCGATGAATGGGCTGATTGCCTGAGAGGCTACGCCAAGCACGTCACGCAGGGCACCTTCTGGGTCCCGCTCGAAGTCAACCTTGTACTCCACCGGTACATCTTCAACGCGGCCCGCAGCAGGGTAATCAATCCCTGCCCTCTCATGCTCTCCGAGGACGCGTGTTGCATACTCTTCTGTGCCGACCAGCAGGTGGAACCTGGCGCCTGAATGTTTCCTCGCAGGCATAACATCGAACTGGCGGTGGCGAATGCTGACGGTGTTCGGCGCTCCCTTCTCCTCAGCCGTCGTCATCCGGGACTCAAGGAAGTCAGCGGCGTATTTGACGGATGATGCGAAGCAAAGCACTCCAACTGCGATACCACGCGTGGTCATGCCACGCCGACGGCGGCGGCTGATGTTCTTGTAGACCTCCTCGGCTTGGTCCCACGTGCCCCCAGCCTGCCCGGCTCTGGCAGAGTTTGCGATACGCTGAAGGAAGGAGAACTCGTCGAAAGCGCCACCAGGCGTCAGTGCGCCAATGGTCGAGTTTAGAGCTGCCGAACCCGGAACAACCCAGATGTTGTTATCGAACTCCAGCGCGGCATCTTTGTCCTTGTTCCACCTCATGTTCCGCCGGGCATATGGCATTGCTTCGAAAAGCTGGCGAATGGGCTGGTACAGAACCTGCTTCGTGGTTGATGCGTCCACTGACTGCAGGGTCCACAGCATGACATCTGATGCGGGCTTTCCGACGAGCTGCTGTGGTGGGTCGAAGCACGACATGCAGATGACTTGATGGATGGTCGTCGTTTTCAGCGTATGACTCTTACCCGTGCCCGTTGCTCCGCCGAGATATGCCTCGAAGACCGGCTCCGCCCCGGTGAACACGTCTGCGTTGATGCGCCGAATGTCCTTACTTACCAGAGGATAGTACTCCGTCAGCTGGCCTAGAAACTCAGGTGAGGACATAACCTCTTCCACCGTCGGCGGCACTTGCCTCATCAGCGTGAGTTGTGCGGCAACCTCGGTGTTCCCCTTGAGGGCGCTATCTCGTGCAAATTCACATATTCTGGCATGTCTGATGTGGCCGTGCGTACGATAGAAGGACGCGTGCTGGTCACAGCCGTCAGCGGTCCGAAGGCATAGTTCTCGGAACTGGTCCTGCGGCGACATCAGATTGCGTTGGCCGACAAGCTCCCTAAAGGAAGATGCTTTCGAGCGTGGGATGACGGCCGACATCAGTCACCCTCCCCCTCGCCCCTGCCGTCCAGGTCACCCAGTGAGTAGTGCACGTCGACGGTGCCATCACCGAATGCCGAGTAGCGGGCTCGGTCGTATGTTTCCCTCATCCGTCGTGCCAGGACAGCACCGCTGTCGAGCTGCTCCTCTTCGCCGGACCTGGGCATCAAGCGACCGCCATCGAACAATCCGAGGTGGGCCATGACCTTGCCAATGCTCTCCACACCGGCCTTGGCATCGGCGTTGGCGCGGTTGCGGTCACTGGTCTTCTGGGTGCTGTCCTCCCGAATGGATACCGACCAGGTAGTCGAAGCCTTCAGCTCCTCCAGCATCCAACTGACGAGCGGATACGGGTCCATGGTCTTCGCTTCGAGGGCCATCCGCTCCCGCAGCCGACCAGCCAGCTTCTTGGCAACAGCGTAAGGGACGTCCGGTTGCCTGGCGCACTCGTCGAGCCGAAGCCCCAGAGACTGTAGACGTCGGAGCTCATGCAGGGAGGCTAACTCAAGGTGTTCCGGGTAGTGGTCACGGGCATGCCGGAGGCGAGCAGCAGGCGTGTCAGGAAGGCTGGCTTGCCCACCTTCAAATCCTGCCCCTGAGATATCGGCTGTTAGCTCATCGCGGGCCTCTTTCGCCATGCGCTCGGCAGCACTTTCTTCCACAGCCCGATTCCGGACAGCCACCCGCACTGGACGAGCCTTCTTCGCCGCCGGCGTACCACTTCTCCCACTCGCTGCTTTCCTGGCCGGCATGCTTGGCCTCCCTCCCTTCAGGGAAGCCTGCGAGGAGAACTGGAAAGCGAGGCGGATGGTTTGCCAAGAGAACAGGCACTCTCTCCTCACTACGGTGCTCCGGGATAAGGAGGGAGAGCGATGCTGAGGAGAATTTGGGCGGCCATATGCGCGGCAGTTGCCGGAGTAGGTGATTACCTGTGGTGGATGTGCAGCCTTCCTGGGCGGTGCGTTCGTGGACTCTACGACGGCCTGTTTGCTCCGTCGCCTATCTCACATAGCGCTACCGTCCCGGAAATGCCGACGCTAGCGGATGCCGAGAAGCAAGCTGTGGAGAAGCTGAGGAAAGAGGCACTCCAGCAGCCGGAAGCCGGAGTGTCATACCGCCCGGATGAGGCAGCGGCTATCCGCCGTGCAGCACGGGCTCTAGCTTTCAATCGTGTGCCTCTCAGCACCGATGTCGGCGCGATGTCGCAGCGCTCTGCGGCTTGGCTCAGAAGCCTGGACCAGCAAGGACTGGAGCTCGTGGGGCGAGCGGAGATTGGAGCCATTGCAGACCACATGCAGCGGAAGACCCGGCTCGGTGAGCTATCATGGCTGCAGGACGTCAAGCTGCCGGCGCGGTCCGTAGTCATGTCCACCGATAGTCCTGTGCCACAGCCGGTCGGGACGGCACCCTTGCCTGACACGGTGGTGCTCCCTTTCCATCGGTGCCGGATGCCGATGTCGACGGACGAGAGAGATTCCGACGTGCCGCTTAAGGCCAGCAAGCTGTAACAGGAAGGGCCCCTTGATGGGGCCCTTGTTCATTCAGGAGACTGTTCGTGTATTACCGACGCAGGGGCACAACAGTTTGGAGCTCAGCGCGGAGGGCAAGCATCTCATCGAAAAGCTCTGCATTCTCTCTCTCAGCAGCCGCCTTCTCGGCCAAGGCATATCGGAGGTCCATATTGGCCGTCTGCAGGCCGGACTGGAGGATTTCGATGCGCCGGTAGGCATCCTGGAGCCGCGCCATCAGTGCCGCCCGCTCCTCCTCCTCGGCGCGCTGCCGACGAGCTTCAGCGGCTTGCTCCACCGCGCGTGCCACAGCGAAGCCCAGCGGCATCAGGCCACCAATCACATGTGCATTGACGTCAGCGGCGACACGGTGGGCGTTCATGGCAATGCCTCCTATAGCATCATCTATGTAATAGACTTCTAATTGTCAAGTTTTCCCTTTTATTCACCTAGATGACCCAGAGCACACCCTGGAGCTCCAGAAGGAACCCAAGCAAGGCTTGGTTGGACCGCCGTCATCAGTTCTCTGATGTACGCCCTCAATTCCTCCCTCTTCGTCGATATCGCCGCCTGCCGCAGGGATTCTTTACTGTCGCGCAGGAGGGCCTCTGCGGCAGCTGTTCCGGCTAGCTTTGCGAGTTCGGAGGCTTTCGCCCAGCCGAGACCCATAAGGTCTTGCTCAGACCACCCTGCAGCCTGAAAAGCCTTGTAACTGCTGATGAAGAACTGGGCCGCCCGGACGCTCAGGTGGGGGAAATGGTCCCTGACGTAGTCCGTCCAAGCAGTCCGGCCGGTGTAGCCAAGTTGACCGTGCAATCTGGCCTCTTTGACCCAACACAGAATCCCGCCCAGTCGGTACCAGCCTATCTCGTGCGCCTGGTAGACGGCCTGCGCGGCCACGAGGGGGCCATGGGCAGCCATCAAGGACCGCATGGGCTCCGACAGAGGAACAGCGGTTGGGTCGGGCTCCCTGCCCTTTCCTATGCTGTCCCTGCCACGCCTGGCCGGCTCCCCCAACTCCGACAGCCAGACATGGCATGGCTCTCCAAATGGTAGGCCAGCACGGTCCAGGGGCTGGACAATGACGCCTCTCGCCAACCCACCATCCCTTGGGATGCTCGGCCTCAGGACCCCTCCCCGTCCCGGGGAGCCTACCACCTGGACCCGTTGCCCTGGCTGTAGGGGACCACTCCCTCCTGGCTGGTAGCCCCGGAATGCCAGCACGGCGCCCATGCGGACCAAGGGGCCCAGCTTGTAAGGGCGCTTACTCCTGGCCTGGCTCATCGACATCGCCTTCACCCGGCACGCTGAGCCATTCCTGGTCACCAGCGTTCAGAAGGTCCCACCCACCCCACGAGAACCTCACGTCCGGCTCAGTCGTCATGGCAGCAGTCATCATCGCCCTCCTCATCGTGGGGCGCCTCAAGCTCTTGCCGGCGGGTGCGAATGCGGTCGCGGAACTGGGCGGCATTCTCACGCAGTGCTGGGCCGCCGTCCGGATGGCTAGGCGCCAACGCTGACAAGGCACGCCTGATGGAACGGAGAGCAGCCCTGGCGGCGATGTCGGCCATCACGCTGTCGGCGTCGTCTTGGGCGGACTCAAGCATCCATATGGCGCGCTCCAGGTATGTGACAGCATGCTCCGGGCCGGCGTTGCCCGCCTCCTGCAGGGCCTCCTGAAGGCGGAAGATGGTGATGTCTCGCTTGGCTATCTCGGAGACGAGGCGGTCTATCCGAGGCTGACAGGATTGCCGGCCAAGATGCCAGCCGACAGCTATGACATCCTGTCGCGCACTGGATTCATCTGGAGAGGCGGTGCCTATGGCCGCGTGCCAGACCGCCACCATGCGGGCCTTCAGTTTGTCTAGGGCAGCAGGCATGAGAATGGCTCCCAGGAGGTTCTGGGAGCCATTGTGTGAGGGCGAATGGCAAGAGAGCTGTCAGTGCACAGCCGGCCAGTAGCGCGCAAGGGCTCCAAGCTTCCACGAGGCGCGTCTGGGAAAGCTTCATCGACGTTCTGCCACCCGGTTGCCTTGAATGTAGTCTTGCCTGGACCTCCACGCTTCACCACAAGCACAAGGCCACGCAGACTACCGTGGTGGGCAACCAGCTTTTCCAGCTGTGCCGCCTCAGCTCGCGTGAGTGCCAGCAGTTGCTTGCGGGCGTTTTTTCCGGTGCCGAAGCAGGTCAGGAGAACATGCTGGTGCACGGCTTTCCGGTAGGCGGAGTACATGTACATTGCGCCAGACTTGCTGGCCTGCGCGATGCATTCCGGGCATCCGTCGGCCGGGCAGCTGAGCCAAGCTTGCTTACCGTTAGGGCACTTCTGGTGCTCTCGGCGCACTTCCGGCATCTCTACGTCCAGCAGGAGAACCGATTTGACGACGTCGGACGGAATGACGCGCGGCTCGCTGATGTAGCGCCCTGCAGACACTCGAGCAGGCCTGGGATTCTCTGACGGCGGCTCGCGGAAGCGGTTCGGAATCGGCCTTTCGCGGCCGAGATTTTCGAGTTGCCAGATTGAGCGTCGAACTGCCAGCGATGGCTCTGGAAAATGGAACATCGTTGCCCCCCGGTGTTGTTTCCTCCCCCTTTGGGAGCGCCCATCTCAAGAGTAGGCTCCTCGAATTGCTCGTCGCCACAGCCTTGCAAGTATGCAGATGAATATTTTCCGGAAATTGTTGACGCGGTCGCTTCAGCAGAGTCCAGATTGCTTCACCATCGACCGAGAAATCAGTAGGCGGGCATCTTCAGCAAGGTGGGATACCTAGATGGGCTTCTTCGACTGGCTGTTCGGGGGCAAAGAAGAGACCAAGACGGCTCAAGGCCGGGCATCCATGGCCATCGAAGCTGCCCCCCAACCTTCCGCAGATTTCGAGCCACTTGCGCGGAGGGCTGTTGAGCACCTCGGTCTCATTAGGCCGGAGTACATTCCTGTCCTCACTAAGATGGCCCAGGAAAGCCAATTCGGCCGCACGGAGACGACCGCCCGATTCTCGCGGAGAGCTGGCACTCAGTTGACCCGGGAGGAGAAGAAAGCCCTGGGCTTGAGAGCCAGCGTGTTCATGTCCATGGAAGCCCTGGAGATGCTTACCGACAAAGGGCGTCAGGACCCTTTGAATGCTTTGGAGACCACGCTTCACAGGATATGGTTCGAGAATAACGCTATCCGGGAGATGACCAGGCCGTCGAGCACCGGCCTTGGCACCACACACTACATCTGGATGTCGTGTGGTGACGAGACGACCTGCCAGGCATGCTGGTCACGAAATAGAAGGAGGTTCGCCTACGCGCAGGCCCGCCTGGGGCAGTTCCCCGGCTCATGCGATGACTGCACTAGGGGCTGGTGCCGCTGCTACGCGGCACCAGTCCTGCCGGAGTTCAGGCGGAGGCCAGGTTAGCCCTTCCCATCCGCGTCCCGGCCCATCTGCTCGACCTTCTTCCTGAGCCGCTGGACGTCCTGCAGTAGTTGCTCCCGGACGACTTCATGCGGCACTGGGGGCCGTGGGTCTTGGCGAGCCCTCTCAATGTGCTGCCGCAGTTCCTCCTCGGTGGCCGGCATGCCGGGAGCCACACCATGTCGGCTGAGGTCAAGCTTGTCAGAGTCATCTGCCAATGCCCATTCTTTCGAGTACCACGTGGAGCAGCGGCTGCATCATGCATACGCGATGCAGAGAGTGCACGACTATCGCGTGTCCGGCAAACACAGCCCGCCAGTCAGGTATGTGACCAGTTCACCCGGGAAAGTTCCCCTTAGGAACCCGATGTGTGCTTGGCGGTCCAATCCGACTTGATGATAGGGACACATTGGCTGGTATCGAAAGGATTGGTTATGGCCCGAACACCGCCTCCAACAATTCTTTGAGTGACGGTCGCGGTCGGCGCCACCCCAACCGTATAGGTGACCTCCACAGGAGTGGAGCCCATGTTTGTAATCATGTGGCACCACCCGGCAGCTTCTCCGCTATTTCGCCATTCTATCTTTACGGAGCCACAAGCATTTCCGCTACAACCCGCTTGGGCCTCGCTGAGCCCAGCGCCGCAGAATGCAAGCCCGAGAGCCACCACCAGCAGCAAGTTCTTCATTTCAGCACCTCGGCGAACCCGATATGCACCGACCTCCAGTAAGGTTCTCGCAGTCTGACTTGGTCATACACTGCGCCGTTGCGGCGCCGCTTGCCGTGGCGCAACAGCAAGAAGCATCTGATGGACAGGCGATTTGCGTAAAGGGACGGCTTATTCTTGGCTTAGGGGTATTCAGCACCGCTGCCAGGCGCTCTAACGTCGGAGAACCGGCAGGCAGGGTGTCCAACGCTACAGCCGGGGAGGCCATAAGTAGAGCCGAGAGCATCGCTGCCGCCACGAAGCGCATGTCACACCCCTCCCCAATATGTCGATATCGTAACTTTATTCTCACTCTCCGGCAACCCAATTTTTCGCTTCTTGAATACCCTCGCGTCGCCGGCATTAGGAGCGAGGTCATTCGCTGCAAGAGACCAATCACCTTTGAGGCGACTGCAGACTTTCAATCAGCCTCGCATTCCGAGCCCGGCAGTCGACCAGTCTCGTCGCCAGGGTCGCCGTCAGCGCATCGTGCTCAGTAGCCGTCGTGATGTCCAGGCGTGGCATCGGAGGACATCGGTATGACTCCAATATTCCAGTAGCAATGCGTGGCGGCTCGACGAGGACGCTCTTCTCACTCGTCGTGCTGCAGGCCGCCAAGATAGTCGCGGAGAGCATCACTAGGACGGCAGGCCGGGTCATGCTGGACATCTCGAATTCTCCTCAGCGACTCTTCGAGAGCCCGGCTGTTGTCCTGTTCATGACGGAGCGCGCTTGCCAAACCGTCGGCCGCTCGGTCTTGGTCACCCAGGAGCCGGTTGGTTCTCGCGATAGCGGCAGTCTCCTCCGCTTGGACTGCGTCCCTCCCCTTCATCACGGCTTCCACTCAGACTTCAAACTCGGCGACACGCGGATTCGTCAACCGGGCTAACCAGGCGACGTAGCCGACCAGGCCAGCTACGCCAGCAACCACGACACTGACAATGACCAGAATGCGTCTGCGGCTGGTATGACAACTCAGTATGAAAGTACTAGCTTTGTCGGGAACTCTTTCCCGGCCGGCATCGTGATGACGACACACGCCTTCGGCTGAGAGCCCAAAGAAGATGCCCGGACGCGACAGCACCCAGGAAGCCGCGGCGACGTTGCTGGCGATGAAAGCAAGAAGGGCGTGCCTCATACGGACATTCCCGTTGGGATGGGAAGCCACGAAGACCTTGGCAGGAAATCGGCCGAGGGCCCGGCTCTCCGAGAACAATCTCGGCCGCCGTTCGACGGCCGAGGTGGCAACGCCCACGAGCCCAGCAAGCAGGCTGAGAGCTGCCGGAGCAGACAACACTGGCTAGACGGCCCGCCCAGCGACAGCCAAACGCCAGCAGCCAATGCAATTTCACATAGATAACTCTTTGGAGTACCCCCAATGACCGCCCTGAGAAGGGGTACATGGCTGTAGCCTTAGAAACTGAGCTTTCTTGGAATACAAGCACTTATGGAGAATTTCTTTCTCCCTAGACACCTTGTAAAATTCGGATGTTCAAATAAATTTTTCTGTCGAAGGATATCGTTTCTTATCTTGTGCCCTCCATGAGGTTGCGACTTGTCGCACGCGATGGACAATATCCGTTTCCTGTTCGACGTCCTGCCAGCTCGGGTCTTCAATCCTTTCAGCCTGGATGGCACCCGAAGGGCGTACGAGGTCCTACTCCGGGTCTGCATCCAGGGTCCATTCTCCAAGGAGAGCGTGGATCCTGTTGAAAAACCGGAACTCCAGGGGCTGGTCGAAAGAACACTTTCGGAGTTGGAAGCGGAGAATCCGGGCGTTGAGTGTCCTGCACCCTCAGCCGCTATGCGGATGATGTTCACGGCAGGGTGGCTTACGGAACACCGCGATGGCTGGAAAACGGTCGTGGAGATGGACCGGTCCGTGGCAATCCTGGCAGAGTTCCTGTGCCGGCAGCTCCCCGCCGAAGTTCAGGGAATCTCCTTCGGAGACGGTATCGCCAGCCTCGATGCCATGCTGCAGTCGGCCCATGCGGAGCCCGACACCCACGCTGGTGCCATTCTGGAAGCGGCAAGGTCGGCCAGAAGCTTCGCAGCCAATGTCCGCGCCATCGCTGGCAACCTGCGCAGCATCGAGCGCTCCATCCTTTCGAAGCCGAACATCAACGAGGTTGTCTCTGCCTTCTTCGACGAGTTCGTGGCCAAAATCCACGCCGGCGACTACGCCCAGCTGACCTCCTCGAGGAACCATCCTTACCACTTCCGTTCCAAGGTGATACGGCTCGCCGAGGACCTAAGCGACATGGAGACCTTGCGGCGCTTCGCGGAAGCCATGGCCACTAATAGCGGTCGAAAGGATGTCGATGCCAACTGCCAGGCTCTGCAGGACGCACTCGACACCATCATCGCCTCGATGGACGCGGTGGAGCGCAGCCGGCAGCGCATCGATGCCAGCAAGGCGAATGTCGAGCGCCGTTTCCTGAACACCATCCGGCAGGTTGACCTCACCGACCCAAACCGTGACCGTCGGTTCAATGCCGTGTCGGATGCATTGAAAGCACTGCGCGGCGTAGAAGATGATGGGCGTGAGTTTCCGGAACTGGGCCTGAAGTTAATCCCGCAGGTTGCCTACTTGTCACCCGGAGGATTCAGAGACCCACCCCGCCCGCGCGAGCGGGTTTTGCCGAAGCCCAGCCGTATCGAGAAGCCGGACCCCATGCTGGTAGCCTATCAGAAGGCGGCCAAGCAGTTCATGACCTCCCTTCTCTTCGACGGGCGGCAGGCAGCAAGAAAGCTGGCTCAGCTGAATGGTGGCATTTTCCGGTCGACCGACTTCACTCCTAGGACCTCCCAGGAGATTGCCTTGCTGCACAGCATCGCGACCTTGCCCCTCGGCCCAAGCCAGGAACTGAATCTTGGCAACGGCTATGTCCTGCGGCGGATTGCATCCACTGCAAGGCATGGCCCCCTCGAGATTCCGTCTTTCGAGGTGGTCTCGGGTGAGGCCCGGCGGAACACCGAAGAACAGGAGCGCGAGGCGGTCCATGCTGATGCTCCGTGAGTTCAACGAGATACTCGACCAGGAGGTAGGCGAACAGGAGGACGATACCGACCTGGCAAACCAACTCCGCTCGGCGGCCCGGATGCTGCTGGAGCGGCAGTTCCTTTACGCCGATGACCGGGGTGCGCAGCGCCTGGCCTACGAGACCATCATGGGCCACATCATCTACTACGAGAAGCTTTTCGATGCCTTGGGCTATCGCTTGCTGAGCCGGCCTGAAATCTGGTCTGTCGGCATCCTCCCGATGGACTATCCTGGTGCCGTGGGGAACTCGCTCAACTTGCAGGAGATGGTGTTCCTGACGGGATTGTTGGGTGTCTATGAGGAGCGCGTGAAGGAAGCTGACCTCAGCGACGGCTCCCGGGCTGGAGCACGCCTGAAGGAAGTCTGGGACTTCGTGGTGCAGCGCATGGGACGTGACATACCGGCCAAGACGGTCTGCCAGGGACTGATGCGCGATGCCAGCCGGATGGGCCTTCTGCATGTCGGCGAAGAGCTCCAGGACGACCAGGTGATAACCATCATGCCGGCCATCCGTCTGATTGTTCCGGAGGATGCTGTCGCGCGCCTACGGGCCTGGGCGGAGAACGAGGCCCCGTGCCCCAGCCATGATGCTGAAAGCCCGCCAGAGCCGCACCCGGGCAGTCCTGAAGGGAACGAGGAATGAGTGCAAAGACCCGCTGGAGCCTGGTGAACCTGGGTTTTGTGAACTGGTACCTTATCAATGCTCGGGATATCGAGGTGAAGGAGGATGGCATCATACTCCTCACCGGCCCCAATGGCGCCGGCAAGAGCTCCGTCCTGGACGGCATCAGCACTGTCCTTCAGGGTGCCCCTAGGGACATCGCGCTCAACGCCGTTGTGCAGAAGAGCCGGGCACAGTCTAAGCGAACGCTGCGCGACTATGCCCTCGGTACCGTCGACGACATCCACCTGCGGGACAACTCACTGACGGTGCTGCTCCTCGGCTGGCGGCACAACAAGACAGGCCAGGAACTCACGGCCTGCATCTTCATCGAAGCCGATGAACAGAGCTCTGACCCTGTCATTCGCCGCCTCATCGTCGGCAAGAGAATCCTGAAGGCCGAGGAAATTATCCTCCGCTCGGAAGCCGACCCGGATATCATCACGCCGATGACCTGGGAGTCTATTCTCAGCAAGCTCCGCAAGGAGAAGCTGGACTACAAGACCTATGATGGCTCTACCGCCTTCTCCCAGGAACTCTGTTCGATGCTGAGTCCCAGGGGAGGAGCCATCCGCCACAAGAAGTTCCTCAAGAACCTCAAGCATATGATGGCGTACAAGGACGTGACGAATCCCACGACCTTTGTTCGCGAGTATGTGCTCGACAAGCCAGATGTGGACTTCACCAACCTGCGGCGCAGCATCCAGACCTATCAGGAAATCCAGCGCAAGGTGGAGGAGGCGGTCAACAATCTGGCTCGCATCAAGGGCATGGATTCCGAGCTCTCGGCCTTGACCACCCGACGCCGACGCCTGGCTCGCCTGCGCACCGAGGAAGTCCACTATAAGCTGCATTTCACGCATCTGGACCATGTGCGCGCCCAGGACGAGAACGAACAAGCCGTACGGGCGCTTACGCAAGCCGAGCAACAGGAAGTCGCGGCCAGTGCGGCGCTCACCGAGGCCCAGGCCCGCTATCACGACGCGCTGGCGACTATCCAAAGCGGCGATGGCGCTGTCCGGCGTCAGGCTGCTGACCTCCGCTACGCGGAAGCCAACAGGGCTTTCCATCAGGCCGACCATCCCTTGGCCGACCTGGACACCACCGCCCGCCAGTTGCACCCTATGAAGGTCTTCGCGGAAGGTCTGGAGTTGCCCCTGGCTATGCCGGATGCCCCGGATTGGGATGGGCATGGCCGTCTGGCGGCTCAGATGCGGGGAGTCGAGAAGGCCCAGATGCAGGCTCTGGAAGCAGAGGTCCGTGAGCGGTTGGGCTTGGCTTCCACGGCCGCCCAGAGGGCCAAGGATGAGCTGGCTCTCACCACCGAGAATCTGGCGCGCGTCCAAAGCGGCAAACTTCCCTTGTCCGAACCAACCAAGCAGCTGATGAAGCTCCTGGAGGCCAATGGCATTGAGGCCGAGCCTCTGTGCGAAACCGTCAACTGGGTAGACGAGGACTGGCGTGACGCCGTTGAGGTGGTCCTGGGCCCGGAGCGGGAAGCGCTCTTGGTGCCTCCCTCCAGGGCCCGGGAAGCCATGGAGTTGGTCCGGGTCCGAGAAATGCCGGGCCGGGTCATCGATGCCACCAGGACAGCGGATGCCCCTGAGCCCACCCGTGGGAGTCTGGCGACAAAGGTCAGGTCGGCAGACCCCCGTGCCACGGGCTATCTGAACTACCGCCTGGGCCACACCCATTGTGTCTCCAGCGTCGATGAAGCGATGCGGAAGTCCACGGCTGTGACCAAAGACCTGTTCTACTACTCGGCCTGGTCCGGCCGGAGCCGTAGGAACGAACGGCGTGGTCATCTTCTGGGGCAGGCAGGACTGCTGGACCCGGCCCCGCTGGAAGAAGCCGTGGCGAAGGCTTCCAGGGCCTACAAGCTGGCCAAAGGCCAGCAGGGTGAGGCCCAGTCAGCCCTGGTGGCCATTAGCAACGGACTGCGGGCCTTGGAGACGCTTCAAAAGGCCGACCTTCCTTTCCTGCTGGCTGAGCGAGACGCCAAGCGAGCCGAGCTGGAGGAAGCCCGACGCCTGAAGGCCGATGCTGAGGCCGGAAAGGACATCGAGGAAGCGCAGCTAGTCGCAGAGAAACAGGCCCTGGCCAGTTTCGATACCCGCCACCGTCAGGCGGTCTCGCTTCATGGCGGCTGCCTGGTGGCTATGAAGAATGCCAAGAAGGCAATCCAGGACACGCTGGAGAAGGTGCTCCAGCAGAGACACGCTCTGGAAACAGCCTTGCAGACGGACGGTCCCTGGCTCTCTGAAGACCAGATGGTCCTTCAGCAGAGCTTCCTGGAAGGCGGCGATGTGCCTGCACCTGAAATCGGCCAGATAGAGGTACTCCTCGAGGATGATGCCGAGGGCTACCGAGCCGCTATCCAGGCGGAAGCCAACCGCCTCATCTCCAACGAGGTGAACCGCGTTGTTTCGGACTTCGGCACCGTGGACGCCAAGCTGAGGAATTACAGCCAGGAGTGCGGCGTCGCCATTCCGCCAGCCGATGACCCGAATTCCCGGGTACGGGATGACCAGGTCCGTGACGCCCGCATGCGGACCCTGCAGGAATGGCTGGCAGTGCAGCGCGAATGGCTGGAGAGCCACGAACTGGTCAAGCGCAAGGCCGAAGCCGAGGGGGCATACCGGCAGGCCATCAAGCATTTGGGTGAAGACTACATCGGCCGGATGGCCACGGCGGTCGAGGAGCAGCAACGGCAGCTTCGTGAGCTGAACCGGAACCTCCGCGAGCGGCACTTCCACGGCATGAAGTACAGGTTCATCTCACAAGCGCTGCCTGACTTCGCCGGCCTGCTGGAGTTGTTGGAGAACCCGCCTGAACTGGGTTCCGACCTGCCTCTGTTTGCCACCAGCCCGGAAGACCCCGCTGACCCACAGTCACGGGTGCTGGCCAAACTGCGGCGAGACATCTTCGACCCTACGGCCGAAATATCCGAGCTGTCCGACCCCCGGCAGTGGTACACCTACGACATCGAGATGACCCATCCCGACGGAACCAAGACCACGCTGAGCAAGCGCCAAGGGACAGGCTCCGGCGGCCAGGTCCAGGTCCCCTTCTATGTGGCCATGTGCAGCGCCCTGGCGGCAACCAGCTTCGTCACTCCGGGCGGCAATGACGGTGGCTTGGCCCTGGCCATCCTGGACGAGGCCTTCCAGCGGATGGATTCCGACGCAATTGGCGAGACAGTGCGCCTGTTCCATGAGAGCGGGCTGCAGCTCATCGTCGCCGTTCCGGACAACCAGCAGACCATCTTCATGCAGTTCTCCGGGACCATGCTGAACTTCTTCCGCTCCGGAACTGCGCTGGAGCTGACCCAGACCCGGCTGGACGAAGAGGGCCGCGCCATCTTCCGCCGCGAAAACCCGGCGTTCCTGGGCTTTGAAGGCTTCAAGGCCAAGCACGCCGAAACAGCCACTCTGTCTGAGGCCGCAGATTGAGCAAGGTTGACGCCAGCCCCGGCCGGGTCTTCCTGCTACGGATGCTCAAGACAGCCGACCGCCCCGCTGCGGCGGAGGAGCCCGGAGCTGCGCGCTTCATGTCGGTTCCCTGGGAGCGGCTGCCTGATGGGTTTGAGCGTGCCAGGGCCGAACAGGAGATGCTCACCCTGTTGCAGGGTGCCAACAAGGCTGGCGCCTTGGAGTTGGTGGCCGGGAAAGCCAGCATGCGCCATTTGCCTGGTAAGGCGCGCCTCCAGAACGCCGATGCCCTGGCGCGGTTCCTGGGTGTCCCCCGTGCTGCCGAGCTGGCCCAGCATTGCGCATCCGCCATCCTGGCCCTGGGCCCTAACCAGGAGATGATGCATCTGCTCACAATCTGCAGGACCTCATGGGAGAACGGGAAAGCTGCGTTTGGACTGACACCTGGTGATGTCCCGTCGGCCGAGCGGCGGTTCCGGCTGCTCCAGGCAGTTCTGGCCCCCGACTGGGGCGGTGGCGACCCGCGCACCATCAGCGCGCGCGTCTTCGCCGCCGAAGGCGCCAATGCCTCGAAGATTCTGGCCGACCATCTTGGTGGGCTGGGCGCCATGCTGGCTCGGCTGCGGGGCACCGGGACACCCCAGCAGGCCCTTGAGCACTACCGCATCTCGAAGTTCCCCATCCGCGTGATGCTGGCCGGCTGCTGCACCGTCGACATGCCGCTCGCATCAGGCGGACACAGCAGAGTCTCCTGCGATGTTGCACCGTCCATGACCATTCCGGGCGAGTGGGCACGTAGCCTGCTGTGGTCAGCAACGGTGGAGGGCCGCCGAGTTCTGACTATCGAGAATCTCGCCTCGTTCGAACTGCACACGCGAAGCTGCCGTCAGCCAGGCGTTGTGGTCGTCTTCACCGGCGGGATGCCGGCGGAACCGGTCCTTGATGCCCTGCAGGCTCTACTGAGACCGGACATCGATGGCCGGCGACCAGCACTGCATCACTGGGGTGACCTCGATGCCGGGGGGCTCGATATCATGGCCTACCTGACCGACAGCCTGGACTGCTCCATCATTCCGCACCTGATGGATGAGGTTGTCTTGCAGCGACACGGGAATGCTCGGAGCTATGGCGGCAGGCTCCACAGGCACATGGCCCGCCAGGGCAGCATCGGTGAGCTGGCACGGATGCTCGACCGTCGGCAGTGTGGCTGCGAGCAGGAGGCACAGACGCCGCAGAAACTGGTGTTGTCTACATCCGACGGAGACAATGAATTTAAGATTGCGTTCTAAGCCCCTTTTGGTCGTTCCGACACCGTATTCTTCGTTCATCACCTGCGCATGCGGCAGGTACCGAAACCTGCCGGGCCTCTAACCGATGCTGGACAGCAAGGGATTGACCGAAGAGTGGCCGGGAATACCCGTGGACGTAAGGCGTACCGGTGCTTCGCAACAAACTGACGGCTCATGGTCAGGGCGCCGAGGTGGTCACGGTGAGCCTTGAATATGCTCTGCTCGCCGTGCAGTTGGTGGCGGCGTTGAATGGCTTCCTTATCGCCAAGCACGTCAGAAAGTGCGGTAAGCCGAGGGAGACTGAGGAAGACCTGAACCTCCCGTTTTGAACCCACGACCGGAAGATGTCTAAATTTTTGGTGAATATGAAACCGGTCCCGACCGATTAATCAACTATATGGTTCTTTCTTTGCTGAAGCTTAAGCGTCCTTTCTCGGGAGGCGTATAGGCTATCAACCAAAGGTTATATTGACGTCCAAATTAAATAAACAGAGACCATTTTCCGGGCGAGGTGCGGCAAGAATCGCAGAGCTGGGAGGATGGACCGTTGTCGAGCATTCAATGGCAGGCTTGGCTAAAGCACGGACCCGACCGCCGGCCGAAAGCTTTTAGCTCGCACACCGCCGACACGAGCGAGACCGGCGGTAATCTGCACATCCACTACCGGCGACACGACAAGGCCGAAGGGCGTGGCGTCTTTAGCGTCTGACCTTTCCGACAGGCAGGGCTCAGGTCTTCTGGGGTGGTCCATCACCCGAGGAAGCTGGTCCTTTTTGGCTTTCTGCCTCTTCAACCCCTTCTCCCCTGGACATGACGCCCATGAGCGCAACGAGCTCCCTTCCCTCTCCCAAGGGCTACGTCTTCGCCAATGCCAGCGAGGACAACGGCTTTGAGCTCTGGGTGGCCGACGAGAACTTCGAGAACCGGCGCCTGTTGAAGGACATCAACCCGGTTGGCGTGGGTTCAGCGCTTTCAGAATTAACGGGTCTCCCGGACGGCCGGGTCCTCTTTGTCGCCACGGACAACGTCAACGGGCGCGAACTGTGGGTGACGGACGGCACCGAGAGCGGCACTCACATCGTCCGGATTACGGACCCGCGCGGATACACTGCAAGCTACGATTCAGCGGGCCCCCAACATCTGACCGAACTGGGGAACGGCAAAGCCGTTTTCTCCATCAGCAACTCGGGCAGCCATAACGAACTTTGGATAACGAACGGCACCGAGGCGGGGACTTTTCGTTTCTGGGATATTTTGAGGCCTTCCTCCCCTGGAAACAACAATCTCAGTGATTTCACAGCTCTTGGAAATGGAAGGCTTCTGTTCACCGCCTCGAACGATGAGGCGGGCCGCGAACTTTGGGTCACGGACGGAACGGCCGAGGGGACACATCTCCTCGGCGACATCGTGCCGGGGCCGGCGGGGTCTTTTCCCACCATTGAACGCATCAGCCCCGACGGCATTGCCACCATCCGGACCGAAGTTGGCCGGTGGGCGACAGATGGGACGGTGGCGGGTACGCACCAGCTTTCCGACGATACTTCGCCGGCCATCACCTATGTGTCCCTGGGGAATGGTCATTGGCTTTACGGCGCCTATGAAAGCCCGGAGGACTTCACTCAGACGCTCTATGTCACCGATGGAACGGCTGAGGGCACACACCGGCTTGTCGGTCCGGATGCGGACTCTATCAGCACATTCTACCGGGGCCAGCCGAAGATTACCCTGCTTGGAGAAGGCAAAGCACTTTTCCAGGTCGCGCAGGACCTTTGGGTCACAGACGGGACGGAGGGTGGCACTCACCTGGTGATGGAGACCCTTTCTCCGGACGGCAGTACTGACTTCCTGGCCTTGGGGAACGGGAAGGTTCTCTTCACCAACAACAGCCACTCCGATTTGAACGGCAATGAGGTCTGGGTCACCGACGGCACCGCCGAGGGCACCATCCAGCTGGCCACCCAGGGCCGATGGAATCCCTCGCAACTCCCTTCCGAAGCCTCTCTGCTGGCCGATGGTCGCGTCATTTTCTCCGCCGGCAGCAAGGATGGAGCACTCGACGCGGTCTGGATAACTGACCTGACGCCAGGCAATCTCCAGCGTGTCGACGACATGCACAATTGGATGTGGGCCGGGGCACCGGTTGCCGTCCTTCGCGTGCTGCCTCCGGCAGAGGAAGGGACCCCGAATCATGCTCCGACCGGCACCCTGTCAATCGATGGTGCGGTGCAGCCTGGTGCTGTGGTGCAAGTGGACGTGTCTGGCATCGCGGATGCGGATGGGTTGGGGGACCTGAGCTATCAATGGTACCTGAGCGACAATAACTCGGCCTTCGCTCCCATTGAGGGAGCCACAAAGGCCGAGTATCTGATTCGCGCGACCGATGCTGGCAAGAATCTCCACCTCACCGTTTCCTATGATGATGGAGCAGGCCATCATGAGGTCATCTGGGGCCACGAGCCGACGACCATCCCGCAAGCCGGCACAAACCACCCGAATGCCGGAGAGGTTGTCTTCTTCCAGCGGCCCTTTGAGGTCGGCTCCGAAATGTTGCTGGCCTATCACATCGAAGAACCGGATGGCCTGAGCCATCGGGAATTCACCTCGCAGTGGTACCGCGACACACCAAACGGCAGCTGGGAGTTGGTCGTCGCGGCGAACCAATACACCTTCACGGAAGAGGATATCGGGCACCATTTCAAAGTGGTGACCAGCTACTATGACAACCAGGGCCATCTGGAGACGATGACCTCGGGAATCAGTCCGCTGGTGACGCCGGCTACTGACGGAGAGACACCGTCTCAGCCCGAGCCGCACCAGTGGTCGGAGCAACTTCCGCTCTTCGACATCACCTACTACCTGGCCAACAATCCGGACGTGGCGCAGTCGGGCATGGACCCGCTGCAGCATTTCCTGCAGTTCGGCGGACTGGAAGGTCGGTCTCCGAACGCGGATTTCGACAGCGCCTTCTACCTCTCGCACTACCCGGACGTTACCAGCTCGGGTCTCAATCCCTTCCTGCACTACCTCGCTTATGGCTGGCAGGAAGGCCGGATGGCCAGCGCGAAGAACGATTTCTCGATGCTCCATCCCGAAATCGGCTCGCCGGAGCTCACGCAGTTGGCGCGGGAGCTCATCTTCGACTTTGCCCACACCGTGCAGACTGACACGCCAGTTGAATTGCCTGCGGGCGAACAGGCGCAGGTGCCTTCGTCCGAAGCTCCGTCAAGCGACAGCGCCCCTTCCGATGCAGGCGTTCCAGAGAACGACAGGCCAGCAGACTCACAGGAAGGCCACCCGTCACATAGCCTTTTCGACAGTAGCTACTACCTCGCCCACAATCCCGACGTGGCCGCCTCCGGCATGAACCCCCTGGAACACTTCCTGCAGTTCGGGGGGCAGGAAGGTCGTTCACCGAATGCCGACTTCGACAGCGCCTTCTATCTCTCGCAGAATCCCGATGTCGTGGCGGAAGGCCTCAATCCGTTCCTGCATTACCTGGCCTATGGCTGGCGGGAAGGGCGAGACGCCAGTGCCTCGCAGCACGGTGCGGACTTCGCTGCGGCACATCCGGACGCCACCAGTATCTTGAGCGTTGCCCAGGCGGAAGCCTACCTGCAGGACCATGTCAGCTCTGCTGGAACAGCCAACCCCGGACCGGCTGGGGCTATCCAGCCTTCGACGCTTGGTTCCCATTCCCTGGTCGATGCGCAGTTCTACTACGACACATACCAGGACGTGGCGCAGGCCGGCGTGGACGCCTTCACACACTACATGACCTTCGGCTGGCACGAGGGGCGTGACCCCGATGCCCTGTTCGATACCAGCTACTATCTTGACCACAACGCCGATGTGGCCGCAGCAGGCGTGAATCCTATGGAGCACTACCTCCTGAGCGGCGCCAAAGAAGGCCGGGACCCCAGTGCCCTCTTCGACACGGACGCCTATCTGCAACACAATGCCGACGTGGCTGCCGCCGGGATGAACCCTCTGCTCCACTTTCTGCAATACGGCGTCTCTGAGGGGCGGGACATCTTCCACGTCTGAGAGCCCTGCCCGCCGCGACTCCAGGAAGCCCGATGAGGCATCCTGGCTGGAAATGTTCTCTCCAGAATTTCTAGTATTCCACTTTGATATTTCTTTTTCCGGCCAGGAACAGTCTGCGCAAAGTTCCCACCCTTCCATCTCTACCAGTATAGTACGTTTTCAGCCTGTAACGGACTTCTCTATACGCAAAACGGGACTATTTCTGCGCTGCACAACAGGATACCGCCAACACGCTTGTGTGAAATTTGGCAAAATTGTGGCTGAGTTCAAGCGCAGCATTCTCCTGAGAGCTATATAACTCACAGATATAATCTTGTTCCGGTTCTATTTTGCCACTTCTGGTTGTGGGGCGCGAGAGAGCCGGCAGGAGCCTTTCCGAAAGTTCCTGTTTGGCAGCCAAACGTTCGGAGTTCTTCCCCAGGCAGGTTGTACCAGACAGCCGTTTGACCTTGCTGCAAGACCTAGAGAGAAGGCTGCGGTACCGGGGTCCGCAACACGGCTGCGGAACCCCCTGAAAAGCGGCCGAATGGGAACGAAATGTCTTCTCCTCTCTATGTCTTCGCCAACGCCGACAACGGTCAGGGCAATGAAGTCTGGGTGGCAGGCGCAGGCCTGGAAAACCCCCGCCTCCTGAAGGACATCAATCCCGGCATTCAGAGCGCCGACCCGGCCCAGTTCACCGCTCTCCCCGACGGCCGCCTGGTCTTCGTTGCCAATGACGGCGTCCATGGCCGGGAACTCTGGGTGACGGATGGCACCGAGGGCGGAACGCGCATGCTGCGCGACATCGGCACCGGCGACGGAACCTATGGCCCAGAGCAGCTGACCCTCCTGCCGAACGGCAGCATCCTGTTCACCGCCGACAACGGGACGACCGGCCGGGAACTCTGGCTGACGGACGGCACCGCCGACGGAACCCGGCTGCTTAAGGACATCCATCCCGGCACGGCCAGCTCCGACATCTCCGATTTCACGCCGGTGGCCGACGGCCGCTACGTGTTCAGCGCCGATGACGGCGTCCACGGCAAGGAGTGGTGGGTCACCGACGGCACCGAGGCTGGCACCCATCTGCTGAAGGACATCACCCCGGGCGCCGAAGGCACCAACACCCGCTTCAACCGCATGGAGGGCGACGGGACCCTGCACGTCGAGGCGACCGCTGACAGCTATGACGGCCAAGACGCCGCCTGGGACGCCGCGTACGGCGAGTGGAAGACCGACGGCACCACCGAGGGCACCGTCAAGGTCTCGGACCAGCTGCCGCTGAACCACCTCCTCGTCCCTGTGGACGGAGACACCTGGGTCTACAAGGCCTACTACTGGGCCGGGGGAAGCGACAAGAACCTCATCCAGGCCCTCTACGCGACCGACGGAACCCCTGGGGGCACCCGCATCATCCTCGACCACACGGGCGGCATCGGGGCTCCTGGCGACGTCTTTTCCATCGGCAACGGCCTGGCGGTCGTCCCGCAGGGCGGCGCTCTTTGGGTCACCGACGGAACGGCCGAGGGGACCAGGGTCGTCGCCGAGTCCGGCTTCTACGGCAACACCTACGACGCCGTCGCCATCCCCGGCGGCAGGATGCTGGTGACCAACACCATCCGCCACTTCGACGGCACCCCCGATACGGGCCTGCTCTGGGTCACCGATGGCACCGAAGCCGGGACCGTCCAGCTGACCAGCCCTCAGGCCAACGGCCCGGCCAGCCTGCCGGACGCGGTCTCGGTGCTCGAGGACGGCACCCTGGTGTTCTCCGCACCCTCCCTCGGGGGCGACCAGACCGCCGTCTGGAAGCTCGACCTCAGCACCGGCAACCTTGCCCAGGAGACCGAGCTGCAGGCCTGGGCGCCGACCACCGTGCATGAGGTGGTTCCGCAGGATGCGCCGACCACCCCGGAGGAGCCCGGCACCCCGGACGGGCATGCGGGCGGCTACGTGTTCATCAACTCCGGCCCGGGCGGCAACGAGCTCTGGGTGGCGGACAGCGAGTTCGGCGAGCGCCGGCTGCTGAAGGACATCAACGCGGGCTTCGGCAGCTCCGACCCGTCGGACCTGACCCGGCTGCCGGACGGCCGCGTGCTGTTCGTCGCCAATGACGGGCCGCATGGACGCGAGCTCTGGATTACCGACGGCACCGCCGACGGCACCCGGATGGTGCGCGACATCGGCACCGGCGACGGCACCTACGGGCCGGAGAAGCTGACGCTGCTCTCCAGTGGCCTGGTGATGTTCACCGCCGACAACGGCACGGCCGGCCGTGAGCTCTGGGTCACCGACGGGACCGCTGAGGGCACGCACCTGCTGAAGGACATCCATGCCGGCGCGCAGGGCTCCGACATCTCGGACTTCATCGCCCTGCCGGACGGCCGCTTCCTGTTCACCGCCGACGACGGCGTCCACGGCAAGGAGCTCTGGAGCACCGACGGCACCACCGAGGGCACCTATCTCGTCAAGGATATCACCCCCGGGGCCTTCGGCACCTCTCTGGGGCTCGCCCGCATCGACGGCGAGGGCAACGCCTTCTTCTCGGTCAGCCCCGAGAATGGCTCGCCGGACTGGCAAGACATCTATGGCGAATGGAAGTCCGACGGCACCTATGAGGGCACGGTCCGGACGTCCGACCGGACGCCGGAGGAGTGGGTCCAGCCCGCCGGTACCGACGGCAATCTCTGGGTCTACAAGGGATTCTATGCGGCCTCCGACCAGTACAAGGACTTCGTCCAGGCCGTCTACGCCACCGACGGCACCCCGGAAGGCACCCACATCATCCTGGACCACACGGGAACGCCGGGCGCCACGAGCGACATGTTCGCGCTGGGCAACGGCCTGGTGGTCTTCCCGCAGCTGCAGGACCTCTGGGTGACCGATGGCACCGCCGAGGGCACCAAAATCATCGGCGAGAACGTGCTGGTCGGCCAGTGGGCCGATGACTTCACGCTGCTGCCGGACGGCCGCGTGCTGTTCATCAACCTGCACGACTATGTCGGGGGCTATGCCAATACCTCGGACATCTGGGTCACCGATGGCACCGAGGCCGGCACCATCCGCCTGAGCGGGCCGCTGGCCAGCAATCCGCAGAGCCTGCCCGAGACGGCCTCGGTGCTGGATGACGGCACCATCCTGCTGACCAGCCATGGCTTCGACGGCAACCCGGTGGCGACCTGGAGAATCGACGCCGAGGCCGGCACGGTGGAGCGCCTGCAGGATGTCAGCCCCTGGTCCGGGGAAACGGGCGCCGTCGCGGTCGGCCACGACGCCCCCGCTGAGCCCGGCACGCCCAGCGAGCCCGGCAACGAGGCCGCCGGCTATGTCTTCGCCAATGCCGAGGGCACCCATGGCAACGAGCTCTGGGTCTCCAATGGCGAGCTGGGTGAGCGCCACCTGCTGAAGGACATCAACCCCGGCCTGGCGAGCGCGGACCCGACCGAGCTGACCCGGATGGCCGACGGCAAAGTGCTCTTCGTCGCCAATGACGGCGTCCACGGCCGCGAGCTCTGGATTACCGACGGCAGCGAGACCGGGACCCATATGCTGCGCGATATCGGCACGGGTGACGGCACCTATGGGCCGACCAACCTGACGCTCGGCAGCGACGGCAAGGTCTACTTCACGGCCAACGACCACATCAACGGCTCCGAGCTCTGGGTGACGGACGGCACCTCCGAGGGCACCCAGATGCTGATGAATGGGGCGCCTGGGCCCTGGAGCTCCTCCCCGAATGCGGTCCACGAGCTCTCCAACGGCCACATCGTCTTCACCGCCCAAACCGGGACGCAGAGCAACGAGCTCTGGGTGACGGACGGCACGCCCGAGGGGACGGATGTCATCCGCGCGGTGAGCCGGTTCGAGGGGCTGTTCCCGCAGGACATCGCCCTGTCGGTGGACGGCGACAAGGGCCTGGTCGCCACCAACAAGGGCTTCCTCATCACCGACGGCACCGCCGGCGGAACCACCACGGTGGAGATGGCGCCGGCGACCGACGGCTACTACGCGGCCGGCCAGCATGGGGAGGACCGCTGGGTCTTCGCCCGCTACTTCGGCGACGGGGTGAACCTCTACGAGAAGTCGCTCTGGTCGACCGACGGCACGGCCGAGGGCACCGTCAAGCTGCTCGACCCCTCCGAGCAGACGATTGGCGGCAAGGTCTCGGGCGAGACCCATCTCGCCGAACTCGGCAACGGCCTGGTCATCTTCCAGGGCGGCGAGGACCTCTACGCCACGGACGGCACCCGGGAGGGGACCCATGTCATCGGTGACGACATCCTGGGCCTGCACGTCGCCACGGATTTCGTCTCCCTGGGCGACGGCCGCGCGCTGTTCATGAACCGCGACTATGCCGACAGCATGCTGTCGCCGACCAAGGCCGACCTCTGGGTGACCGACGGCACCGAGGCCGGCACCTTCCGCATCGCGGACAGCCAGACCTGGAACGCCGGCAGCCTGCCCGACGAGGTGAACGTGCTGGCGGATGGCTCGGTGGTCTTCTCGGCCGCCTCCATGGACGGCAACCCGAACGCGGTCTGGCATGTGAACATGTGGGCCGGCGGCCTGGAGCGCCTGGACGGGATGCAGAACTGGACCGGCGAGTACCAGCCGACCGAGCTGGTTGCCTTCGGCCACCAGGATGCCGTCTGGGGCTGAGCACGGCGGAGGGGCGCCTGCCCCTCCGTCGCCTTCCAAGGGTGGGACTTTCCAAATGACCACCAGGGCTCCCGGACAACCTGGAGCCCTCATCTGGCACTTCGATTAACTCGCCGAACCGAGCGGTAGCGGCGGCATGATGGCATCGGCGCTTTGGTTTTCAGTCGCCGAGGAGAGGACTGGGTTGGCCGGGTTCTGGCCGAGGGAGACATGCTGGAGTTGCCGGCAATCGACATCGAGCTGCCGCTGGCGGAGCTGTACGAGCGCGTTCTAGACGACGATTTTGGTGAGCGCCTCCTGCGGATGAAGGGCAGCGTGCCCAAAGGGAGCCTGCCTATTGACTAGACGCAGTGGCATGCTCGCTAGGGTCCAGCCATAAAAATGGCTCAAGGATGAGCTCAGTAGGCGCTTATGGTTTCGGAGATAGACGACCAGTGACGAGCCATCGACCGAACAGCATCAACGGCCATATGGAGAAGAGTACGTAGAAGCGGGTGCCTGCTCTTGCGGTGGGGTCGAATAAGCTCATGACCGTAAGCACCACGCATAATGTGAAAAGCAGGAGACCAAGGGTGTAAACCGTCAGCCACACCCTTCTAGCAAACCCCTTCATAGTCTCCACGCACTCCGTATCAGATGCCTAGTTCTAGCAAGCTCCGTGGCCGGCTCAATGCCTAGTCGCCCGGGCCTCTTGGATGGCCACCTCCTCGATGGAGCTCTGAACGGCTTTGGTCAGTGCCCGAGCCGACACCCCTCCCCTTGCAAACGCCCGCCGCAGGCCTTCCACGACATCGGCGGGCAGCTTCGGCAGATGCTGGACATCACAGCTGTGCTGGTCCGCGAGGTCAGACAAGATGCTCCTCATCAAGACCGGGAAGTCAGGTGCACGGGGAGCCGGCACCTGGACGATGCGGAGACGACTACGCAAAACAGCAGGGATTCTGTGGCCGGTGTTAGCAGTGAACAGCCAGCTGATGCCTGTGCAGTCCACCGTCTGCCCCAGAGCCTCATCGGTCCACCGGCCAGCCGTGGAACGCTCGGTCAGCAGGAGCAGCGCGTCGGCAAGGCGGCCAAAGCGGTCATCAGAACCCGCCTTGTCGAGTTCCTCATAGGTGATGATGGGATTCACACATCCATGGTTGGCCATGGCGAGGACGGGCAGACTGGGCGTTGCGTTGCCCCATCCCCTGCTGGTGCCCAGCAGCGTTCTGGCGTCCATGGAGCCGGCAGCCGACAGCACACGGCCACCTGGCCCACCGGCCTGCTCGGACAGGGTCAGTAGGCGGCTGATGAAGCGAGACTTCCCGCAGCCTGGTACGCCGACAAGGCACACAGGCTTCAGGGTCGCTGGTCTGCCGGAGAGGCGCTGAGCAAGCAGGATGTCGCGACGGAGGAGCTGGACGACATCGCTCATCCAGGGGAATTCGGCTTCAAGCTGGTCCGGCAGGTCGAGCGGAAGCGGCTTGGCTGGGAGCCCAGTGTAGAGCCCTGGTAAACCTGCAATGACGCTGTCGTTGAACTTCGTGGATGACGGTGGCGAGGATAGGACGCGGCGGTGGCCAGGAAGAAGCTCCGTCTCCTCCTCACCGGCTTCATGAGTGGGAAGTCTGGGAAGCCGAAGAGGCCTTGATGCCCGACTCTCATCAGGCAGCCTGCGGGGGAGAGGTGTCTCCCAGTGGCTCGGCATGCTGTCGGCGAGGCTCCGAACGCACTCATCATGAGTTGGGGACCGCAGTGACGCTGGCAAGCTGACCAGCATGGATAGGAGGCGGGCTTTGCTGGCAGCACACCCTGATGCGGCTGCCTGGAGAAGAGCCGAGGCAGCCGCGTCTCGCAGAGGACCATCGTCGCCAGCGGTGCTCAGCACGAGGTCACGGGCAACATGAGCGACTTCGTTCCAGGCTGGAAGGATGGCCCCCGCATTCATCAGCGGATTGCCAAGCGGGCCAGCTAGTCCACGGTGTTCCCGTTCTTGGTCAAGAGTGCTCCCCAGCGACCGCGCAAGCGTCACCATCCGCTTTTCCTGATGGGTGCCCTTCGCCTGCTCCAGGAGGCGGTCCAGCAATGCCTCGGCTTCCTTGTAGAGCTCAATGGGCTCCCACGCTGAGTAGGGTACCGTGCGCCAGGTCGTCAGGTCATCACCGGCCATCGCAGACGAGGTGGATGCCCCAGTATCGACGAGAGCCGCCAGAGCGGGCGCCTGGCTCTCCATCACCCCGTCCAGGATAGCAGCCCCTTGCATACGACTGGCCTGCTGACGGAGAGCTTGCATGGTTTCGGGGACAACTTGGTCGCCCAGGAGCTCACCGAGGTATGCAGCGGTGCCAACCACATCCAGAAGGATAGCCTGCTCTACAGTCGTGAGCGCAGTGTCCTCGAATGCCGACAAGGCAGCTTCGCGAACGGTCTTCAGGTTCGGCTTGTATGGCTGTCTAGCGGAGAACCGAACGCCACTGAGGTGCTGCCGGACTGCCACTTCGAGGTAACCAGCCAGAATCTTGAATTCTTTGCCCCGCGTCTGGTCGTCGTCGGACCAGGAATGACCGCAACGCCACGATTGCAGGCTCAACTTCTTCAGGGCTTCAGGCATGGCGCGGCTCTCCAGCTCATCGGGGGCATCAGGGTGGGGTTAGATGGCCGTCACCAGGGCTATGAGAGCAGTGTGCGTCATGAGGTGGCATATAAGGGGGTCAGGCGCCCAAGCTAAGGCTGTGGAGCCTGTGTTGAGGGCAGATTTCCGTGTTCTAGAGAGCTTCCCGGGCCGGATTAGGTGCCCGGCAGGGTGATGGATGGCCTCCCCCCGTTACTCCGCGTTGGTGTAACGGGTTTGCCCGGGAAATTTGCACACATATGCACAGCGGCAATCCCGACTGCAGGCTGATTTCCTGGCCGAGAATCAAGCGGACGAGGGGTAAACCTGCACCCACCCTGGCTGCTCGCCCTGCGAACTCTTGGACGACGTGAGGGAACTGATTTCAGGCCAGCAGAGCCCGGCCGGGCTGGCCGATTATCGTGTCTGCCCTTCAGGCCCACAGGGTACCGTTTAATACCCTAATAAACCGTACAAAACGGTATTTTAAGGTTTAATCAGGTTTAGATTTTCGCCAATCCCGCTTACAAGTAGTTGATTTAACTTCGTTTTCTTCCGCAATCCGTCAACAGATTTGCCATGGGTCTCGGCAGGTCAGGAATGCAAAAAAAAGGGCGGGTAATCCCGCCCTTCTTGGCTCGATAGGGAAGCTGGTCACCTCCCCTTCTTTCTGTCGTCCTCTTTGTCCTTGGGCAGCGCACCCTGCAGAACCGTTTTGGACACGGTCTGGTTGTAGCCCCCTATGAGATTGTTGACGGTGTGGCCATGCTGCCCTTCATCACCCATCCGGCTGGCACCGAAGATGTAGCTGATGTTGTCCGGCACGCTCGTGATGAGGCCGAAGCTGCGGATGGCAATCTGGTACTTGACCACCCCTACAACGCTCATCATGACCAGCCAAAGGAGCGGACCAACAGCGTGAGCTGCAGTCGCTGAGACGAGCTGGGGCATCCACATCAGACCGAGATAGAAATTCCCGGCTTCGTAGACCAGCATGCTGAAATAGTAGCCGAACAGCAGCAACGGAATGCGCAGCAGCAAGCTGAAAACCATATGGTATCCAGCACGCTGGGATTGGTCGATGAGCTCCTGACCGTCAGGGCGGACGTGCATGAAGGCCCACAGCGGCGCTGCGATGATGCATTCAACAACAAGAATAAGCGTGCCCAGGACCGCGAACGCCCAGAAGATGAAGGGCAGCATGGGCAAAATGTAGGCGTGCAGCACACCGAAGATGAGCAGAATGAGCAGGAAGCCACCGACCATGCTGGTCACGATGCTCATGAGCGGACCGGACAGACCTGACATCCGGCCGGCCATGCCGCCCAGCGCCGAGGCGCCTGCTCCGAAGGCAAGGACCTTGCCTACAGCGGTCCCGCCACCGATGAGAGACCCCAGGCCCAGGGCCAAGAGGCAGGCCCAGAGACCGTTCAAGACAGCATGCCCGAGAGCGACATCGTGCATCATCGCCTGACCGCGACCAGGCTCAACCTGCAGCATGTCGTTGAGCTTCTCTGGTATGCCGCTGTCAGCTGAGAAGAGCTCTCTCCACCCTCCCGCCAGGCTGCCGGAATCGTCGTAGAGACCCGCACGAGCGATGCCAGCAGGCACATGCATGTCTTGGAGAACCTGGGCATCGAACAGACGACGCAGCTGAGGAAAGACACCGTCAGCACCCAGGTGAACACCGTACATGTCCAAGTCGCTGAACACGCTCGTCAGGGCATCTTCGCCTGGCATGTGCGCCTCTGGCTGAATGCCGACCAAGCTCTGAGCCTGCGCACTCATGTTTGCGTAAGTCATCGTGAACGCGCCGGCGCCCGCCCATCCCAGCTCGGCAACAACGGTGGTGAACTCATGAGCCGTGACGCGATTCACTGAATCTGTGTAGCCCTGAGCTGCATCCAAGAGGCTCCGGTCGTAGCGAGCCTTGACCTGGAACACCTCCAACAGCGCGGCCTTCTGCGCTGCCTTAGAGGAGCCGGGACCCGGCTTGGCAGCCGCTACGATACGCATGGCAATGAGGTGGAGGTTCTGGCGCAGCTGATTCACCGCCAAAATTCGAGCTGTGTCCAATGCAAGAACGTCACGGTCTGCACCAGACGCATCGGTGCTGTAGTCAGCCGTCAGAGTTCCGCAGTCGCCATAGTCCCACTTCCGCTGCGTCATCACCCATGGGCTCTGCTGACCAGCAGTCAGTGAGCTGTCGTAGCCACGCTTCATCCAGTACCAAGCCGCCTCCGCTCCACGCTTGATTGTCGAAGTGGAGCCTTGACCGGGTTCAGCTAACGAAGAACGGTACGGCAGGTCTATCTGCGCCAATGACGGCGAGGCATTCCAAGCCTGCGCCGATTGAAGCAGGGCGGCATGGCAGACCTCCATCGCCAGGACATCGCGGACAAGCGGCAGAGTGTCTGCAAGGTGTGGTGTCGATATCTGGCTCGCTGGCAGGGCGTTCAGGAACGCTCTGTGCATCATGTTGCCAGCTGCCCCGGAGAACACGGCCATCTGGATGACAACGAGCTGAGCTAGGCACATGCCTTTATAAGCCGGCACGACAGCTACCAGCCCCAGCAGCACGCGTATCGGGGCAAACCACTGGTGCCAACGCTGGCCCATGACTTTGCCCTCATAGGCCGTCTGTACAGTGGCGATGACGGTGTAGTAGACCAGCATCATGCAGGCCAGTGTGGTCAGAAGACCCAGCGCGGTGGACATCGCTGTCCAGATGCCATTGCTGATGCCGTTGGCCTCTCCTGGGATGAGCAGGACACCTGGAACGATGAATCCCAGCATCCTCAACCAGACATCCTGCCCTCGCTGAGCGAGGTCCAACGCCGCCTGAAGGTCATCACGCATGAAGACGGGGAGTTGCTGCACATGCTCATCAAGCGTCTGAGCGAAAGCATCCACTGGTAGGCCGGTGACTGCGAGCGTAGCCAGCACGACAGCGCTGATGCCCACAGCCGACCTGGATGCCCGGCTCTTCTGAGCTGGCATAATGGTGTGCGGCACCCATTCTCCAGGCGACCGCAGATACTGCATCAGGGAGGCTGGGCCCAAGCGGCGGGTCCGCAGGCGGAAGTTCGCCAGTGAAGCCTGGAATGCCTTCGTGGAAGCAAGGACAGCGACGCTCAGCATAGACACCAAGACGACTGCGCTGACCGACCGCCACTGCAGAATAGCCAGCATCAGTAGCAGACCAGCGGTCAGCATGTAGACGTTAAATGCCCAAGTGGTCCCCTTCAGGTCTTCGACATCCTGCGCACGCGTCCTGCCCGCCAGCTGGTGCGCGTGAGCGAACCGGTCAGCCTCTTCCTTCGGGGCATCCTCAGGCAGAGGCATCTCACGTGGTTTGGTGCACAACGCGGCAATGGCGCTCCGGGTCCGGCCAAGTGAGCCAGTGAAGACCCGGATGACAGACTTCGCGCCTCCGGCGAGCACTGAGGCACCGGACAGCTGACCGACAACACCACGGCCGGTCGTCCAATCCCTCTCAGTGCCCAGGATGTCAGCCGTGACCTTTTGTCTCGCTTCCAGTGCCCGGTCCTTGATGTTGGACGGCTCGCTCATGTCAGCGACCCTCCCTCACCCGGGCGACGAGCCGGCTCTGCCGGTACGCGAGGTAGTGCAAGGCGAGCAGCGTCAGCAGGATGACCGGCATCGTCACGGTCATCGCGGCATCGGCGTAGATGAAGAACGTCCGCAGGACCTGGTCACCGTGCATCCATGCGACCGCAGCACCACCGAGGCCCGCCATTCCGGCCACCGGGAAGGCTAGGAACAGAGCTTTGAGAACGGCGTTCAGCAAGAAGACGATGAAGAGAACGGTCGCCCATCCATAGAAGAAAGTGAAAGTCGCAGCACGCCTGATGTGATTGATTGTGGACATTGCAGCCTCCCCGGGAGCCGGAATGGCTCACCTTTTGCTGCATTCATCATGTCCTTATACATTGCATAAGACGAATACATGGAGCAGGAGGGCAACATGCGTCATTATGACCAACTCATCGGCCGGGCGACTGGCATTCTGGAGTATCTCGATTGCCAACAAATTGCCGGCTCCACTGAGGCGGTATACCGCAGCATCTACGGACGCTATTTTCGGGGTGCACTGCCGGCCGGCGTATCACCCCGCCAGCGCAGGCCCGCCATTCTGTGGGGGTCATCCTGCAGGGCGCGAGAGCTCCTTCCGATGCTTCAGGCAGCCGTTGATACGGAGGAGGTCGAGCGGTCTGAAGTTATCGCGGCTGAACTTGAAGCCGTATTGGCTGAGGTCATCGAGCATAGCCAGGGTCGGCCGGGGCAGAAGGCGGCGTAAGCAGGCTCTCTCGGTGGTTGAACAGTAACAAACATGATGGGATACGGATTGCCACGGCCCAAGCCGCTGCCTGCCGTATCCGTCATCACCTGGACCATTATGCCTCGACGCTCTCTCCCCTTTATCGGATTTCTGCTCATCAGCTTGGCCGCCTTTCCTGCCAGTGCGCAGGAAAGGTCCATGCAGTTCACCGCTGATGTCTCCGAGGCAATCGAGTGGATGCAGAAGCCCCGCTCGGTGTTTCTCTACGGCAAAGGACCGATTGATGAGACTACACCGGCCCGACTGCGGGAGGCGGTTCGTAGATACCAGGTCCCTCCCGGAAGCTGGCTCAATCTCTCCTCACCAGGAGGAAGCCTTCAGGCGGGCCTGGAATTGGGCCGGACTATCCGAGACCTGGGATTATTCACCAGCGTAGGGGAACGGGGCAACGGCTTCGCTCTCGGGAAGCCATATAAAGCCCCGCCTCCAGCCCTTTGTGCCAGTGCGTGCGTCTTCGCCTTCTTGGGCGGGAGTCGGCGTCAGATATCAGAGCCGAACAAGCTGGGTGTTCACCGATTTTTCTTCCAGGGTTCGGACCTAGCTACATCCGCTCAGGCAAACGACCGGGCTCAAATCATCTCTTCTCGAATTGTCTCTTTCCTCCGAGAGATGGGGGTTAACACCGACCTTTTTGCGGAAATGGCCAAAGCCGGCAGCCATGAACTCAACATCCTCAGCACGCAAAGGATGGCGGAGCTTGATGCGACAACTCCGGAGGCTAGGACGACGTGGGAGCTAGTGCAAAGGCGGGAACTCGCTCAGCGTAGTAACGGCGTTTATCTGAAGGGCACCACCGAGGACGAACGTGGTATCCACAAGCTCCTTCTGACGTGTAATCCCGAACGAGGAAACCAGCTCGAAATTCTTGCCCTCTTCGAAGGAGGTCGCTGGGTCGACGACATCGTGGCAATGGCATCGATGATTGCCGTTACCTGGAAGGGCGGTCAATTTATCCTGGAAGACACCGAAATCACTGAGCGGCCTCGCGCTTCGAATGCCTATGTCATGGTGGGAATCAGGGTATCAGCCCGGATAGCGAAACTGCTCCGGACCTCGCAGGAGATTGGCATTGCCATGATGCCGCCGTCGCAGGCTGTGTTCTATGGATGGACCAGCGACCTTCTGAAGGGCCGTAACCAGGTCCTGACATATATGGATAGTTGCCATCCCCGATAGGCAGCTGGTCCTGCCGTAGCGAGCGAAGGGAGCCTCAACAGGCTCCCTTTCTTCATTCTTGGTCTTCAGGCAGTGGCGCGTCTGGAAGCCTAAAGCTGCCTCGGCCACCTTTCACTTGCGTGACCGCATTCCGAATGTGAGCCAAGCCCACTCCCATCTGATGGTAGTCCAGCTTGCAGATGGCTTCATAGCGGTCTGCGATGTCGAAGTCTGTGTACTGGCCGGTTTGGATGAACTGCGCCAGCGTAGGGTCTTCGTCAGCACCATGGCCGACCATGGCGGCGACCAAGCCCGCATCCACTTTGGCTTTGCCACGCATATAGCTGACGAAGCTGTGCCGGAAGGCGTGGAAATCCAAGAGCGGCGCGTAGAGTCCGCAGTGCCTACGATAGGCGGTGAAGTCCTCAGAGAAGTCCTCGCCCCACTTGCCGTTGGCACCCTTCGACAGCTCGTGGAACACCCTCCCCCTCTGGCCAGGCTTGAACATTCGGTCGAAGCCCAGTTCGAGAAGGAAGGGATGCAGAGGAATGGCACGGATGGACGACTTCGTCTTAACCCGACGGTTCCCCTGGTCATTGATGTGAAGGAACTTGATGCCATCACCCGAGACCTTCAGGTCTTCGTGGTGAAGCTGGGCCAGCTCTTCCAGGCGAGCACCGGTATGGATGCCCAGAACCGGTAGCCACCAATAAGCGTCCAGGTGGACCCACCGGCCAACCTCATGACGAGTCCGGCGGTCCTCAAAACGCGACCTCGTTCCAGACCAGATTGGCGTTCGGAAAAGGGCATGGAGCTCCTCAATTCGCCATGGCCGGCGCTTCTGCGCCTCCGGAACGTGTGAGGACAGCTCGATGTTCTCGAACATGGCAGCGACACGGTCGGCATTCGAGAACTCATGGGTGCTGTTCGCTTCCCGGAAGAATCGCTTCAGGGCCGCAATGTGCTTTCCGACCGTGGTAACTGAGATGGTTTCGGCCTTCTTGGCTCGTGCCTCTCGTAGAATTTGCTGGATGGTCTTGTGCTTGTCCTTGCCGCCCTTGCCGTAGCCGGTCGGGATACGCTCGATGACCCTTACCCATCCAAGGATATCCTTACGGGTGTAGGAGCCGACCGGCTTGTTGTCGGTAGCCTTGGCGAACAGACGCACATAGGCCTCGACGTGCCGCTGATGAGTTTCGTCTAGGTTGCGGGCCTGGAGGTAGTGGCCTTCCAGGAAGTCCAGAACGGTGGGGGTCTGCTTGCTCTTCGTGATGACCCCGGCCTGAGCCATCAGCTTCTCGAAGGCCGACATAGCTTCTACGCCAAGCGTCTCGGCGTTCTCCCTGGTCCGGAACGACTGGACCTCGGACTTTGCCTCCTCGGCCTCCTTGCGCACGACATCCATAGCCATGCTGTGTTGTCGCTGGGCTCGGGCTTGGTCCTCCAAGACCAGCTTCTCCTGGGCGTCGTCCAGCATCTGGAGCGCCAAGGACTTCCCCGTGGCGGCTCTCTCAAGGTCAACGACCGCCTTCGAGAGGACCTCCACCCGGCTCATCAGCTCCCGGATGAGGGTATCGCGATGGTCTGCTGGTGGAACTCCAGCTTGGCCCTGGGCCATATGGCTGACCGCAACGAGCTGGCCAAGCTCATCCATCGCTTGGTCATGGCTCTCAAGGGCCATCTCGCGGACGAGGTTGAAGGTCCGAATCGCCGCCAGTGCCTCGTCGATGACAGCGCGCTTGTCCTCGTCCGAACCGCTCATAGTCCTAACCCTCGACCAGACATCCAGCACCCTGGCATGCGCCCGGACGCCCTGCTGTTTGGCGACGGACAGCTCTCTGGTTCTCAATGCCATCACGAACTCGCGACGGGAAAGGATTTTTGCAATGTCCACTGGCAGGCGAACCCGCAGGCTATACGAGCCGCCTCTACGGACGATGTACGGAGCCGACATGACACTCCCACATGCTACACGCGAGTGCTACACGCGGGTGTGAGGCGACCTGCTAAGTGCTTGTTTTCGCCAAAGAAAATCAAATGGTTGGGGCGCCAGGATTCGAACCTGGGAATGGCGGTACCAAAAACCGCTGCCTTACCGCTTGGCTACGCCCCAGCACGGCGGCTAGGGCGCTGAATAAGGCTTTGGTACCCCTTCCGTAAAGCCCCCTCCCCATCGCCACCAGAAGGCAGGCAGTTGCGCCGCCGCCGACTCAGCGCTTGCCGGATCAGCGAACAGTGCGATGCAAGTGGCGCCGGAACCGCTCATCCGCGCCAGCAGACAGCCGGGCAGCGCCCGCAAGGCGGTCAGCACCTCGGCCACCGCCGGGCAGAGTTGGATGGCCGCAGCCTCCAGATCATTGCCGCAGTCGGCCAGATCACGGGCCATGGCAGCCGCGTCGGGCCAGCGGGCGGGCAGCGCCGCCAGGCGCGAGAAGCCGCCCTGCCGCGCCCGAAACACGGCTGGAGTCGCCAGCGGAATGCGGGGATTGGCGAGCACCAGCCCTGCTCTCGGCAGAGCGGGCGCTGGCGTGAGCAACTCGCCAACCCCGCCCATCCGCGCGGCCTGGCTGTCGAGGCAGACTGGCACATCAGCACCCAGGCGGGCGGCAAGCGGAACCAGGCGGCCCGTTCCCCATCCCAGTCCCCAGGCGCGGTCCAGCAGGCGCAGCGCCGCGGCGGCATCGGCCGAGCCACCGCCAATGCCTGAGGCCACCGGCAGCACCTTGGTCAGCCGCAACGTGCCATGCGGGGCCAGACCGGCGGCTTCCGCCAGCAGGCGGGCGGCGCGCAGCACCAGGTTGTCCGGCTCGGCAGCGAGGGCGCCGGCCTCCGGCCCGTCCAGGTGCAGCGCCAGGTCGCCACCGGGGCGGTAGCGCAACTGATCGGCAGCGCCCGCAAAGACAGCCAGGCTATCGAGCAGGTGGTAGCCATCGGCGCGGCGGCCGACGACATGCAGATGCAGGTTGACCTTGGCGGGCGCCGCCTCCGCCAGTTCCGGCGCGTCACCCATCACTGCGGCAGGGCGGCACGGGAGGTTCCGGGCAGGCCGTCGCGCAGCTTGGCGGAGATGCGCGGGGCGTCGCCGGGCTCCGGCTCCAGCGACAGCGCCCGCCGCCACTGGAAGCGGGCCTCGCGCTCGCGGCCATCGGCCCAATAGGCATCACCCAGATGGTCGTTGATGACGCTGTTGCGCGGCTCCAGCTCCGCCGCCTTCTCCAGCCAGCGGGTGGCGTTGGACAGGTCGTTCAGCTTGAACAGCGCCCAGCCCAGGCTGTCGGCGATGTTGCCGTCCTGCGGGCGCAACTCGGCGGCGCGCTCCAGCATCCGCCGCGCCTCGGGAAGGTTGGCGCCGTGCTCCACCCAGGTATAGCCGAGATAGTTCAGGACGTAGGGCTGGTCAGGGGAAAGTTGCAGGGCGCGGCGGAAATCGGCCTCGGCGGCCGTCCAGTTGCCGCTGCGCTCCAGGGCGATGCCACGGGCGTAGAACAAAGGCCAATGCCCAGCCTGCGGCGCGCCAACGCGGCCAATCGCGGCGGTATAGGCCTCCGCCGCCTCGGGAAAGCGACTGCGCCGGCGCAACAGGTCGCCCAGCCGGGCCTGCGGCTGCACGGCGTCGGGCTGCGCCTGCGCCAGCGCGCGCAGCGTCGAGATGGCCTCCTCCGGCCGGTCCATCCGGTCCAGCAGCGAGGCCCTGCGCAGCATCACCACCGGCGCCAGCGGGTCATCCTCCGACACCTTGCGCAGGAGATCGAGCGCAGCCGCAGGGTGTGCCTCCTCGGCCAGGGAGTCGGCGGCGATCAGCAGTGCGGGAGTGAAGTCAGGCCGCAGGCGCAGGGCAAGGCGGGAGAGCAACAGCGTCAGCTCCGGCGCTCCCTGGCCGCGAAGGGCGCCGGCCAGGGCCAGTTCCGCCTCCGCCATGCCTTCCACCGCTGAGGCCACGGCACGCCGACGCAGCAGGCGTTGCCGCATCTCCGGATTACCGAGCAGCGCGAAGTCATCGCCGCCCAAGGCCACCGCATCGAGCAGCCGCGCCGCATCGGCCGACTTACCGGCGCGCTCGAAGATGCCGGCGATGATCTGCAGCATCCGCAGATTGGCCTCCGAACTCTCGGAAAGCGCGAGGCGGGCGAGCCGCTCGGCCTCCGCCGGCCGGTTGGCGATATCGGCGATCATGGCGCCGTGCAGGGCAGCGAGGCCGCGCAGGCGGCCACCTTCCATCTGCGGGCGCAAGGTGGCGAGAGCGGTGTCGGTCGCGCCACGCCCGGCCTGGGCCCAGGCCAGCAACAGCGGCTGCAGCACCTGCGCGGCGCCGTTGCGCGGCAGCTCGCGCAGGCGGGCCTCGGCGCGCTCCCAGCGCCCGGCCATCCCGTCAGCTCCCGCCAGCAGCATGATGGCAAGCTCGCTCTGCGGCAGACGGTGCGCCAGTCGCACCGCGTCAGGCCGCCCATCCATCACCGCGGCCAGGAAGGCGCGCGTCAGCACCTCCGGCTCGTTGGGGGCCAGGCGCAGCGCCTCCAGTAGTTCATCGGCAGCGGTGCGGGTATCCGTCTCCGCCGCCGCGAACCGGCCGGCGAGATAGGCGCCAAAGGCACTGGGCCGAGAGGAGGAAAAGCCGCCGGGGCCGGCATCGGCCGCCCCGCCCGCCGCGCAGCCGGCAAGCAGGGCCGCAGCCAGCAGGGCGAAGCGACGCGGGGGGACAAGCAGCATGACCATGCTGCCAAGCCTAGAGCTTTTCCCCGGCGGCGGGAAACGCTTCTGTGCGGTGCCGCGGCACCGTTACGTTGCGTCGCCCGCCATCCGGAGATGGCGCTACATGCCGCCGATATAGTTCGGCCCGCCGCCGCCCTCCGGCGTGCACCAGTCGATGTTCTGCGAGGGGTCCTTGATGTCGCAGGTCTTGCAGTGCACGCAGTTCTGCGCGTTGATCACCAGCCGCGGCTCGCCTTCGTCGGCGCCCACCGCCTCATAGACGGCCGCCGGGCAATAGCGGGCCTCGGGCGCGCGGTAGGTCTCCCAGTTCACCGGTCGCCACTTCGCCGGGTCCTTGAGCTTCAGGTGCGCCGGCTGGTCCTCCTCATGGTTGGTGTTGGAGAGGAACACCGAGGAGAGTCGGTCGAAGGTCAGCTTTCCGTCCGGCCGGGGATACTCGATCTTCGGGGACTGGTCGGCCGGCTTGGTGGCGGTGTGGTCGGCATGGTTGGGCAGCGTCCAGGGCGCCTTGCCGCGGAAGACATAGGTGTCGAGCGCCGCGTTCAGCATGCCGCCCCAGAAGCCCCACTTGGCGAAGCCCGGGCGGATGTTGCGCACCCCCGAAAGCTCCTCCCAGAGCCAGCTCCCGCGCACCATCTCAGGATAGCGATCCAGCACCGGCCCGGCGGCCTCGTCGGCCAGGGCGGCGGCGGCGGCCTCGGCGGCCAGCATGCCGCTCTTCATCGCCGTGTGCGTGCCCTTGATCTTCGGCACGTTCAGGAAGCCGGCGCTGTCGCCGATCAGCACGCCGCCGGGGAAGACCAGCTTCGGAATGGACTGGAAGCCGCCCTCGCTCAGCGCCCGCGCGCCATAGGCGATGCGCTTTCCGCCCTCCAGGATCTTGCGGACCTCCGGATGGGTCTTGAAGCGCTGCATCTCGTCGAAGGGGGAGAGCCAGGTGTTCGGATAGTCCAGCCCCACCACGAAGCCGACCGAGACCAGATTCTCGCCGAGCATGTAGAGCCAGGAGCCGCCATAGGTGTCGGTGGACAGCGGCCAGCCGACGCTGTGCCAGACCTTGCCGGGCGTGTGGCGCTCCTTCGGGATCTCCCACAGCTCCTTGATGCCGAGCGCATAGGTCTGCGGCTGCACGCCCTCCCGCAGGTTGAACTGCTCCTGGAGCTTCTTGGCCAGCGAGCCGCGGCAGCCCTCGCCGAAGAGTGTGTAGCGGGCGCGCAGCTCCATGCCGGGCTGGTAGTTCGGCCCCTCCTCGCCCTCGCGGGTGATCCCCATGACCCCGGCGACGACGCCCTTCACCACCCCATCCTCGACAATCGCCTCAGAGGCGGCGAAGCCCGGATAGATCTCGACGCCCAGCGCCTCGGCCTTGGCCGCCAGCCAGCGGCAGACATTGCCCAGCGAGACCACGTAGTTGCCGTGGTTGTTCATCTGCGGCGGGGTCGGCAGCTTGTACGCCTTGCTGGCGGTGAGGAACATGAAGCTGTCCTCGCCAGCGGGGGTGGCAAGTGCCGGCGGGTCCTCCCGCCAGTCGGGCAGCAGCTCGTCCAGCGCGCGCGGCTCCAGCACCGCGCCGGAGAGGATATGCGCGCCGACCTCCGAACCCTTCTCGACGACGCAGACCGCCGCCTCCGGCGAGAGTTGCTTCAGCCGGATGGCCGCCGCCAGCCCGGCGGGGCCGGCGCCCACGACCAGGACGTCAAACTCCATGCTCTCGCGTTCGGTCACGCCTTTCTCCCTTGGTCCCGTGGCCATGCCTTAGACCGATCACGGGTTGCGCGGAACCCCGCCGACGGCCGATATGCGACGCTGAGATGAACACCGCCGCGCCCGACCCGGACGATCCCGCCGCCCTGCTGGCCGCGCTGCGGCTGCAGCTGGACTGGGGCGCCGACGAGGCGCTGGCCGAGGCGCCGCTGGACCGGCTGGCCGCCCTGCCCCCCGCTCCTCCGGCACCGCCCCCCGCCGAACCCGCGCGCCGTGCTGCCACCGGCCGCCGCGGCGCCGCCCTTCCGCTGGTTGCCCCGCTCGCCCCCGCCGCACGCAACGCTGCCGCATTGGCCGCCGGCGCGCAGGATCTCGCCGCGCTGCGCGAGGCGATGCGCGAGGTGGACACCCCCCTGCGCGACACCGCCACCAACTTGGTCTTCGCCGATGGCAACCCGGATTCGGGACTGATGCTGATCGGCGAGGCGCCGGGAGCGGACGAGGACCGGCTGGGCCGCCCCTTCGTCGGCCAGTCCGGCCAGTTGCTGGACCGGATGCTGGCCAGTATCGGCCTCGACCGCACCGCCGAGGATCCGTCCCGCGCCTTCTACATCACCAACATCCTGCCCTGGCGGCCACCCGGCAACCGCACGCCGACCGACGCCGAGATCGCCCTCTTCCTGCCAATGGTGCAGCGCCACATCGCTCTCGTCCGCCCGCGCCACGTGCTGCTGCTCGGCGGCGTCTCGGCCAAGGCCTTGCTGAGCGCGCGGGAGGGCATCACCCGGCTGCGCGGCCGGTGGCACAGCCTGCCGCTGGAAGCCGGCGGGTTGCCGGCGCTGCCCACCTGGCATCCGGCCTATCTGCTCCGCAATCCGGCAGCCAAGCGCGACTCCTGGGCCGACCTGCTGCTGCTGCGCCGCACCCTCTCCGGTGAAGTTTCAGCCGCGCCCACCTGAATCACGGAAAATCGATCACATTTTTCAACTCACGATCATGGGAGAGCAGGGTTTCCTCCCTTGAAACGCGATTTGGACCGCATTTACAGTTGCCCCCCGCTAACGAGACCGTTAACGGCAAGCGGGCCATGCAAGCGATCTGCACCATGGCCCTTCGTCCACCCGCCCTGGCGCTCGGCCTGGGATGGGCGGCGTCGCTGTGTGTCGGGGCTCAGGTTCCGGCCATGGCGCAACGGGCCGGAGAGACCGCCCCCCTCGAGCGGGCAATGAACATGCCCCGCCCTAGCCTCCCCGGAGGTGTGGCGGGCCTTCCGCAACCCCTAGCCCCGTCCGACGCGGCACGGCTGACCCGCATCTTCGCGCTGCAGAAGCGCGGCGACTTCGCCGCCGCCGCGCAGGAGGCGGAGCGACTGGATGACCGGCGGCTGATGGGCCATGTGCTGGCCACCCGCTGGCAGCGGCCTGGCGCACCCGAGCCCTCGGTCGAGGAGCTGTATGGCTGGCTCGCCGAGTATCCGGACCACCCGGAGGCGCGCGCCGTCCATGCGATGCTGCGCGGCCGCCTGCCGCGCAACGCGCCCTACCCGCCCGCGCCGCCGGACGAATCCCTCTCCGCCGAGGCCGATGTGGTGCCGGAGGAGCGCGAGCCACCGGCGCGCGGCGTCAGCCGCGATGCCCGCCTGGACCGCCTCGTTCGTGGCCGCGCCGCCGATGGCGACCTGGACGGCGCCCTCGCCGCCATCGCCCAGGGCGCCAGCGGCAGCTATGCGGCGCTGCTGCGCGGCGAGGTCGCCCAGGCCGCCTTCCAGCGCGGCCGTGACGAGGAAGCCTGGCGCATCGCCTCCGAGGCCGCCAAGCAGCACCCACAGCTCGCGCATCCCGCCTTCGTCGCCGGCCTCGCGGCCTGGGGCAGCGGCCGGCCCGACCGCGCGCTGACCGCCTTCGAGAGCGCGGCCCGCGCCGACGTCGCGGCCCCCGCGCTGCGCGCCGCCGCCGCCTTCTGGACGGCGCGTGCCGCCATCCGCACGCGCCGGCCGCAGCTCTACGTGCCCTGGATGCTCCAGGCGGCGCAGGAGCCGCGCACCTTCTACGGGCTGGTCGCGCGCCGCGTGCTCGGCCTTGCCCCCGGCTTCGCCTGGGAGCGCGACCTGGCCGGCACCGCCGAAGGCGCCGCCCTGGCGGAGACCGCCGCCGGCTGGCGCGCCCTGGCGCTGCTGCAAATCGGCCAGCGCGAGCTGGCGGAGCAGGAGTTGCGCGCCCTCTGGCCGATTGCGCAGGGCAATCCCGGCGTGCTGCGCGGCATGCTGGCGGTGGCGCGCGAGGCGGGCATGACCGACCTCGCCTCGCAGGTGGCCGCCCTGGTGCAGACTGCCGACGGGCGTCCGCGCGACTACGACCGCTTCCCGCTGCCGCGTCTGGAGCCGCTCTCCGGCTTCCGCGCCAACCCGGCGCTGCTCTACGCGCTGGCGCTGCAGGAATCCCGCTTCGACCCGAAGGCGGTCTCGCCCTCCGGCGCGCGCGGCCTGATGCAGATCATG
Organism: Roseomonas sp.; assembly: GCA_035556695.1. Taxonomy (GTDB): domain Bacteria; phylum Pseudomonadota; class Alphaproteobacteria; order Acetobacterales; family Acetobacteraceae; genus Pseudoroseomonas. The sequence continues at coordinate 140,701 of DATMFR010000043.1, forward strand.
CCCGCCACCGCCGCCTACATCGTCGGCGATCCCAGCCTGCGCGGCTCGGGCGGGCTGAAGCGCCTGCACGATCCCTCCTTCTCGCTGGAGCTGGCGCAGCGTTACCTGCACCACCTGACGGCGCGCGAGGTGGTGGACGGCGACCTCATCCGCCTGCTGGCCGCCTACAACAACGGCCCCGGCAACGTCGCCCGCTGGGCGCCGAACCTCCGCCATCAGGACGATCCTTTCCTGTTCGTCGAGTCCATTCCGGTGGACGAGACGCGGGCCTTTGTGCAGCGCGTGCTCACCTATACCTGGATCTATGCCAGCCGCCTGGGCCTGCCCGCGCCCAGCCTCGATGCGCTGGCGAGCGGCGAGTTCCCGCGCTTCGGCAGCCCGCCGCTGGAACTGGCGGAGCAGCCGCCGCTGACCAGCGGCAGTACCCGCACCGCCGCGCGCTGACGCCCTCCACCCGGCCAGCTTCCGCCAGGAGCCGGCCGGGCGAGGCGTTCCAATCCGCGAGACCCGGCACAAAAAAGACCGTGGTTGCACACACTCTACCTAGGCGGCAATTTGCCGGCATAACCATCGCCGTGCCGGGCTCCCCGACGCCCTCTTCGGCCTCGCAAGGATCGCCGCCGTATGGTCAGCCCGCTCCGCCGGACCGGCCTTGTCACGCTCGCCGCCACCGCCACCGTCCTGCTGCTGTTCCTCGGGGGCGGCGCCTTCACCCTGCGCATCCTCGATGATACGCGCGAGCAGCGCGCCGCGGTGAATACCAGCTACGCCATCATGGCGAGCCTGCTGGAACTGCGCAGCGACGTCCATGAGGTGATGGCGGCGCGCAACCTGGTGCTGCTCGGCACGCCGGAGCCCTACCGACACATCATGGTGGCGACGCGCGCGCGCATCATCGCTGACCTGGCGGCATTGGAGGTGGCGGCGCAGGACGATGCGCAGCAGCAGAGTCTGCTGCCGCAGTTGCGGCACAACATCGGCGCCATGCTGACCCGATTGGATCAAACCCTCCAGTTCGCCGGACGTGGCGATGCGGTGGACCTGTTGCTCCTGCTCCGCGAGGCCGGCGCCGAGCGCATGCGCCTGCTGCGGCTGACCGATCAGATGATCGCCTGGGAGCGCGCCGATCTCAGCGCCTCCAACCATGCCTACACCCTGCGTGTGCGGCAGGCCCGGGCCATCATGCCGGTGACCTTCGGCGCCGCCGTCCTCTTCGCGCTCGCCGCCCTCTGGGGGATGCACAGGTACCGGCAGAGCAATGCGGAACGCTACACCGTGCTGGAGGAGTCGAAGCGCGCGACGGAGGCGGTGAATGCCGCCCTCGCGGAGAACCGCAGCCGTCTGCAGTCCATCCTCGACCACGCGCGCGACCCGATCCTGCTGCTGAGCGACTCAGATCAGGTGCAGCTCGCCAACGCCGCCGCGGCCGAGCAGTTCGGCCTGCCGCTGGCCGACGTCATCGGCCAGCCCGTCCGGGCCTTCATCCCCGCCTTCGGCCAGCCGCAACGCGAGGTGGAAGCGCACCGCGCGGATGGCAGCATCTTCCCGGCCGAGCTGTCCATCGGCCGCTATGAGCAGGAAGGCGAGCGCGGCTGCGTCTGCGTGCTGCGCGACGTGACGGAGCGGCGGCGCCTGGATGCGATGAAGAACGAGTTCGTCGCCACCGTCAGCCATGAGCTGCGCACGCCGCTGACCTCGATCCGCGCCGCGCTCGGCCTGGTCACCGGGGGCGCGGCCGGCGCACTGCCGGAACCGGCAAGCGAACTGCTCGGCATCGCGCACAAGAACGCCGAACGGCTGGTCATGCTGGTCAACGACATCCTCGACATCGAGAAGATGGAGGCCGGTCGGCTGGAGTTCCGGCGCGAGCGGATCTCGGCGCGGCAGTTGCTGGAGCAGGCGGTTGAAGCCAACCGCGCCTATGCCGGGCAGTTCGGCCTGCGCCTGGAGACGGCCGGGGACCCGGAAGCCGATGCCGAGGTCTATGCCGACGCCATGCGCATCCAGCAGGTGCTGGCGAACCTGCTCTCCAACGCGGCGAAGTTCTCGCCGCGCGGCGGCGTGGTGGAGGTCAGCCTGGCGGTGAATGCCGGCAGCGCCACCTTCCGTGTGCGCGACCACGGGCCTGGCATCCCCGAGGCCTTCCGCGACCGCATCTTCCAGCGCTTCGCCCAGGCGGATTCCAGCGACGTGCGGCAGAAGGGCGGCACCGGCCTCGGCCTCGCCATCAGCCGCGCCATCGTGGAGCACCATGCCGGCACGATCGGCTTCGAGGACGCGGCCGGCGGCGGCACCTGCTTCCATTTCTCGCTGCCCCGGCTGGTCGAGCGCCTGCCCGCCCAGCCGGTGGCGCCCGGCCAGGCGCGCCGCGTGCTGATCGTGGAGGACGATGCCGACGTCGCTCGCCTGCTGCAGATGATGCTCGCCCAGCACGGCTGGGAGGGGCAGGTCGCGCACAATGCGGCCGAAGCCTTCGCGCAGCTCGGCCGCCAGCGCTTCGACGCGCTGACGCTGGACCTGATGCTGCCGGACGAGGACGGGCTCTCGCTGCTGCGCCGGCTGCGCCAGCGGCCCGAGGGGCGCGGATTGCCCGTCGTGGTCGTCTCCGCCATCGCCGACCAGCGGCGGCGGGCCTTGAGCGGCGACGTGATGGGCGTGGTGGACTGGCTGGACAAGCCCATCGACCAGGGACGGCTCCGCGAGGCGCTGCATCACGCGCTGCGCGCCGGCGCCAGCGCCGAGGACGGCTCCGCCCTTGTCCTGCATGTGGAGGATGATGACGACATCCGCCATGTCGTCTCCGCCGTGATGGGCGACGAGGCGCGGATGCAACCGGCGCGCAGTCTCGCCGAGGCGCGGGCGGCGCTGGCGGGGGGGACGCGCTTCGCCCTGGTCATCATCGACCTTGGCCTGCCCGACGGCAGCGGCTTCGACCTGCTGCCCGACATCCAGGCGTTGCGCCCCTCCCCGCCGGTGCTGATCTTCTCCGCCAGCGATGCCGATGCGCGCATGACCCGCCATGCCGCCGCCACCCTGGTGAAGAGCCGCACCGAGAACCGCCTGCTGCACGACACCATCCGCCATCTCATCGAGGCATCGCCTCCCGCCGGCCAGAAGGAAACCGCCCTGTGAGCGAGAGCGCGCTGACACGCATCCTCTACGTCGAGGACGACGGTGACATCCGCACCGTCGCCAGCTTCGCGCTGAAGGCGGTCGGCGGCTTCACGGTGGAAGCCTGCGCTTCGGGTGAGGAGGCGCTGGCGCGCGCGGAGGGCTTCGCGCCGCAGCTCATCCTGCTCGACGTGATGATGCCGGGAATGGATGGGCCCACCACGCTGGAGCGGTTGCGCAGCTTGCCCAGCATGGCCGAGGTGCCGGCGGTCTTCATGACTGCCAAGGTGCAGCCGCAGGAAATCACGCGTTACCGCGAGCTTGGCAGCCTCGACGTCATCTCGAAGCCCTTCGATCCGATGACCCTCTCCGCCAGCGTCCGCCAGATCTGGGCGAAGCGCCATGACTGAGATGCTGGCGCCCGAGGCCGAGCTTCATGCGGCAATGCACCGCCTGCGCGCCGACGGCATCCGGCGTCTCGGTGGGCGCGTGCGCGACCTCACCGCCCTTTGGGAAGCGCTCACCCGCCGCCCCTGGGACGCCGCGGTGCGCGCCGGCGTGGCCGAGTTGTCATTGGCCGCGCATCAGCTGGCAGGGGCGGGCGGCACCTTCGGCCTGCCCGCCATCTCGGCCGCCGCGGCGCCGCTGGAACTGCTCCTGCGCGGGCTCAGCGAAAGCCCGGAGCCGGATAGCGAGCGGCTGCATCAGGCTGAGCAGCTCGTCGCCGCCCTGGGCGCTGCCTGGGAAGCCGGCGGCAGCCATCCGGCCGTGGTCGAGCCCTCCCCCACCGCGCCACCGGCCGAGGCGGGCGAGCCGGTGCTGCTCTGCGCCCCGGCTGCCGACCAGGCAGGGCTGCAGGCCCTGCTGACCAGCCTGGGCTATGCGGTGCGCGGCGCCGGGGATGAAGCTCCGGAGGCACTGCCGAAAGGCAGTCTGGTAGCGGCCGTAATCGATGACGCGCTGCCCGACTTTCTCGCCGTCTGCCGTCATCTGGCCGGCCGCTGCCCGCTCATCCTGCTGAGCAAGGACACCGGATTCCAGGCGCGGCTTGCGGCCGCCCGCGCGGGGGTCGAGGCGGTGGTGCCGAAGCCGCTGGAGAACAACGAACTGGCCGACTGGCTGGACCAGTTCGCCGGCGCGCGGACGGAGAGCCACGCCTCGATCCTGATCGTGGATGACGACCCGCTGCTGGCCGAGGCCTATGCCATGGCGCTGCGCCAGGCGGGGATGCAGGCCACCGCGCTCTCCGAGCCCGGGCGCACCCTGGAGGCCATCACCGCCACCACGCCGGACCTGATCGTGATGGACCTGCAGATGCCCGGCATCGACGGCATCGAGCTGGCGCGCGTCATCCGCCAGACGCGGCGGCACCTGTCGCTGCCGGTGCTGTTCCTCTCGGCCGAGCAGGACACGGCGCGCCAGCTCCTGGCGCGGCGGCTGGGGGGCGACGACTTCATCCCCAAGCCGGTGGATCTCGGCCGGCTGGTGACGCTGGTGCGGCTGCGTGCCGAGCGCGCCCGGGCGCTGCGCGCGGTGATGGAGTCCGACAGCCTCACCGGCCTGCTCAACCACGCCCGCTTCAAGGAGCGCCTGGCGCTGGAGATCGACCGCAGCCGGCGCGACGGCTCGGCGCTGAGCCTGGCGCTGCTCGACCTCGACCATTTCAAGCAGATCAACGACCGACACGGCCACCTGATGGGCGACCGGGTGATCCGCAGCCTGGCGCGCAGCCTGCAGAAGCGGCTGCGGCGGACCGACGTGATCGGCCGCTACGGCGGCGAGGAGTTCGCCGTCCTGCTGCTCGGCACTGCTCCGGAAGCGGCGCAGACGGTGATCGACCAGGTCCGCGCGCGCTTCTCCGCGCTCGCCTTCGACACGGAGCAGAGCCGTTTCTCCGTCACCTTCAGCGCCGGCATCGCCGGCCAGGAGGTGGGCGCCAAGGCCGAGACGATGATTTCCGCCGCCGATGCCGCGCTCTATGCCGCCAAGCGCGCGGGCCGCAACTGCACCCGCCTGGCCGAAGGGGGATGACGCGGGCGGGGCAGGATGGGGGGAATTCAATTCCTCCGCCCGGCCCGCTACATCCTTCCCTGCCCGCGGAAAGGATCTGCCATGCCGATCGACGAGTCCCTGCGCTTCGTGCCGGTCTCCATCGCCGTCCTGACGGTGTCCGACACGCGCGACCTCGCCAGCGACCGCTCCGGCCAGACCCTGGCCCAGCGGATCGAGGCCGCCGGCCACCGGCTGCACTCCCGGCAGATCGTGCGGGACGAGCCAGAGGCCATCGAGGCCGTGCTGCGCGCCTGGGTGGCCGATCCGGAGGTGGATGTCGGCATCACCACCGGCGGCACCGGCATCACCGGACGCGACGTGACGCCTGAAGCCTTCGCGCGCGTGCTGGAAAAGCAGATCGAAGGCTTCGGCGAGCTGTTCCGCATGCTGAGCTACCAGAAGATCGGCACCTCCACGATCCAGTCCCGCGCGCTGGGGGGCGTGGCCGGCGGCACCTATCTGTTCGCCCTCCCCGGCTCGACCGGTGCGGTGAAGGATGGCTGGGACGACATCCTGCGCTTCCAGCTCGATGCCCGGCACAAGCCCTGCAACCTGGTCGAGCTGATGCCGCGCCTGCAGGAGCACCTGCGCGCCGGGTGAGGCCTCAGCGCCCCCGGCGGACCAGTCCCTCGCAGCGGTTGTCCTCGCCGATGCCGAACTGGATGGTGGGCAGGATGGCCAGCGGCAGGGCGATGATACCAAGCCCGACCGCCGCGCCGGCGCGCGCGCCCAGCTCCACCAGCTCAGGCCGGACGGCGGGATTGGCGAAGGTGCCGCGCAGCAGGATGTCGGTCGGCAGCGAGCCGACGGTGAAATGCTTGGCCTCGGTGCGCAGCGTGTAGTTCAGCCGCTCCTCGCCGAGGTCGATGTCCCCCATGCCGCTGATCAGCGAATCCTCGGTGTCGAGCAGCACGGTCTTGGTGGACAGCACGCCCTTGCGCAGACCCATATCGGCCACGAAGCACTGTACCCGCGTGCGTGCCGGCAGGCCGAGCGCGGAGAGGACGGCATTGCCGATCTGAACGCCGGAGAGGTCCACCAGCAGGGCCGAGAGGTTGCCGCCGGCCATCGCGAGCGTCAGGCCGCCATCGCTGCGGCCCAGCATCTCGGCCAGCGTGCGACCCTGGGTCTCGATGCGCGCCGCGCCGCCGATGCCGCCCTGCCCCTCGCCCAGCGGCGTGACGCCCATCAGCCGCGAGAGGTCCACCTGCCGGAACTTGACGTCGCCCTTCGCCTTCAGCCCGCCGCTTTCGACCGGCGTGAAGTCGAAATCGCCGTCGATGCGCCCCTTGCCCACCCCGAAGCCCAGCGGGTGCAGCGCGATGGCGCCGTCCACGATGTCGAGCTTCACATGCATGTTGTCGAGCGGCATGGCACGGCCGCGGATCTGTCCGGCGTCATAGGTCAGGTGCACGTCGGCGGCGCGCAGGCGGGGCAGGTTCACCGGCGTATCGGGCAGCACGCGGTTGCTGGCCCGGCGCGGCTTCGGCTTATCCTCCGGCGTGCCGCCGATGAATCCGGCGAGGTCCTCAAGATCCACCCGGCGGGAGCGCAGCGTCGCGCGGACCACCGGGCGGGTGCCGCGCGGTTCCACCGCCACGTCCCCGGCGATGTCGCTATGGCCCATCGCCCCTTCCATCCCGGTGAAGCGAACCTGCCCATCGGCATAGTCCAGCTTGCCAGAGAGGCGGTAAGGCGGCGTCGCCGGCACGACCACCCCGGTCAGGGGCGAGAGCAGCGCCAGGTCCGGTCCGCGCAGGGCAAGTCGCAGATCCGCCCCGGCCAGGTGCAGCGGGTCCTGCACCGTGCCTTCCAGCTTCACCTGCGTCGGTCCATTGGCGAGATCCAGCCGCACCGGCCAGGGATTGTCGGCCTCCCGCAGCGAAAGCACGGCGCCACCAAACAACTCGGCGGTGATCGGCTGCTTCGCATAGGTGCCGCTGGCCTTGGCGTGCAGCTGTGACGGCGCGTCAGGCGGGTCCTGCGTCTCGACATCCACCCGCATCTCGGCCCCGAGCTGGGCGAGACTGGCATGCACCTGCCCCTTCTCGATGTGCAGCGCGCCGATCTGCGGCTGTGGTCCAGGCTCCGCGGGGGCATTTCCCTCGGTCTGGCCGAAGGGGAAGGTGTAGTTGTTCTCGCCCTCCGCGCGGGCAATCAGTTGTACCGTCGGCCGCTCAAGCGTGATCGCGGGAATGATGATCTGCCGGTGGCGCAGGAAGGCCCAGGCATCCACCCGCAGGCTCAGCCGCGGCACGGCGGCGAAAGGCGGATCGGCCGGATAACCCTCAGGATTATCGACGCGCAGATCGGTCAGCACCACCTCGGGAACGCGGCCGAGATGCACGTCCAGCCCGCCGACATGCACCGGGCGCCCCAGCGCCGCGCTGGCCTGACGCTCCACCAGCGGGATGAACCAGGCCCAGGACCAGAACAGCACCAGCAGCAGGACGGCCAGTAGCGGCAGACCGGTCCAGAGCATCAAGCGGCGCGCGCGTGGCGAGGGCATTCATCCGGTCCTCCTCCGCTGCCCCTGGTGGTGCCGCGGGGCTTGCCAAAGCAAGCCTCAGGAAGGGGAAAAGTTGCGCCGGCGCCCGCAGCCCTGGCACGGCGGGGATGGCGGAGGAGACCGCCGCCATCCCGGCCGAATGGTTCTAGTTGCCGGGCCGGCTCGCGTCGAAGCCGAGGAAGCCCTTGTCCGGACGCGGCGCGCCGCCATCCGCCGTCCCGGACGTAGCATAGGTGGTCCTGGGCGCCGGACGAGCGGCGGGTTCCCGGCCGCCAGGCGCCGGAGCCGCGCTCCGCAGGGCCGTGGGCGGTGGCGCCGTCAGCGGCACGTTGCGCGCCGCCGCCGGCGGCGCGGGGCGCGGTGCCGGAGCGGAAGGCTCAACGCTGGTGACGACGGTGGGGCGGCTGGAGAGCAGGAAGAAGGTGATGTCGCGCCGCCCCTGGTCCACCGAGGATTCAAGTGGCGTCAGGCCCAGGACGTTGCGCGCGTTCAGGTCCGCCCCGCGCGCCATGGCATCCCGCGCCGCGGCCATGTCGCCACGGTTGATGGCGTCGAAGAGCGCTTCGTTGGGACCGAGGTTCTTCCCCGGCTCAGCAGGGATGGGCGCGGCAGGAGCACGGCCGGCCAGCCCGGGCAGAGCCGGTGGCTCTTTGACGGCGGGCGCGGCCGGGGTGTCCGGCGTCATGGGCCCGTTCAGCATCTGCGCCGCTGCCGGCAGGGCCGGCAGGGCCGCGACCAGCAGGCCGGCGAGCAGGGCGGGAAGCGGGACGGAAGGGAGATGGCGCATGGCAGCCTCTCTAGAGCATTTCCGGGCCGGGGCGAAGCGCCCAACCAGCGGCGTCAGTAGCATCCCTCGCCACGTAGGCTGAAGCTTTCCACCAGCCCAGCCCGCAGAACAAAGGTGATGTCGCAGCGCTCGACGGCATAGCTCGAAGGCACGGCCCAGGGCCGCCAGACGCCATAATAGCCATAGGGCCAGGGATCGCCGGGGATCATCACCGTCCGCAACTGCTCGAATTGGAGGAAGCGGCGCCCATCCGCGTCATAGGTGCGGACTGGTACGCCGAGGCCAGCCACCAGATCGCCCTCGCGCTGGCCGACGAAGGTGGAGAGGCGCTGCGACAGGGTCGGCCCCGTCGCACAGGCGGCCAGCACCACGGGCAAGGCGAGAATCAGGCGGCGCATCCGGCACTCCTCCGTTTCTTAGATAGGAAGCCAGGAACGTGGCGGCAAAGGGGCGTTTGTCAGCGCCCTTCCCGCCGCCAGGCCACCAGCGCAAGCCCGAGCACAAGCGGCAGCGCCAGCCAGGGTGGCAGCAGGGGCAACGCAGCGACCCCAGTCACGAGATGGTCCTGGTTGCGCCGCAGCCCGATCCAGCGACTGCCGGCAGCGTCACGATCCAGCGCCACCCGGCGCAGCTCCGGCAGGTCGGGCTGCGCCCCCGTGCCCAGCCAGTGCACGCTGCCGGCGGAGGCGCGCACCACCGCCTCGGTTGGCGCGGTATCCGCCCGCAAATCCGCTACCTCCAGCGGATTGGTCGCTGCTGCGGCGGCAAAGGCGGTGCGCCGCCCATCGCTGACCTGCCAGACGCCGGGCTGGCCCGCCGGCCGCTCCAGCACCGAGCGCCCGCCGCCCGCCGGCTCGGCCGGGGCACGGATCACGCTGCCATCCGGCGCGGTGATGGTGATCTGCGGCGGTGGTCCCGCCTCCACGCTGCGGCGCACAACCTTCAGCGTGCCGCCCTCAATGGTGGCGACGAGGTCCTCCTCCTCCAGCTCCGGCTCCTTCATCAGCCAATGCGCGGCACGGCGCAGCAGCTCGGCCTGGGGGCCGCCCCCGTCATGCCCGCGCGACCAGAGCCAGATCTGGTCGGAGAGCAGCAGCGCCACGCGCCCCTCCCCCACGCGGTCGAGCTGCAGCAGGGGGGAGCCGTCGCCGCTGTCCATCACGGTCAGCCCGCTCTGCGGCGTGGCGCGGAGATGGCGGTACCAGCGGCCCCATTTCGGCTCGCCATTGCCACTATTGGCCCCCTCCAGCCCCTGGGTGACCGGGTGCCGCCCGCCGACATCCGTGACGCGCGGCCGGAACGGCCCCTCCGCCACCGCCGCGGGTCCGGAGAGCGGCCGTGCCGGCAGCACGCTGGACAGCGGTGTCGCCGCCAGGCTGGAGGAGCCGATGAACTCGGGCCCGACCGAGAGCAGCAGGGCGCCCCCGCTCTGCACGTAGTCCGCGATGTTGCGCAGATAGAGAGCGGGCAGGATGCCGCGATTGCTGAAGCGGTCGAAGACGATCAGGTCGAACTCGCGCAGCTTCACCTGGAACAGCTCGCGCACAGGGAAGGCGATCAGCGCCAGCTCGTTCAGCGGCGTCAGGTCGTCCTTCTCCGGCGGGCGCAGGATGGTGAAGTGGACGAGATCGACATTCGGGTCGGCCTTCAGCAGCCGGCGCCAGGTGCGCTCGCCGGAATGCGGCTCGCCGGAGACCAGCAGCACCCGCAGCCGGTCCCGCACGCCGTTCACCGTCACGACGGCGCGGTTGTTGAGGGTGGAGACCTCGCCCGGCCGTGCCTCGGCGGTGAGCTCCACCACGCTCGGGCCCCCGCGCTCGATGGGAAGCGTGATGCGATGCTCCCGCCCGATCGGCACACTTTCCACGCGCGGCGGCGCGCCGTCCCGCCGCAGGGTGAGGCGCACCGCGCCGCCGGTCTCCTTGGCGCCGAGATCCTCCACCGCCACCCGCAGCTCGACCGTACGGCCGACGATGCCGTAGCCCGGCGCCTCGATGACGCGGATGCGCCGGTCCACCTCGCCGGGCTGGCCGGGCAGCAGCAGATGCAGCGGCGCGGCAAAGGAGGGCTGCGCCGGCACGTCATGCGCCTGGCCGTCGGTCAGCGCGATGACCCCGGCCAGTCGGGAGCGGGGAATGTCGGCCAGCGCACGGTCGATGGCGGTGAAGAGCCGGGTACCCTGGCGGCCGCTCTCCGGCACGTCGATGCTGCGCAGCTCCAGGTCGGGGAAGCGGGCGGCCTGCTGCTCGATGGCGGCCCGGGCGGCGTCAAGCTGCGCGGCGCGCGGGCCGATGCGGGCGGAATCGCTGCGGTCCTGCACCAGCAGGGCGATGTCCGGCCGGGTTTCACGCGTCTCCTCGACAAGGCGCGGGTTGGAGAGCGCCAGCAGCAGCACGAGGAAGGACAATGCCCGCCAGCCAACGCCGCGCGCCCGCCGCCACAGCGCCGGCACCAGGGCCAGCACCGCGAGCACGGCCAGAGCCACCAGCAGCCAGAGCGGCAGGATCGGGGCAAAGTCGAGGCCGGAAATGACCTGTCGCATCGGTCAGCGCTCCAGGGCGGGCCGGGGCCAAGAGGGCGCCGCCCCCTTGGAACCCCAGCCGGGGGTATAGTGTCCCCCCGGACCCCGCCAACAGAGGGGAATTCCAGAAACCATCAGGCTGCAAATCGCAGCCGGCTTTGCCGGCTGAGCGCCCGAACGGGCGCCGCGGCCAGTGCCGCGCAGCCAAGCCGCCAGAGGCGGCGCCGGCGCTTGAGGCAAGCAAAAACTGAGGGGCAGCGCCCCTCTCAATTCCCCAGCCTTTCCAGAATGGCCGGCACGTGCACCTGATCGCCCTTGTAGTTGCCGGTCAGCGCGTACATCACGAGGTTGACCCCGAAGCGGTAGGCCAGGGTGCGCTGCCGCGCGCCGCCGGGAATGACGGCATAGGGGTTGTTCCCCCGCCCATCCACCGCCCAGGCGCCGGCCCAGTCATGCCCGCCGATGATCACCGGGCTGACGCTGTCATTCGCCCGGTCCTCCTCGCGCGAGACCCAGACCTGCCCTCCGGAGAAGCGGCCGGGCAGTTCGGGCGGCAGCAGGTAGAAGGCGCGGGTCAGAACATGCTCCGGCGGCACCGGCGCCAGCGGCGGGATGGCAAGGCCGCGTGTCAGCCGCTGCAGCGCCTCGGGCGCACCCGGCGCGAAGCCCTCGCCCGAGCCTTCGTCGCGCGTGTCGAACAGGATGATGCCGCCCTGGCGCATGTAGTCGTTCAGCGCGCTGCGGGCCTCAGGTTCGAGATCAGGGCTGGAGGCGGTGACCGCCCAGTAGAGCAGCGGCAGGGGGGAAAGATCATCCTCCCCCGGCCGCACCAGCACCGGCTCTCCCAGCGCCGCAGCGGTGCGGCGGTTGACGTAATCCGACAGGCCGAGCAGCCCCTGCCGCACCGCCTCATCCACCACGGGGTCGCCGCTCGGCACGTAGCCGATGCGGGTGGTCAGGGCCATGGCCTCCGGCGAGGCCGCGTCGCCGGGCTGGGCCTGTGCCGCCGGAGCGGCGAGCAGCAGCAACGGCAGCAGCACCGCCGCCAGCCGCGCCGGGCGCCCAAGCAGGCCGCGCTGTACCAGCGAGAGCAGCAGGTCCAACGCCAGCAGCAGCAGCGCCGCGCCGAGCAGCCAGGGGCCAAGGTCGCGCTCGCCGGGCACGCCGCCGATCACCTGGATCGCGGTTCCAGCCGGCGGGGCAGCGATCGGTCGCGGTGCCGGCAGCGTGGCCGAGAGGTTCAGGGCGCGGCGCTCGCCACCCTCACCCGGCACGCCGTACCAGCCTGGCGGGTGGCGCGGACCCGGGCGCGTCCCGGCGACGCGGTTGGCCGGAATGGCGCCGACGCCGCCCGGCGCGGGGCCAAGGCGCCCAAAGCCGTCCATGGTTTCCAGCGGCGCCAGCGGCGTCTCGCCCTCCGCCCCGGCGACCCCGGAGGAAAGCGCCACCACGCGGCGCAGCATGTCGATGAACAGGCCGGAGAGCGGCAGGCTGGACCACTCCGTGTTGGCGGTGACATGGAACAGCACGATGCGGCCGGCGCCGCGCGCCTCCGCCGTCACCAGTGGCGTGCCGTCGGCCAGCCGCGCCCAGGTCCGTTCGGAGAGCTGCGGCCCTGGCTCGGCCAGGACCTGGGTGGAAATGGTGACCTCCGCGGGCGCCACCAGCCCGGCGAAGGGGGAGTTGTCGGCGAAGGGAGCAAGCCGCTGCGGCTGCTCCCAGGAAAGGGCACCGCCCAGCCGGCGCTCGCCGCCGCGCAGCCGCACCGGCAACAGCGGATCCGGGTTCTCCGCCAGGCGCGGCCCGGCGAAGCGGACCAGCGTGCCTCCCTGATCCACCCAGCGGGCCAGCGTCTCGCGTTCCCGCCCCTCCGCCACCGGACGGTCGGACAGAACCAGCACGGCAAGTTGCCGCTGCAGGAGCTGCTCGACATTGCCGCGCCGCAGCTCCGCATAGGGTGAGAGGGCGCGGTCCAGATAGTAGAGCGGACCGAGCAGCGGGGTATCCGCCCCTTGCTCCGCCGGGCCAACCATCCCGACAGGGCGGCGGCGGAAGCGCTCGTCCAGCAGCACGGCCGCGCCGGCGGTCTCCTCGTTCTCGATCTCCAGCCGGGTGATTTGGTTGCGGATCTCCAGCGGCAGGTCGAGCGTCGCCTCGCCCGAGGTGGCGCCGGCCGGCAGCGGGATGGCGGCGCGGGCCAGGGCACGGCCATCGCCGGTCCGGGCCAGCACGGCGGCCTCACTCGCGATGGTGCCGGAGGTCTGGCGCAGAGCCACCTGCAACCGGTCGGCCTCAGCCTTCGGGGGCAGCAGCAGGCGCGCCGGGCGCCCCTCGGCGCGAGCCAGGGTGAGCGGGCCGGCATCGGCCAGCGCCTGGGCCAGAGGCGAGAAGCCGTCGCCCTCCGCCTCATGCTCGACGCCATCGACCAGATAGAGGCTCGTGAAGCCGCCCGGGTTCGCCTGCCGCCAGGGCGTGAGCGCAGCCAGCGCGGCGGCGCGGTCAGGCGCCCAGGGCTTGGGCCGAAGGGCGGCGAGGCGGGCGCGCAGCTCTCCGGCCGGCAGCAATGCGGTGGGACGCGGTATTTCGCCATTCTCGGGCGGCGCGGTGGTCAGCAGCGCGGCGGCGCGGCCTTCACGGGCGGCGGCCTCCAGCGCGGCCTGAGCCGCGGCGGTGCGGGCCGGCCAGTCTGCGGCGCTCGGCCAGCCGTCATCCATCACCAGCAGCAACGGCCCATTGCCGCCCGCCGAGGCGCCGGGCGCCCAGACTGGCCGGGCCAGCCCAAGGATGATGAGTGCCGCCGCGGCGAGGCGCAGCAGCAACAGCCACCAGGGCGTGCGGGCGGGGGTTTCCTCGGGCGCCGGCAGGTCGCGCAGCAGGCGCAAGGCGGGGAAGGCCTGCCGCCGCGGCGCCGGCGGGGTCACGCGCAGCAGCCACCAGATCAGGGGAAGCGCCGGCAGGGCCAGCAGCAGCCAGGGGGCGACAAAGCCGATCGGGCCCAGGCTCATCATAATGCCATGGCGTCCTCTTGCTCAGCCAGGGGCCAGCGCCTGCCAGAGCGCCAGCAGCGCCGCTTCCGGCGGCGCGTCGGTCCGGTGGGTGGCGAAGGACCAGCCGACCGCGCCGGCAATGGCGGAAAGCCCCGCCCGATGCGCCGCCAGCCTTTCCGCATACAAGGCCCGCACACCCTCGACGCGAGGCAGCAGGAGCGGTTGTTCGGCCTCAACAAGGCCCTCGAAGCGCACCCGGCCGGTATAGGGCAGGGTTTCCTCCGCCGGGTCCAGCACCTGGAGGAGATGACCGCGCACACCCCGCCCGGCCAGCGCCGCCACCACCCCCTGAATCTCAGGGAGCGGCGCCAGGAAGTCGCTGAACAGCACCAGGCGCGCGTGGCGCGGCAGGCTTTCATCCATGGGGGGCGTGTCGTGCCGGGCCAGCGCCTCCGCCGTCGCTGCCAGAGCGCCACGCCCGGCAAAGGCCCGGCGCGCGCCGCCCAGCAGCCGCACCCGCTCGCCGCCGCGCAGCAGCAGCGAGGCCAGCGCCAGCAGCAGCAACTCCGCCCGCTCGCGCTTCTCCGGCCGGTCCGGGCCGCCGCGCCAGCGCATGGTTGGCCCCGCCTCGCGCCAGAGCGCCACCGTCTGGGCCGCCTCCCATTCCGTCTCTCGCACGAAGAGGCGGTCGGACTTGGCGCTCTGCCGCCAGTCGATGCGGTTGGTGGCGTCGCCGGCGAGATAGGGCCGGAACTGCCAGAAGGCATCGCCCTGGCCGGCGCGGCGGCGGCCATGCACCCCCTGCATCACGGTGGCGGCGACCCGCTCGGCGGCGACCACCAGGGGCGGCAGCCGCCCACCCAGCGCCTCGGCACGGAGGGCGGCGGTGGCGGGGGGTGGCGCGGCGGCCTCAGCCAAGGCTGGCCTTCAGCGCGCCGATCACCTCCGCAAGCTTCACCCCATCGGCGCGGGCGGCGAAGTTCAGCGCCATGCGATGCCGGAGCACCGGCTCGGCCAGGGCAATCACATCTTCGACACTCGGTGCCAGGCGCCGGTCCAGCACGGCACGGGCGCGGGCGGCCAGCATCAGCGCCTGCGCCGCCCTGGGCCCCGGCCCCCAGGCCAGATGCTGCCGCACGGCAGGGAGGCTGCCGGTTTCCGGCCGGGCGCCGCGCACCAGGGACAGGATGGCGTCCAGCACGCTGGAGGAGACGGGGATGCGGCGGATCAGCGCCTGCGCCGCCATCAGCTCCCGCCCCGTCATGGCCTGCACCGGGCGTGCCTCGCTGGCGCCCGTGGTGGCCAGCAGCATGGCGCGCTCGGCCGCCTCGTCGGGATAGGTGACCTCAACCTCCAGCAGGAAACGGTCGAGCTGCGCCTCCGGCAGCGGATAGGTGCCTTCCTGCTCGATGGGGTTCTGGGTCGCGAGGACGTGAAAGGGCGCGGGCAGCGGGTGCACCGTGCCGGCGATAGCCACCTTGCGCTCCTGCATGGCCTGCAGCAACGCCGACTGCGTGCGAGGGGAGGCCCGGTTGATCTCATCGGCCATCAGGAGCTGGCAGAAGACCGGCCCCTTGATGAAGCGGAAGGCGCGGCGGCCGTCCGCGCCCTCCTCCAGCACCTCGCTGCCAAGGATGTCAGCCGGCATCAGGTCGGGGGTGAACTGCACACGGCTCTCGTCCAGCCCGAGCACGGTACCCAGGGTCTCGACCAGCTTGGTCTTGCCCAGGCCGGGCACACCCACCAGCAGGACATGGCCGCCGGAGAGGATGGTGATCAGCACCTGCTCCACAACCTCGGCCTGGCCGAAGATGACGCGCCCCACCGCCTCACGGACGCGGGCCAGCCGGTCGCCCAGCGCCTCGACTTCCGAGAGCAGGATGTTCGGATCGGTGGGGTCCACCACTTCAACCATACCAGTGCGCCTCCTTATATAGGTCCTGGATATTGGAAGCCGGCCCATCCTGGCCAGCCTGCCGGTTTCGTGATGTGCCAGCCGATGGCCAGCGCGGGACGCGATGCAGCCGAAGGGGGAAGCCTAATGCCCGTCGGGCGCATGGACGAAGCATTGAAACATTCCGGCACAGCGTGCGGGCGGCCCGCCGCGCAGCCGCCCCTCCGAAAGGCCAATGGGCCGGGCGGGCGACCGAAGCACGATTGCGGCGCGCTGGATATGCGCATCGCCAAGGACGGCACCTGGCACTACCGGGGCAGTCCGATCGGCCGGAAGGAGCTGGTCTGCCTCTTCGCCTCCGTGCTGCGGCGCGAGCCGGACGGCAGCTACTGGCTGGAAACCCCGGCCGAGCGGGGCCGCATCACCGTCGAGGATGCGCCCTTCATCGCCGTGGAAGTGTTCTGGCGCCGCTGCGAGGGCCGCCAGTGCCTGACCTTCCGCACCAACCTGGACGAGATGGTCACCGCCGATGCCGACCATCCGATCCGCGTTGCCATCGACCCGCGCTCGCGCGAGCCGCGTCCCTATCTGATGGTGCGCCCGGGGCTGGAGGCGCGCATCAACCGCGCCGTCTTCTACGAGCTGGTGGCACTGGCTGAGCCGGAGACGGTGGCGGGCCGCGAGGTGCTTGGCGTCTGGAGCGAGGGCGTCTTCTTCCCGATCGACGAGGTCCCGGCCGAGTCCCGCATCACCAACGCCGCCGCCGAGTGACCACCCTCCCCGTCCCGCTGGCCCCGGCCCTGGATGCGGCCGAGGTCCGGCGACGCCTCGCGGACCCCGGCCGCCTCTGGCCGGAGGTGCCGCAATCCGGAGCGCCGGAGGGCATCGCCTCGGCGGTGCTGGTCCCGGTGGTGCTGCACCCCGTCCCCACTTTGCTGCTGACGCTGCGGGCCTCCAGCCTTTCCAGCCATGCCGGGCAGGTCGCCTTTCCCGGTGGCCGCATCGAGCCGGGCGAGACCCCGGAACAGGCCGCGTTGCGCGAGGCGGCGGAGGAGATCGGGCTCGACCCGCGCCTGCCGGAGGTGCTGGGCCGCCTGCCCGGCCATGTCACCGGCACGGGCTTCCACATCACGCCCATCCTGGCCCTTGTGGAGCCGCCCCTGAACCTGGTCCCGGCGCCCGACGAGGTGGAACTGGCCTTTGAATACGAGTTGGCGCCCCTGCTCGACCCCGCGCTGCCGGAAACCCGCACCGCGATCTGGCGGGGCCAGCGGCGCAGCTTCTACGTCTGGCCACACGCCCGGCACTATGTCTGGGGCGCCACCGCCGCCATCATGCACCGACTGGCCGCGCTGCTGCGGGACGAAACCGGATCAGGGGAATGAGCTCTCCCCCTCCCTGTCCTGTCAGTTTCCGGTTGCGCCTCTGACGAGCATCTGCCCGACCGCCCTGGGGTAAGCGCGTGCTGCCTTTGCGGCGCGTGAACCGACCGGCGGGCCCGCTTCCGCCAGAGCGCGTCGCGGCCATGGAACAACCGCGTGGTCGGGCTGCGCGCCGCGGTCTAAACCGGCAGCGTGGCGAAGGCCCTCCGGCCTGAGGGAAGCTCCCACAAGCGTCGCGCAGAGAGGAAAAGCCCCGGCATGGCCGTCATCCGCACCATCGAGGAACTGGAAACCATTTACGGGGCCCTGGAGGCGGTGGGCGAAGCCTCCACCGCCAAGGTCGCCGACCACGTCACCCCGGAGTACCGGCGCATCATCGAGGCCGCGCCCTTCGTCGCGCTCGCCACCGTTGGGCCGGAGGGGCTGGACTGCTCGCCGCGCGGAGACCGTGGGCAGGTGGTGCGGGTGCGGGACGCGCGCACCCTGCTGCTGCCCGACCGGCGCGGCAACAACCGCATCGACAGCCTCCGCAACGTCGTGCGCGATCCGCGCGTGGCGCTGATGTTCCTGATTCCCGGCAGCGGCAACGCGCTGCGGGTGAACGGCCGCGCCCATCTGGAGGCCGACCCGGAACTGCTCGCCTCCCTCGCGGTGGAGGGCAAGCCGCCCCGCACGGTGATGGTGATCGAGGTGGGCGAGATCTACTTCCAATGCGCCCGCGCGATCATCCGTGCCGGGTTGTGGAAGGCGGAAAGTCAGGTGGACCCGGCCAACCTGCCGACACCGGGGCAGATCCTGGCCGGGATGAGCGCGGGCCGCGTTGGCGGCGAAGCCTACGACCGGGAATGGCCGGAGCGGGCGCGCACCAGCATGTGGTGATGCGGAAGCATGCGGTGATGCGGACCGGGGGCCGGAAGCGTTGCCCCGGCCCCTGCCCCACTCACCAGCGGTAGCTCACGCTGCCCAGCACGTTCAGCCGGTTGCCGTAGAAGCAGCTCGTCTCGGTCGAGCAGCGGCCGACATAGCGCGTGTCGAACAGGTTGCTGCCGTTCACCGCCAGTTCCAGACCGCGCATCGAATCGCTCAGCTTCGACAGGTCGTAGCGGATGCCGGCATCGAACAGCGTGACGGAGGGCACCACCGCGCCGCCGGTGTTGGTGGCCGCGGTGTTGCCGACGAACCGCACGCCCGCGCCGATGCCGAGCCCGGAGAGCGGACCGGAGAAGCGGATGAAGCGGTAGTCGGCATAGAGGCCGGCCGTCGTCTTCGGCACGCCACTGGGGCGATGGCCCTCCTCGCCCGGCGTGTTGCTCTGGGTGATCTCGGGATCGAGGAAGGTGGCGGAGCCGATCAGGCTGAGGCCGTTGGCGAGATCCGCCAGCCCCTCCAGCTCCACGCCGCGCACGCGGATCTCGCCGACGGCGATCTGGTCGAAGGCGCCGCCGGCAGGGTCGGCGGTCAGGGTGTTCTTCTGTGTCAGATGGAAGGCGGCGAGCTGGATGAAGCTGTTGATGCCGCGCGGCTGGAACTTCAGGCCGATCTCGTACTGCTCACCCTCCAGCGGGTCGTAGGAGTTGCCGCGCAGATCGACGCCGATCTGCGGCTGGAAGGAGCGGGCATAGGAGACATAGGGCGCGAGGCCACTGTCCGCGACATAGACCAGCCCGGCGCGCCAGGTGAAGGCGCTGTCGTTCTGCTCGCGGGTAGTGCCGGCGACGCGGTCCTCGACATCGGCCAGCGCCCAGTCCTGACGGATGCCGGTGGTCAGCACGAAGCGGCCGAAATGGATCTGGTCCTGCGCGTAGAGGCCGTATTGCGTCGTCACCTGCCGTGCGAAGGAGTTCGGCGTGCTGAGGTCGGGCACCGGGCTGCCATAGACCGGCTGGAACAGGTCGAGCCCGGTGGCCGGCGCGAAGGCCTGCGCGTTGCGATAGAAGATCTGCGAGTAGTCGAAGCCGCCGAGCACGGTGTGGCGCAGCGGGCCGGTGGTGAACTCGGCCTTCACCTGGTTGTCCACCTGGAAGGTGTTGACGTCGAGCCCCACGCGGTAGCCGTAGCGGTTCAGCGTGCGCCCATCCGCCGCGAGGCCGGTGCCGTAGACCTGGTCCCAGTCGATGCCGGTATGGCTGTAGCGCAGGTTCTGCTGCACCGACCAGACATCGCTGAAGCGGTGCGCCAGCTCGTAACCCACGCCGTATTGCGTGCGGTTGAAGCGGTCGAAATCCGGCTCGCCGGTGAAGCGGTCGCGGCTGATGCGGCCGAAAGGCGTCGGCACCACCGTGCCGTCATAAGGCAGGAACTGGTTCCCCGAGGTGCGGTCGCGCTGATAGTAGGTCAGCAGCGTCAGGCTGGTATTGTCGTCCGGACGGAAGGTCAGCGTGGGCGCGATGAAGACGCGGTCGTCCTCGGTGTGGTCCACATTGGTGTCGCTGTCGCGCAGCAGGCCGGTGATGCCGTAGAGCCACTTGCCGTCGGCCGTCAGTGGCCCGCTGCTGTAGCCCTGCGCCTGCAGGCGGCCATAGCTGCCGGCGGTCAGCCGCACCTCGCCATTGGCGAAATCGGTCGGCCGGCGCTGCACCATGTTGACGAGGCCGCCCGGCGCGATCTGCCCGTAGAGCACCGAGGTCGGCCCGCGCAGCACCTCGTAGCGCTCCAGCCCGTAGGTGTCGAAGACGCTGCCGGCATAGCCGGTGTTGTAGCGCAGCCCATTGAGGAAGATGCCGTTGTCCTGCGCGTTGAACCCGCGCAGCTGGAACCAGTCGGTGCGGGAATCCGTGCCGTAGTTCTCGGTGCGGGCGCCCGCCGTGTAGCGCAGCGCCTCGCCCAGCGTCTGCGCCTGGCGCGCGTCGATCAGGTCACGCGGCAGCACGGAGATGGCCTGCGCGTTCTCGATCAGCGGCGTGTCGGTCTTGCTGCCGGTGATCTCCTGGTTGGCGACATAGCCCCGCACCGGATCGAGCGCACTCTCCCCGCGCCCCATGACGTTCACCTCGGGCAGCACCATGGCCTCCGCCGGCGCGGCATCCTGGGCGAAGGCCGGAAGCGCCGGCACCAGGGCGGTGGCGCCAAGGAGCCAGGCGGCGAGCCGGACGGAGCGGCAGCGCGGGGAAGGATCGGGCATCGGGCGGTCCTGGGCTGGGCGCGGCCATCGGAGGCCGCACCGAATCACTAAACTAAGAATAGTTCGCATTATCAAAAACCAGACGCGCCGGCCATCCCCCCTCCGCGTTTGTTTGGCATCCCCTGCCCGCCGCCTTATCCTGAGGGCTTTCCGAGAGGGCGCCAGCATGCGGCTTTACGAGATCCCGGCGCATCTGCCGTTCCTGCCAACCCTTGCTGAGGGCGTGCTCGGCTGGGTGGGGCTGGACGATCCCCTGGCCCTCTCGCGCGTCACCATCCTGCTGCCCACGCGCCGCTCGGCCCTCGCCCTGCGCGAGGCCTTCCTGCGCACCGCTGGCCACCAGACCCTGCTGCTGCCGCGCATGCGGGCGCTGACCGGCCTTTCCACCGAGGAGGCGGACGAGCTGGCGCTCCCCACCCTGCTCGACCTGCCGCCGGCGGTGGACCCTTCCCGGCGCCAGGCGGTGCTGACCGAGATGGTCATGCGCCTGCCCTCCCGCTACGGCGGCCCCAACTCGCCCGAGCAGGCCTGGGGCCTCGCCACCGCGCTGGCCGAGCTGATGGACGAGGTGGCGCTCGAAGGCGTGGATGACGGCAAGCTCTCCTCGCTGGTGCCGGAGGAGTTCGCGGTCCACTGGCAGGTGACGCTGACCTTCCTGCGCGGCGTGCTGGATGCCTGGGAAGCCTGGCTGAAGGAGGAAGGGCTAATGGATATCGGCCCACGCCGCGTCGCTGCGCTGCGGGCCCAGGCCGCGCTCTGGAAGAAGCACCCCCCCGAGCACCCCGTCATCGCCGCCGGCATCGGCGCGGGCGGCACCATCCCCGCCGCCGCCGACCTGCTGCGCGTGGTCGCCCGCATGAAGAACGGCGCGGTGGTGCTGCACGGCCCGGGCGAGGTGAAGTCGGCCGAGCTGTGGGAGGCCATCGGCCGCAGCCCGACCCATCCGCTCTCCGGCCAGGTGCGGCTGCTCTCGGCGATGGACGCCACCCCGGCCGACCTGCGCCCCTGGCCCGGCAACGGCGCCGGCCAGCCCTCGCTGGAGCGGCGCGCCGAGCTGATCTCCTGCTCGCTGCGCCCCGCCGACGGCGTGGATGCCTGGTTGAACAAGCGGCCGGACCACTGGCTGCCGGCGCTGAAGGGCCTCTCCTATCTCGACGCGCCGGACGTGCAGGCGGAGGCCGTCGCCATCGCCCTGCTGCTGCGCGAGGCGCTGGAGCATCCCGGTGCCCGCGCCGCGCTGATCACGCCGGACCGCGATCTCGGTCGCCGCGTCGCCGCCGAGCTGATGCGTCATGGCGTCCTGGCCGATGATTCCGCGGGCCAGCCGCTGGGCGAGACGCCGACCGGCGCCTTCCTGCGCCTGATCGCCCAGGCGGTGGCCGAGGGCTTCGCGCCCGTGCCGCTGCTGGGCCTGCTGAAGCACCCGCTCTCGGCCGGCGGCATGGCGCGCGCCGAATGGATGGAGGCGGTGCGCCTGCTGGAGCGCCGCGCCCTGCGCGGTCCCCGCCCCGCCCCCGGCCTGCCCGGTCTGCGCGCCCGCGTCGCCGAGGCCTTCCGCCGAGAGAAGGACGCCGCGCTGCTCAACCAGGTGATGCAGCTGATCGAGGCGCTGGAGCGCGCCCTGGACGGCTTCGCCGAGCTGCCGCACAGCCCTGCCCTGCCGCCCGCCGACCTGCTGGAGGCGCATCTCGACGCCGCCGAACGCCTCGCCACCACGCGCGAGCGGCCGGGCGGCCTGCGACTCTATGCCGGCGAGGAGGGGGAGCCGCTCGCCGTGCATCTCGCCAGCCTGCCGCCCGCGCTGCGTGCCCTGCCGCCGATGAGCCCGGCCGTCTGGCCCGCCCTCTTCGACTCCCTGCTGGCCGGGCCGGTGGCGCCGAGCGTCCGCATGGGCCGTGGGCGGGAGGGGCAGCACCATCCGCGCATCGCCATCCTCGGTCTGCTGGAGGCGCGGCTGCAGGATTTCGACCTCGCCGTGCTGGGCAGCCTGGAGGAAGGCGTCTGGCCGCACGCCACCGATCCCGGACCCTGGATGAGCCGCCCGATGCGCGCCGATTTCGGCCTGCCGGAGCCGGAGGCGCGGATCGGCCGCGTCGCCGCCGATTTTCTTCTCCTTGCCGCCTCGGCGCCGCGCGTTGTGCTCTCCCGCGCCCGCAAGCGCGCCGGTGCGCCGACCGTGCCTTCGCGCTGGCTGACGCGCCTGGAGACCTTCCTGGCCGGCCAGCGCAGGGCGGACGGCCAGGGGCTGGCCCTGCCGCGCAGCCCCGCCGCCGGTTGGGCGGCCCGGCTCGACATCCCCGAGGTGGTGCGCCCCTGCCCCCGTCCCGCCCCCTCGCCGCCGGTGGAGAACCGGCCGCGCGAGATCAGCGTCACCGAGGTGGCCGACCTGATGGCCGACCCCTACGGCTTCTACGCCCGCCACGTGCTGCGCCTGATCCCCTTCGAGCCGCTGGACGCCGAGGTGGGCGCCTCGGACTACGGCCAGGTGGTGCACCAGGCGCTGGCCGGCTGGACCCGCCGCCTCGCCGCCGCGCCGGGCGTCTGGCCCGGCCTCGCCACCGCCCGCGAGTGGTTCGAGGATGCCGCCGCGCACGCGCTGGAGGAGGCCGCCGCCCGCCCCGGCCTGCTCGCCTTCTGGCGCCCGCGCCTGCGGCGCATCGGCGACTTCGTGGTGGCGCTGGAGGAGGCCGCGCAGGCCGGCCACCGCATCCGCCGCCGCCATGCCGAGGTGCCCGGCCAGCTCGACATCGCTGAGGGCCAGGTGCGCCTGAAGGTGCGCGCCGACCGCATCGACGAGCTGGCCGACGGCAGCCTCGCCCTGATCGACTACAAGACCGGCACGCCGCCCACCACCAAGGAGATCATGGACGGCCGCGCGCCGCAGATGGCGCTGGAGGCGGCGATCGCCGAGGCCGGTGGCTTCAAGGATCTCGATCCGCACGCCGTCTCGGCCCTGGCGCACTGGCGGCTGACCGGCGGCAGCACGCCGGGCGAGGTGCAGCCGGTGAAGGCCGATCCCGGCGCGCTGGCCGCCGATGCGCTGGACAACACGGTGGAACTGGTGCGCGGCTTCCTGCTCGGCCGGCGGCGCTTCATCTCCCGCCCCCATCCGCGCCGGCGACCACAGCGCACCGAGCACGACCATCTGGCACGCCTCGCCGAATGGGGCAGCGCCGAGGAAAGTTGACGCGCCGCCGGGGAGGCAACGGCGTCCCCGGCCCCCTCGACTTGTTCGTTAGCCCGCCACCTCCAGCGGGAAGCCGGTGTCCAGCGCCTGCGTGACGTCCAGCTTCTCGCGGATCAGGCCGAATTCCAGCGACCGGTCCGCCGCCTGCTGCAACTCGGCCACCACCGCCGCGTCCAGCGGAATGGCCTTCGTCCGCTGCACCTCGAAGGCACGGCGCACCGCCGCCTCCGGCAGGCGCGTCAGCTTGCTGTTCACGGCCGCGTAGTCCGGGATGTGCTGCGCCGCCCAGGCCCAGCCGGCCCGTTGCCGCCGCATCAGGTCGGCCAGCGCGTCGCGGCGGTCGCGCAGCGCATTGCGGTGCGCGGCCAGGAAGCTGATGGTCGGTGTCAGCCCGGTGCCGTCCTGCACCACGCGGGCGCCGAAATGCGTCACCTCGATGGAGACATAGGGCTCCCAGATCGCCCAGGCATCCACCGCGCCGGAGCGGAAGGCGAGCGCCGCATCGGCGGGGCCGAGATAGGCGAGATCGATGTCCGACGGCGCCATGCCCGCCTGCTGCAACGCGGCGCGGATCAGGAAGTGCCCCCATCCCCCGCGATTGCCGGCGATGCGCTTGCCGCGCAGGTCGGCGAGGCTGCGGAAGGGCGAATCCCCGCGCACGAGGATGGCTTGCGAGCGCGGGTCGGCGCGGGTCGCGGCATAGGCGCGTAGCGGCGCCCCGGCCTGGAAGACGGTGAGGAAGGCGAGGTCACCCATGGTGCCCACGTCCACCGCGTCGGCGCTCAGCGCCTCCAGCAACGGCGCGGCGGCGGGGAACTCGCTCCATTCGATCGGGTAGGGCAGGCCCTCCGCGGCGCCGGAGGCTTCCAGCAGCGAGCGAAGCCCGCCCTTCTGGTTGCCGACGCGCAGCGCGGGAGCGGCGGCCCGGGCGATGGCAGGGGCAGCGAGCAAGCCGGCGGAGGCGAGAAGCAGGCTGCGGCGGGAAAGGCTTGGCGAGGCGGGATGCGTGTTCATGCCCCCATCCTGAACGGCCCCGATCCGCCGGCGAAATAGGCGTGTTTGGCAAAGTTTCCCGCGAACTCAGAAGGTTATGCTCCCGCCCGACCGCCCGGGAGACGGTCCTTTCCTGGCGGCCACACATCGGCCCGGTGGCGCGGAAGGAAAGCCGAATCGCGGCATGTTTCGGGAAGGCGGAGGGACGGCCGCACTGGCCGAGAATGGCCGGCGGCCGGGGCGCCACATGCCTCTTCCTCGGCCGGAAGTCCGCGAGGCGCCGCGCCTCTTACAAAGATGTGCCCGTCGCGCCGGGCGCCCTGCTCCGTTAGAATGAGCGGAATGAGCAGCACCGCCCTTTCGCCCCGCGCCGCCGCCCAGGCCGCGCAGCGCCGCGCCTCGGACCCACTGGCCTCGGCCTGGGTGGGCGCCTCGGCCGGTTCCGGCAAGACCAAGGTGCTGACTGACCGCGTGCTGCGCCTGCTGCTGCGTCCCGGCGCGAAGCCGGGCCGTATCCTTTGCCTCACCTTCACCAAGGCCGCCGCCGCCGAGATGGCCACGCGCCTGGCCCGCCGCCTCGGCGAATGGGCCGTGGCGGAGGATGCCGACCTCGACGCCTCGCTGGAGGCGCTGACCGGCCAGCGGCCGGACAACGAGACGCGCCGCCGCGCCCGCGCCCTCTTTGCCGAGGTGCTGGAACTGCCCGGTGGCATGCGGATCGCGACCATCCATGCCTTCTGCCAGTCGCTGCTGCGCGGCTTTCCGCTGGAGGCCGGGCTGCCGCCGCAGTTCACCCTGATCGAGGAGACCGAGGCCGCCGCCATGCTGGCCGATGCCCGCGAGGCGGCGCTCGCCTCCGGCCGGCTGCCGCCCGAGGCGATCGAGGCCATCGCCGGGCTCGGCTCGGCAGAGGACTTCGCCGACACGCTGCGCACCCTGGTGAAGGAGCGCGACCGCCTCGGCACCGCCATCGCCCAGGCCGGCGGCTTGCGCGGCTGCGATGCCGTGCTGCGCCGCCGCCTCGGCCTGCCGCCGGCGGGTGACGAGGCGGGCGCCATCGCGGAGGCGGCCGCCGAGGTCGGCACGGAGATGGTGCGCGCCGCCGGGCTGCTCGCCGGCAGCGGCAACGCCAATGACCGCGCCCGCGGCGCCGCCATGAAGGCCTGGATCGCCCTGCCGAACGAGGCGCGTGCCGCCCGCTGGGAGGACTGGGCCGAGATCTTCCTCACCGCCACCGAGGGCACGCCACGCAAGTCGCTCGCCACCAAGGGCGGGCTGCGCGACCGGCACGAGGAGGCGCAGGGCCTAATGGCCGAGGAGGCCGAGCGCGTCCACGCGGTCGAGGAAAGCCGCAAGGCCTGGCGCCTGCACGCCGCCAGCCTGGCGCTGCTCGCCCTCGCACAGCCGGTGCTGGATGGCTACACGGCGCGCAAGGCCCGCATCGGCGCGGTGGATTTCGACGACCTGATCCAGGCGGCGCGCGGCCTGCTCTACGACCCCGGTAGCGCCTGGGTGCTCTACAAGCTCGATGGCGGGCTGGATCACCTGCTGCTCGACGAGGCGCAGGACAGCAACCCCTACCAGTGGGAGATCGCCGCGCGGCTCGCCGGCGAGTTCTTCGCCGGTACTGGGACGCGGGACGAGAACACCATCCGCAGCATCTTCGCGGTGGGCGACGAGAAGCAATCCATCTACGGCTTCCAGGGCGCCGATGCGGCCGGCTTCGGGCGATGGGAGGAGCATTTCTCCTCCGCCGTGCGCGCCGCGGGGGCGGATTTCGCCGCCGTGCCGCTGAACGTCTCATTCCGCTCCACCATGCCGGTGCTGGCGCTGGTGGACGCTGTCTTCGCCGAGGGGCCGGCGCGGCATGGCGTGGTGCCTGAGGGCCATGTGCTGCAGCACCGCGCCGACCGCGAGGGCGAGGCGGGGCTGGTCGAGCTCTGGCCGCCGCTGGCCAAGCCTGCCCCCGCCGTGCTGGAGCCCTGGCAGGTGCCGGACGAGCCGGTGGCGGAGAACGACGCCGAGGCGCAGATGGCCGAGGCGCTCTCCGCCCGCATCGCGCAGATGGTGGCACGGGAGACGCTGCCCTCGCGCGGCGGCCGCAAGATCCGCCCCGGCGACATCCTGGTGCTGCTGCGCCGGCGCACCGGATTTTCCGGCCTGCTGGTGCGGGCGCTGAAGGCGCGTGGCGTGGCGGTGGGCGGGCTCGACCGGCTGCGGCTGATCGAGCAGATCGCGGTGCAGGACCTGCTCGCCCTCTGCGACGTGCTGCTGCTGCCAGAAGACGACCTGCAACTGGCGGCGGTGCTGAAGAGCCCGCTCTGCGGCATCTCCGAGACCGAGCTCTGCGACCTGGCGCGCGGCCGCACCCAGCCGCTCTGGTGGCGCGTGCTGGAGCATCGCGGCCGCGCCACCGCCCTCGGCCACGCCGCCGACTGGCTGGCCGACCTCGCCGACCGCGCCGACCTCGTCACCCCGCACACGCTGCTGGCCGAGGTGCTGGGCGAGTATGGCGGCCGCGCCCGCATCATGGAGCGGCTCGGCCCCGATGTAGCCGACCCGCTGGACGAGATGCTGAACGCGGCGCTGACCTTCGAGGGCCGCCACCCGCCCAGCCTGCAGGGCTTCGTGCAATGGCTGCGGCGCGGCGGCGCCGAGGTGAAGCGCGAGGCGGAGTCCGGCGTCGATGCGGTGCGGCTGATGACAGCGCATGGCGCCAAGGGATTGCAGGCGCCCGTCGTCATCATCCCCGATGTGGGCAGCGGGCGCGGCGAGAAGGCGGTGCGCTGGGATGAATCCGACCCGCCTTTGCCCTTCTGGGCGCCGCGCAGCCGCAAGGACTTCTTCGCCCCCGCCTGGAACGCGCTGCTGGAGGCCGACACCGCCGCGCGCGAGGCGGAGGAGAACCGGCTGCTCTACGTGGCCCTCACCCGCGCCGAGGACCGGCTGCTGGTCTGTGCCTGGGGCGAGCCGAAGCCGGGAAGCTGGTACGACCTCGTCGCCCAGGGCTTCTCGCGGCTGGCCGGCGCCGAGGAAGTTCCCTTCGAGCCCTCCGCCTTCAACGGCCCGGCCAGCGCGAGCTTCACCGGCCCGCTGCGCCGCTTCGCCTGCCCGCAGACCGCCACCCCCCGCCCCGACGCGCCGCATGACCCGCTGGCCGAGGCGGCGCCGCTGCCGCCCTGGCTCGGCCGCCCCGCCGCGCCGGAAAGCGAGGCGCTGGCCCTCTCGCCCTCCGCCCTGCCCGGCGAGGAGGAGACCCCCACCGCTGCCCCGCATGGCCGCGCCGACCCGACCGGCGAGCGCTTCCGCCGCGGGCGGCTGATCCACGCCCTGCTGCAGCACCTGCCGGAATTTCCGCCGGCGCAGCGGCCGGAGGTCGCCGCGCGCTTCCTCGACCGCCCGGGCCATGGCCTCTCCGCCAACGACCGCGCCACCACGCTGGCCGAGGTGATGCGCCTGATGCAGCATCCGGATCTGGAGGAGGTCTTCGGCCCGGACGCGCTGGCCGAGGCGCCGATCGCCGGCCGGGTGAACGGACAGCCGCTCGCGGGCCAGGTGGACCGCATGCTGATCCGCCCCGACCGCATCGTCGTGCTGGACTACAAGACCAACCGCCCGCCGCCGGAAGAGGTCGGGCAGGTGCCGGCGCTCTATCTGCGGCAGATGGCGGCCTATCGCGCGCTGCTGCGACAGGTCTTCCCGGGCCGGCGGGTGGAATGCTGGCTGCTCTGGACCTGGTCCACGCGGGTCATGGCGCTGCCGGACGCGGTGTTGGACCGGCACGCACCCTGACGCGACGGAAGGGACCGCCCGTTCATACCTTCCGGGAGGACATGTTCTGCTCCCGGAGGGTGGCCAGGATCTCCCCCAGGATCTGGCGCTGCTCCCCCCAGGCGGCATGGAATAAATGGCGGTCTTGGAACAAACCCATTGCGCGCCCGCCTTCGAGCGAGGGCTGCTGCGGGTAGGCCTCTATCTCGGCGAGGGGGCACCCTGCTTCGCCGCCTGTCCGGCGAAGGCCAGTTCCTGCACGAAGCGGGCGTATTCCGCCTCCTTCAGCGCCGGGTCCGGCAGGCGGAGCAGGAAGCTCGGATGCACGGTGAGCAGCACCGGCCGCTCCCCCGGCCCTTCGAAGACCTGCCCGCGCAGCTTCAGCAGCGGCAGCTTCTGCCCCATCAGCGCCTGGGTGGCGGTGCCGCCGAGCGCCACCAGCAGATGCGGCTTCACCGTCTCGACCTCCTGCAGCAGGAAGGGCCGGTAGAGCTTGATGTCGCCGGCGTCGGGGGACTGGTGCAGCCGCCGCTTGCCCCGCATCACATATTTGAAGTGCTTGACGGCGTTGGTGACGTAGCAGGCGGCGCGGTCCACCCCTGCGTCGGCCAGCGCGCGGTCGAGCAGCCGGCCGGCGGGGCCGACGAAGGGGCGGCCCTTGCGGTCCTCCTCGTCCCCCGGCTGCTCGCCGACGAACATCAGGAGGGCATCCTTCGGCCCCTCCCCCAGCACAGCGGGACGGTCGGCCGCCCAGGGGGCGACCGGGGGCGCGGCCTCCAGCGGCAGCGAGAGATTCTCGGTCATGGCAGAGGTTCAACACCCCGCCACGCAGAGAGTTCCGCCCGCCGCCTTTCCTGGCCAGTTTCAGGCTGGTAGAGAGGGCGACTTTCTTTCAGTCTTCGATTTCGGGCGCGCAGCCGGCGCGCCCCTTCCGCGCGGGGGGTTGCTCAAGCCATGAAGTTCACGGTGGACCGGGCGGTGCTGCTCAAGGCGCTCGCGCATGTGCAGAGCGTGGTGGAGCGGCGGAACACCATCCCCATCCTGGCCAATGTCATGATGGCGGCGCAGGAGGGCTCCCTGACCCTGACCGCGACCGATATGGAGATCGCGATCGTCGAGGCGGTGCCGGACGTCACCGTCGCGCGTGCCGGGCGCACCACGGCGCCGGCCGCGACGCTCTACGAGATCGTCCGCAAGCTGCCGGATGGCGCCAAGGTCGAGCTGGACCATCCCGGCGGCGACGCGCCACTGGCGCTGCGCGCCGGCCGCTTCGCGACCAGCCTGATGGTGCTGCCGGTGGAGGACTTCCCCTCGATGACCGAGGGCAAGCTGCCGCACAGCTTCGTCATCACGCCCGCCATGCTGCGCGAGCTGGTGGACCGCACCAAGTTCGCCATCTCCACCGAGGAGACGCGCTACTACCTCAACGGCATCTACATCCACGCCACCGAGGTGGATGGCCAGAAGGTGCTGCGCGCCGTCGCCACCGACGGCCACCGCCTCGCCCGCGTGGAGGAGCCGCTGCCGGAAGGCGCCGAGGGGATGCCGGGCGTCATCGTCCCGCGCAAGACGGTCAACGAGATCCGCAAGCTGGCCGACGAGACCAGCGAGCCGGTCGAGGTGAAGCTCTCCGACACCAAGATCCGCTTCGCCTTCGGCGGCGTGCACCTGACCAGCAAGCTGATCGACGGCACCTTCCCGGAGTATGAGCGCGTCATCCCGCGCGGCAACGACAAGGTCATGACGGTGGACAAGCGCGCCTTCGCCGAGGCGGTGGCCCGCGTCGCCGCCATCTCGTCCGAGCGCTCGCGCCCGGTGAAGCTGAGCCTGAAGCCCGATAGCCTGACGCTCACCGCCAGCAGCCCCGACCAGGGCCAGGCGGAGGAAGAGCTGGACAACGGCGCCGTCACCTACGGCTCCACGCCGCTGGAGATCGGCTTCCAGGCGCGCTACCTGGCCGACATCACCGATCAGATCAGCGACAAGGTGGAGTTCCGCTTCGCCGACGGCGCCGCGCCGACCGTGGTGGTCGATGCGGCGAAGCCGGAGGCGCTTTACGTGCTGATGCCGATGCGCGTCTGACGCGCCCGGCCGGCGGGGCCGCGCTCCGCCGGCCTTTCGGGCCGCTTCAATCGGCCTTCCGGGTGGCTTCGATCTCGTCCAGCACCGCTTCGGGCGCCACGTCGCGCTTGATCTCCTCCAGGTCGAAATCCTTCCCGATATCAAGATCCATGCGCTCGGCGATGGCCGAGACGATGCGGGTCAGCTTGGTCAGCTCATGTTCGGAGAGCAGGCTGATCTGGAGGTCCAGCTCGGCCCGCTTGTCCGCCGCCGCGGCCATGCGGTTCTGGCTGATCAGCACGAAGGTGGAGAGGAAGATCGCCTCCACCGAGGCCGCCATCGCCAGGGTGACGAAGGACGGATCGAAGCGCGGCACGCCCGGGATGAAGCCCAGATTGGCCAGGATCCACCCGCCATAGATCGCCAGGTGCAGGTAGACGAAGACCATGCTGCCGGTGAAGTCGGTGATCGTCTGGGCAACCCGCTCCTCCAGGCTCGCCTTGCTCGCCTCACGCTGCCGCCGCTGCTCCAGCGCGCGGATGTTCCGCCGGAGGGAGGTGCTGAGTTGGTCCGGCCGTTCCGGGGTCGTCGTCGGGGTCGCGCGTGCCATGCTCTCATCCGGTTTGACGGCCCGGTCGCGCCATCACCGCGCCGGGTCCGTGCCAGGAGATGACGTGCGCCTGGCCGACCGCCAAGGCTTGGAGCCCTGCCATGCGGGCTGCGCTGAGCCGCTGGGCCGGGAGTATCGCGGCGGAGGCGGGGCGGCAGCGGCGACGGGCTGATGCCAGCCCGCGCGCGCCTTCGCCCGGTCGCGGAGGGCCGCCTCCCGCAGCTACAGCAGCTCCGTCGCCGCGCCGCCGGTGCTCACCAGCCAGCTCTGCAAGGCCGCCTGGTCGTCTGGCTGCAGGTGAGCGAGGCCGTACTGGATGTCGTGCAGCGCAGTGCCGGTCGCCGCAAAGACGTCCAGTGGGCTCAGCAGCTCGGGGTGATGGTTGACCTCAGTGATCAGCGTCAGCCCGAACAGGATCGCGCCGCCGGCATAGAGGCTCTCCTCCCCCGTGAGCGAGGTGGGGGAGAGACCCTCGATGCCGCGGATCAGCGCCAGATCGGCCTCGGCACGCACCTCGTTGCTCGGTGAGTCGTAGGCTATGTCGTGGAAGCGAAACAGGGCATCCAGCGCGTCCACCGGCGGTGCAGAATAGTCCACCGGCTGGTCCGGTGAGGCGAGCACCTGACCGTTGGAATAGCCCGGCCCTCCGTAGTTGCCGTAGGTCGGGATGGCGACGCCATCGGAGACGGGAATAAGAATCGACCAGTTGATGGCCATCGATCCCTCCTTGCTGTGCGGGATGTCCCATTCTGGGACGGGATGGAGGCCATCACGGCACCCGCGGGGGATCAACACCGTCCTTCACACAACTCCGGCATCCACAGGGAAAAGAAGCCAGCGCGCTAGGCGTATTCCGGCTGTGGCAGGGCAATGCGGCAGCGCAGCCCGGCCGTCGTGAAGCGCAGCGTCACCTCGCCGCCGAGTTGCCGCGCAAGGCCGCTCTGAAGCAGGCGGCTGCCGAAGCCCTGGTGGCTCGGCGGCCCGCGCAGCGGGCGCCCTCCATGTTCCTCCCAGCACAGCCAGAGCCGCCCCCCCTCCTGCCGTCCCCGCCGCCAGTGGACCCGGATCTCGCCCTGTGGTCCCGAGAGCGCGCCGTGCCGAGCGGCATTGGCGGCCAGTTCGTGCAGCGCCACGCCCATCACCACGCTGATTTCCGGCGGAAGCTGCAGGTCCTCGCCCTCGATCCGTGCCCGCCCCGCCGCGAGCCCGCCGTAAGGCGTCAGCTCGGCCTCGACCAGGGCGCGCAACGGCGCTCCAGTCCAGTTCTGGCGCATCAGCAGCGCATGCGTCCGGGCGAGTGCGAGCAGCCGGTGCTGGAAGGCGGCGAGCCGCTGTTCAGCGGTCCCCTCGCCACGCAGGCTCTGGGAGGCGAGGGACTGCACAATGGCCAGGGTGTTGTTGACGCGGTGGTTCAGCTCCCGGAGCAGCAACTCCTGCTGCTCCGCGACACGCTTCCGCTCGGCGATCTCGGTCTGGACGGCAGCATAGAGCCGGGCATTGTCGATCGCGACAGCCGCCTGTCCGGCAATGCCGGCGACGATCCGCTCAGACTGTTCGGTGAAGATGCCGGGCTGGGGATGGCCAAAGAGCAGCGTGCCCAGGACAGCGCCGGAGCGTGAGACGACGGGGGCGGCGAGATAGCTGCGCACCGGCAGGTGCTCCGGCGGCATTCCACTGTGCGGCGCACGCTTGCCATAGCGGGGATCGCGAGTGATGTCGTCCGAGCGGATGATCGGGTCTCCGCGCAGCGTGGGCGCGAAGAGGGGAGTGGAGCGGGGGATGGGCAGCGCCGCGAAGGCCCCGGGCGTGGCGCCGGAGAGGACATAGGGGTTCAGCCGGCTCCCATCGCCCTCCCCTTCGGCATAGAAGAAGGCGCCGAAGCGGGCCCCTGAGAGGGCGGTGCCAGCATCGGTCACGGCCTGGACAAGCTTCTCCAGGTCCAGTTCGGCCGCGAGTTGTGCACCGGTGCGGTTCAGCAGTTCCAGCATGCGCGTTTCCTCGCGCATCGCAGCCTCCGCCCGCCGCTGCTCGGTGACGTCGCGCCCCAGCACAAGCCAACGGCGCAGCGCCCCCTCCGCGTCACGCACAGGGGAGACCACCAGCTCGGCGACATAGGTCTCGCGATCGTCACGATAACCCGCGACATCGCTCCGGAATGCCTCGCCGGCCGCCAGAGCGTCGCGCAGGGACGCATCGGCGCGGCGCAGCAGCGTATCGAGCGCGGCGCCGACCAGATCCGGCGCCGTCCGCCCGACCAGCCGGCAGAAGGCGGGGTTGACATACTCGATTCGCGGACCGGGCGGCATGGTGGCGGCATCGGCCAGCAGAATGGCCTCGCCTGTCGCTTCCACCACGGCCTCGAAAAGCCCGGCATCGTGCTTCCAGGGCAAGGCTTCCATCTCCCCCGCGGCGATTACGCGCAAACACATGGAGCAGGGGTCCGAACCCCTGGCCATCGGAGACAGGATTTGCCTGTTTGCCGTTCGGCGGGCAAGGTTGCCCCAGTTTCCGCCAACCGCCCGAGAGGAGAGCTAGCGGGCGTAATCCGGCTCTTCCCGGTCCAGGACCCTGCGCCAGGCGTCGAGATGCAGGCGGGCATCCATCTTGTCGCCCCAGGGGCCATGGTGGTTCCGCCGCAGCCGCTCGGGCAGGCGGTGCAGTGGCTGGCCGGTCTGCAGCGCCGTCATTTGATACATGGCGGTGCGCTCGGCCATGTAGCACTCGTCGAAGGCGTCGTGCACCGTGGGGCCGACCACCGTCGCGCCGTGGCCGCGCATCACCATGATGCTCTTGTCGCCCATTAGCCGGGCGATGCGGTCGCCCTCCTCGTTCTGGTGCACGGGCTCGTCGCCTTCGTGGTCGTAGACCATGCGGTCGTTCAGCAGCAGGTTGTTGTGGTGCGAGAGCGCGAACTCCGTATCCCGCAGCAGCGAGAGCGCGGTGAGCCAGCGCGGATGCACGTGGATGACGCAGGTGGCGGCGGGATTCTGCAGGTGGATGCGCGCATGGATGTGGAAGGCCACCTTTCGCAACTCGCCGCTGCCCTGCAGCACCTGCCCCTCCAGGTCGCAGATGATGAGGTCGCTGGCGCGCAGTTCCTGGAACAGGTAGCCGCGCGGATTGATCAGGAAGCGCGGCGTCTCGCCCGGCAGCATGAGGCTGTTGTGGTTGCCGATCTGCTCGTTCCAGCCGAGCCGCGCGGCGACGCGGAACACCGCCGCCATGTCGCAGCGCAGCGCCCATTCCGCCTCCTCTTCCGGGCTGCGGGTGAGCTGTCGGATCGTCGTTGCCATGCCGGGCTCCTGTCACTGCCGAAGGCCGAGGCTGCGCCCGATGATGGCGGAATGCCAAGCGGAATCGCCTCGGAATCACGAAGGTCGGAAACTTCGCTGCGCAGCGGGCCAGACGCCACGAGAGCTTGCCGCCGCCCCGCGCATCGTTACGCTGGCAGTTCGCATGCCCGCAGGAAAGGCCCTCCGATGCAGGAACTGCCGGTCACCGGCTATCTCGACCGTTTCTCCCGCCGCCCCGGCGAGAGCCTCGCGGCACAGGTGAGCGTGCCTTCGGGCCAGTCCTGCCGGGCACAGCTGATGAGGGTGATCAGCGGCGATCCCAATCCCGCCGGACCGGGCCTGCGCTTCGAGGATCTCTCGGCCCGCTTCGACATCACCTTCCCCGGTCGCCACCAGCCGATCCATGCCGGCTCCTGCGCCGTCGTGCCGGCGGGGCCGCACCGCGCGACCGGCGCGGCGACCTGGACCGTGCTGGTCTGGGCCGCCGCCCTGCCGGGCGAGACGGCCGCCCTGCTCAGCGAGGAGCAGGACGGTACCCGCGTCACGCTCGGCCTCGGGCCACAAGGAGCGGTGGCACGGCTGGCACGGGGCGGCACCGTGCGGGAGGTCGCTGCCGGCGCGCCGCTGAAGGCGCGCGGCTGGTACCGGCTCTGGCTCAGCCTCGCGCCGGAGGAGGATGCGTTGGTGCTCGGCCAGCAGCCGCTGCTACCCGGAGATGGCGGCGCCGTGGTGGTGCGGGCGGCGCTCGATGGCTTCACGCCGCCCGCCGGCGGCGGCCCGGTGCTGATCGGTGCCGAGGATGCGCGGCAGCCCACGCGCCACGTCACCGCCAAGCTGGAGGAGCCGGCCATCCTGCCCGGCGCCTTCGCCGCATGGCCGGCGCCGCTCGACCTGCCCGCCGAGCCGCTGGCGCGCTGGGACTTCAGCCGCGGTATCCCGACGCAGCGCATCGAGGACACCGGCCCGCAGGCCTGCCATGGCGAACTCCGCAACGTGCCGACGCGCGCCGTGGTCGGCGCCCGCTGGTCGGGGCGCGAGATGTGCTGGCGCCACGCGCCGGAGGACTATGCCGCCATCCACTTCCACGCCGATGACCTCGGCGATTGCGGCTGGCAGACCGATTTCCGCTTCGACATTCCGCCCGACCTGCGCAGCGGTTCCTACGCCCTCCACCTCACCTGCGAGGCCGGCGAGGACTGGCTACCCTTTTATGTCCTGCCGCCGCGCGGCACAGCAACGGCGCCGATTGCCTTCCTGGCCTCCACCTTCACCTACCAGGCCTATGCCAACCACGCGCGCGGCAATGCGGACGAAGCCTATATGCAGCGGGTGCGCGACTGGGGCGCCTATCCGCACAACCCCGACCATTATCCGCTCTATGGCCGCAGCACCTACAACCGCCACCCGGACGACAGCGGCATCGCCTTCTCCTCGCGCCTGCGGCCGATCCTGACCATGCGGCCGGGCTTCCTGACCTTCAACGACGCGCGCGGCTCCGGACTGCGGCACTACCCGGCGGACACGCATATCCTCGCATGGCTGGAGGCGCGCGGCCTCGCCTTCGACGTCATCACCGACGAGGACCTGCACGAGGAGGGTGCCGCCCTGCTGGCGCCCTACCCGCTGGTGATGACCGGCTCCCATCCCGAGTACCACACGGCGGCGACGCTCGACGCGCTGCGCGACCACACCGCCGCGGGCGGGCGCCTCACCTATCTCGGCGGCAACGGCTTCTACTGGCGCATCGCCTGCGTGCCGGAACTGCCGGGCATGATCGAGCTGCGCCGCGCCGAGGGCGGCATCCGCGCCTGGGCCGCCGAGCCGGGAGAATACTACCACGCGCTGGATGGCCAGTATGGCGGGCTGTGGCGGCGCAACCGGCGGCCGCCGCAGGCCCTGGTGGGCGTCGGCTTCTCCGGCCAGGGCCTGTTCGAGGGCACGCATTACCGCCGCCTGCCCGCCAGCCACACGCCCGAATTCGCCTGGATGTTTGAGGGCATCGAGGAGGAGGTGCTGGGCGACTACGGCCTCTCGGGTGGTGGCGCGGCAGGCTTCGAGCTGGACCGCGCTGACGTCACCCTGGGCTCCCCGCCCGAGACGGTGGTGCTGGCGCGTTCGGAGGAGCCGCCCGCCTCCTTCGTCACCGTGCCGGAGGAACTGCTCTCGCATGTCAGCACGGTATCCGGCGAGGCGCCGGACGCGCTGAAGCGCGGCGAGATCATCTATTTCGACACACCGGGCGGGGGCGCGGTTTTTTCTGTCGGTTCCATCACGTTCTGTGGCAGCCTCTGGCGTGACGGCTTCGAAGGGCCGGTCAGTCGCCTGCTGGAGAACGTGGTGCGCCGCTTTAGCCGCACCGCGCGCTAAATTTTTGTGCAGTGCGAATAAACTGCGGGCGAATGCGCTGAAATTTTGGCCTTTTTGCCCGTAGTCTGTGCGAATCCGGGTTGACGCTCCGTGACGGTGCCGGAAAGCTTCTTCTCAGCGAAGCTTCTCGACCGATCCCACCACGCAGAGCGGAGACTGAGGATGAAGCGAGCCTTTCTGCGGACCTGCGCCACGCCGGCGCTGCTGGCCGCCTCCCTGGCGGCCGCACCCTGCGCCTCCGCCCTAGCCGCGCCCTTCACCTGCCCCGTGCGCGGTGGTGACCTCGTCTTCGGCCAGGAGGCAAACGTCAACAGCCTGGACCAGATGGCGTCGAACACCATCTCCACCCGTAACATCGCGATGAACATCTACGAATCGCTGGTGACGCGGGACGAGAACAACAACGTCATCCCCGAGCTGGCCGAGAAGGTCGAGGAGGCGCCCGACCACCTCACCTACACCTTCAGGCTGCGCCAGGGCATCACCTTCCACAACGGCAAGCCGATGACCTCGGCCGATGTCGTCGCCTCCTTCGACCGCTACAAGAAGCTCGGCCTGCAGCGCAGCACGCTGGAGAACGTCAAGGGCTGGGAGGCGCCAGACCCCAGCACCTTCATCATCCGCATGGAGCGGGCGCAGCCGACCTTCATGGAGGCGCTCTCCTCCTTCAGCGTGCCGATCGTCATCATCCCCGCCGAGAACAAGGACGATGCGCCACAGCAGCTGAAGCCGATCGGCACCGGACCGTTCAAGCTGGCCGAGTTCGTGCCGGGCAGCCACGCCAAGCTGGTGCGCTTCGACGGCTACAAGCCCAACACCGCCTTCGAGCAGGCCACCGGTTTCGGCGGCTACAAGCTGGCCTGCCTGGACAGCGTCACCTTCCGCATCGTCACCGAGGCTTCGGCGCGCGTCGCCGGGCTGGAGACGGGCGAGTTGCAGGGCGTCGAGGACATCCCGACCAAGTCGGTCGAGGCGATGCGGAAGAATCCGAACGTCGCGGTGCTGCCGCTGAAGAACTGGTGGATCCAGATCGCGCTGCCCAACACCGCGAACCCGCCGACCGACAACCTCATGTTCCGCAAGGCCGTGCAGGCCGCGCTGGGCATGGAGGACATCATGGATGCGGCGACCGACAACAACTACAGCCTGAATGTCGGCTTCCAGTACCCGAACCAGCCCACCTACACGGATGCGGGGAAGGAAACCTACAACATCAACGACCCCGACCTGGCGCAGAAATACCTGAAGGAATCCGGCTACAAGGGCGAGCCGATCTACATCCTCACCAACCGCGACTACGCGCCGATGTACAACGCCGCGCTGGTCATGCAGCAGCAGCTTCAGGCCATCGGCATCAAGGCCGAGCTGAAGGTGACGGACTGGCCGACCTCAGTGCAGATGTCGCAGAAGGTGAACAGCAACGAGTGGCACTTCTTCCATTCCGGCTGGGGCACGCAGCCGGCACTGGGCGCGCTCGCCACCATGCAGTTCCTCTCTGCGCCCGGCCCGCAGTACCGCCCGCGCGACGACAAGCCCGACCCCGAGGTGCAGGCCGCCTGGGACGACATGAACACCAAGCCCACGGAGAAGGAGCGCAACGAGGCCTTCGCGCGGATGCAGAAGCTCGTCCTGGAGAAGGCCTATGCCTATCCCTTCGGCTCGCTGACGAAGGTGCAGGCGGTGCGGGCGAATGTGCAGAACTTCCACCCCTTCCGCATCCCGCGCTTCAGCAATGTCTGGATCAAGAAGTGAGGTGCGTCGCTCTTGCGGGGGGAAGGATGCTTCCCCCGCCTCTCTTCCGCCTCCACGCCGATGGACGCGCATGATCGCCATGGCCTTGCCACCAGCGGGCGGCAGATTTGAAACTGCCGGCGTCTCGGCGCCGGTTCCCTTTCGAAAGTTTCTTGCCTTCGGCAAGATCCTCATGGACGAGCGGCCATGCTAGGCGTCGCGCTCCGCCGCATCGCGAGTGCCATTCCCGTCCTGCTGATCGTCAGCCTCATCACCTTCGGCATGATGCGCCTCATCCCGGGTGACCCGGCCGCGGCGATCGCTGGCCTTTCGGCGACCCCGGACCAGGTGGCGCAGATCCGCATCAACCTTGGCCTCGACCAGCCCTTCCTGGTGCAGTTCGTCCGCTGGTATGGCGGGCTGCTGCAGGGCGATCTCGGCCGCTCCCTGCTGATGGGCAAGGGCGTCGTCGAGGTGACGTTGGAGCGCCTGCCGGTCACGCTGGCACTCTCCGCCTACGCACTGGTGCTGACGCTGCTGATCGGCTTGCTCGCCGGCATCGTCGCGGCACTCAGGCAGAACTCCGTGGTTGACCAGTTCGCCATGATGTTCGCGATGATCGGCATCTCCGTGCCAAGCTTCTTCCTTGGCCTGCTGATGATCATCGTCTTCTCGGTGCATCTCGGCTGGCTGCCGACCGGCGGCTATATTCCGCTTACCGAGAATCCCTGGGGCTGGTTTCTCACCTCCACCATGCCCGCCATCTCGCTGGCGCTGCTGCAGGCCGGCTTGCTGGCGCGCATCACGCGCTCCACCATGCTGGAGGTGCTGCGGCAGGACTATATCCGCACCGCCCGCGCCAAGGGCCTGCCGGCCCGCCAGGTGGTGTTCAAGCACGCGCTCGCCAATGCCCTGATCCCGATCACCACCGTGGTCGGCATCATCATCAGCCTGCTGATCTCCGGCGCGGTGGTGACGGAGACGCTGTTTTCCCTCCCGGGCATCGGCGGCCTGCTGACCCAGGCGGTGCTGAACCGCGACTATCCCATGGTACAGGGCGGGCTGCTGCTGGTCACCGCCTTCCTGGTGCTCATCAATATCGGGATCGACATGCTCTACGCCTTCCTCGACCCGCGGGTGCGCTATGAGTGAAACCGGCGCGCTGCCGCTGGAGGCCATCCAGTCCGAGGCGGAGCCCGAGCCGAAGCGCGTGCATCCGGCCTGGATGACCCTGCGCCGGCTGTTCCGGCACCGCCTCTTCGTCACCGGGCTGATCCTGTTCGGCATCATCGCCTTCATGGCGGCGGCCGCGCCCTGGATCACCGACATCAACCCGAACCGCCTTTCCATGCGCAACAAGTTCCTGCCGCCGGGCGGGGACTTCGTCCTGGGCACCGACAATTTTGGCCGCAGCCTGTGGTCGCGCGTCGTCTGGGGGGCGCGGCTCTCGGTGATCATCGGCATTTCCGTCGTGGCGCTGAACGCCGTCTTCGGCACGCTGATTGGCGCCCTGGCCGGCTATTTCCGCCGCCTCGACAACCTGTTGATGCGCATCAACGACGCGCTGATGGCCTTCCCCGCCATCCTGCTGGCGATCGGCGTCACCGCCATGCTCGGTCCCTCCACCGCGAACGTCATCATCGCGCTCGGCATCGTCTATGTGCCGCGCACGGCGCGCATCGTGCGCTCCTCCGTGATCGTGTTGCGGGAGATGGAATACGTGCAGGCCGCCATTGCCGCCGGTGCGGGGCACTGGCGCATCCTGCGCCACCACATCCTGCCCAATGCCATGGCGCCGATGATCGTGCAGCTCTCCTTCCTCTTCGCCTATGCCGTGCTCTCGGAGGCAACGCTCTCCTTCCTCGGCCTCGGCGCGGTGCCACCGACGCCGACCTGGGGCAACATCATGGCCGAGGGGCGCGACTTCATGCGCGACGCGCCCTGGATCATCGCCATTCCCGGCGTCACGCTGATGATCACCGTGCTTGGCCTCAACA
Organism: Roseomonas sp.; assembly: GCA_035556695.1. GTDB lineage: Bacteria > Pseudomonadota > Alphaproteobacteria > Acetobacterales > Acetobacteraceae > Pseudoroseomonas. The sequence continues at coordinate 181,075 of DATMFR010000043.1, forward strand.
TGCTGGGCGACGGGCTGCGCGACGTGCTCGACCCCCGGCTCAGGATCCAGCAATGAGCCTGCTCGAAATTCAGGGCCTCACCACCGCCTTCCGCACCGAGCGCGGTGAGATCAACGCGGTGGAGGACATTTCCTTCAGCCTCGACGAAGGAGAGATCCTGGGCATCGTCGGTGAGTCCGGCAGCGGCAAGAGCGTGACGGCACTCACCGTCATGGGGCTGCTGCCGCAGCCGCCGGCGCGCATCAAGGCGGGTTCCATCCGCTTCGCCGGGCAGGAGCTGACCACGCTGTCCGACCGCCAGATGCAGCGCATCCGCGGCCCCGGCATCGCCATGATCTTCCAGGAGCCGATGACCTCGCTGAACCCGGTCTTCCCGATCGGCGAGCAGATCATGGAGACAATCCGCGCGCATGAGCGGCTCTCGCCCCGCGCGCTTCGGGACCGCGCAGTGCAGATGCTGGAGAAGGTCGGCATCCCCTCGCCTGCGCGGCGGCTGGACGACTATCCCCACCAACTGTCGGGCGGACAGCGGCAGCGCGTGATGATTGCCATCGCGCTGGCCTGCAACCCGAAGCTGCTGATCGCAGACGAGCCGACCACGGCCCTCGACGTGACGATCCAGGCGCAGATCCTCGACCTGCTGCTCGACTTGCGCGACGAGTTCGGCATGGCCATCATGATCATCACCCACAATATGGGCGTCGTCGCCGAGACGGCGGACCGCGTGATGGTCATGTATGCCGGCCGCGTCGTGGAGCAGGCCCCGGTGGAGACCGTCTTCGACCAGCCCTTGCACCCCTATACCCGCGGGCTGCTGGACTGCATCCCCTCCCTTTCCGCCGACAAGTCCCGCCTCGTCGCCATTCCCGGCAACCTGCCCGAGCCGGCGCGGCGCCCCTCCGGCTGTCGCTTCCGGCCGCGTTGCAGCCTTGCCATTCCCGCCTGCGCGGAGGTGGTGCCGCCGCTTGACGCCCATGCTCCCGCGCACAGCGCCGCCTGCATTCGGGTGCCGGAGATGGTGGCCCGATGACGCGTCCCCTGATCGAGGCGGCGTCGCTCTCCAAGCATTTCACCCTCGGCGGCGGCGGGCTGTTCCGGCGCCATGCCGGCACGCTGCGCGCGGTGGACAATGTGGACCTGCGCATCATGCCCGGCGAGACGCTGGGCTTGGTCGGCGAATCCGGCTGCGGCAAATCCACGCTTGGGCGGCTGCTGATCCGGCTGATGGAGGCGACCGACGGCAAGGTGCTGTTCGACGGCGCCGACATCACCGGCCTGCCGCACGCCCGCATGCGCGAGATGCGCAAATCCATGCAGATCGTCTTCCAGGACCCCTATGGCGCGCTCAACCCGCGCATGGCGGTGGAGGACATCGTCATGGAGCCGCTCGTGATCCATGGCGCCAGGGCGGATGCGGCGGCACGCAAACGCGTGGCGGAGATGCTGGAGTTGGTCGGCCTGCCCGCACGTGCCGCGACGCGCTTTCCACATGAGTTCTCCGGCGGGCAGCGGCAGCGCATCGGCATCGCCCGCGCGCTGGTGCTGCATCCGCGCTTCATCGTCTGCGACGAGGCGGTCTCGGCGCTCGATGTCTCCGTGCAGGCGCAGATCGTCAACCTGTTGCAGGATCTGCAGCGGGAGATGGGGCTGACCTACCTGTTCATCGCGCACGACCTTGCGGTGGTGCGCCACATCTCGGACCGGGTGGCGGTCATGTATCTCGGCCGTGTGGTGGAGGTGGCCGAGAAGGCCGCGATCTACGGCCGGCCGATGCATCCCTACACCCAGGCGCTGATTGCCGCGGTTCCGGCGCCGCACCCGGCAGGCCGCGCCGCCCGCCGCGCCGCACGGTTGCGTGTGGAGGGCGACATCCCCAGCGCGCTCAACCCACCCTCCGGCTGCCGGTTCCACACGCGCTGCCCCTTCGCCATGGCGGTCTGCAGTGAGGTCTCACCGCCGCTGCGCGAATATGCGCCCGGCCATGCCGCAGCCTGCCATCTCCACGATCCACAATACCGCCAGGAGCCGCACGCATGAGCGAAACCCGCAGGACCCGCATCCTCTGCGATGTAGATTTCGACAAGGACGGCTTCCAGCAAGGCTATCTACGACTGTTTCACTCCTCGCACATCTCGGCCTATGGCTTCCTGCCCATGCCGATCGTGATCATCCGCAACGGGGACGGCCCGACGGCACTGTTCGTCTCCGGTAACCATGGTGACGAGTACGAAGGCCAGGTGGCGCTGACCAATCTGGTGCAGTCCCTGAGGCCCGAGCAGATTCGCGGCCGCGTCATCATCCTGCCCACGGCCAACTATCCGGCAGCGCTGGCGGGAAACCGCGTCTCACCACTCGACAATCTCAACCTCAACCGCATCTTCCCCGGCGACCCCGACGGCAGCGTCACGCAGCAGATCGCCTGGTTCATCAGCGAGCAGCTAGTGCCCCGCGCGGATCTCGTCTGCGACCTGCATTCCGGCGGGTCATCGCTG
>DATMFR010000044.1:0-197248 GCA_035556695.1 Roseomonas sp.
GGCGGCGAGGGACTTGGTCCAGTGGTGGTTGATCTCGGAGGGGAGGTCCGTGACCAGCTCGGGCGGGCCGGAGGCCTGGGTCTGGCCGTCGCGGTAGTCGAAGCGGACCAGGGCGTCCTGGTTGGCGACGAAGAGGCTGCCGTTGACCAAGGCGAGGCCGTAGGGGGCGTTGAGGTTTTCCGCGAAGACCTGCTGGAGCTCGTAGGTGCCGTCGCCGTCGGCGTCGCGCAGGAGGGTGAGGCGGTTGCCGCTGGGGGCCGCGCTTTTGCCGAGGCTCTTGATGAAGCCGGCGATGAAGTCCTTGGGGCGGACGGTGGGGGCCTGCTTTCCGCCGGAGCCCTCGGCCACCAGGATGTCGCCGTTGGGCAGCACCAGGGTCTGGCGGGGGATGCGGAGGCCGGTGGCGATGGGCTGGATGGTGTAGCCCTGCGGGACGGTGGGGCGCTCGGTGCCCCAGCCGGCGGGGCGGGGGATCGTCATGTTGGGGAGGAGGCCGCGCCGGGGCTGGGGCAGCGCGGGGTCGGGGCCGGTCTGGCCGGTTGGCGGCTGGGCGACCTGCGGCTGGGCGGTGGCGGGGGCGGCCTGGAGGGCAGCCAGGGCGAGTGCCGTGGCGCCGAGGGTGTGGTGGAGCGGGCGCATCAGGCGGTCTCCCTCGGCGGGCGGCGGGAATAGCCCATCCAGGCGGCGACGAGCGCCAGGAGGGTGGCGATGGCGGAGAGGGGGATGGCCTCCGGCATGATGGCGAAGGCGTCCTTGGCGTGGACGAGGGCGTTGATGAAGCCGAGCACCCACATGGCGAGCAGGGCGGCGAAGTAGAGGCCGGCGCGCGTGCGGGCGGGGGCGCGGGTGCGGAAGAGGTCGATCAATGCCCAGAGGACGGCGAAGGCGCCGACGAGCAGGCCGCCGGCGATGAGCCAGGCGGCGAAGTTGGCCCACTGGACGTGGAAGCTGGCGTTGTAGGCCAGGTCGCTGAGCAGGGCGCCGAGGAAGAGCGGCAGCGGGAAGGCCAGCAGGATGGCGTGCAGCGGGTGGAGCGGGCGCGGGGACCGGGTCGGGGATGGTGTCGGGGATCTGGGGGTCGGGGTGGCGGCCACGGCGGATCCTCTTGTTTTCCTGGGCTGGTTTCCGGGTCGGGCCGGAGGGCGCGCGTCTGGCAGCGCGACCTTCCTGCGGCGGAGACGGTGCCAGGACAACGGAGTAATCAACGAGGGGTTGCGGGAGAGTGGCCTGCCGCGCGGTTCAGGGCCGGTGCCCGTCCGCGCGGGCGCCGGCGCGCGGTTCGAGGGCTGGCCCGGGGGCGGCCTCGATCCCGCAGCGGGCAGGGCCAGGTATCGGAACGGGCGGCGCCGATGAAAAAAGCCGGGCCTGTGCGGCCCGGCTTCATTCGGTCTGAGCGGTGCGATCGCCCTCAGGCGGCGGCGGCGCGGCCGGCCTGGGGGTCGAGGCGGTAGCCGCCGCCCTCGGTGAGGAGGAGGGCTGCGTTGGCCGGATCGGGCTCGATCTTCTGCCGGAGGCGGTAGATGTGCGTCTCCAGCGTGTGGGTGGTGACCGCGGCGTTGTAGCCCCAGACCTCGTTGAGGAGGACCTGGCGGGCCACGGGGCGGCCGCCGGCGCGGTAGAGGAACTTCAGGATCGCCGCTTCCTTTTCGGTCAGGCGGATCTTGCGGTTCTTCACCGGCTCCAGCAGCAGCTTCGCCGAGGGGCGGAAGGTGTAGGGGCCAATCACGAAGACAGCGTCCTCGGAATTGTCGAACACCCGGAGCTGCGCCCGCAGGCGGGCGAGCAGCTCGCCGATGCGGAAGGGCTTGGCGATGTAGTCGTTGGCGCCAGCATCGAGGCCGCGCACCACGTCCTGCTCGGCGTCGGCGCCGGTCAGCATGATGATGGGCAGCTTCACGCCTTGCTGGCGCAGGCGGGAGCAGAGGTCCCGGCCGTCGCCATCGGGGAGGCCGATGTCGAGCAGCACGGCGTCGAAGCGAGCGTCTCCGGCGAGGAGCTGCTCCGCAGCCTCCGCAGAGGAGCCGGCCTCGGCGGGCGCGAACTCACCGTCCAGCGCCAGTTGTTCGGACAGTGTGGCGCGCAGGGCGTCATCATCGTCCACGATCAGGATCGGCCGCGGGCCAGTCATGCGATTTCTCGACCTAGCCAGTGGAAAGACAAAGCATCAACCTTCCCAGAATGGAATCCCCCACGGGAAGGCTATCAAGCCTTATCGTGACGGCAGGCGCGCCATCCGGCAAGTGCCGGCAGGCACTAGGGTGCATCTAAAGATTGATTTTTCTGCCAAAAGGCGGGGGGATGGCAAGCCCGGATGTGAGGCCACATTGTCACAGACAGGTATCCGCGACCAGATTACCCGAAGATCGACGGGAAGCGATGGGATGACCAGCACAGGAAACGTGGCGCCGGAAATGGGGCACGACCCGGAGATCGGGCTTCCGCTGCCGGATGCCGCGGCCCTGGCGCTGCGCGGGGTGCATCGGGCGGCGAGCGACCTGCGGCGCGGGACGCCGGTGCTGATCGAGGGATCGCAAGGGCCATTGCTGGTGGCTGCCGCCGAGACGGTGGGGGCGCGGGGGCTGGCGGAGATCGCCGCCGCCGCGCTGGCGCCACCGGTGTTGCTGCTGGCGCCCTTGCGGGCCGCGGCGGTGCTGCAGCGGCCGGTCGCCGCTCCGCCGCCGGGGGATGCCGACGGGCGCAAGATGGAGGAGGGCGTGGTGGCGCTGCGGCCGGGACCGGCGCTGCTGGAGCCGGCGGCGCTGCGGCGGCTGGCCGATCCGGTGGCGGAGCGGCTGCTGCCGGAGTTGCCGGAGCTGGTCCCACCGCCCGCCCTGGCGCCGGCCGCGCTGGCGCTGGCGAAGCTGGGGCGGTTGTTGCCGGCGCTGGTGGCGGCGCCGGCGCGAGCAACGGCCGTGGCGCAGCTCGGGTTGCTGAGCGTGCCGGCAGAGGATGTGCTGGCCTATCCGGCGACGGCGGCGACCACGCTGGCGCGGGTCGCGGAGGCGCGGGTGCCGCTGGAGGATGCGCGGGATGCGCGGATCGTGGCGTTCCGGGCGGCGGATGGGGGGATCGAGCACCTGGCGATCCTGGTGGGGGAGCCGGAGAAGCTGGCCGCCGCCGGGGGGGCGCCGCTGGCGCGGGCGCATTCGGAGTGTTTCACGGGGGATCTGCTGGGCAGCCTGCGCTGCGACTGCGGGCCGCAGTTGCGGGGAGCCATCCGCCGCATGGGGGAGGAGGGCGCGGGCGTCCTGCTCTACCTGGCGCAGGAAGGGCGCGGCATCGGGCTGGTGAACAAGCTGCGCGCCTATACCTTGCAGGACCAGGGGCTCGATACGCTCGATGCCAACCGGGCGCTGGGCTACGGGGCCGATGAGCGCGGGTTCCTGGTGGCGGCGACCATGCTGCAGGCGCTGGGGATTCCGCGCGTGCGGCTGCTGACCAACAACCCGGACAAGATGGCGGGGCTGGCGGCCTGCGGCATCAGCGTGGCGGGGCGGGAGGCGCATCGCTTCGCGGCCAATGGGGTGAACGACAAGTACCTGGAGACCAAGGCGGAGCGGTTCGGCCACCTGCTGCGCTGAGGCAAGCGTGGCGAGCCTCTTGCCAGGGCGCGCGGCGGCGCCATGCTGGGGCAATGGCCCCTTCCAACTCCCTGACCGCCACCGTCTTCCCTGATGGCCGCGTGGTGCTGCGCGGCACCACCTGGCGCTGTGCCTTGGGCAAAGGTGGCGTGCGGCGGGACAAGGTGGAGGGCGATGCGGCCACGCCGGTGGGGCTGCTGCCGCTGCGACGGGTGCTGTACCGGGCGGACCGGGGGACGGCGCCGGCCTGCGCGGTGCCGGTGGAGCCGATCGCGCGGAATGACGGGTGGTGCGACGATTCGTCGCATCCGGCCTACAACACGGCCATTCGCCTGCCGCATGACGCGCATCACGAGGAGCTTTGGCGGCAGGACCATGTCTATGACATCGTCGGCGTGCTGGGCTGGAACGACGCGCCGGTGGTGCGCGGGCGGGGGAGCGCGATCTTCCTGCACCTCGCCCGGCCCGGCTATGCGCCGACGGAGGGCTGCATCGCGCTGGAGGCCGGCGACCTGCGGGCGCTGCTGGCCACGGGCGTGACGGGTGTCGAGGTGCTGGATGCGGGCTGATGCTTTCCCATCTCTGCTGAACTGACAGAAAAAAGATGGGGGTCCGGGGGAATTCCTTCCCCCGGCCTTTTTGGAGCGCCATGCCTGAGCTTCCCGAAGTCGAGACCGTGATGCGTGGCCTGGCGGCCGTGCTGGAGGGCCGCACCATCACGCGGGCCGCCACCAACCGGGAGGGCATGCGCTGGCCCTTCCCCGCCGGCCTGGCCGGACGCCTGACCGGGGCGCGGGTGGAGGGCTTCCGGCGGCGCGGCAAGTACATGCTGATGCGGCTTTCGGGGGGCGATTCGGCGCTGATCCATCTCGGCATGTCCGGGCGGATGGTGGCGCGGCCGCGCGGCGCCAATGCGCCGCCGCCGGCGCATGAGCATCTCTCGCTGGAGACGGATGACGGGACGCAGGTCGGCTTCGTGGACCCGCGCCGGTTCGGCTGCGTGGACCTGGTGCCGACGGCGGCGGAGGATGGGCACAAGCTGCTGGCCGGCATGGGTCCTGAACCGCTGGAGGAGGATTTCACTCCCGGCGTGCTGGGCGCCGCGCTGGCGGGGAAGCGGACGCCGATCAAGGCGGCGCTGCTGGACCAGGGCGTGGTGGCCGGGCTTGGCAATATCTATGTGGCCGAGGCGCTGTTCCGCGCCGGGATCTCGCCGCGGCGGCTGGCGCAGACGGTGCCCGGCGCGCGGGCCAAGCGGCTGGTGCCGGCCATCAAGGCGGTGCTGGCGGAGGCGATCGCGGCCGGCGGGTCGAGCCTGCGCGACTATGTGCAGGCGGATGGGGAGCTCGGGCACTTCCAGGACCGCTTCCAGGTCTATGACCGGGAGGGAGCGCCCTGCCCGCTCTGCCCGGGCGCGCCGGCTTGCCAGGGGGTCGCGCGCATCGTGCAATCCGGGCGCAGCACCTTCTTCTGTGCCCGCACGCAACGCTGAAGCAACCGGAGGCCGCGCCATGTCGGACGCCACACACGCCCAACCGATGATCCTGACCGAGGTGCAGGGCCGCGCCGGAGTGATCCGGCTGAACCGGCCCTCGGCGCTGAACGCGCTGTGCGACCAGCTCATGCAGGAGCTGGCCGAGGCGCTGCGCCGCTTCGACGCGGACCCGGTCATTGCCGCCATCGTGCTGACCGGCAGCGAGCGGGCCTTCGCCGCCGGGGCCGACATCAAGGAAATGCAGGGCCGGCGCTTCCCGGACACCTATCTGCACGACTTCATCGGCGCGAGCTGGGAAGCCGTGCTGACGGTGCGGAAGCCGGTGATCGCCGCGGTGGCCGGATTCGCGCTGGGCGGCGGCTGCGAGCTGGCGATGATGTGCGACATCATCCTGGCCGCCGAGACCGCGAAGTTCGGGCAGCCGGAGATCAACCTCGGCATCATCCCCGGCGCGGGGGGAAGCCAGCGGCTGACCCGGGCCATCGGCAAGTCCAAGGCCATGGAGATGGTGCTGACCGGGCGGATGATGGGCGCCGAGGAGGCCGAGCGCGCCGGGCTGGTGGCGCGGGTGGTGCCGGCCGAGTCGCTGGTCGGCGAGGCGGTGGCGCTGGCGGAGAAGATCGGCGGCCTCTCGGCGCCGGCCGTCGCCATGGCAAAGGAAGCGGTCAACGCGGCCTTCGAGCTGCCGCTGCGCGAGGGCGTGCGGCTGGAGCGGCGGCTGTTCCTCGGGCTGTTCGGCACCGAAGGGCAGAAGGAAGGCATGGCCGCCTTCCTGGAGAAGCGGAAACCGCGCTTCTGAGGCGGCGGGGTGAGTGCTGGGGGAGAAAGAATTCTCCCCCAGGCCCCCTCTTCTTCTTTTCTGTCCGTCTGGTGCTGGCGGCGAAGGCCCGCGCCGGGGCTGGAGCAGCCCCGGCGATTGCGGCCGGCCGGGCGCCCGGTCAGGTGCGGGCCAAAAACTGACGGAAAGAAGATGGGGGTCTGGGGGAATTCCTTCCCCCAGGCTTTTTTTGCCTTGGGCTTTTTCAGCGCGCGGCGACGGCGACCACTTCGATCAGCGTGTCCGCCGTGCCCAGGTTGGCCACGCCGACCGTGGCGCGGGCCGGCAGGTTCTCGGCGCCGAAGAAGCTGACCCAGGCCTCGTTCATCTCGGCCTTGGCCGCCATGTCCGTGACGTAGACGGTGGCGGAGAGCACCTTGCTCTTGTCGCTGCCGGCGCTGGCCAGGATCTCCTGCAGGCGCGCCAGGGCCTGCTCGGTCTGGCCCTTCATGCCCACGCCCTCCCGCTTCTCGGCCACGATGCCGCCGAGATGGAGCGTATCCCCATAGGCCACGGCGCGGTGCATGATCGGGGTGCGGGTGATCCGTTCAATCATCGGGAGGTCCTGCTTCAGGTTGCGCGGGGCAGTCTGCCGCCAGCACCGGCACAGGGAAAGTGGGGCCGGATCCGGCCGCCCTGGCGCGGCGCGGCGGCAACACCGGGGCTGAATCCGGGAGGCGGCCAGGCAGGGCGGCCCGTATCCATTGACTCTGGCGCATCCCGGCGGCTAAACCGCGCCTTCCCGCAGCGACCCCGAGGGGTGCCGCGCGTTCCTGAGACACAGACGACTGGTTCGAAACACCGCCATGGCGAACACGGCTTCCGCGCGCAAGCGCATCCGGCAGACGGCCATCCGCAACGAGCGCAACCGCGCTCGCCGCTCCCGCGTCGGTACCTTCCTCACCAAGGTCGAAAAGGCGATCGCCTCCGGCGATAAGGCCGCGGCCCAGGCGGCCTTCAAGGACGCGCAGCCGGAGATGCAGCGCGCCGCGACGAAGGGCGTGCTGCACCTCAACACCATCTCGCGCAAGCTGTCCCGCCTCTCCGCCCGGATCAAGGCGCTGGGCGTGGCGGCGCAGGGCTGAACATCCCGCGTCTCTTCGTGGGGTGACCAGCGTATTTCGTGTTCTCGCTAAGTCCCCGTTGCGCCAGAGGCGCGGCGGGGGATAGCCTCCAAAGATCACGCGCTGGACCAAAACTACCCAATTACATCACCGCATTGCCGGTCGACTTTCGACTGATGGGTTCTATTCTTGAATCCGCTGTCGCAAGCGAATCGGTGATTTGCGTCCTGCGCGCGGCGGGCGGTACGAATATCTGAACCTGTCTGCGGCCCATGGCCGGGCAGGTGGCCGTGCCGCACATCGATTCCCTCCCCGCAAGGGGACGCATCAGGCTGGCCTCGGGCCAAAAGGGTGGCAGGTGCTTCGCATGGAGAAAGAGCTCGGCGCTTCCCCTTCCGCTGCCCCTGGGCAGGTGACGGAAGCCTGGGCCCGGATTCGGGGCCGGCTCAGGGAGGAAGTGGGCGAGGTCGAGTATCGGAGCTGGCTGCGCCAGATGACCCTCTCCGCCATCGAGGGCGAGGAGGCGGTCATCCTGCTGCCGACCCGCTTCCTGCGCGACTGGGTGCGCGGCCACTACGGCGACCGCCTGCGCAGCCTCTGGGCGGCCGAGAATCTCGGCGTCCGCCGGGTGGATATCCGCGTCGCGCCCGAGCTGCGCGCGCCGGAGCCGGAAGCCGCCATGTCGGACGGGCTGGCCGGCGCGGCGCCGGTGGCGCGGCCGCAGCAGGCGACGCTGGCGCTCGCCGAGCCCCTCTCCTCCCCGCCCCGCAGCCACGCCGAGGCGCGCGCGGAGAGCCGCGCCGAGTCGCGCAACGACTGGGCCGCGCCGCTCGACCCGCGCTTCACCTTCGACAGCTTCGTGGTCGGCAAGCCGAACGAGTTCGCCCATGCCTGCGCGCGGCGGGTGGCGGAGAAGCCGGCCTCGCCGGGCTTCAACCCGCTTTTCCTCTATGGCGGCGTCGGGCTCGGCAAGACCCACCTGATGCACGCCATCGCCTGGGCGATCAGCTTCAACGGCCAGCGCAACGTCGCCTACATGTCGGCCGAGAAGTTCATGTACCGCTTCATCGCGGCGCTGCGGGCGCAGTCCACCATGGAGTTCAAGGAGAGCCTCCGCTCCGTCGACGTGCTGATGATCGACGACCTGCAGTTCCTGATCGGCAAGGACAACACGCAGGAGGAGTTCTTCCACACCTTCAACGCGCTGGTGGATGCGGGGAAGCAGATCGTCGTCTCGGCCGACAAGTCGCCCTCCGACCTCTCGGGGCTGGAGGACCGGCTGCGGACACGGCTCGGCTGCGGCATGGTGGCGGACATCCACGCCACCACCTACGAGCTGCGCATCTCCATCCTGCAGGCCAAGGCGCAGGGCGCCGAGGTGGAGGTGCCGCCGCGCGTGCTGGAGTTCCTGGCGCACAAGATCACCTCCAACGTCCGCGAGCTGGAAGGCGCGCTGAACCGGCTGATCGCGCATGCGAACCTGTTCGGCCGGCCGATCACGCTCGAATCGGCGCAGGAGGTGCTGCACGACATCCTGCGCGCGCATGACCGCCGGGTGACGATCGAGGAGATCCAGCGCAAGGTGGCGGAGCACTACAACATCCGCCTGACCGACATGTCCTCCGCCCGGCGGGCGCGCAACGTGGCGCGGCCGCGGCAGGTGGCGATGTACCTGGCGAAGCAGCTCACCTCCCGCTCGCTGCCCGAGATCGGCCGGCGCTTCGGCAACCGCGACCACACCACCGTCATGCACGCCGTCTCCCGCGTGGCGGAGCTGATGCAGTCCGACAGCACCTTCGCCGAGGATGTCGAGCTGCTCCGGCGGATGCTGGAGAACTGAAGGCGGGCCGCGCCGTGGCGCGCGGGTGAAGCGGGCCGGGGGAATTGTCCGTGGCGGTGCCTCGCCTCTCCTCCCCCGGCGAGGGCGCGTCACCGCGCTGGAGAGCCCCTTTCCGCTTGCGGCCTGGCTGTCGTGGCCCGGATGAGCGCCGCAGCTGACAACAGATCGGCGGAAGCCAGCATCGCCGCCGTTATCAGGCCGGCCGGCGTCGCGCGGGCGGTGCCCGCGAGGGTCCTGCCGCCGCCCAGGCTGATCTCGACCCTGGCCTGCATCTCGTCCGGATGCGCCGGGATCATCGCCGAAGTCCGGTCCATGGCATCGCCTCCCGCATGCCGCGCGCCGGTCAATCAGGCGCGGCCGGAGCGGCCTCGGACTGGTCCAGGCCGGCGAATCCCTCGCCCATCTCCGACAAGGCCCTGAGCAAGGGTTGCTCCGAGAGGCGGAGGATGCCCTCGAACTGGTTGTCCATCTCCAGGATCAGGAACACGGCGCCCCCGATCACCAGCGCAATGATCAGGAAGGCACCCACCACCGTGCCGTTGCAGGGCGAGTTCAGGCCGAAGCTGGCCAGGATCACGACCGTCCAGAGGATCAGCACGCCGAGGATCACCGGCCTGACGTTCGGCCCCGCCTGCTCGATCATGGTCCAGCGCTGCCGGAGCAGTGCGGTGCTGGATTGCAGGGCCTGTTGCCGCAGCCAGATCCGCCGCGGTTCGGTGGTTTCCAGCCCCTCGATGGCGTCCCGCACCTGCTCCAGCCAGGCTCCCGCCGAGGCGTCGTCGATGCCCACGAAGCGCCCGCCCTGCCCTGGCCAGAGATCCTGCAGCATGCGCCCCGTTGCGCGGCGAAGCAGCGCGCGGGGCCTCGCCGCGTCCTCTCCGTAGCTCCGCAAGCTGCGGTCAAGCAGGATCGTCTCGGCCGCATAGGCGCGCATCTCCCTGTCCGCGGTATCCGACGCCGACTTCGCGGTGGCGATCAGCAGGCCGAAAACGAGGGAGGCCAGCACCGACACCATGCCGGTGCCCAGCCTGATGACGTCGAGCGTTTCCTTGGTGAGGTGATGGTCGGGAAGCACGCGGTGGAGCTGCAGGCCGACAAGCCCCCCCGTGAAGACGCAGCCGGCGGCGAGGAGGCTGGTGAGGATGTCGTTCATGCCGGCAGCGCTCCCGCACGGGCTACGGCCGCCATCGCGCGGGACCTGGCGTAAGGTCGCGCGCATCCGCCGGCCAGGGGAGCCTCAGCGGGCGCCCCGCCGTGTAAGCGCCGTCGGTCGCTCAGGAGGAGCGGAGCGCCCGTCCGCCGCAGGCGGCCTGCGCCGGATGCTTGCCCCCCCGTCCCTGCTGCGCCCCGGGAAGGGGCGGCAGCGTGGCAGGCGTCGGGGCCCCGGCGCCCCGTGGCTTGAGCCACGCTGCGTGCTCGCCTGCGCGAACCGCGCCCTCACGGTATGGGAGGATTGCTTTTCCGACCCTCGATCGGGTTGATCAGCCCGCTTCCGGCCGCCGGCATCCCGACCCCGGGGCTGGGCGGCTGCGTGCGGAGACCTTCCACCGGATTGATGGTGCCCGTGCCGGCTGTGGGGCTCCCGACGCCCGGCACCGGCTCCTGCATCCTGCGGCCTTCGATCGGATTGATCGTGCCGGTGCCCGCTGTCGGGCTGCCGAAAGGGGCGGCGGGTGGGGTGGGACTCCTGGAAGCCGACGGCGCGTTGCAGGCGGTCAGAAGGGCTCCAAGGCCGCCCAGCATCACGAGAGACAAGCGTGGCATGCAAATTCTCCAGGATTGGAACAGGTTCTGGCGAAGGCTAGCACACGAAAAGGGAACGGACATTCCATTTCGACAGAGAATCGTATTTGAACTTACCTATCCCGCAGAAATTCTTGTGGGAAGCGGATCGCAGCCCGGCTTTTCCTCTCCTCATCGAAATGGGTACTCCAACGGCTTGGTTTGGCGCGCTGAGAGCCCTTTCATCTCGCCCCATCCTCCCGATGCACCAGCCGGTGGCGCGGCAACAGCGGGCCGGCGGAGGACCTCGCGCGCGGGAGAGTGGCGCGCCACTCTCCCGCTGACCACCGACAGCGCATGTCGGCGATGCCCTTCTCCGCGGTCGCAGGCGGTTCGGCCTCCCTGGCGATGCTGAAGGATCGGAGATGCCATTGGCAGCGGTGCCGGGCGCGTTCTCCCGGCCCTGTCCAAGCCGTGCCGGTTGCCTGGGAGGCCCCACGCCGCGGCGCCCACGGCTGCCGCCCGCGCGGCCGGGCCGACAGAACAAGGAAGCGGGGTCCGGGGGAGACGTCATTCCCTCCCGGGCCTGCCAGCTGAGCGCGCGGGCGGAGGGAAATTTCTCCTCCCCAACCTTCGCATCGCAGCGCAGCAATGCCAGAATTGGGAGACGTCCAGGCCGCCAAGGAAGGTTGCCCCATGAACGACGCTGCCAGCCCGGTTGAGGAGTCGACGGTGACCGCCGCCTACCGCAAGTTCGGGCGCCAGGAATGGGCGGGGCTGCGAGCCAGCACGCCGCTTTCGCTCTCCAGCACGGATGTCGAGGGGCTGCGCGGCCTGACCGAGCGGCTCTCCCTGGAGGAGGTGGTGGACGTCTTCCTGCCGCTCTCCCGCCTGCTGAACCTGCATGTGGCGGCGGCGCGCAGCCTGGGACTGGTGCAGGACACCTTCCTCGGCCGGCCTGCCGCGCTGCCGCCCTACATCATCGGCATCGCCGGCAGCGTGGCGGTGGGAAAGAGCACCTTCGCCCGCGTGCTGCGCGCCGTGCTGGCCCGCTGGCCGGACCACCCGAAGGTGGAGCTGGTGACCACCGACGGCTTCCTCTACCCGACCCGGGTGCTGGAGGAGCGCGGGCTGATGCAGCGCAAAGGCTTCCCGGAGAGCTACGACCTGCGGCGGATGATCGCCTTCCTCAACGCGGTGAAGGCGGGCGAGCCGGCGGTGGCGGCGCCGGTCTATTCCCACCTCTCCTACGACATCGTCCCCGGGCAGCAGCAGGTGATCCGCCGGCCGGACATCCTGATCTTCGAGGGGCTGAACGTGCTGCAGGCGACCGCCGGCGCGACCCTGCTGGCCTCCGACTTCTTCGACTTCTCGGTCTATGTGGATGCCGAGGAGAGCGCCATCGCGGACTGGTACGTGCAGCGCTTCCTGCTGCTGCAGCGCACCGCCTTCCAGCAGCCGGGCTCCTACTTCCAGCGCTACAAGGACCTGCCGCAGGAGGAGGCCGTGACGGTGGCGCGGCGCATCTGGGAGGAGATCAACCTCCGCAACCTCCGGGAGAACATCCTGCCGACCCGGGAACGGGCCCGGCTGGTGCTGCGCAAGGGCCCGCAACATGCGGTGGAGGAAATCTGGCTGCGGCGGATGTGACTCGGCGCCCTCCTGCAACGCAGCACAGTCGCGGGAGGGAAAGTAAATATTCCGCGAGACTCCATAACTCGTGCGATAGCTGCGGCAGGCCAACTCGCCCTAAAATGGCCGTGATTCAGCAAATGGACAGTTCGACCAGTACAATTTTTTAAGTATCGTCTCGATGACCGCCACAGACGGAACCCTCTTCCGCTGGCGCGGCGCTCCACAATGCCGGCTCCAAAAGGGTTTCCGCCCGATGCTGTTCAACTCGGCCGTTTTCATCGCTGGGTTCCTACCTGTCGTCCTGCTGGGCTTCTTCCTCTTCGCCGGGACAGGGCGCCAGCGCCTAGCCGGTGTCTGGCTGACCCTCGCCTCGCTGTTCTTCTATGGATGGTGGGACCCGCACTATCTGCCGCTGCTGATGGGCAGCATCGTCGCCAACTACCTGCTGGGCGGCTGGCTGCTGAAGCACCCCTCGCGGCTGGTGCTGGCGCTCGGCATCGCCGGCAACGTCCTGCTGCTGGGCTACTACAAGTACACCGGCTTCCTGGTGGGCACGCTGGACGACACGCTCGGCCTCGGCTGGAACGTGCCGCACATCATCCTGCCGCTGGCGATCTCCTTCTTCACCTTCCAGCAGATCGCCTATCTCAGCGACGCGCATGACGGCGCGGTGGTGGAGCACGACTTCCTCAACTACTGCCTGTTCATCACCTTCTTCCCGCACCTGATCGCCGGGCCGATCACGCATCACCGGGAAATGCTGTCGCAGTTCAGCAATGCCGACAACTTCCGGCCGCGAATCGACAACATCTCGGTGGGCGCCACGCTCTTCCTGCTGGGCCTGGCGAAGAAGGTGCTCTTCGCCGATCCGATGGGCGCCGAGGCGGGGCCGGTCTTCAGCGCGGCGCAGAATGGCATGACGCTGCCGCTGCTCGACGCCTGGAGCGCCGCCCTCGCCTATACGATGCAGCTCTATTTCGACTTCTCCGGCTATACCGACATGGCGATCGGGCTCGGGCTGCTCTTCGGCATCAGCCTGCCGCCGAATTTCGACAGCCCCTTCAAGGCGCACAACATCGCGGATTTCTGGTCGCGCTGGCACATGACGCTGACGCGCTTCCTGACCGCCTATCTCTACAACCCGATCGTGCTGCGGGTGACGCGCGCGCGCGTCGCCGCCGGCAAGCCGCTGCCGAAGCGCGGCAAGATGGGGGTGAGCACCTTCATCGCCATGATCGCCTATCCGACGCTGGTGACGATGGCGATCTCCGGCATCTGGCACGGCGCCGGCTGGACCTTCGTGGTCTTCGGCCTGCTGCACGGCTTCTATCTCGTGGTGGTGCAGGCCTGGCGGGCGCTGAAGGCGAGCTGGGGCTGGAAGGTGGACAGCGACAAGCCCTGGCACCGTGTGCCGGCCGTGCTGCTGACCTTCCTCTGCGTGGTGGTGGGCAACGTCTTCTTCCGCGCGCCCAGCCTGGAGGCGGCGCTGAGCATGCTCTCCAGCATGGTCGGGCTGAACGGCGTGCTGCTGCCGACCTCCTTCGAGCGTATCCCCGGCATCGCGCCGATGGCCCGCCTGCTCGGCATTCCCTTCGAGGCGGGGCCCTTCTTCAAGCCCGTGCTCGGGCTGGAGATCGCGGTGCTGCTCGCCATCGTCTGGTTCCTGCCGAACACCCAGCAGTTCCTGCGGCACTACCGCACCGCGCTGAACTGGCGCCCGCAGATGAACTGGCTGCAGCAGCGGCTGGCCATCGCCACCTGGCGGCCCGGCCTGGCCTATGGCGTGGCGCTCGGCGTGCTCGGCTTCTTCGCCCTGGCGCGCGCCATGTCGGCCGCGCCGACCGAATTCCTCTACTTCCAGTTCTGAGGCGAATCATGGATCAGCTCGCCTGGTTGCCCACCCATCCCGACCTTGGCGCCGCCCTCAGCGCGGCACGGCGCCTGCCCGATGCCGCGGCGAAGCTGGCCGAGGCCATCCGGCTCGCCGGCTTCCGGCGCGACTTCACCGCCACCGGCCGGATCGACCGGCTGGCGGCGGAGGGTCTCGCCGCGGAAGGCCGGCCGGGCGGGCTGACGCCGCTGCGGCTGGCCATCCTGGCCTCGCACACGGTGGACCATCTGGTGCCGGCCATCCGGGTCTCGGGACTCGACCGGCGGGTGGCGCTCGCCGTGCATGTCGCGCCCTATGGCATGTACCGGCAGGCGCTGCTCGGCGAGGACCCGGCGCTGGCGGCCTTCCAGCCGCAGCTCATCCTGCTGGCGCTGGATGCGCGGGACGCACCGATCGACCTGCCGCTCGATTCGGGCGAGGAGGCGGTGACCGCCGCCGTCGGCGCGCGCGTCGAGGAGCTGCGCGGGCTGTGGCGCCGCGCCAAGGCGCGCTACGGCGCGCAGGTGGTGCAGCAGACGCTGGTGCCGGCCGACCCGCCGCTCTTCGGTTCCTTCGAGGCGCTGGTGCCGGCCTCGCCGACGGCGGTGATCGAGCGGCTGAACACCGCCATCCGCGCCGCGGCGCGGGAGGAAGGCGTGCTGCTGCTCGACCTCGCCTGGCAGGCGGCGCATTTCGGCGGGGCAGGCGCGCTGGCCGACCCGGTGCGCTGGCACCAGGCCAAGCAGCTCGTCAGCCCGGCCGCCGCGCCGCTCTATGGCGACCTCGTCGCGCGCATCGCCGCCGCCGTGGCGGGACAGGCGCGCAAGTGCCTGGTGCTCGACCTCGACAACACGCTCTGGGGCGGCGTCATCGGCGATGACGGGCTGGACGGAATCAAGCTCGGCCAGGGGAATGCCACCGGCGAGGCCTTCCTCGCCTTCCAGCGCTATGCGGCGGCGCTCGGCCGGCGCGGCGTCATCCTGGCGGTGTGCAGCAAGAACAACCTGGAAGTGGCGGAGGAGGCCTTCGCCAAGCATCCGGAAATGGCGCTGCGGCGGGGTGACATCGCCTGCTTCGTCGCCAACTGGAAGGACAAGGCGGGCAATCTCCGCCACATCGCGAAGACGCTGAACATCGGCCTCGACAGCCTCGTCTTCGTCGATGACAACCCCGCGGAGCGTGAGATCGTCCGGCGCGAGCTGCCGGAGGTCGCGGTTCCGGAAGTGCCGGAGGATGTCGCCTTCTATCCCGAGATCGTCGCCGCGGCCGGCTATTTCGAAACCGTCTCCTTCACCGCCGACGATGCGGCGCGAGGGCGTTCCTACGCGCTGAACGCCGAGCGCGCCGCGGCGCTGGAGCAGGCGACCGACCTGCAGGGCTATCTGCGCAGCCTGGCGATGACCATGCTCGCCAAGCCCGTCGGCCCCGCCGAGCTGCCGCGCGTGACGCAGCTCATCAACAAGACCAACCAGTTCAACCTGACCACGCGCCGCTACACCGAGGCCGATACGGAGCGGCTTTCCACCGACCCGCGCACGGTCATGCTCTCCTTCCGGCTGCGCGACCGCTTCGGCGACAACGGATTGATCAGCGTCGTCATCGCCCGGCCGGATGCGGCGCTGGGGCCGAACGAGCTGCTGATCGACACCTGGCTGATGAGTTGCCGCGTGCTCGGGCGGCAGGTGGAGGAGGCGACGCTCGGCGTGGTGGCCGCGCACGCCGCCCGCAAGGGGGCCGCCGCACTGGTCGGGGAATACCGCCCCACCGCGAAGAACGGGATGGTGGCGGAGCACTATGCGAGGTTGGGCTTCACGCCCATGCCCGCGCCGGAGGGCGCCGAGCCTGGCGCCACCTTCTGGCGATACGAACTCAGCGCCGTCCAGGCGCCCGAGCATTTCATTGAGGTTGAAGCCGCATGACCGAGTCCGAGATCTACGCCGCCCTGACCGAGGTGTTCCAGGAGGTGTTCGACGACGACGACATCGCCCTGCACCCGGAGACCAAGGCGGATGACATCCCCGGCTGGGACAGCCAGGCGCATGTGAACCTGGTGGTGGCGGCCGAGATGCGCTTCGGCGTGCGCTTCCGCACCGCCGAGCTGGAATCCCTGCATGACGTCGGCGACTTCGTGAAGCTGATCGCCGGCAAGCTGGAGACGGTCGGAAATGGATGACCCAGCCCCTAAGCGCGGGGCCGCCGGCAAGGCGGCCAAGCCGGCGGCCCCGCCGCCGCCGGCCGTGCGGCCGCGCTACCTCGCGGCCGTCTTCGGCAGTGCCCTCGGGGCGCTGGCGCTGTTCTATGCCGCGCTGTTCACGCTGAAGGCGACGGACAACCTGCCGCCGCCCGCCTTCTCGAACTCGATCTGCGTGGACGAGAAGCTGGCCTTCCACCGCGAGCACCCGATCGGCGATCCGAACCTGCTGGTGATCGGCTCCTCGGTCGCCTGGCGCCATTTCGACGGCGCCGTGCTGGTCCAGGACTCGCCCACCACCAAGCCGCTGAACGGCGCCTTCTGCGGCCTGAGCGTCAACCAGACCCGCTATGTGGCCGACTGGTTCCTGGACCGCAGGTCGAGCATCCAGGACGTCCTGCTGATCACCTCGCCGCAGGATTTCGAGAACTGCACCACCACCCGGACGGCACTGTTCGATGCCCGGGATGCCGAGGACTATGTCTTTGGCCAGGGCACGCCCTGGGGTTATTACCTGCGCTACTTCGACCTCGTCTCCCTGGCGCGCAATGCCAGCGAGATCGCGGCCAAGCGCAGCGGCGACAACTGGGTGGACCCGCTGGTCTTCGACCCCTATGGCGGCGGACCGCTCGACACCCGGAAGAACCGCGAGACCCCGCTCTATGGCATGGTCAAGAAGCTGGACGACGCCTGCTTCGCCGCGCTCGGCACGCTCAGCGCGCGGCTGCAGAAGGAAGGCCGGCGCCTGATGGTCGCCTCGACGCCGCTGAACCCGGAATGGAAGGCCAGCGGCGATCCGGATGGCCGGACCGTCACCGAGTTCACGAACCGCATCCGCAAGACCCTGGCGAGCAACCCGCTGGCCGAGTTCTGGGACGGGGACGCGGCGCAGGTGGTCGAGCCCTCCGCCTTCTTTGACGCCATCCACCTGCGCTGGTCGGCGGCGACGACCTACACGGCGGCGCTGGTCAAAGCGCTGCATCCCGGCATTACCAGCGTGCCGCGAGCCATGACCAAGACCGAGGGAAACAAGCTTTAGGCCTTCCTCCGGCCGCGCCAGGGGGCCAGCCCTCCGGCGCGGCGGCAAGGGGCCGGGGTTCCGGCCCTTAGCCCTCCGGCAGGATCTGGTGCTTGTGTCCAGGGGCCTCGATCAGCTCGATGATGAGGCTGAGCGGGCTCATGAAGAACTGGATGGGCCGGCCGCCATAGGCCACCGCCGGATTGGGCTCCGCGATCGGCAGGCAATGCGCATCCCGCAGGCGCTCGCGCTCCGCCGCCAGATCCTCCACCAGATAGGCGACGTGGTTGAGGATGCGGGATTTCTGCTTCAGCGCCAGGGCCACGGGGCTCTCCTCGCCCAGCGGGGCGATCAGCTCGTAGCAGACCCCGGAGGGGTCATAGCCGAACTGGACCCAGACCTTGTTGACGGGGTCTTCCCATTCGCGGGTCCAGGCGCGGATCTGCAGCGACGGGCCGAGCAGGTCACGGCCCCGCCGCAGGGTCTTCACCACCACGCCGATATGATCGAATTGCATGCGCTGCCCCAGGCGTCCAGAATCGGTCCGACGAGCCGCGACCCTTCCACGGAACGCATTCCGCGTCGAGGCGCGGCAGCCAAATTCTACCGTGCGGATTGCTCCGGGCCAGCAGGGCCGGAAGCATGTCTCGATTGTCAGGGAAGCACCGGCGGGGTGGTGGAGCTGAGGGGAATCGAACCCCTGACCTCCTCATTGCGAACGAGGCGCTCTCCCAACTGAGCTACAGCCCCACACTCGCGCGGTGGGCGGGCTTATCCCCGACGGCGCACAACAAGTCAAGTGGCGCTTGCTAGCCCGGGCCTGGCTTCGTAGATGGGGGCCTCACGACAAGGGGATTGCGATGTACGCGGTGTTCTGGCTGATCGATCAGGCCATCGGGCTCTATGTCTGGGCCCTGATCATCGCGGCCGTGTTCAGCCTGCTGATTGCCTTCAACGTGCTGGACACCCGCAACCGCTTCGTCTGGGCGGTGGCTGACTTCCTCTACAAGCTGACCGAGCCGGCGCTGCGGCCGATCCGGAACTTCCTGCCGAGCATGGGCGGCATCGACATCTCGCCGATGATCCTGATCCTGCTGCTCTACGCGCTGCGGATCTTCCTCTGGACCACGCTGTGGCCCCTGGTGGCCCGCTGAGGGGCTGGCGGGCCGTCGAGGGCGGGGTCGAGCTTCGCGTCAAGGCCCAGCCCCGGGCGCGGCGGGCCGGCCTCGCCGGCTGGCTCGACGCGCCCGACGGGCCGCGCCTGAAAGTGGCGGTGCAGGCGCCGCCGGAGGACGGGCGGGCCAACAAGGCGATCTGCGCCCTGTTGGCCGAGGCCCTGCATGTCCCCATTTCCGCCATTGCGGTGGTGCAGGGCGCGGCGGCACGCGAGAAGACCTGCCGCATCGCGGGCGACCCTGCCCGTCTCGCCGAGCAATTGGAGAACCTGCCATGACCGCCAGCATCATCGACGGCAAGGCCGTGGCCGCGGCGCTGCGCGGCCGGATCGCCGAGCGGGTGGCCACCCTGCCCTTCACGCCCGGCCTGCGCGTGGTGCGCGTGGGCGACGACCCGGCCAGCGGCGTCTATGTCCGCAACAAGGACCGCGCGGCACAGCAGGCGGGGCTCAACAGCGCCACGATCCAGCTTCCCGTGGAAACCAGCGAGGCGGTGCTGCTTGGCCTGGTGCGGCAGTTGAACGACGATCCGGCGGTGGACGGCATCCTGGTGCAGCTTCCGCTGCCGCCGCAGATCGACCCCACCAAGGTGCTGGCCGCCATCGATCCTGCGAAGGATGTGGACGGCTTCCACGCCATGAACGCCGGGCGGCTGGCCACCGGGCAGAAAGGGCTGGTGCCCTGCACGCCCAAGGGGGTGATGCACCTGCTGGCGGCCGCGAAGGTGCCGGTCGCCGGGGCTCGGGCGGTGGTGGTGGGGCGCTCGAACATCGTCGGCAAGCCGATGGCGGCCCTGCTGCTCGCCGCCGACGCCACCGTGACCATCGCCCATTCCCGCACCCGCGACCTCGCCAGCGAATGCCGCCGGGCGGAAATCCTGGTGGCCGCCGTGGGGCGGCCGGAGATGGTCAAGGGCGACTGGATCGCCGAAGGGGCCGTCGTGATCGATGTCGGCATCAACCGGCTGCCCAATGGCGGGCTGGTGGGGGATGTGGAGTTCGGGCCGGCGCGGGAGCGCGCGGCGGCGATCACGCCGGTGCCGGGGGGCGTGGGGCCGATGACCATCGCCTGCCTGCTGGAGAACACCGTCGAGGCGGCGATCGCCCGGCGGGGGTAAGGGAAGCGACGCCAAGGGCAGGCGGGAGGGCCGCAGCAAAGCTGGGGGAGTGAATTCCCCCACCCGCCCCTGCTTTCTTCTGCCCGTCGTTGCGCCCGCCTGAGGCGACAGCATTTCTCATGGCGCTCGCGGGCAATCGCCAGGGCGGCTTCGGCTCTGGCGTGAGCGCGTGCAGTCAGCGCGGCAACACTGGCAGAAAAAAGAAGAGGGGGTGTGGGGGAGAATTCATTTTCCCCCGGTTCTGCCCTTGGCCCTCAGGCGGAACCACCGCCCGGCTTTGAGGCGGCCTCCCTCGCCGGCCCCGCATCCGGCGCGCTGGAGGCGGCGACCTTCAGGCAGGTTGTCACCGCCCCGTGCAGCGAGGACGCATAATAGTCCGCGCCGACGGCGCGCGCCTGGGCGGCATCGGTCAGCACCGCCTCCCCCTCCGGCCAGAGCCCGACCAGCAGGGGCACGTCCGGCATGCGCCGCTTCAGGCGGCGCAGGAGGTAGCGCAGATGCGCGGGGCTGCCGCTGATGTCGAGATAGGAGATGCAGACCATGGCGACCCCCGCCGTGTCCAGGCGGCTGACCTGCTCGCGCGAGCTGGCCTCATGGGGCACCACGCGGGCGCCGAGGCCGTGCTTGGTGAGTAGCTGGGCCAGCATGGCGGAGGCGGCCTCGTCCAACGGGCCGCGCCCGGCCAGGCAGAGCACCGGGGTCTCCGAGGCCCAGGCCCCGGCGCGCGCGGCGGGGGGCGGCAGCGTCAGGTCGGGGGCGGGCTCATGCGGCGCCGCCTGCTCCGGGACGTTCACCCCGGCGGGCCTCGTGCTGTCCGGGTCCGGCGCCTTCTCCGGCGGCGGGTCGCGGTCCGGCACATCGGAGAGGTCGTCCACCAGGCCGGAAACGGCGTTCTTGATGCGCTCCAGCCGGTCCGGTGGCAGCACGCCGCGCTCCATGTCGTCGGCGGCCATGCGCAGGCCCTGCAGGGCGACCTCGTCGTAGTAGGCGGTGAGCGAGCGCTCCTGGAGCAGCGTCTCGGCCTGGGCCAGGGCCTCATCGGCGTCACCCGCCAGGATGCGCTGGTAGAAATTCTGCACCGGCGTCAGGGCGGGGCGGTCGCCCAGAATCACGTCGAGGAACTCCAGCCGCTCGACATGGCGGCCGAGCACGACCAGGCAGAGCGTGAGCGGCGTGGCGAGGATCAGGCCGATCGGACCCCAGAGCCATGTCCAGAAGATCGCGGCGACGATGACCGAGACGGGCGAGAGGCCCGTGCTGTGGCCATAGACCATGGGCTCGACCACCTGGCCGATGATGGGCTCGGTGATCAGGAACAGGGCCGCGGTCCAGGCGACCATGGACCAGCCCGGCGCCGTGCCGGCCGCCAGCAGCAGGGGCAGGCCGGCCGCCAGGATGGGCCCCACATAGGGAACGAAGCGGAAGAGCGCCGCCAGGATGCCCCAGACGATGGGGCTGGGGACGCCGATCAGGAACAGGCCGAGCCCCACCAGCACGCCGAAGCAGCTGTTCACCATGAGCTGGGCGAGGAAGTACTTGCTGAGCCGCCGCCCGGCATCGTCGAGCGCCTCGGTCGTGCGGTGCAGGTCCCCGGAGCCGAAGAGCCGGATCAGCCGGTCGCGCAGGTCCTCCTGCTGGAGCAGGATGAAGATGCTGACGATCAGGACGATGAAGGTCGTCTCCAGCGGCCCGAGCACGGGCGAGACGAATTTCTGCACCAGGTCGAGCGTCGAGGATTCGCCGGGGCGGATCTCCACCGGGACGGGGCGAGGCCCACCATTCTGCTGGGTGCCGGCGCCAGGAAGGGTGGGCGTGGGGCCCGGGGCGGGTGGCTGCTCGGCATGGGAGCCGGCCTCGTTGTTCAGGCGGCGGGAGAACTCGCTGATCCGGCCGAAGACGGTGGACTGGAGGGAATCGACCTTCTCCTGGATGGCGCTCTGGTAGCGCGGGGCGTCGCGGGCGAGGCTGGCGATCTGCCCCCCGATGACGCTGCCGATGAGCGTGATGATCCCCAGAGCGAGCAGCACCGCCAGCAGCACGGCTAGGACGCGCGGCAGCTTCAGGCGCCGCAGCAGCCGGACCACGGGGGCCAGCACGAAGGAAAGCAGGATGGCGAGGGTGATGGGGACCAGCACCTCCCGCGCGAGATAAAGGGCGGAGACCGTGACGACGCAGACCACGACGGTGAGAAGATGGGCCGCGTCGGGGCTGGGAGGGGGCTGGACCTGGGTGGGCGGGCGGGGCTCCGAAGCGGTCGTTGTGCTCATCGGCGGGACTGACATGCTCCGGCTTTCGGACGGAGAACGCGCAAGAGCGGGGGGTGGTTACGGGCGGCGAAGCGCGGCTTTCCCGGGCCCTTCGCACAGCCCTTGCCGGTGGTTCCGCCGCGAAGGGTGAAAGGGCGGGCTTGTCGGCCACAACCGGTGAAGCGGCTTCCGCCCCGGTGGGGGTGCGGCCGCCCGCGCGGGAAAGATGAAGAGGGAGGCCAGGAAATCCGGGCCCGCCCTGGATTGGGCCGAAGGGCAGAGGCGGGGGAGAATGAATTCTCCCCCGCGCCCCCTCTTCTTTCTTCCGTCAATTTTGGCGCGCTGGCCGGTGCGGGAGCCGCCCCGGCGACGGCTCCCGCGAAGGCAGCCGGGAATGCCCTCGCCACAGGCGGAGCCGAAAACTGACGGAGGAAGGAGGGGGGACTCGGGAGTCGAGGCGCTGCCTCGGACAACTTCCTCAACCTTGCCCCCACGTCGGCCGGGCAGCGCCTATTTTCCGGACGCGCATTCATGGGTTAAATAGAATCCTGTCATTCAACCCCCGGAGACGCCCTCGAAATGCATCGCGCTGCGGTCGTGCTGATGGCGTTTGGCCTGGCGGGGTGCGCGAAATCCGCCGACATCAACTTCGTGAATGGCAGGGCCTTCATGATGGGAGATGACAGCTGCGCTCGGTACCGCCTCGTCAGCCCCGATGTGGTGCAGTGCTTCACCTCGGACGACCGGCCGGTCGAGCTGCGGCGGGCGCTGAACCAGCAGGAGATGCAGTTCGTCCTGATGAGGCAGCAGTTGCAGGCGCAGCAGATGCAGAGCCTGAACCAGTCCATCCAGCAGGTCGGGACCTCCTTCGGCCAGGTCCCGCAGCCGCAGTACAACTACACCGCGCCTCAGGTCATGCCCATTGCCCCGCCAGGGGGCAGCCAGGTCCGCTGCATCACGGCGGGAATCTACACGAACTGTCGGTACTGAGGCGGCGGCGGCTTCCCTGCCGGGGAGGCCGCGGTTCTGTCTGGGGTGGAAGGCCGGTCAGGCCGGCGTTCGCGCCATCAGGAGGCGACCACCCAGCAGGATCAGGGCCGTGCCGGACAGCGACTTGACCAGGCGCGAGACCAGGGGGCGCAGCAGGACCTTCGTCAGCTGCCCCATCAGCAGCACGACGGAGCCGTAGAAGCCGAGCGCGATCAGCGCGTGGGTCAGGGCGAGCGCGGCCCCCGTGAGGTAGAAGCCGGGCGCGTGCACCGATAGGAACTGCGGAAAGGCGGCCACGTAGAAGATGGCCGGCTTGGGGTTCAGGATGTTGGTCAGATAGCCGCGCATGAAGGCCTCGGGGCCCGACAGGCCCGGCCCCCTGCCCTTTGGCGCCGCGGCAAACCCATCCGGCTTGCGGAGGGACAGGAGCGACCTGACGCCCATCCAGATGAGATAGGCGGCTCCCATCGTCTTGAAGAGGGTGAAGAGGAGGGCCGAGGTCGCGATGATGGCGCCGAGGCCGAGCAGGGCCAGCGCCGCATGGGACAGGATGGCGGCGCAGATCCCGAGCGTCGCCAGGAAGCCCTCCAGCTTCCGGTTTCCGGGCGCCATGCCCAGGAGCAGGAAGAGGTTGGGGCCCGGGGTGACCACGATCAGGGCCACGACCGAGATGAAAAGCAGGTACTGGCCTGTAGCCATGGTGGACACGGGGTCGCCTTGCGCTGGGATGGCCTCGCCGGGGAGGGCTCGCATCGCCGCGAAGGTGAAGCGTTCGCGACGGCAGCGGAGGCAGGCTGCCGGAAAGAGGAATGCCGTTCAACCTCCGCTTTCGCGGGCCGGCGGCGCCAACTGGCAGAAAGGAAGATGGGGGGCTCGGGGGGAATTCCTTCCCCCCGACCTTTTTCTCAGCGCCGCAGCGAGGCGTGCGCGGCGAGGCAGGCCATTTCCAGGATCTGGCTGACGCTGCTGCCCATGTTCACGAGTTGCACCGGCTTCTCCATGCCGACCAGCAGGGGTCCGATGGTGGTGGCGCTGGTCAGGTGCGGCACCGCCTTGGTCAGGATATGGGCGGAGTGCAGCCCCGGCATCACCAGGATGTTGGCCGGGCCAGTCAGGCGGCAGAAGGGATAGAGCGCGCGGAGCTGCGGGTTCAGCGCCACGTCGGCCGCCATTTCGCCGTCGTATTCGAAGTCCACCTGCTTCTGGTCGAGCAGCTTCACCGCCTCGCGCAGCGAGCCGGGGATGGTGCCGCCCGGGTCGCCGAAGGTGGAGAAGGAGAGGAAGGCGACGCGCGGCTCCAGCCCGAGCTTGCGCGCCTCGGCGGCGGACTGGATGGCGATGCTGACCAGCGTCGCCGCGTCCGGCCGCTCATGGATGGCGGTATCGGCCACCAGCACGGTGCCGGAGCTGCGCGCCAGCATCAGCGTCAGGCCGAAGAGCACCGTCTCCGGCGCCGGGTCGATCGCCATGCGCACGTTCTCCAGCGTGTCGCCGGTCGAGCGCGTGACGCCGGAGACCATGGCATCCGCGTCGCCGAGGGCCACCATGCAGGCGGCGAAGGCGTTGCGGTCCTGGTTCACCAG
This sequence comes from Roseomonas sp., assembly GCA_035556695.1. Taxonomy (GTDB): domain Bacteria; phylum Pseudomonadota; class Alphaproteobacteria; order Acetobacterales; family Acetobacteraceae; genus Pseudoroseomonas. The sequence continues at coordinate 24,345 of DATMFR010000044.1, forward strand.
GCGCTGGCAGTCGCGGAACAGGAAGCCCTGGCGCTGCTTGCGGGCGTAGAGGTGCTCGGCGTAGCGGCGGTTGCTGTCGGAGAGGCGGGCGTTGTGGATCTCCACGCCCTCGGGCAGCGGGATGCCGAGGGCGGCGACGGTGGCGTTGATGCGGTCCTCGCGCCCGACCAGGACGGGGGTGCCGTAGCCGGCCTGGCGGTAGGCGATGGCGGCGCGGATGACCTTCTCCTCCTCGCCCTCGGCGAAGACCACCTTGCGCGGGCTGGCCTTGAGGCGCTCGGTGATGATCTCCAGCGCGTTGACGGCGGCGTCGAGCCGGCCGGCGAGTCCGCGGGCGTAGCGGTTGAGGTCGGGGAGCGGGCGGCGGGCGACGCCGCTGTCCATCGCCGCCTTCGCCACGGCGGGGGAGACGCGGGCGATCAGGCGCGGATCGAAGGCGTGGGGGATGATGTAGTCGGGGCCGAAGCGCAGGCCCTTGCCGCCGCCGGCGCCGGCGACCTCCTCCGGCACGTCCTCGCGCGCCAGCATGGCCAGCGCCTCGGCCGCCGCGACCTTCATCGCGTCGTTGATGGTGCTGGCGCGGACGTCGAGCGCGCCGCGGAAGATGAAGGGGAAGCCCAGGACGTTGTTCACCTGGTTGGGGTAGTCCGAGCGGCCGGTGGCGATGATGACGTCCGGGCGGACGGCGCGCGCCTCGTCCGGCGTGATCTCGGGGTCGGGGTTGGCCATGGCGAAGATGATCGGGTTCTTCGCCATCGCGCGGACCATGTCGGCGGTCACGGCGCCCTTCACGGAGAGGCCGAAGAAGGCGTCCGCGCCGTCCATCGCCTCGGCCAGGGTGCGGCGGTCGGTGGCGACGGCATGCGCCGACTTCCACTGGTTCATGCCCTGCTCGCGGCCGCGGTAGAGCACGCCCTTGGTGTCGCACATCATGATGTTCTCGGGCCGCATGCCCATCGCCCGCATCAGCTCGGCGCAGGCGATGGCGGCGGAGCCGGCACCGTTGATGACGAGGCGGGTTTCCGCCAGCGCGCGCCCGGTCAGGTGGCAGGCGTTGATCAGGCCGGCGGCGGCGACGATGGCGGTGCCGTGCTGGTCGTCGTGGAAGACCGGGATGTCCATCAGCTCGCGCAGGCGCTGCTCGATGACGAAGCATTCCGGCGCCTTGATGTCCTCCAGGTTGATGCCGCCGAAGGAGGGGCCGAGATAGCGCACGGCGTTGACGAACTCGTCCACGTCCTCGGTGGAGACGCAGAGGTCGATGGAATCCACGTCGGCGAAGCGCTTGAACAGCGCGGCCTTGCCTTCCATCACCGGCTTGGAGGCCAGCGCGCCCAGGTTGCCGAGGCCGAGCACGGCGGTGCCGTTCGAGATGACGGCCACCATGTTGCCCTTGGCCGTGTAGTCATAGGCCAGGTTGGGGTCGCGGTGGATGTGCAGGCAGGGCTCGGCCACGCCCGGCGAATAGGCCAGCGACAGGTCGCGCGCCGTGGTCAGCGGCTTGGTGAGGCGGATCTCCAGCTTGCCCGGCTTGCCCTCCGCATGCAGTGCGAGCGCCTCCTCCGCCGTGATGCGGGCGGTGCGGGTGTCCCCCACCGGCGTTTTCTTCGCGTCGTCCATGTCCTCGGGGCTCCCGTGCTTGTCACCTCCTTTATGTCGGTCCCGCGCGATGCGGGAAAGGCAGGCGCTTCGCAGGTGCGGGAGAACCGGAGCGCGGCCTTGCCGGAGGGGCTAACCCTCCGGCCCGGGACGGGGCGGGGGGAGGAAGTCCTCCCCCCCGGCTGCTCAGCCCCGCTTCACGCTCCAGGGGAAGGGCGCCGGCCCCTCCAGGATGCCGCTGATGTCCTTGCGGAAGGCGGTGCGGATGGTGAACTGGCCGAGCGGGATGGTGGAGACCTCCTCCAGGCCGAGGCGGCCGAGCTCCAGCGCCGCCTTGCGCTGCGCCGCCTCGTCCGTGGCGTAGAGCCATTCCTCCGTCAGCGCCTCGGCACGGTCGTTCTTCCACCAGCCGAACCAGCCATCGGCGCCCTGGCCGCGGATCAGCGGGGACATGGCGGGGTTGCCGTAGAAGGAGGAGGGGCCGGTGGTGTGGAAGATGCTCCAGCCGCCCTTCTCCACCGCCTCGCGCGAGCCGCGGCGCTGGATCACCGTGCCCCAGTCGCTCTCCGCCAGCTCGACATTCATGCCGATGCGCTTCAGCGCGTCGGCCGTGACCTGGCCGAGGGGGCCGATATCGGGGAAGTCGGTCGGGTTGATGATGACCGTCTTCTGGTCGGTGTAGCCGGACTCCTTCAGCGTGGCGCGGGCCTTGTCGAGGTCGCCCGGCATCAGGTCCGGATGGTCCTCGTAATAGGGCGTGTGCTTGGGGAAGATGCTGCGCGTCTCGGTCCAGGTGGAGGTGTCGTCCCCCTGGCTGGCGCGCATGTAGTTCTCCTGGATCACCGACTGCAGCACGGCGCGGCGCACCTTCACGTCGTTGAAGGGCGGGTGCAGGCAGTTCAGCCGCATCAGCGCCATGCGGCCGGCCTTGTCGGTCACCTCGCGGCGGATGTCGCGGTTGCTGGCCAGCATGGGCTGCAGGTCGGCCAGCGGACGCTCCCACCAGTCGGCCTCGCCGTTCATCAGCGCCGCCGCAGCGGTGGCGGGATCGGGGATGATCATCCACTCGATGCGCTGGAAGTTCGCCACCTTGCCGCCGGCGGCGGAATCCGGCGCCTCGTCGCGCGGGACGTAGCCGTCGAACTTCTCGTAGACCACGCGGCTGCCGGAATTGTACTGGTCGGCCAGGAAGCGATAGGGGCCGGAGCCGACCATCTCGGTGATGGCCTTGTTGGCGTCGGTCTTGGCCAGGCGCTCGGGCATGATGAAGGCGACGTTGGCGTCCGGCTTGCCGATCGCCATCAGCAGCTGCGGGAAGGGCCGGGTGAGGCGGATCTCGATGGTGCGGTCATCCGCCGCGCGCCACTCCTCCACCACCTTGGCGAGCAATTGGCCGAAGCCGTCGCGCACCGCCCAGCGCTTGAGGCTGGCGACGCAGTCCGCCGCGCGCACCGGCTCGCCGTCGTGGAACTTCAGGTTCGGCCGCAGGCGGATGCGCCAGCGCCGCCCGTCATCCAGGACCTCGTGGCCCTCGGCCATCTGCGGCTTCACCTCGCCCGCGGCGTTCACGGCGTAGAGCACGTCGAAGACGTAATAGCCGTGGTTGGCGGTGACGGTGGCGGTGGTCCAGATCGGGTCCAGCGCGCTCAGATTGGCCTGCGGGATGAAGCGCAGGGTGCTGTTGCCCTTGCTGCCCTGGGCGAGCGCGGGCGCGGCGAGCAGCGCGGCGCTGGCGCCCAGAAAGGCGCGGCGGTGCAGGTTCATGGTGGTCTCGACCTCCCCCTGGTGGTGCTTCCTGGCCGCGCAACCTGCCCGCCCGGCGGCAGGGTGCCAAGAAGGCCGAGGGAAGGAATTCCCCCGGACCCCATCTTTTTTCTTCGAGTCTGGTTGCGGCAGCGGCGGGCGCGCTCCGCCTGCGCGACAAAACTAGCAGAAAAAGAAGCGGGGATGCGGGGGAGAATTCCTTCTCCCCCGCGGCTTCCCCCCCTGGCGCGACCTGCTCTAGGAAGGGGGCATGACCTCCCGCCCCTACCCTTCGCCCGAGGGCGCGACGCCAGCCCTCGCGCAGTGGTTCGCCGCCAAGCAGGCCCATCCGGACGCGCTCGTCTTCTTCCGCATGGGCGACTTCTTCGAGCTGTTCTTCGACGACGCGGCGCGGGCGGGCGAGGCGCTGGGGCTGGCGGTCTCGCACCGGGGCGAGCATCGCGGCGTGCCCGTGCCGATGGCCGGCGTGCCCGTGCATGCCATGGAGAATTACCTGGCGCGGCTGATCCGGCAGGGCTTCCGCGTCGCCATCTGCGAGCAGCGGGAGACGCCGGAGCAGGCCAAGGCGCGCAAGGCGCCGACCATCCGGCGCGAGGTGGTGCGGCTGGTCACGCCGGGCACGGTGACGGAGGAGGCGCTGCTCGACGGCGCGCGGCCCGCCTGGCTGCTGGCGCTGGCGCGCGCCGAGGGGGAGTGGGGTGCCGCCTGGGCCGACCTTTCCACCGGCGCCTTCGCCTGCGAGACGCTGCCGGTGGCCGAGTTGCCGGCGCTGCTGGCGCGGCTCGACCCGGCCGAGCTGCTGGTGCCGGAGGAACTGGCCGAGCTGGCGGCGCTGCGGCCCTTCGCCGAGCGCCTGAGTTATCTGGAGCCGGCGCGCGACCCGGCGGGGCGGCTCGCCAGCTTCTTCGAGGTCGCCACGCTGGAGGGGTTCGGCAGCTTCACCGAGGCGGAGCTCACGGCCTGCGCGCTGGCGCTCGACTATGTCCGCCGCACCCAGGGCGAGGCGGCGCCGCGCCTGCGCCCGCCGGAGCCGCAGGGCGGGCGCGCGACGCTGCGGATGGATGCCGCCACCCGCCGCTCGCTGGAGATCCTGAAGAGCGAGCGCGGCGAGACGCGGAACTGCCTGCTGGCGGCGGTGGACCGCACGCTGACCGCCGCCGGCTGCCGGGAACTGGCCGCGCGGCTCGGTGCGCCGCTGACCGAGGCCGGGGCCATCGCCGCGCGGCACGACGCGGTGCAGGCGCTGCTGGAAGCGCCGCCGCTCGCCGCCGGGCTGCGCGCCGCGCTGAAGGGGGCGCCGGACATAGCGCGGGCGCTGGCGCGGCTGGCGCTGGACCGCTTCGCGCCGCGCGACCTCGCCGCCATCCGCGACAGCCTGGAGCGCGCCGAGATGATGGCCGACGCGCTGGCCGAAGCCGTGCCGCTGCCGGCGCTGCTGGAGGGTGCGCGCGCGGCGCTGCTGCCGGGGGATTCGCCGCGCGCCGAGCTGGCGCGGGCGCTGGCCGCCGAGCTGCCGGCGCGGCTGGAGGACGGCAACATCGTCGCGGCCGGCTATGACGGCGAGCTCGATGCGCTGCGGCGGATGCGCGACGACGCGCGCGGCGCCATCGCGGCCATGCAGCTCGACCTGGCGCAGGCCTGGGGCGTGGCCAGCCTGAAGATCCGCCACCACCAGCAGTTCGGCTACCTCGCCGAGATGCCGGCCGCCGCCGGCGAGAAGCTGCTGCGCACGCCGCCGCCGAAGCTGGCCGGCACGCCGCAGGCGCCGGTGCACCGGCAGACCATGGCGAATGCCCATCGCTTCACCTGCGCCGCGCTGGCCGAGCTGGACCGCAAGCTGGCCGCCGCCGGCGAGCAGGCGGCGCGGCGCGAGGCCGCCGTGGTGCGCCACCTGCGCGACCTCTGCCTGCGCGCGGCGCGCGGCATCGACGCCGCCGCCGCCGCGATGGCGGAGGTGGACATCCACGCCGCCGCCGCGGCGCTCGCCGCCGATGGCGGCTGGTGCCGGCCGGAGATGGTGGAGCGGCCGGAGTTCCGCATCCGGCAGGGGCGGCACCCCGTGGTCGAGGCGGCGCTGGCGCGCAACCGGGGGCCGGCCTTCGTGCCGAATGACGCCGACCTTTCGCCGGGGCAGCGGCTCTGCCTGCTGACCGGGCCGAACATGGCGGGCAAGTCCACCTTCCTCCGGCAGAACGCCATCATGGTGGTGCTGGCGCAGGCCGGGCTCTTCGTGCCGGCGGCCAGGGCGCGGATCGGGCTGGTGGACCGGCTGTTCTCCCGCGTCGGCGCGGCGGACGACATCGCCGGCGGGCGCTCCACCTTCATGGTGGAGATGACCGAGACCGCCGCCATCCTGAACCAGGCGACCGCCCGCTCGCTGGTGGTGCTGGACGAGGTGGGGCGCGGCACCGCCACCTGGGACGGGCTGGCCATCGCCTGGAGCGTGCTGGAGGCGCTGCACGACCGCATCCGCTGCCGCGCCGTCTTCGCCACGCATTTCCACGAGCTGACCGCGCTCGGGGGCAAGCTGCCGGAGTTGCAGCTCGCGCATATGAAGGTGCGCGAGCATCGCGGCGAGGTGGTGTTCCAGCACCTGGTGGGGCCCGGGGCGGCGGAGAAGTCCTGGGGGCTGCATGTGGCGCGGCTGGCGGGGGTGCCGCGCGCCGTGGTGCAGCGGGCGGGGGCGGTGCTGACCGCGCTGGAGGAACGGGCGCGCGGGCTGGAGCCCCTGGCGGAGGAATTGCCGCTGTTCAACGGCGCTTCGGCGGCAGGGCCGGCAACCAACCCACAACCGGAAGCCGCATCGCATCCTGTCCTGGACGCGCTTGAGTCGCTGGACCCCGATTCACTCACGCCCCGCGAGGCGCTGGAGGCGCTTTATCGCCTGCGTATGCTGCATGGCGGCAATGATTCGGCCAAAAGGGCTCACGAAGCTGTTGCCGCAGCGCACAGCGCAGTATCATCCGTCAAATGAGAAGCTCCGGCGACCTGCCAGATGCCCCTGTCGCTGCCATCGACGCGATCTCCGCCGCGCCGATGCGGCCGCTCCCCGACGTTGCCCTCGATCTGATCCCCCGGCCCGGCGCGCCGGTGCCGCGCGAAGCAGCCCTGCTGTTGCTGCGGCGGCAGCTTGGCCGGATCCAGTCCCGCGTGCAGGAGGCCTTCGAGGCGCATGCCCTCTCCGGCCTGACCGCCGCGCGGATGCTGGGCGAGCTGACCGACGGGCTGATCTTCGCCATCCACGCCTATACCCTGGCGCAGGTGGCGCCGGCCCCGCGGGCCGTGGAGGGCGAGGCGGAGGCCAATCCCTTCGCGCCCCCCGAGCCGCCCTTCGTGCTGGCGGCGACCGGCGGCTACGGGCGCGGCGTGCTGGCGCCCTATTCCGACATCGACCTGCTGTTCCTCTCCGACGCGCCGCTCGGGCCGCGCGGGCGGCGGGCGGTGGAGTTCATGCTCTACCTGCTCTGGGACCTCGGGCTGAAGGTCGGGCACGCCACCCGCAGCATCCGCGAATGCCTGGAGGATGCGCGCGCCGACGCCACCATCCAGACCGCGCTGCTGGACAGCCGCTTCCTAGCCGGGGACGCCGCCGTCTTCGACCGTTTCGAGACGGCCTTCACCGAGGCGCGGCAGGACTGGGGGGTGGGGCAGTTCCTCGCCGCCAAGCGCGCCGAGCGCACCGCCCGCCACCACCGCTACGGCGACAGCCCCTACTTGGTGGAGCCGCACATCAAGGAGGGCCGCGGCGGCCTGCGCGACGTGCAGACCATGTACTGGCTGGCGCGCTATGCCTTCGGCGTGAAGCGGATGCCGGAGCTGGTCGGGCCGGAGAGCCCCGGCGGCGGGCTGCTGATGGCGCGCGAGGCGCGTGCCTTCAAGCGCGCCTGGGACTTCCTCTGGACCGTGCGCTTCCACCTCCACTACGTCACCGGCCGGGCCGAGGAGCGGCTCACCTTCGACCTGCAGCCCGTGGTCGGCGCCCGCATGGGCTATACGCGCCACGGCAAGCAGGACGGTGTGGAGCGCTTCATGAAGCACCTCTTCCTGACGGTGCGGGACGTGGTGCGGCTCTCCCGCCTGCTGGAGCCGGCGATCGAGCGCGCGACGCTCGGGCCGCCCGCGGTGAACCGCGCGCCCGACCCGGCGCTGGCCAGCGCGGGCGTGGCGGTGGCCGATGGCAAGCTGCTGATTATGCCCGACCACGACGTCAGCGCCGATCCGGCCGTCATGCTGCGGCTGCTGCGGGCGGCGCGGGACCGTGCGATCGAGCTGCACCCGCTGGCCTATCGCGCGCTGATCCGCAACGCGCCGGCCGCGCAGCGGCTGCGCGGCGACCCGGCGGCCAGCACGCTGTTCCTGGACCTGCTGACGGGGCGCGATTCGGCCCGCTGGGTGCGGGTGCTGAACGAGGTGGGCTTCCTCTCGCGCTTCATCCCGGACTGGGCGCGCATCGTCGGGCTGATGCAGTTCGACACCTACCATGTCTTCACCGTGGAGGAGCACACGATCGAGGCGATCGCCGTGCTCAACCAGCTGGAGGCGGGCGGGCTGGACGAGGCGGCGCCGGTGGCCAGCGAGCTGGTGGGCCAGGTGCATTCGCGCCGCGCGCTCTATGTCTCGGTGCTGCTGCACGACATCGCCAAGGGGCGCGGCGGCGACCATTCGGAGCTCGGCGCCGGGCTGGCGCTGGAGATCTGCCCGAAGCTCGGCCTCAGCCCGGAGGAGACGGAGACCGTCTCCTGGCTGGTGCTGAACCACCTGCTGGTCAGCCAGACCGCCTTCAAGCGCGACATCGACGACCCCAAGACCATCCTCGACATCGCCGAGGTGGTGCAGTCGCCCGAGCGGCTGCGGCTGCTGCTGGTGCTGACCGTCGCCGACATGCGCGCGGTGGGGCCGAAGGTCTGGAACGGCTGGAAGGCGACGCTGCTGCGCGAGCTGTACTGGCGCGTGGCCGAGGTGCTGGCCGGCGGGCTCTCGGTGCCGGAGCGGGACGTGCGGGTGGCGCGCGCCAAGCAGGCCGCCGCCGCCATGCTGCAGGACCAGCCGAAGGAGGCGGTGGAGCATTTCCTCGGCCTCGGCTATCCCGGCTACTGGCTCTCCTTCGACCCGGAAAGCCATGCCCGCCACGCCGCCATGATCCGCGAGGCGGAGGCGCAGGGCATGCCGCTTTCCATCGCCACCCGCGTGCTGGAGGCACGGGCGGTGACGGAGGTGACGGTCTACTGCTCCGACCATCCCGGCCTGTTCAGCCGCATCGCGGGCGCGCTGGCGGTGGGCGGCGCCAGCATCGTGGATGCGCGCATCCACACCATGACCAACGGCATGGCGCTCGACACCTTCTGGGTGCAGGACGCGCAGGGCGGGGCGCTGGACGCGCCGCACCGGCTGGCGCGGCTCTCCGTGCTGGTCGAGCAGGCGCTGTCCGGCCGGCTGAACCTGGTGCAGGAGATCGGCAAGGTCCGGCGCGAGCCGGCGCGGCTGCGCGCGGTGCAGGTGCCGGGGCGGGTGGTGATCGACAACTTCGCCAGCAACACCCACACCGTGATCGAGCTGAACGGGCGCGACCGGCCAGGCCTGCTGCACGACGTGACGGCCGCCATCTCGGCGCAGGGGGTGCAGATCGCCTCGGCGCACATCACCACCTATGGCGTGCGGGCGGTGGACGTCTTCTACGTGAAGGACGTGTTCGGGCTGAAGATCGAGAACGAGCGCAAGCTGGCGGCGCTCCGGGCGGCGCTGCTCGCGGCGCTGACGCCGCCGGGCGGCGAGGACTCCGACGGGGCGTGATTCGGGCCGGGGGGCAACCTTTCCCCCGCGCCGCGTTTGAATCCGTCATCGGCGCGACGCAAGACCGCGCCGCCCTAACGGAGAAAACCCTATGCGCACGTCCTATGCCCTCGTTGCCGGCCTTGCGCTGGCGCTGGCCACGCCCGCCTTCGCGCAGACCGCTGGCACCGGCACCCCTTCGACCAGCGGCACCTCCACCAAGGCCGGCCAGGCGCATGGCACCACCGCCCATCGTGCCACGCCGCCCCACCGGGCTGGCAGCACGGGTTCGAGGCGGCACCACATGGCGCAGAGCCAGGGCGGACAGAGCCAGGGCGGGCAGAGCCAGGGCGGGCAGTCCCGTGGCGGCATGACGAGCGGCACGACCGGCGGCGCGGCGGGCGGCACCACCAGCGGCGCCCCCCTCAACCCCTCCGGCAGCCAGAGCGGCAATCCCGCCACCGGCTCCGGCGTCGGCGGCCCGAACAGCACCGGCATCGGCACGCCAAGCCCGGGCGGCCAGGGCAGCGGCAGCAACTCCGGCGGCTCGGGCGGCAGCGGCGGCGGCCAGGGCGGCGGCAGCGGCGGCTGAGCGGGACAGGCAGCCCGCCCGAGACCCTAAGGCCGGGCGCGGAGGCGGGCAGCCGCGCCATGGCCGGGCTTCATCACGCGCCTGTCGGGCATGGCCTGGCAGGCGCCGTGCTTTCCAGCGGGTGAATGGCCGGCAGCGGCAGGTGGCCCTTCCGCATGGCCCGTCCCCCTGGCCCGTCCCGCTGGGACCTTCCCTCTCGGGGGTTCTTCCCCCTTGAGGCCCTCCCTCCTGCTTCCCCTCCACAGCAAGGAAGAGAACAATGCGCCTCTCCCATGCCTTGATCGGCAGCCTCGGCCTCATGCTGGCGGCCTGCGGTTCGATGCAGCCCGGCGGCGGCAGCCGCGCCGACGGCACCACGGCACCGACCGGGGCCAGCGGAATGTCGACCCGCGGCTCTAGCACCAGCAGCGTGGTCCCGATTCAGGGCCAGGATGACGTGGGGCCGGCCGTCGGCGGCCGGCCGTGACGGCCCGCCGGGCAGGCGGTCGCGGCCAAGCCGGCGAATGCGAAGGCGCAACCTTTCCGATCAAAGGGATTTAGTCCTCCGCCGACGCGGTCCTGGCCGTGTCCTCACAGCGGAGAATGCAGATGCGCACGACCTACGCCCTGATCGGTGGCCTGGCCCTCATGCTGGCAGCTTGCGGCGAGTCGCAGACAGGAGCCCGTCAGGCCGGCCCGATGGGCGGCGACATCGCGCGCGGCACCACCAGCGGCGTGCCCCTCAATCCTTCCGGCAGCCAGGCCGGCAATCCCGCCACCGGCTCCGGCGTCGGTGGCCCGAACAGCACCGGGATCGGCACGCCGAGCCGCGGTGGCCAGGGGGCCGGCAGCAATTCCGGCTCGGGCGGCGCCGGCGGCGGCTACTGATCCCATGTGGGCGGGCGAGCGCGCCCGCCAAGCGACCCAAGACCGGGCGCGGCGGCATGGTGGAGACGCATGCTGCCGCGCCGGCAAGACTCACGGGAGGCCTGCCGGCATCGACAGGCTTCCTGGCTTTCCTGCGGATGCGCGTCCGGCGGAGGCAGCCCACCCCTTCTCCCTGCCTTGCCCGGGGGCCTTCGGCCTGATGTTGGCGCCCTGCGGATCGGTGCAGCCTGACGGCACAAGCAGCCGCGCGGACGGAAGCGCGGCACCTCAATGAAAACCGGAATGAGAGCCTTACCTGGCCCGCCACGGCGCGCCTGAGGCGTATGGCCAAGCTGACGGATGCGAAGGCGCAACCTTTCCGATCGGAAAGATTTAGTCCTCCGCCGGCGCGGCCTCCCCCGCGTCACCACAACGGAGAATGCAGATGCGCACGACCTATGCCCTGATCGGTGGCTTGGCCCTCATGCTGGCAGCCTGCGGCCAGTCGCAGACGGGCGGCGGGATGTCGGGGGGCCAGACGGCGCCGATGGGCGGCGGCGCGCTGACCGCTGGCACCGGCACCATCTCGCCGATCCAGGGCCTGGATGACCAGCCGCCCCGCCCCGGCCGCGGCGTGCCGACCGCCGGCACCGGCACCATCTCGCCGATCCAGGGCGAGAACAGCGTGGCGCCGACCCGCCCCGGCCGCGGCGGCTATACCGCCGGCACCGGCACCATCTCGCCGATCCAGGGCCAGGACGATGCGGGCCGCAGCAACGTGACGCGCCCCTGAGGCAGGGCAGCGCGGCGGCAGGCTCCCCCCTGACCGGCCGCGCCGTTCCCGCTACAATCGGGTGACGTCCGGAGGAGTTCTCGCCCGTGCACGTCACCTCGCCCGCCTTCAAGTCCAATGCCGCCCGCGCCATGGCCGATACCGGCCTGCAGAAGGCGCTGAGCCGCTCCGGCCCCTCCGCCCATGCCAAGCGCAGCCGCGCCGTCGCGGCCCTGCCCGAGTTCGAGCGGCTGCGGGAGATCGGACGGGACATCAAGAACCACACCCTGGCGAATCTCGACTTCTACCTGGAGGCCTATGCCGCGAAGGTGGAGGCGGCGGGCGGACATGTGCACTGGTGCTCCACCGCCGAGGAGGCGCGGGCGGCGGTGCTGGAGATCTGCCGCAAGGCCGGGGCGCGCACCGTCACCAAGGGCAAGTCGATGATCTCCGAGGAGCTCGGGGTCAACGAGCACCTGGAGGCGAACGGCATCGAGCCGGTGGAGACCGATCTCGGCGAGTACATCCTGCAGCTCCGCAAGGAGCCGCCGAGCCACATCATCGGCCCCGCCTTCCACCTCAACCGCGAGGACTGGGAAGACACCTTCCGCAAGTCGCATATCGACCTGCCCTTCGACCGGAGCTTCGCGCAGCGGCGGGACATCCTGGAGGAGGCGCGCGGACGGCTCAGGGCGCGCTTCCTGGCGGCCGACGTAGGCATCACGGGCGCCAATTTCCTGATCGCCGAGACCGGTTCCTCCGTCATCGTGACGAATGAGGGCAATGGCGACCTGACGCAGACCCTGCCGCGGGTGCATGTGGTGCTGGCCAGCATCGAGAAGGTGGTGCCGACGCTGGAGGACTGCACCTCGCTGCTGCGGCTGCTGGCGCGCTCGGCCACCGGGCAGGATTTCTCCGTCTACACCACCTTCTCCACCGGCGTGCGGCGGCAGGGCGACCTGGACGGGCCGGAGGAATACCATGTGGTGCTGGTGGACAATGGCCGCTCCAACATGGTCGGCACCGAGTTCCAGGACATGCTGCGCTGCATCCGCTGCGCCGCCTGCATGAACCACTGCCCGGTCTATGGCGTGACCGGCGGGCATGCCTATGGCTGGGTCTATCCGGGGCCGATGGGCAGCGTGCTGACGCCCTCGCTGGTCGGCGTGGACAAGGCGGGGCACCTGCCCAACGCCTCCACCTTCTGCGGGCGCTGCGAGAGCGTCTGCCCGGTGAAGATCCCGCTGCCCAAGCTGATGCGGCACTGGCGCGAGCGGGAGTTCGAGCGGCACCTGACGCCGCCCACCCAGCGGCGGGCGCTACGGCTCTGGGCCTGGCTGGCGAAGCGGCCGGAGGCCTACCGGCTGGCGATGCGGATGGGCATCGGGGCGCTGGCGCGCTTCGGCCGGGGCAAGGGAGCCTTCAGCAGGCTGCCGGGGGCCGGGGGCTGGACCGAGGGGCGCGACCTGCCGGTGCCCGAGGCGGGCGGCACCTTCATGGACCGCTACCAGCGGCAGCAGCGGGGGCGCCGGGCATGAGCCGCGAGGCGATTCTCGGCGGCATCCGGCGCGGGCTGAAGCGCGGCGCGTTGCCGGCGGACCAGCAGGCGATGCTGCGGCACCGGCTGGAGAGCCATCCGCGCCACCTGATCCCGGCGCGATCACGAGTGCCGCATCCGGCGCAGGTGGAGTTGTTCATCGCACGGGTGGAGGCGGAGTTCGGCACGGTGGAGCGGGTGCCGGAGGCCGCGCAGGTGCCGGCGGCGCTGATCGACTACCTGGCCGGGCAGAACCTGGGGCCACGCGTGGTGATGGCGCCGCACCCCGAGCTGGAGGCGCTGCCCTGGGCCGGACAGCCGCTGCTGATGCGGGAGCAGCGCCGCGCCGAGGGGAGCGACCTGGTTTCGGTGCAGCATGGCTATGCCGGCATTGCCGAGACCGGCACGCTGATGCTGCCCGCCGCGCCCGGCCGCCCCACCACGCTGAACCTGCTGCCCGAGACGGAGGTGGTTGTGTTGCGCGCGGACCGGGTGGTGGGCGCCTATGAGGAGGCCTGGGACCTGCTGCGGGCCGAGAACCACGACGCGCTGACCGGCGGCTTCATGCCGCGCAACGTGATGCTGGTGACGGGCCCCTCGCGCAGCGCCGACATCGAGTCGACGCTGGAGCTGGGCGCGCATGGCCCGCGCCGGCTGCATGTCATCCTCGTCGGCTGAGGGGTGCTGGCGCCTGGACCGGCCCTGGCTTCCTGACTAGAGGGAGGTGCAGGAACCTCAGGTTCCTGCCGGGGGTTTCAGGGGGCAGTGCCCCCTGACCTTCATCGCCCTTTCCAGCGCAGGACCGAGATGCCCCGCCGCGGCCGCAACCTGACCGAGCAAGAGCGTGCGCTGTGGCGGGCCTATGTCGCCGCGGTGACGCCGCTGCCCGGCCATGCGCTGCCGGCCGTTCCCGCCGCTCCCACCGAGCCGGCGCCACCCCCTCCCCCGCCGCCATCGCCTGCCGCGCCCCCGGCGCCGAAGCCCGCGCTGAAGCCCTATGCGCCGGTGCTGCATGTCGGTGTGCAGCCAGGCGGGGTGGACAGCCAGCGCTGGAAGGACCTGCGGCGCGGCCGCACCCGGCCCGAGCGGACGCTGGACCTGCACGGGCGGCGCGCGCAGGACGCCTGGCACGCGGTGCGCGCCTTCCTGCACGCCGCGCAGGCCGACGGGCTGCGCTGCGTCGCTGTTGTGACGGGCAAGGGGCCGATGCCGGATGGCGGCGTGCTCCGGCGGGAGTTGCCGCACTGGCTGAACGCGCCGGACCTGCGGCCGCTGGTGCTGGGCGCCGTGCATCCCGCGCCGAACCAGGGGGCGGTGCACCTGCTGCTGCGCCGACGCCGGTGACCCCCTTCGGCGCCCGGCTGCGCGCGCTGCGGCAGGCGCGCGGGGTGACGCTGAAGGAGATGGCCGTGGCCCTGCAGGTCTCGCCGGCCTATCTCTCGGCGCTGGAGCACGGACGGCGCGGGCGGCCCAGCGTTGGGCTGATCCACCAGGTGAACGAGTTCTTTGGGCTGATCTGGGACGATGCCGAGGAAATGGCGCGGCTGGCGCGTCTCTCGCACCCGAAGGTGACGCTGGATACCAGTGGGCTTTCGCCGGAGGCGACCGAACTGGCCAACCTGCTGGCGGGGCGAATCCGGCGGCTTCCGCCGGAAGTCATCAAGGAAATGCGGCGGCTGCTGGGGGAGTGAAGGAAGGGGCCTTGGACAAGGCTGGAAGAAGGAATTCCCCCAGGCCCCCTTCTTTTTTCTGTCGGTTTGGCGCGCTGTTGGTGGGAGGCTGCCTCGGCGGCCGGAACAAGCTCCGGCTCAGCGTGAAAGCCATGGTCAGAAGAGCCGGAATGGGGGGGGAAGCCGACCTCAGCGAATGGCCCTGGCTTTCACGCGATCCGGGTACCAGCCGGTGAACTTGATCGCTCCAACGAGCGCCAGGACAATCGCAGTGATGCCAACGCCTCGCGGCACGCCGGGCAAGGTGAGGAGGGCCAGCTCGGCGGCAACCATGATGGCGAAGGCCAAGGCCCAGACCGCCGTTATCACGTAGTTGGTGCGGACGAATTCCGGCGCCTTCCAGTGTTCCGGCGAAACCTGCTCGCGGACATATTGCAAGGTGAACGGGCGGCCCAGCGCAATCGAGGCGAGCACGATCACGAGCAGGCCCGCATCCACAGCGAGCCTCACGCCGATGACCGACCATGTCGGTTGTCCCAGCAGGGCATAGAGCACCAGTCCCCCGAACAAGATGGTGGTGCCGATCTCGAGAATCTTGGCCGTTCTGCCGCCAAGAAGGTCGCGCAGGAGCAAGCCCGCAGAGACCACGGCACCCGCGACCAGCCCTTCTGTTGACCCGACAAGCCTGTCGACCAGAGCAAACGCGATGAATGGCGCAAACGCCAGGAGAATGCCCATAGCCCCCTCCGACACCGTTCCGGAATGGTAGCTTAGCCTCGGATCGGACACACGAACTCTGACCCGAATCTCCGGTGTGTATCGAAAACAGACCTTCCTGATCGGCTTTCCTCTGCGTCCGGGCGCAACGGCTGCCCCAAGCGCAACCGCGAACTGACAGAAAGAAAAGAAGGGGGGTCCGGGGGAGAATTCATTCTCCCCCGGTCTCAGACCTCGCCGATCGGCGGCACGGCCTGGGTCATGTCGGCCAGCACCTCGGCCACGTGGCGCACCCGCACGGCGCTGCCCTGGCGCCTCAGGCGGCCGGCCATGTTCAGCAGGCAGCCCATGTCGCCGGCCAGGAGGGTGTCGGCGCCGGTCGCCTCGATGTCGCGCGCCTTGTCCGAGACCATGCGGGTGGAGATCTCGGGATACTTCACGCAGAAGGTTCCGCCGAAGCCGCAGCACAGCTCGGGCTCGGAAAGCTCCTTCACCGTCAGGCCCTCGACGCTGCCGAGAAGCTGGCGCGGCTGGGCGCGCACGCCCAGTTCCCGCAGGCCGGAGCAGCTGTCGTGATAGGCCGCCACGCCTTCATAGCGGGCGCGGACGCCCTTCATGCCCCGCACATCGGCGAGGAAGGCGGTCAGCTCGTGGGTGCGGGCGGCGAGGTCCTCGGCGCGGCCGCGGTAGTTGGGATCGTCGTCGAAGAGGGCGGGGTAGTGCTTCGCGATCATGCCGGCGCAGGAGCCGGAGGGCGCCACCGTGTAGTCGTAGCCCAGGAAGGCGTCGATCACCGGGCGGGCGAGATCGCGGGCGGTGGCGCGGTCGCCGCTGTTGTAGGCGGGCTGGCCGCAGCAGGTCTGCAGGTGCGGCACCTCCACCGTGCAGCCGGCCTGCTCCAGCAGGCGGATGGCGGCGAAGCCGACCGTGGGCCGGTAGAGATCCACGAGGCAGGTGACGAAGAGCGCGACGCGCGGCTTTGTCGGGGACATGCCGGCGACGATAGGCCACGGCCCGCAGGATGCAAGGAGCTGGCCGGGATCAGGGCGCGGCGGGCTCCAGCACGTAGAGGGTGGTGGGCTCCTTCATGCGGCCGGCGGCCTCGGCGGCGGCCTCGCCCCAGCCCCAGAAGAGGTCGGCGCGGGCCTCGCCCTTGATGGCGCCGCCGGTGTCCTGCGCCAGGACGAGGCGGCGCATTGGCGCGCCGGTCAGCGGGTGGCGCGTGACGATCCAGACGGGGCTGCCGAGCGGGATATGGGCACGGTCCACCGCCACCGAGCGCAGCGGCGTCAGCGGCACGCCGAGCGAGCCGGTGGGGCCCTGCTCCGGCCGGGCGGGGGTCTCGCGGAAGAAGACGTAGGAGGGATTCTCGTCCATCAGCGCCTTGGCGCGGGCGGTGCCGGCCTGCTCCAGCCAGGCCAGGATGCTCTGCATGGAGACCTGTTCGCGCGGGATCTCGCCACGGTCGGCCAGCAGGCGGCCGATGGGGACGTAGCGGTGGCCGTTGCGGGCGGCATAACCGAGGCGGCGGACGGAGCCGTCCGGCAGCACCACGCGGCCGGAGCCCTGGATCTGCAGGAAGAAGGCCTCGGCCGGGTCGGCGGCCCAGAGCAGGACGGGGGCCCCGGTTGCGCCGGCCTCGATGGCGGCGCGGGCGGGATAGGGGACGAAGGCCCCCTTCTCCACCCGGCCGACGATGCGGCGGCCCTTCAGGTCCTCGGCGAAGCGGCCGAGATCGACCTCCATCAGGTCGTCCGGGCGGCCGAGCAGCGGGGCGGGGTAGCCGGGGGCGGGCGTGAGGGAGCCGCGCAGCTCGGGCTCGTAATAGCCGGTCATCAGGCCCTCGCCGGCGCGGCGCAGGGTGAAGCGGCGCTCGAAGAAGGCGCGCGCGGCGGCATCGTCGCCCGGTGGCAAAGCGGCGGCCTCGGCGCAGAGGGGAGCCGGAATGGCGGGCGGGCGGCAGCCGGCCAGGAAGGGCGGGATGGCCTCGGCGAGGCGGTCATCGCCCCAGCCGGGCAGGTCAGACACCTGCCGGGGGGCGGGGGTACAGGCCGCGAGCAGCCCGAGAAGGGCAAGGAACAGGAACGGCCCCGCCAGGCGGGGCCGCGCGCGTCGCCGGGGCACGCGCCGCCTCAGGCGGCGTGCGTGCCGACCAGCTTCCAGGTCGGGTCGCTGCTGCGCAGGTCGCGCTGGAAGGTCCAGATATCCGTCACCTCGGTCACCGCCTCGGCGCCGGCCACCACCTCGCCCTTGGCATCGGTGGTCACGTTCACCTGCTCGGAGACGAGGCGCACCGTGATCTCGGCGGTGCTGCCGCGCAGCTCGGCGCCGGTGATCGCCGTCTCCAGGACGGCGCGGATCTCGCTGCGCTGGCGCTCGCCGGCCTCCTCGCGGGCGAGGATCGCATGCTCGAAGCCGGCATAGGTCTCCTCCGAGAGGAGGTCGCGCAGGGTGGCACGGTCGCCGCTGGCGAAGGCGGTGACGATCATGCGGAAGGCGCCCTCCGCCCCGGCCAGGAAGGCGTTGGGGTCGAAGCCGGGGTCGGTCTGCTGGATGCCCTGCAGCGCCTGCCCGGCCGGCGTGCGCGGCTCCGGCACCACCTGGTGGGTGCCGCTGCCGCCGGCGGGCGGGGGCATCGGTTGCAGCTCCGCCTCGCGCAGGGGGGGCGTGCCGGGCGCCGTCGCCGGCCGCTGCTGCCGGGGTGGCCGTTCGAAGCCCTGGCGCCGCCCCAGCACGCTGCGCAGGCGCAGCACCAGGAAGGCCGCCACCATGCCGAACAGGATCAGATCGAGCGGGAAGCCGCCGGACATTGCAATCTCCTCATGTCCCGACACTTAAGCGCGCGCACCCCGTATCGCAACGGGCCCCGGGGCGCCGGATGCGGGCAGATGCCCTGTCCGGCACACGAAACCGCCAGCGCCGGACGGGCGGCCGGGCCGCCGGCTTGCGATGGGGCCGGCCTGCCGGTACTGCGCTGGGGCGCCGCCCTGCCCCACCTTCCGGAGTCTTGCGATGATCCTGCTGCGTCATGGCCAGAGCGAGTTCAACCTCCACTTCACCGCGACGCGGCGCGACCCCGGCATCAAGGACCCGAAGCTCACCGTGCTCGGCCACCACCAGGCCGAGCAGGCGGCGCAGGCGCTGGCGGGGGAGGACATCCGCCGCATCATCGCCAGCCCCTATACCCGCGCGCTGCAGACGGCGGCGCCGCTGGCCCGGCGGCTCGGCCTGCCGGTGCTGGTGCACCCCATGGTGCGCGAGCGCTACGCCTTCACCTGCGATGTCGGCTCGCCCCGCACCGCCCTGGCGATGGAGTGGCCGGAGCTGGAATGGTCGCATGTCGAGGAGGTCTGGTGGCCGGCGACCGAGGAGCCGGTCGGTCAGGTGGAGGCACGGGCGCGGCTGTTCCGCGCCGAGATGGCCGCGCTGGAGGACTGGCAGCACACCGTGGTGGTCTCGCACTGGGGCTTCATCCTCTCCATGACCGGCGAGTCGGTCGGCAACGGGCAGTGGCTGCGCTGCGACCCCTGCGCGCCGGGTCCGGCGGAGATTTCCTGGCACCACCGCTGAGGCGGCGCCCCCTGGACGGCAGGAGGATGAGGCGGCGCCTGTGACAGCGCGGGCGGGCCGTGCTACCCCGCGCCCCGGAACCGGAACCAGACTTCAGGGGCTTGCATGTCCGACACCAGCCTTCCCCCCAATGGCAACCAGGCCCCGAACGGCGGCGCGCAGCCGCCCCAGGGCCAGCCCCAGGGCCAACCGCAGGGCCCGTTGCTGCTGAACCTGCAGTACACGAAGGACCTCTCCTTCGAGGTGCCGGGCGCGCCGGAGATCTTCACCACGCTGCGCGAGCAGCCGCGCATCGACCTGGCGCTGGACGTGCAGGCCCGGCCGCTGCAGCAGGGCGGCAACGTCTATGAGGTGGCGCTGCAGATCCGCGCCGACGCGCAGGCGAACGGGCCGGACGGCAAGCCGCAGACGGCCTTCATCGCCGAGCTGGTCTATTGCGGCATCTTCACGCTGAACGTGGAGCAGAACCTGGTCGAGCCGCTGCTGCTGGTGGAGTGCCCGCGCCTGCTCTTCCCCTTCGCCCGCAACATCCTGGCCGATGTGACGCGCGACGGCGGCTTCCCGCCCGTGCTGCTCTCGCCGATCGACTTCGTGGCGCTGTGGCAGAGCCGCCGCGGCCCCGACGCCGCCGGGCAGCAGCCCGCCAACGCCTGAGCAAGGCCGGGGGAATGAATTCCCCCGGACCCCCTTCCTTTTTCTTCGAGTCTGAAGCGCGGCCTGCGAACGGGCGCTGGAACTGACAAAAAGAAGATGGGGGGTTCGGGGGGGAATTCTTTCCCCCCGATCTTTTTCCTCCTCCCGGCAGGCGGCCCTGCGATGCTGCGCAACATCCTGACCATCGGCAGCTGGACCTTCGCCAGCCGCATCCTGGGCTTCGCCCGCGACATGCTGATCGCCGCCACGCTCGGCGCCAGCCCGCTGGCGGATGCCTTCTTCATCGCGCTGCGCCTGCCCAACCTGTTCCGCCGCCTGTTCGGCGAGGGCGCCTTCAACGCCGCCTTCGTGCCCGCCTTCACCGCCACGCTGACGCTGGAGGGCCCCCGCCGCGCGCGCGAGCTGGCGGCGCGCATGTCCACGCTGATGGCGCTCTGGCTCGCGCTGATCGTGGGGGTGGGCATGGTCTTCATGCCGCAGATCATGGCGGTGCTGACACCCGGCCTGCGCGACGAGCCGCTGCGCTTCGACCTGGTGGTCGAGCTCTCGCGCATCACCTTCCCCTATCTGCTGTTCATCTGCCTCACCGCGCTGGTCAGCGGCGTGCTGAACGCCATCGACAAGTTCGCCCTCGCCGCCGGGGCGCCGCTGATGTTCAACCTCTTCGCCATCGTCTCGCTCTTCGCGCTGACGCCCTTCGTGGCGACGCCGGCGCATGCGCTGGCCTGGGGCACCATGCTCTCCGGCGTGGCGCAGCTCGCGGTGGTGGTGGTGGCCTGCCGGAAGGTGGGGATGGGCTTCAGCCTGATCTCCCTGCCCCGCCTGACGCCCGAGACGCGGGAGGTGCTGCGCCGCATGATGCCCGGCGTGCTCGGCGCCGGGATCACGCAGATGAGCCTGGCGATCGACGTGTTCATCGCCTCGCTGCTGCCGGCGGGCGCCATCAGCTACCTGACCTATGCCGACCGCGTGGCGCAGCTGCCGCTCGGCGTGGTGGGGGCGGCGGTGGGCACCGCGCTGCTGCCGGTGCTCTCGCGCCAGCTGCGCGGCGGCAAGCCGCTCGCGGCGCATCGCAGCATGAACCGCGCGGTGGAGCTTTCCCTCGCCCTCACCATCCCCGCCGCCGCGGCGCTGATCGTGATGGCCGACCCGATCATCCTCACGCTGTTCCAACGCGGGGCGCTCAGCGTGGAGGAGGCGCATTCGGTGGCCTGGGCGCTGCGCGCCTATGCCTGCGGCCTGCCTGCCTTCGTTCTGATCAAGGCCTTCTCCCCCGGCTTCTTCGCGCGCGGCGACACCGCCGCGCCGGTGAAGATCGGCATCGTCGTGGTGCTGGTGAACCTGGCGCTCAGCCTGCTGATGACGCGCATCCTGGCGCATGTCGGCATCGCCCTGGCCACCGCGATGGCGGCCTGGTGCAATGCCGGGCTGCTCTTCGCCCTGCTGGCGCGGCGCGGCCACTTCCATGCCGACCGGCGGCTTCGGCGCAACGGCTGGCGCCTGGTGCTGGCCGCGGCGGTGATGGCCGGCGCGCTGGCGGTGGTGAACCCCTGGGTCTTCCCGGCGCAGGGGGTGATGAAGCTGGTCGGGCTGGCCGTGCTGGTCACGCTGGGGCTGACCGTCTATTTCGGCGCCACCCAGGCGCTGGGCGCGCTCGACCTGCGGGACCTGCGGCGGCGGCGCTCCTGACCCGGGAGAGCGACCCCGCCTCTTCCCCTGCCTCTTCCCCTGCCCCTTCCCGCCGCCGCGCAGCGCGCTATCCTGCGGGCATGACCCAGACCACGGATTTCGGCTTCCGCGAAGTGCCCCGTGACGCCAAGGCGTCGATGGTGCGGCAGGTCTTCGACAGCGTCGCCCCCAAATACGACGTGATGAACGACCTGATGTCGCTCGGCCTGCACCGGGCCTGGAAGCAGGCCTTCGTCGCCGCCATCGGCGCCGGCCCGCGCGACACGCTGCTCGACCTCGCCGCCGGCACGGGCGACGTCGCCTTCCTGGCGCGCAAGCGCGGCGCGGGGCGCGTCATCCTGGCCGACATCAACGCCAGCATGCTCGGCGTCGGGCGGGACCGCGCGCTGCAGAAGGGGCTGATGGACGGGCTCTCCTTCGCCTGCTGCGACGCCGAGCGCCTGCCCTTCCCGGACCGCAGCGTGGAGAAGGTCTCCATGGCCTTCGGCCTGCGCAACTGCACGGACAAGGACGCGGTGCTGCGCGAGGCCTTTCGCGTGCTGCGCGTCGGCGGGCGGATGCATGTGCTGGAATTCTCCCGCCTGGAGATCGAGGCGCTGCGGCCGCTCTATGACGCCTGGTCCTTCAAGGCCCTGCCGGCGATCGGCGCGCGCATCGCCAAGGATGCGGAAAGCTACCAGTACCTGGCGGAGAGCATCCGCATGTTCCCCGATCAGCCCACCCTGGCCGGGATGATGGAACGCGCGGGCTTCGAGCGGGTGAAGTGGCAGAACCTCTCGGGCGGGGTGGTCGCCATCCATACGGGATGGAAGTTCTGAAGGGTCGTGCCGGGGGAGAATTCATTCTCCCCCGGCCCCCCTCTTCTTTTTTTCTGTTCGTTTCATCGCGCTGGCGGCGCGCGGCCGCGCCGGGACTGGAACAGCCCCGGCGACTGCGAACCTGCAGAAGAAAGATGGGGGTTCGGGGGAATTCCTTCCCCCGACCTTTTTTCTAGCCGCGCGCAAAGGCGATCAGATCGGCGTTGAGCCGGGCCTGATGGGTCAGGAAGAGCCCGTGCGGCGCGCCCTCGTAGATTTCCAGCCGGGCATCGGGCAGCAGCGCGGCGGTGGGGCGGGCGGTCAGGTCGGGCGGGCTGGTCATGTCGCGCTCGCCATGCAGCAGCAGCACCGGGAGGCTGATGGCGCGCGCCTCGGCGCGGAAGTCGGCGGCGGCCAGGGTGCGGTGGCACTCCAGCAAGGCATGGAGGGAGCTGCGCAGCGCCATGTCCCGCACCCAGTTGCGCAGGCCGGCGGGTGTCTCCGGGGTGACGAAGGGCTCCATGTGGGCGTCGATCCAGCCGGGGAAGTCGCGCATCAGCCAGTCCCGGCGGAAGCTTTCGAGCAGGGCGGGGTCGAGGCCGTCCGGGTTGTCGGGCGCGCGGGTCAGCAGGGGCGTGGTGGTGCCGATCAGCACGGCGCGGGCGACCCGGCCGGCGGCGCCATGCCGCGTCAGGGTGCGCAGCACCTCGCCGCAGCCCATGGAGAAGCCGACCAGCGTGACGTCGCGCAGGTCGAGCTGGTCGAGGAGGGCGGCGAGGTCGTCGGCCAGGGTGTCGAAGTCGTAGCCGCGGCCGGGATCGTCCGAGCGGCCATGGCCGCGGCGGTCATAGGCGATGCAGCGGAAGCCGGCCTCGGCCAGGGCGAGCATCTGGTAGGCCCAGGAATCGGAGGGCAGCGACCAGGAGGCGACGAAGACCACGGGCGGGCCAGAGCCCCCGTGGGAGCCCCAGTCACGATGGAAGAGCCTGACGCCGTCGCGCGTGCGGATGGGGGCGGGCATGGCGATCAGGCCTCCCCGGGCAGGCGGTCGAGGAAGCCGGCCACCGTGTGGAGGCGGCCATCCTCCGCGAGCTGCGCGAAGTCGGTGCCGGCGACCACGACCTCGCCGGAAGCGGGGCCGAGGGTCCAGGAGAAGCGCAGCCGGTCGGCATAGCCGTCGGGGCGGCCGGCGAGGGCGAAGCGGAAGCCGGGAAAGCGGGCCTGCACGCCCTCGATCAGGGCGGCGATGCCGGCATGGCCGGTGCCCTGCATCAGGGGGTCCTGGTAGGTGGCGTTCTCGGTCCAGAGGGCGGCGAGAAGGGCCTGGCGGCGGGTGGGGTCGGTCTCGTTCCAGGCAGCGATGTAGCGGGCGGCGAGGGCCTGGGCTTCGGTGGCGGTCATCGGTCGGGCGCTCCCTGCGGGATGGTGGGGACGGCCGCAGTGTTCCGCGGGAGGCGCGGCGGCGCGATTACCTCGCAGGTCATGGGCGGGCGGCGGCGGGGCGGGATAGGCTGGCGCCATGTCCCTCTCGCGGCCCTCCCCCTCCCCTCCTTCCATCGGCGCCCTGCTGCGCGGCTGGCGCCAGCGGCGGCGGCGCAGCCAGCTTGACCTGGCGCTGGATGCGGAGGTCTCGCAGCGGCATCTGAGCTTCGTGGAGAGCGGGCGGGCGGCGCCGAGCCGCGAGATGGTGCTGCGGCTGGCGGAGCAGCTTGAGGTGCCGCTGCGCGAGCGCAACGCCCTGCTGCTGGCGGCGGGCTATGCCCCGGCCTTCGCCGAGCGGCCGCTCGGCCATCCCGCCATGGCCACGGCGCGGGCAATGGTGGAGCGCATCCTGGAGGCCCATGTGCCGCATCCCGCCCTGGCGGTGGACCGGCACTGGCATCTGGTGGCGGCGAATGCGGCGGTGGCGCCGCTGCTGGAGGGGGTGGCGGAGGCCGCCCTGCTGGCGCCGCCGGTGAACGTGCTGCGGCTCAGCCTGCATCCGCGCGGGCTGGCGCCGCGCATCGCCAACCTGGCGGAATGGCGCGCGCATCTGCTGGAGCGGCTGCGGCGGCAGGTCGCGGCCAGCGCCGACCCGGCCCTGGCCGCGCTGCTGGCGGAGCTGGCGGCGCTGGAGGCACCGGCAGGGGCGCAGGGCACGGCGGGGGAGCGTGCGGGAGAGGGGCTGGCGGTGCCGCTGGAGCTGGAGAGCCCGGCGGGGCGGCTCTCGCTGCTCTCGACCACCACCGTCTTCGGCACGCCGGTGGAGGTCACGCTGTCGGAGCTGGCGATCGAGGCCTTCTATCCGGCCGATGCCGCGACCGCCGGGCGGTTGCGGCGGCTCGCGGGCATGAAAAAGGGGGCCGGAGCCCCCTCTTCTGCGTCATCCTGAGGGCGATCAGCCCTGCGGGTTGGCCGAGACGTCGGCGGTGGGGGCCGGCGTATAGACGATGTCGTTGTTCTCGCCCTGGTTCACGAAACTGGCGATCTCGCCACGCTGCGCAGGCGCGTCCGGCGCATAGATGTAGCGGGCGTTCTCGTTGCGGCCGATCACCTTCACCGGGCCGCCGCCAACGATGTTGCCGCCGTCGTTGGAATAATCGACGGCGAAGTTCTCACCGGTTCCAAGAACACGGATGCTGCTCTCCTGCGCGGCGGCAGCACCGATCACGCCGAAAGCCAGAACAGTCGAAAGAATAGCCTTGCGAATCATTTTGCGTTCCCCTGTGCAGAAGTAGGGGACGTCCTTGCGTCCTCTTACTGAACGCTAGATGGCGCTGGCAGCACGCCAGCGCCAATCGCTTCCCCGGATACCTAGCATCCGTCCGCATGATGACAACGGCATGACAGGCGCGGCTTCCGGCGGCGGCCCGGCCGGTCTAGCCTGCGCGCCATGCTCGCGGACAAGCGCATCCTCATCATCGTCGCCGGCAGCGTCGCCGCCTACAAGGCGCTGGAACTGACCCGGCTGCTGCGCAAGGCGGGGGCGCGCGTCACCCCCGTGCTGACGGCGGGCGGCGCCCGCTTCGTCACGCCGCACGCGCTGCAGGCCATCGCCGGCGAGGCGGTGCACCAGGAGCTTTGGTCACTCGCCTCCGAGGCGGAGATCGGCCATATCCGCCTCGCCCGGCTGCCGGACCTGGTGGCGGTGGTGCCGGCCTCGGCCGACATGCTGGCGAAGATGGCGCATGGGCTGGCCGACGACCTCGCCACCACCCTGCTGCTGGCCACCGACCGCCCGGTGCTGGTGGCGCCGGCGATGAACTGGGCCATGTGGGGCCATCCCGCCACCCGCGCCAACATGGCGGCGCTGGTGGCGCGGGGCGTTGCCGTGGTGGGGCCCGGCGAGGGCGCCATGGCGGAGGCGGAGAGCGGGCCCGGGCGCCTCGCGGAGCCGGCGGAGATTTTCGCCGCCATCGAGGCGCTGCTGGGCGCCGCGCCGCGCCCGCTGGCGGGGCGGCACGTGCTGGTCACCAGCGGGCCGACGCATGAGCCGATCGACCCGGTGCGCTACATCGCCAACCGCAGCAGCGGGAAGCAGGGCCATGCCATCGCCGCCGCGCTGGCGGCGCTGGGGGCGCGGGTGACGCTGGTTTCCGGCCCGGTGACGATCGCCGATCCGGCGGGGGTCGCGGTGGTGCGGGTGGAAAGCGCCAGGGACATGCTGGCGGCCTGCGAGGCGGCGCTGCCGGCCGATGCGGCGGTCTGCGCCGCCGCGGTGGCGGACTGGCGCGCCGCGACGGCGGCCGGGCAGAAGCTGAAGAAGGTGCCGGGCGAGGGGCCGCCGCCGCTGGCGCTGGCGCTCAACCCCGACATCCTGGCGACGCTCTCCGCCCATGCGCGGCGGCCCCGGCTGGTGGTCGGCTTCGCGGCGGAGACGGAAAACGTGGTGGCCAATGCCGTGGCGAAGCGGCAACGCAAGGGATGCGACTGGATCGTGGCGAATGACGTGTCGGGCGACGTGATGGGCGGCGCCGAGAATGCCGTGCACTTGGTGACCGAAGGCGGGGTGGAGGACTGGCCGCGCCTGCCCAAGGAGGAGGTGGCGCGGCGGCTGGCCGCGCGGCTGGCGGAGGCGCTGGCCGGGGAGAAGATGGCATGAGCAGCGCCGAGATCGTCGTCCGCCGCCTGCCGCATTCCGAAGGGCTGCCGCTGCCGGAATACGCCACCGCCGGCGCGGCGGGATTCGACCTGCTGGCGGCGGTGACGGCGCCGCTGGTGATCGCGCCGGGGCAGCGGGTGCTGGTGCCCACCGGGCTCAGCATCGCGCTGCCGGCGGGATACGAGCTGCAACTGCGGCCGCGCTCGGGGCTGGCGCTGAAGCATGGCATCGTGCTGCCCAACAGCCCCGGCACCATCGACGAGGACTATCGCGGCGAGCTGCAGGTCATCGTGATGAATGCGGGCGAGGCGCCCTTCACCGTGGAGCGCGGCACGCGGATCGCCCAGGGCGTGCTGGCGCCGGTGACGCGGGCCACCTGGCGGGAGGCCGATTCGCTGCCGGAGACGGCGCGCGGGGCGGGGGGCTTCGGCAGCACGGGGCACTGAGGCTCCAGGGCGCGCGGCGGGCCATGGCAGCCATGCCCTGGCCCGCGGCCGCTGCCTTCACCGCCCCATTGCGCCGGGCGCGCCCCCTCGCCCATATGCCCGACATGGACCTCGATTTCTCCGAAGCCGAGCTGCACCGCTATTCCCGCCACATCCTGCTGCAGGAGGTCGGCGCGGTGGGGCAGGCGAAGCTGCGCGCAGCGCGCGTGCTGGTGGTCGGCGCGGGGGGGCTGGGCTCGCCGCTGGCGCTCTACCTCGCCGCCGCCGGGATCGGCACCATCGGGCTGATCGACGACGACCACCTGGAACTCTCCAACCTGCAGCGGCAGGTCGCGCATGACACCGGGCGGATCGGCCGCAACAAGGCGGAGAGCGCGGCGGAGACCATCCGGCGGCTCAATCCGGAGGTGGCGGTCGAGGTGCATGCCCGCCGGCTGGACGCCGCCGCCGCGCAGGCAATCATCCCGCGCTACGACCTGGTCTGCGACGGCACGGACAACTTCGCCACCCGCTTCCTGCTCGGCGACGCCTGCCACCTGCTGGGCCGCACGCTGGTCTCGGCGGCGGTGCTGCGCTTCGAGGGGCAGCTCTCCGTCTTCAAGTCGCATCAGGGGCATGCCTTCCCCTGCCAGCGCTGCCTGCATCCCGAGCCGCCGCCGCCCGGCCTGGTGCCGACCTGCTCCGAGGCGGGAGTGCTGGGCGCCGTGACCGGCGTGATGGGCACGCTGCAGGCGACCGAGGTGCTGAAGGAGATCCTGGGCATTGGCGAGAGCATGGCCGGACGGCTGCTGCTGTGGGACGCGCTCGACGCCCGCTTCCGCACGGTGAAGCTGCGGCGCGACCCGGCCTGCCCGCTCTGCGGCGATGCGCCCAGCATCCACGACCTCTCCGGGCACGACACCGCGCCCGCCGCCTGCGCCCTGCCGGCATGAGCGCGCCGCTCGGCATCCTGCTCCGCTCGGCGGGGCACGAGCCGGCGCATTACGCGCTGGTGCTGGCCACCGGCGCGGCGGCGATCGGGCGCGAGGTGGTGCTGTTCGCCACCAATGCCGGCTGCCGCCTGCTGTTGCGCGAGTCGCCGCTGCCGGGGGAGCCGCGCGAGGCGCTGCTGCGCGAGCGTGGCGTGGCCGGCATCGCCACGCTGCTGGAAGCCGCGCAGGAGCTTGGCCTGCGCCGCATCGCCTGCGAGGCCGGGCTGCGCGCCGAGGCTATCGAACCCGAGGCGCTGGCGCCGGGGGTGGAGGTGGCGGGGGTCGTCACCTTCCTGAACGCGGTCGGCGAGGGGCAGATCGTTTCGCTATGACGAAACTCGCCATTTCATTGCAGTGCGGCGCTTGACCGCGCACCCGGCTTGCGGGCCAGATCAGGCCATGGCTTGGCTTCGTCTCGCATCCCCGCTGCTGCTTCTCCTTCTCGCCGCGCCGGCGGCCGCCCAGTCGGCCCTCGGCTCCTCCAGCCTGGGCGCCCCCTCGCCCTCGCTGCCGCAGCCGGTGCCGCCCGGCGGCGCCCATGTGCTGCGCCCGCCGCCCGGCATGGTGCCGCAGCGGCCGGCGCCCTCCTCCGCGCCGGCCGCCACATCCCCGCCGCCCGCCACTCAGGCGCGGCCGGCGCAGAGCCAGCCCTCGCCCGCCACGCCCCGGCCCGCCCAGCGCCCGGCGGCCGAGCCGCGCCGCCCGGCGAAGCCGGCGGCGCCGCCGCATAGCGCCGCCAACGCGCCGACCCAGGCCGCCCCGCCGACGCCGGTGAAGCAGCGCCCGCGCAGCGGCGGGACCGCCGGCGCGGCCGCGGCCGGAGCCGCCGCAGGGGCAGCTGCGGGGGCGGCGGCCGAGGCCGCGCCGCCCGCCTCGCCCGCGCCCACCCAGCGCGAGCTGGAGGACCCGAATATCGGCAGCGTCACCGGCCTGCCGGTGCCACGCTTCGTCTCGCTGCGCAGCGACGAGGTGAACCTGCGCATCGGGCCGGACACCCGCTTCCCCATCGAGTGGACCTATCAGCGGCGCGACCTGCCGGTGCAGGTGCTGCGCGAGTACAACCAGTGGCGCCGCATCCGCGACATGGAGGGCACGGAGGGCTGGGTGCACCAGTCCACCCTGGCCGGGCGCCGCACCTTCCTGGTGCGCGGGCCGCAGGAGCACGTCCTGCACAACAGCGAGGGCGATGCGAGCGGCGTCGTCGCCAAGCTGATGCCGGGCGTGGTGGGGCGCATCCGCAGTTGCCGCAGCGGCGGCACCTGGTGCGAGGTGCAGGTCGGCGGCTATCGCGGCTACCTGAAGCGCAGCGAGATCTGGGGCGTCAACGCGGATGAGGAAGTGAACTGAGCCGCCCATGGCGGCGGGCGGGGTGGAAGAGGCACCCGGCGCCCGCTGCCGCGCGGCTCAGTGCAGGCGCTGGCGCAGCTCCACCGCCATGGCGCGGGCGCGCTGCGCTGCCTCGCCCTCCGGCACCAGCGCCAGGAAGCGATCCAGGCAGGCCAGTGCGGCACCGATGCGGTCGAGCCGCTGGTTCATCAGCGCCGCCTCGCGCCACAGCGCCGCCGCATCGGGCGCCAGCCGCAGCATGTCCTGCGTGCAGGTCAGGGCGCCCTGCAGGTCGCCGCCCCGCAGGCGGCGCAGCTTGATGTTGTTCTGCAGGCGCAGCAGCACCGCACGCTTGCCCACAACGGTCAGGAATTCGGGCCGCAGTTCCGCCTGCGGTCCCTGCACGCCCTTGAGGATGGCGCGCAGGTCGGGCGCCTCCAGTGGCCGGGCGGGCTGGAAGGGGTCGATCACGGCGGCACCGTGGCTGCCTTCGATGCCGAGCAGGAAGTGGCCGGGGAAGTCCAGCCCCCCGGCGCCCCAGCCGGCGGCCTCCGCCGCGTGCAGCCAGAGGATGCCGAGCGCGACCGGCAGCCCGCGCCGCCGCTCGGTGACGCGGATCAGGTTGGCGTTCTCGGGGGCCTCGTAGGTCTCGGTGTCGCCGGCATAGCCGAACTGGTCCTGCAGCACGCGGCGCAGGACCTCGGCGCGGCGGCGGCCGTCGCCGGCATCGGCCGCGGGATCGGCGGTGGCGGCGGCGACGGCGGCGCGGGCCAGTTCGGAGAGGTGCTGCGCGGCTGCGCCCCAGTCGGCCTCCGGCGCGCCGATGCGCGCGAACTGCAGGGCCACGGAGGCGAGGTCCAGCTCGGTCTCCGGCAGCTGGCCGGCGGCCTCCAGTGCAGCGCGGGCTTCGGCCTCGGAGGTGATTTCGGTCATGCCTTCTGGATGGCGATGCGCCGCGGCCCGATCAAGGGCCGCGCTGCCTCAAGGCTCCAACAGCATGGGGCCGAGCGGGCGGCCGCCGAAGATATGCACGTGGAAATGCGGCACCTCCTGCCCGCCATCCGGCCCCATATTGGTCAGCACGCGGTAGCCTGGCCCCTCCAGGCCAAGCTGGCGGGCCACCTGGCCGACCGCGCGCCAGAAGCCCGCCACCACCTCGGCATCCGCCTTGGCCGAGAAGTCGGCCACCGAGACATACTCGCCCTTCGGGATCACCAGCACATGGACCGGGGCACGGGGCGCGATGTCGTGGAAGGCCAGGGCGTGCTCGTCCTCATAGACCTTCCTGGCCGGGATCTCGCCGCGCAGGATGCGGGCGAAGATGTTGCCGCCGTCATAGGGCGGCAGGCCGGAGACGGGCATGGCGATCCTCCTTCGGGGTTGCTTTCCCAGGGGGTATTCCCCTCAGGGCAGCTTGGTGGTCTCGGCGGCGCGCAGGATGGCCTTCGGCCGCGCCGCCTTCTCGGCGATGCCGGAGATACCCTCGCGCCGCACCAGCTCGGCCCATACTTCCTCCGGCCGGATGCCCGCGTCCACCCAGACGACGATCAGGTGATAGAGCAGATCGGCGCTTTCCATGATGGTGGGCTGGCGGTTGCCGAGCGTCGCCTCGATGACGCATTCCACCGCCTCCTCGCCCAGCTTCTGCGCCACCTTGGCGGTGCCGCGCGCCATCAGCCGGGCGGAATGCGAGTTGGTGGCGTCCCCGGCGCGGCGGCGCGCCTCCACCGTTTCCCAGAGCCGGCGCAGCACCTCTATATCGCCGGTGGCGGGCACGGCAAGCGGCGCCAGGTGCCGCGCCTCGGCCTTCAGCGCCCGCTTGCGCGGCTTGGCGGCGACGGGCAAGCCCGGCGGCGCGGGCAGGACGGCCAGCGAGGCCTTCGGCTTCGCCGTTTTCTTCGTCACCGCCTTCTTGGCGGCCACCTGCTTGGCCTTCACCGGCTTCTTCTTCGCGTCCTTGCCCATCAGTTTCAGGCTGCCTCCCGGAGGGGGTTGGGGCGCACCGGCAAGCCGGCGGCGGCCAGCGCGGCCTTGGCCTCGCCGATCCGCATCTCCCCGTAGTGGAACACACTGGCGGCCAGCAGGCCGGTCGCGCCGGCCCGGGCCCCCTCGACGAAATGCTGCGCCGTGCCGACGCCGCCGGAGGCCACCAGCGGCAGCCGCACCCGCTGGCGCAGCGCGCGCAGCAGGTCGAGGTCGAAGCCGGACTTGGTGCCGTCGCGGTCCATCGAGGTCACCAGCAGCTCGCCGGCGCCGAGGGAGGCCATCCGCTCGGCCCAGGCGAGCGCGTCGATGCCGGTGGCGCGGCGGCCGCCATGGGTGAAGATCTCCCACTTCCCGGGCGCCACCGTGCGGGCGTCGATAGCGACGACGATGGCCTGGCTGCCGAAGGCCTCGGCGGCGCGGCGCACCAGGTCGGGGTCGGACACGGCGGCGCTGTTGATGCTGGCCTTGTCGGCACCGGCCAGCAGCAGCTTGCGCACGTCCTCGACGCTGCGCACGCCGCCGCCGACCGTCAGCGGGATGAAGACCTCGGCGGCGGTGCGCGAGACCACGTCGTACATGGTGTCGCGGTTCTCGTGGGTGGCGCCGATGTCGAGGAAGGTGATCTCGTCCGCGCCCTCGGCGTCATAGGTGCGGGCCTGCTCGACCGGATCGCCCGCATCGCGCAGCGCGACGAAGTTGACGCCCTTGACGACGCGGCCTTCCTTCACGTCCAGGCACGGAATGACGCGGAGGGCGAGCATGGCGGATGAACCTCCTGCAGAACGGGCCAAGGGCGATGCGCCGGCTGGGCGCCGCGGTCAAGAGCTTGTCGTGCACCGGGGGGCAAGCCCGAAAAGCAAACCGCAGAGCAGCCGGCGCGTTGCGTGAGCCGGAACGGGACGGGCATGGCCGGTCCCGGCAGCATGTCCGGGTCTCACCGCGCCCCTGCCGGGCAGGGCGCGGCGCGCATGCTGCCGAAGCCCCAGGGGGGAAAGGCCGCGACCATGGTGCTGTTCGAGAATATCCTGCTCCTCGTCCTGGTCGCAATCCTGGTCTTGCAGTTCTCGCGGCGGTTGGTGGTGCCCTATCCGGCGGTGCTGGCCACCGCGGGCGTCGCCGTCGCCGCGCTGCCCTCGGCGCCGGAGATCGCCATCGACCCGCAGCTCGCGCTGGCGCTGTTCATCGCGCCGGCCCTGCTGGATTCCGCCTTCGACATGCCGCCGCGCGACATCCGCCGGTTCTGGATGCCGCTGGTGGCGCTGGCGGTGGTGGCGGTGGTGCTGACCACGGCGGCGGTGGCCTGGGCGGGGGTGGCCTGGGCCGGGCTGCCGCTCGCCGCCGCCGTGGCGCTCGGTGCGCTGGTGGCGCCGCCGGATGCCGCGGCCGCCGCCGCCATGCTCGGGCGCCTGGCGCTGCCGCGCAGCACGGTGACGGTGCTGAAGGCGGAGAGCCTGTTCAACGACGCGGCCTCCCTGCTGCTCTTCACCGCCGCGCTGGAGGTGGTGATGGCGCCGGAGCAGAGCCTATCGGCCGTGCTGCTGCGGCTGGCGCCCGCCGCGCCGGGCGGCATCCTGCTCGGCATCGGGCTGGGCTGGATCCATATCCGCCTCTCGGCGCGGCTCGCCGGCACGCTGGGCGGCACGCTGTTCGAGTTTGTAGCGACCTTCGGCACCTGGATCATCGCCGAGCGCCTGCACCTTTCCGCCATCCTCGCCGTGGTGGCCTTCGGCATGACGGTGGCGCAGCTGATCCCCGGCCGCCGTTCGGCGGGCGACCGCGTGCACTCCTACTCGGTCTGGGAGGTGGCGGTCTTCGTGCTGAACGTGCTCGCCTTCTTCCTGATCGGGCTGCAGGCGCGGGAGATCGCGCGGCGGATGCCGCCGGAGCGGTTCTGGGAGACGCTCGGCGTCGCGCTCGGCGTGCTCGCCGTGGTCATCCTGGTCCGGGTCGCCTGGGTGCTGCTCTACAACCGCGCCATCAACAGCACGGCCCGGCTGCGCGCGCTCTCCGGCGCGCCGAGCCTGCGGCAGGGGGTGGTCGTCTCCTGGTGCGGCATGCGCGGGCTGGTGACCCTGGCCGCCGCACTCGCCCTGCCCGCCGACTTCCCGCAGCGCGACCTGATCCTGATGAGCGCCCTGGTGGTGGTGCTGGGCACGCTGGTCCTCCAGGGGCTGACCCTGCGGCCGCTCATCCGCTGGCTGGGCTTCGCGCCGGACGAGAGCTTCGGGCGGGAGATCACGCGGGCCCGCACGGCGCTGATCGACGCGGCCCTGGCCGAGCTGGAGGGGGAGCGCAGCGAGGCGGCCGAGGAGTTGCGGCGGGAATACCGCGCCGCGCGCGAGGTGGCGGCGGCCGGGCGGCACCCGCGCGCGGTGCGCAGAATCGACGCGCTGCGCCGGGAGGGCATCGCCGCCAAGCGGCGCCGCCTGGCGGAGCTGCGGAACGCCGGCACGATCGGCGAGGACGTCTTTCAGGCGCTGGAGCAGGAACTGGACTGGGCGGACTTGGCGGCATCACCGCCTGGCCGGTTCGAGATCGTGGAGGGGTAGGCAGTGGGGCCGCTCAGGAAGCGGCCGCTTGCGGCCGATATTGCCATCAATCCTGCATGTAAACAGGAACGATCTCAACGCGCCTGTTCTGGGCTTGCGTGAGATCATTCCGCACTATCGGACGGGAAGCTCCCAGACCGACGATTGTGATTTCATCCTCTGGAGTTCCCAAATCCTTTAGAATGGCTTGAACTTCCAATGAGCGCAGGAGGCTGATCCGCATATTCTCAGCCTCATTTCTTCCTTCCGTTGCGTGTCCCTGCACTTCCAGACGCAGATGGCCCTTTTCGGCGTAGGTCCGGGCAGTCAAAGCGGTTCCCTTGCAGACGGCGAGATGCTTTGCGTTGTCTGACAGCCGGATGCTGTTCAAGTCAAAAAAGCAGAACCATGGATGCGTCGTCCTGGCTGAAGCCTGAGAAGCGCCACTGGCGATCATGCACGTTCCTAGCATCAGCCTTATCATCTTCATGGTTCACACCTTCCGTTCAGCGCCACCAACACAGGGAGCGCCCCGGTGGCAAAAGCTTCCTCCCTGGCTCGCGGGGGCTGCCGCCGGGACTGCGTCAGTTGCGGCGCGAGCGCGTGCCACCGGCGCGGCAAGCTGACAGAAGAAGGAGGGGGTTTGGGGGAGTTCACTCCCCCAACCTGTAAGGACAGGCCCGGAGTTCTTCCTTCCGGAGACGCGCCTTAGTTCAGCGTCACGCTCACCGAGACCGGCTTCTCCAGCAGGCCCGTGTAGGTAACGGTGTAGGTGCGCCCGGCCTCCGCCGGCAAAGCGGGGGAGAAGCCGCCGAGCGAGATCAGGTCGCCCGCCTTCAGCGCCGTGCCGCGCGCCTTCAGGTCCTTCACCAGCCAGGGGATGACGTTCAGCGGGTGGCCGAGCAGGGCGGTGCCGGGGGCGGTGGCCAGTTCCTTCTGGTCGGTGGCGAAGCGCACGCTCATGCTGCCGAGGCGCTTCGCGAAATCCTCCGTCGCCTCCGGGGCGATCGGGTCGCCCACCACGCCGAGCCGGGCACCGACGCCGATGGCCAGCAGGTTGGGACCGTCCATCCGCTTGAGGTCGGCCAGCGCCAGGTCGGGCAGCTCGATGAAGGGGATGACCTGGTCGATGTGCTTCAGGATGGCGAGGTGGTCCTCCCCGGCCTGGTTGATGCCCTCGTCCTTCACGCGGACGATCAGGTCGGCCTCGGCCACCGGCACGGCGGCGAAGTCAGCCGGCAGGGTGTCGCCGGAATGCGCCTTCACCGTCGCCTGGTAGATCGGGCCGGCGAGCGGGTGATCCACGCCGAAGCGCTTCTGCGCCGCCTCGTTGGTGAGCCCGACCTTCCAGCCGACCACGGGGCCGAGCTGCTTCTCCATCGCCGTGACCAGCTTGCCCTGGGCGCAGAGCGCGTCCGCCAGGGTCAGGCTGCGGCCGAAGGGCTGGACCGGCGCCTTGGCCAGCAGCGAGGCGGCGAGCGCCTGCATGGCGGCCTCGTCCGGACAGGTGGGCGCGGCGGCGGGGGTCGGCGCGGGAGAGGCGGGAGCAGGAGCGGCCACGGCTCCACCGGCCAGCGGGAGCAGCAGGGCGGCGGCGGTCAGGGCTCGGCGCATGGGCGGGCATTCCTCCGGGGCGGGACGGGAATGCTAGCGGGGGAAGCGCCGGCGTTACAACGCGTGCTGGCGCGGGGAGCGGGCGAGCCCCCTCCCCGCGCCGGGCGGCAGGTCAGTCGAGGCT
Organism: Roseomonas sp.; assembly: GCA_035556695.1. Classification (GTDB taxonomy): domain Bacteria; phylum Pseudomonadota; class Alphaproteobacteria; order Acetobacterales; family Acetobacteraceae; genus Pseudoroseomonas. Next base: position 59,397 of record DATMFR010000044.1, read on the forward strand.
GGCGCCGGACTCGGCGACGAGCTGCTTCCACACCGATTCCTGCGCGCGGATGTAGTCGCCATAGGCGGCCGGGGTGGCATCCACCACGGTGGTGAAGCCGTTCGGCTCCATCTTCGCGCGGAACTCCGGGGTGTCCACGACGCCCACGATCGCCTTGTGCAGCAGGGCGATGCGGTCCGCGGGCGTGCCGGCGGGGACGTTGATGCCGTACCAGGACTGCATGTCGACGCCGGAGCCGGGCAGCAGCTCCTTCATCGCCGGCACGTCCTTCAGCTCCGGCGCGTAGGTCACGCGCTCGGCGCTGGCGGCGGCCAGGACGCGCAGCCGGCCCTCGCGGATATGCGCCATGGAGAGCGGGATGACGTCGAACATCATGTCGATGTTGCCGGCCAGCAGGTCCTGCAGCGCCGGGGCGCCGCCGCGATAGGGGACGTGCGTGATGTCGGCGCCCGTCACCTTGCAGACCTTGGCGATGGTCAGGTGGCTGATGGTGCCGGTGCCGGAGGAGCCCATGGTGAGCTTGCCCGGGTCCTTCTTCGCCGCCGCGATGACCTCCTGGAAGGTCTTGTACGGGCTCTTGGCGTTGACCGTCATGAACACCGTGCCGGTGGTCACGCGCGTCACCGGCGCCAGGTCGGTGATCGGATCGAGCGGCATCGACTTGGCGTAGAGGAACTTGTTGGCGGCCAGGATCGAGGCGGAGCCGAGCAGCATCGTGTACCCGTCCTTCTCGGAACGGGCCGCCTCCGAGGCGCCGATATTGCCGCCGGCGCCGCCACGGTTGTCCACGATGACGCTGTGGCCGAGAACGGGCTCCAGCATCTGCGCCATCAGGCGCGCGGTCATGTCGACCGAGCCGCCGGCCGCATAGGGTACGACGATGCGCAGGTTGCGGGAGGGGAAGGTTTCCTGCGCCCGCACGACCTGCGGGGCGAAGAGCGCCGAGGCGGCGGGGAAGGTGGCGGCGGCACCGAGCAGGGTGCGGCGGCGGAGTGTCATGGTTTTGGGAGCCTCCGGTTGGGTCCGCAGCGGGTTCTGATCGCTTCGCGACGGGGGGGCAAGCCCTGCGTGTCTCCGTTACAATTTCGCCATCAGACTGTACATCAGCACGGCCGCCGCAACCGACACGTTCAGGCTTTCCACCAGTCCCGAGCCGGGCAGCGTCACCCGCGCGGCGCAGGCGGCGATGGTAGCCTCCGGCAGGCCCTGCTCCTCGTTGCCCAGCACCAGCGCCACCGGGCGGTCCGTCGGCAGGGCGGCGGGCGGCACGCCCTCCCGCGCCACCGCGGCAACTGTCAGGTAGCGGGCGGAGAGCCGCCGCAGCGCCGCCGGCAGGTCGGGCGCGCGGTAGAGGGCCAGCGCCTCCAGCCCGCCCTCGCTGGTGCGCCAGGCGGCGTCCGACAGGCCGGCCTGGCGCGGATCGCCGGAGAGCAGCATCGCCTTGCAGCCGAAGAAGGCGGCCGAGCGGGCGATGGCACCGAGGTTGTGCGGGTTGCCGATGCCGTCCAGCACCGGCAGCAGGCCGGGCGGCAGCGCTTCCGGCGCCGGCAGGTCGGGCACCACGCGGCGCGTGGCGATGGCGACGATGCCACCATGATGGGTGGTGCCGGCGATGCGCGCCAGTTCCTCCGGCGGCACCTCGCGATAAGGCTTCCGGGCACGGGCGAGCTGGGCGCAGAAGGGGCCGGCCTCGGCCCGGCGGGCGGCGACATAGAACAGCCGCAGCACCGCCTGCGGCCGCTGCGCGAAGGCGGCGGCGACGGCGGCGGGGCCGCAGAGGCGGTCAGGCTCGGGCTGCAGCGGACGGGGCGGTCTCATGCGGCAGGGCAAGTAGCGCCCGGGGCGGGTTGGGGGAAGGCGTTGCGGGCCTCAGGGGTGGGCAGGGCCGGGAGAGAACGAGGGTGTTCTCACATTCGTGGCTGAAGCAAAGGTTGGGGGAGCGAACTCCCCCAAACCCCCTCCTTCTTCTGTCGGTTTTCAGTTGTGCCCTGGCGAGGGCAGTCCCACCCGCCCTTTGCGGAAGCAGTCGCCGGAGCGGCTTCCGCCCCGGCCTGGGCGCGTGCCGCTGGCGCACCCAAATCGACAAAAAGAAGAAGGGGGTTCGGGGGAATTCATTCCCCCGACCTTCCCTGTGTCAGCCGGCTTCGGCGAGGCGATGACGGTTGCGCTCGCGCAGGCGCGCCGCTGGCTCGTCGTAGAGGAAGGGCAGGAAGGCGTAGCGCCGGCCGCGCGTCACCGGCCGCACGGCATGCAGCAGCGAGCAGGAGAAGGCGATGGCGCCGCCGGTCGGCGCCCGGTAGGTGCGCGGGCCGAATTCGGGGAAGCACAGCTCTCCGCCCTCGTAGTCCCCGGCGTTGAGGTTGACGGTGACGGCGAAGCGGCGATGCGCGGTGGCGGAGGTGGTGTTGTCGCGATGGGCGCGGAAATGCCCGCCCTCGGCGGCATCGTAGCAGGCGACGATGTAGCGCTCGATGCGCGTGGCCTCGAACTGGAAGGCCCAGCGCAATGCCGGCACCAGTTGCGACGCGAGGCGCTGGCGCAGGCCTTCGAGCAGCGCGGGGTCCGCGATGGTGAGGTCGGCGCGGCGCTTGTGGGCAGGGTCCCGCACCAGCACCGTGCGGCCATCCACCTCGCGCATGAAGCCGGAGGGCGTGCCGCCCTGCGTCTCGTGCAGGGCGATCAGCCGCTGGCAGAGGGCGGGCTCCAGCAGGCGCGGCAGCACCAGCACGGGGGCCGGCACCTCCATGCCGGCATGCCGCTCCGGCGGCGGCAGCGCGGCGAGCCGCGCCAGCAGGGCCGGGGCGCTCTCCAGTGGCGCCGCCTCCAGCACGCGCAGCATGGGGTCGAGCAGCAGCAGGCCACCCCGCTCCGGCAGGAAGCCGCAGGCGGCGAAGGCCGCCCCTTCGGGCGCCGCCAGGGCGCGCAGGCCGGGGAGCTGGTCGCGCAGCCGGCCTTCCGCCAGGTCCTCCGCGCGGGGGGTGATGAGGAAGAGCGCGGCATGCGCGTCGTCCAGGCGGGCGCGGTGCGGCGCCAGTGCGGCCTGCAGCGCCTCCGCCGCGCCGGCCCCGGGCAGGAAGGCCAGCAGCAGCCAGCGGCCGGCGGCGATGTCCAGCACGTAGCGCGGATTGGCGGCACTGCGCAGCGGCAGCGGCGGCAGCATGGCGCCCGGCGGGAGGCCGCCGCCGGGACGAGCCTCGGTTACCGGGGCCGGGGTGTCTGGGTGCATCGGATGCGGAGCCCTTCAGGGCGGCGTGAAAGGGTGGACTCGGCCCGGTGGCGCGGGCGAGACGGACATCCTGCCGCAGGGAGGATGACCATTGTCTCAACGGCAACCGGGAAGCGCCCCGGCCGATTTGGCACCCGCCGCCGGCGGGCCTAGGGTGCGGCGCGGCAAAAGACCTTGGAGGAATCCGCGCCATGAACCTTGCCCGTTTCCCGCGCATCCGGCTCGGCCATCTGCCGACGCCGCTGGAGCCGATGGAGAACCTCACGCGCCACCTCGGGGGCCCGCGCCTCTGGATCAAGCGGGATGACGCCACCGGCCTCTCCACCGGCGGCAACAAGACCCGCAAGCTCGAATTCCTGATGGCCGAGGCGCTGGCGCAGCAGGCCGACACCGTCATCACGCAGGGTGCCACCCAGTCCAACCACGCGCGGCAGACCGCCGCCGCGGCGGCCAAGCTGGGGCTGGAATGCCACATCCTGCTGGAGGACCGCACGGGCGACCACAGCCCGGCCTATGCGCAGTCCGGCAACGTGCTGCTCGACAAGCTGCACGGCGCCAGCATCTCCCGCCGCTCCGGCGGCGCCGACATGCAGGCGGAGATGGAGGCGCTGGCGGAGGAGCTGCGCGCCAAGGGCAAGCGGCCCTACGTGATCCCCGGCGGCGGCTCCAACCCGGTGGGCGCGCTCGGCTATGTCAACGCGGCGCTGGAACTGGTGAACCAGGCGGCCGAGATGGGGCTGCGCATCGACCATGTGGTGCACGCCACCGGCAGCGCCGGCACCCAGGCCGGGCTGGTGGCGGGGCTCGTGGCGCTGAACAGCGGCATTCCCGTGCTCGGCATCGGCGTGCGCGCGCCGCGCGAGAAGCAGGAGGCGAACGTGCTGGCCCTCGCCCAGCGCACCGCCGACCATCTCGGCCTGCCCGGGATCGTGAAGGCCGAGCATGTGGTGGCGAACTGCGACTATGTCGGGCAGGGCTACGGCATCCCGACCGAGGGGATGGTCGAGGCCGTCAAGCTGCTGGCGGAGAAGGAAGGCATCCTGCTCGACCCCGTCTATTCCGGGAAGGGCATGGCCGGGCTGATCGACCTGATCGGCAAGGGGCGCTTCGGCAAGGACGAGAACGTGGTGTTCCTGCACACCGGCGGCTCGGTCGGGCTGTTCGGCTACCCGGACGCCTTCGGGGTGTCGAAGGACTGAAGGCGGGGGAGAAGGAATTCTCCCCCGCACCCCCTCTTCCTCTTTCTGTCAGTTTTGCCGCGCGGGCGGCACGCGCCCACGCCGGGGCGGAAGCCGCTCCGGCGACTGTTTCCGCAAAGGGCGGTTGGGGCGGCCCTCGCCAGGGCACAACTGAAAACCGACAGAAGAAGGAGGGGGCTTGGGGGAGTTCCCGCCCCCGGTCTTCCTGCACTTTTCCGCATCCCGCCGCCCTTCAACTCGGCAGCGAGGCGTGCCACTCTCCGCCTCTTCCGTTGCAGCAGGGAAGGAGATCTCTCCATGGCGGGCGTCTTTTGGCACGACGGCAGGTGGATGACCGAGGAGCCGAAGGTGCTCGGCCCGATGGACCATGCCTTCTGGCTGGGATCGATGGTCTTCGACGGCGCGCGCGCCATCCGTGGCCTGGTGCCCGACCTTGACCTGCACTGCGCGCGGGTGATCCGCAGCGCCGAGGCGATGATGATGAAGCCGACGCTGGCGGCGAAGCGCATCGAGGAGCTTTGCCGCGAGGGCGTGGCGAAGATGCCGGCCGATGCGGAGCTCTACATCCGGCCGATGTTCTTCGTCCGCCGCGGCATCGGCGCCGCCTTCCCCGATCCGGACAGCACCGAGTTCATCCTCTCGATCTATGACGCGCCGCTGCCGGACGTCTCGAAGGGCTTCTCGGCCTGCCTGGTGCCGTTCCGCCGCCCGGCGGCCGACATGGCGCCGACCGACGCCAAGGCCTCCTGCCTCTACCCGAACTCCTCGCGCGCCGCCGCCGCCGCCCGCGCCCGCGGCTTCGACAACGCCGTGCTCTGCGACTTCGAGGGCAATGTGGCGGAGTTCGCCACCTCCAACATGATGCTGGTGAAGGACGGCGTGGTGATGACGCCGGCCGTCAACGGCACCTATCTGGCCGGCATCACCCGCTCGCGCGTGCTGACGCTGCTGCGCGAGGCCGGCATCGAGGCGCGCGAATGCATCGTGACGCCGCAGATGCTGCGCGAGGCGGACGAGATCTTCGCGACGGGCAATTTCGGCAAGGTGCAGTACTGCACGAACTTCGAGGGCCGGGCGCTGCCGGTCGGCCCCATCGCCCAGAAGGCGCGCCAGCTTTATTTCGACTGGGCCGAGCGCACCAGCCGGATGCTGCCCAAGGCGGCCTGACCTTCCCGGGGGCGCCGGCCCTCGCCACCCTGTCCCGGGACTCCTGTGATGGGAGATCCAAGAACCTCAGGTTCTTGGCGGGGAGAGTTTGAGAGGGGCGGCGCCCCTCTCAAGATCCTCCTGCAGACCGATTCGGTGCTGATCATCGACAAGCCCGCGGGCCTGCCGGTGCATGCCGGGCCGCGCGCCGGCCGCAGCCTGGAGGATTTCCTCCCCGCCCTGGCCTTCGGCAAGAAGCGCCTGCCGCAGCCGGCCCATCGGCTGGACACCGACACATCGGGTTGCCTCGTGCTCGGCCGCACCAAGCCGGCGCTGGCGGAGCTGGGCGCCCTCTTCGCCGCCGGCCGTGCCCGCAAGACCTACTGGGCGGTGGTGCAGGGCGGCCCGGCCGCGCAGTCCGGCCGCATCGACCTGCCGCTGCGCAAGGTGAGCAGCGCCGCCGCCGGCTGGCGGATGGAGACCCATCCCGGAGGCCAGCCCGCCCTCACCCGCTGGCGGGTGAAGGGCCGTGGCGAGGGGCTCACCTGGCTGGAGCTGCGCCCGGAGACCGGCCGCACCCATCAGCTCCGGGTGCACTGCGCCAGCCAGGGCTGGCCGATTCTGGGCGACCCGCTTTACGGAAAAGCAATCCCGGCCGGGCTGCATCTCCTGGCGCGCGCCATCGTTCTGCCGCTGGCTTCGCCGATTGAGGCAACAGCCCCGGTGCCGGAGGCCCTGCGGCCGGCCTTCCGCGCCTGCGGCTGGAGAGAAGAGTGAGGCGATGACCCCGATCCACCGCTGGCTGCGCCGGCGCTTTTCCGTCCCCTGGCGCAAGGCCGTGCGAGAGACCGAGCTGGGCATTCTCGGCCTTGGCGTCGCGGCCGGCGCGGCCAGCGGCCTGGTGGCCTCGCTGATGGGCCTGGCCGCCAAGGGGCTCCATGCCGTGCTGTTCGGCCCGGAGAGCCAGCATGGCCTCAGCGCCCTGCGCGATGCCGACCCGCTGATCGTGCTGCTCTCCCCCGCGGTGGGCGGCCTGCTGCTGGCCCTGTTCGGCCTGGGACTGACGCGCTGGTGGCCACGGCAGCCGGTGGACCCGATCGAGGCCAATGCGCTGTATGGCGGCCGCATGTCGGTGATCGACGGCGTGGTGGTCGGCGTGCAGAACCTGCTTTCCAACGGTTTCGGCGCTTCGGTCGGGCTGGAGGCGGCCTATACCCAGGCCGGCGGCGGCGTCGCCTCGCGCCTGGGGCGGGCCTTCGGGCTGCGGCGGCGCGACCTGCGGGTGCTGGTCGGCTGCGGCGCGGCGGGGGCCATCGCCGCGGCCTTCCAGGCGCCGCTGACGGGCGCCTTCTACGCCTTCGAGCTGGTGATCGGCACCTACGCCATCGCGCAGCTCGGGCCGGTGGTGGCGGCGGCGGTGGCGGGCACGGTGGTGGCCCGCGCGCTGGGCGGCACCACGCCGGTCTTCTCCGGCGGCATCGCCCCGCCCGACTGGGATGATGGCCTGACCGCCCTGTTCATCGGCCTGCTCTGCGGGCTGGCCGCCATCGGGCTGATGCGCGGCGTCACCCTGGCCGAGGCCGTGATCCGCCGCGTGATTCCCTGGAGCTTCCTGCGCCCGGCGACCGGCGGGCTGATGGTGGGGGCCCTGGCGCTGGTGACGCCCGCCGTGCTCTCCGCCGGGCATGGGGCGCTGCACCTGACCTTCGTGGTGGAGGGCTCGGCCATGCCGCTGCTGGTGCTGCTGCTGCTGAAGGCGCTGGCCTCGGCCATCTCGATCGGCAGCGGCTTCCGCGGCGGGCTGTTCTTCGCCTCGCTGCTGCTGGGCGCGCTGTTCGGCAAGCTGCTGGCGGTGCCGGTGAACTGGGCCGGATTCGGGGTGGACCCGCTGCTGACCGCGGTGGTCGGCATGAGCGCCTTCGGTGCCGCCATCATCGGCGCGCCCTTCGCCATGACCTTCATCGCGCTGGAGACCACCGGCGACTTCGCGGTGGCGGGGGTGACGGTGGCGGCCGTCATCGTCTCCTCCACCACCGTGCGGCGCCTGTTCGGCTACTCCTTCGCCACCTGGCGCTTCCATCTGCGCGGCGAGGCGATCCGCAGCGCGCATGACATCGGCTGGCTGCACGACCTGACCGTGGGCAAGCTGATGCGGCGCGAGGTGCGGACGGTGAAGACCGACATGCGCATCTCCTCCTTCCGGCGGGACTTTCCGCTGGGCTCCACCACCCATGTCATCGCGCTCGACCAGGCCGACCGCTATGCCGGGCTGATCCTGGTGACGGAGGCGCATGCGCCGGAAGTCTCGGAGAACGACACGGTGGCGACCATCGTCCACCTGCCGGACAAGGTGCTGCTGCCCGCACAGAACGCGAAACAGGCCATGGCGCTCTTCGACGCCACCGACGCCGAGGCGCTCGCGGTGGTGGACAAGCAGGACACCTCCCGCGTGCTCGGGCTGGTGAAGGCCTCCTACCTGCTGCGGCGCTACAGCGAGGAACTGGACAAGCGGCGGCAGGACGAGCTGGGGATCATGCCGGCCTAGCAGGAGAACAAGCGCGCGTTCCCGTACCCTCGCTGAAGTAAGGTTGGGGGAGCGAACTCCCCCAAACCCCCTCCTTTTTCTGTCAGTTTCCGGTTCCGCTATGGTGAGGGCCGTCCATCGCGCTCCAGTCGCCGGGGCGGCTCCCGCCCCGGCGCGACCACGCGCGGCGAGCGCGACAAAACTGACAAAAAGAAGAAGAGGGGGTCTGGGGGAGAATTCATTCTCCCCCGGTTCCGCCGCTGGGCGGATTTGAGGACAGGCCGGACTTCTCCCTCCGGGGTTTCCCCTTTGTCCTACGGCTGATCTTGCCGCCCCGGAGGCCGCGGGCAGCGACACCGACCGCCAGGAGAAGCGAAGGGCCTGGAGGCGCTCACCGCCTCCGATCATTCCCGGCCCCATCGTTCATACACCGGCAACAGACCTCTCGTTAGCGTGAGCTTCCGCGCCGGAGATGGCCGGGCCAGCGGGCAGCACGGGACGCCGGGAGCAGGAGCATGCGCTATTCGGAGCAGGCGGGAACGGAAGCCGAGCTGGACTACGCGATGGGCTTCGCCGAGCGGGGTTTCGCCGCAGAGCCGCCGGAGGCACGCCTCACCACGCTTTGCCTCATGGCCGTCATCGTCTCGCGCTATCCGCCGGGCCCCTGGCAGGAGGAGGCGGAGGACCGGCTCGCCGCGCTGCTGGGCCAGGCGTCGCTCAGCCCGGAGGAGCTTTCGATCCTGCGCCAGTTCCGCGCGCACGGATTGCGGGTGGACCCGCGCAAGGTCCAGCGGCGCCTGGCGCGGGCGGTGCTCACGCCTTCGGCTTCCCTCCGGGAACCCAGAGCACGTCGCCACCGGCATTGAGCGCGCGCGACAGCACGAAGAGATGGTCCGAGAGGCGGTTGAGGTAGCGCAGCGCGGCGGCGTTGACCGCCTCGGAGGCCGCGAGCGCCACCACCACGCGCTCCGCCCGGCGGGCGGCGGTGCGGGCGAGATGCGCATGCGCCGCCGCCGGCGTGCCGCCGGGCAGGATGAAGGAGCGCAGCGGCGGCAGGCCGGCATTCATTTCGGCGATCTCGGCCTCCAGCCGGGCGCACTGGGCGTCGGTCACGCGCAGGCGGCCCTCGGTCTCGTCGCCGGGCATGCAGAGGTCGGCGCCGAGGTCGAAAAGGTCGTTCTGGATGCGCGCGAGCATGGCGTCAGGCGCGCCGGAGGTTTGCAGGCGGAGCAGGCCGAGCGCGGCGTTCACCTCATCGACCGCGCCGATCGCCTCGATGCGCAGCGCGTCCTTGCGCAGGCGGGTGCCGTCGCCGAGCGAGGTCTCGCCGCGGTCGCCGCCGCGGGTGGTGATGACGTCCAGCCTGACCATCGGATGGGTCCCCTGCCCTAGAGCACCAGCACGCCCTGGTGCTTCGCCTTCATCTCCGGCTCCACATGGATGGTGATGACGGCGGCGCCAAGCTCCGCCTTCAGCGCCGCCTCCACCCGGTCGCAGATGTCATGCGCCTCCGCCACGCGCATCTCGCCGGGCACGACCAGGTGGAACTCGACGAAGGTGGTGCTGCCGGAGTGGCGGGTGCGCAGGTCGTGCGCCTCGATCGCGCCCTCCGCCTGCTGGGAAACCAGGCTGCGGATGCGGCCGAGCAGCTGCGGCTCCACCGCCTCGTCCATCAGGCCGCCGACGCTCTCGCGCATCAGTCGCCAGCCGGAGAAGAGGATGTTCACCGCCGTGAGGGCGGCCAGCAGCGGGTCGAGCCAGAGGATGCCGGTCAGCGCCACCGCGCCGACGCCGACCACCACGCCCGCCGAGGTGACGACGTCCGACAGCAGGTGCCGGGCATCGGCCAGCAGGGCCGGCGAGCGCAGCCGCCGCCCGGCGCGGAAGAGCAGCCAGGACCAGCCGCCGTTCACCGCCGTGGCGACCGCCGAGATGGCGAGGCCGGTGGCCGGCAGGTCCGGCGCGTGCGGGTTGCGCCAGGCGTGCCAGGACTCGTTCAGGATCAGCAGGGCGGCGACGACGATCAGCGCCCCCTCCAGCACCGCCGAGAAATACTCCGCCTTGGCATGGCCATAGGGATGGTTGGCATCGGGCGGCGCGGCGGAGAGACGGATGGCGAACAGCGCGGCGAGGGCGGCGGCGACGTTGACGATGGACTCCAGCGCATCGGCCATCAGCGCCACGCTGCCGGTCAGCCACCAGGCCACCGCCTTCAGGCCGAGCACCGCCACGGCCACGCCCACACTGCCCGCGGCGAGCGAAGTCGCTCGGCTCATCCAGTTCACTCCACGCTATCCGGTAGAGGGGGTTCTAAGGCAGGGGGGGGCAGGGTGGGAAACCCGAAAACGCCGCGCATGTGCCGCGCGGTGGCCGCATGAAAGGCCGGGGGAATGAATTCCCCCGAACCCCCTTCCTTTTTCTGCCAGTCTGGCGGCTTTCCCGCCGCCGGCGCGGGAGACCCGAAGAAAGAAGATGGGGGTCCGGGGGAAGGACTTCCCCCAGACTCTTTCCTTATACCGAGAAGTACTTCGCGCGCGGGTGGTGCAGCACGATGGCGCTGGTGGACTGCTCCGGGTGGAGTTGCCACTCGTCGCTGATCGAGACACCGACGCGCTCGGCCCGCAACAGCTTCAGCAGCGGCGCCTGGTCCTCCAGCCGCGGGCAGGCGGGATAGCCGAAGGAGTAGCGGCCGCCGCGATAGCCCTGGGCGAGCATCTTCTCCATGTCCCGCTCGTCCTCGCCGGCGAAGCCCCATTCGGCGCGGATGCGCTTGTGGACGTATTCCGCCATGGCCTCGGCCATCTCCACCGAGAGGCCGTGCAGGTAGAGGTAGTCCTGGTAGCGGTTGCCCTCGAACCATTCGCGGGCGACGTCGCTGGCCTTCTGGCCGACGGTGACGACCTGGAGGCCGATGACGTCGCGCTTGTCCGGGCCGTCATCGATGTCGCGCACGAAGTCGGCGATGCAGTCGCCATCCTGCTTGGGCTGGCGCGGCAGGGTGAAGCGGGCGGCCTCGGTGACGCCATCCTCCTCGAAGAGGACGACGTCGTTGCCCTGGCCGGCGCATTTCCAGTAGCCGTAGATGGCCTGCGGCCTGAGGATGCGCTCCTGCTCGGCGAGGGCGAGCATGCGCTTCAACACCGGGCGCAGCTCCTGCTTGGCCCAGCCGATGAAGTCCTCCAGGCTGCGGCCCTGCTTCCGGAAGCCCCACTGGAACTGGTAGAGGCTGCGCTCGTTGACGAAGGGCACGATCGCCTTGGGATCGGCCTCCATGATGCGGGCGCCCCAGAAGGGCGGGGTGGGCACCGGCTCGTCCCGCGTCAGGCGGTGGCGGCGCTCCTGGGCATAGTTGACGTCCACCGGCGCGAAGCCGCGCGGATCGGCGGTGCCGAGGGTGCGCGCGGTGTTGCGCGACTTGCCCTCGCGCTTCTGCTGGACGGTGGCGAGGTAGCCGTCGAAGTCGTTGCCCATCACCTTGTCCATCAGGTGCAGGCCGTCGAAGGCGTCGCGCGCATAGGCGACGCGGCCGGAGGCATAGGCGCGGACGCAGTCGTCCTCGACGAAGTTGCGCGTCAGCGCGGCGCCGCCGAGCAGCACCGGCACCTCGACGCCGAGGCGCGACATCTCCTCAAGGTTGTCCTTCATCACCACGGTGGACTTCACCAGCAGGCCGGACATGCCGATGGCATTGGCGCGGTGCTCGCGCACGGCGGCCACCATGTCGTTCAGCGGCACCTTGATGCCGAGGTTGACCACGCGGTAGCCGTTGTTGGTGAGGATGATGTCGACGAGGTTCTTGCCGATGTCGTGCACGTCGCCCTTCACGGTGGCGAGCACGATGGTGCCCTTCTCCTGGCCCTCGATCTTCTCCATGTGCGGCTCCAGGAAGGCGACGGCGGCCTTCATGGTCTCGGCGGATTGCAGCACGAAGGGGAGCTGCATCTTGCCGGCGCCAAACAGCTCGCCCACCACCTTCATGCCATCGAGCAGGATGCCGTTGATGATGTCGAGCGGGCGGATGCCCTTGTCCAGCGCGTCCTGCAGCTCGGCGTCGAGGCCCTTGCGGTCGCCGTCCACGATGCGGTCCTTCAGGCGGCCCTCGACCGTGTCGGCCTTCTTCTTCGCCGCCGCGTCCGCCGCCTTGCGGCCGGCGAAGATCTCCAGCAGCTTCTGGAGCGGGTCGTAGCCTTCGCTGCGGCGGTCGAAGATCAGGTCCTCGGCGACCTTCACCTCCTCCGGCGGGATGGCGTGCAGCGGCTTGATCTTGCTGACATGCACGATGGCGCCGGTCATGCCGGCCTTCACCGCGTGGTCGAGGAAGACGCTGTTCAGCACGTGCCGCGCGGCCGGGTTGAGGCCGAAGGAAATGTTCGACAGGCCGAGGATGATCTGGATGTCCGGGAACTTCTCCCGGATCATGCGGATGCCTTCCAGGGTCCAGAGGCCGAGCTTGCGGTCGTCCTCGTTGCCGGTGGCGATGGTGAAGGTCAGCGGGTCGATCAGCAGGTCGCTCTGCGGCAGGCCGTGCTTGTTACAGGCGAAATCCACCAGCCGCTCGGCGATGCGGAGCTTGTCCTCCGCGGTCTTCGCCATGCCGACCTCGTCGATGGTCAGCGCGATGACGGCGGCGCCGAACTTCTTGGCGAGCTTCAGGCGGTCGGTCGCGTGGCCCTCGCCGTCCTCGAAGTTGATCGAGTTGATGATGGGCTTGCCGCCATGCAGCTTCAGGGCGGCCTCGATCACCGGGGTTTCCGTGGAATCAATCACCAAGGGCGCGTTGACCGACCCGGTGAAGCGGCGGACCACCTCGCTCATCTCGGCCATCTCATCGCGGCCGACGAAGGCGGTGCAGATGTCGAGCGAGTTGGAACCCTCGCCCACCTGCTCGCGGCCCATGGCGACGCAGCCGTCCCAGTCATGCGCCGCCTGCCGCTCACGCCAGGCCTTGGAGCCGTTGGCGTTGCAGCGCTCGCCGATGGAGAAGTAGCTGTTCTCTTGCCGCAGCGTGGTGGCGCCGTAGAGGCTGGCCACCTGCGGCACCCAGTGGACGCTGCGCTTCACCGGCGCGGGGCGGAAGCGGCCGCTATCCACCCGGCGCAGCATGGCGTCCAGCGCCTGGATGTGCGGCGTGGAGGTGCCGCAGCAGCCGCCGACCAGGTTCACGCCGTCCTCGGTGATGAAGCGCTCCATCCAGAGCGCCATCTCCTCCGGGGCGAGGGGGTAGTGCGTCTTGCCGTCCACCAGCTCGGGCAGGCCGGCATTGGGCTGGCAGGAGAGCAGGCCCGGCCAGTTCTGCGCGAGGTAGCGCACATGCTCGGCCATTTCCTGCGGGCCGGTGGCGCAGTTCAGGCCGATCAGCGGCACGTCGAGCGCCCGCACCACGGTCGCGGCGGCGGCGATGTCGGCGCCGACCAGCAGGGTGCCGGTGGTCTCCACCGTGACCTGCACGAAGATCGGGATGTCCTTGCCGGCCTCGCGCAGGGCGGTCTTGGCCGCGTTGACGGCGGCCTTGATGAAGAGCGTGTCCTGGTTGGTCTCGGTCAGCAGCGCGTCGGCGCCGCCGGCGATGAGGCCGCGGCACTGCTCGGTGAGCGCCGCTTCCAGCGTGTCGTAGTCGATATGGCCGAGGGAGGGCAATTTTGTTCCCGGGCCGATATCGCCGATCACCCAGCGGTCGCGGCCATCGGCGAAGGTTTCAGCCGCCTCGCGGGCCAGCTCGACGGAGAGCTTGTTGATCTCGAAGGCGCGGCTGCCGAGCTCGAACTCCTCCAGCGTGATCGGCGAGCCGCCGAAGCTGTTGGTCAGCACCATGTCCGAGCCGGCCTCGTAGTAGCCGCGATGGATCTCGCGCACGAGGTCGGGGCGGGCGAGGTTCAGCACCTCGGTGCAGTTCTCCTTGCCCCAGTAGTCCTTCTCGATGTCGAGGGTCAGGGCCTGGACGCGGCTGCCCATGCCGCCATCGCAGAGCAGGACACGGTCACGCAGGGCATCGAGCAGGGTGGGGCGGGCCATGGGCAGGGCCTTCCTTCAGAAGTTCAGCGTGGTTTCAGGCAGCGGCGCGACCGGCACGGCCAGGCGCCGCGCGGGCCAGAGGCGAACCGGCAGGGGGCCGGCGATCTCGACGGAGGGCAGCGGCGCGCAGCTGGCGGCGCCGAACCAGCCGGCCATGGCGGCGTCGTCGAAGCCGGGCCAGCGATGGGCGTTGCGCGCCAGCAGCTCCTGCCGGGCATGGGGCGCGAGGTCGATCACCACCAGCAGGCCGTCCGGGCGCAGCAGGCGGGCGGCCTCGGCCAGGGCGGCGGTGGGGTCCTCGGCATAGTGCAGCACCATCTGCAGCGTGATGGCATCGAAGCCGGCATCGGGCAGCGGCAGGCGGTACATGTCGGCGAGGCGCACGGAGGCGTTGGCGATGCCGCGCTCGCCGAGGCGCGCGCGGGCCAGCGCCAGCATCTCGCGGCTGGCATCCAGGCCCAGCACGGATTCGGCGCGCGGGGCCATCACCTCCAGCAGGCGGCCGGTGCCGGTGCCGATATCGGCCACCCGGCCGAGCCGCTCCGGCAGCAGCGCCAGCAGGGCCATCTCGATGGCGCCGGCGGGCAGACCGAGGGCGCGCATCTCGTCCCAGTCGGCGCCGTCACGGCGGAAGGCTTCCGAAGCCGCACGCGCGCGCTCGGCGGCGATGCGGGCGGCGGCGCGGCGGTCGGCGGCGATGGTGGGGTCGTCCTCCGGCAGGCGGGCCAGGATCTGGCGGGCGAGGTCGGCCATCGGGGGGAGCTGGAAGTAGACGTTGGCGCCCTCCGGCAGGCGCTCCAGAAGCCCCGCCTCCACCAGCAGCTTCAGGTGGCGCGACAGGCGCGGCTGGCTCTGGCCGAGGATGGCGCACAGCTCGGACACGCAGAAGGCGCCGCGGGCGCAAAGGGCCAGCAGGCGCAGGCGGGTCGGTTCGGCGGCAGCGCGCAGTTGCGCCAACAGGGGCTCCATGGGCTTGCAGATGACATAAAGACTTCTTTATGTCTAGTGGATGAGCTGGTCCCTCGATGCCCGAACGCCCGTCCGTTCCCTGGATGCCACCGAATGCCCGCCCGGCGCGGTGGTGCTGGCGGAGGATGGGGCGTCCCTTCCCGCCGGTGCTGCGCGGGTCGAGCGCTTCGCCGCGCCGCCGGTTGGGGCGCATCCGATTGGCTGCGCCTGCTGCCAGCCGCGCAACCCGGTGGCCATTGCGCTGGACCGGCTGTTTCTCGCCCGCGCACGCGGGGATGCGCCGTGGTTCAACGAGGTGGTCGCCATCACGCGGAGCGAGGCGGGGCGGCAGGCGCTCGCGGCCTCGCTGGAGGGGGACAGCGTGACTCAGGCGCGGTTCCGGGCGGGGTAGCGCCGCCAGGGGGCGCCGCCCCCTGACCCCCGCTGGGGGGACAGTATCCCCCCAGACCCCGCCATCAGGCGTTCCTTCCGCGAAATGCGCCGGAGGGCGAGAGCCCCGGGTGCAGCGCGGAGGCCGCCACGGCGCGGCTCAGCAAGGTAGAGGCCGTTGAGATGTTGCCTCTTGTTGAGCCTAGGGCGACGGGATGGCCGACAGCACAGCGTCCCGGAGCACTTCAACTGGCTTGGCTCCATCCAAACGGAGGATGGGCACCCTTATCCCTGCGAGCCAAGCCTCGTGGCTGACGCGGCTCCGCTGTTCTGAGCCAGCGGTGTCATACGCGGCGGCCCAGGCCAGGAATGCCGCGCTGCTTTCCGCCATGTCGCCGCCCGCCTCGATGCGGTGCCCGTAGCGCAGCCGTTCACGCTGGCGCAGCCGCTCCATCCGCACGTCCGGGTCCACGGTGAGAAAGACGACGACGTCGTAGCGGGGGATCAGCGCGTCCCCCCACTTGAGGGTTGAGCCTTCCAAGACCCAGCTTTCGTGCGCGTCCAACTCTCCCACCAGCAAGGACATCCGCTCCTCCACAGGGCGTGGCGTCGTGAAGGGTGGATCTGTCGGCAGCCAGTAGAACTGGTCGACGTCGAAATGAGGCACGGCAAGAGCCGCCGCAACCGCCGCCCCAAGAGTGCTGGTTCCCGCGCCAGAGGCGCCCAGAATGAAGATGCGAGGCATGGACCATCCCATCGTGGCGTCGTTTCAGGGAGCCGTGCGCCTGCACGTCTCCCGAAGCCACGGCAGTACACGATCCCGCCGGAAGCGAAAGGGCGGCGGCCGCGCCGCGCTGCGGGCGAGCGGAAGCACCGGGCCGCCCTGCGCCCGGTTCAGCCCTCCTGATGAGGTTTAAAGCTAACGGATGGCGGGGTCCGGGCTGACAGTGTCACCCCGGCGGGAGGGGGTCGGAGGAGGGCGGCGCCCTCCCCGGGGAATGAGCCCCCTTCCCTTTCGCGTGCCGACCGGGCAGCCTGGAGGCGGCTGTTTGTGCAGAGGCGCGGGTCGGGCCCGCCGGCTTCCGGATGGCCATCCCGAAGCTTTCCGCAGGAACGTCCTTCCATGTTGTTGCTCATTCCCGGTCCCGTGCAGACCCGTCCCGAAGTGCGGGCTGCGATGGCGGTGGACATCGCCCCCTGGGACAATGACTTCGCCCCCGAATACATCGCCATCCGCGAGAAGCTGCGCGACGTGGCGGGCGGCGTCGCCGGGCGGCATGTCTGCCTGCCCTTGCAGGGCGCGGGCCATTTCATCACCGAGGCGGCCGTCCGCACGTTTCTTCCCGCCGCGGCGGCGGGGGGCGGCAAGCTGCTGATCCCGATGAACGGCACCTATGCCGAGCGCATGGCGCGGCTGGCGCGCGAGGCGGGGCGGACGGTGGTGGAACTGCCGACGCCGGACAGCCGCGGCGTCGCGCCCGAGGCGGTGGCGGCGGCGCTGGCGGCGGACCCGGCGATCTCGCATCTCGGCGTGGTGTACTCCGAGACGGGCAGCGGGCTCGTCAACGACGTGCCGGCGCTCGGTGCCGTGGTGCGCGCGGCGGGGCGGCGGATGATCGTCGATGCCGTCTCGGCCTTTGGCGCGTTGCCCTTCAGCCTGGAGGCGCAGCCGGAGGTGGATGCGGTGCTGTTCACCTCGAACAAGTGCATCGAGGGGCTGCCGGGCATCGCCTTCGCGATCAGCCCGGTGGAGCGGGTGGAGGCCGCGGCGGGGAATGCGGGGTCCTGGTCCTTCGACCTGGCCGACGTGTACTTCACCGCGCAGCGCGCGGGCTGGGGGAGCTTCCGCTTCACGCCGCCGGTGCAGGCGCTGCATGCCTTCGGCGTGGCGCTGGATGTCTTCATCGCCGAGGGCGGGCAGCCGGCGCGGCTCGCGCGCTATCGCGAGAACTGCCGCATCCTCTACGAGGGCGGCAAGGCGCTGGGGCTGCGCCCCTATCTCGACTGGGAGAACCAGGGGCCGATCATCGTGCTGTTCCACCAGCCTGAGCACCCGAACTTCACGCTGCAGGGCTTCGTGGACGCGCTGAAGCGGCGCGGCGTGCTGATCAGCAATTTCTACAACACCGAGGCGCCGACCATGCGCATCGGCTGCATCGGCCATGTCGGGCCGGACGAGATGCGCTTCGCGCTCGGCGCGATGCGCGGGGCGCTGGAGGAGCTGGGCATCCGGCAGCGCAACGCGGCCTGAGAGCAAGCTTGAGGGGGCGCTGCCCCCTCAAGCTCCCCCGGCAGGGGACACGGTCCCCTGCACCCGCCATTCCTTGCCGCAGCACCACGCGATTCAGGGCGGGACGTGGAGCAGCGCCGACCCCAGGGAACGGGTTTCCAAAGGCCTCAGGCCTTTGGCGGGGTGGGTCCGGGAGGGGCAGCGCCCCTCCTGGCCCTCACTCGACGGAAATGCCGACCTCGCGCACCAGCTTGGCCCAGCGCGTGCGCTCATCCGCCATGAAGCCGCCGAAGCGCGTGCCGCCCAGGCGGGAGGGCTCGGCGCCTTCCTCGTGCAGGCGCTGCACGACGGCGGGGTCGGTCAGGCAGTCGGCGATGGCGCGCTCCAGGCGGGTGCGGATTTCCGCCGGCGTGCCCTTCGGCGCCAGCACGCCGTACCAGGCGGAGCTGCGGTAGGCCGGCAGGGCCGCCTCGGCGACCGTGGGCACGTCCGGGAGGGCGGCGATGCGGGCCTCCCCGGTGACCGCCAGGGGCCGCACCAGCTCGCCCTGGATCAGCCCGAGCACGGAGGGCAGCGTGGTGATCATGAAGGGGATATGCCCGGCGACCACGTCGTTCAGCGCCGGGCCGGCGCCGCGGAAGGGCAGGTGCTGCGCCTCGATGCCGGCCATCTGGAACATCAGCGCCGCCGCCAGGTGGCTGGCCGAGCCGTTGGAGGCGGAGGCGTAGTTGAAGTCGCCCTTGGCGGCGCGCGCCTCGTCGAGCAGCCCGGCCAAAGTGCGCGCCTTGCTGCCGGGGCCGACCACGGCGACCAGCGGGGCATCGGCCAGCAGGGCGACCGGCTCCAGCGCCTCCAGCGGGTCCACCTTCATGTTGGGGAAGAGGGACTGGTTGACCGTCATCGGCCCCTGGTTGCCGACCAGGAGCGTGTAGCCGTCGGGCTTGGCGGCGGCGACGGCGTCGGTCGCCAGGTTGCCGCCGGCGCCGGGGCGGTTCTCCACCACCACGGGCTGGCCCAGCGTGCCCTGCAGCCGGGCGGCGACCACGCGGGCCACGTTGTCGGTGCCGCCGCCCGGGGCATAGGCGACGAGGAGGCGGATCGGCCGGTCGGGCCAGGCCTCCCCGGCCCGCGCCGTGCCGGGCAGCGCGGCGGCAAGGGGGGAAAGGGCGAGCAGTTGCAGCAGGCTGCGGCGCGAGGTCATGGTTCTGGTTTCCGTCCCGTATGAGGATTGTCGTGCCGGCGGGTTCAGGCCGCGGCGGCGATTTGTCGTGTGCTGGCCAGGGCGGTGGCGGGCAGCAGCAGGTGGCCCTCGAAGATGCGGCGCGCGGTGCGCAGCACGCTGGCCCAGCGCACCGCCTCGCCCTCCAGCGAAAGGCCGATTTCCAGTTGGCCGGCGGGGTGGGCGATGCGCACGGTGCCTCCCCCTGGGCCCTCGCCCGGCGTGGCGAGCCGGTGGGCGAGCGTGCCCGGCAGGCGGGCGGCGATGGCCAGGGTGATGCCGCCGGTCACCGCCATGGCGCGGTGCACCGCATGCGGCGTGAGGTAGCGGGCGGTGAGCGTGGCGCCGTCGCGGCCGGGGCCGAGCAAGGCAGGCTTGGGCACGACGCTGTCGGTGACGTCGCCGAGGCCCATGCGGCAGCCGGCCTCGCGGCGCAGCGCCTCGATGCGGCGGAGCAGCGCGGTGTCGGCCTCGATGGCCTCGGGGGGCAGGGTGGCGTCGGTGCCGAGGGCGGCGGCGTCGAGCAGCAGCATCGGCATGGCGCCGTCGATCAGCGTGGCGGGGGTGCCGTCGAGGATTTCCTGGCGCAGGCTGGTGGGGAAGAGCGTGCCGGTGCGGCTGCCGGCGACGTCGCGGAAGCGCAGCTCGACGGGGGCGGAGGTGCCGGGCACCCCGGCGATGGCGGCGGCGCCGTCATAGGTGACCTGGCCGTCGGGCGTCTGCACCACGGCCTCGATCAGCGCGCCGGTATTGCGGTTGCGGATGCGCACCAGCGTCTCGGGGTGGCGTGGCGCCACCAGTCCGGCCTCAATGGCGAAGGGGCCGACGCCGGCGAGCATGTTGCCGCAGTTCGGCTTGGTATCCACCACGCCGCGGTCGGTGGCGACCTGGGCGAAGAGGTATTCGACATCGGCCGCCGGCTCATTGGCGGGGCCGACGATGGCGACCTTGCTGGTGAGGCTGTTGCCGCCGCCGATGCCGTCGATCTGCAGCGGGTGCGGCGAGCCGAGCGCGGCCAGCAGCATCGCGTCGCGCCGCGCCGGGTCGGCCGGCAGGTGGCTGGCGAGGAAGAAGGGACCGCGGCTGGTGCCGCCGCGCATCAGCACGCAGGGGAGGCGGATCTGCATCGACGTTTCCGGGCTTTGATCTTGCGGAGCAAGCTCTGCGCCCGAAACGCCTCTTGCTGAAGTGCAAAGATCGGCAGAATTCTTGCGTGAGATGCAAGGATGCCGTTGCCATGGCCATCGACCTCGACCAGCTCCGCACCTTCGTCGCCGTGGCCGAGGCGGAGAGCCTGACGCGTGCGACGGAGACGCTGCATCTCTCGCTACCGGCGGTGTCGCGGCGGCTCTCGGCGCTGGAGGAGGAGCTGGGCGTGGCGCTGCTGGCGCGCTCGACGCGGCGCGTGGCGCTGACGCAAACGGGGCGCGAGTTCCTGCCGCGCGCGCGGCGGCTGCTCGATGAACTGGAAGAGAGCCTGCTCGGCATCCGCGAGACGGCGGCGCGGCGGCGCGGGCTGGTCACCATCGCCTGCATCCCCACCGCCGCCTACTACTTCCTGCCGGCGACGCTGGCGGATTTCGCCCGCCGCTTCCCGGCGGTGCGGGTGCGGGTGATGGACCTCTCGGCCGATGGCGTGGTGGATGCGGTGGCCAGCGGCGGGGTGGAGTTCGGCATCGGCATGGAAGGCGCGGGGCAGCCCGAGGTGGAGTTCCGGCCGCTGCGGCGCGATCCCTTTGTGCTGGCCTGCCGGCGCGACCATCCGCTGGCGCGGCGGCGCAGCCTGCAATGGGCGGATCTGGCGGGGGAGAAGCTGGTGGGGGTCTCGCGCCGCTCGGGAAACCGGCTGATCCTGGACCGCGCGCTGCTGCCGCAGGGCATCCAGCCGAACTGGCACTACGAGGCGGAACACCTTTCGACCAGCCTGGGCCTGGCGGAGGCGGGGCTGGGGCCGGCGGTGGTGCCGCGGCTGGCGCTGCCGCGGGCGCCGCATCCGGTGCTGGTGGCGCGGCCGATCAGCGGGCCAAGGGTGGAGCGGGCGACGGGGGTGGTGCTGCGGCGTGGCTCGGCACCCGGCCCGGCGGCCCGCGCGCTGCTCGACCTGCTGGAGCGGCGGATGGCGGCGGGGTGAGGCCGGCCCTCAGGAGGGGCGCCCGCAGCACGCCCCTGGAAGGCGGCCCCTTGCGCGGAGGCCGGTCAGGATCCGCCACGGCGCCGCAAGGACCACCGGCGCGCGCAGCACGCCACCGCCCGGGCTATGCAGGCTGGCGCACCGGCCCCGGCATGCGGCGCCTTACGCGCGCCGCACGCGGTCGCCACCCCGCGCCACGGGTGCGGTGGCCACAGCTCCGGCCAGCGCCACCTTGCGCCGCGGCAGCACGCCGTTGAACAGCAGCCGCAGCGGTGCGCTGTGACGGACGAGCAGTTGGTGGAAGGCCACTGAAAGAAGCGTGCTGGACACGACCAGCAGGACGAATTGCAGCAGCGCCGGAACGCCACGGCCCAGCAGCAGCAGAATGCCGAACACGAGGAAGACCTGGTGCACCAGATAGACCGTGAAGGACGAGGCGACGACGGTCTGCACCAGCGTGTTGGCGCTGTTGAAGTAGGTCCGCATCCCCGACATCAGGATGTGGCCGAACAGGATGCCCACGACGGGCATCAGGAAGTAGGTCATGGCGCGGAAGACGTCCTCCTCCCGCCACTGCACGGCAGCCAGCACCGCCGCGAGGACCAGCCCCGCCGCCCACATGCCCCGGTGGATGCGCGTGAAGCGGTCCAGCCAGTCAGGGCGCAGCGCAAGGGCGGTGCCCCACAGGAAGACCGGCAGGTACGCGCAGGTGCGCGCCAGCACCAGCATGCCGTAAAGCACCCAGTTGAGGTGCGGCACGCTCAGCGCCACCACCATGCCCAGCGCCGCGACGCCGCTGGCCAGCACCAGGCCGGGCACCGCCCACCAGCGCGAATCGACCAGCGCGGCGACCTTCCCATATCCGCGTGCCAGCACGGGCAGCCGCCGCAGGCGCCACAGCACGACCAGGATCGACGAGTAGATGAGCAGGTCGGTCAGGAACCAGAGATGCGAGACCCAGTGCTCGCCTGGCGTCGTCAGCAGGGCGAGCCAAACGTCCATGGCCTGGGCGGTTCCGCCGCGCCAGAGCGCCGTCGCCAGCATGGTGAGCGGGTTGATCAGGACGGTCGCGGCGACCAGCGGCACGCCGAGGCGGATCATGCGGCTGCGCCACCAGGCTCCCGCGTCCCGCCGGCAGAGCATCATGGCGAAGAAGCCGGCGATCAGGAAAAAGGCGGGCATGCGGAAGGTGTGGCTGTATTGCGCGATCCAGCTCAGCAGGACCGAATCCCGGTTCGCCTCGACGATCCAGTCCTGGTGGATCGAGAAGGCCAGCGCTGCGTGATAGGGAATTCCCAGCAGCATCAGAATGGCGCGCAGATGGTCCAGGTAGTGCAGGCGCTCGGGCTTGGAGCGTGCGGACGCGGTGCTGCCCATGACGTGCTCAGCGGCCAAGCGGCGGGCGCGTGGTTTCGTGCATCGGGGAGCTCTCCTCAGCAGGGCGGAAAGGGGTGGCGCGCGGGCAGCCGCGGCGGCACCTCGTCCAGGTACGCAGGCGGCCACGCAGCCGGTCGGCTGCGGAGCGCCGTCGCGCTGGCAGGTTCTGAAAGCTGCGAACCTGTCCGCCGGAGAGGCCGCAAGATGGATGTGCGAGGCCCGGTTGCCAGCAGGCGGCCGGCTAGGCCGCTTCCTCTGGCAAGACGCGTGGAAGGATGGCTAGGGTGAAGCCATCACGACAGGCCCGCGCGCCGGGAAATATGAACAAAGCATGGAGGTCTTCTAACCCCACGGTGCGCGCGAGAGCAATGTCTTGCTCACGCTGCCGTGGCCGCGCGCGACCTGCCTTTCAGCGGGCACCGCGCCTCCGACATCGCGCAGCGCGCCACCACTGGCTGCATTTCGGGGCTGCCCAGGCATAAGCAGAAGCGAGAGACCGCGATGGCGGCGCGCGCATCACAATCGCGCAAGCAGGGGTCAGGCGGGGCGAGGCGTGCCACCGCGGCCGGCACGATAACCTTGAGGCGCTGAGGGAGGGGGCCGCTCGGGCCGGGCTAGAACAGCCAGCCGAGCGCCCGCAGGCCCATCCAGCACAACGCCAGCAGCACGCCGCTGGCGAACAGGCAGCCGGCCAGGGTGACGAGGAGGCCGACGGCGGTGACGCGGCTGTCCTGCTCCACCACGCCGAGCGCCATGATGATGGTGCCGAAGGCCGGCGGCCCGTTGGTGCCGGGACCGGGCAGGATCAGCATCAACGCCGCATAGACCGTCAGCCAGCCGACCATGCGGTCGCCGAGCGGGGTGGTGCACCAGCCCGGGCGGGGACGCACGAAGCGCTCGACGAAGCGCAGCCCGCGTGAAGAGGCGGAG
The DNA here is from genome assembly GCA_035556695.1 of Roseomonas sp. Classification (GTDB taxonomy): domain Bacteria; phylum Pseudomonadota; class Alphaproteobacteria; order Acetobacterales; family Acetobacteraceae; genus Pseudoroseomonas. Next base: position 82,729 of record DATMFR010000044.1, read on the forward strand.
GCGAGGCGCAGCAGGTCGGTGCGGCGGACGGTCTTGCGTGCCAGGAAGCCGGGCAGTTGCGGCTGGCGCCAGCCGAGGCCCATCTGCAGCCCCAGGAGCAGCATGGGCAGGCCGAAGACACTGGCCATGCCCGGCAGCAGGCTGGGCAGGCAGAGCAGCAGGATCAGCAGGCCGAAGCCGCGGTCGCCGAAGGCCTCGGCCATCTCGCCCAGGCTGATGCGCTCGCCGGGGAAGGTGGCCGCAACCTCGGCGATGATGCGGGTGATCGGCGCCCCCTCCCCCGCGCCATGCGGCGGTGGGTCCTGCTGGGCGGTCTGTCGCCGAAGCGTGTCCGGTCCGGTTCGCGACACCGGCGCACCGGCGGTTCCATCCATCATCCTGCCTCGTTGCCTCGCGCCGCCGGGAATGCGCATGCGCAAAAAGGAGCAGCTTTCCCCCCGCTCCTGCAAAGGGAACCCGCCCCGCACCGCGCGCCTACCCCCGAAGAGGCAGGGCACGGCCCTCGGAGATGAGGGTGCGGCGGGCCGGATCAATGGGGCGTGCGGAAGTTTGCGCCGGCACCGGTGCGAAGGGCGCGCCGCATCGGATAGATCTGCCCTCGCGCCTTCGCCCTCCCGCAGGAGAGAACAGCCCATGCAGCCGGTTGACCTTGCGCTCTGTCTCGCCGTGGATGTCTCGGCCAGCGTGGATTACGACGAGTTCGGCCTGATGATCGGCGGGCTGGCGGGCGCCTTCCGCGCGGCAGACATCGCCGCCGCCTGCGCCGCCGGGCCGCATGGGGCGGTAGGGGTGGCGCTGCTGTTCTGGTCCAGCGCGCAGGAGGTCGCGGTGCCCTGGATGCGGATCGGCGATGCGGCAGAGGCCGGCGTGGTGGCTGACGCCATCGAGAACGCGCCCCGCCTGCCCGCCCCCGGCGCCACCGCCCTCGGGCCCGGCATGGCCGCCGGGCTGGCGCTGCTGGGGCGCTTCCCGGCCGAGGCGACGCGGCTGGTGCTCGATGTCTCCGGCGACGGGGCGCACAACCAGGGACGCCCGCCCGCTCCGGTGCGCGACATCGGCGTGGCCGCGGGCGTGACCATCAATGGCCTGGCGGTGCTGAACGAGGAGCCGGACCTGCTCGGGCACTACGAGAGCCAGGTGATCGGCGGGCCCGGTGCCTTCGCCATGCATTGCGCCGACTATGCCGACTTCGCCGAAGCCATCCGGCGCAAGCTGCGGCGGGAGATCACGGGCGGGATGGTCGCCTGAGGCGCTGCGGGCCACAAGACGGGGGAGAATGAATTCTCCCCCGAACCCCCTCTTCTTCTTTTTGTCAGCCTTGTCGTGCTGGCCGCGGGGGCTCGCGCCAGGGCGGGAGCCGCTCCGGTAAAGGCCGCCGCAAGGGCGATCGGGAATGCCCCCGCTGCCCCGGAGCCGAAAACTGACAGAGAAAGGAGGGGGTTCGGGGGGTCCGAGGCACTGCCTCGGACCACTCCCCCAACCTGCTGCTCAGTTCCCCGAAGCCATGGCGCGCTCGCCCGCCCAGGCGGCATCTTTCGGCAGGCGATCGATCTCCGCGCGCTGGCGCGGCAGGGCACCCGGATACTCGGCCTGCAGCCAGGCGATCATCTTCTCCCGCACCTCGCAGCGCAGGTCGAAGGCGCGGCCGGCGCTGGTGGCGGAGACCAGCATGCGCACCTCCATGACGTTGGGACGGAAGTCGGTGACCTGCAGGTTCACCACCCGGCGGTCCCAGAGCTTCGAGGCGCGGGCGACCTCCTCCAGCTTGCGCCGCATGGCCTCCACCGGCGCGGCGTAGTCCACGTAGAGCATCACCGTGCCGATCAGCGAGGAGCTCTCGCGCGTCCAGTTCTGGAAGGGGTGTTCCATGAAGTAGCTCAGCGGCAGGACCATGCGGCGCCAGTCCCACAGCCGCACCACCACGTAGGTGGAGGTGATCTCCTCGACATTGCCCCATTCGCCCTCGACGATGACGGCGTCCTCCAGGCGGATCGGCTGCGTCACGGCGAGCTGGATGCCGGCGATCAGGTTCTTCAGGAAGGGCTGCAGCGCAAGGCCGACGACCAGGCCGGCGGCGCCGGCGGAAGCCAGCAGCGAGACGCCGTATTGGCGCACACTATCGAAGGTCATCAGCGCCGCCGAGGCGGTGACGACGACGATCAGCGTCCCCGCCACCCGCTTCAGGATGCGCGACTGCGTGGCGTGCTTGCGCGCCAGCAGGTTGTCCTCGGAATCCAGCTTGAAGCGCCGCAGATAGACCGTGGTCCAGATGTGCAGCGCGATCAGCGTCAGCCAGCCGACCAGGCAGATGAAGCAGATCGCCAGGATATGGCGCAGCAGGCCCGCCTGCTGCGCGCTCAGGGGCGCGATCGTGGCGGCGACGCTGAGGAACAGCACGATCAGCCCGAGCCGGCTCAGCCCTTCCGTCCGCTGCACCAGGGAACGCCAGAACAGCGGCCGGTTCTGCACCATCCGGTTGAGCACCCGGTAGGCGACCCGGTTGACCGCGACGGCCAGCAGCAGCGCAGCCGACAGGATCAGCAGGCTGATCAGCCAGGACGGCGCCCAATCCAGCGAGGCGACAACCTGCCGGGCGGTCGTGTCGAATTGGTCGAGCAAGAGCCTCTCCCTTCCCGCATTGCTTGCTGCAATGCGCAAAGCGGCGAATTGTTTCCGCCGTTCCGCAGCCAGAGCGGGAAGATGAGGCTCTAAGTTCCTGTCATGGAAGCGTCTTGTCCCCCACGCCGAGGCTGCGCTGCATGTAGACCACGTCCAGCCAGCGGCCGAATTTCAGCCCGGCGCTGCGCAGCAGGCCGACCTGGCGGAAGCCGAGCGAGAGGTGGAGGCCGATCGAGCCGACATTCTCGGAATCACCGATAACGGCAAAGATCTGCCGGAAACCCGCCTGTTCCGCGCGCTCCAGCAGCCCCGCCACCAGGCTCTTGCCCAGCCCCTGCCCATGCACGTCGTGCCGGACATAGATCGAGTCCTCAACCGAGAAGCGATAGGCCGATCGTTCTCGCCAGGGGCAGAAATAGCCATAGCCCAGCACCTCCCCCTGCTCCTCGGCGACCAGCCAGGCGCAGCCGGCCTGTCGCACGCCCGCCATGCGGGCAGCGATCTCCTCCTGGCCCGGCGGAACCTCCTCGAAAGTGCCGGTGCCGGTCAGGACGTGGTGGGCATAGATCGCGGTCATGGCCGGCAGGTCGGCAGGGGTCGCTTCGCGCAGCGGCATTCAGGGGCTCTCCGCAGGGGGAACTCGTCTCTTGCCCCTGGGGTTACGCGGGGCGGCGGAACCCGGCAAGCGGCGAGAGGCGTCTCCCACGCGCCGCCATGGCTCCGCTTCCCGGGGAACCCGCGGCCCCGCACGAAGGTTGCCGGCGCCGCGGCTTCCGGCTCAGCGCGCGCGCAGCAGCTCGGGCACGTGCAGCAGGACCAGCTCGTTGTCGTCGGCGCGGGTCAGGTGGCGCCCGGCGCTGAAGGGCAGGTTGTTGTCATTGCCGAGGATGATGTGCTCCTCGTCCACCCGCGCCACGTTCTCGATGGTGAAGAAGGGGAAGGTGAAGCGGTCGCGCGGGGCATCGGCGGCGCGGTCGCCGTGCTGGCGGGCGATCCCCTCGGGGTCGCGGATGTCCAGCAGGTCGATATGCGCGAGCTTGGCGACGAAGCCTTCCGCGTCGGGCGCGCCGAGATCGACCAGGGAGACGCGCTTCAGCCGCGCGGGGGTGGCGAAGCAGCCCGGCGGGTTCTGGCCCTCGTGGCAGGCCAGGGAGGCGTCGCCCTCGCCATTGTCGCGCTCGATCACGAGGGCGCGACGATCGTCGATGAAGTTGAAGTCGCCGATCGCCGTGGCCCCCGGCTCCAGGCGCAGCTTCAGGCTGCGGCCGGTCCAGTCGCCCTTCTGCGTGTCGAACTCCAGCATGCGGAGGAACGGACCCTCGGGCTGGTCGGAGCCCTCGCGGTAGAGCGGCTGCTCCAGCAGGGCCCAGAGTCGGCTGCCATCCGGCAGCATGGCCATGCCCTCGTAGCCGCCCGAGCGGCGGACGCGGAAATCGGCGCCGGCGGTGGGCGTGGCGCCGACGGAGAGCGCCGGATGGTCGGGGCCGCGCAGCGGCTTGCCGGCCAGCTGCGTCTCGACCACGCGCTGCACCCGCCCCTCGGCGTCGACGCGCAGCAGGAAGGGGCCGAACTCCTCGCCGATCCAGAAGCCGCTGCCATCAGGGGCAGGCTGGATGCTCTCGGGGTCGAAGTCGGCCCCGGTCAGGTAGCGCGACTCGGTGCCTTCATAGGCGATGCGGAAGGGCAGCTTGCGGCCGGGGTCGGAGAGGAAGACGGTCCTCTCCACCGCCACCTGGCCGGAGGCGAAGTCGGGGCGGATCTTGCGGAAGGCCAGCAGGGCGTCGCCGCTGTTGCGCTTGTTGCCGAAGCCATTGTCGGTCAGCACCCAGTAGGCGCCCGGCTCGCCCTCCACCGGCTTGATGCCGGAGAAGCCCTGCACGGGCTGGCCGACGAAGGGCAGCGCGATGCCGGTGGGGCGGCCCGCGGGAGCGGGACCGGTGCTGCCGGGAAGGCTGCCCGGCTGGTCCTGCCGCGCGGCGCCGGTGAACTTGCCGGAGACCAGCGCGTCGCGCGGGGCATCGGCGGGCGGCAGGGCCATGCTGTAGGCGGGCAGCACGGCATGGCCGGCGAGCTTCGCCTCCACCGCCCGGTCCTGGGCATGGGCGAGGCCGCCGAGGGCGAGCAAGGTGGTGGTGGCCAGCAGGAGCGCACGCATGTCCGGTTCTCCATCATTCCGATGGAGTCGGCTGTTACGGCCGCCCGGTTTCAGGCGCGTGACGAGCACATGACGAAACCGGGGCAGCAGGCGCCTGGGAAAGTCAGCTCCTGGCCACCGTATCCGCCATCTGCGCGCCGCGCCGGCCCATGCGCTGCTCCGGGCCGGTGGTGGTGTCGCGCGCCGTCTGGTGCTCCATCTCCGCGTTCAGCTCCGCCCCGAACAGCACCACGATGCCGGAGAGCCACATCCAGGTCATGAAGCCGATGACGGCGCCCAGCGAGCCGTAGGTGGCGTCGTAGTTGCCGAAATGGCTGACATAGAAGGAGAAGCCGGCGGAAAGCAGCGCCCAGGTGATGGCCGCGAAGGCGCTGCCCCAGGTCACCCAGCGCCAGCGCGCCTTCTCCCGGCTGGGGCCGAAGCGGTAGAGCGCCGCCAGCAGCACCGTGATGCCCAGCAGCAGCAGCGGCCAGCGGGCGATCCGCAGCAGCCATTCCGCGGAACTGCCGAAACCGATGAAGTTCAGCACCACGGGCAGCACCACGATGGCGGTGACGGCCAGCAGCATGAACAGCAGCGCGCCCAGGGTGAAGGCCAGGGTGATGAACGTACGGTAGATGAAGCTGCGCTTCTCCTCCTCCTCGTAGACGATGTTCAGGGCATCGAACATCGCCTTGGTGCCCTGGTTGGAGCTCCAGAGCGCCGCCAGCAGGCCGGCGATGGCGCCGAACCCGAGCGCGCCGGTCTGGCTGGTGGTCACGCGCTGCAGCTGCTCATTGATGATGTCCATGCCGCCGCCGGGCACGAAGCCGGCCAGCATGCTGACATGCTCCTGCACGGTCTGCGGGTCGGCGAAGAGGCCGTAGATCGAGACCATCGCGGTCAGTGCCGGGAACAGCGACAGCAGCGCGTAGAAGGTGATGCCGGCGGCCTCGGTCATCACCCGGTCGTTGTTGGCCTCGATGGCGCTGCGCTTGAGGATGCTCCACCAGCCACGTGGCGGGATCTGGGAGGGTTCGCGGGCGTTGCGCCCTTGCTCCTGGCGGCCCTCCCGGCTTTCCGCCGCGCCGCGCCGCCCGGCCGGTTCTCGGGAATTCGAGTGGGATGGTCCGCGAGTGGTCTTCGACCGGCTGAAGAAGGACATGGCAAGGGGCCCCGGCGCTGAAGGGCGGTGGGCGCCGTCCTGGCGCGCCACCGTAACGTTGGCAGTGCAACGGCGCAGGTGGGCCGAAGTTCCCGCGCCGCAGCAGCCGAACATCAGCCTGTGAGCGGCCCTGCGCCCCCGCCGGCACGGAGGGGCTGCCGCGCCACGCCGTTGTGGTCGAAGTTGGCCTCCGCCAGCCAGGCGGCGATGGCGTCGCGCCGGGCGGGCCATTCGTCCTCCAGGATGGAGAACCAGGCGGTGTCCCGCCGGCGGCCCTTCACCACCAGATGGGCGCGGTGCAGGCCCTCCGGCACGAAGCCCAGCCGCGCCGCCGCCCGCTGCGAGGGGGCGTTCAGCGCGTTGCACTTCCAGACCAGGCGGCGGTAGCCGAGGTCGTCCATGGCGTGGCGCATCAGCAGGAACATGGCCTCGGTCGCGGCGCGGGTGCGCTGCAGGCGCGGGCCGAACCAGATGTTGCCCAGCTCGATCGCGGCATTGGCGGGCTGGATCTCCATCAGCGTCAGCCAGCCGGAGGCGCGGCCGGAGACATGCGGCCGCACCGCCCAGGCCATGGGGTCATGCGTGGTGGCGAAGCCGGCGATGAAGCGGCGGAAGCCAGGGAAGTCCGGGAAGGGGCCGTAGCCCAGATAGGCCCAGCTCTCGTCGGCGCCGCGGGTGGCCTCCCACAGCTCCTCGGCATGGCGGATGCCGAGCGGCTCCAGCGTGACCGAGGCGCCGCGGTGCGGGAGGCGGGCGGGCAGCGGGCGGGGGGTGGGATCGACCTCGGGGCCGACCGGAGGTTCCGTTGGAGGGGCCTGGGGTGTGGCGTCAGGGGTGGCTGTCATGATAGGCGAGGCTGAACCGCAAAGGCGCCGCGGCGCAAGCCGTGCCCTTCCCCCCACCTCCCCTTTTACCGCCGCGGAGGCGCTTGTTCCGCGCGCGGGCGAGACAAATCTTTCCGCCGATGAACGCACCCGCCCCCAACGCCGCCTTCTTCACCGAGACGGTCGAATACGTCCACCACTGGACGGACCGGCTGTTCACCTTCCGCTGCACGCGCGACGGCGCCTTCCGCTTCCAGGCCGGGCAGTTCGCGATGATCGGGCTGATGGTGGAGGGCAAGCCGCTGCTGCGCGCCTATTCCATGGTGTCGGCGCCCTACGACCCCTATCTGGAATTCCTCTCCATCAAGGTGCCGGACGGGCCGCTGACCAGCCGGCTGCAGCACATCCAGCCCGGCGACCAGGTGCTGATCGGGCGCAAGTCGGTCGGCACGCTGCTGCCGGACAACCTGCTGCCGGGCCGCACGCTGTGGATGTTCGGCACCGGCACCGGCCTCGCGCCCTTCATGTCGCTGGTGAAGGACCCGGAGGTCTATGACCGCTTCGAGCGCGTGGTGCTGGTCCATGGCGTGCGCGAGGTGAAGGAGCTGGCCTACCAGGACTGGCTGAGCCGGGAGCTGCCGCAGCACGAGCTGCTGGGCGAGCTGGCGCGGGACAAGCTGGTCTATTACCCGACCGTGACGCGCGAGGCCTTCCGCAACCAGGGCCGCGTGACCGACCTGATCGAGAACGGCAAGCTCTGCGCCGATCTCGGCCTGCCGCCGATCTCGGTCGAGCAGGACCGGGTGATGCTCTGCGGCAGCCCGGAGATGCTGGCCTCGATGAAGGCGCTGCTGGAGGCGCGCGGCTTCGAGGAAGGCTCGAACAACCGGCCGGGCCATTACGTGATCGAGAAGGCCTTCGTCGAGAAGTAGCCGCCACACTCCGTTGCGAAGCGTGCGACACAGTCACGTCCTGGCGCGTTAGCCTCGCTGGAGGAGGGCCAGCCCATCCGGCCCTCCCGAGAGCGAAGGGAGAACACCATGCGCAGGATGCTGATTCCGGTCGTGGGCGCTGCCTGTCTCGGGCTGGCCGGCATGGCCGTCGCGCAGCCCGCCCCGCCACCGCCGGCCGCCGGTCCGGGCAGCCCGCCGGCCGCCGGCAACGAGGCGCCCCCCGGCCCGCCGATGCGCGGACCCCGGGGCCCGGATGGTCGGCCGGGGCCGGAGGGGCGGATGATGATGGGTCCGCACCATCCGCCGCCGCCGCCCGGCGCCGCCTTCATGCTGCGGCGCGGCAACGATTCCATCGCCATCCACTGCTCGGAGCGCGAATCGATGCAGGCCTGTGTGAATGCCGCCTCGGCCATGCTCGACAAAATGGGCAGCGCCCTGCGCTGAGCAGGAAAAAGGCCGGGGGAAGGAATCCCCCCGGGGCCCCCATCTTCTTTTTTCGAGTTTTCGCCCGGGCGGGCGGGCAGCGCAGTCCGTAACCCAAGCAGCGGACGCAGTCGCTGGGGCGGCTTCCGCCCCGGCGTGGGCGCGTGCGGCCAGCGCGACAAAACTGGCAGAAAAAAGAAGTGGGGGGTCTGGGGGAGAATTCATTCTCCCCCCGGTTCCGCCCCTGGGATCTTCAGCCCTGGAAGGCGGGGAAGCTGGACGGCGAGAGCTGCTCGATGTCCCGCCCGGCCCAGTCGCGCTCCTTCATGCCGTTCCACATGGCCTCCGCGCCTTCCTGCACGGCGCGGCCGAGTTCCACCTGGTCGTAGCCCGGCACCACGCCGTCCCGCATGACCACCTTGCCGTCGATGATCGAGGTTTCGAGGTCCTCCGCCGTGGCGGAGAAGACGAGGTTGCGGATCGGGTCGCGCAGCGGCGTCATGAACATCGAATCCGCCTTCCAGATCAGCAGGTCGGCCTTGGCGCCAGGGGCGATGCGGCCGAGGTCGTCGCGGCCCAGCGCCCTGGCGCCGTTCAGGGTGGCGGCGTTGAAGACGTCGGCGGCGGTGGCGACCTGGGTGCGGCGGTCCACGATCTTGCTGACCACGGAGGTCCAGCGCAGCGCCTCGATCATGCTCTGCGGGCAGGTGTCGGTGGCGAGCGTCATGTTCACGCCGCGCGCCTGGTAGCGGGCGAAGCTTTCCATGGCGATGCCGCGGCGGGCGAAGACCCAGACGGCATGGGCGACGTTGGCGCCAGTATCGGCCAGGATGCCGATGTCGTCGGCCTGGTAGTTGGCCCAGGTGCTTTCGCCGGGGATGATGCAGTGGCCGAGGATGCAGTTGGAGCCGAGGAAGCCGATCTGGTTCAGCCACTCGATCGGCGTGCAGCCGTTGCGCCGCGTCATCTCGTGGAACTCGGGGACGGACTGCGAGACGTGCAGCGCCAGCGGCACGCCCATGGCGCGGGAGGCCTCGGCGGAGCGGCGCAGCAGCGCCTCGGAGCAGGTGTCCACCTGCATGGGCGTCAGGAAGCCCTTGATGCGGCCGTTCTCGCGCCCGTCCACCTGCTCGATGAAGCGGATGGCGGCGTCCATGGCGCCGAAGCCGTCATCCTCGGACCATTCGTATTCCACGGCGCGGCCATTGGCGGTGAACCAGCGGCCGGAGCGGTAGCCCTGGCCGATATAGGCGCGGATGCCGCAGCGCGCGGCGTGCTCGGCCACCACGTCGCCATGCCAGCCGATTTCCATGATGGTGGTGGTGCCGGTGCGCAGCAGCTCGGGCATGGAATAGGCGATGCAGGCGCGGCGCGCCGCCTCGGTGATGGCGCCGTCCCGCGCCGAGAGGAACTCGAACAGGCCGGAGAGATAGAACTGCCGGGGGCCGCGATCCTCGACGAAGCTCTTGTCGAGCGGGCTTTCGGAGAGGTGGGCGTGGGTGTTGATGAAGCCGGGGGTGACGACCTTGTTTCCGGCCTCGATGACCGTGTCCACGGGGCCGTCGAAGTCGCGGCCGACATGCAGGATGCTGTCGCCTTCCAGCACCACCACGCCGTCCCTGAGGTGGCGGTGGCCGCCATCCTGGTAGGCGATGATGTGCGCGGCGCGGATCAGGGTGCGGGCCAAGGCTGGTCTCCTCCGGGAGCGGCTGACGGTCTCGTCCGATGCCGCCAGCCTTCCCCAGGCCCCTGCCTCGGTCAACCGGTGGTGGCGCGCTCAGTCACCGCCGAGATGCGCCAGGGCGAAGGCCAGCAGGAAGCCCGCCACGGTGATCAGCCCGGCATAGTCGTGCGCCGTCTCGAAAGCCGCCGGGATCATGGTATCGGCCAGGATGGCGCCGGCGAGGGCCAGGTTGCCGGCCAGGGCGGCAAGGCCCGAGGCCAGGGCGATGCCGCCGAGCAGGCCCCAAAGGCCGGCCTGGCGCGAGAGTGGCACCGGTGGGGGCTCGCTGAAGCGGCAGCTGGCCGGTGAAGCGGGAGAGGACAGGACGGTTGCCCGCACCGGGGCGGGGCGCACGCCCTTGCGCGGCATGGCCGCAGCCAATTGCGGCCATGGCCCGGCGCCGACTGGCGGGCCGGTCCCGCTGCCCTTATGTTCCCGCCAGTTCTGCTCCCATCGTCCTGCCCCATCACGGGAAACCAGCCATGCGCGACCCGAACCTGACGCAATACACCCCGAAGGCGCTTGCCGGCGTGACGCCGGAGGAGCTGATCGAGGTCCGGAGCCGCGTGGTGCCCTGCGACGGCGGCGAGGGAGCGCTGGGCCATCCTCGGGTCTTCCTGCGCATCGAGGACCGCCAGGTGACCTGCCCCTACTGCTCGCGCACCTACGTCCTGGCCGAGGGCGCGGGCGACGATGGCCACCACTGAGGCGGCCAGCGTCACCCCCGAGATCCTGGCGGAACCGCCGAAGGAGGCCGAGCCGCACCTGATCCTGGTGGACGGCTCGGGCTACATCTTCCGCGCCTTCCATGCGCTGCCGCCGATGAACCGGCCGGACGGGACGCCGGTGAACGCCGTTTTCGGCTTCACCAACATGCTCGCCCAGTTCCTGACCAAGCATGCGAGCACGCATATCGCGGTGGTGTTCGATGCCTCGCGCATCACCTTCCGCAACGCGATCTACGACCAGTACAAGGCGCACCGGCCGGAGGCGCCGCCGGAGCTGGTGCCGCAGTTCGGGCTGATCCGCGAGGCCACCGCCGCCTTCAACGTCGCCTGCGTCGAGCTGGAAGGCTATGAGGCGGACGACCTGATCGCCGCCTATGCCCGGGAATTCGAGGGCAAGGGCGGGCAGGTCACCATCGTCTCCTCCGACAAGGACCTGATGCAGCTCGTGCGCCCGGGCGTGCAGCTGCTGGACCCGATCAAGCAGAAGCCGATCCGCGAGCCGGAGGTGCTGGAGAAGTTCGGCGTCACCCCGGACAAGGTGGTGGACGTGCAGGCGCTGGCCGGCGACAGCACGGACAACGTGCCGGGCGTGCCGGGCATCGGCATCAAGACCGCCGCGACGCTGATCGCCGAATATGGCGACCTGGAGGGCCTGCTGGCCGCCGCGCCGCAGATCAAGCAGCCCAAGCGGCGCGAGGCGCTGATCGCCAATGCCGAGCTGGCCCGCATCAGCAAGCGGCTGGTGACGCTGGACGCCGCGGCGCCGCTGCCCCATGCCGTCGATGACCTGGCGGCCAGGCCGCCCGAGCCGGGGCGGCTCGCCGGCTTCCTGCGCGAGCAGGGGTTCCGCTCCCTGCTGCACCGGATGGGGCTGGATGGCGACGCGCAGCCGGAGACGGCGCCGGTCAGCCGGCCGCGCTACAATGCCCCTGCCCCTGCCCCGGCGGCGCCGGAGCCCGAAGCCACGCCCGCCGCCGATGCGGCCCCCTTCGGCGGCTACGAGACGATCACCGAGGCCGCCGCCCTCACCTCCTGGATCGCCGCCGCGCGCGAGGCGGGGGTGATGGGGCTCGACACCGAGACGGACAGCCTGGACGCGCTGCATGCCAAGCTCGTCGGCATCTCGATCGCCGTGGCGCCGGGCAAGGCCTGCTACATCCCGCTCGGCCATGGGGCGCCGCCGGGGAATGGCGACATGCTGCAGGAGGCGCCCGCCGCGCCGGTGCAGATGTCCCAGGAGGAGGCGGTCGCCGCGCTGAAGCCGCTGCTGGAGGACCCCGCGGTCCTCAAGGTGCTGCACAACGCGAAGTATGACCTGGAGGTGCTCTGCCGGGCGGAGAATGGCGGCATCGCCGTCGCGCCGGTGGATGACACCATGCTGATCTCCTACAGCATGGATGCCGGGCGGCATGGGCACGGGATGGACGAGCTTTCGCTGCGCCATCTCGGGCACCGGCCCATCACCTATGACGAGGTGACGGGCACCGGGCGCGCCCGCATCCCCTTCGGCCAGGTGGCGCTGGACAAGGCCACCGCCTATGCCGCCGAGGATGCCGACGTCACGCTGCGGCTGTGGCAATTGCTGAAGCCGCGACTGCGCACCGACCATGCGCTGGCGCTCTACGAGCAGGTGGAGCGGCGGATGGTGCCGGTGCTGCGCGACATGGAGCTGGCGGGCATCAAGGTGGACGGCGCCGAGCTGGCGCGCATCGGCGAGGATTTCTCCCAGCGCATGGTGGAGCTGGAGAAGCAGATCCACGAGCTGGCGGGGCGGCCCTTCAACATCGGCTCGCCCAAGCAGCTCGGGGAAATCCTGTTCGACGAGCAGAAGCTGCCCGGCGGCAAGCGCGGCAAGGCCGGCGCCTGGGGCACCGACGCCTCGGTGCTGGAGGAGCTGGCCACGCGCGGCCACGAGCTGCCGCGCCGGGTGCTGGACTGGCGGCAGCTCGCCAAGCTGAAGTCCACCTATGTCGAGGGGCTGGCGGCACAGATCGACCCGCGCGACCGCCGCGTGCACACCGACTTCTCGATGGCGGTGACCTCGACGGGGCGGCTCTCCTCGACCGAGCCGAACCTGCAGAACATCCCGATCCGCACCGAGGAGGGGGCGCGCATCCGGCGGGCCTTCGTCGCCGAGCCCGGGCATGTTCTGCTGGCCGCCGACTATTCGCAGATCGAGCTGCGGCTGCTGGCGCACCTGGCCGACGTGCCGAGCCTGCGCGATGCCTTCGCCAAGGGGGAGGACATCCACAGCCGCACCGCCGCGGACATCTTCGGCCTGGCGCCGGACAAGGTGGACCGCGAGGCGCGGCGGCGGGCCAAGACGATCAATTTCGGCATCATCTACGGCATGTCGGCCTTTGGGCTGGCCTCCCGGCTGGGAATTCCGCCAGCCGAGGCGCGCAGCATCATCGACGCCTATTTCTCCCAGTATCCCGGCATCCTGGAGGAGATGGAGCGGCTGAAGTCCGAGGCGCGGGAGAAGGGCTACGTGCTGACGCCCTTCGGCCGCAAGCTGTGGATCGACGGCATCCAGGCCAAGGAGCAGGCGCGGCGCGGCAATGCCGAGCGCGCGGCAATCAACGCGCCTTTCCAGGGCGGGGCCGCCGAGATCATCAAGCGCGCCATGGTGCGGATGCCGCGCGCGCTGAAGGAAGCCGGCCTCAGGGCGCGGATGCTGCTGCAGGTGCATGACGAACTGCTGTTCGAAGTGCCCGAGGGCGAGGTCGAGGCCACCGCCGAATGCGTCCGCACCGTGATGGAGGGCGTGGCGGAGCTGCGGGTGCCGCTGAAGGCGGAAATCGGGCACGGGGCGAATTGGGGCGAGGCGCACTGAACCCTCGGCCAGGGCCAAGAGGGGCGCTGCCCCTCTTGGATCACCCCGCCGGGGGCATTGAATGCCCCCGGACCCCCACATTCTCCGCCAGCGGAGATACAGGGCGCGGCTCGCCCCTTTTCGGGCTAGCTCCTCTGGCTGCCGCGTGACCCTGCCCTGCGCGGCTTCCGGTTGAGCCGCGCGCCGCGAGGGTCTATCCCGCGCGCCAGGAGACTGCTTGGAAGGCTCGCCCGCCATGGCCGACATCGTGACCATTCGCCGCGCCCTGATCTCGGTGCATGACAAGACCGGATTGCTGGACTTCGCCCGCTTCCTGGCAGGCAAAGGAGTCGAGATCCTCTCCACCGGGGGCACCGCGCGGATGTTGCGCGAGGGCGGCATCACGGTGGTGGACGTCTCCGAGCATACCGGCTTCCCCGAGATCCTGGACGGGCGGGTGAAGACCCTGGTGCCGCAGATCCATGGCGGCCTGCTCGGCCGGCGCTCGGTGCCGGAGCATGTGGCGCAGATGGAGCAGCACCGGATCGCGCCGATCGATCTGCTGGTCTCCAACCTCTACCCCTTCGAGGCCACCGTGGCGAAGGGCGCCTCCTACGAGGAGACGGTCGAGGAGATCGACATCGGCGGGCCGGCCCTCACCCGCGCGGCGGCCAAGAACCACGAGGACGTGGCGGTCATCACCGACCCCGCGCAGATGGCCGGGGTGCAGGCCGAGATCGAGGCGCAGGGCGGCACCACGCTCGCCACCCGCAAGCGCCTCGCCGCCGCCGCCTTCGCCCGCACCGCCGCCTATGACACGGCGATCTCCACCTGGTTCGCGCAGAAGCTGGAGCAGGACTTCCCGGCGCGGCTTTCCGTCGCGGGCGCGCTGAAGCAGACGCTGCGCTACGGCGAGAACCCGCACCAGCAGGCCGCCTTCTACACCGACGGCTCCGGCCGGCCGGGCATCGCCACCGCGGCGCAGGTGCAGGGCAAGGAGCTGTCCTACAACAACCTGAACGACACCGACGCCGCCTTCGAATGCGTCGCCGAGTTCGAGAACCCGGCCATCGTCATCGTCAAGCACGCCAATCCCTGCGGCGTGGCGGAGGGCGGCTCGCTCGCCGCCGCCTGGGACCTGGCGCTGCGCTGCGACCCGGTTTCGGCCTTCGGCGGCATCGTCGCCGCCAACCGCAAGCTGGACGCCGCCGCCGCCGAGCGGATCTCCGCCATCTTCACCGAGGTGGTGGTCGCGCCGGACGCGGATGAGGAGGCCAAGGCCATCTTCGCGAAGAAGAAGAACCTGCGCCTGCTGCTGACCGGCGGCCTGCCCGACCCGGCGGCGCCGGGGCGGATCATCCGCTCGGTCTCCGGCGGCTTCCTGGCACAGTCGCGCGATGCCGGCCGCATCACCGAGGCGGCGCTGAAGGTGGTGACGAAGCGCGCGCCCACCGAGCAGGAGATGAAGGACCTGCTCTTCGCCTTCCGGGTGGGCAAGCACGTGAAGTCGAACGCGATCGTCTATGCCAAGGGCGGCGCCACCGTGGGCATCGGCGCGGGGCAGATGAGCCGGGTGGATTCCGCCCGCATCGCCGCCTGGAAGAGCGCCGAAGCCGCCAAGGCCGCCGGGCTGGAGGCGCCGCTGGCGCATGGCTCCGTGGTCGCCTCGGACGCCTTCTTCCCCTTCGCGGACGGGCTCCAGGCCGCCGCCGCCGCCGGCGCCACCGCGGTGATCCAGCCCGGCGGCTCGATCCGGGACAAGGACGTGATCGCCGCCGCCGACGAGGCCGGGCTCGCCATGGTCTTCACGGGGATGCGGCACTTCCGGCACTGATGGAAAGCCGGGGGAGAATGAATTCTCCCCCGGAACCCCCTCTTCTTTTTTCTATGCGTTCCTGCCGCGCTAGCGGCGCGCGCCTGCGCCGGGGCTGAAGCAGCCCCGGTGACTGTGGCGGTCAGGACGGCGCTGTCCGCGGACGTCACTGGAAAACTGTCAGAAGAAAGATGGGGGTCTGGGGGAATTCATTCCCCCAGCCTTTTGTACATGAAGGTCGTGCTGACGTCCGACCCGTCATTGTCCAGCGCATAGCCGGGCACCTGCCCCGCGGGCCTCCAGCCGAGCGAACGGTACAGCGCCTCGCCGGCATCGCCACTGCGGGTGTCCAGCACCAGCAGGGAACGGCCGAGTTCGCGGGCGAGCGCCTCCAGGGCCAGCATGACGGCGCGGCCGAGGCCCTGACGGCGAGCCTCCGGGTGGACCATCACCTTCGAGACCTCCGCGCGATGACGGCCGTTCGGCATTCCGGCCAGGGCGAGCGCCCCGGTGCCGAGGATGCGGCCGCCCTGCCGCGCCACCAGCACGCGGCGGGTTCCTTCGCGCAGCGCAGCCTCCTGGCCGCGCCAGAAAGCCTCGGCCTCGCCCGCGCGCATCGGCAGCAGGAAGCCGATGCTGGCACCATCCCGCACGCAGGCGCGCAGCAGGGCAGCGAGTTCCGGCACCGCCGCCGGCAGGGTCTCCGCGGTGAGTTCCTCGATCATCGGCACCCCTAGGGTTGGCAGAGGGCCAGGACGTAGCGCGCGGAAGCGCCGCCCGGCGGGCAGTGGAAGCGCGTCGCGCCATGCAGGCGGTAGCGCAGGCAGTCTCCTGGCAAGAGGCGGTGCGTCACGCCCTCGACGGTCAGCTCCAGCCTGCCCTCCAGCAGCCAGAGATGGTGCTCCAGCCCGGGCTGGGGCGAATCCTCGTAGGCGATGGTGGCGCCGGGCGGCAGGCGGCCCTCCAGCATCTCGCCGCGCAGGCCGGGGCCGGGCGGCGAGACGGTGCGGCGGCGGAAGCCGGTCTCCGGGTCGGTCCAGCAGGGCTGGGCGGCGGCGGGGATGAAGGGAGGTGCGGTCTCCTCGACCTCCCGCATCAGCCAGGAAAGCGTACGGCCATAGGCGGCGCAGAGGCGGCCGAGCATGGCGGCGGTCGGGCTGGCCTCGCCACGCTCCAGGCGTGAGAGGGTGGCGCGGCTGATGGCCGTGCGCTCGGCCAGCGCCTCCAGCGAGAGGCCGTGGTCGGCACGTAGTTGGGCAAGCCGGCTGGCCAGCCGGATCTCCAGAGGATCAGGCGCGATAACGTCTCTCATGAGAGATATTTTCTCTTTACAGGGAAATTTCGTCAAGCGCCCCGCTTTCGGGCGGCGCGGGAGCGGGGAAGAATGAATTCTCCCCCGGAACGCCCGCACCGCGGGTGAACCGAAAACTGGTAGAAAGAGGAGGGGGTTTGGGGGAGTTCACTCCCCCGACCTTTCCGCGGACCCGCCCTCGCCGCCTGGAGCCCTGAATGCCCGATTGGATCCTGCCGCTTGCCTGCGTCGCCGTGCTGATCACGCTGGGGCTGCTGGCGCTGGCCTTGCGGCGGCGCCCGGGCGGCGATGACGGCGTGACGATGGAGGGCTTCGCCATGCTGGCCGGCAAGCTGGAGGCGCTGGCCGGCACGCAGGAGCGGCTGGCCGGCATGACCGCCGACCGGCTGGCCCAGCAGGACCGCCTGCTGGCGGAGCGCCTCGCCGCCGCCACCGAGGCGCTGAACCGCAGCATCCTCGCGCAGAACCAGCGGCTGGACACCGCGCTGGCGACGCAGAACGAGCGGTTCGCGCGCAGCCTTTCCGACTCGGCGCAGCGGGCGCAGGAGACGGCGGGGCAGATCCAGGAGCGGCTGGCGGTGATCGACGCCGCGCGGCAGAACATGGAGGCGCTGGGCAGCCAGGTGAGCACGCTGGCCGGCATCCTCGGCAACAAGCAGTCGCGCGGCGCCTTCGGGGAGATGCAGCTCCGGCAGCTCATCGAGGACCGGCTGCCGCCGGACGGCTTCGCCTGGCAGCACACCCTCTCCACCGGCGTGCGCTGCGATTGCCTGATCCGCCTGCCCTACCCGCCCGGGCCGGTGGTGGTGGACAGCAAGTTCCCGCTGGAGGCCTGGCAGGCGCTGCGCGACGCCGAGGACGCGCCGGCCCGCACCGTCGCCGCCCGCCAGTTCAGCGCCGACATGCGCAAGCATATCGACGACATCGCGCGAAAATACCTGATCCCCGGCGAGACGGCCGAGGGCGCCATCCTCTTCGTGCCCTCCGAGGCGGTCTTCGCGGAGTTGCACACCGGATTCGCCGCGGTGGTGGACGAGGCGCAGCGCAAGCGCGTCTACGTCGCCTCGCCCACCACGCTCTGGGCCATGCTCTCGGCCATGCGGGCGCTGATGCAGGACATCCGGATGCGGGCACAGGCCGGGCGCATCCAGGAGGAGGTCGGCAAGCTGATGGGCGATATCGGCCGGCTGAACGACCGCGTCGGCAAGCTGAAGACGCATTTCACCCAGGCACAGGACGACATCCGCCAGATCGACATCAGCACCGACAAGATCCTGCGCGCAGGGGCGCGAATCGAGGCGGTGGAGATCGAGGAGGAGGCCGAGGCCCTGCCCGCCGGCGAGGGCAAGGGGCAGCCGCCGGCGCTCTGGTCGGCCGGAGCCCGCGGCGCCGCCTCCGAGTGATCCCTGCGGCAACTCTGCCGGGGGGCCCAGGCCCCCCGCTCTGCCAGGGCGAGAGTTGGCAACGGAACCGCCGCGTCCATGTTTTCTGGACGCGAGAAGGAGGTTCGGATGCCCCTGGAGCCAGACATGCAGGGCCGCCGCGACGCTGGCGCCCCCCTGGGGAGCCGTTGAGCATGGCCCTCCGCATCGAGGATTACGCCCTGATCGGCGATACCGAGACGGCCGCGCTGGTGGGGCGGGATGGCTCGGTGGACTGGCTCTGCTGGCCCCGCTTCGACAGCGGCGCCTGCTTCGCCGCGCTGCTCGGCTCGCCGGAGCATGGCCGCTGGCGCATCGCCCCCGCCGCTCCCGAGCCCCAGGTGCGGCGCGCCTATCGCGACGGCACCCTGATCCTGGAGACCACCTTCGAGACGCCGGACGGCGCGGTGATGCTGGTGGACTGGATGCCGGTCCGCCGCGGCGCCCCTTTCCTGGTCCGCACGGTGATCGGGCAGCGAGGCCGCGTGCCCATGCAGATGGACCTGACGTTGCGCTTCGACTACGGGCGCGACGTCCCCTGGGTGACGCAATTGCCGGACGGGAGCGAGGGCATCTGCGCCATTGCCGGGCCGGACATGGCGGTTTTGCGCTCGCCGGTGCCGCTGCGGGGCGAGGACCTGCACACCCGGGCCGAGTTCGCGGTCGGCGAGGGGGAGACGCTCACCTTTACCCTGGCCTATGGTCCATCGCACCTCCCGCTGCCGCCGCCGCTCGACACCGACAAGGCGGCGGCCGAGACGGAGGCGGTCTGGCGGGACTGGGCCGGCCGGGTCGAGGAGGCGGGGCCCTGGACGGAGGCGGTCCAGCGCTCGGCCGTCACCCTGAAGGCGCTGACCTACCGGCCGACCGGCGGCATCGTCGCCGCCCCCACCACCTCCCTGCCGGAATGGCCGGGTAGCGAGCGCAACTGGGACTACCGCTACTGCTGGCTGCGGGACGCGACCTTCACCCTGCTGGCGCTGCTGCGCACCGGTCATGTGGAGGATGCCCGCGCCTGGCGCGACTGGTTGCTGCGCACAACAAAGGGCAGCCCCTCCCAGGTGCAGATCATGTATGGCATCGCCGGCGAGCGGCGGCTGTCCGAATGGGAGGCAGACTGGCTGCCGGGCTTTGCGCAGTCAAAGCCTGTCCGCATCGGCAATGACGCGCACCGGCAGTTGCAGCTCGACATCTATGGCGAGCTGATGGACGCGCTGCACCAGGCGCACCGGCGCGGGCTGGCGATCACCCCCGCGGCCTGGGACCTGCAGCGGGCGCTGATCGAGCACCTGGAGAGGATCTGGGAGGAGCCGGACGAGGGGGTCTGGGAGCCGCGCGACCGCCGCCGCTGCTTCACCCATTCCAAGGTGATGGCCTGGGCCGCGCTGGACCGCGCCGTGCGCGGCATCGAGGCCTTCGGGCTGGAGGGCCCGCTCGACCGCTGGCGCGCGCTGCGCAAGACCATGCATGCCGAGATCTGCGAGAAGGGGTACGACGAGGACCGCGGAAGCTTCGTGCGCAGCTACGGCTCGCGCGAGGTGGATGCGAGCCTGCTGCTGCTGCCGAGCGTCGGCTTCCTGCCGCCGGAGGACCCACGCATCCGCGGCACCATCGCCGCCGTCGAGCAGGACCTGCTGACCGACGGGCTGGTGCGGCGCTACCGCACCGAGCATGTCTCGGACGGCCTGTCCGGCCGCGAGGGCGCCTTCCTCGCCTGCAGCTTCTGGCTGGTCGATGCCTATGCGCTGACCGGGCGGCGGGCGGAGGCCATCGCGCTGTTCGAGCGCCTGCTGACACTCCGAAACGATGTCGGCCTGCTCTCTGAGGAATACGACGCGCAGGCCGGGCGGATGCTGGGCAACTTCCCGCAGGCCTTCTCGCACGTCGCGCTGGTGAACGCCGGCTACACGCTCGCCGCGACCGAGGCCGATTCGCGCCGGCTGCGGACCGGGACGCCGGCTGGCCCAGACCCCCAGGCGGGCCGCTCCAGCCAGTGAGGCGTGCGGCACGGAGAGCATCCCGCGGCGCCGGGCGCCGTTAAAGCACGGTGGGAGACGCCTCCCACCGAGCGAGAGGGATACAGGCCATGGTCGACACCACGCTGATCCGGGAACACATGCCGGTGCTGGACTGCAATGGGCAGAATATCGGCACGGTGGACAAGCTGGATGCCGGACGCATCAAGCTGACGGCCTCGGGCAGCCGGGACGGACAGCACCATTTCCTGCCGCTTTCCGAAATCTCTGCTGTGGACGAGGAAAAGATCACGACGCAGCTCAGCCGTGACGAAGTGTTACGCCTGATGCAGGGTGGCGAGCAGCGCAGGCACACCGAAGCGTAATCGCCCAGCGCGGAACCCCGAACACATCCGCCGCTTCCTGTAAGCAGCGGGCCGTCCCTGCCCGCCGCTTACACGCAGTTCTTTCGCGTTCCGAAACCATGAGTTGCATTATTCCCGTGCGAAGCACGCAGAATGCGCAAGGAATGCAAATAGCAATGCTGAATCCCTGTCAGCAACCTGTGATCGCCCGGCTCCACGCCTTGCCTCAGCAAGCGCAAAGGACGAAGAATGCGCCCCGCGGCGCAAAAGCTGCCGATTGTTGAGAAACCTGACCGATGCAAGGTGGTTATAGCAGGCACTCTTCCGGGGTCGGCTGCAAAAAATGACTTCCTTGCAGCGAAGAAGATAGCAATCAGAAATTGAAAATCACGCTAGGACAATCAACCGCAAATACAAACCAGCGGTTGATGAATGATGCTTTGGAACACGCCACTCCGACGCGGACGCACGGATAATTTATAAGACTTGGTTAACTAATTGCAAATTCGTTCTACCAATCGTTTTTTCCGTGTGTATTTTGAGACGTCATCACACGGATCTTCCAAGCCGCCTGTGACCGGAGTCCCTCTATGACCCATACAAACTGGTTGAACAATATCCAGATCGACAATGCGACGAGTCTGGAACAAGGCCTGTATGGATCCACTGCTCCGACACGGCCGGGGTGGCACCATGTCGGCAAGCGTGTTCTTGATGTGACGGCTTCGGGCGCGGCGCTTCTTGTTCTGGCGCCTCTCTTTATTCTGCTCTCCCTCATCATCATGCTCGACGGTGGCTCTCCCGTCTTTGGCCATGAGCGCATCGGCCGCAACGGCCGCTCCTTCCGCTGCCTCAAATTCCGCAGCATGGTGCCCAATTCGGCCGAGGTGCTCGCGAAGCTCCTGCGCGAGGATCCGGAGGCGGCGCATCTCTGGGCCACGACGCGCAAGCTGCCGAAGGACCCGCGCGTCACCTCGATCGGCCGCTTCCTGCGCGCCACGAGTCTCGACGAGTTGCCGCAGCTGATCAACGTGCTGCGCGGGGAGATGAGTCTCGTCGGCCCGCGGCCTGTCGTGCAGGAGGAGCTGACGGAGCATTACGGCCTCGCCGCCGTCAGCTATCTCTCCGTGCGGCCGGGCATCACGGGCCTTTGGCAGATCAGCGGCCGCAGCGACACCAGCTACGCTGAGCGCGTGGCCCTCGACTGCCGCTACGTGCACGAATTCTCCTTCTGGTCCGACCTCAACATCCTCTGGCGCACCATTCCCGCCGTGCTGGCCGGTCGCGGCGCCTACTGAGGGGCGACCATCTGGAATATCCGTTCTGCAGACCCCGCCGTGATGGCGGGGTTTTGCATTTCGGGGGACTCTCTATTCTGCTCCGCCTTCCGGCACGAAGGCCATCATGCCGAGGCCACCGAAGGAATCACGGAACCGATGTTCGCGCGCAACGTCCTGGCCAACCTGATCGGCATGGCGGTTTCCATCGGCGTGCAGGCCGGGCTTGCGTTTGGCGGCTATCGCCTTGCGGGCGCCGAGCAGTACGGGCTGATCGGCTTTTTCACCGTGCTGCTGATCGCCGCAGCGATCTTCGACAACGGCCTGGGGCAGACCGTCACCCGGGCCGTCGCCCGCAACCAGGTGGAGGCGCCCGCCAGCACCGGCGCGCTCGTCTTCAACTTCTCCCTGATCTATCTCGGCCTCGCCGCCCTGCTGATCCTGGCGATCTGGGCGCTCTCCCCGCTGCTCGCCGCATACTGGCTGAAGCCGCAGCACATCAGCACGGCGGAGGTGCGCACCTGCGTGGTCCTGATGGGCTTCGCCATCGGCATCCAGCGCCTGCGCGGCATCTTCCAGGCCACGCTGGAGGGACTCGAGCGGCAGGTGCTGAGCAACTTCCTGCTCTCCCTGACCGGCCTGCTGCGGCTCACCTTGGGGCTGGGCGCGCTGGCCTTCGTGGCACCGACGGCGGAAGCCTTCTTCTGGGGGCAGATCCTGGCCAGCCTCTGCGAAATCCTGATCTTCGCCGCCGTTGTCGGACGCGTCGTTCCAGACGCCTTCCGTCCGCAGCGCCTGGAAGGCGGGCTGATCTGGCAGAGCCTGCGCTTCGCGGGCGTCAACATGGCGGCGGCCGCCACGGGAACGCTGGTGCAGATCGCCGATTCGCTGGTGATCAGCGCCATGCTGCCGCTGGCCGTGTTCGGCAAATACTCGCTCGTCTCCACCATGTGCTCCGCCATGGTGCGGCTGACCGCGCCGCTGATCACCGCTGCCTTCCCCCGCATGGCCGCCTATGTGCGCGGCGAGCGCACGGCCGAGCTGCGGCAGCTTTTCTTCAGCGCCTCGCAGGCGACCTTCGCGCTGATGCTGACCGCGGCCGGCGCGCTCGTCTTCTACGGCGAGGCCTTCCTGGAACTGGTGAGCGGCGACGCGGCCGCGAGCGCCGACTTCGCGCCTGTGCTGGCGGTCCTTGCCATCGCCTATGCGCTGAGCGGCCTCTGCCGCCCCTCGCATGCGCTGCAGATGGCTGAAGGCAATCCGGCCACAGCGCTCCGCATCAACCTGGTGACCGGCGCGCTATACCTGCCCGCGATCCTGCTGCTGACGCCACGCTTCGGCGTGATCCTGCCCGCCATCTGCCTGATGGGCGCCAACCTGCTGGCCTTCGCGCTGTTCACCGCCACGGCCTTCCGTGGCCGGCTGCAGGGCGAGGCGCTGCGGTGGCTATGGAGCAGCATTCCGCCGCAAGCCGCCGCGATTGCCGCCGCCTATGCCACCCTGCGACTGCTGACCGGAGGGGAACTGCCGTTGTCCATGCGGCTGGCGATGGCCGTTGCCGCCTCCGGCGTGGCGCTGGGAGCGGCGGTGCTGGTCAGTGGGCATCTGCGGCCACAGCTGCTGCATCTCGGGCGGCGGCTGCATGCGCGCCTGCGGCCTGGCCGCCCCGGCGCCTCCGCCACCGCCTCCTGAGCGCCTCCCGGCCAGCCGGCGACACCCCAAAGGCAGCGGAGGCCGGTGGATCGCTCCACCGGCCTCCGCAGGCGCCAGGGCAGTATGGCCAGCCGGGCGCAGACCCTCACATGGGGTGCGGCTGACTGCTGCCCCCGCGCTGGCGAGCCCGGGCGCGCTCGAACTGCGCGAGCGCCCGGACCACCGGCGCCATCATGGGCAGGCGGTACTTGGCATACATCAGCGACTGAATCGCGTTGCGGCGCAGGATGGCAGCGCGGCAGGCGCGCCAGACCTCCGGCGGCAGCCGGCGGCGCAGCACCTGCGTCATGGGCAGATGCGGAAACCAGCGATAGAGCGCCTTCGACTGGTTGCGGACCAGCGTGCGGTGGTAGTGGTCCTCGGTGTGCGCCTCGCGGGTGAGCAGGACCTCCGGCATTTCCAGATGCTCGCCCTCCAGCAGGTTCAGCGCCATGACGATCCAGTCATAGCCGAAGACGTCGATATCCGCGGGGAAGCTGCGCTTCAGCGCCTCGGTGCGGAACACGCCGTAGAAACGCGAGACCTCGCCCGGGTCCCAGAAGAAGCGGCCCAGGCGCTGCTGCAGATCGCCCTGGAGGGCGAAGGTGCCGTTCGACATTTCCTGCGGCCCGTCGGGCATCGCCATCACGACGCGCGAGGTGCTCATGACGGCGGCGGGATGGGCCAGCAGATTGTCCAGGTTCTTGCGGATGAACTCCGGCGCCCAGACGTCGTCGTGGCAGGCCCACATGAAATACGGCGATTCGGCCTGCATCAGGACGAAGCGGAAATTGCCGCAGATGCCGAGATTCTGCGGCTGGCGCACCACCGTCACGCGGGCATCCTCGCGCGCGTAGGCGTTGCAGATTTCGACGGTGTCGTCAGTCGAGCAGTTGTCGGAGATGACCAGGCGCAGGTTCCGGTGCGTCTGAGCAAGCAGCGAATCGATAGCCACTCTGATCTGGTCACCACCGTTGCGAACGGGCATGCCGATCGTGACTAGCGGTTCATCCATCATGCTGTGCATCCCCGGTCGGGCAGTGGTTGATCAAGTTCTGCCATCTGTGGCCATCTCACAGGGCCGCAACATAGTGTAAAAAAAACCGCTCTATGCACGCTAAAATAATACAACTTTTTGAGATTTCGCGTGATCTCAGGAGAGATTTGGGATCTGAGCAGCTTACTACCATAGGACGGGCAGTGGCTCGCGGGGGCGGCGCCCCTATGACAGCTTGGCGAAATTTTGAAAATCACAAAGCAGTTGTAGTAACCAATCAGTGATAAGGATCATTCTATACAAAACGCGAATTACAAATCAGACTGAGAAACTGTCGCGGGAATAAGACGCATTCCCACAATATTAGTTCGCCCCAGAGCAAGGGTTCGCAGGATGAAGGCAGTAATCTTGGCCGGTGGACTTGGCACCCGGCTTTCGGAAGAAACGACCGTGCGGCCGAAACCGATGGTTGAGATTGGTGGCCGCCCAATCCTTTGGCACATCATGAAGATCTACAGTGCCCATGGCATCAACGATTTCATCGTGTGCCTGGGGTACCGGGGCAATGTCATCAAAGAGTATTTTAAAAATTACTTCATGTGCATGTCGGATGTGACCTTCGACCTGCGCGAAAACCGGGTCGAAGTTCACAATGCCCGTGCTGAGCCCTGGCGTGTTACCCTCGTCGACACGGGCGAAGACAGCATGACCGGCGGCCGGATTAAGCGTGTACTTCCCTATCTGCGCGGCGAGGATGCCTTCTGCCTGACCTATGGCGATGGGGTTGGCAACATCGACATCGCTGCAACCATTGCGTTGCACAAGCGGGAGGGCCGCCTGGCCACCATGACGGCCACGCAGCCGGCCGGGCGCTTTGGCGCGCTGCGGATCGAAGGCAACCAGGTGAAGGCCTTCAAGGAAAAGATCCACGGCGATGGCGGCTGGATCAACGGCGGCTTCTTCGTGCTGAGCCCGCAGGTCGGCGACTATATTGAGGGTGACGGCACGGTCTGGGAGGACGCCCCGATCGAGCGCCTCGTCGCCGACAACCAGATGAGCGTGTACCAGCACAACGGCTTCTGGCATCCGATGGACACCATCCGCGACCGCGCCCATCTCGAGGGCCTCTGGGCCTCGGGCAAGGCCCCCTGGCGTATCTGGGAGTGCTGACCGCCATGCGTATCCTCATCACCGGCAACATGGGCTATGTCGGCCCCGTTCTCGTGGCGCATCTGCGCCGCGTCATGCCGGAAGCTTATCTGGTCGGTCTCGACCGCGGCTGGTTCGGCCACTGCCTGACCACGCGCGACCCGCTGCCCGAGACCCTGCTCGACGAGCAGCGCTTCGGCGATGTGCGCGACATCGGCGTGGAGGAGCTGCGCGGCTTCGACGCGGTGGTGCATCTCGCCGCCATCTCGAACGACCCGATGGGCCAGCGCTTCGAGGCGGTGACGGACGCCATCAACCACCAGGCCAGCGTGCAGGTGGCCAAGGCGGCGGCCGAGGCGGGCGTGAAGCATTTCGTCTTCGCCTCCAGCTGCAGCGTCTATGGCTTCGCCTCCGAAGGGCGCGCCCGCGTCGAGGGCGACACGCTGAACCCGCTGACCGCCTATGCGCGCTCGAAGATCGATACCGAGACGTCGCTGCGCGCGCTGGACAACAGCGGCATGGTGATCAGCTGCCTGCGCTTCGCCACCGCCTGCGGCATGTCGCCGCGCCTGCGGCTCGACCTGGTGCTGAACGATTTCGTCGCCGGCGCGCTGGTCAACAACGAGGTCAGCGTGCTGAGCGACGGCACGCCCTGGCGGCCGCTGATCCATGTGCGCGACATGGCGCGCGCCATCGAATGGGCGATCCAGCGCCGGCCGGAGAATGGCGGCGCCTTCCTCACCGTCAATGTCGGCAGCGAGCGCTGGAACTACCAGGTGCGCGACCTGGCCGAGGCGGTGGGCCGCGCCATGGAAGGCGCCAAGGTCTCCATCGCCACCTCCGCGCCTCCGGACAAGCGCTCCTACAAGGTGGACTTCTCGCTCTACGAGAAGCTGGCGCCGAACCATCAGCCGCAGGAGACGCTGGAAGGCGCCGTCGCCGAGCTGCGCGACCGCCTGCGCGAGCAGGGCTTCGCGGACCGCGACTACCGCAAGTCCGCCGCCATCCGGCTGGTCACGCTGGAGAAGCTGATCGCTTCCGGCGCGGTGGACGGCAACCTGGAGCCGGCGGACGCGCGGCGCGAGCTGGAGCGGGGAGTGGCCGCATGAAGTTCCACAAGGCGCCCTTGCAGGATGCCTATGTGATCGAGATGGAGCCGCGCGGGGATGAGCGCGGCTTCTTCGCGCGGGCCTATTGCGAGAACGAGTTCCGCGAGGCGGGGCTGGTCAGCCACTATGCGCAGGTGAACAACTCGCTCAGCGTGCAGAAGGGCACGCTGCGCGGCATGCACTACCAGCTCCCGCCTGCCGCGGAGGTGAAGCTGGTGCGCTGCCTGCGCGGCGCGCTCTACGACGTCATCCTCGACCTGCGGCCCGATTCCTCCACCTACGGAAAGTGGTTCGGCATCGAGCTGAGCGAGGACAACCGCACCATGCTCTATGTGCCGCGGGGCTTCGCGCATGGCTTCGTCACGCTGCGCGAGAACACCGAGGCCTTCTACATGGTGAGCGACGCCTACATGCCCGGCGGCGAGCGCGGCCTGCGCTATGACGATCCGCAATTCGGCATCGAATGGCCGATCCCGCCAGAGGTCATCTCGGAGAAAGACGAGAACTGGCCTGCGTTTGACCCCGAGTTCCACGCCGTTGAACGCCTGCGCGGCGTCCGCTGAAGGCGCGAGAGAATATCCATGATCTACGATAGGCTGCTCCGCGAGCGCGCCCAGGCCGGCAAGCCGGTGCGCGTCGGCATGTTCGGCGCCGGCTTCATGGCCCGCGGCATCACCAACCAGATCCTGAACTCCGTGCCGGGCATGGTGCTCTCGGTGATCTGCAACCGCAGCCTGGAGCGCGCCCGCGCCGCCTATGAGCAGGCCGGCGCGCGTGAGGTCGAGGTGGTGGAGACGGCGGCGGCGCTGGCGGCCTGCATCCGCGACGGCCGCCCCGCCATCACCGCGGACCCGATGCTGCTCTGCGAGGCCGAGGGGCTGGACTGCCTGGTCGACGCCACCGGCGCGATCGAGTACGGCGCCATGATCAGCCTGGCGGCGATCAAGAACCGCAAGCCGATGGTCTCGATGAATGCCGAGCTGGACGGCACCGTCGGGCCGCTGATCAAGCGCAAGGCGGACGAGGCGGGCGTCATCTTCACCGGCGCCGACGGCGACCAGCCCGGCGTGCAGATGAACCTCTACCGCTTCGTCGTCTCGATCGGGCTGACGCCGCTGGTCTGCGGCAACATCAAGGGCCTGCAGGATCCTTACCGCAACCCGACGACGCAGGAAGGCTTCGCCAAGCAGTGGGGGCAGGACCCCTATATGGTGACCAGCTTCGCCGACGGCACCAAGATCAGCTTCGAGCAGGCCATCGTCGCCAATGCCACGGGCATGACGGTCAACAAGCGCGGCATGATCGGCGCCGACCACCGCGGCCATGTGGACGAGCTGACCCAGGCCTACGACATCGACATGCTGCGCGAGAAGGGTGGCATCGTGGACTATGTGGTCGGCGCCAAGCCCGGCCCCGGTGTCTATGTGCTGGCCACGCATGACGACCCGAAGCAGAAGCACTACCTGAACCTGTACAAGCTCGGCACCGGGCCGCTCTACAGCTTCTACATTCCCTACCACCTCTGCCATTTCGAGGTGCCGATCTCGGTGGCCCGCGTGGTGCTGTGCCAGGATCCTGTCATCCAGCCGATCGCCGGCCCGCGGGTGGACGTGGTGGCCACCGCCAAGGTCGATCTCAAGGCCGGCGACGAGATCGACGCGCTGGGCGGCTACAAGACCTACGGCCAGTGCGAGACCTATGCCGAAACCCGCGCCGGGCGGCTGCTGCCGATCGGCATCGCCGTCGGCTGCAAGGTGAAGCGGGACGTGCCGAAGGATGCGGTGCTGACCTATGACGACGTGGAGATCCCGGCCGGCCGGCTGATCGACCGGCTGCGCGCCGAGCAGGACGAGGTCTTCCCGGCCTGACCGCGGGCCGCCCCTTGCCGGGCGGCCTGCTCCCCCCCCCCTCCCCCCCGAGAAGCCCGCCGGCCAGGCAGGCGCGCACAGACCCCGGCGCGCCCCCCGCCTTCCCCCGAAGGCCGGCGGACCCGATGCCGCGCTCCCGCATTCCCCCCGCGGGGCGCGGCATCACCATGGCAGAAATCCCACAAGTGGCGGCTTCCTGCCTGCGGTTTCGCCGGACAGTCTTGATTAAGTCGCTTTTCATGAGACAATTCGTTGCCGCGTCCATTCCGGTGCGGGTCAGGGGCAGGATCGGATAAGGTCGCCATTATGTTTCTGCGAAACGGTTCCGCTGGGAAAGAAACGAATCCCGCCACCCGCGACCGCGCGGAGCTCCCTTCAACCCGTAACTGCTCCCACGTCCTCCGCCTTGCCCTCGGCCTGCCAGGCGCCCTGCTGCTGCTGCCGACCCTTGCCGCCGCGCAGACGACGCAGAGCATTGGCCCTGAGGCGACAGTGCGCGGCGTCACCGTGCAGACCCGCCCGCGTCCGGACTATGACCCGGCCGGCGTGCGCCTGGGCGCCTTCCGCATCGACGGCGCGGTCGAGGCGGGCATGGGCTATGACGACAACATCCAGCCCACCCTGGAGAGCGAGCCTTCCGACGGCTTCTTCACCGAGCGGCTGAACGCCTCGATCGCCAGCCAGTGGACGCGCCACGCGCTGGGCCTCAACGTCACGCAGGATACGCGCCAGTACCTCCAGTACAACGACCTGAACTGGAACGATTACAGCGTCGGCATCAGCGGCCGTTACGACATCGGCCGCGCCTCCTCGCTGAACGCGAGCTACACCCATCTGCGCAACCACCTCGATGTCGACGACTTCGACGTGCAGCGGAGCAACATTTCCCGCCCCCTCCCTTACGACAGCGACATCTTCCAGGTCGGGGGCACGGCGACCTTCAACCGCCTCGCGCTGTCCACCTCGCTCAACTACACCACCGTCCGCTACGACGACCAAAGCGACAACGGCGGAACGGGCACGGTAGGGGACTACGACTCGAAGGGCGCCGAGTTCCGTGGCGAGTACAGCCTGGTGCCGGGCCGGCGCATTGTCGGCCTGGTCCGGCTGCAGGACATCAGCTACACGGAAAGCAGCCAGCGCGGGGGCGACTCCTTCACCTGGGAGACGCAGGGCGGCTTCGACTACGATTTCGACGGGGTCTGGCAGGCGCGCCTGCTGGTCGGTTATCGCCAGCGCGACTATGAGGAGCCGGGGCGCAAGTCGCTGACCGGCCCTGCCTTCGAGGGCCAGCTGATGTGGATGCCCACGCAGCTCACCACCACCACCCTCGCGGTTCAGCGCACCATCGAGGAATCGATTCGCCAGAACAACGTGAGCTATACCCGCACGGCGGCGAGCCTGACGGTCGACCACGAATTGCGGCGCAACATCATCCTCACCGGCAGTCTGCGGGCCGAGCATCGCGACTATCCGGAGGAAGGCACGGTGACGGACGGCATCGTCCTGGTCGGCGCGCAGTTCCTGCTCAACCGGCACATGGCGCTCACGGCGGACTATCAGCACACCGAGCGGCTGAGCGCGCCGGAAGGCTTCCGCGAGTACGGCATCAACCAGGTGGCGGTGCGTCTGCGCTTCGCGCTGTAACGATTTGGCGAATTCGCCTGGCCGCCTGAACCCTTCGCGTTCACGGCCAAGCTTCGCTCGGCTACAATCTGTTGGCTTGTCCAAAGATTTAATCTCCGGGGGTTCGCCCATGTCCCGTTTTCGTTCCCTAGCGTCTGTCGCACCGGCGACACTGCGTGGAGTGGCACTGGGGGTTTCCCTCCTGGTGGCCGCCTGCGCCTCGCCGGGCGCCGGCCTGCCGCCGCTGCCCCACACGGCCAGCAGCGGCAATACCGCCACCTACAAGCTGGGGGCAGGCGATCAGGTCCGCATCACGGTCTTCAACGACCCGCGGCTGACCGGCGAGTTCCGCGTCAGCGATTCCGGCGTGATTGCCCTGCCGCTGGTCGGAGCGATCCAGGTCGCGGGCCGTACCACGGCCGAGGCGGAGCACTCCATCGAGCGCGCGCTGCGCAGCCGTAACCTGTTCAACGACCCGTCGGCGGCGGTGGAAGTCATCCAGTACCGCCCCGTCTTCGTGCTCGGCATGGTGGAGCGCGGCGGCCAGACGCCCTATCAGCCCGGCATGACGGTGCTTTCCGCCGTCGCCACCATGGGCGGCTTCAACTATCGCGCCATCGACGACTACGTCTCGATCACCCGCCTCGACGAGAAGGGCGTGCCGCAGGAGTATCGCGGCGAGCGCGACTCGCTGCTGCAGCCCGGCGACGTCATCAACGTGTTCGAACGCCGCTTCTGAGTCCGCCGTTCCCGGCGGGGCTGGCTTGAAGGGCTGGGGGGAGATCCCCGGCCCTTTTTGCTTGTGCCCTTCCTTACGCGCCATCCTCGAAGGTTACGCCGCCAGCCGGCACGGAGCGGCGGAAACATGGTGATGGCGGAGGCAACGCCGCCCCCCGGCCTTCCTGCCCTACCTCGGACTTCTCCCTCCGGGCGCAGCCTAGGATGGGGCCTCCGCGCTGTGGTTGGATTGCGCGAGATGAGAGGCGGGTGTGCTGAGGTGACTTCCAGCCCCAGGGTCAGGGGGCCGTGGCTTGGCGGCGCCTAGAGCCTCTCACGTCATCACGCGCTGACGAAGAGGTGGAACGCTTCTCCGTCAGGCGGTCCCTCGCCCAGGTGACGAGTGCCTGCCTGAGACACGCCCGCCAGATGGTCCACGCCGGACCAGGGCAAAGGCGCGCACTGGCCTGCACATGCTCCTTCCAGCCGCAGTGCAGACGGGCCGTCATGGAGGGGGCTCAACGCAAAGCGGGGGAAGATTGCTCTTCCCCCGCTTCGGCAGCACAGGCCAGGCGGCTGATGATCAGGCCGTCGGGGCCGGCAGGCGCTTGAGGTCGGGGGCGCCGCTCTTCGCATAGCCCTCGTAGTAGCCCAGCGGGTCCAGGCGGCCCGGGCGCACCCGCGTCATCACCGTTGCCACGCGAGCCCGCATGGCACGCGGCAGGCGCCGCATCGCCTCCATCACGACGGTACGGGAGGCACGCTCCCAGCCCACCGCGAAGAGCACGGCATCGCTGTGCTGCGAGAGCACCACGGCATCGGCCACGCGCATGATCGGCGGGCTGTCGAGCACCACCAGACGGTACTCGCGGCGGGCCCGGCTCACCAGTTCGGCGAACTGGCGCGACTCGATCAGTGCCTGGGGGTTGTTGGAGGAGCGGTCGGAGAGCAGGACATGCAGGCCCGAGCGCTCATCCACCTGCACGGCGTCTTCGAAGCGGGTCTCTCCGTTCAGCACGGCCTCGATGCTGCGGCCGGGAGGCGGCGCACCGAAGTAGGAGGAGAGCTGCGGGCGCCGCATGTCGGTCTCGATCAACAGGACGCGCAGCCCGTCCGCGGCGGAGAGCCGCGCCAAAGAGGCGGCGACGGTGCTCTTGCCATCGCCTGCCTCGGAGGAGGTGACCAGCACCGTGTTGGCGGGGCCGCCGCCGGCGACGGCCTGCATGCTGAGGCGGAGCGCCCGCAGCGTCTCGGCGATGCCGGACTGACCCTGGTCCAGCACCACGGCCGGCATCCGGTTTTTCCGGCCGCGGCCGAGCGCCGGCAGGCTGCCGACATTCTGCACGCCGGTGATGTTCACCAGATCCTGCACCGAGTTGATCGTGCCGTGCATCAGGCGGCGCAGCACCAGGAAGCCACCCACCAGGAAGAGCGCGGCGAAGCCGGTGAAGGCGGCGACGACGGAGGCGGGCGGGCCGCTCGGGCGGTAGGGCGCCACGGCGGGGGAGATCACGCGCGCCATCGGGAACTGCGCCGAAGCGAGACGGGTCTGCTCGGCGCGTGTCAGGAAGGCCTGGTAGATCTGCCGCTTGGCATCGGCCTCGCGCTGGAGCTGCATCAGGCCGACCTCGGCCGCGGCGCCGCTGCGGGCGGTCTTGATGGAGCTGTCGAGAGAGGCCTGCGCATCGGCCAGCCGGTCGCGCGCCGCGTCCACGTCCCGCCGCAGCGAGGCGACGATCTTGCTGATCTCGGAACCGATCTGCCGGCGCACGTCGCGCAGCTCGGCCTCCGCGGCCAGCCGGTCGGGATGGCGGGAGCCGAGGCGCTGCGCCAGGCTGGCGGCGCGGGAGCCGATCTCGGCCTCGCGGTCGCGCAGGCTCTGGATCACGTTCGAGCTGAGGGTCTCGCTGGCGGCATTGCCGCCCTGGCCGGACCGCAGGGCGCTGTCCAGCGCCGCCTGGGCACGGGTCAGTTCCTGGCGCGCCACAGCCACACGGCCCTGCTGCTCGCTCACCTGCACACTGGTAACGGCGCCTTGCGCAGTCTCAAGCACGCCGGTCTGGCGGCGGTAGTCCTGCACCTTGCGGTCGGCGGCCTCGACCTCCTCGCGCAGCGCGTTCAGGCGTTCGGTGAGCCAGACGTTGGCCTGCAGCGTGGTGTCACGCTTGGCCGTCACCTCCTGCGAGATGTAGCGGTCCATCAAGGTATTGACGACATCCGCCGCTTCCTTGGGCGAATCGGCGAGATAGCGCACCGCAACCACGTTGCTGTTCTCCGTGGTGCGGATCTCCATGTTCTTCTGCAGCTTCTCGACCACCACGCCGACCCGGTCCATGGGGCGCGCGGGCTCCTCCGCGGCGGCGCCGGGGGGAGCGGAGGTGCCAAGCACCTCGCCCGCCCAGGCGTTCACCGAGGTGACGGCGCCATGCACCCAGGCGACCACGGGCGCCATCAGGTTGGCCATCATGCCCGGCGGCTCGTCCGGCTCCTGGTCCAGCCCCAGGGAGCGGACCACCTCCTCGGCCAGCTGGCGCGAGCGCAGGATGTCCGCCTCGGTGCGGACCCGCTGCGGGCCAGGAGCATTGAGCGAGGCGACCTGGTTCAGCTCGGGGATGGTCTGGTCGCGGCTTTCCACCAGCAGCAGGCCCTCGCTGGCGTAGCGGTCGGGCAGCGACTTCGTCACCACGAAGCCGAGCAGTCCGGCGACCACGACGGAAAGGGCAAGCGCGAGCTTGCGCCGCCACAACAGACTCAGGAGATCAGTCAGGCGCATATCGTTTGCCTCATGAGGCCACTTCGACAATCTCGGTGCTGGTCACCCGGGGTCGTGCAGAACAGCCATGCGGGGCACGGCAGGGCACAGCCAGGGATCCTGTGTTTTTAGTAAACATGAACAGAGCAGGCCTGTCCAAATAATCATCCCTCGCTCACACGAACGTGGCTGGAGATCGAAAAACTGCCTCGGTACACAACCAGAGGCGTGCTCAAGGATCACGGGCCGGCTTTTCTTCGCTTGTTTGCGCTGTCTGCAACCAGGCTGCCGTTCAGTGCGACAAAAGGAAGTAGCCCTGGTGCTCCGAATGCCTGGAGGACGGAATGCTCGTGTTCTTGGCTGCGTTTCCGTTACACGAGACGCGGTTCTCCCCCCATGGGCGGAGAGCCCCGCTTCATCAGCCGACTTTGCAGGCTGAGGCGGGCTGAGGCAATGGCACCTCACGCAACTTTTGGTGCGGCAGGACGCGCAATTCGATGATGCCACCCCTCGCCGTTGACGGCGCCGAGTTCCGCCAGGGCCTTTCCGCCGATGAAGGCGAGGCGGCCGTGGTGCGGCGATCCCTGATCGTCGCGCTCTTCGCCTCGATCTTTCTGCAGCGCTTTGCCCTGCCGATTGGCGAGGACGGCGTGGCGATCAATCTGCTGGTGACCGTCTTCGCCTTGATGGTGATCGCGTTGCGCGGCGCGCTCACGCTCGACCCCGCGCGCACCGTGCTGTTCTTCCTGCTGGCGGCGGCGGCCTCGCTGACCACGGCCATCAATGCCGGCTTCGCCTCGGTGCCGTCGCTGGCGCTGTTCCTGCTGATCTACGCGCCCTACATCTTCTCCCTGCGCAACAGCGAGGGCATCTTCGAGGCCTGCGTGCGCGCTTTCCAGGTGATGGTGCTGATCTGCGCGCTCTTCGGCATCCTGCAGTTCGTCACGCAGTTCGTCATCGGCAACCCGATTCCTTTCAGCTTCAAGGGGATCGTGCCGGACTGGCTGCTGCTGCCAGGCTTCCACACGCAGAACCCGCTGACCTGGAACTCGCCCTACTTCAAGAGCAACGGCTTCTTCCTCGTCGAGCCCTCGACCTTCTCGCAGTACCTGGCGATGGCCGTCATCCTGGAGCTGCTGTATTTCGGCGTCACCTGGCGGCTGCTGGTCTACGGCCTGGCGCTGCCCACCTCCTACTCCGGCACCGGCCTTGTGCTGCTGCTCTTCATCCTGCCCTGGCTGATGCTCCACCTGCGCGCCTATGGCGCCATCGTCGGCGGGTTGGTGCTGGTCGTGGTGGCGATCGTCACCGGCAGCATGTGGAACCTGGACGCGCTGCTGAGCCGGGTGAACGAGTTCGGCTCGGAAGGGTCGAGCGCGAATGCGCGCTTCATTGCCGGCGCCTGGGTGGTAGGCACCTTCCTGCTGGACTCGGCAAAGGACGTGATCTTCGGCTTCGGCCCTGGCTCCTATCCCCAGTACGTCAAGCTGGTGCCCTATGAGGCGCATGATCCGGCCTGGGTGAAGATGATCTTCGAATACGGGCTGCTTGGCTCGGCGATCTTCTGGCCCTTCTTCCTGCTCTCGCTGTTCCGCGGCAGCCCCTCGCGCTGGGTCGCATGGTCCGTGCTAATCGGCTATCTCACCTTCGGCGGCATGCTGCTCGACCCACGGCTGCATGTCTGGATCCTGATTTTCTGCGTTCTGCCGAAGCGCCCGGCCACCGTGCCCGCCCAGGCGCGCGACGACTGGGCATCCCCTCTCCTGCGGCCGGCATCATGACACTCCCCAACATCTTTCTCGGGCAGCGCAGCGGGCTCCAGGCCTCCGCCATCGGCCTGGGCTGCAGCCGCCTCGGTTCCACCCTGAGCGGCTGCACCGGCGCCGCGGCGGAGCAGCTCGTGCGGCATGCGCTGGACTCCGGCGTGACGCTGTTCGACACCGCCGACATCTATGGCCAGGGCGAGAGCGAACGGCTGGTCGGCGCGGGGCTGCGCGGCCGGCGTGAGGAGGCCGTGATCGTCACCAAGGCGGGGCAGCGCTTCACCCCCGCGCAGCGGATGGCGGCGCTGGCCAAGGCGCCGTTGCGGCAGCTCGCGCGCCGCCTGCCCGGGCTAAAGGAGGCCATCGCCAGCCGCCGCGCCGCGCCGCTGCCGCGCGACTATTCGCCGGCGCATCTGCAGCGCGCCATCGAGGGCAGCCTGCGCCGCCTGCAGGTGGAACGGATCGACCTGTTCCTGCTGCACAGCCCCGCGGCCGACACCGTGGAGCGCGGAGAATTCTCTGAACTGCTCAACCGCATGGTTCAGCAGGGCAAGCTGCGCGCCTGGGGCGTCTCCTGCGACGATGCCGCATGCGTTCGCGCCGCGCTACGCCGGCCCGAGGTGGCGGCGCTGCAGGTTCCGCTGGACGTGGCCGAGGCCATGCGGCCCGAGCTGGAGGCGGCGGCGCAGCGAGGCGTCGGGTTGATGCTGCGCGAGATCTTCGCCGGCCGGCCCGTCACCGCCGCCGGGCGCGAGGCGGCGATCCGCGCGGCCTTGACCTTTCCGCAAGCCCTCGCGCTGGTCGGCACCACCTCGGCCGCGCATCTGGACGAGGCGCTGGGCTGCGCGCAACGCACCAGGACGGTGGAAGCTGCATCGTGATTCTTGACGCTCTCTCCCTCGCCCCCGGCGCCGTGCTGGAGGCGGATCTCTGCATTGTCGGCGGCGGTGCGGCGGGGATCTCCCTGGCCTGCGCGCTGGAGAATTCCGGCCTTTCCGTGCTGCTGCTGGAGGCGGGCGGCCGCAAGTTCGACCCCGCCCTGCAGGAGGGGCTGAACGGGGAGGTTGCGGAAGGCAGCGCGCATTCCCCGCCGCATATGTACCGCCGGCGCGTGCTGGGCGGTGCCACCTCGATCTGGGGCGGCCGCTGCGTGCCCTTCGACCCGATCGACCTGGAAAAGC
Organism: Roseomonas sp.; assembly: GCA_035556695.1. Taxonomy (GTDB): domain Bacteria; phylum Pseudomonadota; class Alphaproteobacteria; order Acetobacterales; family Acetobacteraceae; genus Pseudoroseomonas. Next base: position 119,110 of record DATMFR010000044.1, read on the forward strand.
GCGACTGGGTGCCGGAGAGCGGCTGGCCGATCGGCTGGGAGGCGCTCAGCGCCTACTACCCCAAGGCGCAGGACTACTTCGAGGCGGGCGCCTATGCCTATGACGTGCCGGAGGCGCTGGGACCGGATGCGCCGCCCACCGTCGCGGGATTTAGCGACCCGGACATCACCGCCACCCGCATTGAGCGGTTCAGCCGGCCGACCGATTTCGGCAAGGCGAATTTCGCGCGGCTGACGGCCTCCTCGCAGACGCGCGTGCTGCTGAACGCCCATGCGGTGCGGCTGGTGGCGGATGGCGGCCCGGTGGAGGCGCTGGAAGGCGCCAGCGCGCCGGGGCGCGGCTTCACCGTCAAGGCGCGGCGCTATGTGCTGGCCACCGGCGGGCTTGAGGTGCCGCGGCTGCTGATGGCCTCCGATACCTCCCGCCGCGGCGGGCTGGGCAATGAGGGCGGCGCGCTCGGCCGCTACTACATGTGCCATGCCGAGAATACGCTCGGCCGCCTGCGCCTGCTGCCCTCGGACCGCCCTGTGGCGCTGGACTTCGAGGTAACGGCCGACGGCACCTATGTCCGCCGCAAGTTCGGCCTCTCCGAGGCGGCGCAGCGCCGCGAAGGGCTGCTCAACACCATCTTCCGCATGCACTATCCGCTGATCGCCGATCCGGCGCATGGCAGCGGCGTGCTCTCCGCCATGTATCTGGTGAAGGACGCGATCCTGCCGGAGTACCGCCGCAAGCTGGCGACCATCGAGATCGCCAACCGCGGTCGCATGACGCGTGATGCGCGCTTCTGGTTCGCGCATCTGGCGAATGTGCTGCGGGATTCGCCGGGAGTGCTGAATTTCGGCCAGAAGTGGCTGCGCAAGCGCACCTTCGCCAGCCGCAAGCTGCCCTTCGTGGTGGTGCGGGCCCGCGACGGCAGCTATCCGCTCGACGTCAATGCCGAGCAGGTGCCGAATCCGGACAGCCGCGTTACCCTCGGCAGCGAACGGGATGCCTTCGGCCTGCCGCGCCTGCGGGTGGACTGGCGGCTGCATCCGGCGGATGTGGACAGCCTGGTGCGCACGATGCGCCTGGCGCGCGACGCCTTCGCCCGCTCCGGCGTGGCGCGGCTGGACTTCGACGACGCCACCATCGAGGCCGAGGTGCGCGCCTCCACGCCTGTCGGCGGCCACCATATCGGCACCGCGCGCATGGCGGAATCGCCGCGCCATGGCGTGGTGGACGCCAACTGCGCCGTGCATGGCGTGCCCAATCTTTACATCGCCAGTTCCGCGGTGTTCCCGACCTGCAGCCATGCCAACCCGACGCTGACCATCGTCGCCATGGCGCTGCGGCTGGCGGACCACCTGAAGGCGCGCGCGGCGCAGGATGCCGCGCCGGCCTCGGGGCGGCTGGCGGAGTTCGCCGAATGATCCGCTGTCTCTGGCTTGCCCGCACCCTGCCCTTCCCCTGGACGGCGGGAGATCGCATCTACACCGCCAAGCTGGCCGGCGCGCTGGCCGGCGCCGGCGTGGAGGTCACCTTCGCCGGCTATGCCGCCGAGGTGCCGCCGCAGCCGATGCCGGGCATCACCTGGCACACCGTGCCTAGCGGGCCGCGCCCTCGCCTGCCGGCGCTCGCCAGTCGCATGCCACTGGTCGCCGCGCGGCACGACACGCCGGCCTATCGCGCCGAACTGGCGAAGCTGGCGCAGCAGGGCCCCTGGCAGGCCGTGGTCGTGGACCAGTACGGCATGGGCTGGGTGCTGCGGCACCGCCATCTCTTCGCCGGCAGCAATCCGGTCTTCGTCTTCGTCACGCATGACCACGAGGAAAGCGTGACCGAGATGCAGTGGCGCGATTCCGGCAACTCCGCCGGCAAGCGGCTCTATCTCGCGCAGAACTGGCTGAAGACGCGCTGGTTCGAGCGCTGGATCGCGCGGCAGAGCGACCTCGTCACCACCATCACCCAGGCGGATGCCGATCTCTTCGCCGCCAACGCGCCGGGCGTGCCCATGCTGCCGCTGGTGCCGGGCTATGACGGCGTGCGGGTGGCCGAGCGCGAGATCACGCCGGAGACGCCGCGCGCGGTGGTGCTGTTCGGCTCCTATCGCTGGTCGGCCAAGCAGGCCAATCTGCGCATCTTCCTCGACAAGGCCGATCCGGTGCTGGCCCGCGCGGGCGTGGCCATCCAGGTGGTCGGCGACATGCCGGATGACCTGCGCCGCACGCTGGAAGGCCGCTACAAGGCGGCGCGCTTCACCGGCTTCGTGGACGATCCGGCGCCGCATCTGGCCGGGGCGCGCATGGCCGTGCTGGCAGAGCCGATCGGCGGCGGCTTCAAGATGAAACTGCTGGAATACGTCTTCAACCGCGTGCCGGTGGCCGCGCTTTCCGTCTGCGCCAGCGGCCTGCCGGATGCGGTGCAGGCGGAGATGCTGCTGGAGCCCGAGATGGACGGGTTGCTGGAGCGTGTCCTGCAGCGGATCGACGACATGCCGGCGCTCAACGCGCAGCAGCAGCGGGCCTTCACCGCCGCCGAGCACGCCTTCGACTGGCGGGAGCGTGGCCGGCGCCTTCGTGATGCCATCCTCTCGCGGCAGGGAGGTGCGCAGGCGGAAGCCGATGCTGCCGCAAGCCTCCAATCCGCCCCCGCCCTCACCCAGGAGATGGTCAGCGGCGAACGAGCCTGATCCCGCCTTCGACAGGATAAAACCGCAATGACGGAACCGAGGCCCGAGCTGGTTACGCATGCCAAGCGCCCGGCAATCGGCGTGCGGCCATGAGCGGCGCGCCCCTCACCGATCCCGCCCTCTCCGCACTGGCCGCCCTTTCGGCGCGCCTGGGGGTGGACCGCAACCTCATCCAGGGTGCCGGCGGCAACACCTCGCTCAAGCGCGAAGGCCGGGAGTTGTGGGTGAAGGCCTCCGGCACCTGGCTCGCCCATGCGGCGCGGCAGCCGATCTTCGTCGGCCTGGATCTCTCCGAGTTGCGGCGGCGCATGGCGGCGGACGAGGCGGAGCCGGCGCTGCCGGCGCGGCTCGATCCGGCCGGCACGCTGCGCCCCTCGATCGAGACGACGCTGCACGGGCTGCTGCCACATGCCGTGGTGGTGCATGTCCATTCGGTGAACGCCATCGCCTTTGCCGTGCGGCGGGACGGGCCGGAGCTGGTGGCGGAGCGGCTGGCGGGGCTGCGCTGGGCCTGGGTGCCCTATGCCAAGCCGGGCCTGCCGCTTACCCGCGCGGTGCAGGCGCGGCTGCAGGAGGCGCCCGACGTCCTGGTGCTGGGCAACCACGGCCTGGTGGTCGGCGCCGATAGCGCCGAGGCCGCAGAGGCGCTGCTGATGGAGGTCGAGCGCCGGCTGGCGGTTCCCGCCCGCGCGGCCCCGCCGCCGGACCTGCCGGCCCTGGAGCGGCTCGCGGCACGCTCGGGCGGACGCTACCGTCCGGCTCGGCTGGCCGAGGCGCATGCCGCCGCCACCGATCCCGCCAGCGCCGCGGCCGCGGGGCGCGGCGCGCTCTACCCGGACCATGTGGTGTTCCTGGGCCCTTCGCCGCTCCCCGTGCTGCGGCCGGAGCAGGCGGAGCCCTGGCTCGCCGCCGCCACGGCCGGGGCGGACATGCCCGCGCTCCTCTTGGTTGAAGGCGTCGGCGCGGTTTTGCGCGCCGATCTCGGCGCGGGTGCCGAGGAAATGGCCGCCTGCCTCGGGTTGGTGCTGCCACGGCTTGACCCGGAGGCGCCGCTGGTCTTCCTGAGCGCCAACCAGGAAGCCGAGCTGCTGGACTGGGACGCCGAAAAATACCGCCAGTCGCTCAACACGGCAGAACAGTGACGGAATCCTCTCCCATGCAGATCGTCATCCCGATGTCCGGCTTCGGCGAGCGCTTCCGGCGCGCGGGCTATGCCGTGCCGAAGCCGCTCATCGAGGTGGATGGCAAGCCGATCATCGCCCATGTGCTGGACCTCTTCCCCGGCGAGACCGACGTCACCTTCATCTGCAACGCCGACCATCTCGCGGAGCCCTCCTACCGGATGGAGGCGATCCTGCGGGAGTTGTGCCCGACGGGGCGCATCCTCGGCATCGCGCCGCACAAGCTCGGCCCGGTGCATGCCGTGTTGCAGGCGGTTGGCGGGCTCGACCCGGACCGGCCGGTGGTGGTGAACTACTGCGACTTCACCTGTTTCTGGGACTGGCAGGATTTCAAATCCTTCGTGCAGGAAACCAATTGCGCCGGCGCCATCCCCGCCTATCGCGGCTTCCACCCGCACTCGCTCGGCTCAACCTTCTACGCCTATCTACGCGAAGAGAATGGCTGGGCGCAGGATATCCAGGAGAAGCAGCCCTTCACCGACCAACCGATGGCTGAGTACGCCTCCAGTGGTACCTACTATTTCGCCTCGGCCGCGCTGATGCGGAAATACTGCGAGGAGACGTTGCGGCAGCAGATCCAGGTGAACGGCGAGTACTATGCGAGCCTGGTCTACAAGCCGATCTTCGCCGACGGCCTGCCGGTCGCGGTCTATCCGCTGCAGCACTTCATGCAATGGGGCACGCCGGCCGACCTCGAGGAGTACCAGCGCTGGTCGCGCGCCTTCGCCGACCTGGTGGACGCGCCGATGCCGCCCGCCCAGGAGGGCACCGTGCTGGTGCCGATGGCCGGCGCCGGGCAGCGCTTCAAGGATGCCGGCTACACCGAGCCGAAGCCGCTGATCGCCGTCTCCGGCCGCCCGATGGCGGTGCAGGCGGCGGCCGACCTGCCCTTCGCGCCACGCACGCGCTTCATCCTGCGGCGCGACCTGCCGTTCCTCGACGCCATCACCGCCGCCCTGGCGGCCGGCGTGCCAGGCAGCGAGACGGTGCTGCTCGACCGGCTGACCGACGGCCAGGCGCGCACCTGCCTGGAGGGGATGGAGGGGCTGAACCTTGACCGCCCGCTGACCATCGGCGCCTGCGACAACGGCGTGCTGTTCGACGCCGACGCCTTCGCCGGGCTGATGGCCGAGGGCGGGCCGGACGTGCTGGTCTGGGGCGTGCGCGGCCATCCCGCCGCCAAGCGCCGCCCGACCTCCTACGGCTGGATCGATGCCGACGACACCGGCCGCATCCGCCGGGTGGCGGTGAAGGAGCCGCTCAGCGACCCCGCCACCGACCCGATCGTCATCGGTGCCTTCACCTTCCGCCGCGCGCGCGACTTCGTGGCGGCGGCGGAGCGGATGATCGGCCGCGAGGCGCGGGTGAACGGCGAGTTCTACATCGACACCTGCATCAACGACGCCGTGGCGCTCGGGCTCGACTGCCGCCTCTTCGAGGTGGCGCATTATCTCGGCTGGGGCACGCCGGACGAGCTGCGCACCTTCGAATACTGGCAGTCCTGCTTCCACAAATGGCCGCAGCACCCCTACCGGCTGGAACGCGACCGGCGCGTGCCGGCGCCGGCCGTCGCGGCGCTGGAGGCGCGCTATGCCGCCACCCGGCCGCCGCGTCCGGCGCGCGCGCCCGCCTGGTGAGAAGCCCGACCACCGCGCCGCAGCCGGAGCACGACCGATGATCCTGATCGCCCATCGCCGCAACACGCTGGAGCAGCTCGCCGAGACGCCGACCGAATACGGCGTGGAGGTGGATATCCGCAGCCAGGGGCCGAAGCTCATCATCCACCACGATCCCTTCGTGGCGGATGCGCTGGACTTCGAGGAATGGCTCGCCGCCTACCGGCATGGCACGCTGATCCTGAACGTCAAGGAAGAGGGGCTGGAGGACCGGCTGCTGGCGCTGATGGCCGAACGCGGCATCGAGGACTTCTTCTTCCTCGACCAGTCCTTCCCCTTCCTGGTGCGCACCGCCAAGCGGGGCGAACGGCGCTGCGCGGTGCGCGTCTCCGAATTCGAGTCGATCGACACGGCGCTGACGCTCGCCGGCAAGATCGATTGGGTCTGGGTGGACTGCTTCACCCGCTTCCCGCTCGACCGGCGCGACGCCGAGCGGCTGCGCGAGGCCGGGCTGAAGCTCTGCCTGGTGTCGCCCGAGCTGCAGGGCCGCACCGGGGATGACGAGATTCCCGCCCTCCGCGCGCTGCTGGCGCGCGAGGGGATCGCCGCCGAGGCGGTCTGCACCAAGCGTCCCGAGCAGTGGCGTTGATCCCGACCGATCTCCGCCGCAATCCCTGGTTCCATCTCGGGCTGGCACTGCGGATCGCGGCCATCCTGCTGCTGGTGCCGGCGTTGCAGGCCGGCTGGTACACGCCCTTCATGGCGCGCAGCCTCGCCGCGCCGACGCTCGACCCCTGGACCTGCTACCTGGAACGGACGGGCGAGCTTCCCGCCTTCTTCGCCGGCCCGGTGATGTACCTGTTCCACGCGCCCTTCGTGGGCCTGGGCATGTTGCTCGACTGGGCGGCAGGCAGCGGAGCGGCGCTGGCGCAGATCGGCCTCGGCCTCAGCCTGCTGGTGGCGGATTACGGCCTTCTGCTCGCCCTGCGGCAGATGCAGCGGGGCGCGGAGGACCGCCTTCTCCTGGCCTACTGGCTGTCCCCGCTGGTGCTGTTCATCACCTACTGGCATGGCGACACCGACGTGGTGCCCACCGTGCTGATGGTGCTCTCGCTGGTGCTGCTGCGGCAGGGCCATCCAGGCCGCGCGGGCGTGCTGCTCGGGCTCGGGGTCGGCGCCAAGATCAGCATCCTGGCCATCCTGCCCTTCCTGGTGGTGTTCCTCTGGAGCCACCGGCGCCACCGCGACACCCTGCCGCGCTTCCTGCTGAGCACCGCCATCGTCTCGGTGGCGCTGGTGGGGCTGCCGCTGCTGTTCTCGCCGGCCGTGCAGGAAATGCTGCTGGTGAACCCGAAGCTGCTGATCGCCAATCCCGGCATGATCTCGATCCTCGACGTCGACATCACCGCAGGCGCCGGCCACAAGCTCTACATCATGCCTGTCTTCTATCTGCTTGGCCTCTACGGCGCCTGGCAGGTCGGGCGGATGAACTTCAACCTGCTCTACACGGTGCTCGGCGTCGTCTATCTCTCCGTGCTGCTGCTGACGCCCTCGGCGGTGGGCTGGTACATGTGGGTGGTGCCCTTCCTGGTGGCCTACCGCCTGCGCGCCGGCCGGCGGGGCGCGATGCTGGTCATGGCCTTCGCCGCCGCCTTCATCGTGCACAAGCTGATCGTCACGCCGATGCCGGGAATTCCGCTGCTCGGCCTGGCGCCCGGGCTGACGCCGCTGATGCCGGACGACCCCACCTGGGCGCTCCGGCTAACCTCCTTCGCCTTCTCCGTGCTGACCGGCATCGGCATCGTGCTGGCGCTGAACATGCTGCGCCGCGGACTGGAGGAGAACGACTTCTTCGGCCTCTCGCAGCGCCCGCTCGCCATCGGCATCTCCGGCGACAGCGGGACCGGCAAGGACACGCTGGCGCTGGCCATGGCCGGGCTGTTCGGCGAGGGCGCCGTCACCGGCATCTCCGGCGACGACTACCACCTGTTCGAGCGGCGCGGGAAGCTGTGGCAGGCCTTCACCCATCTCGATCCGCGCGCCAACGACCTGGAGGCCTTCACGCGGGATGCGCTGCAGCTGATCGCCTGGCGGCCGATCCTCTGCCGCCATTACGACCACGCCACCGGCCTCTTCACCCCGCCGCGGCGCATCCAGGCGAGCGACGTGGTGATGGTAACCGGGCTGCACGCGCTCTACCCGATCGCGCTGCGCGAGCGGCTGGACGTCGCCATCTATCTCGACATGGACGAATCGCTGCGCCGCTTCTTCAAGCTGCGGCGGGACGTGCTGCAGCGCGGCCACAGCCAGGAGAAGGTGCTGGCCTCGATCGAGCGGCGGGTACCCGACTTCCAGGACTTCGTGCAGCCGCAGCGGGAGCATGCCGACGTCGTCTTTTCCCTGCTGCCCGCCGATCCGGCGACCATCGAGGACCCCGGCTATCTCGGCCCGGTGCCGCTGAAGCTGCGCGTGCAGATGCGCCGCGCCACCAACCTTGACCGGCTGGCGCGCTACCTGATCGCACTCTGCGGCGCGCAGGTGGACGTGTCGCAGGCCAGCAGCCAGGGGCTGGCGGAGCTGGTGGTGGACGGCACCGACGTGCAGCCGGAGGATATCGACATGACCGCCCGCCAGCTGGTGCCGGAGCTGGAGGAGCTGCTCGCCCGCAACCCCACCTGGCAGGCGGGGATGACCGGCATGATGCAGCTCATCGTCCTGCTTCAGCTCGCCGAGCTGACGCCGAAACGCCGCTGAGGAACGAGGATGCGACTTCTGAATCCCGACGCCACCCGCGAAAGGCCGCGGGCCATCCTCTTCGACCTCGATGACACGCTCTACGCTTATCGCGAGCCGCATGAGCGCGCCATGGTGGCGGTGCGCATCAAGGTGGAACGCTCGCTGCGTGTCACGGCTTCGCAGTTCAACGAGGCCTTCGCCCAGGCGCGCAAGGGGGTGAAGGCCATGCTGGGCGAGACCGCCAGCTCGCACAGCCGGCTGCTCTATTTCCACCGCACCATCGAGATTCTCGGCCTGAGCAGCCAGCCCGCCATGGCGCTCGACCTGGAGCAGACCTACTGGCGCACGCTGCTGACCAGCGCCCGGCTCTATCCCGGCGCCGAGGAGACGCTGATCGAGCTGCGCGCCGCCGGCCTGCCGCTGGCGCTGGTCACCGACCTCACGGCGCAGATCCAGTTCCGCAAGCTGATCTATTTCGGTATCGACCGATATTTCGACGTCATCGTCACCTCGGAGGAGGCTGGCGTGGACAAGGCCGGGCTGAAGCCCTTCGAGATCGCCGCCAGCAAGCTCGGGATCAGCCGGGAGGACCGGGTCTGGTTCATCGGCGACGCCGAATGCGACGTGGTGGCGAGCAAGCAGGTTCTGAACGCCGCCACCTTCCAGAAGGTGCACGACCGCGGCGGCCATAACCACTTGCACGAGGGCATCGACGGCACCTTCCACGCCTTCACCGACTTCCGTGACTGGGCGCGCGGCATCGTCGGTCCGGCCTGATGGAGGGCAGGCATGCGGTCGTCCCACCCAGCGCGGAGCAGAAGCTCATGAGGGAGTTCGTCGTCACCGGCCGTGAGGACCTTTACCGGCTCAAGGCGATGCATGGGCTGTCACGCGTGGTGGTCGAGACGCGGCGCCTGATCCACCGCAACCTGCTGCCGCACGCGCTGAAATACGCCGCCTGGGCGCTGGTGCCCGGCGGCACGCTGCTGGTGCGCGACGCCTCGCCCAATGTCTTCGACCTCTGGCCGCGCTTCGTCTCGTCGAAGATGGTCCGGCAATGGACCTTCAAGCTGCTGGCCGGCGAGGCCGAGCTCGTGCGGCTGGACAGCGTCGCGGGCGAGATCGAGCTGCGCCGCACCCGCCTGCCGACGCCGCCGGGCTGGAGCGCGGGGGTGGTCTTCTCCGGGCAGGAGGCGGAGCTGCCACGGCTGCGCCAGTGCCTGGACGCGCTGCTGCGCCAGCCCGAGCTGAGCCCGGAGCGCGAGGGCGAGATCGTGGTCTGCGGCCCGGCCGCGGCGAGCGACTCCATCGCCGGCTACCGCCAGGTGCGCTACCTGCCCTACGAGATGCCCCCGGGGCCGCGGGTGATGATCTGCGGCAAGAAGAACGCGCTGATCCACGCCCTGCAGGGGCCGCGCGTGCTGGTGCTGCACACCCGTGTGCTGCTGGCGCCCGACACGCTCCGGCACGTGCCGGAGGAGTTCGAGATCATCACCCCGCGCGTCTTCGCCGACGGGCCGGCCGGGCGAGAGGACTATCTCTCGCTCGGCGTGCACGACCCCAGCCTGCCCGGTCAGGCACCGCGCCTCACCCCCTCCAGCCTGCGCCGCGTGCCGGCCGAGCGCTATCTCGACCTCTACGCCCAGGGGGCGCCCTATGTGGATGGCGGGGTCTTCATGGTGCGCAAGGACGTGCATGCGCGCTGCCCGCTCAACGAGGACGTCGCCTGGGACGAGGTCGAGGACCTGGAGTGGTGCACCCGTGCCCTCGCCGCCGGCTTCCTGATCGATCTGGCGCCGGAGGCAACCGCCACCTCGGTGGTGGCCAAGCTGCGCTCGCCGCCCCTGCCGCCGCAGGTGATCCGGCTGCTGCGCAGTGGCAAATTCGCCGCCCTCGCCGGGCGCCACCGCCTGCGCGACCAGATCGAACGTCTGCTGGAGCGTCGCTGATGCTGAGCAAGAAGGCGGCCCGCAAGTCGCTCACCTTCTTCATCCTGAAGGCCGCGAACACGGGTCTCGCCACCCTCTGGAGCTTCCTGCTCGCCTATAGCCTGGTGCGCATCGTGGGCCTGGAGAGCTATGCCTTCTTCGCCACGGTGATCGCCTTCGCCTCGCTGATCCTGCAGGCCGATCTCGGCATCTCCATCCGCCTCTTCGGGCAGTTGCGGGAGAACTACCTGCATCCCGAGAACAGCTCGCGCGCCGATCTCGGCAGCGCGGTGGCGGCGGCACTCTGGTCCTATGCGGCGGTGGCCGTGGCGGCCACCGGCATCTTCGCCGCGGCGATCTGGGGCTTCGGGCTCGGCGACGCCCAGTACCGCCCCATCTACCTGCTGCTCTTCGCCGGCTCGGTGCTGCCGCTGCCCTGGATGATCCTGCGTCTCGCCGCCAATGCCTTCGACGCCTATGTGCTGACCGAGGCGATCGACTGCGTCCGCCGCACCCTGCTGCTGGCGCTGACCGCCGCACTGGTGGTCGGCCTGCCGCTGACGGCCTATGCGGCGAGCTTCGTGGTGCTCTGGCTTTCCGGGCTGGTGGTGCTCTTCGTCATCGCGCGGCGGCGGCTCGGCTTCCTCACCGGCGCGCGCATCAGCCGGGGCTTCAAGGCGCTGCGGGCGGACCTGCACGGCATCGCCGCCTCCGCCGCGCTGTCCTTCTCCGAGTTCCTGATCCTGATCTTCCCCTACTACGCCATCCCGCTGATGCACGGGGACGCGCTGGCGCTGGTCGCCTTCGACATGTTCTACAAGGTGACCCGCTTCGCCACGACAGCCTACTTCACCGTCACCGAGACCATGCTGCCGCACCAGACCCGCGCCTGGCACGCCGGCGACGCGGCGGCGCTGCGCCGCTGGACGCGCATGGCCTTTGCCATCGGCGCCGTGCCGGCCCTGGCCGGCGGCGCCGTCATCGGGCTGTTCGGGGACCAGTTCTTCGGCGTGCTGCTCGGCCATCCTGGTGTCGTCTCGCCGGGAATGCGGGCAGCCATCTGCGTCATGCTGGCCCTGATGCTGGTGCAGGTGTCGAGCGGCATGGTGCTGGCCGGCATCGGCCGCCTCGCCGCACTGGCCCGCCGCGCCTCGCTGACCCTCGTCGCCATGCTGGTCTTCTCCGTCATCACGGCGCTGCAGGGCTGGTCCATCGAGCGCTTCATCGCCGGCTACGTCTTCCTCTACGGCTGCGAGGCCTTCTCCTACCTGTTGCTGCTGCGGCGGATGTTCCAGGAAGCGCACCGGATGCCGGAAGCGGTGCCGCAGCAGGCCTGAGCGGCGGAACCGGGGGAGAATGAGTTCTCCCCCGGTGCCCCCTCTTCTTTTTTCTGTCAGCTTGGCGGCGCTGGCGACGCTGGCGGCACGCACCCTGGCCGGGGCTGAGCAGCCCCGGCGACTGCGCCCGCGAACTTGCAGAAAGAAGATGGGGGTTCGGGGGAATTCTTTCCCCCGAGCTTTTTTCCACCCTCTGGCGAAAAAATCCGGTTGCCGCCGCGTGGGTTTCCGCGTTCATCCCCGTATCAGGGGCACGAAGCGAGCCCCATGCTGAACGCCCTGACCCTTTCCTTCCGCCCCCTCATCCTCTGGGAGGCCCCCATCGCCGAACGGTCCACGCCTGCTCCGGGCGCCGACGCCCCGCTGGCGCGCGACCTGTTGGGGGCGGAGGATGCGACGCTGCTCGGCTGGGCCGCCGCGGGGGACCGGCGAGCCTTCGATGCGCTGGCGGCGCGCCACCTGCCGCTGCTCTACCGCGTGGCCCTGCGCGTCACCGGCCAGCCGGCCGAGGCGGAGGAGGTGGCGCAGGAGGCCATGCTGCGGCTCTGGCAGAACGCCGCGAAGTTCGACCCGGCGCGGGCGCAACTCGGCACCTGGCTCTACCGGATCACCGCCAACCTGGCGATCGACCGCGCCCGCCGCACCCGCTTCCAGCCGCTGGCCGAGGCCGCGGAGGCGCCGGACCCGGCGCCCGGCCCGGAGGCCGCGCTCGATGCCCGCCAGCGCCGCGCCCTGCTCGCGGCGGCGCTGGAGGAACTGCCGCCGCGCCAGCGCGCCGCGCTCGCCCTCTCCTATGACCAGGGGCTGAGCGGCGCGGAGGCGGCGGCGGCACTCTCCGTTTCGACCCGTGCCCTGGAGGGGCTGCTGCGCCGCGCGCGCCGCTTCCTCGCCGCCCGGCTGCGCGGGGAGGAGGAATGATGCCGATGCGGCTCGACGACTTCGCCCGGCTGCTGGACACCCATGGCGCCGACCCCGCCCGCTGGCCGCCCGAGACCCTGGCCCCTGCGCGGGCGTTGCTGGAACGCTCCGCCACCGCGCGCGGGCTGCAGGCCGAGGCCAGGATACTGGACGAGACGCTGCGCGACAGCCTGCCCGGCCCCAGCCCGGAGGCGCTGGCGCGGATGCGCGCCAATGTCGCGCGCGCCGTGGCCCGCGCGCCCCTGCCGGCGGCTCCCGAGCGCGGCGGAATGCTGCAATGGCTGCAGCCCTGGCTGCCGGCGGGCTGCGGCGCGCTGGTGACGCTCGCGGTCTGCGGCCTCTGGCTCAGCCGCATGCCGCAACCGGCGCCGGAGGCGGTGCTCGGCGCGCCCCGGCTGCTGGCCATGATGGAAGCGCCTGAATGATCCGTAGTCCCGCCCCCTCCGTGCTGCTGAAGGGGCTTCTCGGGGCGTCCCTGGCCCTGAACCTGGTCCTGGGTGGCCTGCTCTGGTGGCGGGCCGCGCCTCCCCCGCCCCCGGTCGGCCGGATGCAGGCGCATATCGAGCGCCTCCTGCCCGAGCCGGACCGCGGCACCTTCCACCAGGCGATGGAAGCCGGACGGCCGCGCTTCGAGCTGGCGCAGGACGCCCTGCGCGACAGCCAGGCGGCGGTGCGCGCCGCCCTGACCCGCGAGCCCTTCGATCCCGCCGCGCTGCGGGCCGCCATGGCGGCCTCGCGCGAGCGCTGGGGCGAGTTCGGGCGGCTTTTCGAGGACAGCCTGGCGGCGGGGCTTTCCGCCATCTCGCCGGAGGGGCGGCGGCTGATCGCCGAGGACATGGCGCGCGACGGACGGCGCCGCAGGGGTGACGGGACGAGATGATGGCTTGCTCAAGGATGGGTGCGGCGCCGCGCGGGCGGGCCGGATGGGCGCTGCTGCTGCTCGGCGCCCTGGCCGCCTGCGGGCCGCGGCCCGATCCGGTGCTTTCCGGGCTCGACGCCGGCGCCCGCTTCCGCAACGCCGATGCCGCCGCCCCCGCCCACTGGCCCGACCCGGACTGGTGGACCAGCTTTGATGCGCCGGAGCTGAACCGGCTGATGACGGCGGCCATGGCGGGGAATTTCGATCTGGCCGCCGCCGCCGCGCGGGTACGGCAGGCCGATGCCCAGCTCCGCATCGCCGGGGCCTCGCTCTTCCCGAATGTCGGGCTGGACGCGGGCGTCACCCAGCAGCGCAGCGTGGCGAGCAGCTTCGGCGGACGCAAGCGCAGCTCGACCGGCTACGACGCCACCCTCTCGGCGAGCTACGAGGTGGATTTCTGGGGCCGCATCCGCTCGCTGACGGAGGCGGCGCGGCAGAACCTGCGCGCCAGCCAGTTCGACGTGGGGACGGTGCTGCTGACCACCGAGGCCTCGATCGCCAACACCTATTTCGAGGTGCTGGCCGCCCGCGAGGAGCTGCGGGTGCAGGAGCAGAACCTGGCCGCCGCACGGCGCATCCTGGAGGTGATCCGCCAGCAGGTGCGCTTCGGCACCGCGACGGGGCTGGACCTGGCGCAGCAGGAGACGGTGGTGGCGCAACTGGAGGCGGCCATTCCCAGCCTGCGGCAGACCGCCGAGCAGGGGGCGAATGCCCTCGCCACGCTGACCGGCCAGCCGCCCAGCGCCCTGACACTCGCGCCCGATGCCTTCGACCGGCTGCGCATCCCCGCCGCCGCGCCGGGGCAGCCGCAGGAGTTGCTGGCGCGCCGGCCGGATGTGTGGGCGGCCGAGGCGAGCCTCGCCGCCGCCAATGCCGATGTCGCGGCCGCCCGCGCCGCGCTGCTGCCGACCCTTTCGCTCAGCCTCTCGGGCGGCGTGCAGTCGGCGGCGCTGGGTTCGCTGCTGCTGCCGGAATCGCAGTTCTACTCCCTGGTGGCCGGGCTGGCGCAGACCATCTTCGATGGTGGGGCGCTGCGCGGCCAGGTGGCGCTCAGCCGCGCCCAGGCGGAGGAACTGGTCGTGGAGTACCGCCGCGCCATCGTCACCGCCCTGCAGGATGTGGAGGACGCGCTCGTGGCCCTGCGCGAGACCACCGCGCAGGAGACCCTGCGCGCCGAGGCCGCCGCCCGTGCCCAGCGGGCGCAGGACATCGCCGAATCCCAGTTGCGGGCCGGCACGATCACGCTGATCACCCTGCTGAACAGCCAGCAGACCCTGTTCTCCGCCCGCGTCAGCCTCGTGCAGGCGCGGCTCGCCCGGCTGCAGGCCGCCGTCGCGCTGTTCCGCGCGCTCGGCGGCGGCTGGCAGCCGCAGCCCCAATGACCCGGATCGCATGATGGCCCGCTCGCGCACCCTGCTCGTCACCCTCACCGTCCTGGCGCTCGGCGCCGCGGCGGGGGCCTATGTCTGGCAGCAGCAGCATCCAGAAGCCGCGCCGGCCGGGCGCAGCGCCGCGCAGACCACTCCGGGACAGCCGGGCGGCCGCGGCCGTGGCGGCGTGGCGGTGCCGGTGACGGTGGCCGCGGCGGCGCAGCGGGACCTGCGGCTCACCCTCGACGCGCTGGGCACGGTGCAGGCGCTGAACAGCGTCACCGTGCGCTCGCAGGTGACCGGCCAGCTCACCGAGGTGCTGTTCCGCGAGGGGCAGGAGGTGAAGGCCGGCGAGGTGCTGGCCCGCATCGACGACCGCACCTATGTCGCCGCTCTCGCGCAGGCACAGGCGAAGAAGGCCTATGACCAGGCGCAGCTGGAGAATGCCCGCACCGACCTGAAGCGCTACCAGGGGCTGCTCGCCGCCAATGGCGTGACACGCCAGCAGGTGGACACCCAGCGCGCCCAGGTGGCGATGTACGAGGCGCAGGTGGCGCAGGACCAGGCCAGCATCGACACCGCGCAGACTCAGCTCGACTACACCACCATCCGCGCGCCGATCGACGGACGCGTCGGCCTGCGGCAGGTGGACGCGGGCAACCTGGTGAGCACGGGCGACGCCACCGGCATCGTCACCCTGACGCAGATGCGGCCGATCGGGGTGAGCTTCACCATCCCGCAGGCCGAGCTGCCGCGGCTGCGGCGCGCCATGGCCGCCGGGCCGGTGGCCGTGGAGACCGTCCCCAGCAGCGGCGGCACCGCCAGCCAGCCGGTCAGTCAGGCGGAGGCGCCGGCGCGCGGCACGGTGATGACGGTGGACAACCAGGTGGACCCCGCCACCGGCACGGTGAAGGTGAAGGCCGTCTTCCCCAATGAGGACACGCGGCTCTGGCCCGGCGCCTTCGTCAGCCTGCGGCTGCAGATCGAGACGGTGCCGGACGCCACGGTGGTGCCGCTGGTGGCGGTGCAGCAGGGGCCGAACGGCGCCTTCGCCTTCGTCGCCAAGGCGGATGATACGGTGGAGCAGCGCCCGCTGGTGCTGGGCGCCGTAACCCGCAGCGAGGCCGTCATTCGCGAGGGGCTGCAGCCCGGCGAGCGGGTCGTCACCTCCGGCGCGCTGCGGCTGAACCCGGGCAGCCGGATCGCCGTCGCCGACGGCAATGCGCCCGGCGCCGTCCCACCGGGCGCGGGCCAGCCGGGCGCGGGGCAGCCGGGCGCGCAGCCCGGGCGCGCGCGGCAGCGGCAGGCGGCGGAAGCCGGCCCGGAGAGCAGGCCGTGAACATCGCCGCCCCCTTCATCGCCCGGCCCGTCGCCACCACCCTGCTGGCCATCGCGGTGCTGCTGGCGGGCGTGATGGGCTATCTGCGCCTGCCCGTCTCCTCCCTGCCGGAGGTGGACTTCCCCACCATCGAGGTGACGACGCAGCTTCCCGGCGCCTCGCCCGACACCGCCGCGCTGCTGATCACCGCGCCGCTGGAGCGGCAGTTCGCGCAGATCTCGGGATTGCAGGTGATGTCCTCGGTCAGCGGGCCGGGGGTCAGCCGCATCACCCTGCAGTTCCGGCTCGACAAGAGCATCGACGAGGCCTCGCAGGACGTGCAGGCGGCGCTGGACGCGGCGCGCGGCACCCTGCCCTCCACCCTGCCCTACCCCCCGGTCTATTCCAAGGTGAACCCGGCCGATCCGCCGGTCATCACCCTGGCGCTGACCTCCGATACGCTGCCGATCATGCGGCTCTCGGACACCGCCGACACGCTGCTGGCGCAGAAGCTCTCCCAGGCGACCGGCGTCGGCCGCGTCACCGTGCAGGGCAACATGCGGCCGGCGGTGCGGCTGCGCGTCGATCCGCTGCGGCTGGCCGCCTATGGCATCGGGCTGGAGACGGTGCGGACGGCGATCACGGCCGCCAACCAGAACTCGCCGAAAGGGTCGCTGGACGGGCCGCGCCAGGCCTCCTCCATCCTGGCCAACGACCAGATCACCACCCCGGCCGAGTTCGGCGACATCATCCTGACCTGGCAGAACGGCGCCCCGGTGCGGCTGCGCGACGTCGGCGAGGCGGTGGAATCGCTGGAGAACGAGCGCAACGGCGCCTGGTTCAACGGCCATCCCGCCGTGCTGATCGACGTGCAGCGCCAACCCGGCGCCAATATCGTGCAGACGGTGGAGCGCATCCGCACCCTGCTGCCGCAGCTGGAGAGCGCCGTCCCCGCCGGGGCGAAGCTCACCGTGGTGTCGGACCGCACGGAGACCATCCGCGCCTCGGTGCACGAGGTGCAGTTCACGCTGGTGCTCTCGGTCGCGCTGGTGGTGGGGGTGATCTACTTCTTCCTCGGCAGCGGGCGGGCGACGCTGGTGCCAGCGGTCTCGCTGCCGCTCTCCATCATCGGCACCTTCGGCATCATGGCCGTCATGGGCTACTCGCTCGACAACCTCTCGCTGATGGCGCTGACCATCGCGACGGGCTTCGTCGTGGACGACGCCATCGTCATGATCGAGAACATCGTCCGGCTGATCGAGAAGGGCGAGAAGCCACTGGCGGCGGCCTATGAGGGTTCTCGGCAGATCGCCTTCACCATCGTCTCGCTGACGCTGTCGCTGATCGCCGTCTTCATCCCGCTGCTGTTCATGGAAGGCGTGGTCGGGCGGCTGTTCCGCGAGTTCGCGGAGACGCTGACCGCCGCCGTGCTGGTCTCCATGGTTGTCTCGCTGACGCTGACGCCGATGATGTGCGCGCTCGTGCTGCGTGCCGAGCACAAGCCGTCCCGCTTGGCGGCCGGCTTCGAGCGTGGCTTCGAGCGGCTGCGGCTGGCCTATGGGCGGGCGCTGAACGTGACCATGCGGCATGAGGGTCTGATGCTGCTGGTGGCCGCCGGCACCCTGGCGCTGACCGCCTGGCTCTATGTGGTGATGCCCAAGGGCTTCCTGCCCGTGCAGGACACCGGCCTCATCCAGATCATGACCGAGGCGCCGCAGGACACCTCCTTCCCGCGCTCGGCCGAGATCCAGCAGCAGGTCGCCGCCGTTGTGCAGGCCGACCCGGCGGTGGCCGCCGTCACCGCCGTGGCCGGCGCGGGCGCGCTGAACCCGGCGCAGAACACCGGCCGCATCACTGCCGTGCTGCGCCCGCGCGGGGAGCGCGACCTCGATGCCCAGGGCGTGATCGCCCGGCTGCAGCCGAAGCTCGACGCCATTCCCGGTGCCGTGGCCTATCCCCTGGCGGTGCAGGACATCCAGATCAGCCCGCGCGTCAGCACCACCCAGTACCAGTACACGCTGACCGACGCGGATGCGGCGACGCTCTCCCTCTGGGCGCCGCGCGTGGTGGCGCGGCTGCGCGCGATCCCCGGCCTGCGCGACGTCGCCACCGACCAGCGCGAGGACGGCGTGCGGCTCGCCATCCAGGTGGACCGCGACCGCGCGGCGCGCCTCGGCGTGACCATGCAGGCGGTGGACAACGTGCTCTACAACGCCTTCGGCCAGCGGCAGATCTCCACCATCTACGGCCAGAGCAACCAGTACCGCGTGGTGCTGGAAGCCTCCGACCGGCTGCGCGAGGACCCGACGGCGATCGGCCAGCTCCGCGTCGCCGGGGCGGACAACGCGCAGGTGCCGCTGGCCGAGATCGCCCGCTTCACCCGAACCAGCGGCCCGCTGCTGGTGACGCGGGAGAACCAGTTCCCCGCCGTGACCATCAGCTTCAACCTGGCCAAGGGCATGTCGCTCGGCCAGGCGGTGGAGGCGATCCGCGGCGCCGAGCAGGAGATCGGCCTGCCGGAGAGCGTCGCCGGGCGCTTCGCCGGGGATGTCGCGGAGTTCAACGCCTCGCTCGCCGGCCAGCCCTGGCTGATCCTGGCGGCGGTCGTCGTGATCTACATCGTGCTGGGCGTGCTCTATGAGAGCGTCATCCACCCCATCACCATCCTCTCCACCCTGCCCTCGGCCGGCATCGGGGCGCTGCTGGCGCTGCAGCTCTGGGGGCTGGACCTTTCGGTGGTGGGGCTGATCGGCATCATCCTGCTGATGGGCATCGTCAAGAAGAACGCCATCATGATGATCGACTTCGCCCTGGAGGCGCAGCGCGACCACGGCATGGCGCCGCGCGAGGCGATCGTCGAGGCGGCGCTGCTGCGCTTCCGGCCGATCATGATGACCACCGCCGCGGCGCTGCTCGGCGCCCTGCCGCTGATGCTGCAATCCGGCATGGGGGCGGAGCTGCGCCTGCCGCTCGGCGTCTCCATCGTGGGCGGCCTGCTGCTCAGCCAGCTCGTGACCCTGTTCACCACCCCCGCCATCTACCTGGCGCTGGAAGCGGTGCGCGCGCGGGTGCAGCGCTGGTGGCATGGCCGCGACCTGCACGCCGCGCCAGCGGAGTAAGGGAGCGCAGGCGATGTTCTCGATCTCCGCGCCTTTCCTGCGACGGCCGATCGGCACCATGCTGCTGGCCATCGGCCTGGCGCTGGCCGGGCTGGTGGCGCTGCGGCAGCTTCCCATTTCCTCCATGCCGCGCGTTGATATCCCGACGCTCTTCGTCAGCGTCAGCCAGCCCGGCGCCAATCCGGAGACGCTGGCGGCGACGGTGCTGGCGCCGCTGGAGCGGCGCATCGGCGAGGTGGCCGGCATCACGGAGATGACGGCCAACGCCTCGACCGGCAGCGGCAACATCATCATCCAGTTCGACATCTCGCGCAGCCAGGCGGATGCGGCGCGCGACGTGCAGGCGGCGGTGAATGCGGCGCGCGAAGACCTGCCCTCTGGCATGCCCAGCCCGCCGCAGGTGCGCAAGATCAACCCGGCCGATGCGCCGGTGCTGATCCTGGCCATGACTTCGGACACCCTGCGCTCCACCGCGCTCTACGACGTGGCGGACAGCATCGTGGCGCAACGGCTCTCGCAGGTTTCGGGCGTGGCGCAGGTGCAGGTGGGCGGCGCCGACCAGCCGGCGGTGCGCGTCGCCGTCAATCCGGACGCCGCCGCCGCCGCCGGCGTCTCGCTGGACGATATCCGCACCACCATCACCAATGCCAATGTGACGCAGCCGGTGGGCAGCATCGAGGGGCCGGAGCAGTCCGCGATGCTCTCGGTGAACGACCGCATCAGCCGCGCCGAGCAGTATCGCACGCTGGTGGTGAAGAGCGCCGATGGCAGCATCACCCGCCTCTCGCAGCTCGCCGATGTGCGGGACGGCACGCGCTCCAGCCGGCAAGCGGCCTGGTTCAACGATCGCCAGGCCATCCTGATGATGGTGTTCAAGCAAGCCGACGCCAATGTGCTGGATGTGGTGGCGGGGGTGAAAGGGCTGCTGCCGCAGTTGGAGCGCTGGGTGCCGGGCGGCGTGCACCTCTCCATCATGAGCGACCGCTCCGGCACCATCCATGCCAGCGTGGAGGAGGTGGAGTTCACGCTGCTGGTCACCATCGTCCTGGTGATCGGCGTGGTGGCGCTGTTCCTGCGCCGGCTCGGCCCCACGCTGGCCGCCAGCGCCACCGTGCCACTCTCGCTGCTCGGCACGCTCTTCGTCATCTGGATGATGGGCTATTCGCTCAACAATTTCTCGCTGATGGCGCTGATCATCTCGGTCGGCTTCGTGGTGGACGACGCCATCGTCATGATCGAGAACATGGCGCGGATGCGCGAGCGGGGCATGCCGCCCTTCGAGGCGGCGCTGGAGGGTGCGCGGCAGATCGGCTTCACCATCGTCTCGATCACCGTCTCGCTCATCGCGGTGTTCATTCCGCTGCTGGCCATGCCCGGGCTGGTCGGCCGCTTCTTCCGCGAGTTCTCCGCCACGCTGGCCATCGCCGTCGGCATCTCGGCGGTGCTGGCGCTGACCCTGACGCCGATGATCGCCGCGCATCTCGATCCGCCCGGCGAAGAAAGGCCGCCCGGCCGCTTCGGCCGCGCCTTCGAGGCGGTGATGGATGCCGTGGTGCGCGGCTACATGCGCTCGCTCGGCGTGGTGCTGCGCTTCCGCTGGCTGATGCTGCTGGCCAATATCGGCTTCATCGCGCTCACCGTCTGGCTCTACATCGTGGTGCCCAAGGGCTTCTTTCCCGAGCAGGACACCGGCCTGCTGGTCGGCAATGCGCAGGCGGCGCCCGATACCTCCTTCGCCACCATGGAGCGGCTGACCAAGGAGGTGACACGCATCATCCAGCGCGACCCGGCGGTGGCCAGCGTCGGCGCCTCGATCGGCGGCAGCTCCTGGAATGCCGGCACCAACTCGGCCAGCTTCTACATCGCGCTGAAGCCGCGCACGGAGCGCGACGCCTCGGCCAATGACGTGATCGCCCGGCTGCGCGCGCCGCTCGGCCGCATCCCCGGCGTCAACGCCTTCCTGCGCGCGCAGCAGGACATCTATATCGGTGGCCGGCCCGGCAACGCCTCCTACTCCTACATCCTGCTCGGCACCGATCTTGACGAGCTGCGCCAGTGGACCAACACCATGGTCGAGAAGCTGCGCACCGTGCCGGGCCTGGCCGACGTCTCCAGCGACCAGGAGCGCGCCGGGCTGGTCAACCGCGTGGTGATCGACCGCGACGCCGCCGCCCGGCTCGGCGTCGGCATGGACGATGTCAGCACGGCGCTGAACAACGCCTTCTCGCAGCGGCAGGTCTCGACCATCTACGGCAGCCGCAACCAGTACAAGGTGGTGCTGGAGATCGACCCGGCGCTGCAGCAGGCCTCCACCCAGCTCAACCGCATCTTCGTGCCCGCCAATGACGGCACGCAGGTGCCGCTTGGCGCGCTGGCGCGGGTGGAGCGGGACGTGGCGCCGCTGCGCGTCACGCATCGCGGGCAGTTCCCGGCCACCACCATCACCTTCAACCTCGGCGAGGGCCTTGCCCTCAGCGACGCCACCGAACTGGTGCAGCAGGCCGAGCGCGAGGTGATGCTGCCGGGCACGATCCGCTCGCAATACGGCGGCAACGCCGCGGCCTTCAACGAGTTCAGCCGCTCCCAGCCGCTGCTGATCCTGGCGGCGCTGGTCTCGATCTATCTGGTGCTTGGCATCCTCTACGAGAGCTTCATCCACCCGCTGACCATCATCTCCACCCTGCCCACCGCCGGCCTGGGGGCGCTGCTGGCCTTGCTGGCGACCGGGACCGCCTTCTCGGTGATGGCGCTGATCGGCGTCATCCTGCTGATGGGAATCGTGAAGAAGAACGCCATCATGCTGGTGGACTTCGCCCTGGAGCACGAGCGGACCGAGGGGCTGGGCAGCACCGCCGCCATCCTCGCCGCCTGCCGCGACCGCTTCCGGCCGATTCTGATGACCACGCTGGCCGCGCTGTTCGGCGCGGTGCCGCTGGCGCTCGGCACCGGCACGGGGGCGGAGATGCGGCAGCCGCTCGGCATCACCATCATCGGCGGACTCGTCGTCTCGCAGTTGCTCACGCTCTACACCACGCCCGTCATCTTCCTGGCGCTGGACCGGCTGCGGCGGCGGCGGCCTCCAGTGCCGGCGGCCGCAGAGTAGGGGGAGCACGGCTTGCGCAGCTCCAATAGCCGATAAGGCTGAAGGCAAGGTTGGGGGGGTGAACTCCCCCAACCCGTTTTTGCTGTCGGCTTTCGGCCTCGCCTGCGGCCAGCGGGGACAAAGCTGACAGAAAGAGGAAGAGGGGGTTCCGGGGGAATGAATTCTCCCCCCGCTTCGCCGAAACGTGTCCCCCGGTGGACACCTCAACCCTCACGCGCGTTCCCGAATCGGGAAGGCATGGCGGAGCCCGCACGGGCTTGCACTCCATTCGCAGCCATCACAGAAGTTGTCTCGACATTTCCGCTCATGCCCCTTGCCGGGCAATGATCCAGAAAGGCGATTTTCCTCATATTTCGGCCTCGCAGAAGCGCACATAACTTGGTAAATTCCTGGTGAGAGTTGTCCCGCACCAGAAGGTCCGCCTGGATGAGCATCGCTTCGGAAAGGCCCACCGTGACCATCCAGCTGAAGGAAGACCGTGTCATGCGACCGATGCCCCTTCCCGATATGCCCTCCCGTGGCGCCGGGCAGGCGGCGGGCACTCCCCTCACGGAGGTGATGCGGCACCTGCGCCGCTTTGCCGAAGGTCGCCCCTCGCCGGCGCGCGGGTTGGTCTTTGGCCTCTTCCTGTCGGTGCTTCTCTGGGCCGCCATCATCGGCTTCCTGCTCGCCCTTTGACCGTGCCGCGGCTGTCCAATCTGTGACAGCCGTGCGCCATTTTTCGACAAGGCCAGGCTGGCCCTGGACGGGACTTGTCCGGTAGAGCCTCCCGATCAGGAGGCAGACCGACCATGTCCGTCGCTACACCCGCGCAGGAGCGTGAGCTGATCACGCTGGCCGTTCCCGTCCTGAACGAGGAACATTACATCGGCCCCTGCCTGGATTCCCTGCTGACGCAGGGCGATACCCACCGGCTGGAGATCCTGGTGCTGGACGGCGGCAGCCGTGACCGCACGGCCGAGATCGTCCGCGAAATGGCGGCCGCCCATCCGGAGATCCGCCTCGTCGAGAACCCGGCGCGGCTGCAATCCGCCGCCGTCAACCTGGCCGCACGGGTCGCGGCGCGCGAGTCGCGCATCATCCTGCGGGCCGATGCGCATGCCTGGTACCCGCCCGGCTTCGTCACCGGCGTCGTCGCGGCGCTGCGCGCGCAGGAGGCGACCTCGGTGGTGGTGCCGATGCTCACCGTGGGGCGGGAGGGGATGCAGCGCGGCATCGCGGCGGCGCAGAACAGCCGGCTGGGCAATGGCGGCTCGGCGCACCGGCTCGGGCTGCGCTCGGAATGGGTGGACCATGGCCACCACGCTGCCTTCGACCGCGCCTTCTTCCTCTCGATCGGCGGCTATGACGAGAGCTTCACCCATAACGAGGATGCCGAGCTGGATCAGCGCGCCCGCGCCGCGGGCGGGCGCATCTGGCTCTGCGCCGATCATCCCGTGACCTATTTCCCGCGCAAGGATCTCGCCTCTCTGGGCCGGCAGTACGTGAAGCACGGCGCCGGGCGGGCGCGCACCCTGCTGAAGCACCGGCTGCGGCCGAAGCCGCGGCAGATGGCGCCGGTCATCGCCCTGCTGGGCAATGTGGCGGCCCTGCTGGTGGCGCCCTTCTGGCTGCCCGCGCTGCTGGTGCCGGCCCTCTATGCCGCGCTCTGCCTGGGCTGGGGCGCCGCCCTCGCCTTCCGCAAGCGCGATCCCTGGCTGGCGGGGGCGGGCCCGGCGGCCATGGTCATGCACATGGCCTGGGGCGTAGGCTTCCTGCGCAGCCTGATGCGGCATCGCGGCCAGCGCGGCTTCGCGATGCCGGCCTCGGCGAGCTGAGGCCGGCAGCGGGCGCTCCGGTCAGCCTTCCGGCGCTGCGCCGGGAAGGCGGCGCCCGTCGGAGGCCGTTTCCCCACGCAGGTCGAGCGTGACGCCCAGCCCGCGCCCTTCCGGCCCCTCGACCAGCGTCACGCGGCCGCCATGCAGCCGCGTCACCGCCGCCACCAGCGCTAGGCCCAGCCCCGTGCCCGGCGTGTTGCGGCTGCGGTCGAGCCGGTAGAAGCGGCGCAGCACGCGCTCGCGTTCCTCCGACGGGATGCCCGGGCCCTCATCCGCCACGGCCAGCACCGGGCCGGGCCGCAGCGCCACATGGATGGTGCCGCCGCCATGGCCCAGCGCATTGTCCAGCAGGTTGGCCAGCGCCTGCCGCAGCAGCGCCGCGCTGCCGGGCAGGGTTTGCCCCGGCGCCACTTCCGCGCGCAGCGCACGTCCGGCTTCCTCCGCGACCGGCCCATAGACCTCCACCACGCCCTCGACCAGCGCGGAGAGGTCCACCGGCGCGAAGCCCTCCCGCCCCGCCCCCGCCTCGGTGCGGGCGATGCGGAGAAGCGCCGCGAAGGTGGCGAGGATCTGGTCCAGCTCGGCGACGGCGCCCTCCAGCACGGCCGCATCGGCTTCCGGCGCGCGGGCCTGGGCCAGCGCCGCCTCCAGCCGCTGGCGCAGGCGGGAGAGCGGCGAGCGCAGGTCGTGCGCCACGTCATCCGTCACCTGCCGCACCTCGGCCACCAGCGCCTCGATGCGCGCCAGCATGGCGTTGATGGTGGCGGCGAGGCGGTCGAACTCGTCGCCGGTCCCGTTTACCGGCAGACGCCGGGCGAGGTCCCCCTCCATGACGGCGCGGGCGGCGGTGCTGATGCCGGCGAGGCGCCGTTCCAGCCGCCGCGCCACCAGGAAGCCCAGCACCAGCGCCAGCAATGCCGCCAGGCCGCCGGCGATCGGCGGCGTCCAGGCCAGGGCGGTGGCGGCGCGGTCCACCAGCGCGAGGTCGGTGGCGACGATCAGGTTGCTGCCATCGGGCAGGAGGGCGCCGAGCGCGCGCAGCCGGCCCTCGTCGGCCTGCGGCGGCAGGGTGGCGAAGCCGCGCAGGCGGGCCGGGGCGCCAGGCAGGCGTCCGGCGATCGGGTGGCCGTTCGGCGCCAGCAGCAGCACGCGCAGCGGCCCGCCGCGCCGGGCATAGACCGCCGCCGCATCCGCCAGGCCGCGCAGGCCGTAGGTCTCATAGTCGCGCAGCAGCCCCTCGGCATCGGCGGCCAGCACCAGGTCGAGCTGCCGCCGCAACGCCTCCTGCGCGCGCAGCCAGCCCCAGCCGGCGCCGAGGAAGGAGGCCACCAGCACCACGGCGCCGACCAGCAGCGCCACGCGTGGCGCGAAGCTGCGTGGCCAGAGCGCCGGCCAGAGGAGGGCCGGCAATCAGTTCGCCTCCGCGCCGGGGGGCGCCAGGATGTAGCCGGCGCCGCGCACGGTGCGGATCATCGGCGCCTCGCCGCCCGCCTCCAGCTTGCGGCGCAGGCGGCTGACATGCACGTCCACGACATTGGTGGTGGGGTCGAAGGAGAAGTCCCAGACCTTCTCCAGCAGCAGAGTGCGCGTGAGCACCTGGCCGGGATGGCGCATCATGAACTCCAGCAGCCGGAACTCGGTGGGGAGCAGCTCCACCGCGCGGCCGCCGCGGGTGACGGCGCGGCGCAACAGGTCCATGCGCAGGTCGCCCACCGCCAGCTCCGTCACCTCGGCCTGCGGCGCCGGGCGGCGGGCCAGGGCGCGGACCCGCGCGCGCAGCTCGGCGAAGGCGAAGGGTTTCGCGAGATAGTCATCGGCCCCGGCCTCCAGCCCCTCAACCCGGCGGTCCACCTCACTGAGCGCCGTCAGCATCAGCACCGGCGTGGTGATGTTGGAGGCGCGCAGGGCGCGCAGGATGGCGAGCCCGTCCGGCCCCGGCAGCATACGGTCGCTGACGATGACGTCGAAGGACTCGTTCAGCGCGAGGTAGAGCCCGTCCCTGCCGTTGCGCGCGACATCGACGACGTAGCCCTCCTCCCCCAGGCCCTTGGCGATGTAGTCGGCCGTCGTGGCGTCGTCCTCGATCACCAGGATGCGCATGCCGTCACCTCAGGCGGCGAGGCCCTTGGAGACCTTTTCGTAGGTCCCCTTGGACAGGCCTGGCCGCGCCAGGATGCGCTGCAACTCGGCGCGCATCAGGGCGCCGCGCGCCGCGTCCTGCCGCTTCCACAGCCCGAGCGGCGAGACCATGCGGGCCGCGACCTGGGTGTTCACGGCGTCCAGTGCGATGACCATGTCGGCCAGGAAGCGATAGCCCGCGCCCGAGGCGTCGTGGAAATGCGCCGGATTGCCGGCGGCGAAGGCCCCGACCAGGGACCGCACGCGGTTGGGATTGCGGATGTCGAAATCCGGGTGCTGCGCGAGGGCGCGGACGGCCTCCAGCGCATCCGGCCGCGCGGCGATGGCCTGGATGGCGAACCACTTGTCCAGCACCAGGTCGTCATGGCGCCATTTCACGTGGAACGCTGCCAGTGCCGCCCCACGCGCCGGGCTGTCGGAATCGGCCAGCACGCGCAGCGCGGCGAGCACGTCGGTCATGTTGCGGCCGGCATTGAACTGCCGCTCGGCGCGGGCGAGGCCCTCGGCGCCCGCCCTGCCCTCGGCCCGCGCGAGATAGGCGAGGCTGGCATTGCGCAGCGCCCGCCGGCCGATCGCGGCGCCGTCGATGCGGTAGGGGCCAGTCTCCTCCAGCGCGCCGTGCAGTTCGGCGAGGCGCGGCGCGAAGCGGGTGCCGAGCGCGCTGCGCAGGAACTGCCGCATGGCATGGATGGCCTCGGGGTCGGCCACCGTCATCTGGTCGGCGACGAAATCCTCCGAAGGCAGCGCCAGCGCCTCGGCGGCGAAGGCGGGGTCCTCCAGGGCGCGGTCGAGCGCGGCGCCGAAGATGGCGGCCAGCCCTTCCGGCAGGGCGAGCGGCTTCTGGCTGCGGACATCCTCGACCAGGCGCAGCATCTCGGCCGTGGCGTATTGCTGCGCCGAATCCCAGCGGACGAAGGGGTCCGTATCATGCGCGGCGAGGAAGCCGAGCTGCTCCAGGGAGAGGCCGGCGAGCTTCACCGGCGCGGAATAGCCGCGCAGCAGCGAGGGCACCGGCCTGGCCTTCAGCCCCTCGAAGGTGAAGTCCTGCTCCGCCTCCTCCAGCAGCAGAAGGCGGGCGTCGGGGAGTTCCGCGCCGTCGGGGCCGATCAGCCCCATGGCCACCGGGATCGGCACCGGCTGTTTCTCGGGTTGGCCGGGCGTCGGCGGGGTGGATTGCGCGAGGGTCAGGGTGTAGCGGCCGCTCGCTTCGTCGAAGGCGTCGCGCACGCGCAGTTGGGGCGTGCCGGCCTGAGCATACCAGCGGGCGAAGCGGGAGAGATCCGTCCCCGAGGCGTCCTGCATGGCGCGGACGAAGTCCTCGATCGTCACGGCCTGGTTGTCGTGCCGGGCGATGTAGAGGTCCATGCCCTTGCGGAAATTCGCCTCGCCGATCAGGCGGCGCATCATCCGCACCACCTCGGCGCCCTTCTGGTAGACCGTGGCAGTGTAGAAGTTGTTGATTTCGACGTAGGAATCCGGGCGCACCGGATGCGCCATCGGCCCGGCATCCTCGGGGAACTGCGCGGCGCGCAGGCGGCGGACATCGGCGATGCGCTTCACCGCCGCCGAGCCCTGGTCGGCGGTGAAGTGCTGGTCGCGGAAGACGGTCAGCCCCTCCTTCAGCGAGAGCTGGAACCAGTCGCGACAGGTGACGCGGTTGCCCGTCCAGTTGTGGAAATACTCATGCGCGACGACGGTCTCGATGCCCTCGTAGTCGGCATCCGTCGCCGTCTCTGGTCGCGCCAGGATGTACTTGGTGTTGAAGACGTTGAGGCCCTTGTTCTCCATCGCCCCCATGTTGAAGTCGGAGACGGCGGCGATGTTGAAGACGTCGAGGTCGTATTCGAGGCCGTAGGTGTCCTCGTCCCACTTCATCGAGCGCTTCAGCGAGTCCATGGCATGGCCGCAGGCATCCTCGTCGCCGCGGCGGACATAGATGCCGAGCGCGACCTCGCGGCCGGAGCGGGTGGTGAAGCTGTCCCGCACCGCCACAAGATCCCCCGCCACCACGGCGAAGAGGTAGGAAGGCTTCGGGTGCGGATCGACCCAGCGCGCCCAATGGCGGCCGTCGGGCAGTTCGCCGGCGCCCGCCGGGTTGCCGTTGGAGAGCAGCACCGGGCAGGCGGCGCGGTCGGCCTCCAGCGTGGTGGTGTAGCGTGCCATCACGTCCGGCCGGTCGGGGAAGTAGGTGATGCGGCGGAAGCCTTCGGCTTCGCACTGGGTGAAGTAGTTGCCGCCGGAGAGATAAAGGCCGGAAAGCTCGCTATTGGCCTCGGGCGAGATCTCCACCTCCGTCTCCAGCGTGAAGGCCGCCGGCACGCCGGCCACGCGCAGCCCGCCACCGGGCAGATGGTCCAGGCGGTCCTCGCCCAGCACGGCGCCGTCCAGCCGGGCGGCGATCAGGGTCAGGGCCTCGCCATCCAGTTCCAGGTCGGCCGCGGCCTTGGCCGCCGGGTTGCGGCGCAGGGCCAGCTTCGCCTTCACCCGCGTTGCCCTGGGATGCAGGGCAAGGTGCAGGTCCACCTGCTCCACCAGGAAAGCGGGCGGGCGGTAGTCCTCGCGGCGGATGGTGGGCGGCGGGGATTGCGGTTCGGACTCGGCCATGGCTCGCCCTCAGGTCACGCGGGGAAGGCCCGCAATATGGCCCCGCCGGCCTTCCGCGCCCAGGGCCGGGCGGCGGGGCGCGCATTCTCACCCTTCCCGCAACGCCATCCGGCATGGCACCGTTTCCATGGTGGCCTGCGGAGACCTGCGATGATGCGCCTGCACGATTTCCGTGTCCTGACCTTCGACTGCTACGGCACCCTGATCGACTGGGAGAGCGGCATCCATGCCGCCCTGCAGCCGCTGCTGCGGCGTGGCGGGCTGGACCTCTCGCGCGATGCGGTGCTGGAGGCCTTCGCCCACCATGAATCGGCTCAGCAGGCCGAGACGCCGGCCATGCGCTATGCCGAGCTGCTCACCCAGGTGCATCACCGCCTCGCCGATGAATGGGGCATCGAGCCAGACGAGCCGGGCGCCGCGCGCTTTGGCGCCTCCGTGCCGGACTGGCCGGCTTTCCCTGACTCCGCCGGGGCGCTCGCCTATCTCAAGCGGCACTACAAGCTGGCGATCCTCTCCAACGTGGACCACCAGAGCTTCGCCGGCAGCCAGAAGCGCCTCGGGGTGACTTTCGACGCCGTCTACACCGCCGAGGAGATCGGCAGCTACAAGCCGGATCCGCGCAACTTCCAGCACATGCTGACCAAGCTCGGCGCGCAGGGCTTTGGCCGCGGCGAGGTCCTGCATGTGGCGCAGAGCCTGTTCCACGACCACGCACCAGCCAAGCGGGTTGGCCTCGCCTCCGCCTGGATCGACCGGCGGCACGGCCAGGAGGGGTGGGGCGCCACCATGCCGCCCCCTTCCGGCGCGGGCTACGAGTTCCGCTTCACCTCCCTGGCCGAGCTGGTGGCGGCGCACCAGGCCGACGCCCTGGCCTGACCGGCGGGGGGGATTCTGTCCCCCGCCCCTTCCGCCTATGCTTGGGCCATGTCCCTCTCCGACAGCAGCGCGCAACTGGCGCAGCGCCTGAAGGCCGAGCGCGAGGCCCGCAACTGGTCGCTGGCCGAGTTGGCGGAGCGTTCCGGCGTCTCCAAGGCGATGATCAGCAAGATCGAGCGCGACGAGGTCAGCCCGACCGCGGCGCTGCTCGGCCGCCTTTCCGGCGCCTTCGGGCTCAGCCTGTCGCAGATGCTGGCGCGTGCCGAGCAGGGCGGCGGGCGACTGGCGCGCGTGGCGGAGCAGCCGGTCTGGCGCGACCCCGAGACCGGCTTCACCCGCCGCGCCCTCACCCCCGCCGGCGGACCGCCGACGCCGTTGGAACTGGTCTGGGGCGAGCTGCCGCCCGGACGCTCCGTGGACTACCCGGCCGCCGCCTTCGCCTTCATTCAGGACCAGCAGATCGTGCTGCTGGAAGGCGTGCTGCACTTCACCCAGGGCGCGGCGCTACACGAGATGAGCGCCGGGGACTGCCTGCGCCTCGGGCCGCCCGAATCCTGCCGCTTCCACAATCCCGGCGACACGCCTTGCCGCTACCTCGTGGTGCTGCTGCGGCGGTAGCCTGAGGCCCGGCGGCGGAAGCGGGGGAGAATGAATTCTCCCCCGGACCCCCTCTTCTTCTTTTTTATCAGTTCGGCGGTGCTGGCCGAAGGCGCTCACGCCGGGGCTGGAGCAACCCCGGCGACTGCAGCCGTGAGGGCCAACTGGCAGAAAAAAGATGGGGGTCTGGGGGAATTCCTTCCCCCAGCCTTTCCCATCACTTCAGCGGAAAGCCGAGATCCCGCAGCGCCGCCTTGAGCCC
The DNA here is from genome assembly GCA_035556695.1 of Roseomonas sp. Lineage (GTDB taxonomy): Bacteria > Pseudomonadota > Alphaproteobacteria > Acetobacterales > Acetobacteraceae > Pseudoroseomonas. Next base: position 149,621 of record DATMFR010000044.1, read on the forward strand.
GTCCCGCCCATGCAGCGCGGAGATGCGGCCGAGCCGTGCCAGCACGCGATCGGTCCAGCGATAGGCCTTCATCTCGTTGCGGGCGCTGAAGTCGGCCAGCGCGGCGTCGTAGAGGGCGCGCGCCTCGGTCTCGGTGCTGGCATCGTACTGCTCGCGATGCAGGATGGTGTTCTGCGGCAGGCGCGGCTTCACCTCGGCGCGGGCCTCGGGGTCGGCATAGCCGATGCAAAGGCCGAAGACGCCCACCACGCCCGGCGGCAGCGCCAGTTCCGCCGCCACGCGCCGCACGTCGTTGCGCAGCGCGCCGATATAGACAGTGGAGAGGCCCAGCGACTCGGCGGCGACCGTGGCGTTCTGCGCCGCCAGCGCGGCATCCAGCGCCGCGACCAGGAAGGTTTCGAAATAGGGCAGCGCCTCCAGCGTGGTGCCTTCCGCCTCGGCCAGGCGCGCATTGCGCGAGAGGTCGGCAAGCCAGACGAGGAAGAGCGGGCACTGGGTGATGTGGCGCTGGTTGTTCGCCACCTCGGCGAAGACCGCCTTGCGCGCCGGATCGGTCACCGCGACGACGGACCAGGTCTGCATGTTGGAGGAGGTGGCGGCGGATTGCGCCGCCGCCACCAGGGTCTCCAGGGTCCCCTCCGGCAGCGGGTCGGGGCGATAGGCGCGGACGGAGCGGTGCTGCATCAGCGCCGCGATCACGTCGTTCCAGGGACCGGCGGGTGGCAGGGCGGCCGCGCCGTAGCGGGCCAGGAGGGCATCATGCTGGTCGGTGCTCATGCCCGCCATTCTGCGGCCATCCCGCCTACGTCGGAAGCCGCCCTCAAACCGCCGGCGGGTTCAGCCGGGCGAAGGCCGCCTGCCGCCGGTAGGGGAAGTAGGGATAGGGCGCGGTGACGGCGCTCGCCGCGTCCAGCCTGGCGACCTGCTCCGCCGTCAGGGTCCAGCCCACGGCGCCGAGGTTCTGGCGGAGCTGCGCCTCGTCGCGGGCGCCGATGATGACCGAGGACACGGTGGGGCGCCGCAGCAGCCAGTTGAGCGCGACCTGCGGCACCGAGCGGCCGGTTTCCTCGGCGACGGCATCGAGCGCATCCACCACGCGGTAGAGGTGCTCCTCCTCGACCGGCGGGCCGAAGGCGGCGGTCTCGTGCAGGCGGCTGCCGGCGGGCAGCGGCGCGCCGCGCCGGATCTTGCCAGTGAGCCGGCCCCAGCCGAGCGGGCTCCAGACCATGGCGCCCAGCCCCTGGTCGAGCGCCAGCGGCATCAGCTCCCATTCGTAGTCGCGCCCGACCAGGGAGTAGTAGACCTGGTGAGCGACGTAGCGCGGCCAGCCATGGCGGTCGGCCGTGGCCAGCGACTTCATCACCTGCCAGCCCGAGAAGTTGGAGACGCCGACATAGCGGAGCTTGCCCGCGCGGATGAGCTGGTCGAGCGTGGAAAGCACCTCCTCCACCGGCGTATGGGCATCAAAGGCGTGCAGTTGCAGCAGGTCGATATGGTCGGTGCCGAGGCGGGCCAGCGCCTCCTCCACCCCGCGGATCAGCCGGGCGCGGGAGGTGCCGGCCTCGTTCGGCCCCTCGCCCATGGGCAGGCCGAGCTTGGTGGAGATCAGCACTTCGCCGCGCCGGCCCTTGATGGCCTCGCCCAGCACCCGCTCCGAGGCGCCGTCGGAATAGACGTCGGCGGTGTCGAAGAGGTTGACGCCGGCCTCCAGGCAGATGTCCACGAGGCGGCGGGCCTCCTGGCTGTCGGAGCGGCCCCAGTGGCCGAAAAGCGGGCCGGAGCCGCCGAAGGTGCCGGCGCCGAAGCTGAGCGCCGGGACCTGCAGGCCGGAGGCGCCGAGAGAGCGGTATTCCATGGTGGTCGTCCTTTGTGGGGGTGGTGGCGGTCAGGCGGCGGCGGGCGCCGGGGCGCGGCCGGCGCGGATCGCGGCCAGCGCCACGGCAATGGCCAGCAGCGGAAAGAGGGCGGCGGCGAGCGGCACCAGGCCGAGCCCCGCGCCTTGGCCGATCACCGCCCCGCCGGCCCAGGCGCCGATGGCGTTGCCGAGGTTGAAGGCAGCGATGTTGAAGCTGGAGGCGAGGCTGCGCCCGGCCTCCCCGGCCTGGCCGAGCACCCACATCTGCAGCGGCGCCACCGTGGCGAAGCCCGCCGCGCCGAGCAGCCCGACGAAGAGCACCGCGGCCCAGCGGTCGTGCAGGGCGAAGGTCATCAGAGCCAGGACGAGGCCGAGTGCCGCGAGGGTGCCGAGCACCGTCGCCACCAGGTTCCGGTCGGCGAGGCGCCCACCCAGCAGGTTGCCCACCACCAGCCCGCCGCCGAAGACGAGCAGGATCGGGGAGACCGCGCCCTCCGGGAAGCCGGCAATGCCGGTCAGCATCGGGGCGATGTAGGTGAAGACGGCGAAGACGCCGGCATAGCCCAGCACCGTGGTCAGCAGCCCCAGCAGCACGGGGCGGCGGGTGATGGCGGCGAGGTCAGCGCGCCAGTCGGAGGCTTCCGGCGCGGCGCGGTCGCGCGGCACCAGTGCCGCGATGACGGCGAGGGCCAGGGCGCCCACCAGCGCCACCGCCCAGAAGGTGGCGCGCCAGCCGAGCTGCTGGCCCAGCCAGGTGCCGAAGGGCACGCCCAGGATGTTGGCGACGGTGAGGCCGGTGAACATGACGGCGATGGCCGAGGCCTTGCGGTCGGCAGCGACGAGCCCCGTCGCCACCACCGAGCCGACGCCGAAGAAGGTGCCGTGGGCGAGCGCGGTCAGCACCCGCGCGGCCATCAGCGCGGCGTAGTTCGGGGCGAGCGCGCAGGCGAGGTTGCCGAGGGTGAAGACGACCATCAGCCCGAGCAGCACGCGCTTGCGCGGCCAGCGGGCGGTCAGGGCGGTGAGCAGCGGGGCGCCGACGACGACGCCCAGCGCATAGCCGGAGATCAGCAGGCCGGCGGCGGCGATGCTGACCTGGAATTCGCCGCTGACCTCCAGCAGCAGTCCCATGATGACGAATTCGGTCACGCCGATGCCGAAGGCTCCGGCGGTGAGGGCATAAAGCGCCAGTGGCACTGGATTGGTCCCGTTTGCAGGTGAATGCGATGGGACGGAAGCTATGGAGTGGCCAGCCGGTGCTGTAGAACCGGCGCCGGAACAGCATTTGTGAGATGAAGTCCAGAATGGCGCGGCTGGAGGTCAACCGTTCGGGCGAGATGGAGGTCTTCGTGCAGGTGGTCCGGCTCGGCGGCTTCTCCCCGGCCGCGCGGGCCTTCCGCATGACGCCCTCCGCCGTCAGCAAGCTGGTCGCCCGGCTGGAGGCGCGGCTTGGGGCGCGGCTGGTCAACCGCTCCACCCGCCGGCTGGAGCTCACCGCCGAAGGTTGCGCCTTCTATGAGCGCGCCGCCCGCGTCCTGGCCGAGCTGGACGAGGCCGAGCGGCAGGCGGGCACGGGCGAGCGGCCGGCCGGCCGCATCCGCATCAGCACCAGCGCCTCCTACGGCACGCATGTGCTGTCGCGCTGCCTCGCCGGGTTCCTGGCCCGCTATCCCGAGATCAGCCTGGAGATCGTGCAGACCGACATCGTGCTCGACCTGCTGGCCGAGCGCGTGGACGTGGCGGTGCGGGCGGGCCCGCTGAAAAGCTCCAGCCTCATTGCCCGCAAGCTGGGGGAGACGGTGATGATGGTGGTCGCCGCGCCCACCTATCTCGAACGCTTCGGCACGCCTGGGACGCTCGCCGGGCTGGAGGGCCATGTCCGGCTCGGCTTCGGCTATGCGCGTGCGGTGGATGGCTGGCCGTTGCGCGAGGGGGAGGGCGGCGGAACGGTCGTGGTGCCGGTCTCCGGTCGCGTCCAGGCCAGTGATGGCGAGGCGCTCCGGCATCTCGCGCTCGGCGGCGCCGGCCTCGCGCGGCTGGCCGCCTTCACCGTCCGGGAGGATGTGGACGCCGGGCGGCTGGTGCCCGTGCTCGAACACCTGAACCCCGGCGACCGGGAAGCCTTCCACGCCGTCTTTCTCGGCCAGGGTGGACCGCTTCCCTCCCGCATCCGCGCCCTGCTCGACTTCCTGGCCGAGGAAGGCCGGGTGAGCTGACGCCGCGCGGGGAAAGGGCGCGGCGCGCCTCTTCCCCGGGGCCGCTATTCGATGCGGATGCCGGCGTGCTCCACCAGCGCGCCGTAGCGCTCGGCCTCCTGGCGCACCAGCGTCGCCGCGTCCTCCGGGCTGCCGCCGCCGGGAAGGAAGCCCGCTTCTTCCAGCCGCTTGCGGATGTCGGGCTCGGCCAGGGCCTCGTTCATCGCCCTGCTCCAGCGCTCCACGATCGGCTTGGGTATGCCGGCGGGGCCCAGCAGCATATACCAGACGGTGATGGCGTAGCCGGGGAAGCCGCTCTCCGCCACCGTCGGCACCTCCGGCAGGGCGGCGACGCGCTGCGCCGTGGTTACCGCGAGGGCGCGGGTGGCGCCGGCGCGGATATGCGGCAGGTGCGACGGCATGGTGTCGATCGCCAGGTCCAGCGTGCCGCCGATCAGGTCGGTCACCACCTGCCCGGTGCCGCGATAGGGCACATGGGTCATCTCGACGCCGGCGGCCTGGCAGAGCATCTCCGCTGCCAAGTGCTGCTGCGTGGCCACGCCGGAGGAGGCGTAGTTCAGCTTGCCCGGGTTCTTGCGGGCGTATTCGATCAAGCCCTTGAGGTCCTTGTAGGGCGCATTGGCCGGCACCAGCACCACAAGCGGCACCGTGCCGGCGAGGGTGATCGGCGTGAAGTCGCGCATCTGGTCATAGGGCGGGTTGCGCATCAGCGGCGCCACGACGGCCTGGGTGCTGACCGTGCCCATCACCAGGCTGTAGCCATCGGGCCGCGCGCGCGCCACCGTGGCGGCGGCAAGGGTGCCGCTGGCACCCGGGCGATTGTCCACCGTGACCGGCTGGCCCAGCTTTGCCTGCAGCGAGGGCTGAAGCAGCCGGGCGATGATGTCCGTCCCGCCGCCGGGAGCGAAGCCCACCAGCAGCGCGATCGGGTGGTTCGGGTAGTCGGCCTGCGCCTGCGCGGCGCGTGGGGCGAGCCCGAGCGCGGGACTCGCCGCCAGTGCGCCAAGCCAAGTGCGGCGTGTTAGCATGGACTTCCTCCGGCGCGGGGTCGTTGCCCCGGCGCGATTGTTGACAGTGGACAATGGAAGCCTGCCCCCAAGCCGCACCGGGCGCCAAGAGGTTTTCTCGCCTGGCGGCCTCAAGGCGGGGCGAAATGATCGTATCGTTACAACCGGACCACGCCCTGGAATGATCGAAGCGAGGCCCGGCATTCAGGGTCCGCGGCGCCACAAGGAAGGTTGGGGGGAATGAATTCCCCCCAAACCCCCCATCTTTTTTCTGCCAGTTTGACGCAGCCCTGCCGGCGGGGGCGCAAGAACCGGCCTGCGGTCGCCGGGACTGCTCCAGCCGCGGCGCGAGCGTGCCCCGCAAGTGCTGAAAACGAACAGAGAAAAGAAGAGGGGTTCGGGGGGAGAATTCATTCTCCCCCGGCTTCACCCCAGGCGGACTGGCGCAGCGCCGCCGCCGGGTGCGGCGCCCCCAGCAGAGGTCCGGCGCCGAACAGCTTCTCGCGGTAGGTACCGGGGGCGTAGGCGCGCTTGTAGGCGCCGCGCTCCTGCAGGACCGGCACCACCAGCTCCACGAAGCGCTCTAGCCCTTCCGGCATCACCGTGCGGGAGAGGTTGAAGCCGTCCACATCCGCCTCCTCAGCCCAGGCGATCAGCGCATCCGCCACCTGTTCGGCCGAGCCGAGGATGGGCGGCTGGCGGCTGCCGAGCACGAAGCGGTCGATCAGCCAGCGCTTGGTGAAGACCCCGCCCGCGGCACGCTTCATCCCCTCGACATTCGACTGGATCGCCTGGGACTCGCCGCCCTCGATCGGCTCGTCCATGCCGTAGCGGGCGAAGTCGATGCCCAGCGAGGCGCTGGCATGGGCCAGGGCGCCCTCGACGCTGGCATGGCGGCGATAGTCCTCCAGCAGGTCCCGCGCCTCGGCCTCGGTGCGGCCCACGAGGGCCGTGGCGCCGACGAAGACCTGGATGGGACGCGGCGCGGCGCGGGCGCGCAGGTCGGCCACCAGCCGGGCCACATGGGGCTTCGCGCCGCCATTGACGAAGACGCATTCCGCATGGCGCGCGGCGAACTGCCGGCCCCGCTCCGAGGCGCCGGCCTGGTAGAGCACCGGCGTGCGTTGCGGCGAGGGCTCGCAGAGATGGATGGCATCCATCTGGAACTGGCGACCGGCATGGCGAAAGGGGCGCACCCGGGCAGGGTCGGCATAGATCCCGGCCGCGCGATCGGCGCGCACGGCGTCGGGCGCCCAGCTCGCCTCCCACAGGCCATAGACGACGTCCATATACTCGTCGGCGAGGTCGTAGCGGTCGTCATGCGCCATCTGGCGGCTGAAGCCCATGGCGCGGGCGGCGCTGTCCAGGTAGCCGGTGACGATGTTCCAGCCGATCCGGCCCTGGGTCAGGTGGTCCAGCGTGGACATCCGCCGGGCGAAGAGGAAGGGCTGCTCATAGGCCAGGTTACAGGTGATGCCGAAGCCGAGATGCGTGGTCGCGGCCGCCATGGCGGGCACGAGCATCGCCGGGTCGAGCAGCGGCACTTGCGCGGCGCTGCGCAGGGCGGCATCCGGGCTGCCGCCATGGACGTCGTAGATGCCGAGCACGTCGGCCAGGAACAGGCCGTCGAACAACCCGGCCTCCAGCGTCCGCGCGAGCGAGATCCAGTGGTCCAGCCGGTTGTAGTGCAGGCTGATGTCGCGGGGATGCGTCCACATCCCCTGCTGGATATGGCCGATGCAGGCCATGTCGAAGGCGTTCAGGCGGATCTCGCGCGGCATGGGCGGCTCCTGCGGATTTCGTCCATCATCCGAGATTTTCGTTTATCATGAAAGATGAAATCACAAGCAGGCCGCGGGCCGCCGCAGGCTGCGGCGGGGCCGGTTGCAATCCGCCGGCCTTGGGTGTTTGTCGCGGCCCAGACAATCAAGGGTGCCGGACACGATGCTAGGCTTCTCCCGACTCCGCCACAGGCGCATGCCCTGGCCGGCCATGGCACTTCTCGCCGCCGTCACCGCCATGGGCCCGGCGCTCGCCGGCCGCCCGGCGTCGGCACAGACGCTGCGCATCGCCATGGCGGGGGAGACCACCTCGGCAGATCCGCACAACTACGCCCTGGGGCCGAACAGCACCCTCTCTCAGCATATCTTCGAGGCGCTGACGCGAATCGACGCCGAGCTGAAGGTTGGTCCCGGCCTGGCGACACGCTGGGAGCGGCAGGATGACCGCACCTGGGTCTTCCACCTGCGCGAGGGCGTGCGCTTCCAGAACGGCGACAGCTTCGGCGCGCCGGACGTGCTCTACAGCTACTGCCGCATCCTCAACAATCCGGGCGAGGTGGTGCAGTCCTTCTCGCGCCTGGTGCGGCGGATCGACAGGCTCGAGGTGCTCGACGAGCACACGCTGCGGCTGACCACCAAGGTGCCGGAGCCGCTGCTGCTGAGCGACCTCAGCAATCTCTCGATCCTTCCGCGGCGCCTCGGCAACGGCACCAAGCTGGACTTCAGCGCCGGCGAGACCTGCGGCTCCCAAGGGCCCTGGCCGACCCCCGCCCAGTTCAACGACGGCACCGCCGCCATCGGCACCGGCCCCTATCGCCTCGCCAGCTACACGCCCGGCGGCGCCATCATCCTGGAGCGGAACGACAACTACTGGGGCGAGGAGCCGGACTGGAAGACGGTGCGGCTGACCCCGGTCACCGCCGCCGGGCCGCGCCTCGCCGGCCTGCTGGCGGGCGACCAGGACGTCATCGAGGCCCCCGCCACCGGCGACCTGCCGCGGCTGCGCCAGGATGGCGACATCCGCATCGCCAACAAGCAGACGACGCGGCTGATCTTCATCCAGCTTGACGCCGCCCGCAGCCCCAGCCCCTTTGTGCAGGGCGGCAATGGCCCCAACCCGCTGCAGGATGCACGGGTGCGCCAGGCGCTCTCCCTGGCGCTCGACCGCAAGGCGATCGGGCAGCGGGTGATGGACGGCGTCGCCACCCCGGCCACGCAGTTCCTGCCGCTCGGCATGGTCGGCACGATCCCCGGCCTGCCGGTGCTGCCCTACGACGTGGCCAAGGCCAAGGCCCTGCTGGCCGAGGCCGGCTACAAGGACGGGTTCAGCCTGACCTTCCACGCCACCAACAACCGCTACATCAACGACGCCCGGCTGGCCCAGGCGCTGGCGCAGTACTGGAACCGCATCGGCGTGAAGGTGGAGCTGGACACGATGCCGAGCGCCGTCTTCTTCGGCCGGCGCGGCAAGCGGGACTTCAGCGCCTCGATGGGCGGCTGGGCCACCGACGCGGACGAGACGATGCTGTTCTTCCGCTCCTGGCTGATGAGCACCGACCGCGAGCGCGGACTCGGCACCAGCAATTACGGCGGCTGGTCGAACCCGAAGTTCGATCAGCTCGCCGGGCAGGCCATGGTGACCATGGACCAGGAGGCCCGCGCCGAGCTGCTGCAGCAGGCCGGCCGCGTGGCGCTGGAGGAGATGCCGGTGATCCCCGTGCAGTTCGAGAACGCCGTCTGGGCCTTCCGCAAGGATCTCACCTACGGTGGGCGCGTGGACCAGACCACCGACGCGACCGCGATCCATCCGGCGAAGTAAAAGAAAGAAAGCCGGGGGAAGGAATTCCCCCGGACCCCCATCTTTTTTCTTCGAGTCTGGGGCGGAATGGCCCGCCCTCCTGGAGAACGTCCCTGATGAGCTTCACTGAAACCCTGGCGCAGGCGCTGGCCCAGCCGGGCCGCCAGGCCATCCCCTTCACCGACGAGGCCGGCGACCCGACCCGCCCGCTGGTGCTGCACACCTACCGCCCGGCCAATTTCACCCCGGAGGGCCCGGTGGTGATCGTGCACCACGGCATGAAGCGCAACGGCGACGAATACCGCGACTTCTGGATTCCCGCCGCCGACAAGCACGGGCTGCTGATCGTGGCTCCCACCTTCAGCGACGCCGCCTATCCGGGCGCCGAGCTCTACAACAACGGCCATGTGCTGGCCGAGGACGGCACGGTGCGCCCGCGCGCGCAGTGGGGCTATGCCGTGCCGGCGCGGGTCTTTGGACTGCTGCGCGAGGCCGGCGTCACCCGCCGCCAGCGGGCGCACTTCTTCGGCCATTCGGCGGGCGGGCAATTCGGCCACCGGATGCTCTCCACCCAGGCGCCCGACGCCTTCGAGGCGATCGCGGTGGGCAATCCCGGCTGGTACACGCTGCCGACGCTGGAGAAGAGCTTCCCCGAGGGACTGGCGGGCATCGGCCTGGGCGAGGCGGAGCTGCTGCGGCTGCTGGCCTATCCCCTGCTGATCCTGGCGGGCATGCAGGACATCGAGACCTCCGGACCGAGCCTGCCGGCGCAGCCGGCGGCGGTGGAGCAGGGGCCGCACCGCTTCGCCCGCGCGCGCAACTACCTGGCCGCCGGCCAGGCCGAGGCGGCGCGGCGCGGTGTGGCCTGCAACTGGCGCCTGGTGGAGGTGCCACATATCGGCCATGACGGCGCGGCGATGTCCCGAGTCGCGGCCAGCCTGTGGTTCGAGGACCGGATGCCCGACGACTCGGTCCTGGCGGCCTGGGGCACCGGCCAGGGCGCTCTCTGACGAATGGCGGGGTCCGGGGTGACACTGTCACTCCGGCGGTGGGGGTTCGGAGAAGACAGCGCCTCCCCCGTTACGGATGCCGTTCCCCGAAAATGGCGGTGCCCACGCGCACATGCGTGGCGCCTGCCGCGATGGCGGCCTCGAAATCGCCGCTCATGCCCATGGAAAGAGTGGGCAGTCCGAGTCGCGCAGCCATTCCGGCCATGCGGGCGAAATGCGGCGCCGGGTCGCCCTCCGCCGGCGGGATGCACATCAGCCCTTCCACCGGCAGGCCATGCGCCTCGCGGCATTCGGCGACGAAATCCGCCACCGCGTCCGGGTCGATGCCGGCCTTCTGCGGCTCGCGGCCGATATTCACCTGCACCAGCAGATGCGGGCGCCGGTCTTCCTTCGCCATGGCCTCGGCGAGGGCGGCGGCCAGCTTCGGCCGGTCCAGGCTTTCGATGACATCGGCGATGCGCACGGCGTCGCGCGCCTTGTTGGTTTGCAGCGCCCCGATGATATGCAGCCGCAGCGCGGGGTATTCGACGCGCAGCGGGGGGAACTTGGCCGCCGCCTCCTGCACGCGGTTCTCGCCGAAGCAGATCTGGCCGGCGGCGAGGGCGTCCCGCACCGACTCGGCGGGGTGGAACTTGGAGACCGCGACCAGGGTGACGAAGGCCGGGTCGCGGCCGGCACGGAGGCAGGCGCCGGCGATTCGCTCCCGGATGCGCTGCAGGTTTTCGGCAATGGAGGGCATGGTGTGCGGACCGTAGAAGCGGCGGCGATGCGGCTCAAGCGGGGATGGCTCCCGAGTCGCGGTCCCCTCCCCCGGCTCTGGCTGTTCAGCGACCCCGCGCGGTTGCCGGACCCGCGGGCGGCGTTGGCCGCCTTGCCACGCGGCAGCGGAGTGGTGGCGCGCAGGGTGGCGCCAGCGCTGCGCCCGGCATTGGCCCGGTTGCAGCGGCGCCGCCAGGGCGTTCTGCTGATCGGCGGGGAGGCACGTGCGGCGCTTGCTCTGCACGCCGGACTGCATTGGCCGGACCGCGCCACTTCCTTGGACATCTTGCCTTTTTTGCGCGCCCGGCGCTCCGGTGCGCCCTGGGCGAGGCTTTCTGTCGCGGCGCATGGGCGGGATGGACTGGCGCGGGCGGCGCGTCTGCGGGCAGACCTTGTCTTCCTTTCGCCGCTCTTCCCCACCCCCAGCCATCCCGGGGCGCCGGCGCTGGGGCCATGGCGCTGGGGGGCGCTGGCACGGCGGTCGCGGCGGCCGGTCGTGGCGCTGGGGGGCATCGTCGCAGCGACGGCGGGCCGGGTGCCGCCGCCCGCCTGTGGCCTGGCTGCCATCACGGCCCTGTTGCACCCAGGACACAGTGTTTCAATGAAGTCGCGATCACCGCAAGCGGAGCATTGCCCGTCTCAATAAGCATGAACCATAGTCCGCCGCAGGCCTGACAGCCCTGTGAGCTTTGTTCCGCAGGGCCCTGCCGAGGGGGGCAGACAGGCCGCGGGACCAGCCGGGACGCCCCGGCGCGTGAGGAGGACTAGGGATGCGCAAGATTCTGTTGGCGACCACCGCCGTTGCCGCGGCCGCCGTGTTTGGGGCGGCCCCGCTTGCGGCGCAGGAAGCCCCGACCGTTCGCGTGGGTGGCTTCTTCCGTTTCAACTACGCCTTCGTCGATCAGGACTACCAGAACCCGAACGGCACGACCGCGCCGCGCGTGGCGAACCTCGGCAAGTCCGACTTCGCCTCTGACATGGAGATCCATGTCATCGTGCAGGGCAAGGCCGCCAACGGCGTGTCCTACGGTGCCACCATCGAGGTGCAGGACGACTTCAACCGCCAGGCGACCTCCGGCGTGGCGAGCAAGATGCAGCTCGACACCGACGAGATGTACCTTTGGATCTCCTCGCCGCAGGCCGGTCAGCTGCGCTTCGGTGACGAGGACGGCGTGGTGCTCGGCGCGCTGGCCACGGGCTGGATCACCAGCTTCGGCACGGGCGGTATCGACGGTGACTGGCTCGACAACGTCGTCGGCGCCAACAACCGCCCGACCTACCTGGCGGGTGGCTACCTGAACGACAGCACCAAGATCATCTACACCTCGCCGCAGTTCTTCGGCTTCGACTTCGGCGCCAGCTTCGGCTTCAACGACGGCGAAGGCGAGGACAGCGGGTGCGAGGCGCTGGGCACCAACTGCGACCGCTATGACTCCTCCGGCACGGCCGGCTACGTCGTCCGCCGCAAGAACGAGGTGCAGGCCGCCCTCCGCTACCGCGGCTCCTTCGCCGGCGTCGGCATCGCGGCGATGGCCGGTTACATCGGCTCCGGCGCGACCAAGAACAGCAGCGGCACGGGCCTCTCGGCCGATGGCCTGAACGTTGGCGTGATCGGTCTGCAGGCGACCGCCTATGGCCTGACCGTCGGCGGCAACTATGCCTTCGGCCGCGCCAATGGCGGCCTGGCCCTGCTCGAGCAGGGCGTGGACGACCGTGACCTGTCCCAGTGGGTCGGTGGCCTGGCCTACACCATCGGCAACCTGACGGTGGGTTCGAACTTCGCGATCGGCACCAGTGCCGGTAACGTGAACCTCCCGGCCGCCCGCAAGGACAAGATCTGGACGGTGGGCGCCAACTACAACCTGGCGCCGGGCCTGGCCCTGGTTGCCGAGTACGCCAGCGGCTCCCGCCAGGAGCCCGGCTCCAACCTGAACGGTCCGGGCAACGACAAGACCCAGACCGACGTGTTCCTGCTGGGCACCCGCATCGCCTTCTGATCCCACGGGGATCGGTTTGCGAGAGGGCGGCGGGGCAACCCGCCGCCCTTTTTCGTTTTTGCGCTTGCCTGGGTTTGCCAGCCGCCTATCGTGCGCCCGCCATGCGCAAGCTCCTCGCCTTCGGGCTGATCCTCACCGTCACCGCCTGCGGCTACGGCCGCGAGGTGAAGAACGACGAATACTATGACGACAGCAAGCGCGCCCGCGTGCAGGGCCGGCTGGGCGGGTCGGACGGTATCCTGGTCTTCGGGACCGACCGCGCCTCGCAGCAGCAGGGCTCGGAGGAAGGCGGCGGCCTGGGGGTGAACGCCTATCTCTGGCGCGCCACGCTGGACACGCTGTCCTTCCTGCCGCTCTCCTCGGCCGATCCCTTCGGCGGCGTCATCATCACCGACTGGTACTCGCCGGCGGCCACCCCGACCGAGCGTTTCCGCGCCACCGCCTACATCCTCGGCCGCCAGCTCCGCTCGGATGGCGTGCGCGTCTCGGTCTTCCGCCAGGAGCTGCGCAACGGCAGCTGGGTGGACGCGCCGGTGGCGCCCACCACCAACACAGACATGGAAAATCAGATTCTGGCCCGCGCCCGCGAGCTGCGCAGCCAGACCGCAGCCCGCTGAGGCTCCGGCCGCCCCTGCCTCCGGAGCCGAGCGCAGGATGAAGCCGGGGCGGGCGGATGGCTGCCATCCGCCCCGTCGCCCTTTCCTTGCGGGCGCCGAGACCGTATCCCTTCCCTGGAACTCCTGATCGCCCGGTCCGATGAACGACGCTGCCACACCTGCCCGTTATGATTTCGCCAGTGCCGAGCCGCGCTGGCAGCACGCCTGGGACGATGCCCGCTGCTTCAGCGTGCCCGATGTGCCGGATGGCAGCCGGCCCAAGTACTACGTGCTGGAGATGTTCCCCTACCCCTCCGGCAAGATCCACATGGGGCATGTGCGGAACTACACGCTGGGCGACGTGGTGGCGCGCTACAAGCGTGCCCGCGGCTTCCAGGTGCTGCACCCGATGGGCTGGGACGCCTTCGGCCTGCCCGCCGAGAACGCCGCCCGCGAGCGCGGCGTGCACCCGGCCGCCTGGACCTACCAGAACATCGACACCATGCGCGCCGAGCTGAAGCGCATGGGCCTCTCGCTGGAATGGGACCGCGAGTTCGCCACCTGCGACCCCAGCTATTACGGGCAGCAGCAGAAGCTGTTCCTCGACTTCCTGCGGGCCGGCTTCGTCGAGCGCAAGGAAAGCTCGGTCAACTGGGACCCGGTGGACCACACCGTGCTCGCCAATGAGCAGGTGATCGACGGCCGCGGCTGGCGCTCGGGCGCGCTGGTGGAGAAGAAGCGGCTCTCCCAGTGGTTCCTCTCGATCACCAAGTTCGCGCCGGACCTGCTGGAGGCACTGGACCGGCTGGACCGCTGGCCCGAGCGCGTGAAGCTGATGCAGGCCAACTGGATCGGCCGCAGCGAGGGCGCGCGCGTCCGCTTCGCGCTGGAGCAGCCGGCCGCCGGCATCGCGGAGGTGGAGGTCTTCACCACCCGGCCGGACACGCTGTTCGGCATGAGCTTCCTGGCCGTCGCCGCTGACCATCCGCTGGCCACCGCCGCCGCCGAGCGCAGCCCGGAGGTCGCCGCCTTCATCGCCGAGGTGCGCAGCCTCGGCACCTCGGAGGCCGCCATCGAGCAGGCGGAGAAGCGTGGCATCGATACCGGGCTGCGGGTGAAGCACCCCTTCATCGAAGGTGCCACCTACCCGGTCTGGATCGCCAATTTCGTGCTGATGGAATACGGCACGGGCGCCATCTTCGGCTGTCCCTCCGGCGACCAGCGCGACCTGGACTTCGCCCGGAAATATGGCCTGCCGGTGCCGCCGGTCATCCTGCCGCCCGGCGAGGACCCCGCCAGCTTCGCCATCGGCAACACCGCCTATACCGAGGACGGCACGCTCTACAATTCCGGCTTCCTGGACGGGCTCGGCACGGCCGAGGGCAAGCGGGCTGCGATCGAGGCGCTGGAGAAGATCGGCGCCGGCACCGGCGTGGTGAACTGGCGCCTGCGCGACTGGGGCGTCTCCCGCCAGCGCTACTGGGGTTGCCCGATCCCGGTCATCCACTGCGAGGCCTGCGGCGTGGTGCCGGTTCCTGACGACCAGCTTCCGGTGACGCTGCCGGAGGACGTGGATTTCTCGAAGCCCGGCAACCCGCTGGACCACCACCCGACCTGGAAGCACGTCGCCTGCCCGCAATGCGGCGCGGCGGCGCGGCGCGAGACCGACACCTTCGACACCTTCGTGGACAGTTCCTGGTACTTCGCGCGCTTCACCGCGCCCAAGGCCAGCACGCCGCTGGTGCCGGCGGCGGTGAACGGCTGGCTGCCGGTGGACCAGTATATCGGCGGCATCGAGCACGCGATCCTGCACCTGCTCTATTCCCGCTTCTTCACCCGCGCGCTGCACCGGATGGGCCATGTGCAGGTGGACGAGCCCTTCGCCGGGCTGTTCACCCAGGGCATGGTGCAGCACGCCTCCTACAAGTCCCGGGACGGCCGCTGGCTGGCACCGGACGAGGTTGACGTCGCCGCCGATGGCAGCGCCACCGACAAGGCCACCGGCCTGCCGGTGACCGTCTCGCGCAACGACAAGATGTCGAAGTCGAAGCGCAACACCATCGACCCCGGCGCCATCATCGACCAGTACGGCGCCGACACCGCGCGCTGGTTCATCCTCTCCGACAACCCGCCGGACCGTGACATGGAGTGGACGGCGGCGGGCGTCGCCGGCGCCTCACGCTTCAGCCAGCGCCTGTGGCGCCTGGTGAACGGCGCCGCCGCCACCCTGCCGCCGCCGGGCACCGCCCCGGCCGAGGGGGCGGCGCGCGACCTGCGCCGCGCCACCCACCGCACCATCGCCGCCGTCACCGAGGCGCTGGAGAGCTTCGCCTTCAACGTCGCCGTCGCGCGCATCCACGAGTTCGCCAATGCCATCGAGGTGGCGGGCGAGACGGATGGCGCCGCGCGCCGCGAGGCGCTGGAGGCCGCCGCCCGGCTGATCAGCCCGATGATGCCGCATCTCGCCGAGGAGCTGTGGTCCATGCTGCGCCCCGGCGAGGGGCTGGTGGCCGACCTGCCCTGGCTGGAATCGGATGCGGGGCTCGCCAAGGCCGACAGCGTGACGCTGGCGGTGCAGGTGCTCGGCAAGCTGCGCGGCACCATCGAGGTGCCGGTCGGCGCCGACGAGGCCAGTGTCTTCGCCGCCGCCGAGGCGGAGGAGAATGTCCAGCGCGCCATCGCCGGGCGCCCCATCAGGAAGCGCATCCATGTCCCGGGCCGGATCGTCAACTTCGTTGTCTGAGCATCCGTTGTCCCGGCACCGGCCCACCGTCGCCCGCCGCCGCCTGCTGACGCTGGGCGCGGCGGGGCTGACGCTGGCCGGCTGCGGCTTCCGCCCGCTCTACGCGCCGCAGGGCGGCGCCGCCTCGGTGAGCGATCCCGGGGTCCGGTCCGTGCTGGCCTCGACCGAGGTGGCGCTGATCCCCGAGCGCAGCGGCCAGCTGATGCGGCGGGCGCTGCAGCAGCGGCTGGGGCGCTTCGGCGCCGCCACGCCGGCGCAGCAGCTGCGCGTCAGCCTGCAGTTCGGCACGGAGGCGGAGGGCTTCCGGCGCGACGGCACGGCGACCCGTGCGCGCCTCACCGCCACCGCGGGCTGGCTTCTGGTCTCGCTGAACACGCCGCCCACCCAGATGGCGCAGGGGACGGAGCAGGCCTTCGACGCCTTCGACATCCCGGACAACCAGTTCTTCGCCGCCGACTTCGCGCGGGACGCCACGGTGCAGCGCCTGATCGACCAGATCGCGGACGACATCGTGCTGCGGCTCTCCGCCCAGTTGCAGGCCCAGCAGAAAACCTGAACCGGGCCACCCAGGGAGCTCTCCCGCCTTGGCCAAGCTCGACCAGCGCCGCATCGCCGCCTTTCTCGCCCAGCCCGGCGCCTGCCGCGTGGTGCTGCTGCACGGCGACGATGCCGGTCTGGTCCGCGAGCGCGCCGAGGCCCTGCAGCAATCCGTCATCGGCGGGGACGACCCCTTCCGCCTGGCCGACCTGCCGCGCGAGGCCGCCGCGAAGCCCGGCGCGCTGGCCGGCGAGATGGCCGCCCTTGCCATGACCGGCGGCCGCCGCCTGGTGCGCGTGCGCGATGCGGCCGACAGCCTTGCCTCCGCCGTGAAGGAGGCGCTGGCCGGACCCGGCGAGGCGCTGCTGGTGCTGGAGGCGGGCGAGCTTCCCGCCCGCGCCAAGCTGCGCACCCTGCTGGAGCCTCATGCCGAGGCCGCCGTCGTTGCCTGCTACCGCGAGCGCGGGGCGGAGCTGGCTGGCAGCATCGCCCGGATGCTGCAGGAGCAGGGCGTGGCGGCCGAGCCTTCGGCGCTGGAATGGCTGGCCTCCCGCCTCGGCGAGGACCGCATGCTGCTGCGCCGGGAGGTGGAGAAGCTGGCCCTCTATGCCGGCGCCGGGGGCCGGCTCTCCGAGGAGGACGTGATCGCCTGCGCCGGCGACGGCTCGGCACTCGACCTCGACGAGGCGCTGGTGGCCGCCACCGCCGGCGACGTCTCCACCGCCGACCGGGCGCTGGATGCCGCCTTCGCCGAGGGCGCCAGCCCGATCATGGTGCTGCGCGCGGCGCTGCGGCATGTGCAGCGGCTGCATCTCGCCGCACTGGGCATGGCTGCCGGGCAAAGCGCCTCCGGCGCGCTGGAGGTGCTGCGGCCGCCGGTTTTCTTCCGGTTGAAGCCGGGCTTCGAGCAGGCACTGCGGCTGTGGAATCCGGAACTGCTGGCGGCGGCCGGCACGGCGCTGTTGGAGGCGGAGAAGCAGGGGAAATCCGGCTCCGCCAACCGGCCCATCCCGGACACGGTGGTGGCACGCGCGGCCGTGCTGCAACTGGCAAGGCAAGCCATCGCGCTGCGTCGGCGAAATGCGGCTTAGGGAAGTGTCTCTTCGCGTTTTTGACTGAAGCAAGGTTGGCGAGGTTGTCCGAGGCAGTGCCTCGCTCCCCCAAACCCCCTCCTTTTTTCTGGCAGTTTTCGGCTCCGCCTGCGGCAAGGGTCTTCCCGGCCGCCTTTGCGAGGACCGTCGCCCGGGCGGCTTCCGCCCCGGCGTGAGCGCCTGCGGCCAGCACGACAAGACCGACAAAAAGAAGAAGAGGGGACCGGACGCATACGTCCGATGGGAGAATTTATTCTTCCCCGGTTCCACCGCTGGGTGGATTTGAGGGCAGGCCCAAGTTCCTCCCCCTCTTCTTTCTGCCAGTTTTTGCCCCGGCCATGGCGCAGCATCCAGGGCGAGCGTGGTGTCCGGCCAGGCGGCGCAGCACCTGTTTCTAGCGGATCATTTCTGACGCCACCTGTTCCCCTGAGGCATCGCGGGCCGGGCAGAAGCCGAAGGCGGCACCGCTTGCGAGGCACGGGCTTTGCACCCAGGCTGGGCAAGGCGCCGCCAGGCCGCCGCCCCGCAGACCGCCAGCAGGACTTGGCCCCGCAATGACCAGCAAGATTGTCATACTCGATCCCATCACCCCGGAAACCGCGCGCCGCATGCGGGGCCTGCTGCCGCCCGGCCTCGAACTGGCGCATGCCGAAGGGCGCGACCGCGCGCACCTGCTCGCCATCGTCGCTGAGGCCGACATTATTGTCTCCGGGCAGATTCCGGTGGATGCCGAGTTGCTGCGCGCCGCGCCACGCGCCCGGCTGCTGCACAAATGGGGGGTCGGCGTCGACAACTTCGACCTGGAGGCGGCCCGCGCCCAGGGGGTGACGGTGGCCCGCACCACCGGCAGCAACGCCATGCCGGTGGCCGAGTTCACCCTCGGCCTGATGATCGCCCTGCTGCGCAACCTGGCATGGGGCCATGCCTCGCTGCGTGACGGCGAGTGGCGCAATACCTCCATGCCGAAGCCGAGCTTCATGCTTTCCGGCAAGACCGTGGGCATCATCGGCTTCGGCGCCATCGGCAAGAATGTCGCGAAGCTGCTCGCGCCCTTCGGCGGCACAATCCTCTACAACAAGACGAGCCGGCTGGACCCGGTCGAGGAGAAGGCGCTCGGCGTCAGCTACGCCACCGTACCGGACCTTCTGAAGGAGGCCGACGTGGTCTCCCTGCACTGCCCTCTGACGCCGCAGACCCAGGGGCTGATCGACCGTGCGGCACTGCAGACCATGAAGCGCAGTGCCGTGTTGATCAACGTGGCGCGCGGCGGCGTGGTGAACGAGCAGGACCTCGCCGATGCCTTGCATGCGCGGGAAATCCTCGGCGCCGCCACCGATGTCTACGAAACCGAGCCGCCGCCGGCCGGCCATCCGCTGCTGGCGCTCGACAACGTGGTGGCGACTCCGCACATCGCCGCCATGGCAGCCGACAACTTCGAAAAGACGATCAACCAGATGTTTGGCAACATCGCACGCTTTGTCAGCGGCAAGGGCGTGCCGCCGAGCGACTTCGTCTGCTGAGGACAAGGGCCGCCCTCAACGTCGCAGAGGCGGAACCAGGGGGGGACAAGGACGCTTATCGAATCTTTGGCTGAAGAAGGCGGGGGGTTCGAGGCACTGCCTCGGGCACTTCTCCAGACTCCCTCCGCCTTTCCCTCAGGTCCCGTCTCCACTCTCACCAAGGACCGTACGCCACCATCCTGGTGGCGGCAGTCGCCGAGGCGGCTTTCACTCCGGGGCGAGGCCCATGGCCATCGCGGCAAAACCGATGAAAAAAAGAAGAGGGGGTTTCCGGAGGAGAATCCATTTCTCTCCGGCTTTTCCGCCCGGCGGAGTTGCGGACAGGCCCGGATTCCGCCCCCTCTCCCCACTTCAGCGAGTTCTCAGAACAGTTGCACCAGACGGTGGGCGGTGTGGCGGATAACCGGCTCGGCGCGCAGCCGCTCCCCGTGCATCAGTCCGACCACCGCCAGAACTGTCACCGCCAGCGCGAAGCGGGAGACCGTGCGCGGCGCCGGCGGCGTCAGGCGGAGCAGCACCACCACGCCGGCCAGCCCGACCAGTCCACCCACGATTACTTCCGGCAGGCTGTGATAGCGCAGCAGGAGCCGCGTCACCGCGATCAGGAGGGCGATACTGCCGGCAAACAGCAGCGCCACGGCACGCCGTTTCAGCAGCAGCACCGCCAGCCCGCCATACAGGATGGCCGCCGCGGCGACATGGCCGCTCGGGCTGTGCAGGTCCAAGGGCGCAAAGACGGCGGGGAAGGCGGAGGTGGCCAGCTTGAGCACCAGCATCAGGCCAAGCGTGGCGGTCACCACAAGCCCCCAGCACAGTGCGCCGCGGCGCCACTCCGTGGCCATCAGCGTCAGCATCAGGGCCAGGGTGGCGGGGAGGACGACCGCCTGGTCCGCAAAGTCGGTGAGGAACTGCATGATGCACCAGCATAGCGCGAGGGGACCGCTGGGGCGTATCAAACTGTGGCTGCGCCTTCACACCTGTGCCAGGGCCGCATCGCTTGCCCTGGGGCGGGCGACCACAAACCTGTGGGGACAGACGGGCTGGAAAAAGGAGTTGAGTGCCGATGACACGTTTCACAGGCTGGCGCAGCCTGGCCCTCGGGGCGCTGGCGCTCTGCCTGCCCTTGGCGGCCGCGGCGCAGACGCGCGTGGGGGAGGTGAGCACCACCTTCCGGCTGGTCGGCCCGAACGACAAGGTGGTGGTCGAGCGCTACGACGACCCGCGGGTGTCCAACGTCTCCTGCTACGTCTCGCGCGCCGACACGGGCGGGCTCTCCGGCTGGGTGGGGCTGGCGGAGGACCCCTCGCGCTTCAGCATCGCCTGCCGCGCCACCGGCCCGGTGACGCTGCCGAGTGGCGTGCCGCAGACCGAGTCGGTGTTCCGCCAGTCTGCCTCTCCTCTCTTCAAGGCGCTGACGGTGACGCGCATCGTGGACACGGAGAAGCGCGTGCTGGTCTATCTCGTCACCAGCACGAAGCTGGTGGACGGCTCACCCTTCAACAGCGTGACCGCCGTGGCACTGGGCGCGCCGCCGGGCTGAAGCCGAGGGGTTCGGCGGGTGGGAGATGAACACCCGCCGCATGCAGAGCGCCCGCTGCCCCCCTCGTTCTTTTCGGTCTGGTTCCAGCCGAGGTCCCTCACCCGCGCGACGGACCTGACGGAGAGTAGAAGGCTAGGTCGGGGGAGTGAACTCCCCCGCCCCCTCCTCCTTTTTCCATCAGTCTTCGGCTTCACGGGAGGCAAGGGTCCTCCTGGCTGCCTGTGCAAGGGCCGTTCGCGGGGCGGCTCCCGCCCCCACGCGAGCGCCCGCGTTCAGAACTAAATAATTGATAAAAAGAGAAAGAGGGGGTTTCGGGGGAGAATTCATTCGCCCCCAGTCCTGTCCGCTGCCGCTCTTTCGGGCGCCAGCCGCAGCACGGTGTCGAGCAGCCCGGGGAAACGCGCCTCCAACTCGGGCCGCAGGGCGACGATGCAGCGCGTGCCTTCCCGCCGGTGCGTGACCAGCCCGGCCTGCCGCAGCACCTTCATGTGGTGCGAGAGGGTGGAGGGGGCCACGGGCGCGTCGAAATCTCCCCAGCCGCGTTCGTCGCCTGTTGCTAGCGCCGCCACGATCCGCAGCCGCAGCGGGTCGCTCAGGGCGTGCAGCACGTCGGCGAGTTGCACCGTCTTCATCTCCGGGTGCGCGTAGTGCTCTTGCATCCGGTTTCCTCCCTTCCCACACCATGGTCATTCGATATTCATCGAACAACCTTGGGCGCACCGCGCCGCCTGCCGATCCTGGAGACTAGTTCCCATGGCCAGCTTGTTCGACCCCATCCGCATGGGGGCGCTGGAGCTTCCCAACCGCGTCATCATGGCGCCGCTGACCCGCACCCGCGCCACCCCGGACAGCCGCGTGCCGACGCCCCTGATGCGGGACTACTACGTCCAGCGCGCCTCCGCCGGGCTGATCCTCTCCGAGGCCACCTCCGTCACCCCGATGGGGGTGGGCTATCCGCGCACGCCCGGCATCTGGTCGGAGGAGCAGGTCGAGGGCTGGAAGAGCATCACCGAGGCGGTGCATGCCGCCGGCGGGCGCATCATGCTGCAGCTCTGGCATGTCGGCCGCATCTCCGACCCCATCTACCTGGACGGTGCCCTGCCGGTGGCACCAAGCGCCATCGCCGCACAGGGGCATGTCAGCCTGGTGCGGCCGCACCGCCCTTACGTCACGCCGCGCGCACTGGAGACGGAGGAGATTTCCGGCATCGTCGCCGCCTATCGCAGGGGTGCGGAAAACGCGCTGCGGGCCGGCTTCGACGGCGTGGAGATCCACGGCGCCAACGGCTACCTGCTCGACCAGTTCCTGCAGGATTCCACCAATCATCGCGCCGACGGCTATGGCGGCCCGGTGGAGAACCGCGCCCGGCTGATGCTGGAGGTGACGGACGCCGCCATCGCGGTCTGGGGCGCCGACCGCGTCGGCATGCACCTCGCGCCCCGCGCCGACTCCCACACGATGGGGGACAGCGACCTTCCCGGCACCTTCTCCTACGTGGCGCGCGAGCTGGGGCAGCGCGGACTCGCCTTCCTCTTCGCCCGCGAGCATCTGGGGCCGGACCGCATCGGGCCGCGGCTCAAGGCGGATTTCGGCGGCCCCTTCATCGCCAATGAGCGCTTCTCGCCGGAGGAGGCGATGGCGGATGTGGCGGAGGGGCGGTCGGACGCGGTCGGCTTCGGGCTGAAGTTCATCGCCAATCCCGACCTGCCCCGCCGCCTGCGCGAGGGTGCGCCGCTGAACGAGGTGGACGCCGCGACGCTCTATTCGGAAGGCGCGGCAGGCTACACCGACTACCCCTTTCTGCAGGCGAACGCCGCCTGAATCGGGCAGGCCCGGCAACCCGGCCTGGACGCCTCGCTTTCCTCTCGTGCGGGCCCTCCGGCCTGCACGAGAAAGGAAGGGCAGGACAGGACATGGCCGAGACGAAGCCGCCCCCCACCGGCAGTGCGGCGCGGATGAACAGCGCCGATCCGGCGAGCAAGCGCACCGCCGCGCAGGTGCAGCAGGGCGACACCACCCGGAACCCGGACGCCAAGGTGCCTTCGGACCTCTACCCGAACCCGCCCGGCGTCTCGGACAAGGTGCGGGGCGCGCCGGACGACTGAGGCGGGCCGGGCGGAGCCTTTCCAACGCTCCTGGCGCCTCCGCCCCTTCTTTCGCTTTCTGCGCGGCAGGCCTGCCGGGGTTGAATGGAGCCCCGGGGGCGCCGGACCGACAGCGGCGGGCCCGCTAAGGCGTTGCGCCCCGGCCGGCGGTGGAATCTAGTGTGCTGGCCGCGCAGTCCGCCGGCTTGCCCACGGCTGCAACGGATCGGCAGGCCACTGCGGACAGAGGCGGGTGCCCGGAAGAATTCGGAAGCGGGACACCAAAGGCCAGCAGACAGCGAGGGTGGACCATGGCGCAACCAGACAGGGACGAAGCAATCCCGGCTTCCCTCCAGCCACGGCCGGAGGATTATGGCTACGACCTCGACCGGGCCCTCCGTGCGATGGTGACCCTGCGCGCCCGCGTGCCGGAGGATGCCTTCACCGCCGGCACGCTGGGAACGGAGCGGAGCGGGCATGCGGTCCTGATCCGGGAGGACGGGCTGCTGCTCACCATCGGCTATCTCATCACCGAGGCGGAGGAGGTCTGGCTCACCACGGCGGAGGGGCGCGCCGTGCCCGGCCATGTGGTGGGCTATGACCAGGTCAGCGGCTTCGGGCTGGTCCAGGCGCTGGGCCGCCTCGGCGTCCCGGCTCTGGCGCTGGGGGACTCCGACGCGGTGCGGCCGGGCGAGCGGATCGTCTTCGCCGGAGCGGGCGGCAGGGCCGGGGCACTGGCCGGCCGGGTCGTCTCCCGGCAGCCTTTCGTGGGCTATTGGGAGTACCTCCTGGAGGACGCGATCTACACCGCCCCCGCCCATCCGCTCTGGGGCGGGGCCGCGGTGATCGGCCCGAAGGGGGAGGTCGTCGGCATCGGCTCGATCCAGCTCGGGCACGATCCCGGCGACGGCAAGGTGCGCGTGCTCAACATGAGCGTGCCAGTGAACCTGCTGAAGCCCATCCTCGACGAAATGCTGGCCCTGGGCCGGCCCGACCGCCCGCCGCGGCCCTGGCTCGGTGTGTCGGCCGTCTCGGACGAAGATCGGGTGATCCTGATCGGCGTCGCCCGCAACGGACCCGCAGCGCGGGCCGGCCTGCGGAAGGGCGACATCGTGCTGGCCCTCGGCGAGCAGCCGGTGACCGACGAGGCCAGCTTCTTCCGCGCCCTCTGGGCTCTGGGGGAGGCGGGGGTTGACGTTCCCCTGCTGCTGGAGCGGGACGGGGACCGTTTCGAGGTCAGCGTCACCTCCGGCGACCGCCAGCGCTTCCTGAAGGCCGCGCCGCTGCATTGAGCGGCGGCGCGGGGGCCGTCCGGTCAGGCGCGAGCGGCAGCCAGCTCCAGCAGCGCCGCCGCGGCCGCGTCGAACACGTGGTCCCAGTCCTCCTCGGCGCGGGGACGGAACAGCCTGAGGGACGGATACCAGGGGCTGTTCCGCCCCTGTCCGCTCCAGAGCCAGTGCGCGTTGCGCCCCAGCAGCACCCAGACCGGCCGGCCCAGCGTGCCCGCCAGATGCGCCACGGCGCTGTCCGTCATGATGACGAGGTCGAGTTGCGCGATGGCCGCAGCCGTGTCGGCGAAGTCGCCCAGCAGCGGTGCGAGGTCGATGATCCCGTGTCCGCCGAGTTGCTCCAGCTCAGCCCGCGGCGGCCCCATCTGCAGGCTGTAGAGCTGCACGCCCGGCTGCTCGAAGGCCAGGCGGAAGCGTGCGAGCGGCTGTGCGCGCTCGCCGTTGCGCTTGAAGGTGGTGCTGCCGGACCAGACGATGCCGACCCGCAGCGCGTTCGCCGTGATGGCGGCGCCGAAGCGGGCGAGGCGGGCAGGATCCGCCGGCAGCACAGCGAGCGGCGGGATCGCCGCCACGTCCGGCGTGAAGAGGCCGGGCAGGCTGCACTGGTGGATGTGCCAGTCGGCGACAGGTAGCGCGGCGCCGAGCGGCACCACCTCATCCACTCCCGGCAGGCGGGCGAGCAGCGGCACCAGCTCGGGCTGGCATTCCAGCAGCACCGTTCCGCCCCGCGCCTTCACCAGCGGCACATAGCGGCAGGCCCAGATCGTGTCACCGAAGCCCTGTTCGGAGGCGATCAGCAGCCGCTGGCCGCGAAACTCCTCCCCGGCCCAGCGCCGGCCCGGCAGCGCGCGGGGCGGCACCAGGCCGCTCTCCAGGCGCACCTCGTAATCCCTCCAGCCCTCGGCCAGGCGGTTAAGATGGAGCAGGCTACGCCCCCGGTCCCAGCGCGCCATGCCATGCCGGGGCTCGCGGGCCAGCGCGGCCGTGAAGGCCCGCACCGCCTCCACATGGCGCCCCGCCTCCGCCAGCGAAATGCCGTGGTTGTAGTGGTGCCCTCCGTTGCCGGGCGCCAGCACCAGGGCTCGCGCATGGCAGGCGAGCGCCGTCTCATGCTGCCGCAGCAGGGTCAAAGCATTGCCGAGGTTGGTCCAGAGCGCATCCATCTCGGCGGCGCCTCGCATGGCGCGGCGGTAGCAAACGACCGCATCGGCTGGCCGCCCGAGTCCCGCCAGCGTCACGCCCAAGGCATTCCAGAGGAAAGGATCCTCCGGCCTCTGCGCCAGAGCTTCGCGAAGGCAATGCTCGGCATGATTGAAATTGCCGGCTCGATGCAACCTAAGAACATCTTCGAGAAGTTCTGCAACGGTCAGCACGCGAGCGGTAGCAGGGGATGCAGCTAAAGATGGCATAGTTTGAGTTTTTTTTATTTTTACAGAAAATTGTTTGTGAGATGCTGGTGAAGGAGCATTCTTGTTCCTGACTTCAAAGCATTGATTACGATGATTTTTTTGATGCCTTTGCGAAACTCCTCGCAAACTGTTGATTGGTTCGGTAGAATAGCCCATCGGAATGGTAAACCATGGCGGACTCGCCATGCGCCAGAGGTGGTCGCGGGTGCAGGCATTGATCAATCGGCTTTCCCGTTCACGCCGTGCCCCTCGCACGGCAGCAGGGCTTCCGGGCCTGCAACTTCCAGTCGTGGAAGGCCTGGAGCCGCGCCTGCTCCTTTCAGGCACCACCGTGAATGCGGCAGCCCTGCAGGCGCTGCACGACAACTTCGTCCATCTTGAAAGCGTCCTGGCGGGAATGGAGGGCGAAGGGGTCTTCGCCCAGGCCGTCCCGCTCATGAACATCAACGACAGCCATCTCGCCGGCGAGATGCTCGCCTTCTCGAAGATCTTCGGGAGCGACATCGCCGATCCGGTGAAGGCGCTGATCAACGCGGTGCCGGCGGATTCCGGCGCCCTGGCCTCCGCCCTGCAATCAGCGATCAACGGCCTCGCCGATCCCGGCGCGGGCCACCAGGTCCAGGCCCAGGTCACCGACATTTCCGTCGGCGCGGTCATCGGCCTGACCATCCAGGTCTCCGACCTGACGACGCAGAGCTTCTCCATCGACCTGGGCGATACCGCAGCGCCCTACGGCATCCATTTCCCGACCGTCACCGGCACCGCCGATCTCAGCTACGGCTTCACCTTCACGGTCCAGCTGGACACCGCCGCGCTTGGGGCCTCGCCCACCGATGCGCAGGAGGCGGCAGCCTTCGACCTTTCCGCCGCCTCCTTCACCACCGGCTTCCACGCCAAGGCCGACCTGGCCGGCATCGACTTCAGCTTCGGCCTGCTGACCCTGACCGTCGCCCCCGGGGCGGCCGGCATCGACCAGCAGGCGAGCTATGCGGCCGCCATCGCCGACCTCTCCGGCACCAGCCTGCGCGCGGCGGCGAGCGCGATCGAGGGTGGGGACCATTCCGTCCTGCGCGGCGCCGGCGCGCTCGTCACCGCCAGCATCGCCAGCGAGACCGACGGCACGGCGACCCCGCTGCTCGACCTGCCGGTGATCCTGACCGGCAACCACGTCATCCCCGGCATCACCCCCTTCGAGACGCCGGTGCACCTGACGGTGACCGGCCATGCCGCCTCGGGCGACGCGGTGGTGAACCTCGATCCGCTGCTGGATGCGATCCGCGACTCCGTGGGCGACCCGGATTTCGACCCGCGCAGCTTCAACACCTTCGCCACCAAGGACCTGGTCACCCAGCTCGCCAAGGTCGGCACCTATCTCGGCTATCTCTCCGCCGGCAAGGATCTCGCGATCGAGATCCCCTTCACCGACGGGCTGACGATCGGCGACGTCATCAACGTCGCCGCTGGCTTCAAGACCGACATCATCGACCCGCTGCAGGCGGTGGTCGCCGTGCTGGGCTTCACCGAGGGCCAGCACAACACGGACGGCGCGAACTTCATGGAAGGCGCGGCGCTGACCGCCGCCAACCTCGCGCACCTGCCCGACCAGATCGCGATGATGGTGACGCTGGACAACGGCAAGTCCGCCTCCCTCAGCTTCGCGCCGACCTATCTCGACGGCAACAAGGTCTCGCACAAGGTCGAGACGGTCGACGACCTGGCGCTCGCCATGAACCAGGCGATCGCGGCGAGCGCCCTGGCCGGCTACCTGCAGGTCAGCAACGATGCCGGCCGCATCGCCCTCACCCTGACCACCCCCTCCTCCGGCACCGCCGCCACCAAGGTGACGGTTTCCAGCGCGCAGGGCGCCACCGTCTTCTCCAACCTGCGGGATTTCGGAATCCTGCTGGCGAAGACCATGCGCCTGCCGGGCTGGGACGACACCAGCTCCGACCAGACCGAGGTGGGCGACCGCCTGCTCGCGGCGCTCGGCCTCGCCTACGACGCGGGGACCAATGCCATCACCCTCAGCATCTCGAAGGAATTCGCGATGCCGGAGGTGCTGGCCGATGTCTCCTTCGACCTCGACCTCAGCGGCGTCGCCGGCCTCTCGGTCAGCAATGCCAGCTTCCACCTGACCAGCAGCGTTCTGCTGAACCTGACCGTCGGCTTCAGCCTCGATCCGCTCGGCAGCCATGTGAACCAGCCGGGCGGGCCGCAGATCGGCGACGGCCAGAACGGCACGCCGAGCACGACGGTGGGCGAGCTGCCCGTCTATGTCGCCGCCTCCAATGGCGGCCAGGTGCCGATCACCGCCAACGAGATCGCCGACGCGCGCGATCCCTCCACCACGCACACCAACCTGGCCGACCTGCAGATCATCGGCCGCGACGGCGTGGTGAACACCTTCGTCATCACCCCCGGCATGACGCTGGCGAACCTTGAGACCGCCATCGCCAACGCCTTCGGCCGGGAGATGGAGGTTCGCTTCAACGCCCTCGGCAATGCCGAGCTGGAGATCATCGACACCGAGGCCGCCTATGGCGGCCCTTCCCCCGCCTCCCTGGGCCTGACGGTCGGCACGCTGGCGCAGGCCAATGCGGTGGGCGGCAGCAGCACCAACTACCAGGCGGTGCTGGAGGGCACGCCGGTCGAGGATGCCGACTATTCGGCGGCCTCCAAGTTCATCCTGAGCATCGGCAAGCTGCCGCCGGTGGTGGTGGACGTGGCGGCCGGCTCCGGCAGCGTCGCGGCCTATGCCAATGCCATCAACGCGGCGCTGGCGCAGCTTTCGCTCGACCCCGCGCTGATCGGCCTCTCCAGCGGCGCGCTGCACTATTCCGACATCGTGCGGGCCAGCGTCGGCAGCAACGGCGCGGTGCAGCTCACCACCACCATCTACGACGCCATCGTCAACGCGCAGCACGAGGCGCCCTACCTCTCCACCCAGCGCAGCGCCGTCCGCTACGGCCTGCAGGTGGATGCGGTGCAGCTGACCGTCTCGGCCCTCAACAACTCCCTGCTGCCCGGTCTGCTCGGCCTGGTGGGCAAGGACATCAACGGCGGCGCCGGCGACCAGGCGCTGATCATCGGCTCGCCGCTGCACGGCGAGACGCTGACCGACCGCCTCTTCCTCAAGGACACCGGCATCTCCGCGACCATCGACATGGCGCTGGAGCCCACCGACCCGACGCAGCCCGTGGTGATCACCGGCACGCTGGGCGGCTTCGAGTTCGGCGCCCTGCTCTACGATCCCGAGGACCCGGAGGCCGATCTCGGCGCCTATGTCTCGCTGCGCGCCGCGCTGCTGCTGAACTACGACGGCAATGCCGAGCCGAACACCATCACCTTCGGCCAGCTCAGCGACTCGCTCTCCAACGGCAGCTTCAAGGACATCTGGGCCTTCACGCTCGGCTCGGGCCGCGGCGACGAGCCCTTCGCCATGCTGGACATCAAGTCCGTCAGCCTGAGCGCGGGCGGCGTGGACCTCGCCTCGGTGGCCAGCCCCGAGGTGGTCATCACGCTCGACGACGCCTCGCAGCTGCTGGAGCTCTCGGTGCCGAGCCCGCATGTCGAGGTGATCGGCCTCGACAGCAAGCTCGTCGTCGCCGACGTGGTGGAGGCGGTGCGCCAAGTCTTCCAGAGCATGAACTCGGACCTGGCGAACCAGACCATCCCGCTGGTGAACGTCAGCCTGGACGACATCCTCGGCTTCAGCAGCAAGTTCCTGGTGGCGCTGAGCGCGGCGGAGCAGGATCCCGACGCGGCGCTGGGCTCGATCCAGACCGCGATCAACGACGCGCTGGGCGGCGACTACGTCCATTTCAGCCTGCAGGACCAGGACCACCTGATCCTCTCGATCGCCTACACGCCGGTCGACGTCCACACCCAGCTTCCCTTCAGCCTCGACCTCGACAGCCTGACCAATTTCCTGGGCAGCGACGGCAGCGCCCTGCACGACCTGGTCAGCGCCATCGGCAGCATCGCCAGCCTGAGCGCGAGCGGCAACCTGGATGTGAGCGCGGGCGTGAGCCTGGCGCTGACCCTCGGCATCAATCTCGGCGACAACTCCCATGCCGCCGCGCTGAACGAGTCGCTGGCCGCACTGAACGGGCGAAACGGGCTGCGCACCGGCACGGCCGGCAAGCCCGACCTGCAGTTCACCCTGGGCAGCGGCCGCGCCTTCACCGTGAGTGTGGGCGCGCTCGGCGCCAATGCCACGGTGCAGGACCTGCTCAACGCCATCAACACCGCCGCCGGCCAGACCGACTTCGCCAGCTATGACGAGGCGACCGGCGCCATCGTCTTCCACGACAGCAGCACCAGCCCGGCCAACGGCCTTTCCGACCTCGGTTTCCAGGACGGCCAGCCCAGCGTCGATGCCGGCTCCACCTCCACCATCACCGCCGCCGCCGCGGTGACGGACCCGAGCCAGGCCTACAGCTTCGCCATCTCCATCGGCACCGATGTGACGGTCGAGGTCTCGGTAGCGGCCGATGCGGGCCGCACCACCCTTGCCGGGCTGGTGAGCGCGATCCGCTCCGCCCTCGCGACCACCCTGGTCTCCGCCGCCGACCTGCTGCACGAGAATGTCCGCCTGCCCGGCAGCGGCGGCACGATGGAGGGCGATTTCGACGTCGCGCTCGGCCAGATCATCTCGGTCACCAGCAAGGCCGGCAAGCTGGTCTTCAGCGCGAAGGATTCCGTGCTCGGCACGGATGCCGACGGCAACCTGCTGAACACCTTCCGCCTCTCCGAGGCGCAGCCGAAGCTGACCCTGACCGTCGAGTCCATCAACGGCTCCCACATCGCAGAGGATCTCGGCCTCGGCGGCAAGCTGGTCAGCCAGCGCACGACGGTGGACGGCGTGCGCATCCTTACCGGCCATCTGGCCGCGCCCAACTCGACCAGCGAACGCTTCTTCATCGAGACCGGCGAGGACCCGGACACCCACGAGCTGCTGACGGGCATCCGCGCGACCCTCGGCATCGAGGCCACCAATCTCAGCTTCACCGCCGCGCTCGGTCCGGTGAGTGCCACGATCGTCGCCGGCCATGCCGTGCTCGGCGCCGACATCGGCCTGGTGGCAGCCGGGGAGGAAGGCTTCGCGGTCGGCGACATTTCCGTCGCGCCGGCGACCTTCCTCGTCACGCTCAACGATGGCTTCGGCGGCTCGACCGCCGGCGACGGCATCCTCACCTTCGCAGATCTCGCGAAGCTCGGCTCGGCCGGCAATGGGCTCGCCGACCTGATCCATTTCTCGGCCAATGCCGCGCTGGAGGTCTCCCTCCCCGTGGTGATGCTGGGCCAGCAGCTCGGTCCGGTCGAGCTGCAGATCGGCAACCTGTTCGACACCACGGGCGTGGACGGGCTACCGGAGCGCAGCGTCCACACCGCCTTCCCAAGCCTGGACGGCATCTCGGTCGGCAGCATCCTGAACGACCCGCAGACGGTGATCGACGGGCTGGACGCCTTCCTGTCGAACATCGCCTATGGCAGCTTCGCGCAGGCGCTCTACGGCCTTGACCTGCCGCTGATCGGGCCGGCCCTGCAGGGCATCGGCAACTTCTTCGCGACGCTGCATGACAGCGTGGTCGGCACGCTGCAGTCGCTGCTGGACGACTTCAAGACCGCCCATCCCGGCCAGCCCGCCACCACGCAGAACATCATCACCCAGGGCCTGGAATACGTCCTCACCGACCTGCTGCACCTGCCGGGCGACGTCTATTCCTACATCGACAGCATCGACTCCCCGACGGAGATCTCCTTCGTCTGGCACTTCGACGTCACGCTGCTCAACACCATGGTCAATCTCAGCGCCGACCTGGGCATTCCCGGGCTCGGGCTGCAGATCGAGAACGGCATGGTGAACCTGCTGGCCCAGCTCGATTTCACGATCGGCTTCGGCTACCTCAAGGACAAGGGCTTCTTCGTCTACGACATGGGCGTGCCGGGCGCGCTGGAGCACTTCGCCTCCAACAACGACCCGAACGACGTCTTCGAGGCCGATTTCCGCCAGCTGCACGCGGTGGAGCTGCTGGTCGCGGTCTTCATGCCGACCGACCCGGCCTTCAGCGCGACGCTGAACCTCGGCTTCCTGCGGATGACGGCGACCAACGGCTCGACGCTGTCCTCCACACTGGGGGGGCGCGAGTATCTCGGCACCAGCCTCACCGGCAGCATCTACGTTGATATCGGGCCGGCCGACCACACCGGCCGCCTGCTGTTCAGCAACTTCGCCAAGGGTCCGATCATCCGTTCCGGCATGGAGATGACGCTCAACGTCGATCTCCTGCTCGACTCCGGCTTCGGCATCGGCAGCACCTCGACGGCGCTGCCCTCGGTCGCCACCGAGCTGCTGTTCTCCTATTCCTTCAACAAGGTCTTCACCGGCGCGATCGGCGACGAGCCGGAGAGCGGCATCGTCACGCCGCTGACCTTCCTCGACGTCACGCTCGATGTCGGCAGCTTCCTGAACACCATCCTGAAGCCCATCCTCGACACGGTGGGCGACGTGATCGAGCCGATCCAGCCGATCCTCGACTTCCTGACCGCGCCCATTCCCGGCATCTCGCAGATCATCGGCTCCACCTCGGTGCTGGACCTGGCGCAGCAGTTCGGCGGGCCGAAGGTGCAGGAGGCCGTGCGCTTCATCCAGATCCTGGACGATGTCGCCGGCCTCGTGCGCTCGCTGCAGTCCATGCAGGACTCCGGCGGCATCAAGGTCAATTTCGGCACCTTCGTCTTCGGCCAGACCGACGACCCGAATGCCCATTCGCTGAGCAGCAGCAACCTCGATCCCTTCGCGAGCAAGGTCGCGAAGGCCGATGTCAGCGCCGCGGCCAGCTACTTCCAGAACAGCTCCGCCGGCTCGGCGGCAGCCGATGCCGCGCTCGCTCGTCTCTCGGCGCAGAGCCACAGCAATATCGGCGGGCAGTTGCAGTCGCTGGAGAACGCGAAGGGGGCCGGCGGCAAGGCAGTCTTCGACTTCCCGATCCTTCACGACCCCATGTCGATCGTGAAGCTCCTGATGGGCCAGGTGAACCCGGTCGATCTGGTGCATATCACCCTGCCGACCTTCGACTTCAACTTCAGCAAGGAGCTGCCGTTCCGCTTCCTGGTCGGCCCCGTGCCGGTGACGGTCACCTTCTATGCCTCGGTCGGCGTCGAGATCAATCTCGCCTTCGGCTACGACACGACCGGCATCATCAAGTTCATGTCGAACAACAATCCGCTCATGCTGATGGACGGGTTCTACGTCGACAACACGATCGGCCCGCAGCTCGACTTCTACGCGACCTTCGGCGTCACCGCGGCGGTGAACCTCGCCCTGGTGGCGGCCGGCGTCGGCGGCGAGATCAGCGGCCATGTGACCTTCCAGCTGCACGACAACAGCGGTGACGGCAAGCTGCACGCCTCCGAGCTGCTGACCGCGCTGCTCGACAACCCGTTGCACCTGTTCGACATCGCCGGCGAGCTGGACGCGCTGATCTATGCCTTCGTCTGGGTCGGCATCGACCTGCCGATCGTGGGCAAGATCACGCTGTTCGAGGCCAGCTTCGACATCATCGACATCACGCTGCTCTCCTTCAGCTACAGCTACTCCGAGGTTCACTCCACGCCGGCGCTGGCCCACCAGGAGGCCGACGGCACGCTGACCCTCAACATGGGCAGGAACGCCGATCGCCAGGAAGTCGGCTCCAACCTCACCAACCCGAGCCAGACCTACGAGATCGCCCATGTCGGCGGCACCGCGGGGAACGAGGACATCGCGATCACGGCCAACGGCGTGACCACGGTGTATCGCGGCGTGAAGGTGGTGGTCGCCGATGTCGGCGAGGGCGACAACGTCATCCGCTTTGGCCAGGGCTACCTCGGCAACGTCACCGTCACCGGCGGCAACGGCAACAACATCATCGATCTCGGCGGCGTGGACGGCGATCCGCTGATCCAGCTGGGCAACGGCAACAACGTCGTCTTCGGCGCCAGCATCGACACCACCATCGTCGCCGGCAACGGCAACAACACGATCTTCGGCGGCAATGCCCGCAACACGATCGCCGTCGGCAACGGCCGCAACACCATCGTCGGCGGCTCGGCGCAGGACACGATCACCGCCGGTACGGGCAACAACATCATCTACGGCGGCGCCGGGGACGACGTGATCGTCGCGGGCAGCGGCAACAACACGATCTTCGGTGGCGAGGGCGCGAACGTCATCTCCATCTCCGGCGGCGCAGGCGAGAACATCATCTTCGGCCATGGCGCCAACTCGCTGGATGACGTGACCAGCACGACCGTCACCGCCACCCTGGTCTCCGCCAACTCCGCCAGCGCGAACGACGTCAGCAGCACCATCTTCGCCGGCAGCGGCCGCGACATCATCTTCGGCGGCGGCGGCGACAACACCATCAGCACGGGCGCGGGCGCCGACATCGTCTTCGGCGGCCTCGGCAGCGTCGTCCGCACCGTGCAGGGCCAGCTCATCCAGGCCTCCGACACCAGCGGCGTGGGCGGGCACAACGTCATCACCGGCGGCGCGGGCGACAAGATCCTGTTCGGCGGCGGTGGCGACAACACCATCGCCGGCGGCGGCGGCAACGACATCATCCTGGCCGGCGGCGGCACGGTGGATGGCGCGGCGGGCGGCACCGGCGGCCGCTTCACGGTCTCCGGCCTGGCCTTCGGCAACCACAGCGTGATCGATGGCGGCCTGGGCAACGACCTGATCCTCGGCTCGGGCGGCAGCAACGTCATCAACGGCGGCGGCGGCGACGACATCATCGGCGGCCACGCCGCCATCGTGGTGCGCGACGCCGCGACCGGCCGCTTCGCCCACCTGATCAGCGTGCAGACCAGCCTCGAGGGCCTCGGCGGCAACAACGTCATCTCCGGCGGTGCCGGCAACGACATCATCCTGGGCGGCGCCGGCAGCCACACCATCGATGCCGGCACCGGCAGCGATGTGGTGATCGGCCATTACGGCCAGGTGACCGCGACCAATGGGGGCCAGAACCTCACGGTCGAGGGCTGGCACGGCGCGGCAGCCGGCAATGGGGACAACGTCATCACGGCCTACCATAGCGCCGTGATCATGGGTGGTGGCGGCAACAACACCATCACCACCTATGACGCCACCGCTCCGGCCGACCCGGCCAACAACCTGCCCGCCATCACCGCGGCGGACCGTCAGATGCTGGTCTTCGGCGCCAACGGCATCGCCAAGGTGGACCTGCTGCTGGCCGGCGGCATCAAGATCCACCAGGCCTATACCGCGGCGGGCGAGGAGAATGCGGGCGGCAACAACCGCATCACCGTGGGTGACGGCAATGACATCGTCTTCGGCGGCGCCGGCACCAACACCATCACCGCCGGCAATGGCAACGACATCATCCTCGGCCATACCGGCTTCGTGGACCTCGACCGCCTCGCCAATCCGGACACCACCGGCCGCTCGCCGGACGTGATCGGCTACGTGCTCGGCCAGGACGGCACGGTGCTGCACGGCACCGGCTCGACCATCAGCACGGGCACCGGCAACAACGTCATTCTCGGCGGCACCGGCAACAACACGATCACCACCACGGGCGCCGGCAACAACGTCATCTTCGGCGCGGCCGGCGCGGTGACGCGGAACGGCGCCGCCGGCAACGCCCTGCTCTACGCCGAGACGCTGGAGGAGAGCCTGGCCGGCGACAACACCATCACGGCTGGGCTGGGCTTCCAGGGCACCAACGTCGTGTTCGGCGGCATTGGCAACAACCGGATCACCGTGGGCGACGGCAACAACGTGGTGCTCGGCCACCTCGGCGTCGTCAACAACGTGGTGTTCTCGGCCTTCACGGATGCCATGCGCGCCGACGGCGCCCGCCCCGACGTGCTGGCCCGCACGGTGCCGGAGCGCGGCACGCTCGGCCACAGCGCGCTCTGGCCGAACGCGACGCTCGACCATGCGGTCGCCTCCACCAGCGCCGTCATCACCGCCGGCCAGGGCAACAACGTCATCCTCGGCGGCGCGGGCGACAACACCATCACGGCGGGGGACGGCAACAACACCGTCTTCGGCGCTTCCGGCGCGGTCACCCGCTACGCGGTCAGCAAGCAGGTCGCCTTCGCCACCACGGTGGAGGAGAGCCTGGGCGGCGACCACGTCATCACCCTGGGCGACGGCGTCAACCTCGTCTTCGGCGGAGCCGGTTACAACCAGATCACCGTCGGCAACCGCGACAATATCGTCTTCGGTCATCTCGGCCAGGTGAACTATTCGGTGCTGACCGACTTCAGCACCGCGCAGCGGGCCACCGGCAACTATCCGGACCTGATCGGCCGCGTGTTGCCGGCCATCGGCAACAGCCAGCCCTATACCACGGCGCCCTTCGGCGG
Organism: Roseomonas sp.; assembly: GCA_035556695.1. Lineage (GTDB taxonomy): Bacteria > Pseudomonadota > Alphaproteobacteria > Acetobacterales > Acetobacteraceae > Pseudoroseomonas. The sequence goes on from DATMFR010000044.1 coordinate 185,233, forward strand.
GCTCGACCAGCCGATGGCCGAGGCGGGCTCGGTGATCCATGCCGGCAATGGCAGCAACATCATCTTCGGCGGCGCGGGCGACAACACCATCGTCGCCGGCACGGGCTCCAACACCATCTTCGGCGCCGGCGGCGCGGTCACGCGGGATACCTATGCCCGCGCCATCCTCTTCGCCGAGACGCTGGAGGAGACCCAGGGCGGCAACAACACCATCTATGCCGGCGACCGCTCGACGGCGACGCAGGTCGTCTTCGGCGGCCCGGGCTTCAACACCATCCGCGTGGGCGATGGCGCCAATGTGGTGCTGGGCCATCTCGGCTATGTCGATTTCGGCGCCATGCTCTACTACGCCTCGGCGCAGCGCGCTGACGGCTCGCATCCGGACGTGGTCGGCCGCATCGTGCCGGAACGCGGCAACCTGGCGCCGGTCACGCCGAATGGCAGCCTCGGGCTGGATCAGTCGCCGCTCGCCGGCGGCAGCGACATCCGTGTGGGCAGCGGCAACAACGTCGTCATCGGCGGCGCCGGCAACAACCACATCTACACGGGCTACGGGAACAACGTCGTCTTCGGCGCCGCCGGCGCGGTGACGCGCGATGCCCGCTCCCTCAGCCTGCTGCACGCCACCACGGTGGAGGAGACCCAGGGCGGCTCCAACTTCCTGGAGTTGAGCGTCGGCGGCACCGGCAGCGCCATCGCCTTCGGCGGTCCGGGCAACAACACCATCGTCACCGGCTACGGCAACGACATCGTCCTCGGCCATCTCGGCACCGTCTCGGCGAGCGTGCGCTCGACCGGCGCCGGGCCGCAGGACATGGTGATCGGCGAGCGGATCACGGTGACCGGCCGCACCGTGCCGGTCATCGGCAACCTCCAGCCCGCCACCACCGCGCCCTTCGCCGGGCTCGGCCAGCCCCTGCCCACCAGCGGCGCGGTGATCGATGCGGGCGAGGGCGACAACCTGGTCATGGGCGGCGCCGGGGCGAACACCATCCTGGCCGGCGACGGCAACAACACGGTGTTCGGCGCCTCCGGCACGGTGCAGCGCGACCGCAGCGGCGCCCTGCTCTCCGCCCAGGTGCTGGAGGCGGCGCGGGCCGAGCGGGCCGAGCTGATCCTCGGCGGCGGCGTGAACACCGTCTTCAACGTCGCGCCGGCGCCGAGCTTCGCGCCGACGATGCAGGCGGCGGTCGCGCCGGCTGGCGGCGTCTTCCTCGTCGCGGGCAACGAGACGCTCTCGAGCGGCTCCAGCCTCGCCGACCTCGCCGCGGCTGCGCAGCTTCAGCGCGGCCAGCCGGCGGAAAGCATGGTGGCGGAGGCGTCTGCCCCTGCCTCCGTGGCCATGGCGGCCGGCACCGAATCTTCCTCCATCCCCACCGGCTACGTGCTCGACGAGGCGACCGGCACCTGGGTGGCGGATGACGGCGCCGACCCGATGCTGCTCCTGCTGCTCACCGGTGGTGCGGCGCCGGAGCTGACGGTGCAGGGGGCTTCCACCACCGGCACGACGCGTCCGCGCCTCGCCGCCTGATTTGGACGGGGCGTCATCCTTTCAACGCCTACCAGGGCTGCAAAAGTGGCCCTCCTTCACTGGGACTAAAAACTATGTCCGATGACCGTAGCGGCCTGAAGACCACGATCTCCGGCCAGACCAAGATCAAGTGGGACGACAGCAAGCTCCGCACGACCTACGCGAATGTCTGCAACGTGGCGACGACGCGGGAAGAGGTGATGGTGCTGTTCGGCACCAGCCAGGCCTGGATGGGCTCGACCGAGGAAGTAACCGTCGCCCTCACCGACCGCGTCCTGCTGAACCCGCACGCGGCGAAGCGCCTCGCGGCGATGCTGAACAAGACGATCGAGGAGTTCGAGAAGGCCTACGGCAGCCTCGGCTGAGCCCCGCAGCACCACGACCGGGCAAGTAAAGTACCATGGCCGAGCCTCTCGTCTCTTCCGATGCTCCCTCTTCCGCCGGTCCGTCGAACGGTCAGGCATCCTGGCGCCAGCTGCTTGGCGCCGGCGATGCGGGGCTGGCGGCGCAGGCCTGGCTTGAGCTGGCCGTCGCCCTCGTCACCCAGGCGGCGCCGGATGGCCCCGCCCCGGTGCAGGGCGCCTTCGTGGCCCTGCGGCAGGACGGCGCGCGCTATGCCCGCGCCGCCAGTTTCGGGGAGGGAGCGGTCAGCTTCCTCCTGGCCAAGGCGGCGGAACGCTGCCTTCAGCTCCAGCGCAGCGTCGTGCAGAACGACGAGGCGGCCGGCGGCACCTGCCAGCTCGCCCTGCCCATCATGGCGGGGGAGAAGCTGGAGGGCGTCGTCGCCTTCGAACTCGCCCGCAGCATCCTGCCGCAGCTCGACCGCGTGACGCGGCTGGTGCAGTGGGGCCTCGGCTGGTTCGGCCGGGCGGGGGCGGCCAACGCCATGCCGGCGCCCCCACAGGCGGCGGAATGGCTCGGCCTGGTCGCCGCAGGCGGCGATACGGATACGGCGATCGAGGCCCTGTGCAGCATGCTCGCGGGTCAGTGGGCGCTCACCCGGGTCAGCCTCGGCCTGGGTGGCGCCGGGAAGATGCGGCTGCGCGCCACCTCGCGCGGCCGCCTCTCCACGCTGCAGACGGATTTCGTCATCGCCCTCAAGGCGGCGATGGAAGAGGCGGTGGAGGCCGGCACCGCGCTGGCCGTACCGCCGCCGGAAGGCCAGCTCGCGGCCATCGGCGCGCATCAGCGCCTCTGCCGCGCGCATGAAGTGGCGTGGTCGGCCACGCTGCCGGTGCGCCTGCCCGGCCGCGCCGGCTGGATGGCCATGACTCTGGAAGGCGACGGCACGGCGCCGCAGCCCGAGCAGATCGCCGGCTGGCAGGCGGTCGCGGCGCAGGTCGCGCCGCTGCTGGCACTGCGCCTGCGGGCCGATCGTGGCCTGCTCGGCCATGCCGGCGCGCTTGTGAAGGAGGCGGGTGCCGGGCGCGCCGCCTGGAAGCCGGTCGCCGCCCTCGCCGCCGCGGCGGCGCTGGTGGGCATCGCCCTGTTGCCCGTGCCCTTCCGCGTGAATGCCCGCGCGACCCTGGAAGGCGCCGTGAAGCGCAGCATCGCCGCGCCCTTCGACGGCTATCTGGTCGAGGCCGCGGTGCGGCCGGGCGACCGGGTCGCCGCCGGCACCGTGCTGGCGCGCATGGACGACCGCGAGCTGCGCCTGCAGAAGTTCGACTACGAGGGCCGTATCGCCGAGAGCCGCCGCCAGGCGGACGAGGCGATCGGCCGGCGCGACATGGCCGCCGCCGGCATCGCCACCGCCCGCCGCATGCAGGCTGAGGCCGAGCTGCGGCTGATCGACGCGCATCTGGGGCGCACCAGCTTCGTCGCGCCCTTCGACGGCATCGTCATCTCCGGCGACCCCAGCCAGTCCATCGGCGCGCCGCTGCGCCGGGGCGAGGTGGTCTACGAACTCTCCCCGCTCGACGGCTATCGCGTGGCGCTGGAGGTGGAGGAGAACGACTTCGCCGCCATCAAGCCGGGGCAGGAGGGGCACATGGTCCTCGCCTCCCTCCCCTACGCCTCCTGGCCGGTCCAGGTCACCGGCGTGACGCCACTCGCCACCGCCAAGGATGGCCGCAACGCCTTCCGCGTCGAGGCGCGGCTGGAGCAGCCGGACGCGGCGCTGCGCCCGGGCATGCAGGGCATCGGCAAGATCGAGGCCGGCACCGCGCCGCTCGCCTGGGTCTGGGTGCGCGGTGCCGTCGCCTGGGCACGGCTGAAGCTCTGGGCCTGGATGCCATGAGCGCCGCCACCGGTACGGCGGAAACCGCGCTGGGCCAGATGGCCCATCTGCGCCCCCGCCTGAAGCCGCATGTGGAGGCCTTCCGCCACCTCTACCGGGGCCTGCCGTGGTACGTGTTCCACGACCGCGCGGCCCATCGCTTCTACCGCGTCTCCCGCAGCGGCGCCGAGATCGTGGGCGCCATGGACGGGCGCCGCACGCTCGGCGAGATCTGCGAGGGCCTGGACGAGGCTGGCCGCCAGCCGGTCGATCCGCAGGCCGCCGCCGGCTTCGTCATGCAGCTCGGCGCGCTCGGCCTGCTGCAGCGCGACAGCACGCCGGACCCCGCGGCGATGGCCGAGCGCAAGGCGCGCGAGCGCCGCCGCCTGCTGGCGGCCCAGCTCCGCACCCCGCTCGCCTTCAAGCTGCCGCTGTTCGACCCGACGCGGCTGGTGGACGCCATCCTGCCCTGGTGCGGCTGGATGTTCGGCCCGGTCGGCGTCGGGCTCTGGATCGCCATGGTGCTGCTGGGCGCGGTGCTCGGCGTCATGCACTGGGGCGAGCTGACCGCCGACTTCACCGACCGGATGTTCTCCGCGCAGAACCTGCTGCTGGCCTGGCTGGTCTATCCGGTCGTCAAGGCGATGCACGAGATGATGCACGCCATCACCTTGCGCCGCGCCGGCGTGGAGGTGCGGCAGGTCGGGCTGCTCTTCGCCGCCTTCATCCCCGTGCCCTATGTGGATGCCACCGCCTCGGCGACGCTGGAGCGGAAGTGGGACCGCATCCTGATCGACGCCGCCGGCATCCTGGTGGAGCTCTTCCTCGGCGCCGTCGCGCTGCTGCTCTGGAGCAGCTCCGAGCCCGGCCTGCTGCGGGCGATCTGCTACAACGTCATCATGATCAGCGGCTTCTCGACGCTGCTGTTCAACGGCAATCCGCTGCAGCGCTACGACGGCTACTACATCCTGGCCGACTTCATCGAGATCCCCGGCCTCGGCACCCGCGCCGCCGCCTATCTCGGCTATCTCTTCCAGCGCTACGTGCTCGGACGCGCCGAGGCGCGCGCGCCGACGGCGACGCCGGGCGAGAAGGCGTGGTTCGTGCTCTACGGTCCGCTCTCCTTCATCTACCGCTTCGGCCTGATGCTGGTGATCGCGCTGCACGTGGCCGAGCGTTACCAGGCGCTCGGCATCCTGCTCGGTGTCTGGTCGGTGGTCGGCTATGCCTGGCCGATGCTGGCAGGAGCGGTGAAGGGCATCGGCGGCGAGCAGCCGCGCGCGCGCCGCTTCCGCGCCCTGGGCGGCCTCGGAGCGCTCGGCGCACTGATTCTGGTGGTGCTCTTCCTGTTGCCGGCGCCGAACCGCCTGGTCGTGGAAGGCTTCGTCACCGTGCCGGAGGAGAGCATCGCCCGCTCCGGCGTGGGCGCGATGGTCGGCCGCCTGCTGGTGGAGGACGGCGCCACGGTCACGGCCGGACAGCCCCTCGCCCAGCTCGCCGATCCCGCCGTCTCGGCCAAGGTGGAGCGCCAGATGGCCCGCCAGGCCGAGCTGGAGGCCCGCTACACGCGAGAGCTGAGCAATGACCGCGTGCGCGCCGCCATCGCCGCGGAGGAGCTGGCCCAGGCGAAGCGCGAGCTGGCCGATGCGCGGCGGGACGAGGCGGCGCTGCTGCTGCGCAGCCCGGCGGCGGGCCAGATTGTGCTCGCCACCGCCGCCGCAGACCTGCCGGGCCGCTTCCTGGTCAAGGGCGAGCAGTTCGCCCTGGTCTACCGGCCCGAGGCCGCCCTGGTGCGCGCCCTGGTGCCGATGAGCGCGATCGACGCGCTGCGCCACCGGCTGCAGGGCATCAGCCTGCGGCCCGCCTATGACACCGGCGCGGAAACCCCGGCCACGCTGCTCCGCATCGTGCCGGCCGCGACCGACATCCTGCCCAGCCCGGTGCTGTCGCTCGACGGCGGCGGCCCCTTCGCCGTCACGCGTGACGGCGGCAACCAGCTCCGGATGGAGGAGCCGGCCTACGAGGTCCAGCTCCGCCCCGATCATCCTCTCCCCGTCACTTACCTGAACGGCCGGGTCTATCTCCGCTTCGACCTGGGGACCGAGCCGTTGGCCTGGCAGCTCTGGCGCGAGCTGCGGCTGGTCTTCCTGAGGCATTTGCATGCGTAAGCGTTATCTTCCCGCGGTGGTCCTGGGCTGGCTCGCCGGCACCACTCTCGCGTCCGCGCAGGACGCCGCCTCGCGTCCCGAGTTCCCCTGCCAGGTCTTCGCCGCGCAGCGCGTCGAGCTGGCAAGCCCCGTCCCGGGCGTGCTGGCCGAGGTGAAGGTGGAGCGCGGCGACCGCGTCACCGCCGGCCAGGTGGTCGCGCAGCTCCGCACCGAGACGGAGCAGGCGCAGCTCACCCTGGCCGAGGTGCGGGCGGGCGCCGATGCGCAGCTCCGCCTCCGGCGCGCCCGCCTCTCGCTGGCCGACCGCACCCTGCGGCGCAACCAGGGCCTGCAGGAAGCGCGGATGATCTCGCCGCAGGACCTGGACCAGATCAAGACCGACCGCGAGGTCGCGGCGCTCGAGGTGGCGACCGCCGCGGAGAACGTCGCGATCGCCCGGGCGGAACTGGAGCAGGCCCGCGCGGCGCTCGCCATCCGCACGCTGCGCAGCCCGATCGCCGGCATCGTCACCGAGCGCAACCTCCAGGTGGGCGAGCAGGTCCGCGACAAGCCGGTCATGGTGATCGAGAACGTCGACAGCCTGCATGTCGAGGTGGCGCTGCCGGCCTCGCTCTTCGGCCAGGTGCGCCAGGGCGCGCGCGGGCGGCTGAGCTTTCCCGGCACCGGCCTGGCCTCGCTGGTCACGCCCATCTCACTGATCGACAGCGTGGTGGACCCGCGCAGCGACATGTTCGGCGTGCGCTTCGAGCTCGACAACCGGCAGCTCCGCATCCCCGCGGGGCTGAAGTGCCGCGCCGAACTGGAGCTGACTCCATGACCCTGCGCCAGCTTCTCTGCGCCAGTGCGGTGCTGCTCTCCGCCATCGGGCCGGCGGCGGCCCAGTCGTCCTCCGGCGGCTGGCAGACCCAGCTCGCGGCACCGCCCGCCGGCCGCGTCATGGCCCAGGCCATGACCGGCCGCACGGAGGTGCCGGCCAGCCGCAGCCCGCGCGACGCCGGGCCCGTGGCCGGCCTCGCCGAACTGGCGGACCGCGCCGATTCCGCGCATCCGCAGGTCCGGCAGGCCGAGGCCGGGAAGGATGCCGCGCGCTACAGCCTGCGCGACGCCTATATCGGCTTCGCGCCGCGCGCCAACATCATCTTCGACAAGGGCAAGGAGCGGCTGAACGTCATCCGTTCCGACAATTTCCTCTACCAGCTCGGCGTCAACAACTTCCGCAACCAGGGCTACACGCTGGAAGTGGTGCAGCCGATCTTCGACCCGCGGCTCTTTGCCCAGCTGCACGGCGCCTATGCTTCGCTGCGCCGCGCGCGGGACGAGCTGACCGCGGCCCGCCAGCGCACCCTCTTCGACCTGATGCAGGGCTACCTCACCACCCTCGCCGCCTATGACGGCTATCAGGTGGCGCGGGCAGAGGAGGAGACGCTCGCGCGCCAGATGGCGGAGGCGCAGACGCGCCAGCGCCTCGGCCTGGTGAGCGAGGGCGATGCCGACGAGGTGGAGGCGAGGCTGCGCGCCGCCGAGGCGCAGCGCATGGCGGCCGCCGCCTCGCTGAACGAGAACTTCGCCTCGCTGGAACGGCGCGCCGGCTTCCGCGTGGGGCCACTGGCACCGCTCGCCGCCCGCATCCCGATGGCGCCGCCCAATCCGGCGCGCGCCGATGACTGGGTGCGCGAGGCGCAGGCGCACAATGTCGACCTTCGTGCGCTGGAGAGCGCCACCACCGAGGCGCGCGCCCAGGCCGAGACGCAGGCGGCGGCGCTGCTGCCGCGGCTGGACCTGCGGCTGACGCAGGACCGTTCCGACAATGGCGGCACCGTCTATGGCGGCGGCTCGACGATCAACGACCGCACGCTGCTCTTCCGCCTCACCGTGCCGCTCTTCAACCCGGACGGGGCGGGCTATCCGGTCTTCGCCGCCCGCGCGCGCTACCGGGCCTCGACCTACCGGCTGGAGGACCAGCGCCTTGAAGTCGAGGAGAAGGTGCGCACCGCCTTCGAGGAGGTCGTCGCCAATACGCGCCGCGACCGCACCCTGGTGAAGGCGCTGGAGGCGCAGACGCGCATCGTGAACGGCAAGCGGGCGCGCTACGCCGCCGGCACCCTGCCGATCAAGGATGTGCTGGACAGCGAGCGGGATCTCTACCAGGCGCAGCGCAACCTGCTGGCGGCCCGGTACAACTACCTGCTCAACCTGATGATGCTGAAGCGGTTGGCTGGCGACTTCACGGAAGCCGACCTCCTCTACATCGATTCCGCGCTCGATCGTCACGCGACGCCGGTCCGCCGGCTCGTGGGGGATGGGCGGGATGACTGATCTGACCGCGCGCCTGCCGGGGGGCACGTGCGCAACCGAACTGACGAAGCGGCGCGGGACGCCAGGGAACATGCGAGACATGACGATGCTGGGGAGTGAGATGGGTGTGGGCCAGCAGCGCGAGAAGCGGTCGCGCCCGGCAGCAGGCCGTGGGCGTCGCCTGGCACAGTGGCTGGTGCTGTTCACCGCCCTGACGCCGGTTGGGCATCTCGCGGCCGCACCGCTGCCGACCGGCACCTATGTGGTGACCCAGGCCGCCGATTCCGGCAACGCCGGCGCCGCGGGCACGCTGAGCTGGGCCATCGCCCAGGCGAACGCCAATCCCGGCTCCACCATCGCCTTCGCCTCGTCGCTGGCGAACCAGACGGTCACGCTGTCGGCGCCGCTGCCGGTCATCAGCAGCAGCGTCACCATCGACGGCAGCGGCGCCTCCGGCCTGACGATCAGCGGCAACAACCAGAACCGCGTGTTCTTCGTGAACGGCGGCACGGTGGCGGTTGCGAACCTCACCATCGCCAATGGCAGCGCCCAGGGTGGCGCCGGCGCCTCGGGCGGCGGCGGCGGCATGGGCGCGGGCGGCGCGATCTTCGTCAATTCGGGCGCGGTCGCGGTCTCCAACGTCAACTTCGCCAACAACACGGCGACCGGCGGCACGGGCGGTGACGTCACACGCGGCGCGGGAACCACGGGCGGCGGCGGCGGCGGCCTCGGCGGCGCAGGCGGGCGCCCGATGGACGGCGCTGGCGGCGGCGGCGGCTTCAATGGCGGCGGCGGCGGCGCGGGCGTCTATGATACGAGCGGCGCCACCACCACTGGCGCGGCCGGCGGCGCGGGCAATGGCGGCGCCGGCGGCGCCGGCGGCGGCGCGGGCCTCGCCGGCAGCGCCGGCGTGAACGGCGCGCCCGGTGGCATCGGCGCTCACGCGGACTCCGGAGGCGGCGGCGGCGGCGGCGGCGCCAATGCCGGCCAGGGCGGCGCGGCCTATAACGGCGCCGCCTGGGGCGGCGGCGGCGGCGGCGGCGGCAATGGCTTCCCGGCCGGTGCGGCCGGCGCCGGCGGCAACGCCTTCACCGCGGGCGGCAACGCGAGCGGCTATGGCGGCGGCGGCGGTGCCGGCCATGCGGGCACCCGCGGCGGCAACGGCGCCGATTTCGGCGGCGGCGGCGGCGGCGCCAATGGCGTGGGCGGCGCGGGCGGCTTCGGCGGCGGCGGCGGCGGCGGTTCGCAGTCCTCGGCCGTGCTGGCCTTTGATGGTGGCGCGGGCGGCTTCGGCGGCGGCGGCGGCAACCGCGCCTCGGGCGGCACCGGCGCCGGCGCCGGCGGCGCGGACGGCTCCGGCGGCGGCGGCGCGGCCTTCGGCGGCGCGGTCTTCGTGCGCGACGGCGCCTCGCTGATCATCGGCGCGGGCGACTTCTCCGGCGGCGCGGTCACCGGCGGCGCGGCCGGCTCCAGCGGCGTCATCGCCGGCACGGCGGGCGGCGCGGCGGGCTCCGACCTCTTCCTGATGAGCGGCTCGACCGCCCGCTTCGCGCCGGGGGCCGGCAACACGGTCACGGTCAGCGGCACGATCGCCGATGACAGCGCCGCCAGCATCGCGGCCAGCCAGGGCTACACGGCCGGGACGGCGGCGGGCGCCGCCGTGTCCGTGCAAAGCGGCCTCGTGGTCTTCCAGAGCGCCAACACCTATGCCGGCGGCACCACCATCGCCGGCGGCACGCTGCAGATCGGCAACGTCTCCTCCCTCGGCACCGGCCGGCTCGTGATGAGCGGCGGCACGCTGCAGGTGAACGTGGACGGCTATGACCGCAGCGGCGCGGTCCTGCTCGGCCCCAGCGGCGGCACCATCGACACCTTCGGCCATGATGCGACGGTCTCGACCGCGATGGTCGGCCCCGGCGGCCTGGAGAAGACCGGCGCGGGGACCCTCACCCTCAACCAGGCGCAGGCCTATACCGGCGCGACCACCATCTCGGGCGGCACGCTGAACCTCACCGGCGCGGCCGACATCGCGGGCTCCGCGGGCCTGGCGCTCACCGCGCCGGGCGCGGCGCTGAACATCGCCACCGCCTCCGGCGACCGCAGCGTCCGGACCCTGGACGGCGTGGCGGGCAGCAGCGTGGCGCTGGGCGCGCGCACGCTGACCGTGACCAATGGCGGCGACTTCGCCGGCACCATCGGCGGCAATGGCGGCCTCACCATCGCCGGCGAGACCATGACGCTGGCGGGCGCCAACACCTATGCCGGCGCGACGCTGGTGAATGCCGGCACCCTGGCCCTGCGCGGCGCGGGCGACATCGCCGCCTCCTCGGGCGTGACGCTGGCGGCCCCCGGCACGCAGCTCGACATCGCCGCCGCCTCCGGCACGCCCTCCATCCAGACGCTGAACGGCGTGGCGGGCAGCAGGGTGGCGCTGGGTGGGAACACCTTGGCCGTCACGGGCGGCGGCAATCTCGCCGGCAGCATCACCGGCAGCGGCGGCCTCACGGTCGCGGGCGGCGTGATGACGCTGACGGGCACCAACGCCTATACCGGCGCGACCACCGTCACCGGCGGCACGCTGGCGCTGAACGGGTCGGGCGACATCGCCACCTCCTCGGGCGTGACGCTGGCCGGCGCGGGCGCGGCGCTGGACATCGCCACCGCCTCCGGCGGCCGCAGCCTGCAAAGCCTGAACGGCGTGGCGGGCAGCGGGGTGATGCTGGGCGAAAACACCTTGGCCGTGACGGGCGGCGGCAACTTCGCCGGCGCCATCATGGGCACGGGCGCCCTCACCGTCGCGGGCGGCACGCTGACCCTCGCGGGCGATAACGCCTATACCGGCGCGACGCGGGTGGAGGCCGGCACGCTGGCCATCGCCGGCGCCGGCTCGGTGGCCGCTTCCTCCGGGCTCGTCCTGGCGAATGCCGGTGCGGGACTGGACATCAGCGGCGCCACCCAGGCGGTCGCCCTGAACACGCTGAACGGCGTGGCGGACAGCACCATCGCCCTGGGCGCGCAGCAGCTCCGGGTGCTCAATGGCGGCAGCTTCGACGGCGCCGCCAGCGGCACCGGCGGGCTGGAGATCGCCGGCGGCACCTTCACCCTCAACGGCGCCAACACCTATACCGGCGTGACCTCCGTCACCGGCGGCATGCTGGTGCTGGGTGACGCCACGCATCCCACGGCGCGGACCGGCGGCGATGTCGGCGTCGCCCCCGGCGCGGCCCTCACCGGCGCCGGCACGGTCGGCGGCGGGCTGGTCAATGCCGGCGTCGTGGCGCCGGGCGTGGCCGGGGCGCCCGGCACCCTGGCGGTCGGCGGCAACTACATCCAGACCTCCAGCGGCACCCTGCAGGTGGCGCTGACGCCGAGCGCCGCCTCCACCCTGGCGGTGGCCGGCACGGCCTCGCTGGATGGCGGGCTCAACATCATCCCGGCCAGCGGCACCTATGCGCCGGACAGCCTCTACACCCTGATCACCGCCGCGGGCGGCGTGACCGGCAGCTTCGCCAGCCAGGCCGGCAGCATCGACGGCATGCAGCTGATCACCCTCTACAGGCCGAACGAGGTGGACCTGCTGCTCGCCTCGCTGCTGGTGGACCAGACGAAGCCGATCTTCACGCAGGACGATCCCGCGGCCCAGGCTCCGGCCATCGTCTTCGCCGGCGGCACGCTGCAGCCCACCGCCGACGTCACCTTCACGCAGCCGGTGGTGGTCAACAGCACCAACGGCACAGTGGACACCACGGGCGGCAACGTCACCTTCGCGGGCGCGATCAACGGCGAGGGCGGGCTGACCACGGT